>CAVUKS010000001.1:0-12760 GCA_963742145.1 uncultured beta proteobacterium
TCGGGGCACAGACGCTACAGGCGGCGGCGGTGCTTTATGCCGGCACCGTGCGATTGCAGTAGAAGGCGGCATGGCTGGTGGCGGGGGTCGTGCTCGGCCGGTCGGCGTCCGCGCCTGCACTCAATGTCCTGCGTCAATGCGCAACGGCCAGATTTCCTTCGCGATCGACGATGGGGTCGAGCGCCAGCTGCTGGTGGTGGTCCGGCGGTGGTCCCGCGAGTCGCCAAAGCGCCGGGAAGTCGAGCAGCGAGATCGACTTTCCCTGGACCTGGAGAATGCCATCCCGCTGCATGCGCGAGAGCAGCCGGCTGACCGTTTCAAGCGTGAGCCCGAGATAGCCGCCGATATCCTGCCGGAGCATGCCCAATACGAAATCGGAGCGCGATAGTCCAAGGTGTTCGTAGCGCTGCGAAAGATCCAGCAGGAAGATCGCCATGCGCTGATCGGCGCGCATCGTTCCTAGCGCCAGCATGTGCTGATGACTGCGGTAGGTTTCCCGCGCGAGCGTGCGCATCAGCAGGTGCTGGCCGTAGGCGGACTCCCGCGACCACTGCTCGCATTGCAAAAACGGGAGCACAAAGACCTCGCAATCCGCCAGCGCAACGACATCAGATTGGTACACGCACCTGTCGATGCCATCGAGCCCGACGATGTCCCCAGCGACCTGGAACCCCGTCACCTGGACAAGTCCATTGCGCGACACCACGAAGCTCTTGAGATTGCCGCTGCGCACGACAAAGAGTGCCCGGAACGGCTCTCCGACGGAACAAAGGGAGTCGCCGCGATCGAAACGTCGGACTGAACACGGCCGGTGCGGCAGCGAGACGATATCGGCCCGCGCAGTAACCGCAGGCGCGGTCCGTTGGTTGCGATCGAGGAGTCCGGCAATGGCCATCGGTATATTCCCGTCGCGCTGGGCGCAGGATGGGCAGGACGTACCCTGCCGCACCGGTTTCAATGCGCGTCGACCTGCATTAAAGCGCCAATTATCGGCGGGCACTGTACGGTAACGAACATAGTGCGCTACGAATTGCAGCAATCAGCTTGTACAGAACGAATGTGGCCCAGGATGGGGCTGGTATCAAAATTGCCTCAGACAGGTCATGATTGCATCGAACCTGACCCTTGAACTACAGCCGATGGACGTGCCGAAACCTAACGCACCTCCCCCGAAGGCCCCCGTGGAGATAGACATCGTCCCACTGAGCCCCGGCGCGCCCAAGATTCCCGAGGCGAACCCGGACGATTCCACCGACCGCTTCCTCAAGGAGGCGACGCTCCAGTACGGCGAGGGCCACCTCGACCAGCCGCTGTGGGACCGCGCGTTCGCCCAGGCGAAAGGTGACAAGGAAGCAGCGGTCGACACGTACTTGCATGCCCGCGCCATCGCCTTGCGCCTGCTCGATCGCGAACGCCGGACGCAAAGGCGCACCGACGTCGCTGAGAGCGTCCGCAAGGAAATCGTCGACGAAGTCGAGGAAATGGAGACCTTCGACGTCGATAAGGCGCTCCGCCTTGCGAACAGAAACCCGTTTGCCCGCTACGGAACGGCCATGATGGTCGCCTTTGCCATTTTGGTCGCGTTGGCGGTGGGCGGCTGGCTTGCCTTTCGCTACTTCAATTCCAAGCCCGCCGAGGCCAACCTTGCTTCGCCGGCCAGCGGAACGACCAAGGCCGTCGCCCCAACTCCAAGCATCGCCGCGACCGCCAAGCCGCCCGGTGTCCGTAGCCGTGCCCAAGCCGACGGGGGCAAGTCCGGAGCTGCTCAGGAAAATCCAGGAACTGCGCGACGCGGGAAACGCGAACGTATTGGTGCTGTATCTGGTGGAGTGGACGCGCAAGGAACCCTCCAATCCCACTCGCGTGGGACCAGCTGCGCGCAGGCTATGCGACGCTCAAGCAGTACGAGGACGCACTCGCCGCCGCGAAGAAGGCGCAGGCGTTGTCTCCCGAGGACGCGGGGCTCTGGCACAAGCTGGGCGTCGCCCACGCCGACGCAGGGGATCCGGTCGGTGCGCTGCGCGCGTTCGACCAGGCGGTCGCGCGTAATGACCAGGACGCCGACGCCTTCAGGCAGATCGGCATCCTGAACGCGCAACTGAGCCAGATCCAGGAAGCCGGCCGCGCGTTCGACAAGGCGTTGGCCCTGCGCCCCGGCGATCATGTCGTGCTGTGCATGCGCACGGCGGTGGCGGCACTGTCGTCCGCAGCGAAGGACACCTACGCGACGGCCAAGCAGGTGAGGGCCATCGACGCCAAGTGCCGCGGCGGCTAGGTCAGCGAAGCAATACCGCCTGGCCCGCGGGTGGGGCGATGATCCGCGCCCGCAACTGACCGCATCCACCTTCCACGTCCTGTCCGGCCGATTGCCGCAACTTGGTCAGGATGCCGCGCTCGCAGCAGGATGCGCGCCATGCGTTGCGCGCGCTCCCGCGACGGGCGCGTGAATGCGAATCCATCGACCGTGTTGTAGGGAATCAGGTTCATCACAGCGTATTTGCCGGCCAGCATCGCGATGATCCGCTCGACCTCGTCGTCCCCGTCGTTTATGCCTTCCAGCAGCGTCCACTGGTACTGGATCGGATAGCCGGTCGCGCGCGCATAGTCGTCCGCCAGCTCGACCAGTTCGCCGGGATCGATGCGCGCGGCGCGCGGCAGCAGTTGCGCGCGGCGTTGCGCTGACGTCGAATGCAGCGACAACGCCAGCGCCGGCTTGACGCGGCCCTGCGGCAGGCGCTCGAACACGCGGCGATCGCCGACGGTCGAGAACACGAGGTTCTTGTGCCCGATCGCACCCAGCGTGCCGAGCAGTTCGATGGCGTCCATCACGTTGTCCAGGTTGTGCGCGGGCTCACCCATGCCCATGAACACGACCTTGCGCACGCTGCGCAAGCGGCGGCGCCAGCACCACCTGCGCGACGATTTCCGCGCTGCCGAGGTGGCGCTGCAGGCCGTCGCGGCCGGTCATGCAGAACACGCAGCCCACGGCGCAGCCCACCTGCGTCGACACGCACAGACCGTGCGGCGGCAGCAGCACGCTCTCGACCGAGCGTTCGTCGGCCAGCGCAACCAGCAGGCGCGCCGAGCCGTCGCGGCCGGCGTGCTCGGAGTGCACGCGGCGAGGGCGTCGAGTTCCCCGGCCACGGCGGGCAGCGCGGCGCGCAGCGACAGCGGTAGGAAATCCGCCGCGGCACGCGATCCGCTCTCGAGCGGAAGCGCGTGCGTCCAGGCGCGGAGGACCGCCTCCTCGTGCGCGGGCTTGGCGCCGGCGTCGCGGAGCCGCTGGCGGATCGCCGAAACCGTCATGAGACTGGTGCTGCCCATCATTTCCGATGCCATCCCTTCGCTCCCGAACGCGGAGCATCTTAGCGCAACGCGCGGGTGCGCCGGCGCTGCGCCACCGGATCTCGGATGCGGTGCCTGAACTGCTTGACAACGCGCAGTCGTCGCGAATAAAGTGAACCATATGGTTCACTATAACAGCGGCCACCTCGACGCGATCTTCAGCGCGCTCGCCGATCCGACGCGGCGGGCGGTGCTCGCGCGGCTGCGCCAAGGCGAGCGTTCGGTCGGAGACCTTGCGGATCCTTTTGGGATGTCGCTGACCGGATTCATCAAACACCTGCACATCCTCGAAGAAGCCGGGCTCATCCAGCGCAGCAAGGTCGGCCGTGTCGTGAACTGCCGGCTCCAGGGCGGGGCGCACAAGGGCGCGCTCGATTGGCTGGACCGTCATGAGGAGTTCTGGAATGCCCGGCTCGACCGGCTGGGCGCCTATCTCGACCGAAAGGAGAAAGAGCAATGGAAATCGCCACCGAAGACCGGACCAGCCTCCAAATCCGGCGGATCTACCCGCAGTCCGTCGCCGCCGTCTACGCGGCGTGGTCGGACCCGGAACAAGTGAAATACTGGATGCGTCCGGTCGACTCGAAGCGCGAGTCGGAAATCGCCATGGATATGCGGGTCGGCGGCCGCTATCGCTTCGTCATGCATGCGCCGGACGGAGAGACGCATCGCGTCGGCGGAATCTTCAAGGAGATCGTCCCCAACCGCAGGCTGGTCTACACGTGGGCATGGGAGAGCACGCCGGAGCGCGAATCGCTCGTCACCGTGGAGTTCAAGCCCGTCAGGCCAGGGCACCGAGCTCGTGCTCACGCACCAGCGCTTTGCCGACGAGCAAGCGCGCGACAGGCATCAACATGGCTGGAACGGCTGCCTCGATAGTCTGGGCAACCATCTCGTCGCGTTAACCGCAATCACCGGAGAACACGCATGGCCAATCCATTTGTGCACGTGGAACTCAACACGACCGATGTCGCGAAGGCGAAGGGCTTCTTCAGCCAGCTGTTCGACTGGAAGCTGGAAGACATGCCGATGGACGGCGGGACGTACACAGTGATTCACGTAGGCGAGGGCACCGGCGGCGGATTGATGAAGCACCCGATGCCCGGCGCGCCGTCGATGTGGCTTGCTTACGTGCTGGTGGACGACATCGACGCCGCGACGAAGAAGGTCAAGGCGCTTGGCGGGACGGTGATGAAGGACAAGACCGAAGTCATGGGCATGGGCTGGCTGGCGATCATCGTCGATCCGACCGGCGCCCACTTGGGATTGTGGAAGCCGATGGCGAAGAACCCGTAGTGCGCGGCAGCGTCGGATGGACCGCCTTCACCGTCCGACGCAAGCCCACTGCGCCAGGTCGACGCCACAAAAAAAGAAACCACGCCCGAGGACGTGGTAATCGCAAAATGAACACTTGCTTTGAACACTTATTTCGAAGCAACCTGCAGGACCCGGCGGCGCGCTTGGCCGCCGCCGGATCCCCCTAGCTCATGACCTCAGCTGCGGTGCGGGACGGCGATACGACGCCGCATCGCGAACAGCATTCCGGCCGCGCCGATGACGAGCAGCGGAAGCGGGGACGGCTCGGGAACCTGGCAGGTCACACAATTCACACCGGGGATCAGGCCAGGCGTGATGAAGTCCTGATGCTCCCCGCTGGTGAACTGGACAGCCAGCAACGACGGGGTGCCGGTGCCAAGACCGGCAATATAGCCCTGGGCCAAATTGATCGTTGCTGCATTGCCAGTCGCTCCGAACCCGACGGCACCGGCGGTCGACAGGTTCGCGTCCGTATCGAAGAGAATGTCCCAGATCGCGAGCTGGAAGGCTGCTTGAGTGCTGGGCGTCGGACAGCGCCGTGCCGTAAGTTGTTGGCGAACAGTCGCGCCAGATCCTGCTGCCGCGCCCGCGCTGAACGTCAGCGGAGCGCTTTGGTAAATCGCTGCCGTGTAGTCCGGATAGGAAAACGGATTGCTGACGCGCTGGAAAATGTCAATGCACCACAAGAGGATATTGTTTACCACGGGGATGGGGCCGGCGCCGTCGGCGTCGAACGTGCCGGTAAATACGCCGGCAGTGGTGTTAGTGGCTGCGCCGTTGTAGGTGATCGTGACGCCTTCGCCTGAGATACCGCTGCCCGTCAATACGCCGGCCTGGGCGATCGGCGCGGCTGACAGCGCAAGGCTGGCTGCGGCGGCGACAAACGCTCCCTTGATGAATGTCTTTTTTCATTTGCGTGGGTCCTAGGGTTGCACTACAAGGAATTCCTACAGGCTGCGAGTCCTGCAGCGCGATGGATTTTGTTTTCAACCCTATGAGCAAACCGCGTGCCACGCAATTAGACATCATTATTTATTTAATATAAATCATAATGTTACAATCTATTCGTGTCCATGACGCCGAGTACCGTACAACACCTGTAAAGATATCCGACGCCTGCGGCCACAAAGCATGGACTACAAACTGGGCACTCGACGGGGTATCGAAGCCGATCCGACCTGCCACCGCCACGGCGGTCGGTTCAGGTGGCGACCTTGCTCACGACGTAGCGATACTTTCCCGACGCTTCCGGCGCAATGGCTGCGACTTCCTCGACGGCGACTTCCACGTTTGCGCCCAGGCGGGCGCGCAGACCCTGCACGATCGTTTGCTTTGTCGCCGGCTCGAAGCTCTCGCCGGGGACGATCTGGACGCGCGTCAGCGCAACGGTTTCCTGGATGATCTTGAACGCCGCGATGCCCGGGAGGTCGCGAATGACGTAGATAAGCGCGAGTCCGTGCATCAGCGTGCCGTCGGCCGCGACCACGAAATCGGTGCTGCGGCCCTGGATTTCCCGCAACAGCGGCAAGCCGCGGCCGCAGGCGCACATCCGCGTATCGAGGACGCCGAAGTCGCCGGTGCGGTAGCGGATGAACGGAAAGTCGCGGGACGCCAGATGCGTCACGACGATCTCGCCTGACTCCCCGGCGCCTACGGGCCGGCCGTCGGCGCCGATCGTCTCGACGATGATGTCCTCGGTGGTGATGTGCATGCCGCCCTGCGGGCAGGCGTGCGCGATGAAGCCCGCATCGCGGCCCCCATAGCCGTTGGCGACCGGACAGCCGAATCCACCTTCGATGGCCGCGCGCTGGTCGTCGTACAGGCGCTCGGACGTCACGAAGGCCACCTTGATGCCCAGTGCGTTCAGCGGGATGCCTCGCGCCGCGGCGTGGCGCGCGATGCGCGCCAGCGCCGACGGGTAGCCGAACAGCATGCCCGGACGCACGTCGCGAATGGCAGCGACGAAGTCATCGAGCTTGGCATCGGACATTTCGAACGCGGGCAACAAGCGCGTGCGCAGCACGATGTCGCGCAGTTTGCGCACGAGGTCCTGCGCGTGCAGTTCGATCGGCGATCCCCAGACGACGATTTCGCGGTCGCCAATGTCCACGCCCCACCAGCGTGTCGCGCGCCACTTGGCGGCGACGTCGTGGCTGACCCGCTCCTTGCCCAGGAAGAACACCAGCGGTTCGCCGCTCGACCCGCCCGTATTCGAGCGCGCCAATCCGGTCGCAGTCGTCGCTTTCAGGGAATCGGTATTTGCGCGAATTTCCGCCTTGGTCAGGAACGGCAGCCGTTCGAGATCGGCCAGTCCCTTCATGCCTCGCGGGTCGAAACCGATGCGCCGGAAGAGGTCGCGGTAGTACGGAACATCGTCGTTCGCATTGCGCAGCAATGTTTCAAGGCTCGCGAACTGCGCGGCCGCAAGGCGTTCGGGCGGCCACCACTGCGATACCTCGAGGGCACGACGAACCGCGACCGTCGAGTGACCCTTGAGGCGCTCGTGCAGAGGGAAAATCGTTTTCGACACTACACGCGTATAGAAGCCGGCGTGTGCTGCGGGCCGCCCGGGCCCGGAGAGCGCGTCCCGGTCGCGGGCAATGCGTCGCGATAGACATCGGCCCAGCGCTGCCGCACATGCGTCCATGCGTACTGCTGCACGTCGCGCGTCGCCGCAGCGGCAATGCGACTCGCAATCTCCGGATTGTCGAGAAGACGCAACACGGCGTCGGCCATCGCTTGCGGGTTGCCAGCCGGCACCATGAGTCCCGTCACGTCGTCGCGCAGGATGAAGGGCACGCCGCCGACGTTGGTGCTGACGACGGGAACGCCACTCGCCATCGCTTCCAGCACCGAATTGGGCATGTTGTCGACCCGACTCGGATTGAGCACCACGGTCGCCGAGCGATAGAGCGCGGCCATTTCGTCGCGGTCGCGCGTGCCGCAGAAGTCAACGTCTTCTCTCGATGCCAAGATCGCGGGAAAGGACCTCCAAATCCGATCGCTCGGGGCCCGAGCCTGCTACCGTCAATCGGACATCGCGGCAGCGCATTGCGCACCAGCGCGAAAGCGCGCAGCGCAGTCGGGATGTCGTAGATGGGCTCCAGGTTTCGAGCGACGACCAGATGTCGCGGCGCGGGGAGATCGGTGGCCTGCGCCGCATGAAAGCGCTCGAGATCGATGATGTTGGGTACGATCCCGGCCGACATGCCGTGGCGTTCGAACACGTCCTTGAGGAAACCCGACGGCACGATCAGCGCTGCCGCGCGGCGCAGCGTACGGCGAACGGCGGCGCTCGAGCGTGCAAGGAAGACATCGGCCTCGCCGCCCCGGTAATTGACCACGGCCGGGACGCGCCGCCAGCGTGCGATCCATATCGCCGGCGCCGCGCACAAATGCCACGACCAGCCGGAGTTGGCCATGACATGGACGATTTCCACTTGGCCGGTAACGCGCCAAAGTCGGAGGACGTACGGCACGAGCCGAAACAGGCCGCGCAGACCGCGAATGGAAGCAACGAATCGTGGCTGATAGGGCGCGTTGGTCTGCACGAGCGTCACCGCGGCACCTTCGCGCTCGAGCAGTTCTGCCAGCTGCCGCGTCTGGTTGGCCATGCCGCCGGCAGGGGGCGGCAGCGGACCGACCAGCGCGATTCTGCGACCGGACAACGTCACCGCGTCGCGAGGCCGAGTGAGTCGAATACCGCGCGATAGCCGTCCACGCTCGTTGCCCAGTTGCGCTCCTGTTCGACGAACTGGCGTCCCTGCTCGCGCAGCTGCGGCCAGCGGTCGCGCTGGCCGAGCAGCCGAATGATGGCGTCGGCGAGCGATGCCGCATCGCCGGCGCGGAACAACACGCCGGTCTCGCCGTCGCGGATGAGCTCCCTGTGGCCGCCCACATCGGAGGCGACGAGCAGCCGTCCCTGGGCCATCGCTTCGAGCGGCTTCAACGGCGTCACGAGTTCGGTGAGCCGCATGGACTTGCGCGGGTAGGCGAACACGTCGACGATACCGTAGTAGCGCTGGACTTCAGCGTGCGGAACGCGGCCGGTGAACACGACGTGGTCCTCGATACCGAGCTTGCCCGCGAGGGCCTTCAACTCAGCTTCCTGCGGCCCGCCTCCGACGAGCAGCACGCGCGCCTCGGGAATCCGGGCCGTGACCTGCGGCAGCGCGGCAAGCAGCAAGTCGAGGCCCTCGTAGGCGTAGAACGAGCCGATGAATCCCACGACCGTCTTTCCGGCGAGGCCGAGTTTTGCCTTCAGCGCTTCATCGGGCGCCTGCCCGAACTCGAAAGCGTCCACGTCGACCGCATTCGGGATGAGCGTGACGCGCTGTTCGGGGATGCCGCGGGCGACGATGTCGTTTTTCAATCCGTCGCAGATCGTCGTGACGTGGCGGGCGTGGCGAAACGCGAAAGTTTCAAGCGCGCGGGAAAGGCGGTAACGCAATCCGCCTTCACGGCTCGTTCCCAGATCGACGGCCGCATCCTCCCAGAAGGCGCGCACCTCGTAGATCACGGGAATACCAAGGCGCCGGCCCACCCATAGCGCCGGGAGCGCGTTGAGGACAGGCGAATGCGCGTGCAGGACATCGGGCCGGGTCAAGCGCGCGACCTCTGCCAGGCGCCGCGTCAGCGCGAACATCAGCGCCAGTTCGCGGACGACCGGGATGCGGTTGAGCAATCCGGCTGACGGTGCCGTCCGGTAGAACCTGCAGTCCGTCGACATCCTCTTCGGACGCGCCGACGCCGTGTGCTTCGGGCTGGTCAGATGAAATGTTTCCCATCCCATCCGGCGCTGTTCACGCAGGATCGCCCGCGTGCGGAACGTGTAACCGCTCTGCATCGGGATCGAATGATCCAGGACATGCAGGATGCGCACCGTCATCCAGCAGCTTTTTCCTGGAAGATCCGCCCGTCGCCCTCCATCACGTTCTTGAGAAATGCGTCGAACATCAGCAGCGTCCACAGCGGTGCGCTGTAGTCGCGCGCGCCCGACGCGTGGGCCTCCACGAGGTGCTGGAGGTAGTTCTGGTTGAAGATGCCCGTGGCGGCAAGCCTCGGGCCGAGGATCGCGTCGTGAACCCGCTGCCGCAACGGGCCGCGGAACCAGCGGGCGAGCGGAACGGCGAATCCCTGTTTCGCGCGGTAGAGGAGGTCCGCGGGAAGGTGGGACTCCATGGCCGACTTGAGCAGGTGCTTGCCTTCGTTGCCCTTCAGCTTCAGATCCGAGGGCAGGGACGCCAGCCATTCGACCAGCGGATGATCCATCAACGGCTCGCGCACCTCGAGGGAGTGGGCCATGCTGGCACGATCCACCTTGGTGTTGATGTCGCCGACCAGATAGGTCTTGAGGTCGAGATATTGAACCAGCGCCAACGGGTCTTCGCCGTTCGCTCGCTGCGCATGCCGATGGAACACCGCGACCGCGTTGTAGCCCGCCAGCCGCGCCTTGAACGAGTTGCTGAAGAGTTCGCGACGCATGTCGTCGCGCAGAATGGAGACGCCATGGAAGTAGGCGTCCACCGAATCGCGCGCCAGCGCCTCGAAGGTCGATTTCGCGCGAAAGACGCGTGGCGCCCAGTCGGCTTTCGGGTAGGCACGGCCGAGAAGCCCGAAGAGCGGCCGCCGCAGGGACTGGGAAATCGCCGAGCGAAGTCGCTCCTCGGCCACGTGCAGTCGATACCGGCGATAGCCGCCGAAACTCTCGTCGCCGCCATCGCCGGACAGCGCGACGGTCACATGCTTGCGGGCGAGCTCGCAGACGCGGTAGGTTGGGATCGCGGAACTGTCCGCGTAGGGCTCGTCGTAGATGCGGGCCAGCTCGTCGATGAGGTCGAAGTCATCGCTTTCGACGCGATCGACGAAATGCCGTGTCGCGTAGCGGTCCGCGACCTGCTGCGCCCACGCGCGACTCGTCGTACGTCGCGTCGGAAAATGCGATCGAGCAGGTATTGACCGGCTCGTCCGAAACCTCGGCCATCATGGCAACCACCGCGCTCGAGTCGACGCCGCCGGACAGGAACGCGCCCAGCGGCACCTCGGAGATCATTCGCAGCTTGACGGATTCGCGCAGGCGCTCGACGAGTTCAGCGCTCGGCGTCCGCGGAGCTTATCGGGTTGTCCAGCGTGAACCGGACATCCCAGATACTCCTTCGGCGCGTCGACTGCGGCTCCGCGCCGGAGCGTCAGCGTGTGCGCGGGCGGCAGCTTTGCCGCGCCGGAGAAGATGGTGCGCGGCTCGGGAACGTACCCCAGCGCGAAATATTCCTCGACCGCGCTGCGGATCGAGATCGCGTGACCAGCCCGCCGTGGGCGAGCAGCGACTTGAGCTCGGATCCGAAGATGAACTTGCCGTCGGGCAGGAACGCGTAGTACAGCGGCTTTACACCCAGCCTGTCGCGGGCGAGGAAGAGCGTTTCGCGATTGCGGTCCCAAAGCGCGAATGCGAACATGCCGCGGAAGCGCTCGACGCAGCGCTTCGCCCCAGGCCTCCCACGCGTGGACGATGACTTCGGTGTCGCTTTTGGTGCGGAACACGTGGCCCAGCGCGACCAGCTCGGGAATCAATTCCTGGTAATTGTAGATTTCGCCGTTGTAGATGACGACGACGCTGCCGTCCTCGTTGAAGAGCGGCTGCTGTCCGGTCGCCACGTCGATGATCGACAGGCGGCGATGCCCGAGCCCCACGCCCGGCTCGACGTGGTAGCCGCCTTCGTCCGGTCCGCGGTGATGCTGCGATTCGTTCATCCGCGCAAGCACGTCGCGCTCGATTTCGTTCTTGCCGCGCGTTTCGAATATTCCGGTTATGCCGCACATGGTTTGATTCTCCGTCTCCGGGATCGATGTGACCGCTTCAGCCGTGGACACGGGCGTGCTCCGCGCGGCCTTTCGACCGGCGAAGGAGGCCGTCATAGAGCGATAGGTAGTCGGAGACCATACGGTCAAGGCTGAAACGCTGCACGGATCAGCTGTCGCCCGGCCCGCCCATGCTTCGCGCGAGCGCCGGATCGTCGAAATAATCGAACAGGGCCCGTCGCCATCGCCTCGGGGTTGGCCTGCGGAACCAGTCGCCCGGTCATTCCTTCTTCGATGAGTTCCGGGTTGCCGCCGACCCGGGTGGCGACGACCGGCAAGCCCGCACGCCATGGCCTCGAGAATCGTGTTGGAGATGCCTTCCGCCAGCGACGGGAGCACGAAGCAATCGAGACCGCGCAGGATTTCCGGCACATCGTCTCGCGCGCCCGGCAGCCAGGCCAGCTCGCGCATCCCGCCTGATCCAGCACCTTCTCGACGCGCGCCCTGAGCGGTCCGTCGCCGATCATGACCAGGCGCAGGCGCGCGCTGGCCGGACCGCGCTTGATCGCGCGCACGAAGGCCTCGGCCAGCGTCACCTGATCCTTCACCTGCTGCATGCGGCCGACGGTTCCCACGAGCCAGAGATCCTCGTCGGTGAACGGACAGCCTCGATTGGCGCCCGGCCATCGGCGGCGGGCGCAAATCGCGCGGTGTCGACGCCGTTGTAGATCTGGGCGATCCGCGCGCCGGATCCACGCCGATCGTCCGGCCAAGATACTGCTCCAGGTCCTTCGACAATGCGACATAGTGGCTGACGAATGGCCGGTACAGGCGGCGAACCCGCTGGTACTTGCGGCTCGTTCCGTCGAGATCGCCGATGTCGCGGCCATGCTCGCCGTGCACGCGAACCGGAACTCCGGCGAGCCACGCGGGTACGCTCGCTTCGAGTGCGGCCAGGTTACGCGTATGCACGATCGCGGGTGAGTTCGCGGAACAGCCGGAACAGCCGAGGATAGAGCCGGACGCCGTGCCCCGGCCGCTTGTGCAGCGCGACGAATGCGACGTCGTCGCGTCGGATGCGCTCGCGGAAATCGGTGACCTCGGTCAGCGCCACCACCACGTGGCGATACGACTCGGCGGCAGCTGGTTGATCAGATTGACGACGCCGTTCTCCAGTCCGCCCACGTCGAAGCGGTAGACCACGTGCGCGATCAGCGGGCGCCGATCTCCAATTGCGAGTGCGGCCGACGGCGCCATCATGGATTGGCTGCTTGGCGCAGCAACTCGTTGATCGGGCCGC
>CAVUKS010000002.1:0-817455 GCA_963742145.1 uncultured beta proteobacterium
AGGACTTGCGCACCAAGAAATAGCGATGCTGACCAAGCCTCAAGTCTCGCGGAGGATCTCGTCGCCGGTCCAGCGGTGACGAAGGTCTTTCCTTCCTCGCGCGGCATGTCGGACGTGCACGCGTTGGGGCCGCTCGACCTCACGATGCGCGCGGGCGAGTTCTTCGCGGTGGTCGGACCTTCCGGGTGCGGGTAAGTCCACGCTGCTCGAAATCATCGCGGGACTGACGCGGCCCACGAACGGCAAGGTTTTTTTCAACGGTGCCGCCGTGGGCGATTTCGTTCCCGAGGGTATTGGCGTGATCTTTCAGGAAGACGCGAGCCTTCCCGTGGCTGTCCGTGCGCGAGAACATCGCCTTCGGCCTGAAACGCAAGCAGGTCGACGCGGACACGACACGCCGCCGCGTCGACGACGCGCTGAAGCTCACGGGCCTGCAGGCGTTCGCCGACGCGTACCCGGCCCAATTGTCCGGCGGCATGCGGCAGCGCGTGTGCATCGCGCGCACCTTGGTGCTGCAGCCGCGCCTATCCTGCTCGACGAGCCGTTCGGGGCGCTGGACCAGCAAACTCGTCTGCTGATGGGCGACGAAGTCCTTCGCCTGTGGCGCGAGACGGGCGCGACGATCCTGCTGATCACCCACGCGCTCGACGAAGCCGCGATGCTGTCCGATCGCGTCGGCGTGATGTCCGCGCGGCCCGGACGATTTCTGGAGATCGTCACGACGCATTGGCCGCGCGATCGCGACAGCAAGATCGTCACTCGCCAGGAGTTCGGCGACATCACCGGTCACCTGTGGGCGCTCTTGCGCGATCAGTCGATCAAGTCCATCGCGGTCAGCGCCTAACGTATGCGCCTGCGCAAAGCAACCCGTATCCGGCTCGTGCTGATCGCCGGGATCGTGCTCGCGCTGGAGGCTGCCTGTCGCACGGGGCTGATCCCGTCCCTTCACGATGATCCCGCCGTCCGAAATGTTCGTGAGCCTGCTGCGACTGTTTCAGAGTCCCGAAGTGCTGTCCGATATCGGCCAGACGCTGCGCGCTGTCGCACTCTCGCTGTCGGGCGCGCTCGTGGTCGGATTCCTGATCGGCGCACTGCTGTACGCCTTCCCACGCGCGCGTCGCATTGCCGACCCGCTGCTGGGCACGTACTACTCGGTTCCGGTCTTCGTCTTCTATCCGCTGCTCATCGTGCTGTTCGGCCTCAACTCGATTCCCAAGACGGTCATCGGATTCCTTTACGCGTTCGTCGCAATGATCATCAACACGCTGAACGGCTTGGATCGCGTGCCACCGGTCTTCTGGAAAACCGCGAAAGTCCACCAGCTGGGCGCGCTGGGCGACCGCCGTCCACCTCGTCCTGCCCTGCGCCGGTCCTTATCTTTTCACCGGCGCCAAGCTCGCCGTGATGTACTCGTTCATCGGCGTCATCGGCTCCGAATTCATCCTGTCGAGCGGTGGCCTCGGCTACCGCATCTCGTTCTCGTACAACAATTTCCAGAGCGACGTGATGTACGGCCTGATCCTGTTCGTGCTGCTCGTGGTGATCTGCATCAACATGGGCCTGTATGCGTGGGAGCGGTCGCTGATGGAGCGGCGAGGCGGACGATGAAGGCTTCCGCTGCGCGCGATCCCTCCGGCCTCGAGCGCGCCGTCGACGTCGCGGCGCTCATCTTCCTGTTGCTGGTCGCCTGGCAGCTGATGCACCAGGTGGCGGGCGACGTGGCGATGACCACGCCGCTGCAGACCCTGCGCTACACGGCGGAATTGCTGGCCTCCGCCGATTTCTGGCCGCACTTCGTGACCACGGGCAGAGCCTTTCTCGGTGCGCTTCTCATCGCGACCGTCGGCGGATCGATCGCGGGCATGTTGCTTGGCTTCCACAGGCTCGCCGGCGAAGTCGCCGAACCGATGCTGGTCGCCCTCTACTCGATCCCGAAGGTGGTGCTCTATCCCATCATCCTGCTGATATTCGGCCTCGGTCTCACCAGCGAAATCGCCTTCGGCGCGCTGCACGGCATCGTGCCGGTGATGATGTTCACGATGAATGCCGTGCGAAACATCAAGCCGGTCCTCGTGAAAACCGCGCGCGTGCTCGGCTTGTCGGCGTCGACACTCATGCGCACCGTGCTGCTGCCCGCCGCGTTTCCCGAGATCTTCACCGGACTTCGCATCGGCTTTTCGGTGACGCTGCTTGGCACTGTGATGAGCGAGATGTTCGGTTCTAAGCGCGGACTGGGCTTTCTGCTGATGAATGCGCTCGGCGTGAACAACGTGGAGTTGATCATGTCGCTCGCGCTGCTCCTCATCGCGTTCGCCGCGGTCGCCAACTCGGTGCTCATGGCGATCGAGCGTCGAATTTCGAGGGTGCGGTAGCCGTGCGCGCGCGGGAAGCGGACTATCAGGGCGCGGGATTCGCCGGCTCCCTTGGTTTCGGCTCCAGACCCGCTCTGGTCGTCGTCGATCTGATGGTCGCGTACTTCGACCCGGATTCGCCGATGTACGCGCGGTCGAGCCGGTTCTCGACACGTGTCTTCGCCTGATCGACGTTGCGACGGCGAGCAACGTTCCCGTGATCCTCACACGGCAGACTTTCGAGGGGCCGGAGGACGGCATCTATGTGCGCAAGATCCCCGCGCTGAAGCTGCTCCGACCCTCGTCGCCATTCGCGGAATTGCATCCGCAATTACGCAACAAGCACGTGGAAGTTCTCGTCAAGCATTTTCCCAGCGCGTTCCACCACACGAATCTCGCCGAACGCCTGCGCCAGCTACAGGTGGATACACCCGTCATTGTCGGGTTCGACCACCAGCGGCTGCATTCGGGCAACCGCGATGGATTGCCTGCTGCACGAATTCCGCGGGGTGGTCGTCCGCGACGGCGTGGGCGACCGCGATGTCGCCGCGCACGAGGCCAACCTGTTCGACATCAACAACAAGCTCGCGGATGTCGCCGACTCGACCAGCATCGTCGAGTGGCTTGCACGAAATCGCTGACGGATCGATCGGAAAACATGGTTGCGTTGCGGCGCGTCGGAAGTTTTTTCGTCGGGGTCGGCGCATCACCGTCACAGGCAAGGCGCTGCGGCGCGTGCAGTACTCGCACAACGTCGTCACCGATTACGATCCGAACGGCAGCTATCGCATCGAGCAGGCCTACGTTCAATATTTCCTGCCCGAGCGACCCCGCTACCGAACGCCGCTGCTGCTGGTGCACGGTGGCGGCCTCACCGGTGCTCAATGGGAGGACACACCCGACGGGCGCCCCGGCTGGCTGTGGCGCTTCCTCGAAGCCGGGATCGCCGTCTACGTCATCGACAACGTCGAGCGTGGACGCGCCGGCTGGTGTGCGATCGATTCCGAGTGGCCGGATGCGCCCGTCATGCGCAGCGACGAGGAGGCGGCGCGTTTCTACCGATTCTCGTTCGCGGGCCATCAGTTCCCCATGGAAGCGATGGACGGTCTGTCCGGGCAAACGGTGCCGCGCTGGCCGAGCACATCCAAGCTGCAGGCCGGAGCCGTCCGCAAGGCGATCGAGCGGATCGGGGATGTCATCGTGCTCGGCTTCAGCCAGGGTGGCGGACTCTCTTTCCAAGCGGCCGACACTGATCGGATCCGCATCAAGGCCTGCATTGGCATCGAGCCCCACGGCGTACCGACGCAGTTTCAATCCGGCATTCCTCGAACACCTGCGTTGATGGTATTCGGCGACTTCATCGAGCAGGACGCCTATTGGCGGGACATGGCGCGGCGCGGTCGCGACGCACTCGATGCCTGGTCGCGGGCGGGCGGTCGCGCCGAGGTCTGCAATCTGCCCGAGCCTCGGAATCCGCGGCAACACGCACATGATGATGATGGACCGCAACAGCGACGCGATCGCAACGCTGCTCGTTGAACGGCTGGATCAATGGCGAGACGAGGGCGCGTTTGGCTGAACCGCCCGCACGTGTAGCAACGATTGCCGTGGCAACACGAAGGTCATCTAGAGCTCATCGGAGGAACGAATGAATCGCAAATCGACGTATCGGTCCGTGCTGGCGCTGTCTGTACTGACGTTGCTGCTTGGTGTCGCGTCGTCACGCGACGCTTCCGCCGAGGACATCGGCGCCGCCAATTTCGGCGCAGCGGCCAATGGCATGCCGTGGGCGGTCGCGCTCGAAAAGGGATTCTTCAAGGAAGCCGGCGTGGACATCACCGGCGTCATCAGCTCCCTCGGCGGCGGTCCCGATCTTCGCGTGCTCCTCGGCGGCAATCTGCCTTACGCCGAAGCGGGGTTGTCCGCCGTCGCGGCCGCCAACCAGGCGGGCGCGGACCTGGTCATTGTCAGCGACAACGTCCACACCGTCTCCGACATCCTCTGGGTCACCCGCAAAGACTCGCCGATCGAGTCGATCAAGGACCTGAAGGGCAAGAAGATCGCCTTCAGCAACCCCGGCTCGACGACACAGGCGCTCGATTACCTGCTGGTCGACCACGCAGGCTTCAAGCGCGAGGACGTGCAATTCATCGCGGCCGGCAGCCTGGGTGCGGCGCTGACCGCGCTCGAAAATGGCGGTGTCGATGTCGCACCGATGGCCGAACCTGCGTGGACGCTGAACGGCGCCAAATACAAGACGATCGCACGCGGAAGCGAGATCTTCCACCGATATCCAACACCATCGGCGTCACATCGCGAAAGACGCTGCAGGAGCGTCCGCAGGTCGTTCGCGCGATCATCCAGGCACGGCGCAAGGCGGTCGAGTACATGCAGGCGAATCGCAAGGAATCCGCGCAGCTGATCGCCAAGCACTACAAGATGGATCCCGCCGTGATCGAGAAGGTGATGTCCAACCTCATGGATCACGGTACCGTCCGGGGCGTTCCTTACCGGGGCCTCGGCAACTTCGAGTACGAGTCCCTCAACAACCTCGTGCGCGCGATGAACCTCATCGGCGTCATCAACGGCCAGCTCGACTGGAACAAGTACGTCGACGAGAGTTACCTGCCGGCGGATCTCCAGTCGAAAGGGGACGAAGTAACCGCGCGTCGCCAGATCCGGGGCGTGGGATCCGTCAGATGTACCCGAACACCGGCGGAAAGACGATCGCGACGATCGCCGCCCACAGCGCATAGACGGGGATGTAATTCGTCTGCCACCGTTCGAGGTCCGTGAACGATCCATGTCCCCGGATGAAGCGGAGATAGAGCACGGCCGACCACGCCAGGTTGATGAGCAGAATCACGTTTTCTCCCAGGGCGGCAAAGCGGTTCGGCGTCGCGCCGAACTCGCTGATGCGCGTGGCGATGGCCCACAGCGCTACCGCATCGGCCAATAACGCACTGACCACCAGCACAACCTGCACGAAATCCAGGACACCGGGAGGCAACCTCGGATCACGCGCCGAGACGCAATAGAGCAGGAGGCCCAGGACCACGACCAGGAGCAGGTCGAAGGCGATGAGTACGTTCCGCTCGACGTCAACGCCGCGTCCGGTCCACAGCATCGCCGCCAGAAACGCAACCAGCACTGCTGCAAAAAGCGGGCTGAAGAGGCTCGTCAACACCGGCGCCATGTTCTCGATGACGCTTTGCTTGGCTTCCACCAGCCAGGACGCGACCAGGACGGCCCCGACCGCTCCGCACGGAAGCAGCCAACGCTGGAAGAAGGGCTCGACGTCGATCCCGATGGCCCGAAAGATCATCGCCAGCATTCTCGAAATCGATCCTACCAACCAGAAGGCCAAGCTCGAGCGCGAGCGCAGCCTGGAGCTCAAGAAGAAGATGGCCGACAAGTTCGGCGGTGCGGCGCCAGCCGCGGCGCCGAAATAGCGGGCGCTATTTCGCCGGCGGGAGACCCTTCAGTTTTTCCTGAGCCGCGCGCGCGTCGCGCAGTCGCGTGGAAGCCTTCAGGTTCTGCGGGTCGTAGCGCAGGCTGGTCTCCCACTGCTTGATCGCCAGCGCCACGTCCGTGCGGTACGCCCGTTCCCCATTGCTGTAATACTCGTCCGAGAGCGCGCGGCGCAGCGCCTGCATCTGCGCGGTCCACTCGGGCGTGCCGTCTCCGCGCAACGCGACGGCCTGCTCGTAGAGCTGATAGGCCTGCTCGCGCGAACCCTTGACCTGCAATTCGCGCGCGCGATCGGCTACCGCGGCGCCGATCTTCTGCCGCGCGGCGCGATTTCCCGGATTCGCATCGACATAGGCGCGCAATTCGCGCAGGCCGCCGTTGACGTCGCCGGCGCGCAGCATTTCCAGCGGCTGCTCGAGATCGTAAACCGCGCCGTTGTCGGCCGCGCCCGATTTCACGCGGCGATGTCGACCGGCCGCAGCTTCTGCGCGCGGTCCCCCTGGATCCGGGCGATGCGCTGCCGGTCGATGTCGCGCAGCGCCTTCGCCGCCTCGTCGTTGTCGGGATCGAGCGCCAGAACGCGCAGCATCGCCTGCGTGGCGCGATCGTAGTCGCCGCTCTTCAGCGCGCCGGCGCCTATCTGCAGTTGTTCGCGCACGCCTTGGCGGATCGCCGCGTTGACCGCTTCCTCTTCCCGCAGGTATTTCTGTTCGCCTGGCGCGAGCAGCACGACAACGTGCCATTGTTGAGCCGCGGTGGCGAGATCGCCCGCTTCCCGGGCCTGGCGGGCCAGACGTTGATGCTGGTTGATCGCGCGCGTGCGCGCGTCGTCCGCGAAGCTCGTGCGCGGTACGTCAGGCGGCGGATCGGGCGCGACCGGCGCTTGCGCGCATGCGGCAAGCAGCGTGGTCATGGCAAGCGCCGCCGCGCCACGCGCCCGCTCTGTTGCGCTCAATGCAGCGTCGCCTGCGTGAAGGTGGCGAGCTTCGAACGGAATGCGTCGATGCCGTCGCCGCCAAAGACCATGCTCCGGCGCAGCATGAACGGATACGCGAAGGACGGGTTGCCGCCGGGAGTCACGGTGACGCCAACCCGCACGTTCTGGCGCTTGAGCAGGTCGACGACCGTTTCGTTGACGTCGCCATAGGGAAACGCGTAGGCGACACTGGGTACCGCGAGGCGGTCCTGGATCAGGCGGATCGGCATGTCGATCTCCGAGCGCAGCCGCTCGCGGTACTTCGCGTCCGTTTCGCCGGGCAGGCGCAGCGTCAGGTTGGCGTGGGTCTTCGAATGCGGCTGGATGCTCACCAGTCCCGACGCTTCCATCTCCTTCATCTGCGGCCAGGTCAGCGCGTCCGGCGCACCGACAAAATCGCCGTAAAGGAAGACCGTTGCGGGAAACCCGTGCTTGCGCAGGATCGGGAATGCGACCTCATACGTCGACCGGTAACCGTCGTCGATCGTGAGCACGACCGACTTGCGCGGCACGGGCTCGCCGCGTTCCAGGAATCCGATCAGGCGCGAGAGCGGGATCACGTGATAGCCGTTCCTGGCCAGGTAATCCATCTGCGCCTCGAACGCCGCCGGCGTCACCGCCAGCTGACTCGGCTTCGAGCCAAAGCGGTGGTAGCAGAGAATGGGGACGGTCACGTAGCCGTTGGCGTACACGCCGGACGGATTGGCGGCCTTGAGCGGGATGACGACCGTCTGCCCCGGGCGCACTTCGTCGATCCCGTTGAATTCGGTGATCCACCAGCGTTTCGAGCGGTCGCCCAGGTAGCGCTGGGCGAGCACGCTCAAGTCCTCGCCCGGTCCCGCCACCACGATCGCGAAGCAGCTCGTCACGCGCGAGCAACTGCCCTTGTTGCGCGGCGGGGACTTCCGGCACAGGGGCCGGACGCTGCGGCGCCTCCGCACACGCCGCCAGCACGACCGCAGCAACGATGGCTGCACCGAACGAAACGGCACGCATGGTTTACGCCTGCTTGGGTGCCGGCGATTCGGCCGGAGCAGCGTCCGCCTTTTCGGACACCTTCATCGCCGTCTCGTCATCCGGCCGCGGCGGATCGTGGCGCGCTTCGAGCGCGGCGGCCGTGCGGTCGAATTCGGCGTACAGCTCGCCCAGTTCATCCTTGCGCTGGTCGTGGATGCGATAGTCGTAGCGGCCGTTCGCGAGCTCGTCCAGGGAATTGCGCAGCACGCGCATCGGTCCCGAAAGCCCGCGCGCAAGCAGGTAGGTGCCGCCGCCCACGGCCGCGATGGTCACGAGCGTAAGAATCGCGAGCATCGCCAGCATGAAATTGGCGACCCGCGACAATGGCGCCTCGTAGATGCCCAGATGCACCTGCCCTATCTCCTTGCCCTGGAACAGGATGGGCGTTGCGAAGTCGAGCACGTCACGCCCGTCGGCCAGGCGGTAGCTGCCGACCTTCATGTCCGCCTTGTCGCTGGACAACGGCTTCGCCGCGAGCGGCACGTAGGGCTGGTTCACCTGGGCCGCCTGGTTGCTGCCGCGCACCAGGCCCTGGTGATCGACGATCGTGATCGAATTGAAGTCCTGCCGGCCCAGCGTCTCCTGGATGAAGACGTCGAGCGCCGTCCAGTCCTCGTCGAGCAGCGGGACCGCGCTCTGCGTGGCGATGAACTTGGCCAGCGAACCGCCGTAGTCCTGGACCTGGTCCATCATCGCCGAGTACTGGCGCTGATAGAGAATCGCGGCAGTCACCGTCATCGTCACGGCGACCAGCGCGACCATCATCAGTGCCCAGCGAATTCCCAACGGGATGCGGCCGGTGCCCTTCTTGTTTTCCTCTTCGTTCAATTCACGCGCGACGCCGATCAGCGCCAGCGCCAACTCCTCGCCCGTCTGGAAGCGCTTTTCCGGCTGCTTCTTGAGCGCACGTTCGACGATGCGGCGCAACGTGAGCGGAATCTCGGGACGAAGGCCCTGCACCGGCGGCGCTTCGCTCTTGGCGATCTTGTATGCGACGCTGATCACCGAGTCGCCCTCGAAGGGCAGCGAATTGGTGAGAAGCTTGTACATGACGACGCCCACCGAGAACAGGTCGGAGCGCGAGTCGACCTTCTGCCCCATCACCTGCTCGGGCGACATGTAGTTCGGCGTCCCCAGCACGTCGCCCAATTGCGTCTGCTGGTTCTGCTCGCCGCCTTCCGGGTCGTCGATGCGGCAGATGCCGAAGTCCGCGACCTTCACCGTGCTGGTCTCGTTGATCAGCATGATGTTGCCGGGCTTGATGTCGCGATGGATGATGCCCTTCTTGTGCGCGTAGTCGAGCGCCCGCGAAAGCTGGATGCCGATTTCGACGATTTCCTTCACGGACATGACCTTGTCGGTGCCCAGCATCTCGCCCAACGTCATGCCGTCGATCAGCTCCATCGCGATATACGGCTTCTTGCCGTCGACGCCGACGTCGAAGATGGTGACGATGTTGGGATGCGACAGCACGCCGGCGGCGCGCGCCTCGCGCAGGAACCGCAGGCGGTATTGGTCGTCGTCGGCGAGCTGCGCCTTGAGCAGCTTGACGGCAATCGTTCGGTCGATTTCCGGGTCGTAGGCCTTGTAGACGCGCGCCATCGCGCCTTCGCCGACGATTTCGCGGATTTCGTACCGCCCTAGTTTTTCCATCGGGTCCAGCTCCCTCGTTCGCTTTGCCGCCCCAAAAACGTGCGGTCAATGCGTTGAACATACCGTGGCACCCATCCGCCCGCAAGCCCGGCGCATGCTGTTGTACTATACTTTCCAATTTCCCGTCCCGCGCCGGCATGGATTCCGCCCCCCGAAAACTTGCCATACTTTTTGCCGATGTCGCGGGCAGCACCAAGCTCTACGAGACACTGGGCGATGCCGAGGCGCTTGCGACGATCGGCCGCTGCCTTGCGGTGATGAAGGCCATCTGCGACGAGCACGGCGGACGCATCGTCAAGACGATCGGTGACGAGGCAATGGCCGTGTTCCCTTTGCCGGCGAACGCCGCCTATGCCGCGATCGCGATGCAGACACAGATCTCCGCGATGAAAACGAGCGCTGGCGCGCCGCTGGCGATCCATGTCGGCTTCCATTTCGGCCCGGTCATCGATGACAACGGTGACGTCTTCGGCGACGCGGTCAACGTTGCCGCGCGGCTGTCGGCGCTGGCCAAGGCCGGGCAAACGCTCGCTTCCGCCGAGACCGTCGAAGTGCTTTCACCTGCGTTGCGCGCGCGCACGCGCGACCACGATGCGCACACGTTGCGCGGCAAGCTGGCCGATCTCCAGACGTTCGAGTTGATCTGGCAGGAGTCGGAAGAGGAGCTGACCGCGTTGTCGACGCGTCCGGCGAGCCGGCCCGTAGGCCTCAAGCTCACCCATGGCGCGCGCGAACTGGACCTTGACCAGAATTCGCCGCCGATCACGCTCGGACGCGATGCGCAAAACGACGTCGTGATCATGGATCGGAAAGCCTCGCGCCTGCACGCGCGAATCGAACGCCGGCGCGACAAGTTCGTGATCGTGGACGTGAGTTCCAATGGCACGTACTGCACGATGGACGGCGAGTCCGAGATTCTGTTGCGGCGGGAGGAACTCATCCTGCGCGGCAGCGGACGCTTGAGCTTCGGCCACCCCGGCGCGGACAACAAAGGCGAGGGCGTCGAGTACGTCTGTCTGTAGCGACGCGAACCACTTCGGTTTCCACGACCGCCGAGCTTCGTCAGCGCGGAGTCCCTTCGGAGGGCGGCGCGGCGAGCGCCCGTTCCAGCACCCGCACGACATGCAACGCCTGCCGGCGGCCGGCGCCGCGCATCGCGTCGTCGATCTGATGCCGGCAACTCGTGCCGTCCGCGACGATGAGCGTATCCGCGGCGGCCGCGCGGACGGCCGGCAACAACGAAAGCTCGGCCATGCGCATCGAAACGTCATAGTGCGCTGCCTCGAAGCCGAAACTGCCGGCCATGCCGCAGCAACTCGATTCGATCAGCTGCACGTCCAATCCGGGAACCAGCTTCAGCACGGCGACCGCCGGTGACAACGCATCGAACGCCTTCTGATGGCAATGGCCGTGGAGCAAAGCGCGCGATTCCGGCAGCGGCGCAAGGGGCAGGTCGAGCCGTCCGGCGCGAAGCTCGCGGGACAGGAATTCCTCGATCAGGAACGTGCTTTCGCTCAGCCGCCGTGCGGCTTCCCCCAATCCCATCACGAGAAACTCGTCGCGCAGCGTCAGCAGGCAAGACGGTTCCAGCCCGACGATGGCGGCGCCGCGCGCGGCGTGCGGCGCCAGTGCGGCCACCACACGCAGCGCCTCATGCTTCGCTTCGTCGACCATTCCCGCCGCGAGGAATGTGCGGCCACAACACAGCGGTCGATTCGCTTGTGCGTCGTCCGCGGCGGCGCGCGCTACGTGCACGCGATAACCCCCGGCGCGCAGCACGGCAACGGCGGCGCGCGCATTCTCGGGCTCGAAATAATTGGTGAACGTGTCGACGAAAAGCACCACGTCGGCCACCTCATCGGCCGTGGAGCGATCACTCGCAATGGAGCCGCTGCCAAGAAAGGCATCGCGGCGCCAGCGAGGCAATGAGCGCTGTCTCGCCACGCCCAGGTATTTTTCACCCAGGAACGCCGCCCCCGGAATGACGTCGCGCAGATTGGATAGCCAGGGCACCGCCGCCGCCCGCGGTGCCCAGTGCGGAAGCCTCGCGATCACGCGTTCGCGCAGGCTCAGCCCGTGCGCCTTGCTGCCAGTGATGCATGAACTCGATTTTCATCTTCGCCATGTCCACGCCCGTCGGACAATCGCGGCGGCATCCCTTGCAGCTCACGCAGAGATCGAGCGCATCGCGCACCGGTTGCGACGCGAAGTCCGGGCCGAGCTGGCCGGATAGTGCCAGCCGCAGCGTGTTGGCGCGGCCGCGGGTCAGGTGCTCCTCGTCGCGAGTGACGCGATAGCTCGGGCACATCGTCCCGGCATCGAACTTGCGACAATGGCCGTTGTTGTTGCACATCTCAACGGCCTTGGCGAAACCCTGTGCAGGATCGCCTCCGGTGCCCGGCGCAGATACCGTGTCGGTGAGCGGATCGTTCTGCACGTTCCACGCCGACCAGTCCAGCGCGGTGGCGATCGGCAGCGTGCGATAGCCGGGTGGAAAACGGAACAGCGACGAGTCGTCCATGCGCGACGGGCGCACGATCTTGCCGGGGTTCATCAGTCCCGCGGGATCGAACAGATCCTTGATCTCCTCGAATGCGCGCGTCAGGCGCGGACCGAACTGCCACGCGACCCATTCGCTGCGCACCAGGCCGTCGCCGTGCTCGCCCGAGAACGCCCCTTTGTATTCGCGCACCATGGCGCTCGCTTCCTCGGCGATCGCGCGCATTTTCGCCGCGCCGTCGCGCCGCATGTCGAGGATGGGGCGGACGTGCAGCGTTCCGACCGACGCGTGCGCGTACCACGTTCCCCGGGTGCCGTGCTTGCGGAAGATCTGCGTCAAGCGGTCGACGTAATCCGGCAGATGCGTCCAGCGGCACCGCGCAGTCCTCGATGAACGACACCGGCTTGCCGTCTCCGCGCAGGCTCATCATGATGTTGAGGCCGGCCTTGCGCACGTCCCACAGCGCCTTTTGCGCGGCGGCCTCCGAAATCCGGACCACGCTGCCCGGTAGCCCCAAGTCGCCCATCAGCGTTACGAGATCCTCCAATCGACGCGCGGAATCAGTTGCTTCCCGGCCGCTGAACTCGACGAGCAGGATCGCCTCGGGTTCGCCGGTCAGCGCGGCGTCGATCACCGGCCGGAACGCAGGGTTGGCGCGCGAGAGGTCGATCATCGTCCGGTCGACCAGCTCCACAGCGGAAGGTCCTAGCTGCGACCAGGTGCCGCGCGCATTCCATGGCCCGGTACAGCGACGGGAAATTGACCACGCCCAGCGCGCGGTGCGCCGGCAGTGGACACACGTTCAGCGTGAGCTGGCGGGTCCAAGCCAGCGTGCCTTCGCTGCCGACGAGCAGGTGCGCGAAGTTCACGCTGCCGTCCGTTGTGTAAGGGCGCTCGCTTTGTGGATTGAACACGTCGATGTTGTAGCCGCCGACGCGACGCATCACCGTTGGCACGCGGAGGGCAATCTCGTCGCGCTCGCGCGCGCCGATCGCCTCGAGGCCGTCGAGAAGCCGGCGCACCGGCCGCGACGCCGACTGCATCTCGGATAACGGACCGAACCGCGCCTGCGTACCGTCGGAGAGCAGCGCATCGACGGCATGGACGTTGTGCACCATGTTGCCGTACGCAATCGAACGCGACCCGCACGAATTGTTGCCGGCCATCCCGCCCAGCGTGGCCTGCGCCGACGTGCTGACATCGACCGGAAACCAGAGGCCGTGCGGCTTCAGCCATGCGTTGAGCTGGTCCAGCACCACGCCCGGCTCGACCGTGACGGTCATCGCGTCCTTGTCGAGCGCGACGATGCGATTGAGATGCTTGCTGTGGTCGATCACCAATGCGGCGCCGACGGTCTGCCCGCACTGGGAACTGCCGGCGCCCCGCGGCAGCACGGGCACGCGCAGGTCGCGGCAGACGTCGAGCGCGGCCTCGACATCGGCGGTGCTGGACGGCACCAGCACGCCGACGGGCTCGACTTGATAGATCGACGCGTCGGTCGCGTAACGGCCCCGCGACGCCGGATCGAACATGACCATGCCCGCGACGGCACGGCGAAGGCGCGCCGCGAGATCGGCGTTGCCGCGACTCGGCTGGAAAAGCAGGGGCTGCGGCGCGGGGGCGTTCAAGGATGGCGCTGCAAGTCGGGAGGGAACGGCGATGAGCGCGGTAGCGCGTTGGCGCGCCACTGCCGCATCGGCCATGCTATTTTGTAGACCCGACAGGTGCCGCGCAAGCCTTTTCCCAAGCGCCGATCATCGAGGCTTCCCATGCTCAAGCTCGACAGCCATCCCTCCGGCCGACATTTCCTGCAGATTCCCGGACCGACCAATGTGCCGGACCGCGTGTTGCGGGCCATCGACCACCCCACGATAGACCATCGCGGGCCCGAATTCGCCGTGCTCGGCAAAGCCGTGCTCGCCGGCATGAAGAAAGTGTTCCGTACCGACGCGGACGTCGTCATCTATCCGTCGTCCGGCACGGGGGCGTGGGAGGCGGCGCTCGTCAACACGCTGTCGCCGGGCGATTCCGTGCTGATGGCCGAGACCGGGCACTTCGCGGCGCTCTGGCGGCGCCTCGCCGAACGTTTGGGCCTGGCCGTGGAATTTCTTCCCGGCGACTGGCGGCACGGCGCGCCGGCCGCGCAGATCGAGTCGCGGTTGCGTGCTGACGACGCGCGCGCGATCAAGGCGGTCTGCGTCGTCCATAACGAAACATCGACGGGCGTTACCACCAATATCGCGGACGTGCGCGCGGCCATTGATCGCGCGGGCCATCCGGCGCTGCTCCTGGTCGACTCGATTTCCTCGCTGGCGTCGCTCGATTACAGGCACGACGAGTGGGGCGTCGACGTGACCGTCGCAGGCTCGCAAAAGGGATTGATGCTGCCGGCGGGGCTGTCGTTCAATGCGATCAGCGCCAAGGCGCTCGCCGCGGCAAAGTCGGCGCGACTGCCGCGATCGTACTGGGACTGGGGAGACCAGCTGGCGATCAGCGCGACCGGCTATTTTCCCTACACGCCGGCGACCAACCTGCTCTATGGCCTGCATGAGGCGCTGGACATGCTGCTCGCCGAGGGCTTGGAGAACGTCTTCGCGCGGCATGAGCGTCTGGCCGAAGCGACGCGACGCGCGGTGCGCGCGTGGGACCTGGAAATTCTCTGCGCGAATCCCGCCGAGTACAGCGCCGCGCTGACGGCCGTCATGATGCCGGAAGGCCACAGCGCGGATGCTTTTCGCAAGATCGCCCTCGACCGCTTCAACCTGTCGCTAGGTCAGGGCTTGGGCAAGCTGTCGGGCAAGGTGTTCCGCATCGGGCACCTCGGCTATTTCAACGACCTCATGCTTTGTGGCACGCTCGCGGGCGTTGAAATGGGACTGGAACTGGCCGCCGTTCCGCACCGCAAGGGCGGCATCCTGGCGGCGACGGATTACCTGGCCGCGTCGGCGGCAACCGGGCTGGCACGGGCGGCTTGAGGATGGACCTGGCACTGCGCACTTTCCAATAGCAAACGGAGGAACCTGGCATGAACCGATTCATGAAGACAACGTGCGTTGCATTGGCGATTGCGCTGGCAAGCGCGCCGGTCGCGGCGTGGGAGCCCACGAAGCCCGTCGAGATCGTGGTTGCCGCCGGCGCCGGCGGGGCATCCGACCAGATGGCGCGCATGATGCAGGCCGCGATCCAGAAGAACAACCTGATGAAGCAGCCGGTGATCGTCTCGCTGAAGGGTGGCGCGTCGGGGGCCGAGGCGCTGATGTACATGAAGTCCAGCGAAGGCGATCCGAACAAGGTCCTCATCGCGTATTCGCTGATCTACATGCTGCCCCTCGCCGCCAAGATCCCATTCAATTGGCGCGACCTGACTCCGGTTTCGGTCGTCGCGATGGACCAGTTCGTCCTGTGGGACAACGTGACGTTGCCGTACAAGAACGTGAAGGAATTTGTCGCGGCAGCCAAGAGCGCTGACCCGCCGTTCAAGATGGGCGGCACGGGCAGCAAGCGCGAGGACCAGGTAGTCACGGCGTTCATCGAAAAGAAGACCGGCGCGAGGTTCGCGTACCTGCCGTACAAGTCCGGTGGGGAGGCGGCGACCCAGTTGGTCGGCAACCACACCGCGGCCAACGTCAACAATCCTTCGGAGAATCTCGAGGTCTGGCGCGCGGGTCAGGTGCGCGCACTCTGCGTGTTCGACAAGGAACGCATCGCGTACAAGTCCAAGGTCACCGACACGATGTCGTGGAACGACATTCCGACATGCAAGGAGGAGGGCCTCGACGTGCAGTACCTGATGCTGCGCGCCATGTTCCTTCCCGGCAAGGTCACGCCCGAGCAGACCGCGTTCTATGTCGACGTGTTCCGCAAGCTCACGCAGACTGCGGAATACAAGGAGTACATGGAAAAACAGGCGTTGAAGCCGGTCTTCCTCACGGGCAAGGACATGCTGACATTTCTCGAGGAGGACGACACGCTCAACAAGGGCCTCATGACCGAGGCCGGTTTTGTCGCCCCCTAGCTCGCAGGAAATCGCGGTCGACGATCCGACCGCGCCGGAGCCCGATTCGCCGGCGGTCGACGACGACGCGCACCGCGGAATTGGTCGTCTACGTGCTGCTGCTCGCGCTGGCGCTGCTGCTGGGTTTCGACAACTGGCGCAGCGGCATGGGCTGGGCGAAGGATGGCCCGCAGTCGGGTTACCTGCCGTTCTACCTGTGCGTCATCCTCGCCGGCGCCTCGCGTCTTCGGGCTCGGCAATGTCGCTGCTCAAGCGCCGGCAGGCCTCCCAGACGTTCGTCACGCGCGACCAGTTGCGGCGCGTGACGCAGGTGTTCATCCCGACGCTGCTCTTCTGCGCGGCAATGCAGTGGCTCGGGCTCTACGTCGCGAGCTTCCTGCTCGTCGCGGGCTTCATGCGCTTCATCGGCCGCATCGCGTGGTGGAAGTCGCTGCTCACCAGTTTCGTGTTCGCGTTCGCGATGTTCGCCACGTTCGACGTGGCGTTCGACGTCATCATGCCGAAGGGGCCGATCGAAGCGCTCTTCGGTCGTTAGGAACGCCGACGCGATGGAGGCCCTCACGCTGCTGCTCCACGGCTTCGCCGTGCTGCTGACCTGGAAGACGCTGACGCTGATGATGATCGGCCTGCTGCTCGGCGTCTTCGTCGGCGTTCTGCCGGGCTTGGGCGGTCCGAACGGCGTCGCGATCCTGCTGCCGCTGACGTTCACGATGGACCCGACGTCCGCGATCGTGATGCTTTCCTGCATTTATTGGGGCGCGCTGTTCGGCGGGGCAATCACGTCGATCCTGTTCAACATCCCCGGAGAAGCGTGGTCGGTGGCAACCACGTTCGATGGCTATCCAATGGCCCAGCAGGGAAAGGCCGCGGAGGCGCTGACCGCGGCGTTCACGTCTTCGTTCATCGGGTCTCTCGTCGCGGTAATCCTGATCACGTTCCTGGCGCCGCGTATCGCGGGTTTCGCCTTGCGCTTCGGTCCGCCGGAATTTTTCGCCGTTTATTTCCTGACGTTCTGCTCTTTCGTCGGCCTGGGCCGCGAGGAAAAGCACAAGACCCTCATCTCGATGGCGCTCGGCCTGCTGCTGGCCGCCATCGGCATGGACACGGTGTCCGGGCAACTGCGCATGACGTTCGGCTTCGACCCGCTGTTGCGCGGCGTCAATTTCCTGGTCGCCGTGATCGGGCTGTTCGGCATCAGCGAGATCCTGCTGACGATGGAGGAACGGCTGGCGCTGCGCGGTCATTCCGCGAAGATCAGCCTGCGCGTGGTGCTGAAAGTCTGGAAGGAGTTGCCGCGTTACTGGGTCACGCTGTTGCGATCGTCGGCCATCGGCTGCTGGCTCGGCATCACGCCCGGGGGCGCGATCGCGGCGTCGTTCATGGGCTACAACCTCGCCAAGCGATTCTCGAAGGATCCGGCGAGTTTCGGCAAAGGCCGGATCGAAGGCGTGTTCGCGCCCGAAACGGCCGCGCATGCATCAGGGACGGCGGCGTTGCTGCCGATGCTGGCGCTGGGCATCCCCGGATCGGGCACTGCGGCGATCCTGCTCGGCGGCCTCATGGTGTGGGGCTCGAATCCCGGTCCGTTGCTGTTCGTCGAGCACAAGGACTTCGTATGGGGCCTCATCGCCTCGATGTATCTCGGCAATATCGTCGGGCTGGTGATCGTGCTCACCACCGTGCCGATCTTCGCGTCCATCCTGCGCATTCCGTTCGCGGCGGTGGCGCCGATGATTCTGGTGTCCTGCGCCATCGGCGCCTACGCCATCCAGAACGCGATGTTCGACGTCTGGCTGATGCTGTTGTTCGGCGTCGTCGGCTATGTCTTCAAGAAGATCGGCATACCGTTGCGCCCTTCACGTTGGCGCTGGTCCTGGGCAATCGCAGCGAGGACGCGTTCCGCCTGGCGATGATCGGCGCGGGCGGCGACATGCGCGTTTTCTGGTCCAATGGATTGGTCGGATCGATCACGACGCTGGCGTTCGTTCTGCTGTTCTGGCCGTTGCTGAGCCGCATTTTCGCCGGCGCGGCACGTTTGCGCCACGCGGCGTGACCGTGATACAGCCAGCAGTACCGCTGAAGGTCTATTCCAGCCGTATCTCGCCGTCGAACGCAACGTCGAGATCGATTCCCGCGACGCGCAGCGTCACCTTGGCAGGAAGGACTTCGGTGCCCTTGGCGGCACCGCTGGCAATGGCCTTGGCGACGGCCTGCTCAATTTCGCGCTGCGAGTTCACACCGACCATTTTCAGGAACTTGCGGATGCTCAGGTTGAATGTCTCTTCGTTCATCGGGATCTCCGGGATATAGACACCTGGATGGTTCGTCAAAACCGCATGATCGACGAGTTTCCCTCCAATTGGTATCCCCATGCATCCCGCTTCTCCGGCCCGCTCTTTGGCGTCATGCGGCGCAATGCCTTGTCCTTGGCATCGCCCCGCGGCGCCCGCACCTGCGTAACGGCGGCAAGTCCGGTGACGACAAGCATTCCAACGCAGACTGTGAGCGCGGCGGCAGCGACGTAGGGATCCTGTGCCCGCTGCGCGACGAAGATGGCTCCCATGCCCGATGCAATCACCGCGGGATAGACGAAATCGCTATAGCGGAGCGCGACGTATCCTCCCGCCAAAACTGCGATCGCAAGAAGTGCGGCAGTCACTTCGTCCGGCGGCAAGGCGTTGGTCGCCAATCGGCCGCCGGCATTCATCCATTGGGCGAGGGCCATCAGAAGCGCGATGGTCATCGCGCCGAAATGGAGGCTGAACGGCACGCGCAGCCACAGTGAGTGCCGCGTCGGGGACGCCGACGCCGCGCGCACGAACATGGCGACGCTCAGCGCGACGCTGGCGGCAAGGAGCGCCATCGACAGTCCGATTTCCCGATGCTTGGCCGCGACGATCCAGAACGAGGCCAGAATGGCTGGCCCCTGCGATCGGCGCGACCAGCACGGTGTAGATATGCAGGCGGCGCCGGCTTGGCCACAGGGCGGCGATATAGAAACACACGACCGCGGTCGTCAAGGATCGCGCACATCGCCTTGACGAATTTGGCCGGCACGAACGTGTAGCCATATTCGGCCATCGTTTCCGCCAGCGTCGGGGATTCCCCGACCCCGCCGTAAACAACGATGAAAGCGACGTTCGCCGTGACAATGATCAGCGTAACCCAGCGCAACATCGTCGTGGATGACGGTGCGCCCGCAGTATTGGGCATGGCCACTCCAGACTGTCCACTACAACGAACAGTATGCCACGGGGCTAGCAACTCGTGAAAGCGTGTCCGATACCGTACTTATCCGCGATGGGGATCGGTGCGCTTGGCCGCCCGCATTGCGATCCCGTCCTGATAAAAAAATTCCCGATCAGGCGCCTTGGACCGCCGCGGAGAATTTCCCGGCCTGGTAGTCCTGCACGGCGGCGATCAACTCGTCGCGCGTGTTCATGACGAAGGGTCCGTGTTGCGCAATGGGTTCGTTCAACGGCAGGCCGGCAATCAGCAACACGCGCGCCGGTTCCACCGCACGCAGCACCACGCCGTCGCTGTCCGCGGCGTTCTTCAAGATAGCCATGCGTTGCGACGGCACGCGGGTGCCGGCGATTTCCGCTGCGCCGCGATAGACGTAGACGAAGGCGTTGAACTTCGCCGGCAGCGCATGCGCGAAGGCCGCCCCGGCCGGCAATTGCAGGTCGAGGTAAAGCGGTTCGGTGACTTCGCGTTCCATCGCACCGCCCACGCCATGGCTGCGCCCGGCGATCACGCGCACGGCCACGCCATCGGGCGTGGTGAATTCCGGAATCTCCGCACTCTGGATGTCGCGATACCAGGGCGCGCGCATTTTGTCGCGCGAGCGCAGGTTGAGCCAGAGCTGGAAGCCCTCCATCCGGCCGTCGGCCTGTTCGGGAAGCTCCGAGTGGACGATGCCGCTGCCGGCGGTCATCCACTGCACGCCGCCGTTGCGCAGCAGGCCTTCGTGACCGAAGCTGTCGCGATGGCGCATCTGCCCCGCGATCATGTACGTCACGGTTTCAAAGCCGCGATGGGGATGGTCGGGAAACCCGCCGATATAGTCGTCCGGGTTGTCCGTGCCAAAGGCGTCGAGCATCAGGAACGGGTCGAGCCGGCGCTGAAATTGCTGCGTCAGTACGCGCGTGAGCTTGACGCCGGCACCGTCGGACGTGGGCTGCCCGGCGACAAGCTGCTCGACGGCACGCGGATGCGTGACCGTTTCGGTTTGCAGCGGGCGGGCGATGGTCGTGGTCATGCAGGTCTCCTTCAATAATTGCGAGTTTCGCTCGTCGCGGGTCGGGTCGCCACGCTCATGCGGCCAACTTCATGCTGCCATCGTCATCTGCGAACCCTCATTTGCGAACAACTCCTCGATTTGCGAACGCGCTGACGCAAGTGCATTCTGCTCGGCCGCAGCACCCATCGCCAAGCCTTCCGCATAGACGAACTGCACATCGTTCATGCCCAGGAATGCGAAGATGGTCTGCAGATAGGGCACCTGGGTGTCGGCAGGCGTGTTGCGGTACTTGCCTCCGCGGGTCAACGCCACGTAGACCTTCTTGCCCTTGAGCAGTCCTTCCGGCCCGTTGGCGGTGTAGCGAAACGTGACCTGCGCCCGGGATATCGCGTCGATCCAATTCTTGAGCTGCGCCGGAACGCCGAAGTTGTACATCGGCACGCCCAGCACCACCACATCTGCGGCCTGGATCTCGGCAATCAAGGCATCGTCCAGCGCGACGCGTGCATTGTGCTCCGGCGTGCGTTGGTCGGCGGGCGTGAACAGCGCCTGCAGCGTGGACTCATCGAGCGGCAGGTGCGGCGTGCGGGAAAGGTCGCGCACGGTCAACGTCGCGTCCGGATGGTCGGTCCGTATGCGCTCGACCAAAGCATTTGCGAGTTTGGTCGATTGCGAGTTCTCGATCCGCGCGCTGGAATTGACTTGCAGGATGTTCATGGTTGCTCCTTGTTCGATTGACCGGGGTGTTGAACAGACTATAATTGTCCCAGTTGGGAACGAGAAGACGCTGAAATGGATTACATTGTTGCCCTAGCGGAACAATAGGATGACTCCAACACTCGAAGCCAACGACCTGCTGCTCTTTGCGCGCGTGGCCGACGAGGGCAGCTTCACGCGCGCGGCCGACCGCCTCGGGCTGCCCAAGTCGACCGTTTCGCGGCGCGTGGCGGCAATGGAAGGTGTGCTCGGCGAACGGCTGCTTGTTGCGGACGACGCGCAAGCTCGCCTTGACCGACTTCGGCCGTAGCGTTCTGGAGCATGCGCACCAAGTCTTGGCCGAGGTCGAAGCGGCTACCCAGCTTGCTCAGAACCGGCAAATTCAGCCCAGCGGCCGTCTCAGAGTGTCGATGCCCAGCGATTTCGCTACTGTTGTAGTTGGAGCGATGTTGGCGTCATTTATCGACAAATACCGGCAGATATCGCTGGAACTGGACCTTTCGCCGCGCCGAGTCGACCTGATCGGGGAGAATTTCGACGTCGCCATACGAATGGGCGAGTTGCCCGACGACGCGTCGCTGGCGGCGCGGCGCCTGGCCGTGTTCTCGTCGAGCCTCTATGCCTCGCCGCACTACCTGGCGCGCCGCGGTACTCCTTCCGAACCTGAAGCGCTGATGGAACACGACGCATTGCGGCTGCTGATGCGAAACGGCGAACCGATGCCGTGGGTTATGATCCGCGCCGACCAGCGCTGGGAGGGAATTCCCCCAGGCCGCGCCACCGCAAACTCGCCCGAATTACTGATTCGGCTGGCCCGGGCGGGGGCGGGAATCTCGATAGTAAGTGATCACTTCGTCGAACCTTACGTGCGAACCGGAGAACTGGTGCCCGTACTTGCAGACTGGAGTTTGCCGCCCGTGCCGGCATGGGCCGTGTTCCCGGGCCGACGGCTGATGCCCGCACGGACGCGTGTTTTCCTGGACGCGCTGCAGACGGAGTTCTCCGGTCCGCGCTGCCAAGCCGAGCAGGCTCGGGTCGAAGCGACGAAACGGGAAATCCGCTCCCGGACGGGCGCGCCCACGCCGAGGCAGGCATGACTTTTCTCGCACAGGCGGCAATCTTTCTCGCGACCGCGGTCATCGTCGTCCCGCTGTTTCGCTGGCTCAAATTGGGCGCGGTGCTGGGCTATCTCGCTGCGGGCGCGATTATCGGCCCGTGGGGCTTGGGCGTCGTGCCGCACGCGGAAGCGACACTGGATTTCGCGGAATTGGGCGTCGTCCTGCTGCTGTTCCTGGTCGGCCTGGAGCTGGAGCCCTCGCGCCTGTGGGCATTGCGGCAACCGGTGTTCGGACTGGGTGGTGCGCAGGTGCTGGTCACGGGCGCGGTGCTGACCGGCGTCGCGCAATGGCAGGGGCTCGACTGGCAGGCGGCGACGGTCGTGGGCTTCGGGTTGGCGATGTCGTCGACGGCGATCGTGCTGGCGTGGCTCGGGGAGCGCGGAGAACTGAGCAGCCCGAGCGGGCGCCGCGCGTTCGCGATCCTGCTGTTCCAGGACCTGGCGGTGATTCCTCTCATCGCGCTGCTGCCGTTGCTGGCGCCGGAACGCACCGGTGCGGCGAACCCGTGGGCGCTTGCGGCGGGAGGTATTGCAGCGATCGTGCTCGTCGTCATCGTGAGCCGTGTGCTCGTTCGTCCGCTGCTGAAGATCGTGGCGCGCTTCGGCGGACGCGAGATATTCACCGGCGCAGCATTGCTGGTCGTGCTCGGCGCGGCATTGCTGATGGAGGAGATCGGCCTGTCGATGTCGCTAGGCGCGTTTCTCGCCGGCGTATTGCTCGCCGATTCTGAATTCCGGCACGAGCTCGAGGCCGACGTCGAGCCGTTCAAGGGATTGCTGCTCGGCCTGTTCTTCATGGCCGTCGGCATGAGTGCCAATCTCGCCTACCTGGCGGCACATCCGCTGCCCGTGCTTGCCGCGGCGGTCGGCCTGATGCTGGCGAAGGCCGCGTTGCTTTGGGCAATCACCGGCGCGACCGGCACCGGCAACGAGGACGCGCAACGGATCGCCGTGCTGCTGGCGCAAGGCGGCGAATTCGCGTTCGTGCTGTTCACCGCGGCGCAGGCCACGGGAATCCTGGGCGGCGAAACCGCGCAGTTCCTCGTGCTGGTGGTCACGGTCTCGATGCTGCTCGCGCCGCTGTCGTTCGTCGTTCATGAGCGGCTGCTCGAGCGTTGGCTCGAACGCAGGAAGCCGCCGGAGTTCGATCTCATCGATGGGCCGGGCAATCCCGTGATCATCGCCGGCTACGGACGCTACGGGCAGATCGTGTCGCGCGTGCTGCGCATGGCGGGCATTCCATTCACGGCGCTCGAAGCCAGCTACCAGCAGGTCGACTTCGTGCGCAAGTTCGGCAACAAGGTGTATTACGGCGATGCGTCGCGGCTGGAACTGCTTGAATCGGCCAAGGCGCGCGACGCCAAGCTCTTCGTGCTGGCCATCGACGACGTAGAGGCGTCGGTCAAGACCGCGGCGCTGGTGCGCAAGCACTTTCCCGACCTGCCGATACTGGCGCGCGCGCGCAACCGAGTGCATTACTACCGCCTGCGCGACCTCGACATCGACGCGATCGAGCGCGAGACGCTGCTGTCGAGCCTGGAAACGGCGCGGCAGGCGCTGGAGCAACTCGGACTCGAGCCGGCGCAAGCATTGCGTGCGGTGCAGTTGTTCCGCGAACACGACGCGCGCCAGCTCGATGCGCAATACGCGGTGCGCCAGGATGAGGCGCAATTGATCCAGACGGCCGCGCAGGCGGCCGCGCAGCTTCAGGAACTGTTCGAGTCGGACGTCAAGGCGGAAGCGCCGAACCGGCAGACCGCGTTACCCCGGGACCGATGACCGGCGATGGCGCCATCGCGCGTGCGCGCAACCGCCACACTTGCCGTGCTCCGCGCCAGCAATAGCGCGAGCGAGACGCCGCGGTGCCACTGCCACGACGCTCAAGGCGGCGTGGACTACGCCAAACTGCGTCAATCGCAACGTGCCAATCTACCTAGGATGGAAGCCGCGCGAATGCGGGTCAAGGTGGCGGAGGATCGCTCGCGTCGCGCAATGACATCGTGAGGTGGCCGACGACGACACGCTCGCAGACGACGAAAAGCACGAAGAACAGGATGCTGAAGAATGCCGCGCCGAGGATCTCGGCCAGCTGTCGCAGTGCGCCGTCGTCGATCACCTGCACGCCGTACATGCGAAAGAGCTCGATGTTTGCCATCAGCACGACATACAGGTTGATGGAAACGGTGCCGGACAACAGGAAGAATGCGCCCATCAGCAGGAACGCGAGCAGCGGATGCCTGCGCAGGAACGCTATCGAGTGCTGCAACGCGTGCATCGTCGCCAATCTCGCGGCTGGACCGCTTTCACCGGTTCGCGAGTGTACGAAACTCCGCCGGACTTGACCACAATTTCGCGAAGTTGCGCATCGTGGCCTCTCATGCACCGAAACGCGCCAGTGAACAGGCGCCCAGGTCGATGCGCGTCGCGCCATCCATCACGCGTTGCGCCAGTGCCTCGCCGATCGCCGCCGAATGCTTGAAGCCGTGACCTGAGCACGGCGACGCGACGATGACCCGCGCCGCGCCGGGAAGCGCATCGATGACGAAGCCGGAATCCGGAGTGACCGTGTACAGGCACGTCGTCGCCTTCACGCAGCGATCGCTCAGTCCTGAAATGTAAGGAGCGACATAGTCGTCGTATACCGCGCGCACTTCGCTATCGCACACTCGGCGCTCTACCGTTTCAGGGGTGGTTGCCGCGAAGTAGCTTTCGGTGGCGACCTTCAGGCCGCCGCGGGCGCCATCGACGGCCGGAAAGCCATAGATGCCCTGCGGACGTCCCTGCAGTTCCCAGATGAAGACCGGAAAATTCTCCGGCAGGAACGGCTCGACGGGACCGTCGATATCGAACCAGCACAACAGCTGCCGGTAAATCGTGAAATGCCTGGAAAGCGATGCATCGACAAGACTCGGAAGCCACGGACCCGCGGCGACAATGAGGGCGTCGGCTGAGTACGTGTCGCGGTCGGTGGTGACCGTGACCTCGCTGTCGGAAGCGTCGAACCCCGTCGCGACTTCGCCCCGATGCAGTTCCGCGCCGCATTGCGCGGCCAGCGCGAGCTGCACGCGCACGCATTCCTCGGGCCGCACGAAACCGGCGCCGGGCTCGAAGTAGCCCGACTCGTCATCGGCAATCCGGAATTGGGGAAATCGGCGCCGGACCTGCCCCGCATCCAGGATCTCGTGCGCGATGTTGTACTTCTCTGCGGCCGCGACGGTGTTCGCGAAGAAGTCGTCGGTATGGCATTGCGACGTCCGCGCCTTGCTCGACAGTACCAGGCCGCCGTGAGCCACGAGCAGTGTGCTGCCCGTCGCGCGCTCGAGCTCACGCCAGATCTGGTGCGAGCGCATCGCGAGCGGCGAATATTGCGCGCCTTCTCCGATCGCCTGTCGCGTGATGCGGGTGTCGCCGTGCGTCGAGCCGTGTTCGTGCGGCGGCGCGAAGCGGTCGATGCCGAGGACGGAATTGCCCCGCCGCGCCAGTTGCCACGTGGCGGCGCTGCCCATCGCGCCCAAGCCCAGCACGATGGTTTCGAATCGTTTCATGCGCGGGACGGCGTCAGACGTTCAGGCTGGCCGGGGAAAGGTAGCGTTCGAGAAACGTGTCGAACGGCAGCGTGTCCGCGACCTCGATGGCGCGCTGCTCGGCGAGCGACTCCTCGGCCAATTGCGCGAAATGCGCCGCGAGGTCGGTGCCGAACGGCAAAGCGAGTACGGCCTCGCGATGCGCCGCCGACTGCGCCAGGACAAAGCGGACATAGGAGTTCTCGTAATGGCTCGCCATGGCGTCGAGAACACGTGCCGATGGCGTGGCGGCGGGATCGTGAATGGCGGCGACCGCCGAGGCTAGCGCGTCACCATGCGCGCGGGAGCCGGTTGCCGCGTCCAGCGCCTCCGCGATGGGTGCGCATTCCGCCAGCACCTGCGCGCCCCATTCGTCGAGTGGCACCTCCTGCATTCCGTTGGCGAGCTTAAGGCCCGGCTCGCGGCCGCGCTCGGCGACCCGCCGCTTGTTGCGCACGATGGCGTCGATTTCGCCGGGTGTATCGGGCGGGCTGTCGCGCAGCAGGCAGTTGAGCAGGTACACATCGAGGAAGTGCAGCGTGCCAGCGGTAATGCCGATCGGGCAGAAAGGATCAAGGTCCATGAGCCGCACCTCGACGTACTCGACGCCCCGCTCGCGCAGTGCGTGCAGCGGACGCTCGCCCGGCCGGATCACGCGCTTGGGCCGGATGGTGCCGTAGAACTCATTTTCGATCTGCAGCATGCTGGTGGCGAGCTGCCGGTAGTCGTCGCCGGAGCGGACGCCGATATCCTCGTAGGGCGGATATGGGCGGGTCAGCGCGTCCTGCAGCGACGCCGCGTAACTTTCGAGGCTGTTGTAACTCACCTTGAGCGACGACTGTGCATCGCTCTGGTAGCCCAGGCGGCCCATGCGCAGCGAAGTCGCGTACGGGAGGTAACGCGTGCCTTCGCCCAGCCGCTGCAACTCGTGCGGACGGCCCGCGACGAAACTCGAGCACACGGCGGGCGACGCGCCGAAAAGATAGAGCAGCAGCCACGAGTGGCGCCGAAAATTGCGTATCAGCCCGAAATAGGCATCGTTCGATTGCGCGCCCGGCAGCGAGAAGTTGTAGTGGATGCCGGAAATGGTCTGCATGCGCCGGCCGTAGCGATACGACAGACCGGTGCGATAGACGTGCTTCGCGCGGCCCACGTTGGACGTGCCGTACCGGCCGAGCGGTATGGAGCTATCCTCGGGAAGCCCGCACGGCATGCTCGCGCACCACAGCAACTCGTCGCCAATCGTGCGATACACCGCCTGGTGGATCTCGGTCAGCTCCTTCAAGCAATCGTGCGCACTGCTGTGGACGCCGGTGATGAGCTCGAGCTGCGACTCGCTGAAGTCCGTCGTGATGTGCGGGTGGGTCAGCGCCGAGCCCAGACGCAGCGAATGCGGTGTGGTCGCGAGCTTGCCGTCCGGCCGCACACGCAGGCTTTCCTTCTCGATGCCGCGACGCAGGGCCTTGAGAGCCTCCGGCGGCAGCGCTTGCAGGCGTTGTACAAAGGACATGGCGCACTCGAATGGGAAGCAGGCAAAGGCACCACCGCCGCGTCGCGAAGTTCCGCGGTTGCCGGTCGATGGAAGGACGCGCATTGTATAACGGGCTTCGCGACCCACCGCTGTCGGGACGTCTCTCGCGTGACGGGCGCTTGCTCTTGCGCGTGGTGGCGCCCGCCCACGACTAATGGCAGACTCGAATTCCCATGGACGCCCTGCCCAGCGGAACCGTCACATTTCTCTTCACCGACATCGAAGGGTCGACGCGTCTGTTCGAGCGCCATCCCGAGGCAATGAAGGACGCGCTGGTACGCCACAACGCGGTTCTGCAACACGCGATAGGCGCGCATCGCGGCCACGTGTTCCAGGTTCAGGGCGACGGCTTCTGCGCCGCATTCGAGGAATCCGGCCGACGCGCTGGCGGCGGCGCTCGACGCGCAGCGCGCACTGCACGAGGAGCGCTGGGGAGATGTCGGTGCAGTGCGCGTGCGGATGGGGCTGCACACTGGCAGCGTCGAAGCGCGCGGCGGCGAATACGAGTCGTCGCTGACACTGGCGCGTGCGCAGCGCGTGATGTCCGCCGGGCACGGCGGGCAGACGCTGCTCTCGTCCGCGGCGGCCGACCGCGTCCGGCAGGCGCTGCCCGCGGGAACCACGCTGCGCGATCTGGGTGCGCACAAGCTGCGCGGGATCGCGGAAGCGGAGACCATCTACCAGCTCGTCGCCGCCGATCTTCCGTCGGCGTTTCCGCCGCTCTCGGTGGAGGATGTCGCCGCGGCGAATCCCACGCCCCTTTCGCAGCTGGTGCGTGGGCAGCTGGTCGGCCGCGCGCAGCGAAGCGGCAGCAGCTGCGCGAGCACTGGGGCAACGCGCAACAGGCGCGCGGGCAACTGGTGCTGCTGTCGGGCGAGCCGGGCGTGGGCAAGACGCGTCTGGCGCAGGATCTGGTGGCGCATGCGCAGAAAAACGGCGCGACGCTGCTGCGCGGCGGCTGCTACGAGTATGAGGCCACCACGCCGTACCTGCCTTTCGTCGAAGCATTCCGCGAGTGGACGCGCCGGCAAGGTGCCGAACAGTTGCGAGCGGCGCTCGGCGCCACGGCGCCCGAAATCGCCAAGTTCGCACCTGAGATCGAAGCCAAGCTGGGCACGCTCACACCCAATGCGCCGCTATCGCCCAGCGAGGAGCGGATGCGCCTGTTCGACAACGCCGCGCGCTTCCTGCGCGCGCTGGCCGCGGAGCGAGGCTTGCTGTTGTTCATCGACGATGTGCACTGGGCGGACCAGGGCACGCTGTCGCTGCTGCATTACCTGCTGCGGCATCTGCGCAACGACCGCGTCCTGTTCCTGGTCGCGTACCGCGAGATCGAACTCGACCGCGCGCATCCGCTGGCATCGGCGCTCTGGTGGAATGGAACCGCGAGCGGCTCGGAACGCGCATTGCGCTCTGCCGCCTGACCCGCGCCGACACCGGCACGCTGCTGGCGACGTTGTTCGGCGTCACCGCGGTGTCCGACGAATTGGCGGAAGCGCTGTACCGCGAGACCGAAGGCAATCCGTTCTTCGTCGAGGAAGTCATCAAGTCGCTGATCGAGCAGGGCGAGATCTATCGCGACGGGGACCGCTGGGGCCGCAAGGAGACGCACGAGCTGGCGATCCCGCAAAGCGTGAAGGAAGCGATCGGGCGAAGGCTGACGCGGCTCTACCGAGTCGACGGTGGACGCGCTGCGCACGGCCGCCGCGCTGGGCAAGGTCTTCCCGTTCCGGGAGCTGGCTGCCGTTTCGGCGGCAGGCGAGGACGCGCTCCTCGATGCGCTCGACGAGGCGACCGCCGCGCAACTGATCCGCGCGAACAGCGGCGGCGCCGGCGGCGTCCTCCGGAGGCGGCGACGACAACTTCGCGTTCACGCACGACAAGATCCGCGAAGTGCTCTACGAGGAACTGAATCCGATTCGCCGACGCCGCCTGCACCAGCGCATCGGCGAGGCGCTGGAAAAGACCTACGATGCGTCCGTGCGCGACGGCGAAGCGACGGGGCCGGGCGCCGACCGGCATGCGCAGGATCTCGCGCACCATTTCATGCAGGCCGGGGACCTGCCGCGATCGCTCGCCTATCGCGCACGAGCGGCGCGCAATGCCGACGCGCGTGTTCGCGCTCGACGAGGCGCTCAAGTTCCTGGACCAGGCGCGGGAGTCTGCCGAAGCGCTGCATCGCGAAGACGACGTTGGCACACGATCGACGAGCAGATCGGCGACGTCCACGATTCGCGCGGGACCACGCAGCCCGCGGTCGAAGAGATTCGAGCAGGCGCTCGCGCGGGTGAGCGCGCCTGCCGACGCGCCGCACTCAAGGCCAGGATCGGCAGCGCGTATTGCCAGGTCGGCGACGCGCGCGGGCTCCCGTTTCTCGAAGCGGCGCTGGCCGAACTCGATCCGGACACGCAGACGAACGAGCTGGCGCTGTCGACTGGCGTTCATGGGCCGCTACTACCACTATCGGACCGAGCAGCGCAAGGCCATCGAATTCCTCGAGCGGGCGCGGCAACTGGCGGAGCCGCTCGACGACGATGCCACGCTTACCGCCATCTATTCATTCCTGGCCGGCGCCAACCAGCACCTGCTGGCTTACGCCGAAAGCGACAAGTGGGCGCGCAAGAGCATCGAGTTCGGCGAGCGCAAGAAGTTTCCGCACTCGATCGCCAATGGCTACGAGTTCCTGGCCGAGAACTGCGCGGGCCGTGGTCTCTGGAAGGAGGCGCTCGCGTATGCCGAGCGCGATCGGGAATTCGGCGCGCAAGAGCGGGTCGCTCGCGCGCACCGCCTGGGCCGGGTTTGCGACCGTGCAGGCGCTGCACGGCACGGGTGAGCTGGTTGCCGCCCGACAGATGGCCGAGGCGACATTGGAGATGTGCGGGCAGATCGGCGAAACCCGGCTGGCGACGTGGCTCGATCCCATGCTCACTGTCGTTGCGGCGGATCTAGGCGATGACGATGCGGCGAGGATGCACGCCGAACGCGGCTGGGCACGCGCGCAGGAATTGGACCAACTCGTGCTGACGACATGGGCGCTGCACGCGGCCGGCCGCGCCGCAATGCAACGCGGCGACGTCGGCGATGCGATGCGTTGGTACGAACAATACGTGCCGCTGGTGCGAGAGACTGAAAACGCGCTGTCGCGCAACCTGATGCTGAGTTGCGCAGCAGAGGCGTTTCTGAAGGCGGGCCGTGTCGAGGAGGCAGCACGCATGGTGCGCCAGGCGATCGAGATCGGCGAATTCGCTGGATCGCCGCATTACCTTGGCATTCACTGCCGCGTCTACGGCCAGATTCTCGTCGCGCAGCAAAAGTCCGCTGAGGCGCAGCAAGCGTTCGGCCGCGCAATCGGCTTGTTCAAGGAAACCGGCAGCCGCTTGGAGCTGGGTCGGGTGATCTGCCACCGTGCGGCGCTGGATCTGGTGCATGGAGACGCAAGCGCCCAGGCGTCCGCCCGAGCCGATCTCGCGGCCGCACGCGATTCCTTTGCTGCGATGGGCGCAGCGCACGATCTTGCGACGGCGCAGCGCCAAATCGCGCAATAGGAGACCCCGTTTGAATTCCAAGTCCGGTAAATCCGACCCGTCGAAACTCGACCGGATCGTTGCCGACGCGCGCCACGCGAGCGAGCAGCGTTCAAGCGGCTACCGCGAACAGGCGCTGAAGATCTATCCGTGGATCTGCGGCCGCTGCGCGCGGGAGTTCGACCGCAGCAACGTGGTGCAGCTGACAGTGCACCACCGCGATCACAACCACGACAACAATCCGGCGGACGGCAGCAATTGGGAATTGTTGTGCGTCTATTGCCACGATAACGAACACGCGCGCCAGCTCGAGGCCGCACAGGGATACGACTCGGGCGACGCCGCCCCGGAATCTCGCGCGACGCACCAGCCGTTCGCCGACTTGAAGTCGCTGCTGAAGCGCAAGCCCTAGGAACCGGCCGCTTCGGCCCGCTTCGCGCATCGCATACCGGGCAGCATCCCGCCGCGATCGCGCGCCACTATGCAGAGGTTCCTAGCCCGCGCGGCTCCCGATCAGCGCCAGGAATTCCTCGCGGGTGGCCGCGGACTCGCGGAACTGGCCGACGACGGAGGACGTCACCATCACGGAGTTCTGCTTCTCGACGCCACGCATCATCATGCACAGGTGCTGCGCCTCTATCATGACGCCGACGCCAGTAGCGCCGATCGAGTCCATCACCGCCTGCGAAATCTGCTCGGTCAGGCGTTCCTGCAGCTGCAGGCGCCGCGCATACATGTCGACCAGCCTGGCCAGCTTGCTGACGCCGAACACGCGGCCGTCGGGAATGTAGCCGATGTGGCAGCGGCCGAAGAAAGGCAGCATGTGATGCTCGCACAGGCTGTAGACCTCGATGTTCTTCACGATGACCATGCTGTTGGTCTTCTGCGTGAAGATGGCGTTGTTGATGAGCTTGTCGATGTTGGTCCGGTTGCCCGATGTGAGGAAGGCGTACGCTTGCGCCACCCGGAGCGGCGTGCGTGCCAGACCCTCGCGGTCCGGGTCTTCGCCAATCTCGACCAGCAATTCGCGGATCAGCGCCTCGATTCTTGCGATATTGGGTTCCATGTCCTCGATCCTTGGGTTCGCCATTTCGCAATCATACGGGCTTCGCGCCGTGGTCCAGGCGGTGAGCGGCCATGAACGGCATCACAGGGGGGACTGCGCCTGTTCCTGTGCACTGACGCCGATCAGCCGCGACACGCGAACCGGCACGTTCTTGCGCTGCAATTCCAGCACGCGATCCTGCAGCTTGCGGTCCGCCATCGTCATCCGCGTCCGCAGCCGGACGTATTCGGCCCACGAGTTGATGATGTAGCGCTCGACATAGTGGCCGTCCTCGGCCACGTCGCGAAAGACGCGCCAGCTCGTGGCGCCGTTGCGCCGGCGCGTCGGCTCGACCGTCGTGGATCGCGCGCAGGAATTCGATGCGCTGCTCCGGATCGACCTCGTATTCGATCTGGATCAGGACCGGACCGTCGTTCGGGCAGCGGCTCGACGGCAATCGCCAGGTCGGGCAATTGCACGGCGGGCGTGACATCGGCTTCGTTGCCCATCGCTACGCTGACGCGGCGATTGAACACGTTCAGCAGGAACATCAGCGTTGCCGACGTGGCGAGCGCGACGCGCGTCCCGCCCGCAGACGCCAGCGCGCCCCACAGCACGCTGCCCAGCGCCAGGCTGGCCTGCACCGCGACCAGGTTCATGGCGACGGCGCGCGCGCGCACCCACGCGGGCGCGGTGCTCTGGGTTCCGGCCGAGAGGCTCGCGAGCACGCACACCCACGCAACGCCGGCGCCGAACGCGCCGGCCAGCGCGATTGCCGTGATGTCGGTCGCGGCGATGAGCAGCGTTGCCGCCGTCCACAGCAGGACGCCCGAGGTCACCACGGCGTTCAATGTCCGGCTTTGCAGCTGCCGCGGAATCGACAGCGCGCCGATGACTGCGCCGATGCCGAAGCTCGCCGAGAGCAAACCGTAGCCGCCGGCGCCGAGATCGAGCTGGTCGCGCGCGATCACCGGCAGCAGCGCCCACAGGCGAACTCGCGCAGACGCAGAAGCTCAGGTTGCGAATGATCAGCGAGCGCATCGGACGCGAATGCCGAGCGTAGCGCAGGCCCGCCTGGACGCCGGAGATCAGCGTTTCGGGTACGCCCGGGCAGCGCCAGGTCGCGCGGCTTCCACTTGGCGCACTGCGACGATCATGAGGATGAAGAACAACGCGCTGGCGATCAGTGCGCTGCCCGTGCCGAGCCATGCCGCGACGGCGCCGGCGAGCGCCGGACCGACTGCGCGCGCCACGTTGAACGCGACGGCGCCCAGCGCAACGGCGCGCGGCAGCTCGATGCGAGACACGAAGCTCGTTGATGCTGGCCTGCTGCGCCGGCATGTAGAACGTGAAACCGGCGCCGATCAGGAACGTGAGCGCAAGCAGCGACGCGGGGCCCGATCAGTCCGGCAAGCGTGGCGATGCCCAGGATCAACGTGGCGGCGAGCAGGACGTACTGCGTGACCAGGATGACCCTGCGCCGGTCGACGATGTCCGCCAGCGCGCCGGCGAGCAGGCCGAACAGCAGCGACGGCGCGGTGCTCGCCGTCTGCACCAGCGCCACCATCAGCGCCGACGGCGTCAGCGTCGCCATCAGCCACGCGGCGACCGTCGCCTGCATCGTGTAGCCGAGCGCCGCGCCGATCGAACCCATGTAGAAGAGGCGAAACGGCGCGTGTCGCAGCGGCGACGCTTCGAGCAGCCGGGACAGCAGCGCGGTTGCGGAACGGGGCACCCGTGCAGTTTAGCAGTCCGCGCCCTTGCCAACGTCAGGCGCCGGCTCCATCATCGGGCGACTTCACCACCATACAGCCACGCATATCATGCAGACATCGGACGAGGTCGACTATGTTTCCGGCAGGACGCGCGTATTCGGCATCGTCGGACACCCGATTGCGCAGGTTCGCTCGCCGGAAATGTTCACGGCGGAGTTTCGTCGCCGCGGCGTCGACGCGATCCTCGTTCCGTTGCATGTGCTGCCCGAGGACTTCGCTGTGGTCCTGCCGCAATTGCAGCGGCTGCAGAACCTCGGGGGACTGGTGTTCACGATTCCCTATAAGGTGCAGGCGTGCGCGCTTGCGCAGACGCTGGGCGGTCAGGCGCAGGCGGTGGGGGCCATCAATGCGCTGGCCAGGGCCGCGGATGGCCGCTGGCGCGCGGACATCTTCGACGGGCTGGGCTGCGTCGAAGCGTTCCGGCGAAGATCGATATCGTTCGCCGGCAAACGCGTGATGCTGCTCGGCGCGGGCGGCGCCGGGTCCGCGATCGCCGTCGCGATCGGCAGCGAGCGTCCCGCCGCGCTGCGCATCTACGACGTCGACGCTGCGCGCGCCGAAGCGCTCGTGCGCAAGGTCGTACAGCGCGAGCCCCGGTGTCGAAGCGACCGCGGGCGCACCGACGGCATCCGGCGTCGACATCCTTCTCAACGCTTCTCCGGTCGGCATGCTGGGCGACGCACGGATGCCGTTCGAGGTGGCGACCCTGCCGCGGGAACTGGTCGTGTTCGACGCTATCGTCAAGCCGGAGCGCACGCCCTTGCTGGCCCTGGCCGAGTCGTGCGGCTGCACGACTATCTACGGCCGCGAAATGATGCGCGGCCAGATTTCCCGAATGACCGACTTCTTCCTTGCGTAAAGGCGGCGCTGCGCGGGCCGTCAGCGGTCCGCGCCTGCAGGCGTGCGCAACATGCGGATCATGCGAATCGCCGTTTCGCGCCCAGAGTAGTAGCCGGGCAGGCGCAGCGTTTCTTCGAAGCCGATGGCGCGGTAAAACGCGTGGGCATCCGTGTTGCGCGCGCGCAGCTCAACGTGCAAGGACGCGACACCGGCGATGGTTGCCGACTCGACGAGCCATTGGATGATTCGCCGCGCAACTCCGCGCCGCCGGAAGGGCAGGCACACCGCCAGCAGCACGAGGTGCGCGCGTTCGTCGCCGAACTTCATGATTGCGAAGCCGGCGATGCCTTCAGCGCGGCGGGCGACGAGCGTCACGGTCTCGCTATCGGCGATCAGCCGCCGGACCGATTGCGTCCGGTAGCGCCAGCCGAGGCCGTCCTCGATCAGGTCACGCGACATCCCGGCCAGCGTCGCGGCGTCGCTTGCTTCGGCCAACTGCAGCGTGATGTCCTCGAGGGTCACGCGCCGATTCTGCCACGATGCGCGTCCGCGGGACATTGTTCCGCGCCCTCGGGACTTGGGCGATAATCGCCCGCTTACGTCGGCGGTGCGGATGGCCCCATGAAAATCGAACGCGCGAAGTACGGTGACGCGGTGACATGCGGGAGCGGAAGTCCTGGTCCGGTGGCGGCGAAACGCAGATTCCTGGTTGTGCTGGCCGGCGTGGCGGCCGCATCGCTCGTCCCGCGCACATTCGCTCAGAGCGGCTACCCGGCCAAGACCATCAAGATCATCGCCCCGGTGCAGCCGGGCGGAGGCGTCGACCTCGTCGCGCGCACCATCGCCGACCGCCTGGGCAGGGCGCTCGGACAGTCCATCATCGTCGAGAACCAGAGCGGAGGTGGGGGCGTGGTCGGGTCGATGGCCACCGCGCGCGCGGCGCCCGATGGTTACACGCTGATGGTCGGCTACGTCGGCACGCACGGAACCAACCCTGCGGTGCGCAAGCTCCCGTACGACGCCGTGAAGGACTTCACGCCCATCGCAATGGTGGGAGGCACGCCGAATATCCTGGTCGTCCCTCCGTCGGTGCCGGTGAATTCGCTGAAGGAATTCGTCGCCTACGTGAAGGCAAACCCGGGCAAGCTGTCCTACGGCTCGTCGGGCCCGGGGACGCTGACGCACCTGGCCATGGAGCAGCTGAAGGTGGCGGCCGATCTGGACATCGTGCATGTCCCGTATCGCGGCATCGGTCCGGCGATCACCGACATACTCGGCGGGCAGACGCAGGCGCTGTTTCCAGGTCTTGCCGCCGCGCTGCCGCACATCAAGGCAGGCAAGATGAAACCGCTGGCGGTGACCGGGACCCGCCGCCATCCTCTGCTGCCCGACGTGCCGACCTTCGAGGAATCCGGTTACAAGGGTTTCGACGGCGTGCAGTGGTACGGCATCGTCGGCCCGGCCAATATGCCGGCGCCGATCGTGAAGCAGTTGAACGAGGAGATCAACAAGCTGCTCGCCAATCCGGAATTGCGCGAACGCCTGTCGGGAGAAGCGCTCGAGCCGATGCCGATGACGCCGGAGCAGTTCGGCCAGTACATGCGCGATGACATCAACAAGTGGTCGAAGCTCGCCAGGGATCGCAACATCCAGATCAGCGAGTGACGCTGCAATCGCTGCAAGCCACCACGGAGATTCGATGGCTCACAATACCAAGGTAACGGCCGACGCCAATGCGCCGCCGATCACGGCGACGCTGGCGGGCTTCGCCGCCGGCCATCCTTCCCGCGGCTGGAATGACGGCGTCGAGAAGGAAGCGCATCGGACACTGCTGAACTGGGTCGGTTGCGCCGTCGGCGCATCGCAGCACCCGACAGTCCGTGCGGCCCTGGCGGCTGTGCAGGAGCTTGCTCCGAGCGCGCAGGCGTCGATCCTCGGCCGCGGCGAACGCGTCGACATCGGCAGCGCGGCGCTGCTCAACGGCATCACGTCGCACACGTTCGACTACGACGACACGCATCTCAAGACGATCATCCATCCCGCCGGACCGGTTGCTTCCGCCGCCTTGGCGCTCGCCGAACAGCGGGGCGCCTCCGGCCGGCAGTTCATCGACGCGCTGGTGCTCGGCATCGACGTGTCGTGCCGCGTCGGCAACATGATCTATCCGGACCATTACGACCGCGGCTGGCACATCACCGGTTCCACCGGCATGCTCGGCGCCGCCGCGGCGTGTTCGCGGCTGCTGGGCCTCGATGCCGCGAAGACGGCGATGGCGCTGGGGATCGCGGCGTCGCAGCCGATTGGCGTGCGCGAGCAGTTCGGGTCGATGACCAAGTCGTTCCACGTGGGGGGCGCCGCGCGCGCCGGACTCATGTCGGCGTTGATGGCCGGACACGGATATACGTCGTCCGCGCGCGCGCTCGAAGCCCCGCGCGGCCTGGCGCAGACCTTTTCGTCCAAGTGCGACTGGCGCGAAATCACCGACCAGCTCGGGGAGCGCTTCGAGATCTCGTTCAATACGTACAAACCGTTCGCCTGCGGCATCGTGATCCATCCGGCAATCGACGGCTGCGTGCAGCTCGCCCGCGCGCATGGTTTGCGCGGCGAGGACATCGAGCAGGTCGACCTGCTCGTGCACTCGCTGGTGCTCGAGCTGACCGGCAAGAAGACGCCGCGCAACGGCCTCGAGGCCAAGTTCAGCGTCTACCACGCCTGCGCGGCGGGCATCCTGTTCGGACAGGCGGGCGAGGCGGAGTTTTCCGACGGCATCGTCGTCCGGGACGACGTGATCGCGCTGCGCGACCGCGTCCGCGCGCGCGTGGACGATGCCATTTCGGAGGCGGCCGCCGACATCGTGGTTACGCTGCAAGGATGGCCGCAAGCTGCACCTGCGGATCGAGCACGCGATCGGAAGCCTGCAGCGCCCGATGACCGATGCCGATCTCTCGCGCAAGTTCCACGGACTCGTCGATCCAGTGCTGGGCGCCTCGCGCGCAGACAGCTTGATCGAGCAATGCGCGTCGCTGGCCGGTGCCGCTGACGTGCGAGCGTTGACGGCCGCCGCGCGGCAATGACAGCAGACACCGGGCGACGTCTATTCGCGTGTCCCGATCTTCGACGGGTTCGCGGACGTCATGGACCCTGCGCGCTATCGGCCGCTGCCGGACGATTGGCTGATCGGCCTGACCGATGTTGTAGGCTCCACCCAGGCCATCGAGGCCGGCCGCTACAAGGCGGTGAATACCGCAGGGCGCATCGGTCATCGCCGCAGTCACCAATGCGCTCGACGGACGCAAGTTTCCGTTCGTATTCGGCGGCGATGGCGCCAGTTTCGCGGTCTCGGCACGCGATGCCGACCTGCGCGCGCGCAGCACTGGCCGCGACCGCGGCATGGACGCGGGACGACTTGGAGCTTGAGCTGCGCGCAGCGCTGGTCCCCGTGTCGGCGGTAAAGGCCGCCGGCCACAGCGTCGACGTGGCACGATTCGGCCCGTCGAAGAACGTTTCGTTTGCGATGTTCATGGGGGGCGGGCTCGCGTGGGCGGAACGCGCGATGAAGGCCGGCCAGTTCGCCGTGCCGGCAGCAGCGTCTGGAACGCGCCCCGACTTGAGCGGGCTGTCGTGCCGCTGGAACGATATTCCGGCGACACGCGGGCTCATCCTGTCGCTGGTGGTGGCCCCCGTCACACATGGCGATCCCGCATTTCGCGCGCTGGTCGAAGATTTGCTGGCTGAGCTGGAACGAAGCGACGAAGTGGCACGACCGGTGCCCGACGGTGCGCCGGACGTCGGCTGGCCGCCGACGGGACTCGATCTTGAAGCCCGTGCTTCCCGGCGCCGCGGCGAGTCGTTTTCCGCGCGGCGGCTCGATGTTGCTCGTGCAGACGCTGATCGCCTACATCGTGTTGAAGTTCGGCATTCGCTTCGAAGGTTTCGATCCCGCGGTCTATCGGCGTCAGGTCGTCGAGAATTCAGATTTTCGCAAATTCGACGACAACCTGCGCATGACGCTCGACTGCACGTCCGCGCTCGCGGACCGGATCGAGGAGCGCCTCGTTCGCGCGCGTGCGGCGCGGATCGCGACGTTCGGCATGCATCGGCAGCCGGCGGCGATCATGACGTGCATCGTTCCGTCGATCTCGGAGAACGACCACGTGCATTTCATCGACGGCGCGGCGGGCGGCTATGCGCTGGCGGCGAAGCAGTTGAAACGGGGATGAAGCACGGAAAATGAGGCAGGAAAGTTGTGCACCGACGCCGAAGCAGGAGTCAGCGTGCCTGCGGCGACTCGCGCGCTAATCACGGCCTTCAGCCCGCAAGCGCGCGCCACACGCGCTCGGGCGTGAGCGGCATCTGCAGCGCCAGCGCCTGCTCGCGGCGGCCGGCACGGTCGAGCGCGTCGACGACGGCGTTGACGACCGCCGGCGTGGCGCCGATGGTGCCGAGTTCGCCGACGCCCTTCACGCCCATCGCATTGTTGAGGCACGGCGACGACTCGTCCATCGTCATGTGGAAGTGCCGGATCATGCCGGCACGCGGAAGTGCGTAGTCCTGGAAACTGGCGGTCACCGCCTGGCCGGTTTCGCGGTCGTAGACGAACTCCTCGCACAACGCCTGGCCGATGCCTTGCGCCGCGCCGCCTTCGAGCTGGCCGACGACGATCATCGGATTGACGACGCGGCCGACGTCGTTGACCGACCAATAGGCGGCGACCTCGACGGCGCCGGTGTCCGGGTCGATCTCGACTTCGCAGATGTGGCAGCCGTTCGGCCACGTCGGGTCCGGCAACCGAACTCGTCGAGTCGAGCACGATCCGCTGCTCCGGCTGGCGTTCGCGCGAGCTCGAAGAGACCGATGCTGCGATCGGTGCCGCCGATCCTGAACTCGCCGTCGCGATACTCGATGTCGCCGACCGCCGCCTCGAGTTCCTTCGCCGCCAGTTCCTGCGCACGCTTGACCGTGCGTTCGGCGCCGACGCGCACGGCCGAGCCGCCGACGAACAGCGAGCGCGACCCGGCGCTGCCGAAACCGGTGCCGCGATCGGTGTCGCCGTGGACAATCCTGATCTTGTCGATCGGCATGCCGAATACGTCGACGGCGATCTGCGCGAACGTGGTCGCCAGTCCCTGGCCCATCGCCTGCAGCGCGTTGAAGATCTCGATGTAGCCGTCGCCGGAGACGGTGACCGTCACGCGTTCCTCGAAGATGTCGACGCCCGTCCATTCGAGGAACGTGGCCATGCCGCGTCCGCGCAGGCGTCCGCGCTTGCGCGACTCCGCGGCGCGCGCATCGAAGCCGCCCCAGTCCGCGAGTGCCGTCGCCTGGTCCATCACCGACGCGAACTTGCCGCTGTCGTAGGTCTTGTCCATCGGATTGTGATACGGCATCTGCTCCGGGCGAATCATGTTGCGCCGGCGCAATTCCACGCCGTCGATGCCCGTCTCGCGCGCGGCGGCATCCATCAGCCGCTCGATCGTGTAGATGGCCTCGGGCCGGCCGGCGCCGCGATAGGCGCTGGTCGGCAGCGTGTTCGTCAGCACGGCCTTGATCCGGACGTCGATGGTGCCGATGTCGTAGACGCTGGTGGAGACCCACGGCCCGATCATCAGCTGGATCACCACGCCGGCGGGCATCGCGTAGGCGCCGACGTTGGCCAGCGAATCGATGCGCAGCGCGAGAACGCGTCCGTCCTTGTCGAGCGCCAGCTCTGCCGTGCTGCTGCAGCGCGCGCCCGTGGCTGGCTCCCAGGAATTCCTCGATCCGCTCGGCGCACCATTTGAGCGGGCGTTTGAATTCACGCGCGCAATACGCCAGTACGACGTCTTCGGGAGAGAGGCCGGTCTTCATGCCGAAGCCGCCGCCGACGTCGCCGACCTGCACGCGGACCTTGTCGTTGGGAATGCCCAGCACGCCGGTGCAGAGCTCGTCGCGCAGCCCCGTGGGTGTCTGGTTGGAAACGCGCAGCGTAATGCGCTCGGTCGCCGTGTCGTAACTGGCGAGGATCGCGCGCGGCTCGATCGGGCAGGCCGCCAGCCGCTGGTTGACGAGGTCGAGCTTGACGACGTGCGCGGCCTTCGCGAACGCAGCAGCGGTCGCCGCCGGGTCGCCGTGGCGGATCTCCGCGGCGATGTTGCCGGTCGCCTCCGGGCACAGCAGCGGCGCGCCGGGCGCAACGGCGTCGTCGGCGTCGACGACGCTCGGCAGCGGCGTCATAGCCGACGTCGATGGCCTCGATCGCGTCGCGCGCCTGGGCGAGATTGTGGGCGACCACGGCGGCCACCGCCTCGCCCACGAAGCGCACGGTCCCCACGGCGAGCGCATGGCGCGGCGCGGACGCGGTGGGCGAGCCGTCGGCGCGCTTGAAATCGGCCGACAGCGGCAGCGGCTTCACGCCCGCGCGCACGAGGTCATCTCCGGTCACGATCGCGATCACGCCGGGCAGGGCGGCCGCGGCCTTCGTCTCGATGGCGGTCGATGCGCGCGTGCGGGTGCGGCGAGCGCAGGAAGAGCACGCACGCCTGTCCGGGAAGCGACGCGTCATCGGCGAAGAAGCCGGCGCCCTTGAGCAGCGCCTCGTCTTCGACGCGAGGAACGGATTTGCCGCTGCCGAAGCGCGCATATCGGGATTCGGTGGTCACGGCACATCCTTTCCGGATCGCATCATTTGTCTTTCGCCGGGCCGGCGGGGAGCAGCATGTACACGATGATCGCGGCCTCGTTGCCCGCGCCCCGCGTGAGAACCGGGTAAGGCGTGGTCGAAGTAAACAGCAGACCGCCACCCGCGGTGATCGTCGCACGCACCGAATAGACGTGCGACGGATCGATTCCCGCCGGATCGTAGTCGATGCGAAACGGAATGGGAACTTGCGCTCCTTTGGTCTCTATCGTCGTCTCGCCGACGGTGCGCGCCGGCGCATCGGCGAGCGTCGCGTCCTGCAGGCTGACCGTGACGACAGCATCGGCAGGCAGCGCCATACGGTGCCGGTAGCCGACGGTGCCGATGACGCTCGCCCTGTCACTCGGCGCGCTGTACGCGGGGCCGGCCGCCGCGCCCATCGACAGGGCCAGCATGGCGATCAGCAGCGGGTTGCGTGAAGCGTGACATGGGCGGTCGGGCTTGGGACTGGCGTGCGGCGCGGGGACAAGGTTGCGGCAAGGGACACCCGGAGCATTATATGCGCGACCGAGTCGTGCGACCGTCAGCTAGAATCGCTCCATGCCCGCTGTCAACGCGACGAACGAACCGCAGCGCTGCTGGTGGTGCGGCGAAGATGACCTGTATGTCGGCTATCACGACCGCGAATGGGGATTCCCGGTCGCCGACGACCGCCGCCTGTTCGAGAAGGTGTGCCTCGAAGGATTCCAGGCGGGCTTGAGCTGGCTCACGATCCTGCGCAAGCGCGAGGCATTTCGCGCGGCATTCGCCAATTTCGAATTCGAGCGCGTGGCGAAATTCGCGCCGCGGGACGTGGAACGGCTGGTGGGCAACGCAGGGATTGTCCGCCATCGCGGCAAGATCGAATCGACGATCAACAACGCGCGGCGGGCGCGCGAGCTCGCGGGCGAATTCGGCTCGCTCGCCGCGTATTTCTGGCGCTGGGAGCCGGTGCCGTCGTCGCGCCCGCGCAAGCTCACGCGCGAGGTGCTGGCAACCATGCCGACGTCGCCGGAGTCGATCGCGCTGTCGAAGGACCTGAAGAAGCGCGGCTGGTCGTTCGTCGGCCCGACGACGATCTACGCGTTCATGCAGGCGATGGGCCTGGTCAACGACCATGTCCACGTCTGTGACGTGCACGGCGAGGCCGCCCGGGCACGCGCGAAGTTCAAGCCACCGCGCTGATTTCCGGCGGCCGGTCGGACCGCTATTACGCGGCCGCTTTCCGCGCCGGGGCGAAAGCGCGCTCCATCTCGCGCCGGAACGACACCGCGGTGGCCGACTCGTCGACCTGGACGTCGCTCCAGCGTACCGGCGCGTCGCGGCGATCGGATTGCAGCAGCTTCACGTTGTGCGCCAATCCCAGCGGCAGCCCGCCGAGCGCCAGCGAATCGCTGGCGGGATAGAGCTTGCCGTAGACCGTGTAGCCGCCTTCACCGTCCAGCATCTCGCCGGCTTGAGGTCGCGCTTCGCAGTCGCCACCACGTCGGCGCGAAAGCCGGTGGCGCAGCCGGTGGCTTCCGCGCGCAGCCCCACCGACGCCACCGATATTCCCGCCTCGAGGCCGATCAGGTGCCAGCGCTTGTACAGGCACGCGTAGCGGCCGCTCGGGTCGGTGCGCACCATGTACTCCTTGAAGCAGTTGCGGATGTATTCGGTCTCGCCTTCGAACACGACGAACACGCCGAAGCGGATGTCGTAGGGAATGGCGCGGCCGTCGCGCTCGAGCGAGGAGACGACTTCGACCTGGCCCTTCTGGTGCAGCACGCCGCCCTCGCTGATCGGCCGGCAGACGAACGGAAGGTCGTCGACCGAGGCGGGCGGAAAGGTCAGGCCGTCCGGCGGCGCGACAAGGCCGGTCGCATTGCAGACGGCGGCGCTCTCGATCGCCGGTTTCGATCCGTCGAGGAACGAGTTGAACATCTTCGGATTCAACCCGCCGACGCGCGCCTGTTCCGGCGTCAGGCCGTAGTAGCCCCACACCGTCTCGGGCGTCGACTGCGCGAAATGCGGCAGCCACTTGTGGCCGCGGCCGGCCGCGACGACGCTGAACCCGGCGGCCCGCGCCCAATCCACCAGATCGCAGATCAGCGCGGGCTGGTCGCCGTACGCGAGGCTGTAGATCACGCCCGCCTCCGCCGCCTTGCGCGCGAGCAGCGGGCCGCAGAACGCATCGGCCTCGACCGTGACGTTGACGACGTGCTTGCCGTTGCGGAACGCGGCAAGGCAATGCTCGACCGCCGCCGGCGGATTGCCGGTGCACTCGATGACGATGTCGATGCGCGGATGCGCGACCAGCCGCTCCCAGTCGTCGCCGACGTACGTGGTGCCCTTGGCGAGCGCGTCGTCGAACGAGGCGGCGGCGAACCGCTCGGGCGACCAGCCCACGCGCGCAGGTTGGCCCGCGCATTGGCAGGCGAGAGATCGGCGATGCCGACCAGATGGACGCCGGCGATCTTCGGCACCTGGGCCAGGTACATCGCGCCGAACTTGCCGGCGCCGATCAGCCCGACGCGCAGCGGCTTGCCCTGCGCCGCGCGCTGCTCAAGCTTGGCGTGGAGGTTCATGACGCAGCCGTCGCGGTCAGGCGGCCAGTGCTCGGCTGCAACGCCGCTTCCGGCGTGCCGTCCTTCCACGGCAGCGCCACGTCGTACTCGCGCAGCAGGCAGTCGTCGGGCAGGCACGCGATCGGCGTGAAGTCGCGGTGCGCGATGTATTCGGGCCGCTTGAACCGGCGGATGTGATTCGAGACCGCGCACAGGCTCAGGTACACGCTGATGCGATCCCACGGCGACAGGTTCGACGTCGACGCGTGCACCAGGCACGAGTGGAACAGGATCATCGAGCCCGCCGGTCCTTTCGGCGCGACGATGCCGCCGCGCTCGACCAGCTTGCGGATCGTGTCGTGGTCTGATGGTCCACAGCGGATAGCTGGTGGTCGCCGGTCGTGCCGCGCGTCGAGCACCCCGAGCTTGTGGCTGCCGGGAATGAACATCAGCGGCCCGTTGAACTCGTTGACCTCGGCCAGGAAGATCGCCACGTTCATGGCGCGCGGCTCGGGCATCAGGTCGTCGTTCTTCCACGTCCCGTAATCCTGGTGCCATTGCCAGACGTCGCCGTCGAACGCCATCTTGCCGTTGATCTTGAACTGGTGCATGTAGACGTCTTCGCCGAACATCTGCATCACCGGCTCGACCATCCGGGGATGGCGCGCCAGCCGCGCGAAAGGCGCGCTGTACATGTGCGCGGCGAAATTCGTGCGCACGGCATCGCTGCCTTTCTCGCGCACGTTTTCCGGCCGGCGCTGCGCGTACAGCTGCGGCACTTCGTCGCATCAGGGCGCCAATTTCCTCCGGCGTGAAGAGGCCGGGGAAAAAGAGGTAGCCATCGCGGTCGAAACGATCCAGTTGTTCCTGCGAGAGCTTCATAGGCCTCCCGGGTTGCCGGTCCGCCCGGCCGATCGGTGCTTCAGACGCGGCGCTTGTATTCGCCGGTGCGGGTGTCGATTTCGATCTTGTCGCCGGTGGTCACGAACAGCGGCACGGCAACTTCAAAGCCGTTGGCGAGCTTGGCCGGCTTCATGACCTTGCCCGACGTGTCGCCCTTCACCGCGGGTTCGGTGTACATCACTTCGCGGTCGACCGAGTTCGGCAGTTCCACCGAGATGGCCTTGCCTTCGTAGAAGGTGAGTTCGCAGGGCAGGCCTTCCTCGAGATACACGAGTGCGTCGCCCAGGTTGTCCTTCTCGACGTCGAACTGGTTGAACTCGTTGTCCATGAACACGTACATCGGGTCCGCGAAATACGAGTACGTCACTTCCTTCTTCTCGAGCTGGACGGTCTCGAACTTGTCGTCGGCGCGGTACACGGTTTCCGTGCCGCTGCCCGAGAGCAGGTTCTTCATCTTCATCTTGACCACGGACGCGTTGCGGCCGGACTTCGTGAATTCGGCCTTTTGCACGACCATCGGATCCTTGCCGACCATGATCACATTGCCGGCGCGAACTTCCTGAGCGAGTTTCATAGCGATTCCTGCGTGTTGCAGCGGCGGGTGTCCGAGCCGCTGCGTTCGTAGGTAGTCAGTTAGGTGCGAATTTGGGAAACCCTTAATTATAAACGATTTTCGCAAAACGTGACCAGTTGTTTGGCGAGGTCCTCCTGGCGCGCCAAGTGCGCCGGCCCGAGTGCTGAGCCTGCGCCTTGAGGACCGGCAGAGCCGCGCGGAAGGACGGCCAGGCGGCGGCGGTCGCTTCCGCGTGCCCGGAATTCCACGCCTGCCAGAACGCGCGGCGAGCGCGGACGGCTTCCGCGTCGAGGCCCGCGTCGAACCGGGTCAGCAGCGCGTCCAGCTTGAGCAGGTGCACGTCTTCGGCCTGCGGGTAGATGTGCCAGACCAGCGGTTGCGCCGCCCACAGTGCGCGCACCAATGAATCCTCGCCGCGCACGAAGTTGAGGTCGCAGGCCCACAACCGGCGGTCGAACGCGTCCTGGTCGACGAAGGCCGCGACGGCAAGCGTGAGGCGGCCGCGCACGAACGGCTTGCCCGGATGGGGCACCGCGCCGCCGGTCCAGCGGTCGAGTTCCGCCTGTGCCACGCCTTCCGGAACCATGCACACGATTTCCTCGTCGCCCTCCGCCCATGTGTCGAGCAGCGCCGGCAACGCGTGGTTGGCGTAGCAGAATAGCGAGATGGTCAGTGCGGATTCGGGTGGCGCCACGCCGGTCGGGCGCCACGCCGCGGCGCGCGCGGACGGGTCGCGCATGAATGCGTTGCGCGCCGCGGACAGTCCGGCTTCGCGCAGCAGGCCACCGGTGTTCGCAGTGAATCCCGGAAAGTAGAACCAGCACGTCAGCGGCATGTGCGGTTGCGGCGACGGCAGTGCATGCGCGCTTTCGACCCAGCTTTCCGCCGACAGGTATTCCAGGTTGACCCAGACCGGGGGCCGCGGTTGGGCGGCCATGGCATTGCGGTAGGAATCGGAAAGGCCGCAGGCGAAGGCCTCGATGACGACGTCGGGGTCGATGAACGCGGCCGGATGCGATTCGCTGTGACGGCGCACGCGGACTCCACGAGCGACCTGGTCGTCGCGCCGCGAGTCGAGCGCGGGTTCGATCCGCGCGAGCGTCGCGACGTCATCGATCCACAGCGTGACCGCGATGCCGTGTTCCGACGCAAGCTGGCGCGCCAACCGCCAGCAAACGCCGCCGTCGCCGAAGTTATCGACGACTCGGCAGACGATGTCCCAGCGCAGCGATGGGGGCATGGTGTCGGATTCGGGCGGCGGCGAGCCGTCGCGGGATTGGGTCCCGCGCATCCGTCCATTATCGCAAGCTCGGGGCGGCGGGCATAATCGAGGATTCTCCCCGCATTGACGACGCGCAAAGACAATGACCGACGACTTTCAGATCGACGTGATTTCGGACGTGGTATGCCCGTGGTGCTACATCGGGCAACGCAGGCTTGCGGCCGCGATTTCGAGGCTGCCGGACGACGATGCCGCGCGCCGCGCAGCTGTCCGATGGCATCCTTTTCAGTTGAATCCCGACCTGCCGCGGGCAGGGCATTTCGCGCAAACAGTACCTCGAGGACAAGTTCGGCGGGTCCGAACGTGCGGCGCAGATCTACGCGCGGGTTTCGGCGGCCGGCGCCTCGGTGGGGATTGCCTTCGCCTTCGACCGTATCGAAGTCCAGCCCAATACGCGCGACGCGCACCGGCTCGTCGCGTGGGCGCAATCGCACGGCGATGCCAGCGACCTGGTCGAGCGGCTCTTCCATGCCTATTTCGTCGACGGCCGGGCAGTCGGCGATCACGCCGTGCTGGCGGCGATCGCGGGCGAGGCGGGGTTGCCTTCCGACGCGGCGCGCCGCTTGCTCGATTCCGACGAAGGAATGGATGCGATTGCGCTGATGGACCGGCGGGCGCGGGAGATCGGCGTGCAGGGCGTGCCGTTCTTCATCTTCAACCAGCGCGTTGCGGTGTCAGGGGCGCAGGAACCCGACACGCTGCTCGACGCCATCGCGCAGGCGCGGGCGAACTGACTCCGCCCTAGGCTCCCGGTGCGCCGTCGCGGGCCGGCGCCAAGTCGATTTCAGTCTTCGCGTCAGTTGCCGTTCACGAGCGTGCGCGCGAGTGCCCGGTGGCGCGCGACGATCGACGGCAGGTCGATCGTCGTCAATTGACCCTCGCGGACGACGATGCGGCCATGGATGATCGACAGGTCGGCATAGACCGGCGCGCAGAGCACCAACGCGGCCAGCGGGTCGCACTCGCCGCCCGCGAATCCGAACTGTTCGAGATCGAAGCCCACGATGTCCGCGGCCATGCCCGGCGCGAGATGACCGATGTCGTCGCGCCCGAGCACCTGCGCGCCGCCGCGCGTGGCCAGCTCGAGCGCCTCGCGGGCGGACAGCGCGGCGACGCCGAATCCCGACGCGCTGCAGCAGCAGCGCCTGGCGCGCCTCGGCGAGCATGTGCGACGAGTCGTTCGATGCCGAGCCGTCGACGCCCAGGCCGACGTGCACGCCGGCGTCGAGCATCGCGCGCACCGGCGCGATTCCCGATCCCAGCCGCATGTTCGACGTCGGGCAATGCGCGACGCCGGTGCCGGTCCGGGCGAAGAGATCGATGCCGTGCGCATCGAGCTTCACGCAGTGCGCGTGCCAGACGTTGGGACCGGTGAAGCCCAGCTGTTCCGCATAATCGGCGGGCGAGCAGCCGAAGCGTTCGCGCGAAAAGGCGACGTCGTCGTCGTTTTCGGCGAGATGCGTGTGCAGGCCCACGCCGTAGGCTCGCGCAAGCGCCGCCGTCTCGCGCATCAGGTCGCGGGAAACCGAGAACGGCGAGCACGGCGCCGCGGCCACGCGCAACATCGCAAAGCGGCGCGGGTCGTGGAACGCTTCGATCACCCGGCGCGTGTCGCGCGAGGATGGCGTCCTCGTCCTCGACGAGCGCGTCGGGAGGCAGGCCGCCGGCCGATTCGCCCACGCTCATCGCGCCGCGGCAGGCGTGGAAGCGCAGGCCGATCGCGCGCGCCGCTTCAATCGTGTCGTCGAGGCGGCCGCCGTTGGGAAACAGGTACAGGTGATCGCTGGCGGTCGTGCAGCCGGTGAGAATCAGCTCGGCCATCGCGACGCTCGCCGAGACGTTGAGCATCTCCGGCGTGATCCGCGACCAGATGGGATACAGCGCACGCAACCACCCGAAGAGGTCGGCGTCCTGCGCCGCAGGGACCGCGCGCGTCAGCGTCTGGAAGAAGTGATGATGCGTGTTCACGAGTCCCGGCAACAGGACCTTGTCGCGACAGTCGATGATTTCGTCGGCCGTGGCCGGCAGTTCCGCGGGAAGTCCCACGGCAACGATGGTGTGGCCGCGGATGAATACGCCGCCGCCGACGATTTCGCGGCGAACGTCGTCCATGGTCGCCACCAGCGTCGCGTTGCGGAGGAGCAACGTGCGTCCTGTGCTCATGCCGGCAATTTACCGCATTCCTGGCAACGCCGACCCGGTAGAATGCGCCGTTGCCGGATACTTCCGCCGTTGCCCATGAACATTGCGCGCGTTCTGCCATTGCCGGTACCGGTGTCCGCGACCACGGTGCCGACCACCCAATGAACGATGCCGACCTCGACCGGCTCTTCTCGCTGCAGCGCGCGGCATTCGCGCGCGAACGGTATCCGGACCTGCGCACGCGCGTCGACCGGCTCGCGCGACTCAAGTCGCTGGTCACGGAGAACGAAGCGCGATTCGCCGCCGCGGTGGACAGCGATTTCGGCGACCGGTCCGAACACGAGACGCGTCTCGCCGAGCTGTACATCGTCGCCGCGGAAATCGCGGACGCGCAGGCGAACCTTGCGCGCTGGATGCGCAGCGAGCGCGTGGCGACTCCACTGCACCTGCAGCCGGGACGCGCACGCATCGAGCGGCAGCCGCTTGGTGTCGCAGGGATCATCAGCCCGTGGAATTACCCGGTGCAGCTGGCGCTGGCGCCCGCGCTCGGCGCGCTGGCCGCCGGCAACCGCGTGCTGCTCAAGCCTTCGGAACTGACGCCCGCAACATCGGCGCTGCTGCAGGAACTCGTCGCCGCGCGTTTCGGCGAAGACGAATTCGCCGTCGTCCTGGGCGACGCGCAGGTCGGGCAGGCGTTCACGCGCCTGCCGTTCGACCACCTGTTCTTCACCGGCTCGACCGTCGTGGGCAGGCACGTCGCGCGCGCGGCAGCGGAAAACCTGACGCCGGTCACGCTGGAACTGGGCGGCAAGTCGCCGGCGCTGTTCGCGCCCGACGCCGATCTCGCGCTTTGCGCGCCGCGGCTCATGTCGGGCAAGCTGCTCAACGCGGGCCAGACGTGCATCGCGCCCGACTACGCGCTGGTGCCGGCCGACCGTGTCGATGCGTTCGTCGCGGCGGTCGAGGGCGGCCGCGGCGCGACTCTACCCGTCCTATGCGGGCAACCCCGACTACACGGCGATCATCAACGAACGCCACTATCTGCGCCTCACGGCGCTGATCGACGACGCGCGCGCGAAAGGCGCGACGATCGTGACGCTTGTCGCCGCGGGCGAGGTGCCGAACCCCGCGTCACGCAAGCTGCCGCCGATGCTTATCGTCGGCGTCAACGACACGATGGCCGTCATGCGCGAGGAGATCTTCGGGCCGCTGCTGCCGGTGGAGGCCTACGCGAATGTCGGCGACGCGGTCGCGAAGATCAACGCCCGCCCGCATCCGCTCGCGTTCTACTACTTCGGACGCGACCGGACGCGAATGCGGCAGCGTGCTGCGGCAGACGCTGGCAGGCGGCGTCACCGTCAACGATACGCTGTGGCACTTCGTGCACAAGAACCTGCCGTTCGGCGGCGTGGGTGCGTCGGGGATCGGCGCGTATCACGGCGAGGCGACGTTCTTGACGTTCTCGCACCGGAAGCCCGTGTTCGTGCAGCCGCGGTTCGCCGCGGCGAAGATGCTCTATCCGCCGTACGGCAAGCTGTTCGAGAAGGTGCTGCGCCTCCTGGGCCGGCTCAACGGCTAGGCCGCCGCAACTGGCAATCCAGGCCGGATCAGACCACGCGGGTTCCGATCTTTTCGCCGCGTTCGTGCACGACGTGCGCGCGCCCGACGAGCAGCGGATCGACGGCGCCGATGCGGTCCGTGTCCTTCGCCGTGTACGGAAACGAGTGGAGCAGGTAGCGAAGCGCGTTGAGCCGCGCGCGCTTCTTGCAGTCGGACTTGATCACCGTCCACGGCGCATCGGCCGTGTCGGTGTGGAAGAACATCGCTTCCTTGGCGTGCGTGTAATCGTCCCACTTGTCGAGGGAGGCCATGTCGATCGGCGACAGCTTCCATTGCTTGAGCGGATGCGCCTCGCGCTCCTTGAACCGGCGCCGCTGTTCCTCGCGGCTCACCGAGAACCAGAACTTGACCAGGTGGATGCCGCTGTGGACGAGGTTGCGCTCGAACTCCGGCGCCTGGCGCATGAATTCGCTGTACTCCTGGTCCGAGCAGAACTTCATGACGCGCTCGACGCCCGCACGGTTGTACCAGGACCGGTCGAACATCACGATCTCGCCGCGCGTCGGCAGGTGCCGGACGTAGCGCTGGAAATACCACTGGCCGCGCTCCTCGTCGGTGGGCTTTTCCAGCGCCACGACGCGCGCGCCGCGTGGGTTCAAGTGCTCCATGAAACGCTTGATCGTGCCGCCCTTGCCGGCCGCGTCGCGACCCTCGAACAGGATGATGACCTTTTGTCCCGATTCGCGCACCCATGCCTGGAGCTTGAGCAGTTCGACCTGCAGCCGGTATTTTTGCCGCTCGTAGCTCTTGCGCGGCAACAGGTACTTGTACGGATAGCCGCCGTTGCGCCAATCCGCATTCAGTTCGTCTTCTGTGTCGGCGGCGGCATCGCGCGCACGCTTTTGCTCCTTGCGGAGGAGCGCACGCGCCAGCTCCTCCGCGTCGACCGGAGAGCGGCCGGCGAGGATGTCCTGCAGCGCGTTGCTCTCGGCTTCGCGGGCGGAGGCGATATTCTCGCCGACGGCATTGCGTTCCACCGCGGCGGCGGCGCCGGTCGGTCCGGTATCCCCGGCCGTCACCCGGCGACGGCGCGGCGCGGGCTTGGCCACGCCCTTTGCGGTCGTCGCTGCACGGCCGGTCCCGCGCGTCTTTGTCGCTGCCATGGAATTATTTCGACGCCGGCAATTTTCCGACGACACCCTCGACGTAGTAATCCATCTTCGACAGCTCGGCGTCGGTGATCGTCTTCCCTGCGGCGAGGACTTCCTTGCCGTCGTTGGTCTTCATCGGGCCGGTGAACGGATGCAGCTTGCCCGCGGCAATTTCACCTTCGGCCTTCTTCACCATCGCGACGACGTCGGGCGGCACAACCTTGTTGAACGGCGCCAGCTTGATCATGCCGTCCTTGATGCCGCCCCAGACGTTGTCCTGCTGCCATTTGCCGTCGACGACCGATTGCGCGACCTTGGTGTAGTAGTCGCCCCAGTGGTGCGTCACCGCCGTGAGCTGCGCATTCGGACCGTACTTCGACATGTCCGAGTGGTAGGCAATCGCGTAGACCTTCTTGGCCTCGGCGGTCTGCACGGCCGCCGTCGAGTCCGTGTGGTGCGTGAGCACGTCGGCGCCCTGCGACACCAGCGTGCTGCTGGCCTCGCTCTCGCGCCCGGGGTCGAACCACGAGTTGACCCAGATCACCTTCACCTCGGCTTTCGGATTCACGCTGCGCATGCCGCGCGCGAATGCGTTGATGCCCATCACGACCTCGGGGATGGGGAATGCGGCGACGTAGCCCGCGACGCCGGTCTTGGTCATCTTGCCCGCGACCATGCCGGCGAGATAGCGGCCCTCGTAGAAGCGCGCGTTGTAGATGCCGACGTTCTTTGCGGTCTTGTATCCGGTGGCGTGCTCGAAATGCACCTTCGGAAACGCGGTGGCGACCTTGAGCGTCGGATTCATGTAGCCGAAGGACGTCGTGAAGATCAGGTTGTGGCCGGACTGCGCGAGATCGCGGATCACGCGCTCGGCGTCCGCCCCTTCGGGGACGCTTTCGACGTATTTGGTGGTGACCTTTCCGCCCAGCGCCTTTTCCATTTCCTTGCGGCCTGTATCGTGCTGAAACGTCCATCCGGCATCGCCGATCGGGCTTACGTACACAAAGCCGATTTTCAGCGGTTCCTTGGTCTGCGCTGTGGCGGGCGCAGCCAGCGCGATCGCACAGGCGGCCGTCGCCACGAGCGTCATGCAGCGGGGCAGGGGCATCATCGTGATTCTCCTCGAGGCGGGAAGGTGAGTTGGTCAATGGGCGATTCTATATAAATCGCCGCAAGCCTGCCCTGTCGCGTCGTCGATCAAGGCGCGCGCAGGCTGTCCTCCAGGCTGTGCAGATTCTGCGGCGCCACCCGAATGAGACCGCCGCGTGGACTGTCGATGTCGGCGATCAGCATGAACGTGATGGACGCGACCAGTGGCAGGACCGGCAAGAGCTTGCGGCCCAGTTTTGCCGACCGCGCGCCGTAACCGACCAGCAGGTTGCTGACGATGGCAATGCTGAACATGAGTACCCACGCGGTGCGGGGGATCCGGTTCCACCATGCGGCCTGCGTGTAGCCCTGGGAATTGAGCACGTCGTTCATGCCGGCCGCGGCGAGCGCCGTGATCGGCGACGGCTGCGCGACGGCCGGTGCCTGGACCGCGTTCCAGAGGTCGGTCTGGATCGCCGCAGTGCGCGCGTTGATCTGCCGATACAGCTCGACATCGCGAGCGGTATAGAACTGGATCCTCAGGTCGAGATAGTCCTTGAGCAGCGCCCGTACCTTCGCCGCGTCCGCGGCGGGCAGAAGCCCGGCCCGAAGGTACTGCGTACCGATGGCATTGGCCTCCTCCTCCTCCAGGTTCTTGCGCTGGTCGTAACGGGTTACCGCCATGGAAAAGCTGAAGCCCAGAATGAGGCCCAGCAGCGTCAGCGTTGCCGCCAGGACGACGCCGAAGTCCTCGCGCACGCCCGCGTCCATTTCGTGGTTCCTGCGCAGGAACGTGACGCCGATCCAGGCCGCCAGCCACAGCAACAGGAACGAGATCAAGCCGAAGATGATCGGGTAATCGGTCAAGCGGGTCAGGTGTGGCATCAATCTCTCTCTGTTGTGCGCAGCCGGTACAGCCGCGCATCGCCGAAGCGCTTCGCGAGCGGCATCTTACCGATATAGTCACACGTAAAGCGAACCTGATCCTCGGCGATCAGCGACGCCGCGAATTCCTCGGTCACGAAGATGTTTCGCGGCTGGACTACAGGTTCCAGCCGCGCCGTCCGGTTGACGTGGGTTCCATAATACGTATGCCTCGCGGTGACCGGGTCGTAGATGCGGAACAGCGGGCCGGTGTGCAGCGCGATGCGCGCGCCGGTCTCCGGCGCCAGTCCCAGTGCGGGCCAGTCGAACTGGCCGATCTCCTGCTGCAGCAGCAGCGCGAATTCGGCAGCGTGGGTCGGCAGGTCGAACACCATAAAGATTCCATCGCCGAGGGTATTCGCGTGCGCGGGCGGGTGCCCAAGCGAATCGAGGATGCGTTTGCAGGTCCCGAGGAACAATTCCGCGAAACCGCGGGGCGTACTGCTCGGGCATTCTGGAAAAGCCGCTGACGTCCGCAAACAGCAGGCTTCGCAGCAGCCGTCGCGGAGCGGCGCGTGTCGCGTCCGTGTCGGCACGTTTTGCGTGGGTCACGGCGGGCTGGCTGGGCGTGACTCCGCGCAGCGCGGCGATGTCGATGTTGTCGAGCCGGCCCCCTTGGCGCGTCCAGTTGCGCGCTGTCGCGGCGGTACCGCCGACGATATGGGATCCATCGCGTTCGAGAACGGTGAGCATCAGCGGATGCGTTCCGAGTTCCGCTGCGCGCAGGTACGCCATTCCCTGGATCAGGTTTGCCGCGTGCTCGAACAAGACGTCGTCGCCGAGGAAACCCTCCTCGGTCGCAACGACGACGCGAGTCGCGCTGGCGACGACGCGTTCGAAGCGCGCGATCCAGGCGTCTCCCGCGAAGCTCACGCTGGATGCTATGAAGTCGGGCACGGGGAAGGGCAGCACGATCTGCGTCTGCATGCCGGCGTCCTGCATCGCCTCGAGGAACAGGATGTCCGCGCCGCAGGCCGCCTGCGCGAAACCGATCGAGGGTCCGAAGCGACGCGATGCGTCCACGCAGGGCTGCGCCGATCTGCGGCTCGAGATGAGGCGGGAAGCGCGGCGATGGCCGGGCCGGGTGATCGATCATGTGTCCCGAAAATGCGATGACCTGCGGCGGGGGCAATTCCTGCGCAAGCGCGACGGGCGGCGTCGGATCCGATCAGCGCCAGTTGCCGGCGCATCGAGGCGATGTCGCCGAACCGCGGACCGGCCAGCCGATATGCTTCGGCGTAGCGAGCGCGCGCCTCGTCGGTGCGGCCGAGGACGAGCAGCGCTTCGCCGGCGCGTCGCGTGCTGCCAGTGGTCGCCGTCCGGGCGCAGTGCGGACAGAGCCTGCTGCGCGAGCGTGCGCGCACCGCGGCGCGTCGCCAGCCAGCATCGCCATCGTCGCCGCGTTGACGGCCGGGTACGCGTCGCCGCCGATGGCGTGGGCGTCGCTGTAGTTCTCGATGGCCCGCGCTGCGTGTTCGCGCGCGGCCGCGCTCGATCTGTCGCGCGTCGCGGCGAAACGCTCCTTGGCGATCCGTCCGGCCAGACTCCACACCTCGACGGCGAGCGGGCTGCTGCCGAGCGCCTCGCGGTCGATCTCCGCGAGCGCTTTTTCCGCTTCGTCGATGGCGTCCATGCGCGTCCATGCCAGCGCTGCGAGGTATCGGATTTCCGACGAAGTCGTCGGAGGCCGATTTCGCGCTGAGGGCCAGGTCGAGCGCCTGCAGGTTGAGACCGGCATTGAGCGCTTCGCGAATCGTCGATGCAGTGTCAATCAACGTCCGGTCTCCGCGCTTGGTCGATCGTTCTGGATGCGGGCAGATTCGGATCGTGCGATGGTGACGCTCCAACCTGCGGCCGGAGCCGCCTACTTGCGCCGGTTCTTCTGTTCGTCGGCGATGCGACTGCTCCAGTCAACGACATACTTCAGACCCTTCATCTCGGTGGGAAGCTTGTCGACGAGCGCAGCGGCCTCGGCGAGTTGCGAGGCCGGATTACCGACGCCGGCCAGTGCCGCTACATAGAGCGCAGCGGCCAGGTCCAGGCGCTGGCTCGGGTCGTCGACATTCCGCGGCGGCGAGGTCCCGTTGAAACTTGAGCGCGGGCACGATGAGCGTGCGCGCTTCTTCCGGCTGGTTCAACCGCAGCTTGACGAGCGCGGCGAACGTGCGCTCCGCAACGCCCGCGCGGACAAAGCCGACGTCCTTGTCGCCCATCAGCTTGCGGACTTCCATCACCTTCGCCATCTCTCGGTCGGCTGAGGGAAAATCGCCGAGCTCATACGCCGAAATGCGCCATCGACGTGTGCAGGGTGATGCGGCTAAAGGCATATCCTTGCTGTTCGGACCCTTGCGGCGTCCGCAGCTGGTCGAGCTCCGGCGCCACTGCCTGGCCCTGCTCGAGCGCTGCGCGATAGTCGCCCAGGCCCTCCGCGACCACCACCGGCCAGATCCTGCGGTAGACCGGCCTGGACAGCGCGTACCACGAACCTGGAGCCGTGTTCTTCGAAACCCATTCGTTGTGCGACGTGCCCAGCGCCAACGCCGCGACGGCTTCCCGCCGGTTTCCGCGCTGGGCTTCCAATGCGGCCAGCCGGAAGGCATGAAGAGCCTGGTTGTTCTCCGTGATCGCGCTAAGCTGGCGCCCGGTTGGCGAATGCCTGGGTGGAGCGCCAGGTGGCCGCAGCGTCGCCCGGGCGCCCCATGGCTTCCTGAATGTTCGCCTTGATGAAATGCGACACCGCCAGGTTGTTCCACGAGATGACGTTGCCCGGGTCCAGCCGTACGAACTCGCTCCACGCGCGCTGCGTCGTGTTCACCAGGGCCAGCGCCTCAGCGAGATGCATTTCGTCGAAGAGCAGACCCGCCAGAGGCGACGTCGAGAGCGCCTGCGCACGCAGCGCCTGCATGTGGCCGGGGCGTTTGTCGAGCACCTTCGCCGCAACCGCGAGCCCCTCCTGGCTGGCGCGCTTCGCCTCCTCGCTGCGCCCGAACTGCGCATGCGTCTGGACCAGCCAGGACGACGACTCGGCATAGCCGGCGGCCGACGCCAGGTCGGTCAGCGCCAGATTGTCGATCGACCGGTACGCCGCGCGCGCGTCCTCGAGCGTGGCGACCGCGGCTTCCTGTTCTAACGCTCGCCTGCAGGAAGCCGTGCATGTTGAGGACTTCGCCGTACGCGCGGCGCAGCGCAACCGATGCGTTCGGCGCAGTCGCCAGCGGCTTCAGGACTTCAACCGCCCGGGCGCTGTTCGCCAGTGCCCTGTCGTCGTTGTCGACGCTCGATCGCAAGCCGCGCCTTGGTGCTCAGACCCGAGCGCCAGGCCGATGGCGGTGGTTTCCGACAGGTCGCCCTGCTCGCGCATCGCCCCCAGCACCTTGACGGCCTCGTCGATGGCCTTGTTGCCTTCGTCGAGCCGCGCCTGCGTGCGCAGAACCGATGCCGTAGCGCACCAGCGCCAGCGCGCGGTTGCGCTCGGTCTGCGGCGTGCGCAGCGCCGCGCGGCAGCGCGTTGTAGTAGTCGAGCGCGCGCTTGGCGAGCGCGCCGACGATGTCGAGCCGTCCGACGGGCGCGAGCTCGAGGTAGAAATCGTCGAGCAGGTAGACGACGAGCTTCTCGGACTCGCCGCGCGCCTGTTCGGCCATCAGGCGCGTCTGCTCGGACTTGGCCTCGGCTTCCTGCGCGCGTTTCATGCTGAGATAACCGAAGACCGCGCTGCCGCAGCGCCAGATCGCGAGCACGGCGCAGACCGCCGCGATCTTGCCGCGCGCGCACCAGCGCCTTGCGCGTGGCCAGTTCGCGCTCGCGCTGCGCGGCGAGCTTGCGCTCGGCCTCGTCGCGCGCTTCGCGTTCGAGCCGCAGGTCGCGGCTCGCGCGCACGACACCGCGTCAGCACGTCGTGCGTCAACTCGACGCGGCGCACGTCGAGCCGCTCCTCGATGCGCAGCAGCCGGCGGTTGACGAGCGTGGCGAGCGTATCGGGCGGCGCGCCGGCCGCCGCCAAGGCCCTTCTGCACGCGCTCCTCGGCGAGGCTCTCGCGATGCCCGGACTCGGTGAGCAGGTTGTCCTCGATGAACTGGCGGACGCCCGGCGGCTGGTCGGCCAGCGCGCGCTCGTAGAATTCGGTGAGGATGGTGTCGCGCGAGCCGGCCAGCAGGTCGGCGGAAATCTCGCCGCGGCCCTGCGCGATGCGCGCGTTGTTGAGCTCGCGGCAGATGAGCGACAGCAGCGCGGGCTCGACTTCGGCGTTGGCGAGCTCGGCGCCGCCGGCGACGAAGCGCACGATGGAGCCCGCGACCTCCTCGGACACGAGCTTGCCGCCCGGCTTCACCACCGCGCTCGAGCGCCTGCGCGCCGGTCATGCGCGCGAGCCGCATCCGGTTCTGCGTGATCGACGGCATCACGCCCTTCAGGCCCTCGAGGTGCGCCAGATAGTCCTCGCGCAGCGCGATCAGGATCCGGTAGTCGCTGCGCGTGAAGTCGAAGCGCTCGACGGCGGACTCGTCCTCGTCCATCTTCGCCTCGAGCGCCTTCGGCGCGCGGTTCTCGACCAGGTCGGCCAGGTCCTCGACGAACTGCGCCGCGCGCTGCCGGCCGAAGTCGTCGCTCTGCGCGAGCGTGAACAGCTCCTCGAACTGGTCGAAGATCAGCAGCGGAATGAGCGTCTTGCCGGACGCGTCGCGCAGGACGTCGTCGCGATGGTGCAGGAACTCCCACAGCGATTCGCCGCGATACCGCCGTGCCCGGCTGCGTCCACGCGCCCGCCGCTTGCGTCGCGCGGAAGATCGGCCTGCTTGATCTGCTCGGTGGGCGCCGGCGACTCGGGCGAGTAGTCGATGCGCACGTAGACCGGACAGTAGCCCTCCGGCCGCAGCCGCGGCACGATGCCCGCGCGCAGGATCGACGTCTTGCCGAGGCCCGACTGGCCGAAGAGGATCGTGAGCAGCTTGCGCTGCACGCGGCGGCCGAGCTCGGCGACCTCCTCGTCGCGTCCATAGAAGTAGCCGCGCGTCTCCTCGGTGAACGACGCCAGGCCGAGCCACGGGTGCTCGGCGTCGACCGCGAGCCGCATTTCGTCGATAGCCGGCGGCGCGGCGACGTCGTTCATGCGTGGCGCGACGACAGCAGGTCCTGCATGCGGCGCGCGAATTCCGGCGTGACTTCGCCACCCGGCAGCCGCGTGAAATGCACGGCCTTGAACTTGTCCGGCACCTGCGCCTGCGCCGCCGTCGGTGTCGTCGATGCACACCGGCAGGATGAACAGCGCGCCTTCGGCGATGTTGCGCGCGCGGTCGATCGCGTAGCTCCACTCGCGGCGGAAGTAGCCTTCGAGCCGGCGCTCGGTGTTCGCCGAGACGATCGGGATGAAGAACGAGCAGCGCGCGATGTTGCGCTGGATCTTGCGGTCGTAGTCGTCGCCGCTTTCCAGCCGCTCCAGGTCGAACCAGGTCTTGACGCCCGCGGCATCGAGCCCGGCCTTCAGCTTCTGCACGGCCGGCAGGTCCTCGCGCGCGTAGCTGATGAAGACCGCGTTGTCCGGCATTTCGCGTTCCGGCGGCAGGAAGCGCTGCGGTGCCGCGTGCAGCGGTATGACCTCGCCGCGCATGGTTGCGCACCAGCCAGCGGCGGTGCAGTTCGCTCGACGAAATTCTCGGCGCCGCTGTAGATGCGCGTGCGCACGCTGACCTGCTGCAGGAACGCCATCAGGCGGCCGTCCTTGCCGGAGTGGTTGTCGGCCAGCACTTCGCCCACGTCGCGCGGGTCGGACAGGCGGTGGCGCTTGGCCATGCGCAGGAACAGGCGCGCGAGCCAGTTGGTGAAACTGCTGCCGATGAAGAGCAGGTGGTTGTGCTCGAGTTCGTGGAAGAGCTTTTCGGGCGTCAGGTGCTCGCTTTGCAGCGCGCAGATGAATTCGAGCGTGTCCTCGTCCGAGATCACGTAGGTGGGCGACGCGGACAGGCGGCCCAGCAGGTGGTAGACGACCGGCCGCTGGAGATGCTTCGCGCTCGGTCGGCAGGTCGGCGACGCGATTCGGCGCATAGGCGATCACTTCGGTGGACTGCGCGCCGCCGAAGCGCTCGGCGTTGATCGCCTGCTCGAGCAGCGGATCGAACGTGGTGGTGACGAAGAGATTGAAGTCGGTGATCTGCGCCAGCCGGCGGAGCGCCAGCGGCGGCGCGAAGTTCGCGTCGCGCAGGATGCTGCGCAGTCGCGTGTAGGCCTCCTCGCGCCGGCCGCGCGACGACAGGAACCAGCAGACGACATCGTTGAGCGTGTAGGGCTGCGGAAGCTGCGTGGTGTCGACGCTGAGCTTGGCGGCGAGTTTTTCGGCGATCCACTCGTACAGGAGCCGCGGTCCGGCGTCGGTCTCGACCGTGAGCAGCTCCGGCCCGATGATCGGGATGACGCGGCGCTCTTCGATGAAGTTGAGCAGGTCATCCCATGCATCCTCGTCGAGCGTTGACAGCGGAGGGTGCATCGGCAGCAGGTTGCTCACGAGACGGGCCTTCGGAGTAATGACGACGCAAAGGTTACGGTGAACCGGGTGGCGTCTGCGGCGCGCAACCGCAGCGAAGTGTCGGCCATTCCGCATTCGGGGTCAATATTGCGCCACCGAGAGTCGACCGGTCGCTTCTAGGTATCGGGATGGAACGGCTTGCCGAGCGAGGCAGGCGCGTTGAGGCGGATGGCGGCGGCGTCGCGCGAGATGATCGCCAGCACGACGATGGTGGCCAGGTACGGCAGCATCGACAGGTATTGCGAAGGTATGTCCACGCCCATCCCCTGCGCCTGGAACTGCGCAAGCGTGACGCCACCGAAGAGATAGGCGCCGGCCAGGATTCGCCACGGCTTCCAGGTCGCGAACACGACGAGTGCCAGCGCGATCCAGCCGCGACCCGCCGTCATGCCCTCGACCCACAACGGCGTGTACGCGACCGCCAGGTACGCGCCGCCCAAGCCCGGCGCACGCGCCGCCGAACATCACGGCGCAGTAGCGGATGCGCGCAACCGGAAAGCCGATCGCGTGCGCCGACTGCGGGGATTCACCGACCGCGCGGACGATGAGCCCGGCGCGTGTGCGGTACAGGAACCACTGGATCGCGATGAGCAGGACGATGGACAGGTACACCAGCGGGTTGTGCCCGAACAGCAACTTGCCGACCACGGGCAGGTTCGTGAGCAATGGGATGTCCAGAGCCGTGATCGGTTCGATGACAACGCTGACGTAGTCGAGCCCGACGAACGCCGACAGGCCGATGCCGAACAGCGATAGCGCGAGCCCGCTCGCGACCTGGTTCGCCATCAGCGACAGCGTGAGCACGCCGAAGATCAGCGACAGCGCGGCGCCCGCGGCCATACCCGCGGCCACGCCGAGCCACGCTGAGTGCGTGGTGGCCGCGACGATGAACGACGTGACGGCGCCTGCGAGCATCATGCCTTCCACGCCCAGATTCAGCACGCCGGACTTTTCCGTGACCAGTTCGCCGAGCGCCGCATACACGAGCGGCGTGCCGGCGGCGAGCGTGAGCACGATCAGTTGCGCCAGGTGATCCATCAATGCGGATCCAGCAGTCGTGCGCCGCGCGCCGGTCCGCGCACGATGCGAAGGCGGTAGTGGATGAAGACGTCGGCGGCGAGCAGGAAGAACAGCAGCGTGCCCTGGAACAGGCCGGTGACGGCGGACGGCATGGCCAGGTTGATCTGCGCCGATTCGCCGCCCAGGTACAGCAGCGACATCAGCAGGCTGGCGAGCACGATGCCGAGCGGATGCAGTCGGCCGACGAACGCGACGATGATCGCGGCGAAACCGTAACCCGGCGATGCCGACGGCAGCAGCTGGCCCAATGGACCTGCGACTTCGCCGACGCCGGCGAGGCCGGCACACGCGCCGCCGATCAGCATGCCCAGCCAAATGGTGCGGCGCGAGGAAATTCCCGCGTAGATCGCCGCCGCCGGCGCAAGTCCCGCAACGCGCATCTGGAAACCGGCGAGGCTCCTGCGCATGAAGAGCCATGCCATCGCGACGACGGCAAGCGCCAGCGGCAACCCGATGTTGAGGCGCGTTTCCGGCATCAGGATGGGCAGCAGAGCCGCGTCGCCGAACATCCGCGACTGCGGGAAGTTGAAGCCTTCCGGATCGCGCCAAGCGCCGTGCACGAGCAGCGACAATGTCAGCGTCGCGACGTAGACCAGCATCAGCGACGTCAGGATTTCGTTGGCGTTGAAACGTGTGCGCAGGAACGCAGGAATGGCCGCCCACAGCATGCCGCCGGCAATGCCCGCGAGCAGCATCGCCGGCAACAGCAATGGCGACGCCGACTCCTGAAAGTAGAGCGCGACGCCGCCGCCGAAGATCGCCCCCATCGTCAGCTGGCCTTCCGCACCGATGTTCCAGACGTTGGCGCGATAGCCGGCGGCGAGGCCCACGGCGATCAGCATCAGCGGCGTCGCCTTGAGCAGCAGTTCGCCGACGCCGTACTGCGTCGTCAACGGCTTGATGAAGAACGCGTGGAAGGCGAGCCAGGGATTCTTGCCGAGGACGGTGAACAGGATGAAGCCGACGACGACCGTTGCTGCGGCGGCCAGCAGCGGCGACAGCCAGCCGGCGACAGCGGATGGTTCGGGTCGCGCTTCGAGCTTCAGCATCCGGGGCCTGTCGCGGACGCTCCGGACATCAGCATGCCAATTTCCTCGACGGTGGTTTCGCGCAGGCGCTTCACTTCAGACAAGCGCCCGTGCGCTATCACTGCCAGGCCGTCGCAGATCTCGAACAGCTCGTCCAGCTCTTCGGAAACCACCAGGATCGCCACGCCGGAATCACGCAGGTCGAGCAGCGCCTGCCGGATCTGCGCGGCGGCACCGACATCCACGCCCCACGTCGGCTGCGCCGCGATCAACACCTTGGGCCGCTGCCGCATCTCGCGCCCGACGATGAATTTCTGCAGGTTGCCGCCGGAGAGGCTCTGCGCCAGCGGCATCTGCACCGTTGGCCTTGATGCCGAACGCCGTGATCGTGGCAGCGGCGTAGTGGCGCGTCACGCCTTCGCGGATGAATCCGTGTCGGACCATTCCCTTGCGATGTGCGGTGAGCAGCGCGTTGTCCGCCAGCGACATTTCCGGAACGGCGCCGCGGCCGAGGCGATCTTCCGGAACGAACGCGAGTCCCAGAGCGCGACGCTGCGCGGCATCGAGCCTGCCCGCGGCGGTGCCGAGAATCGTCACCGTGTGCGAGTCTTCGAGCGTGCGTTCTCCCGAAAGGGCCGCCATCAGTTCGTTCTGGCCGTTGCCGGACACGCCGGCGATGCCGACGATCTCGCCTGCGCGGACGCACAGGTCGATGTCCGTCAGCGACGTGCCGAATGGATCCTCCGCAGGCAGCGTCAGGCTCTTGACCGACCAACGCCGGCTCGCCCAAATGCGCATCGCGATGCCGCGGATGCGGAAGGTCGCTGCCGATCATCATGCGCGCGAGCGATGACGACGATTCGTGCCGCGGATCGCACTCGCCAGTGACGCGCCCCTCGCGCAGCACCGTCGCCTTGTGGCAGAGCGCGCGGATTTCGTCGAGCTTGTGGCTGATGTAGAGGATGCTGCAGCCTTCGGTGGCGAGTTGTCGCAACGTTTCGAACAGCCTGTCGACGGCTTGTGGCGTCAGCACCGACGTCGGCTCGTCCATGATGAGCAGTCGCGGGTTCTGCAACAGGCAGCGCACAATCTCGACACGCTGGCGCTCGCCGGCGGACAGCGAATAGACGGGACGATGCGGGTCGAGCGGAAGGCCGTACCGCGCCGATACGGCGCGAATGCGCGAGGCCAGGTCGGCGCTGCTGCGGCCCGCTTCGAGTGCCAGCGCAATGTTCTCGCCCACGGTCAATGTCTCGAACAGCGAAAAGTGCTGGAACACCATGCCGATGCCAAGACGCCTCGCGTAAGCAGGGCTGGCGATGGCGACTTCGCGACCCTCCCAGAAGATCGTCCCTTCATCTGCCTGGACGACGCCGTAGATGATCTTCATCAGCGTCGACTTGCCCGCGCCGTTCTCGCCGAGCACTGCGTGAATTTCCCCGGGCAGCACGTTGAGGTTGATGCCTTCGTTGGCGACGACCGCCGGATAGGCTTTGGTGATGCCGGACAGCCGCAACCGCGGCATCAAATTGGAATCGGGGTCGGGCAGTGCTGCGGGAAGCATGCGGGGGATCGTTGGATATCGGGCGCGGAACGCGCGTTCATTCTGCCAGTATCGTCGGACGAGCGGATGCAACGCGCCGCTTCCGGCGTGGTAATCGCCGATGCAGACCCAAATGAAAAGGGCCCCCTCGCGGGAGCCCTGTCCGGAAACGGATGGCCGTTCGGCTACTTCTTGGAGGCCTTCGTCACCGCGGCTAGCAGCGGATCCGCTTGCTTGTTGGTTGCGGTGTGCCGGATCAGGATGTCCGGCGGCAGCACGTCCTTGCCGTAGTACGCCTTGTTCCAGTCATTGGAAACGGCAATCACGGTGCCGTCGAGATTGAGGCCGCCGTACACGCCCTTGGCGCGGCTGAAGGTCACGAGATCGGCAACCACGTCCGACTTGGCGCCGGCACCGACTGGTCCGGCGGCGACGCTGGCGTCCGCACCCGCCTTGACCGAGTTCGCCAACAGCGAATTCAGCGCCTTGTCGGTCATGACCAGCGTGACGTTCTCCGAAACCGAAACGCCGGCCTGGAAGCCGACGCTTGCCGTCGCCATCGTGAAGAACGCCGGGCCTGCCCATTTGCCTGTGCCGCCATCGCGCGCAAGCAGGACGGCACGGCCACCGGAACCGCCGAAAATAAATCCGGCCTTGGCGATGGACGGAGCGATCAGGACCCCCTTCGCACGCCCGATGTTGGCTTGCAGCCAGCTCATGTCAGGGTCGCGCAGGAAGTTCGACAGTGTCGTGCTCGCCTCATTGACCAGTTTCTGCTGGTCGGACTGCGCCTGCGCCGGGGCGGCCAGCAATGCTGCCGACGCCAGAACGACGAAAGCGGCGGCGGTCATGCGTTTGATTGCCAGATTCATGGAGGTCTCCCTAGTATATGTACGGCCGACGTAACCTGACCATGTTACACCACTCGGACCGTCGCCCGTCACAGCGAAAACGGGCGCGTGCTGCATGTTAGACTTCCATCCGAAATCGCTTTGCCTTTCCGAACCTTGTACACCGCCACCACTTCGCTGCGTCTTTTCCTTTGTGCCGCCGCGGCATGGGGATTCCTCGGAACCGCCACCGCGGCGTCGCCGACGCTCGACCGGATCAAGGCAAGCGGTACCGTGACTTTCGCCTACCGCGGCGAAGCGGCGCCCTTTTCGTTCAAAGGGCGCAACGGTCGGCCCCAAGGCTACTCGGTCGAGTTGTGCGAAAAGGTGGCGGTCGCCATCGGCAAGGCGCTCGCGGTCCCTGCGCTGAAAATCGAGTGGCGGGCGGTCGACGCAGCCGATCGGCTGGGCGCGGTGACTTCAGGTCAGGCCGATGCGGAATGCGGGACTACGACGATCACGCTGTCCAGGATGGAACGCGTCGACTTCTCGGTGCCGATATTCGTCGACGGCGGCGGCGTACTGGTCAGGGAAAAGGATCACCTGACCCGTCTCACCGACCTCAAGGGCAGGAAGATCGCCGTCATCCCGGGCACGACCACCGAGCCCGCGCTGCAGCGGGCACTCAAGGTGATTTCCGTGAACGCGGAGTTCGTCCCGGTCAAGACGAGCGGGGAGGGCGCTGCGCTGCTGCTGGCCGGCAAGGTCGACGCCTATGCTTCGGACCGCGTGGTACTGGCGGGGATCAAGCTCGCGCAGAACAACGACGAACTCGAGCTCATCAACCAGGATTTTTCCTTCGAGCCCTACGCGCTCGTGGTGCGCCGCGACGATCCCGATTTTCGTCTGGCGGTCAATCGCGCGCTCGTCGGCGCATACAAGTCCGGCGAAATCGACGCCGTTTACGTGAAGTGGCTAGCGCCGCTGGGACAGCCAGGACCTCTGCTCAACGCGATGTTCTACCTCAACTCGCTTCCCGACTGATGACACGCGCAATCCCCTTTGCATTGCTTGCCTTCGCCGCGGCGACCGCGGTCCCCGCTTTGGCACAGATCAAGCCGGCCGACGCGGCGTGCGCCAACTGCGGCGTCGTGCAGTCGATCACGCCGGTGAACCAGCGGCAGGTTTGGACGCCGCTTGGTTCGATTCCGGAGTCCGGTGCGATGGGCGGCGGTCCCGGAGGACAGCCGGGAAGCGCGACGATGGTGTCGATCGGTCCCGGCTTCACCAATCGCGGCATGGTCGTCGTAGGCGCTGCCGGCGGCGCCGCGTATGCGCAAAAGCCCAACGAATACCAGCGGCAGCGCTGGGACGTCACGATCAAGATGGACAGCGGCCCGCCGCCGCGTGTCGTCAATCTCTCCTATGAGCCATTCGTCCAGGAAGGCGATCGCGTCCGCGTCTTCGGCAACCAGCTCGAGCTCTTCAATCCCTGATCCGCCGGCCAAGTCATGACCAGCGCGGTCCTGGCGATTTCCGACGCATCCGACGGCGGTCGCGTGCTCGCCCTTTCGGGGCGCCTGGATTCCGAATCTGTAACGACGATATGGGAATCGGTGCGGCGTGCGGTCGCCGAAGCGTCTTCCCGGCGTGTGATCGTCGACGCGAGCGGCGTCGATTACTGCGACGGCGCAGGCATCGCGCTCTTCGTCGACTTGCTCCGGCATCCGCGCGAACCGCAGGTCGAGATCGCACACCTGAAGCCCGCCTTCGAGGTTCTGCTCAAGCAGTACGACCCCAAGCGTGCTCGAGCACGATCTCGACCCCGAGCCGCAGCGCGGCCCGGCGATCGAGGAGATCGGGCGCGGGGCGTACACGGTGTGGGGCGACATCCGCGCCCAGATCACGTTCGTCGGCGAGTCGACCGCGGCGCTCACATACGCCGTCCGCAATCCTGCGTCGGTACGGTGGCGTGACGTGTGGCGCATCTGCGAACAGGTCGGCGCCGACGCGTTACCCATCGTCGCGCTGATCTCATTCCTGCTCGGCATGATCCTGGCTTTCCAGTCGGCGGTGCCGATGAAGCGTTTCGGCGCCGAAATCTTCGTGGCCGATCTGATCGGACTGTCGATGCTGCGCGAGCTGGGACCGTTGATGACGGCGATCCTGCTCGCCGGGCGCTCCGGCGCCGCGTTTGCCGCGGAAATCGGCACGATGCGCGTCAACCAGGAGGTCGACGCGCTGACGACGATGGGATTGGACCCCGTGCGGTTCCTGGTAACCCCGCGCGTCATCGCCGCGTTGCTGATGACGCCGCTGCTGACGCTGTTCGCGAACCTGGTCGGGCTGATCGGTGGCGCGATCACGATGACGACGTTTTCGATTCCGATCGTCGCGTTCCTGAAGGAAGTCGACACCGCGGTCACGATGACCGATTTCCTGGCCGGATTCGTCAAGTCGTTCGTGTTCGCCGTCCTCGTGGCCGGCATCGGCTGCCTGCGCGGCCTGCAGACGGGGGCAGGCGCCTCCGCCGTCGGCGATGCCGCCACGAAGGCCGTCGTCTCGGGCATCATCCTGCTGGTCGTCGTCGACGGCCTCTTCGCCGTCGTGTATTACATGCTCAACATATGAGTGCCGCCGGGCCGCCCCAAGGCACGAATCGCGCACCCTCCGGGGGCAGCGCAGCGGCCTTGTTCTTCTTGGCCGCAAGCGTGGGGGTTCTTTGAACAGCGATCCAATCATCCGCGTGGTTGCGATGGACGCCGGCTACGAGGGTTCGCCGGCCATCCTGGAGAACCTCAACTTCGAGGTTGTCCGCGGGCGAGGTGTTCGGCATCCTCGGCGGATCGGGCTGCGGAAAGAGCACGCTGCTGAAGCACATGATCGGGCTGCTCCCGCCGCTTGCAGGACAGGCGTGGATCGACGGCGCTGACATCGTCACTGCCGAAGGTGCCGACCTGCTCGCGATCCGGCGCAAGTTCGGCGTGATGTACCAGTCGGGTGCGCTGTTCGGTTCGATGACGCTGCTGGAAAACACGCGCCTGCCGCTCGAAGTCTGGACCGATCTTCCAGACGATGCGATCGACCTGATCGCGCGAATGAAGCTCGAGCTGGTCGGGCTGGAGGCATTCACCGGCCACATGCCGGCCGAACTGTCCGGCGGCATGCAAAAGCGCGCCGGCATCGCCCGTTCCATGGCGCTCGACCCGTCGATCCTGTTCCTCGACGAGCCGTCGTCCGGCCTCGATCCGATCACCGCGGCGTCCCTCGACGCGACGATCCGGCGCCTGGCCGATAACCTGGGCGTAACGTTCGTGATCGTCACGCACGACCTGGGCAGCACCTTCGTCGCCATGGACCGCGTGATCCTGCTCGATCGCCGCGCGAAAGGTATCATTGCCGAGGGCGATCCCCGCCGGCTGCGCGACGAAAGCAGTGACCCGCGCGTCCGCGCATTCTTCCGCCGCGAAGCCGAGCCTGCACCCGCCTGATGAGCCTCAAAGCCAACTACTTCAAGCTCGGACTGTTCGTCATCGGGGCCGTCATCGCAGGCGGGTTGCTGCTCGTCGTGGTGGGTTCCGGCCGCTGGTTCCAGCCCAAGCTGACCATCGAGACCTATTTCAACGAGTCGGTGCAGGGCCTGGATGTCGGATCCAAGCTCAAGTACCGCGGCGTGGTCATCGGCGATGTCACCAAGATCGGATTCACGTACAACAAGTACCAGCAGGACCGACCGATGTCGCAGCGCGCGCGATTCATCCTCGTGGAAGCGCAGATCGAACCCCGTCTGCTCGGCGGCCGCGTAGCGACCGGCGACCTCACCGACGAGAACACCGCCAAGATGGAAGTCGAAAAGGGCCTGCGGATGCGCTTGGCGCCGCAGGGGATCACCGGCACCAATTTCCTCGAGATCGACTATGTGGATCCGCCGACTCCGCTGCTGGAGATCGACTGGAAACCCCAGAACGTCTACATCCCCAGCGCGCCGTCGACGGTGCGGACCTTCGTCAACGCCGCCAGCGAAATCATCGACCGCCTGCACAACCTCGACGTCGAGGGGACGCTGGCCAATCTCAACAAGCTGATGCTGACGACCAATGGCCGCATTGACGCGATCGACACCAAGGGGCTGTCCGAGCGCAGTGCGCGCGTTCTCGACAAATTCGAGAGCACGCTCAACAACATTGCCGCCAAAAAACTTTCCGACGAAAGCGTGGCGCTGCTGGGCGAGATGCGTGCAACCAACGTCGAGTTGAAGAAATTGCTGGCCAACCCCGCGCTGCAGAAGCTGCCCGACGACACGGCGGCAGCCATGGCGCGGGTCAAGGAGCTGGTGTCGGATCCGAAGCTGGCGAAGACGCTCACCAACATGGAACGGTCGATGTCGCGCGTCGACCGTCTGCTGGGCGGCGGCGAATCCGACCTTGCGACATCGCTCGAAAATCTGCGCCAGATCACCGACAACCTGCGCGACCTGACCGAGGACACCAAGCGCTATCCGGCGAACCTGTTCTTCGGCGCGCCGCCGTCTCCGCTGGAGCGCAAGCCATGAAGTTCCATCGACCCCTTCCCGATGCGGCTGCCGCGTGCAGCCCGCTCCGCCGTGCGGCGCTGATGTTCGTCGTTGCCACGGCAATGGCGGTCGCGGGCTGCAGCCTGACCCGTCCCGCGCCGGTCAAGCAGACCTACCTGCTCGATCCCGCGTTTCCTGCGCCGGTCACCAAGGCGCAAGCCGGGACGCTGCGCGTCGGCACGGTGAATGTCGCCGCGCCGTTCCGGGGCCGGTCGTTCGTCGTGCGTGCTTCGGAATTCGGATTCGAAACCGATTTCTATCATGAGTTCTTCGTGCCGCCGGGCGTGATGATCGCGGACGCGACCGCGCAGGCGCTTATCCGCAGCAACGTGTTCACCGTTGTAGCGCGACCGGGGATCGTCGTCGATTCGGACTGGGTTCTCGATGGCTTTGTCAGCGCGCTGAATGCCGACGCCCGCGACCCCGCCAAGCCCGCGGCGGTGCTGGAGATCACGTACTTCCTGTCGCGCGACGACGGCGGCGCCAGCGCGCCAGTGTGGTCGCGCGCCTACGCCAAACGCGTGGCGTTCACCGGTTCGAGCACTGACGCGTTCGTGACCGCGCTCAATGGCGCGCTGTCGGACATCTTCGCGGAATTGGCCCGCGACCTGGCCGCGGCGCAGCTGCCCGCGCGCTAGAACGGCGTTGGGCTCCGTTTCGTCGCAGCGGCCGGAGCCTCGCGGGTGCTCGGGAATCGCCTGCTGCCGGCCTGCGGGTACCCGGCGCGTCGGCGCTCGTCAACACACGACTTCGCTTGCCGCGCCACCCGCGACGTCCGGCGCGATTCACGAGCACCCGCGAGGCTCCGGACGTTGCGATGTCCAGTCGCGGCACGCCATGCAAGCGCGGGGCAGGCCATCCGATCGCGGGCGAATGTGTCGCCGTCGGCGCAGTGCGTGCGACGCGCGGCGGGTAGTCGTGGGTTGACTGCCCGCCGCGTGGCGAAACACGCACCCGACGACATGGTTGGCGACACCTGAGCACGGAGCGGATGGCCTGCTCCCGCGCGCTACCGTCCGCTAGAACAGCGGGGGCGGGCCGGTGCCGAGGTCGCTGGCGGGCACCGGCGGCGCGCCGGTCGTCATCGTATCGGCTGCGACGATCCAGCCACCCCCCATTGCCTTGTAGATATTCACATTGGACGAATACACGGAGGCCTGGACGCTGGCCAGCGTGAGCTGCGCCGGGAACAGCGACTGCTCCGCCTGCAGCACCGTCGTATAGGACGTGTAGCCGCCCGTGTACTGCAGGTTGGCCAGCCGCGCGTAATCCGACAACGCCGCGACGAGCTTCCGTTGTGCCGCGAGCTGCTCCTGCAGCTTGCTCGCCGCTACCAGCGCGTTCTCGACGTCCGCGAACGCGTTCTGAATCGACAGCCGATAGTTGTACAGCGCGGCCTTTTGCGAGGCCTCCGCCTGCGCGACCTGACCGCTGACCGCGCCGAAAGTGAAGATGGGTCCGATCAACTGACCGGCGTAACTCCAGACCTGCGCCGGGCCGGTGAACAGGCTGGACAGCGATGCGCTGGAATTGCCGCCGGCGCCCGTCAGCGAAATGGTCGGGAAGTAGAGCGCCTTGGCCGCGCCGATCTGCGCGTTGGCGGCAATCAGCGTTTCTTCCGCCTGCAGCAGATCGGGACGGCGGGTGAGCAGTTCCGACGGAACCCCCGACGGCACGCGCGGCAGCGTCAGCTCGTCGATCGTCTTGCCGCGCGGGATCGGACCGGGATTACGGCCGAGCAGCACCGACAGTCCGTTTTCGGTCTGCGCGATCTGCGACTCGATTTGCGGAATTTGCGCCGCCGCGGTTTCGTACTGCGACTGCACCTGCGCGACATTCATCTGCGACACCTGGCCGTACTGGAACTGCAGCGTGAATAGCCTCACCGATTCCGCGTAAGTGTCAAGCGTCTGCCTCGCGATCACGAGTTGCGCGTCGAGCCCGCGCAGCGTGAGGTAGTTGCCGGCAACCTGCGACACGAGCGACAGGATCACGCCGCGTCGCGCCTCGTCCGTCGCGAGCAGGTTGGCGCGCGCCGATTCGCTCAGGCGGCGGATGCGGCCCCACAGGTCGACTTCCCAGCTCACCTGCAGCAGTGCCTGGTATGAGGTCTGCGGATTGGGAATGAGGCGCGCGATTTCCGGCGACGCGCCCGACTCGGTGGTGCGCGCGCGTCCGCCAATGGCGTCGTAGCCGAGTTGCGGGAACAGCGTCGAGCGCGTCTGTGTCAGCACGCCGGCTGCCTGCTCCACGTTGGACGCCGCGACTTTGACGTTGAGGTTGTTGGCGAGCGCCTCGGCAATCAACGCATCCAGCACCGGGTCGTTGAATTGCCTCCACCATTCGGTATTGGCGGTGTCGGCGGCGTCCTTCGCCTCGTACATGAACGCCTTGGGCGAGTCGATGTCCGGCCGCTGGTAATCGGGTCCGACCATGCAGCCGGCGACCAGCGTCGCGACAAGCAATGCGGCGAGGCGCGCGCACGTCGATTCCGCCGGGCCGCCCCGGGAAACCGACGCTTCGTCTTCGGCGGCAGCGATGCCGAACGCAAGTGAGGCGAGCGTGGAGGTTCACGCTAATCGCCCTCCGCCTTGGGCGTCGGCGCCGCAGGGGTGGTCGGCAGCTCCGCCGCTTGCGCTGCCGCTGCGCCTTCGGACTTGCCTTCGCCCTTTTCTTTCAGGCGATCAAAGAGGTAGAAGAGCAATGGCACGTACAGCATCGCGAGCGTCGTTTCGCCCAGCATGCCGCCGATGATCCCGGTGCCGATCGAATGTCGCGCGTTGGCGCCGGCGCCGACGGCGAGGGCCAGCGGCAGGCAGCCGATGGCGAACGCGAGCGACGTCATGATGATCGGGCGCAGTCGCTGTTCGCCGGCCAGAATCGTCGCCTCCATGATCGACTTGCCCTGATGGCGAAAGTCGATGGCGGCGGACACGCGCAACACCGCGTTCTTGGCGCCGAGGCCGATCAGCACCAGCAGGCCGATCTGGAAGTAGACATCGTTGTCGAGCCCGCGCAGGTGATTGGTGAGCAGGGCACCGAGGATGCCGAATGGCACCGCCGACATCACCGCGCCCGGCAGCGTCCACGATTCGTATTGCGCTGCGAGCACCAGGAACACGATGATGAAGCCGAACACGAACGCGAGCCCGGAAGTGCCGCCCGATCTCTTTTCCTCGTACGACAGGCCGGACCACGCGAATGCGTAGTCTGCCGGCAGCACTTCCTTGGCCACGGCCTCCATCGCGGCGATCGCGTCCCCTGAGCTGTAGCCGGCGGACGCATTGCCGTTGACTTTGGCAGCGGTGAAGCCGTTGAAGTGCGGCAGCAGGTCAGGGCCCGCGGTCCACGTCGTCGATACCACTGACGACAGCGGCACCATCTGGTTCTGGTTGTTGCGCGTATACAGCCGCGTCAGGTCCGCGGGGTGTTGCCGATATTGCGCATCTGACTGTATGACCACCCACCAGACGTTCGACGACATGTTGTACTGGCTGACGGTGAGCGAGCCGAACTGCGCCTGGATGGCGCTGTATACGTCCTGGATCGGGATGCCCAGCAGCTGCGTCTTTTCCCGGTCGACGCTGACCCGCAGTTGCTGCGTGCTGGCGGAATACGTGGTCGCGAGGCCGGTCAACTCGGGCCGCTCGCGCGCCTTCTTCAGGAACTCCTGCAGCACGCCGCCCAGTTCCACGGGATCGCCGGTGCCGGTGTTCTGGATCCAGAATTCGAAGCCGCCCGTGGTGCCAATGCCCGGGATGGCGGGTGGCGCAATCGGAATCACGATCGCCTCGTCGATCATCCGCGCCTGTGCGAAAAATCCCTGCAGGATCGCGCGCACGTTCTGCTGCCTGGCGGTGTCGACATTCTTGTACCGCTCGTCGAAATCCTTGAACGTGACGAAGATCGTGGCGGCGTTGGTCTTGAAGCCGCTGTCCAGCAGGCTGTAGCCGGATACCACGGTGCGCGTTTCCACGCCGGGCAGCCCTTTGAAGATGGAGTCGGCCTTGGCGGCGATTTCCTGCGTGCGCGACAGGCTCGCGGCCTGCGGCATGATGATCGCCGCGAACGCGTAACCCTGGTCCTCGTTGGGCACGAAGCTCGTCGGAAGGACCTTGAACAGATGGAAGATCGAGTACAGGAACACGGCCAGCAGCACCAGCGCGACCACGGCGAATTTGATGACGTAGGTCACCGCCACGCCGAAAGCCTGCGTCACACGATCGACCTGGCGGTTGAACCACGCGAACGGCCCGCGCGTCGGCGGTGGACTGTGCTTGAGCAGCGCCGCGCACATCGCCGGCGTCACCGTCAGCGCGACGAAGCCCGACACCGACACCGAGATGACGATCGTGATCGCGAACTGCTTGTAGAGCTGGCCCGTGGTGCCGGGCAGGAAAGCGGCGGGAATGAACACCGAGCACATGACCAGCACCACCGCAACCAGCGAGCTCGCGATCTCGTCCATCGAGCGGATAGTCGCTTCCTTGGGCGCGAGGTGGTGCTCGTGCATGTTGCGCTCGACGTTCTCGACCACGACGATCGCGTCGTCGACGACCATGCCGATCGCCAGCACCAACCCGAACAATGTCAGAAGGTTGATCGAGAAGCCCAGCGCGAGCATGCCGGCGAACGTCGCCACCAGCGCGATGACGATCGCCACGCTGCAGATGATCGTCGTGCGGAAGCTCTGCAGGAACAGGTAGACGACGAGCACGACCAGCAGCATCGCCTCGAACAGCGTCTTGATCACCTCCTTGATCGACAGCCGGACGAAATCGTTGGTGTCGAGCGCGATCACGTAGTCCATCCCCTGCGGGAACCGGGTTTTCATCTCCTCCAGCGCCTTGCGTACCGCGGCGGATACGACGAGACCGTTGGCGCCCGGTTGCTGGTAGACGGCGATGATCGTCGCGGGCACGCCGTTCATCTTGCTGTCGACGATGTACTGCTGCAGCCCGACTTCGGCGCGCGCGACGTCGCCGATGCGGACGATTGCGTTGCCGTCCTGGCTGGCGCGCAGGATGATGTTCAGGTACTGGCTGGGGTCGGTGAACTGCGGCTGAGTAACGACCGGAAACGTGAGTTCGACCTGGCCCGCGTTCGGCTGCTGGCCGATCTGCCCGGCGCCGAACAGCTGATTCTGCTGGCTGACGGCGTTGGCGATGTCGGACGTCGTGATCGCCAGCGACGCCATCCGGTCCGGATTCATCCAGATCCGCATTGCCTGGTTGGGCACGCCCATGATCTGTGCCTGCCCGGCGCCGTTGACGCGCTTCAACGCGTCGAGGACGTAGACGTTCGCATAATTCGCGATGTAGTTGGCGCCGTAGCGGTCGTCCTTTGCGTAGACCGCCACCAGCATCATGATCGACGACGACTTCTTCTGTACGTTCACGCCCTGCTGCACGACGGCGGACGGCAGTTGCGGCATCGCCAGATTGACGCGGTTCTGCACCTGGACCTGCGCTATGTCGGGATCGGTGTCGAGGGAGAAGTAGATCGTCATCGTCAGCTGGCCGGTCGACGAGCTGGTGGACGACATGTACAGCATGTTGTCGACGCCGTTGATCTGCTGCTCGATCGGTGATGCGACCGAGTCGGCCAACGTCTTGGAGTCCGCCCCCGGATACGTGGCCGATACCGTCACCTGCACCGGCGTGATGGACGGATATTGCGCGACCGGCAGCTGCGACATCGACACGACGCCCGCGAGGCAGATGATCAGCGCGACGACCGCCGCGAAGATCGGCCGCTCGATGAAGAACCGGGAGAACATGCGATGTCGCGCCGGTCAGTGGGCGACGCTTATGTCGACGCGCCTGGCCTGGTCGTCGCTGCCGCCACCCGTCACGCTTACCGGCGGCGCCAGCTGGATGCGCCGGGGCTCGACGCCGAGTTTCACGAGCTCGTCCCGGACGGCAATGGCCCGTTTCTTAGCCAGCTCGACGTTGGCCGCGGCATTGCCGGTCTTGTCGGCGTAGCCGGTCACGTTGATCTGTGTGCCGATGCCTATGTAGGCGGCTGTCGCCGTGCGGATGGCGCGCATTGCCCCGGTGTCGAGCGTGGCCTGGCCCGTCGCGAAGTGGATGGAGACCAGCGACGACGGCGCGTTTTGCAGCGCCTGCGACGTCTGCGGAGCGCTCTTTGCCGGCGCGGGTGGCGTGTAGGCAGTCGGCTTGACCGCGGCGCCTGCGGAGAGACGCACGCCGCCGTCGACGACGACGCGATCGCCGTCGGTCAGCCCGTCCGAGATGAGCCAGCCTTCGCCTTTCCAGTCGCCCACGGTGACCGGACGCAGTTCGGCCACGTCGTCCTTGTTGATGACCCAGACGAAGTGACCTTTGGCGCTTTGCTGGACCGCACGCTGCGGAATCACGACGGCGTTGGGACGGAGGGCCCCGGTCAGGCGAACGCGAACGTACTGGTTCGGGCGGAGCACGCCGGCCGGGTTGTTCACGGTGGCACGCAGCAGGAACGTGCCCGTCGTCGAGTTGTACGACGGATCGGCAAACGTGATCGTGCCGGTGAACGGAAAGAGATTGCCGTCCACCATCTCGACCTCGACGACGAACCGCCCGCCATCGGGCAGCTTGAGTTGTCCGCTGCGCACCTCGTTGCGGATGCGCTCCAGCTCGTTTTCCGAGACGCTGAAATTGATCCACATCGGCGTCAGCACGGACACGGTTGTCAGCTGCGCATTCTGCGGATTGAGGTAGGTGCCGTCGGCGACGGCCGCATAGCTCGATACGCCATCGACAGGCGACCGGATCGTCGTGTACGAGAGGTTGAGCTGCGCCGTGTCCAGTTGCGCCTTTGCCTGGTCGACGGCGGCGGCGGTCGACGCCGCCTGTCCGGTTGCGTCGTCCAGGTCTTTCTGCGACAGCGCGTTCTGCTGCGCGAGCGGCTTGGTGCGCGCGAGATTCTGCTGGGCGACCATCGCCGCAGCCTGCTGGCGTTCCAATGCCGCCTTGGCCGCGTCGACCTGCGCCTGGAACGGCTTCGGGTCCATCTGGAACAGAACCTGTCCCGCCTTGACGACGGAGCCTTCGACGTACATCCGCTTGTCGAGCCAGCCGGAAACGCGCGCCTGTACGTTCACCCCCTGCGAACTCTGCGTTTGCGCAACGTAAACGGCGGTGCTCGGAACATCCTTGCGCGCGACCGTCAGCACGGTGACGTTGGGGGGCGACTTCTCCGGAACCGGAGCTTGCTTGCCGCAACCCGAGAGCACGATCAACGCAGCGAGCATCGCGCCGGCGCACGTCTGCCAGATAGGTGCGCGGGCAAAAGTTCCATCCGCAGCATTCATCGGCGGATACTCCAGACGATAGGGGAGGGCGAAGGTCTCGCTCGCGGCAGCTAGCACGCGTGGCCCCGGCCGCCGACATTTGTACCGCATTGCCCCGAGTTTGTCGACTCGTCGAGTGCGCACATTGGCCCTGGCGGCAAGCCGTCGCTACACTGTCGATCGAAGCGATAGAGGGCAACCATGGAATCCGGTTTCACCGAATTCGATTACGCGTTGCGCGACGGCCGCACCGTCCACATCCGTGCGATGCGCCCGACGGATGAGGCAGAACTCGTGCAGGCATTTGAGCGTTTGAGCAACGATGCCCGGTACATGCGGTTCATGCGCTATGTCCGCGAGCCTAACCTGGAGCGCGTGCGCAACGCGCTCGCGTCGTTTCCCGCGCGCGGGATCGGAATCGTGGCGACGGTCCCCGCGGCGGATGGCGTCGACATTGTGGGCAGCGCCACCTATGTCATCGGCGACGACCCCGCGGTCTGCGAGTTCGCGATCACCGTCGCATCCGAATTCGGCGGCATCGGGCTGGCGAGTACGCTGCTGGCCGCGCTCATCGGCGCGGCGAAGGCGCGCGGATTGACCGAGATGGACGGCTATGTTCTGGCCGCGAACCAGCCGATGCTGCGCCTGGCACGCCGGCTGAAATTCAGTGTCGCGCCCGACCCCGAAGATGGAACCGTGCGCATTTGCCGCTTGCGCCTGGCAGACGCCTAGGATTGGGCCTTGGCCTGCAGCGATAGATATCGTTCGATCGCCGCGCGCGCGTTGAACAGCAGACGCTCGCGGCCAAGTTTCTTGTCCAGCCCGGCATGACGCACGACGTCGAGGACGCCGGGGTTCAAACCCACCAGCCATACGACGGCGCCCTGTTCGGTCAAGCGCTTTTCGCCTTCCATCAGCGCCTGCAATGCAGAGTATTCGATGTCGGGAACGCGGCTCATGTCGACAGCGAGCACCCGTGGGCGGTGCTGCGCAACCAGTTCGTTGATCCGCTCGGCGACATATTGCGCGTTGACGAAAAACAGCCGCCCCTCCGGACGCACGATCAACAGGCCGTCGAACATCTCGTCGTCGGGGTGTTCCGGCGACAGCGGCCTCAGCACGTCTGCACCACGTTTGCGGCCGATGACGGACACGCGCGGGTGCGCGGATTGGCTGGACAGGCCGATCAGCGAAACGATGATGGCCACCACGATGCCCTGCAGCGTGCCGAATATCAGCACGCCCAGCGCCGCAATAACTGCCCAGCGGAACTCCATTGTGCGCACGCTGCGAATGGCAGCGAATTCCATCGGCTTGATCAGCCCGACCGAATAGACGATCACGACGGCGGCCAGCGTGGCGTTCGGCAACAGGCCCAGCATTGGCGCCAACACCAGCATCGTGGCCAGAGCGGCAGCGGCCGTCACCAGCGACGCCTTCTGCGACTGCCCGCCCGCCGACCGCACCACGGCTGTCTGCGACGTGCCGCCACCCGCCGGCATGGCACCGAAAAATGCCCCACCCAGGTTGGCGGCCCCGGTGGCGACCAGTTCGCGGTTCGCGTCGATCGGAGGATCGTCCGGACGCGCAAAAGCGCGACCGGCGGCGATCGTTTCGGTGAAGCTCATCAGCGCGATGCCGAGCGCGCCAGGCAATAGCTGTTGGATCAGCGCGACGTCAGGCAGAGTCAGCGACGGAAAGCCCTGCGGAATGAGGCCAACCGTCGAGACACCCAGTGCGTTCAGGCCGAAATACCACGAGGCCGCGATGGCGCCACCTACGGCCACCAGCGGCGCGGGGGAATGCGGCCACAGCCGCTCCATGCCGATCAGCACCGCAAACGTAGCGGCGGCGACCGCCAGCGTCAGCAGCGACGCGTCGGGAATGTGTTGAGCGACGCTGAGCAGATCGGTGAAGAAGCCCTGTTTGGTGATGTGAATGCCCAAAAGCTTCGGTACCTGGTCCAGCACGATCACCAGGCCTATTCCGGCTTTGAAACCGGTCAGCACGGGGGAGGAGATGAAGTTCGCGACGAATCCCAGTCGCAACAGCCTCGCCAGGAACAATATCGCGCCGACCAGCGCGGTGAGCGTGGCCGTCGCAATGACCAGTCGGGCGGGGTCGCCGTCCGGTACCGCCAGGCCAAGCTCCGTCCCTGCGAGGATCGCGAGCGTGGTTGTCGAACTGACGCTTAGCACGCGGGACGAGCCGAGCAGAGCATAGATCGCCATCGGGATGAAGGCGGTATAAAGTCCTACGGCGACGGGCAATCCGGCTACCGTCGCATAGGCCATCGCCTTGGGCAGGACAACCGCGGCCGCCGTGAGACCGGCGACCACGTCGAAGCGCAACGCCGTAGAACTTGGTTGGCTTGCTGGTGTGTCCGTTGGTTTGTTCATGGCGCGATTCCCAGGTCACTGCGCAAACATGCCTGGTCCGCACATCGCAGTTGCGCGCGGGCCCGATGCATTGTAGTCCCGGCTGCCACGGGAGGCGTCGAACAGGTGTCGAATTGTCAGATCACGACGTGACGCTCAGAATGTCCGGGTAAACGAGGAAGGGAACTGACGAATGCCAATGCGAGTGACTGACAGTGACTGACGCCAACGTTCTCGCCGGGAAATTCCGGGAACCCATCCTCAACCCGGTGGATCGTGTTTCGGAAATGCTGTTCGGGCTGTTCATGGCGCTCACCTTTATCGGCGCCATCTCCGTCGCGGAATCCGGCCGTGCCCAGATTCGCGAGATGTACATTGCTGCCTTGGGCTGTAACCTCGCATGGGGATTGGTCGACGCGGTCATGTACCTGGTTCGGACGGTCACCGATCGCGGTCGATTGCTCACGGTGATCCGTTCGGTGCGCAACGCGCCGGACGCGGCGACCGGGCGCACTGTCATTGAAGAAGCACTGTCCCGGTTCGCCGCCGGTTTAGTCTCGACGGGCGAGATCGAGGCGATGCGCGGGCGGATCCTCGCACTGGCCTCCTTGCCGGCACGGCCCAGGATCGAACGGAACGACCTGCTTGCTGCGCTGGCGATATTCCTGATCGTCGTCGCGGCCACCTTCCCGGTCGTGCTGCCCTTCGCCGTGTTCGACGATGTCGCGACCGCGAAAAACGTATCGCGCGGCGTCGGAGTTGCCATGTTGTTCGTTGGCGGGCTCGCGCTCGGGCGCTACGCAGGTTATGGCAGCTGGCGAGTCGGGCTGCTGATGGCCGGGTTGGGCACTTTGCTCGTGATCGCAATCAACGCGCTCGGCGGATGAAGGCCACGCTGCGCGCTTTCGTGGTGGTTGCGGTCGTCACGGCCACGCCTGCGCTCGCCGCGGAGGACGAACATGGCATCCGGCGCGCTTCACCTGCCGCGAAACCCTCGTGGGAATTCGCGATCACCGCCTATCCCACCGTCGTCCGAGGGGGCGAGAACTACACATCGGCAATCGCAGTCGCCGATCGCGGATCGCTGCACCTCGAGGCGAGGTACAACTACGAGTCGGTTGGCGCGCGCTCCGCCTTCGTCGGCTGGACTTTTGCCGGCGGAGAGGAAATTACGTGGGAACTCACGCCCCTGCTGGGCGGCGCGTGGGGAACGACTCAGGCATTCGTGCCGGCGCTCGAGGCGAGCGTGGCCTGGAAGCAATTCGATTTCTACATCGAGGCCGAGTACGTGAGCGACAGCCATCAGCGGAGCGACAGCTATTTCTACGCTTGGAGCGAAGTGGGGTTCCGGCCGCTCGAGTGGATGCGCGTCGGCGTTGCCGGCCAGCGTACCACCACTTACGGCAACGAGCGTGACATCCAGCGCGGCCCATTCGTGCAGGCGACCTGGAAAAACTTTACCCTCGGCGGCTACTGGTTCAACCCGGGATCGAACGACCAGATCTTCGTCGGTATGATCAATGTTACATTCTGATGTCACTGGAGTCCGCGCGATGCATCCCGCTTTGTCCAGCGTTTCGCGTCATGGACGTTCGGGATTCGGAACTTTCCCGTCTGTATTGTGATCAAATCGTTTGACGTCCGCGCGTCCGCGCGTACCAGGGAGCAGGCGCCCGACTCCGATCGTTTCCCGGGTAGATCGAGTTACGGGCTGCCTGTCGCAAGGAGCCGCGGTATTTCCAAAAGGTAGTGCAGCTCAGAAGCGGACGAAGCTCGTGCCGGAGCGTTTGAGCGGGCGGCCCCAACGCGGGGCGAACTGCGCGCAGGCGCGGCTGACTTCGCCCGATTCCCAACGGAGGTGATGACGATGTTGCAAAAGGCGAAGCAGCCGCAGGCATGGCGCGATTTTTCCGGTACGGAGTGGCAACGCGAAATCAACGTACGCGACTTCATCATTTCCAACGTGTCGCCGTATGCGGACGGGCCTGAATTCCTTGAAAAGCCAACCAAGCGCACGCTCGCGGTCTGGGAGAAGCTGCAACCGTTCTTCCGCGAAGAGGCCAAGAAGGGCGTCCTCGATGTCGATGTAAGTACGCCGTCGTCGCTGACGTCGCATGCGCCGGGCTACATCGATCGCGACAACGAGGTCATCGTCGGCCTGCAGACCGACAAGCCGTTCCGCCGCGCGATCATGCCCACCGGCGGCTGGGGCATGATCGAGAATGGACTGAAGGCGATCGGCCGCGTGCCCGACGCCGCGGTGCGCGAAACCTTCACCAAGTACCGCAAGACGCACAACGCGGCGGTCTTCGACCTGTACACGTCGGAGATCCGCGCGTGCCGGCGATCCCACATCATCACCGGACTGCCGGACGCCTATGGCCGCGGCCGCATCATTGGCGACTACCGGCGTGTCGCGCTTTACGGCGTGGACCGCCTCATCGAGGAGAAAAAGGCGGAACGCGCCCAGCTCGACGCGCGCTGGCCGATCGAGGAAATCATGCGCCTGCGCGAGGAAATGGCCGACCAATTGCGCGCCCTCGAAGACTTGAAGACGATGGGTGCGACGTACGACTGCGATCTCGGAAGGCCGGCGGCGAATGCCCAGGAAGCCGTGCAGTGGACCTACCTGGGCTATCTCGGCGCCATCAAGGAAATGAACGGCGCCGCCATGTCGGTGGGCCGCCTCTCGACCTTTCTCGACATCTACATCGAGCGCGATCTTGCCGAGAAGACGCTGACCGAGGCCGAGGCGCAGGAACTGATCGACCAGCTGGTGATCAAGCTGCGCATCGTCCGCTTCATGCGCACGCCCGAATACGATGCGCTGTTTTCCGGCGATCCCTACTGGGCGACGGAGAGCATCGGCGGCATGGCGCTCGACGGGCGCACGCTGGTCACGCGCACGAGCTTCCGCACATTGCAGACCCTCGCCAACCTCGGTCCGGCGCCCGAGCCCAACATGTCCATTCTGTGGTCGAAGAACCTGCCGGAGCCCTTCAAGCGATACTGCATTACCGTCAGTCAGGCGACGTCGGCGCTTCAGTACGAGAACGACGACCTCATGCTGCCGCAGTTCGGTGACGATTACGGCATCGCGTGTTGCGTCTCGGCGATGCGACTGGGCAAGCAGATGCAGTATTTCGGCGCGCGGGTGAACTTGGCCAAGTGCCTGCTCTACGCGATTAACGGCGGACGCGACGAGATGAGCGGCGTGCAGGTCGGGCCGGCCTATCGCGCGGTGGCCGGCGACGTCCTCGACTACGACGACGTGATGGCGAAGTTCGACGACATGATGGACTGGCTCGCGCGTACCTACGTGCACGCGATGAACTGCATCCACTATGCGCACGACAAATACAACTACGAGCGGCTGATGATGGCGCTGCACGATCGCGACATCGTGCGGACAATGGCCTTCGGCATCGCCGGTCTTTCTGTCGTCGCCGACAGCCTGTCGGCGATCAAGTACGCGAAGGTAAGGCCGATTCGCGGCGACGGGGGTCTCGTCACCGATTACGAGACGACGGGCGAGTTCCCGATGTTCGGCAACAATGACCCGCGGGTCGACGACATCGCCGCCCAACTGGTGAAGCGCTTCATGGACAAGTTGCGGACGCACCAGACCTACCGCGGCGCGGTCCACACGCAGTCGGTATTGACGATCACTTCCAATGTCGTCTACGGCAAGGGCACAGGCAACACGCCGGATGGGCGGCGCCTCGGCGAGCCCTTTGGGCCGGGCGCCAACCCCATGCACGGCCGCGACTCGCACGGCTGGCTGGCGTCATGCCTTTCAGTCGCTCGCCTGCCGTTCGACGATGCGCAGGACGGCATCAGCTACACACTGTCGGTCGTCCCATCCGATAACCGGCAGGGCAACGAGGCGGCGGTCGGGCGCGCGGTCGACGCGCTGGACATGTACTTCGGGCAAGGCGGCTTCCACTTGAACCTCAACGTCCTGAACAAGGAGACACTGCTCGACGCAATGGACCACCCGGACAAGTACCCGCAACTCACGATCAGGGTGTCGGGATATGCGGTGAACTTCATCCGCCTCACGCGCGAGCAGCAGCAGGACGTCGTTAGCCGGACGTTCTTCCACTCGAAGATCTGAAATGACGATCCCAACGCCCGGCATTGGGGCCGCTGCGGCGGCCGAACTTCCGGAGGGCAGTCGTTACGATTTGCGGCACGATCTCTCGCCGGATGCGCCGGAGGCCGAGAACTACAGCGAAGGCGACGGCGCGTTCGGCTACGCGCACTCGTACGAGACCGGATCCCACCTGGACGGGCCCGGGGTGCGCATCACGCTCTTCCTATCCGGATGTACGCTGCGCTGTCAGTACTGCCACAACCCCGACACGTGGAAGCTGAAGCATGGCGTGCGCATATCGCTCGAACAGGTTGTCACCCGGCTCGGGCACTTCGCCCCCGCGTTGCGCGCGATGAAAGGCGGGCTGACCATCTCGGGTGGCGAGCCGCTCGTGCAGGCCGCGTTTTCGCGCCGCATCCTGGGTGCAGCGAAGTCCCTTGGCCTCCACACCGCGATCGAAACCTCCGGATTCCTGGGTGAGCGCGCAACCGACGAGTATTTGAGCAATCTCGATCTCGTCATCCTCGACATCAAGTCAAGTGATCCGGAAACGTATCGCCGCGTGACCCGGCAGGAGCTTGCGCCAACGTTGCGATTCGCAGAGCGGCTCGCGGCAATGGGCAAACCGGTCTGGGTGCGGTACACGCTCGTGCCCGGATTGACGGACGATCCGGCCAATGTCGAAGGCGTCGCTGCGTTCGTCGCCCCGATGAAGAACGTCGAGTGGGTGGAAGTGCTCCCCTTCCACCAGCTTGGTTCCTTCAAATGGAAGGCGCTCGGTATGGACTATCAGCTCGCCGATACACCGCCGGCCGGTCCGGAACTCGTCGCCCGGACACTCGCGCAGTTCCGCGACGCCGGCTGCAACGCACGCTGATAGCACACGCCAATAAAAACGATCCGGGGGAAACGGCATGGAAGCGATCCAGAACCTGCTCGGCCAGCAGCCGATGATGGCGCTGTTCCTGACCATCGCCATCGGCTATCTGGTTGGTGAGATCAACATCAAGGGCTTTTCGCTGGGCGTCGGCGCGGTGCTCTTCGTCGCGCTCGCGATGGGCTGGTTCGCGCCGAAGTCGGTGCCGGCGCCGATGGTCGGCACGCTCGGCCTCGCGCTGTTTCTCTATGGCGTCGGCGTCCAGTACGGAAAGCAGTTCTTCACCGGACTGACCAGCCCTGCGGGCATCAAGGCGAACATGATCGCGTTGACCGGCGTGCTTGCGGCCGGCGTGGTGAGCCTGCTGTTCGTGAAGGCAATGAATCTGAACCTCGGACACGCGCTGGGTTTGTTCGCCGGTTCCGGCACCAGTACGCCGACATTGCAGGCAGCGATCGCGACCTTGGGCAATGACGACCCGGCGGTTGGCTATTCCGTGTCCTATCCCTTCGGTGTGGCCGGGCCGATCCTGTTCCTGTACATCGCATTCATGCTTCTGAAGCCGAAGATCGAGGTGCCGACATCCACCGGTCTCGAAATGCTTGAAATCGCGATGCACAACCCCGCGTTCTCCGGCAAGGGACTCGGCGAAGTATTGGCGTCGCTGCCCGGCGGAGTTTTGATCGCCGCCCTGCGCCGCGAGGGCCGAAACGAACCCGCCTCACCTAATGCCATCATCGCCGAAGGCGACGTCCTGCTCGTCACCGCGCCTTCCAAGGAAGCTCTCGCGCAGGCGCGCGCGATTCTCGGCGAAGCCGCGCCAGGACGCTTGCTCAAGGACCGCCGTGACCTGGACTATCTGCGCCTGTTCGCCTCGCGACCGGCGGTCGTAGGGCGGGCGCTGGGCGATCTCGACTTGCCCGGGGAGAAAGCGTCGGTGCTGGTCCAGGTCCGCCGCGGCGACACCGACATCCTGCCGCGTCCGGATCTCGTCCTCGAGTTTGGCGATCGCGTCGGCGTGCTCGCCCACCGTGGCGATTTCACCGTCATGCGCAAATATTTCGGCGACTCCATCAAGGGCACCGCCGAATTCAGCTACATCTCCATTGGCATCGGCATGGCACTGGGTTTCCTGATCGGCGCGATCCAGATTCCGCTGCCCATGATCGGCAAGATCTCGGTCGGCCTGTCCGGAGTGCTGATCATGGCGCTGATCCTGGGCAACCTGCGTCGCACCGGCGGCATGAACTGGACCATACCGTTGTCCGCCAATCTCGTGATCCGCAACCTGGGACTCACGCTGTTCCTCGCGCAGGTCGGAATGTCGTCGGGCCCCAAGTTCGCGGCGACGGTCACCGACACCGGGTTCCTGATGCTGGGGTTGGGTGCCATTGTGCTGGTCGCGCTTGTCGTGCCAATCCTGATCCTCGGCCTCCTGGTGTTCAAGATGCCTTACGACGAAGTGGCGGGCATCGTCGCCGGCGCTTGTGGCAATCCTGCGATTCTTGCCTATTCGAACAAGCTCGCCCCGACGGACCGGCCGGACATCGGCTATGCGATGATCTTTCCAGGCATGACAATCGTAAAGATCCTGTTTGTGGATATCGTCCCGGCATTCTTCAAATAACAGGGAGTTCGTGAATGGCACGGGAACACGCGAAGTACCAGTACCTTATCGATTTCTGCAAGACGTTGCCGCCCACTCCCACCGCGGTCGCGCATCCGTGCGACGAAAGTTCGCTGCGCGGTGCGGTCGATGCGGCCAAGCTCGGTCTGATCGCGCCGATCCTGGTGGGTCCGCGTGCGCGAATCGAGGCGATCGCGAAAGAACATGGCATCGATATTGCGGGATTGCCGATCGTCGACACGCCGCACAGCCAGGCGTCGGCGGACAAGGCGGTGGAACTGGTCCGCGAAGGCAGGGCCGAGGCGCTGATGAAAGGCAGTCTGCACACCGACGAACTGATGGCGTCGGTCGTCAAGCGCGAAACGGGTCTGCGCACCGCGCGCCGGGTCAGCCATTGCTTCGTCATGGATGTGCCGAGCTACTCGGAGACGCTGATCGTCACCGACTGCGCGGTGAACATCGCGCCGACGATGGAGGACAAGGTCCACATCATCCAGAACGCGATCGACCTCGCGCACGCGATGCGCTTTCCCGAGGTGCGCGTGGCGATCCTGTCCGCGATGGAGACGGTTACGTCGAAGGTGCCGTCGACCGTCGAGGCCGGCGCTCTGTGCAAGATGGCCGACCGCGGCCAGATCACCGGCGCGCTTATCGACGGGCCGTTGGCGCTGGACAACGCGATCAGCCTGGAGTCGGTGGCGATCAAGAAGATCGACTCGCCGGTGGCCGGTCGCGCCAACGTGCTCGTGGTCCCCGATCTCGAGGCGGGCAACATGCTCGCCAAGAGCCTGTCCTTCCTCGCAGGGGCTGACGCGGCCGGCATCGTGCTTGGGGCCCGCGTGCCCATCATCCTGACCAGCCGCGCCGATTCGCTCCTCTCGCGCCTCGCATCCTGCGCAGTCGCGGCACTGGTGGCAAATGCGCGACGCGAGAAGGCCGAAAAGGCTGTAGCCTGACATGAATCCCTGCGCGTAAAACTGAAATGCCCAATGCCATCGCGGTCCTGAACGCGGGCTCGTCGAGCCTCAAGTTCTCGGTATTCGAAGAGCGCGGCAGCGATTTCGAACTGATCGTACGCGGCCAGGCCGAAGGTCTGTATACGGCGCCTCGCTTTGTCGCCAAGGAAGCGGCCGGCAACGTCGTGGACGAAAAATCTTGGGGCGATGGAGTCAAGCTCGGCCACGACGGCGCCCTCGAGCACCTGGTTGCATTCCTGCGCGAATCGTTTGCCGGGCATCGGCTGGTCGGCATCGGCCATCGCGTCGTGCATGGCGGTCCCGACTATGCGCAGCCTGTACGCGTCGACGCGACGATCCTCACGGCCCTCGAAAAATTGATCCCCCTCGCGCCGCTGCACCAGCCGCACAACCTGGCGCCGATCAGGTCGCTGCTCGAGCGCTCGCCGCAGTTGCCGCAGGTCGCCTGCTTCGACACAGCGTTCCACAGCCGCGCGCCGCCGGTGTCGCATGCGTTCGCGCTGCCAAAGGCGATCACCGACCGCGGCGTGCGGCGGTACGGCTTTCACGGGCTTTCGTACGAATACATTGCCGACGTGCTGCCGCAGTTCGACGAGCGCGCGGCGCGCGGCAAGACCGTGGTACTCCATCTGGGTAACGGCTCGAGCATGTGCGCGATCGCCGCGGGACGCAGCGTCGCCAGCACGATGGGATTCACGGCCGCTGACGGATTGCCGATGGGCACGCGCTGCGGCAGCCTCGACCCCGGTGTCGTGCTCTACCTGATGGACGAGCTGAAGATGGATGGTCGTGCGATAGAAAAGCTGATCTATCAGCAGTCCGGTCTGCTCGGCATGTCGGGCATCTCGAGCGACATGCGCACGCTGGAGGCAAGTCCGGCGCCGGAAGCGAAGGCCGCGATCGATGTATTCGTCTACCGCATCAGTCGCGAACTGGGGTCGCTTGCCGCGGCGCTAGGCGGACTCGACGCGATCGTGTTCACGGCGGGCATCGGCGAGAACAGCCGGGGCCTGCGCGAGCGGGTATGCAACGACGCCGGATGGCTTGGCGTCGAACTCGACCTGCCGGCCAACACGGCGGGCGGACCGCGCATAAGCACGGCGGGCAGCCGTACATCCGCATGGGTCGTCCCCACCAACGAAGAGTTGATGATCGCCCGGCACACGCGGCGCCTGCTCGCAGCACCTTGAGTTCAATCCGGGGTCAAGCGTTCGGGCCAAGTCGTCATGCTCCGAGGGTCGTTCCGATCGCGACCTTCGAAGAAACGCCATTTACTTGGCTGTCGTGGGCCCTCCTGCCCGGCGCATGAGCTGGAGCTGGGACTGCAGCCACACAGCGCTCGGGACAGCGGCGCCGCCGCCGCACTTGACCAGATAGGCGTCACCCGACACGCTGCTTTTCGACGCGGCCAGTTCGATGAACTGCTCGGCAGTCTGTACTGCGCCTCTGTCTTCGAGATACTTGAGCTTGTTCAGCAGATGCGACTTGGCATCGGCTGCGCTGTGCCACGAGCCATTGCGATTGAATTGGCATTGGGACGCTTCCAGCCGGGACAGCAGACCGTCGATCTCTGCCTTGGCAGCGGGAGCAAGCGGGGCGGCGGCGCCGGCCGCCGCGAAGAGCCAACTCAACAGAAAGAACTGGAAGCGCAGCATTTGTCTTGGCGATCCCGACGCCACAACGGACACTTAAAGCAGCCACTCGATCGGGAGAATCGACAATATCTCGACGCCTCTGCGTTGCCCCCAACTCGTGCCCGGCTCCGTATCGTAAATCCGCTCTCCGGTGGCGGTCCACTCGACCCATTCCAGCGTGCGCCCGTCCGGCGCCAGCCGAACCTCGTACGCGACCCTGGGCAGATCGGTGTCGAATCTGGCGGCCAATCGCTTCGCGAGTTCGGGACTGTCGACCACGAGCCCCATCTCGGTGTTCAGCAAGGCGGAGCGCTGGTCGAAGTTGAACGAGCCGATGAACACGCGGGCGCGATCCACGGCGAAAGTCTTCGCGTGGAGACCTGCGGAGGAGCTATTGCCTTTCTTGGCCTTGGGCATTCCCTCTCCCGCGGTCGGCTTGAGCTCATAAAGGCGAACACCGGCTCGCAGCAGGTCCTCCCGACGCTTCGCATAGCCCGCATGCACCGATTTTTCGTCGGATGCCGCGAGCGAGTTGGTCAGGATGCGGATTCGCACGCCGCTGTCTGCGAGTGCCACGAGGGCGGCGGTCCCGTTTTCGCCAGGCACGAAGTATGGCGTGACGAGGTCCAGCGTCTTCTCCGGGCGGCCGATCGTCCGCATCAACGTCGGGAACAGCAGGACATCCGTTCGGCCCGTGGTGTCGAGCGTCTTTGCCGGGTCGTCGTGCAAGACAATCGCGGTCGTCCACTCGAGGCCGATCGTGCGGTCCAGCAATTCGCGAACGACGGGTGTCGAGCGCACTGCCTCGAGATAGGCAACCGATTCCGGGTCGGCGCGTGTTGCCGCGAACGTGGCCTGAAGATTGGCGGCTGCGGCCGCGTCTGGCACGCCGACAAAGCTCGCGGCCGGATAGGCCGAGACGCTGTTCCAGTAGAGGTCGAACTCCTTCGACACGTCGCGCGCCGCGCTGCCGATCGCGATCGCGTCCAGGTCGGCGAATGCTACGCCGGTGCCCGCGCCGAAATACTCGTTGCCGATGTTGCGTCCACCCACTACGCTGACCTGGTTGTCCGCGGTAAACGATTTGTTGTGCATGCGGCGGTTGACCCGCGTGAAATCGGTCAGGAAATTGAGCGCGCGAGCGTCGCGCTGGACGACCGGGTTGTAGAGCCGCACTTCCAAGTTCGGATGCGCGTCCAGAGCGGCAATGACGGGGTCGAGACCGCTCGTGTTGAAGTCGTCGAGCAGCACCCGCACCCTCACGCCGCGCTCCGCTGCCTGCCAGAGCGACTGGAACATCAGAAGTCCGACCTGGTCCCCATGCCAGATGTAGTATTGCGCGTCGAGCGTCTTTTCCGCGGCGGCCGCGAGCAGGATCCTCGTGGCGAAAGCGTCCCGCGGATCGGGAAGCGCGTAGATCCCGGCTTTGCCCGTGTTCGCGATGACGCCCGGGGCGACGGCGCGACCGAGCCGCGTTCCGTCGGTGTCGGTCACCGCGGAAGACGCGCTGCGCCCTTCCGGCGGGGGAAGGCTCGCGCAGCCCGAGATCAGCGCTGCCAGCGCTGCAACGGCGCCGGCAAGCATCATGCGGAGGGATCCGCGCATCATTTCCGTTGCGGACATCGCACAATTCTAATCCCGGAAACAGGATCACTGCCAAACGGCAGCTGAAACTCCGGCCAATGAGGGCAGAGATCAGGCACACTGCGAACGGGCTCACGACCGTGAAAGTTCCATGACCCCCGATACGCAAGAAGGCGTCGCACCACGTCCCACGCTTGCCGAGAGGCGCCGCCCGCTCCGGGGACGCATTCGAGGCAGGGTGACTTGGGGGCGGGTCTACCGGCTGACCAGCTATCTCAAGTCGGCGTTGTGGACCGTCCCCCTCATTGCCATCGCAATCGAGTTGCTCGTGGCGCCGATGTTCCACGCGTTGGACGACTGGCAGCGCTGGAACCTTACCCACATCGAACTTACCGGCGCAACGGCGTTGTACCAGACCGTCATCACGCTGACGCTGTCGTTTCTGGTATTTACTTTCGGCCAACTGCTAGTGGCGATCCAGATCGCAGGCGGCCAGCTGACGCCGCGAATCATCGCTACTATCCTGCTGCGCAACAACGTCGTCCGCTACAGCGTCGGCCTGTTCGTCTTCACGTTGGTGTTCGCCGTCAGTGCGATCAACCGGCAGACGGCGGTGGTACACGAGCTCGTGGCAACGGTCACCGCCGTGCTCGGCATCGCGTGCATTGCCGACTTCCTGTTCCTGATCGATTATGCGGCTCGCCTGTTGCGGCCGGTCGCCGTTGTCGCCCGAGTCGGCGACGAAGGCGTGGCCATGATCAAATCCGTATATCCGGATCCGGCGACTGCGCTGCCACTGGAGGAGGCTCCCCCGCACGAAAGCGTCGGCACGCCCGGCCGCATGGTTGAACATGGCGACGGATCGGAAATCGTGCTCGCGGTCGAGATTCCCGCACTGCTGGCGCTGGCGCGGCTCCACGACGGCGTCATCGAGTTTCTGCCGCAGGTCGGGGATTTTGTCGCTGCGGAGGAGCCATTGTTCGTGTTGCACGGCGGCGCAGCGGCGATCGATGATCGCACCGTACTCTCGACGGTGGCTTTTGGTCCCGAGAGAACGCTCGAGCAGGACCCGATGTTCGCGTTCCGCATCATCGTCGACATCGCGCTGAAGGCATTGTCGCCGGCGATCAACGACCCGACGACCGCCGTTCTAGCGCTGGACCAGGTGCATCGGCTGCTGCGCGTGGTCGGCCGACGCAGGTTGCGCGGCGAAGTCATCCTCGACGCTGGCGGCAAGCCGCGCGTCATTTTCCGCACGCCAAACTGGGAGCATTACGTCCAGGTCGCGTGCAACGAGATTCGCGCCTGCGGTGCCGGTAACCTACAGATCGCGCGTCGTATGCGCGCGATGCTGCTCAACCTGCGCAACACGCTTCCGGATCATCGTCGAGCGGCACTGGACGCGGAACTCGAATTGCTCGACTGGGCTGTCAAGTCGCACTTCACCCGGCCCGAAGAGCTCGCGCTGGCCATGGTCCCCGATACGCAGGGATTGGGAGGATCTTCGGGCGCGCGCCTGCAAAGGTCCGGTTGATCTCAGTGGGAGACGTTCCAGTGGTCGCGGCAATTCGCGTGCAGTGCTGTTGACTCTAGACGATGGCCCCATCGAGCAGGCGCGCGATTCGTTCCGTGCGCAGCACGGAATCGCCGAATGCGCCGAACGCCGCAGCGTCGGCCGGAGGGTAGGCGAGCCCCGCGCATTCACTGCTTTCGATACGGGGTGCCCAGATCTGCCTGTCCTCAAGTAGGTAAACCCCATAGACGGCGCGAATGTCTTCACTCTCAGCGGCGCCGATCTGCTGTTGCAGCGTGTACGCGGCCAGCGCCGCATTGGAAACGACCGCTACCTCGATCAGCGCGGCGCGATAGCCTGGTCGACGCACGACCTCCGGTCCGAAGACTGCGGCCATCCACATGGCTGCGGCATTGACCACGACGAGCAGGCGGTCGAGGATGCTGCGCAACGAGTGCTGCGCGGCGAACGACAGGTAGGTCTTGGGATCGAGAAAAGCATCGACGGCAGCCGATACGGCGCCGCAACCGCTGTGGCCGAGGACCACGATGATCTTCAGGCTGCCGCCCAGATGGTCGACCGCATACTTGAGGCTGCCGAGCACTTCGCTGCCGAGGCCATTGCCCGCGACGCGAACGACGAATAGGTCGTTGGGCCCCTCGTTGAAGATCAATTCGATCGGGACACGTGCGTCGGAACAGCCGAGCACTGCCGCGTAGGGACGCTGCTTCGGCGCACCCGACGCGAGACCCAGGTCGCGCGGATCGACCGGAATGACGCGACGCGCCGTGCCGGTGCCGTCGGTCAGACTCTCGAGCAGCGCGCTGATCGACCGGCTGCCGTCGTCAAGCCGCGTCCGCGCCGACTCGGCATCGACCGGCCGCGGCCGTACCGTCGCATCGGTGCCATCATAGCGGTAGGTGATCTCGATGATTTTCATGGGATGTCGACAAGGGTTTTGACAATTGCGTGCATGGCAGCCCCGGGAACGAGCGCGGCCACTCGGACTCTAACGCAGGGGGCGTTGGTATGCGAGAATGGGATCAATTTCCGTCCCCCCTGGGCGATTCGGGGAGAGCTTTTTTTTGCCCGGACCGGTCGGTCCTTGTCGGATGATATGCAGCCGAGACGAATTCGGATGAATGGGGATATGCGTGGAGTCAGAGTCATGAAGAGATTGTGCAAGCTGATAGCGATCGCGTCGTCCGCGGCCGCGCTGGCATTTCCATCCCTTGCGTACGCGTCGTTCCTTCCGCCCGAGATGATGGACACGATGGCGAAATATGTCGCCTGGTTCGTCGTCATCTTCGTTCCCATCGGCGCCATCGTGCTGTTCTGGATGCTGCACGTGCTGCCGGAGAAGATCGCCCATAAGCGCCACCATCCGCAAAAGGACGCCATCCACACGCTGTGCCTGCTGTCACTGCTCTTCGGCGGCCTGCTGTGGCCGATCGCATGGCTGTGGGCCTTCACGAAACCGGTCGCCTACCGGGCCGCCTACGGCACCGACAAGCACGACGATTATTATCACAAGCAAGGGGCGAAGGCGCAGGCCGGCGAGCTCTTGGACTATGAGCTCGCCCACCTGCGCGAGGAACTCGATGCGATGGCCGAAAAGGGAACGCTGACCGCCGAACTCAAGGTGCTGCGCCGTGACCTCGAGGCGGCGACCGCGGCGCCCACCGCACCGGCGACGGCCGCTGCCATCGCCGCCAAGGGAGGGAACGCCTGATGGAAGCGATCCTCCTTGCCATCTATGGATTCTTCGTCTGGCTGATCTTCATCAAGTTCAAGTGGCTGCCGTGGAACACTGCATGGCAAGTCACTGTGGTCATCATCCCGATCGTCGCGATTGTCGGCGATGATCCTCACGCTGAATGTGGTCGCCCCGTCGACCGCCGATGTCCGGGTCTTCAAGTACGTGGTGCAGGTGATTCCGCAAGTGCGTGGACGCGTGATCGAGGTTCCGGTCGAACCTAATCGGCTGGTCAAGCAGGGCGAATTGCTGTTCCGCATCGACCCGACGCAGTACCAGAACGACCTCAACGTCGCCAAGGCGAAGCTCGCGGCCGACGAGGCGAAATTCGCGCAGGCAGGAGCGGGCGTGGTGGATGCTTCGGCCGGCGCGCGGCAATTGCAGGAACAGCTGAAGTCAACCAGCGGCCAGGTCGCCTCGCTGCAGCCCAGGCTGGAGCTCGCGCGGCTGCGCGTGCGGCAGAACAGGGAATTGGTGGCGACGGGCGCCGGCGACAAGTTCGCGCTGGAACAGGCCGAGGCCAACGTGATCGAACTGGAAGGCCAGATCGCGACGGCGGCGGCGAACGAAGCGCAGGTCACGCAGAAGTTGTCGGGGCAGGTGAACGGCGAACAGGCGTCGGTCGCGTCGGCGCGGGCGCAGCTCGCGACGGCGAAGGCGCAGGTCGACGTGAGCCGCGCGGATCTCGCGAACGCTCAGTGGAACCTCGACCAGACGGCCGTCTATGCGCCGACCAGTGGGTACGCGATCAATGTACAGTTGCGCCCGGGCTCGTACGTGACCGCCTTTCCGGTGGCGCCGGCGATGAGCTTCGTCGAGGAGACCTACCAGGTCATCGCGCTGTACGCGCAGAACGAATTGCGCCTGGTCGAGCCCGGCAATGACGCGGAGTTCGCGCTCAAGACGTATCCCGGGCACATCATCAAGGCGAAGGTCGATTCGATCGTCTGGGCGCAGGGACAGGGGCAGGTCGCGCAGTCCGGCATGGTGCCGCAGACCGGAGCTTACCCGCAGGTCCCGGGCCGGTTCCCGGTCAAGTTCGAAGTCGCGGAATCTGATCGCGCGCTGTTCCTCGCCGCCGGCGCGGAGGGCGCAGGCGCCATCTACACCGAACACGTGCATGCACTTCACCTCATTCGCATGGTCATACTGCGGGTGGGCGCGATCACCGACTACCTGGTGTTGAAGCTGCATTGATGCGCACGTATCCCGTCCTGCGAAGGATTCATGCATTGGCCATCGCGGCCGCCCTGGCGGGTTGCGCGCTCAATCCGCCGCCGACCACCGAGGAATTGCGCAAGGACGCGCTGCCGCATACGGAGATCCCCGCTGGATGGCGGGCCGCCGGCGGCACGGCGGCGCCGGTCGCCGATCGCTGGCTGGCGACGTTCGACGATCTCGCCTTGACGGCGCTCGTGACCGAAGCACAGTCCTACAACGCCGACCTGGCCATCGCGGCGGCGCGCGTCGAGCAGGCGGCCGGTTACGTCGCCGTGGCGAGCGGCGCGCTCTATCCATGGGTGAACGCGGCGGGCACTTACAGCGGCGCGTCAGGCAGTGGTGGCGGCCTGAACGCCGTGTTCCTCAACGCGTCCCTCGAGCTCGACGTGTGGGGTCGCATGCGCTACGCCACTGCCGCGGCAGAGGCGCAGTCCGCGGCCGTGCAGGCCGACTATGCCTATGCCCGGCAGTCCGTTGCGGCGATGGTGGCAAAGGCATGGTTCGTGGCCATCGAAGCAGGATTGCAGCGCCAGATCATCGGGGATGCGGCGCATTCGTCCGAGTCGCTGTTGAAGATCGCGCAGGAGCGATTGCGCGTCGGCAACGGCAACGAGCAGGCGGTAGCGGAAGCGCGCGCCAGCGCCGGCACCTATCGGGACATGTTGCGCCAGATCGATTTGTCGCGCGAGCAGGCGTTGCGGGCGCTCGAACTGCTCGTTGGACGCTACCCCGCGGCGGAGATCGCGGTCGCGCAGCAACTCTCGCCGATGCCCGCAGCGGTTTCCGTGGGCGTGCCTTCGGAGTTGCTCGAGCGCCGACCGGACGTGATCGCCGCCGAGCGCCGCGTCGCTGCGGCATTCAACCGCATCGGCGAAGCCAAGGCCGCGCGGTTGCCGCGCATCAGCCTGACCGCCGGCGGCAGCAGCATTACTAGCGATGTGTTCGTTCTGCAAGACCGGAGCAATCCAGCTTTCAGCTTCGGCGCCAACCTGATTGCGCCGATATACCAGGGCGGCACATTGCGCGCGCAGGTCGACATTCGCACCGCGGAACAGAAGGAGGCCGTGGCATCCTATGCCCGTACCGCGCAGCGCTCGTTCGCTGAAGTGGAGAACGCGCTGGCTGCCGAGAACGCGCTGCGGGATCGCGACGCCATCCTGGGCGCGAACATCGTCGACAACACACGCGCCCTCGAGCTGGTGCAGATCCAGTATCGGGTCGGCTCCGTCGACTTCCGCGCGGTCGCGCAGAACCAGCTCGCGCTTTACAATGCGCGCATGTCGCTGCTGCGCGTGCAGACCGAGCGGCGCGCGCAGCGCGTGAACCTGTACCTCGCGCTGGGTGGCGGCTTTGACGCGCCCGCGATGGAGCCTGTGGCGGCGCAGCAGTGATGCGAGGGCGTTACGCGGCGCCGTAGACGAGCGCCAAGCGCACTTGCTTGACACCCGTCAATGGATAACTGCCCAGGCTGGCAGAAAATGAGCGTTGAGTGGCGGGGATGCCGTTGATGCATTCCGCGGCCCCTGCGCCACCGTCGGAAGGACCATGACAATGGACGCAGTCAAGCAAGTCGCACGAAGCTACGACATCGCAACGAAGGTCGCACAGCTCTACCAGAAGCGAACCACTCTGGCGCGGGAGCACTTCAGCGAGCGGCTCGGCAAGGCCTATGCGGAGTGCGCGGCCAGCGTCGGAGAGAAGCCGGCCACGCCCGTGGACGCCTGGGCGGGCTGGCTCCAGTACGCCACTGATGCTGCGCAGCGCTCGATCCTGTTCTGGGACACGCTGCGTCAGCGCGGCAACAACTTCGTCGAACACAACCGCGAAGGGTTGACGCCGGTCCTGCATTTCGACTACGAAACGGTCGTCGACGGACGCACGCTCGCGCGGCCGGTCAACTACGCGCTCGTTCGTATCATTCCGCCGGACGGCGTGAAGGTCGACTCGAAGCTGCGCCCGTACGTGATCATCGACCCGCGCGCCGGTCACGGCCCGGGCATCGGCGGGTTCAAGGACGATTCGCAGGTCGGTGTCGCGCTGCGCGAGGGGCACCCGGTCTACTTCGTGATTTTCTTCCGCGACCCCGAGCCCGGACAGACACTGCTCGACGTCTGCACTGCCGAGCAGCAATTCGTGAAGAAGGTGCGCCAACTGCATCCGGCGAGCGCGAAACCGGTGATCGTCGGCAACTGCCAGGGCGGTTGGGCGGCGATGATGCTGGCCGCCGCGGACCCGGACGACACGGGCCCGATCGTCATCAACGGCGCGCCCATGTCGTATTGGGGGGGCGCATTCCAGGAAGGCGCCGGCGACAACCCGATGCGCTATGCGGGCGGGATGCTGGGCGGAACGTGGCTGTCGTCGTTCGCGGCCGACATGGGCAACGGCATCTTCGATGGCGCCTACCTGGTCGAGAATTTCGAGAACCTCAATCCGGCCAACACGTTCTGGGACAAGTACTACAACCTGTTTGCGAACATCGACACGGAGCCGCCACGCTTCCTCGAGTTCGAGCGTTGGTGGGGCGGCTTTTACCTCATGAATCGCGAGGAAATCGAGTGGATCACCCGCAACCTCTTCGTCGGCAACAAGCTGTGGACCGGAACCCAGGGCCCGGGCGGCAAATCCTTCGACCTGCGCGACATCAAGGCGCCGATCATCCTCTTCGCGTCGATGGGCGACAACATCACGCCGCCGCAGCAGGCCTTCAACTGGGTGGCCGACATCTATGGCTCGACAGACGAGATCAAGGCGCGCGGCCAGGTGATCGTCGGATTGTTGCACCAGGATATCGGCCACCTCGGCATCTTCGTCTCCGGCAAGGTCGCCAGGAAGGAGCACGCGCAGATCGTCGAAGTGCTCAAGTCGATCGAAATGCTGCCCCCCGGTCTCTACGGAATGCGTATCCACGAGGTCAAGGGTCGGGACGGCAAGGTCGGGTACGAAGTCGATTTCCAGGAGCGCCGGCTCGAGGACATCGCCAAACAGTTGAACCGCCTCGAGCGCGCCGACGAGAAGCCGTTCGAGGCCGTTGCCGCGATCTCGGAATTCAACCAGCGCGCATACGAGCTCTTCGCGCAACCGTTCGTGCAGTCGCTGGGCAATGAAGTCTCGGCCAAAGTGTCGCGCCAGTTTCATCCACTGCGCTTCCAGCGCTGGGCGTTTTCGGACCTGAATCCGTGGATGTCGTGGCTCGGCCCCGCCGCGCAGGCGGTCAAGGCACAGCGCAAGGCGGCCGCGCCGGACAATCCCGGAGTCCAGGTCCAGAAGATGCTGTCGGAGGTCATCAGCTCCTCTCTCGACTATTACCGCGAGTCACGCGATGCCACCAGCGAGGCCGCGTTTTTCCAGACCTACGGCAGCGTGTTCTCGCTCTACCTCGCGGAAAAGCACGCAGCGGACGTGCATGGTGCGGAAATCGCAGCCGGGCCGCGCGACCTGCCCTTCGTCAAGGAAGCGCTGGCGGCGATCGAGGAGGGCGGTTATGCGGAGGCGCTGGCTCGCGTCGGTTCGCTGCTTGCACGGCGAGGTGCACCGCTGCCGCTGGCGCGACTCGCGCTGAAGCAGGAACTGGCGCTCGAATACCGGCATCTTCTTCCCGACATCGCTCCGGACGAGTGGCGGCGCATCCGCGGCGAGCAGGACATCGTCGTGCGCTACGAGCCCGAAAAGGCGGTTGCGACGCTGCCGAAGCTCTTGTCCAAGCGGGGTGACCGCGAGCGGCTGGTGACGCTGGTCCGGCGGCTGCTCGCCGACGAGCGGATGCGGCGTTTCGAGCCGACGACGGAGCAGTTGTCGATGATCGAGAGCATCGGCGAAACACTTGACGTGGCGCCCGCGAAGGGCCGCCGAAGCGCGCCGTCGCGCAAGCCGGACGCAAACCGACGGCAAGCTCAACCTCCGCTTGAACGGCATGTACTGGAAAGGACGCGCGTTGGTCTCGTCCGTCGCGCTTGGACCCTGAGGGAGAAACAGACATGACGCTGGAAATTCCGCGTCCGGTGCTCAAAGGCAGCCGGGCCTGGTCGTCGGCATCGCGAACGAGCATTCGATCGCATACGGCTGCGCGAAGGCCTTTCACGAGCTCGGCGCCGAGGTTGCCATCACATACCTGAACGAGAAGGCGCGGCCTTACGTCGAGCCGCTAGCGCGGGATCTGGACGCGCCGCTCTTCCTGCCGCTGGACGTGAGCGTCGACGGCCAGCTGGAAGCGGTGTTCGATGCAATCTCCACGAAATGGGGCCGGCTCGACATCGTCGTGCACTCGATCGCATTCGCACCGAAGGAAGACCTGCAGGGCGGCCTCATCAATTGTTCGGCCGCGGGATTTGCGAAGGCGATGGACGTGTCGTGCCACTCGTTCGTGCGGATGGCGCGGCTTGCGGCGCCGCTCATGACAAGCGGCGGGACGATGTTCGCGATGAGCTACCATGGCGCGACCAAGGTGATACCCACATACAGTGTCATGGGTCCGGTGAAGGCCGCGCTTGAATCCAGCTGCCGCTACCTGGCCTACGAGCTTGGGCGGCAAGGGCATCCGCGTGCACGCGATCTCGCCGGGTCCGCTGAAGACACGCGCGGCATCCGGCCTCAAGGACTTCGATCTGCTGCTGACGGAAGTCGAGCAGCGCGCCCCATCGGCGAGCTGGTCGACATAATGGACGTCGGATTCACTTGCGCGTATCTTGCAACACCGTACGCGCGCCGACTTTCCGGCGAGACGCTGTACGTCGATGGCGGCGTGAACATCATGGCGTAGGCAGGTCAGGCGATGAAATTTTCGGAGTGCTGAATCGATGGAGATGACGATGGGTAGGAAAAGCGGGAAAACGAAGAAGGACAACGGCGTCGACTGCCAAGGCGACAAGGACGCAAGCGCGGCGCGCCGAACGCGAGCCCGGAGCTCTCCGGCAAGGACTACGACCGCGAACTCAAGAAGCTGCACGTCGAGCTGGTGAAACTGCAGCAGTGGGTGGTGCACAAGGGACTCAAGGTCTGCCATCGTGTTCGAGGGCCGCGACGGGGCCGGCAAAGGCGGCACGATCAAGGCGATCACCGAGCGCGTGAGCCCGCGCGTCTTTCGCGTCGTCGCGCTTACCGCGCCGACCGAGCGCGAGAAATCGCAGATGTACGTGCAGCGCTACCTGCCGCACTTGCCCGCGGCGGGCGAGGTCGTGATCTTCGACCGCAGCTGGTACAACCGCGCGGGCGTCGAGCGCGTGATGGGCTTCTGTACCGAGGAACAGGCGCAGGGTTTCCTGAAGGTGACGCCGCTCTTCGAGCAGGTGATGGTCAAGTCCGGCATCATCCTGCTCAAATACTGGCTGGAGGTGAGCCCCGAGGAGCAGACGCGGCGCCTGGCGTCGCGCATCGACGACGGCCGCAAGACCTGGAAGCTTTCGCCGATGGACGTCAAGTCCTACGACCGCTGGGACGACTACACGAAGGCGCGCGACGAAATGTTCGCGGCGACCGACAACGCGTGGGCGCCGTGGTACGTCGCGCGTTCCGAGGACAAGAAAAAGGTGCGGCTGAACGTCATCAGCCACCTGCTGAAGGCCATTCCCTACAAGGCGGTTCCCGCCAAGAAGGTCAAGCTCCCGAAGCGCAAGATCGGTCGCTACAAGGCCGTCGACTACCCGTTCAAGTTCGTGCCGGAGCGATTCTGACCGAGGTGCGTCCACGCATCGGTGCGCAAGGGTGAAGCGGGTGTCGGGTTGGCGTTGTCGATTTCGAGAGGATTTCAAGGGATGAACCGCTTCGGCAGACCCATGAGCGCATGGGTCACCCCCGCTTGGGTCTGTTGCGCTTTTGCTTCTGCTCGGCGGTTGCGCCACCCGTCCGGTCAATCCCCCGATCACTCAAGTGGATCTGGCGAAGGGCTACCGCTTCGAGACGCACCAGGCGGCGACCACGTACGGCAAGGACAATATGGTCGTCCTTGCCTTCTCGGGCGGCGGCACACGGGCAGCCGCGTTCTCTTATGGCGTGTTGGAGTTCCTGCGGCGGACTGAAGTCGTCGCACCGAACGGGGACAAGGTTCGCCTGCTCGATTCCATCGACGTCATCACCGGTGTGTCGGGCGGCAGCTTCACCGCGTTGGCCTATGGCCTCTACGGCGACAAGCTGTTCGACGACTACGAGCAGCGCTTCCTCAAGCGCAACGTCCAGGGCGAGCTCATATCCCGCGCCTTCAGTCCGCGCTACTGGGGCGACCTGTCGTCGGACGGGTGGGGCCGCTCCGAACTGGCGTCCCAGCTGTACGACGAAATCCTGTTCAACGGCGCCACCTTCGGCGATCTCAACCGCGGGAAGGGCCCGATAATCCTGGCATCGGCTACGGACATCTCGACCGGCTCGCGTTTCGTCTTCAACCAGGGCACGTTCGACATTCTCTGCTCGGACCTCAACGCGCTGCCGCTATCCCGCGCTGCCGCGGCCTCGTCCGCCGTACCGGTGGTGCTGTCGTCCATCACGATCAACAACTATGGCGGCACCTGCAACTGGACTCCGCCGCCCTGGACGAAGCTGTTCCTTGACAACGACAACCCGCCGCGGCCCGCCGCACGGGCGATACGCTCGCTCAGGAACCTGCAGGCCTACGGCGACGGGGTCCGTCGTCCCTATCTGCATCTCGTCGACGGCGGCGTGTCGGACAACGTTGGCATGCGTGGCGTGCTCGATGCGCTGGAAGTCCTCGAAGCGCTGCACGAGGCCGGCTTGCCGACACCGCTCGACAGCGCGAAAAGGATCATCGTCTTCATCGTGAATTCGCTGTCGTCACCGCCGACCAACTGGGACGAGTCGCCCAATCCGCCGGGCACGGTGGACATCCTGCTCAAGTCCGCGGGAACCCCGATCGACGCGTTTTCCTACGAGACGATCGAGCTCTTGAGGGATACGGCGGCGCACTGGCAGACCATGCGCCTGCTCCGGGAGTCAGCCGCCTTCAAAGCCAATACGGACCCTGCGGTAGTCAAGGCCTTGCGCGTCCCGTCCGCGGAAATCTACGCGATCGACGTGTCGTTCGCAGCGCTGAAGGACAAGAAGGAAATGGAATATCTGAACCAGCAGCCGACGACGTTCGTGCTGGAACCCGAGGCCGTCGATCGGCTGCGCGCCGCGAGCGGCCACCATCATCATGGACTCGCCGGAGTTCAAGCGGCTGCTGAAGGATGTTGGCGCGCGCATCGTGGAGTCCCCGGCACGCGCGAAGTGATGCGTCCGGGCCCTTACCAGGCTCCGACGAACAACGCGTGCTTCAGGGGGCCACTTCCTTCCAGCCCGGACCGGGATCGAACGACGTGATCTTCGCGCCGATCGCCGTGGAGTCCTTGCCGAGATCCTTCTGGTAGACCTTGCCGTTGTTGCTTACGATGAACGTCATCACGCCGCTCTCGCCCCATCGGGCCGGATAGGCAACCATCGCGAAGCCGGCGATCATTCGGCCGTTGATGACATAGCTGTAGGGTCCACCGGGCGCGCTCTTGCCCTGCTGCGTCAGGATCTTGAAATAGTAGCCGCGATACGGGTCGCCTTCCGCATGGCCCTTGAGGTAGGGCGAGGCTTCGGCGACCAGCGGCCCGAACGGACTCGCCTCTTCGCCTTTCGCCGCGTCGGCGGGCCAATAGAGGCCGTCGTGCTTGCCGGGCGTGCTGCCCAGTTTCTGTGCGTATTGCAGAACGTTGTCGCCGTCGCGATCGCGCGTCGCATATTGGCGCTGCGCGTCGAGGTAGGCGCGCAGCACGACGATAGCGTTGCGTTCGTTGCCTCCGATGCGGCGGTTGATGATCTCGTCCTCGCCTTCCTCGGTCGCGTAGCGCCAGCGGTCGCCGGTAGTACGCACGATGGGGATGGGCAACGGCCATGCCTGGTCGCCTACGATGAGGATGCGGCGGTCCTTGCGATGGATCATCGAGCACACGGAAGGCCTGGATCGCGGCGAGGATCTTGGCGCGAGTCGCACTGTTTGCCGCCTGATCGGGACTGACGACGAGGCTCTTGTGGTCTTCGCCGAAGATCGCGATCAACGCCGCGTCGTCGTTGGCCTTGAGCGCGGCGACCAGTGCGTCGACCGCAGCTTCCGGCGTGGCGAAGGTCTGCTGCGGGGCCGCGACCGCCATGATGGGAATCGCCAACAGCAGAGCGAGTGCGCCTCTTCGGAACAGCGTGCCAAGTCCGTGCGATGGTCATGCGCGAAGCCGTCCTGTCGATTGCGTCGGATGCATCCATCGTCGAGTCCACGTTATCGACCACGGCCGCCTCCTCCTCGTCCACCACCGCCGCCGCCTCGTCCGCCGCCGCCGCCCTCCGCGCCGCCACCCGACATCGAACGCAGGGGCCGCCGCCGCCCATCGAGCTTCGGCTCGACGCGCCGCGCGAACTGTCGGCACGCGCGGAACTGCCGGACCCGTAGCCGCCGAAGGCGCTGCTGCTCCGCCGCCGCCGCCGCGATTGGCACTTCCGCCGCCATAATTGTCCCGCGGCGACGCACTGGCGCTACCTGCTCGCGATGCGCCGCTGCCCATTGCCGCCGCCGAAGCCGCCACCTCCGGCGTCGAAGGACGACCCGCATCGCCACCGCCGAAGCCGCCGCCTCCGGCTGGGTCGAAGGACGACCCGCACCGCCCGCACCGCCGCCGCCGAATCCGCTGCCCGAAGCCTCCACCGCCGCGCGCATCACCGACACGCGACGATGTGTTGGACGCGCGCCCAGCGCCGCTGCTCACCTGTCCGGGCTGCTTGTTGGATTTCCACGCGGAGCTCCCTGACCCGGCGCCTTGCCCACGATTGACGTTGCCGCGGTTGATATCGCCGGTGTTGATGTTCGTGTTGCGATTGACGGTGATGTCGTTGCCGCCCCAGTTGGTGTTCCAGCGCGCGCCACCCCAGGCGGCGCCAATCGCCGCGCCCCAGATCAGCCCGGTGGCGAAGGCGGCGCCCGGCGCGTACGGATAGTAGTAAACCGGATAGGGCGAGGGCCAGTAGCCCCAGCTCGAATAGCCGCCGCTCACGACCACGGTGGTCGGGTTGTATTGCGGAACGTAGATCACTTCCGGGTTGGCGGGGACGATCGTGATGATTTCCTTCTCGACCACGACCTTCTGCTTGTCGTCGCTCTTCAGGTTCCCGACCGACTGCGTCTTGCGACGAAACACCTGTATGGCGTCCATCACGCCCTTTTGATCGGCGACGACGGCCTCGCCGAGATCGGTGGTCCAATCCAGGTCGGTACTCATTTTCTTGACGACGTCCGGATAGTTGACCAGTGCCTTCACCGAGTCGTCCCAGCTCTCGTTGATCGCAAGCTTGGGATCGGTTTTCCGCTTGTCCAGGAAGCGGTCCGCCTGCACGATCTCGATCGGAAACGTCGAGGCCGGCAGGATGATCGCCACCAGGTCGTCCGGATAGAGCGCGATCGGACCGACCAGCTTGTCGAGCTCCTCCGCCGACAGCGCGGGCGCTACACCGCCTTCCGCCGCTGGCGCTTGCGCCGCGACATTGAGCGCGAACACGAGGGCAGCAAGACCGGCGAGCATGGCGAGCCAACTCCGGCTGCGACGATCGGTGGTGGCAATGCGATAGAGAAAGACTCGTCATGCGGGCTCCAGGCCTGTGTGCATCTGCGCGCCTTCGCAAACGAAGGCTTCGCCGGTTCAATGAGGTAGTGGGTGCAGTTGCTGGGGCGCCTTTTGGCGTCATGCAGGGAACCCGAATGCTAGCTGCTTCCCGCGCCGCGGTCCAGAAGACGGTTACATACCGTCACACTTTACTTGGCAAGGCGGGCCGTCAAATCGTGCGCGTCGGCATCCGTCACGACGATCTGAGCGAACGAGCCTGCCTTGAGCTTTGCGCCGCCTTCGACGCGAACGACGCCGTCGATCTCGGGCGCATCCGCGGACGAGCGCGCCAGCGCTACGTCGCCGTCGATCCCGTCGACCAGCACCCGCATCGTCTTGCCGATCTTGCGCTGCAGGCGCGCAGCGCTGATCCGCGCCTGCGTTTGCATGAAGCGCGCCTGTCGCTCTTCGCGCACCTCCTGCGGCACCGGATCGGGCAGCGCGTTTGCGGCTGCGCCGTCGACCGGCGAGTAGGCGAAGCAGCCGACGCGGTCGAGTTGCGCCTCATCCAGGAATGCGAGCAGTTGTTCGAACTCGGCGTCGGTCTCGCCGGGAAAGCCGGCAATGAACGTCGAGCGGATCGTGATGTCCGGACAGATCGCGCGCCACGCGCGGATGCGCGCCAGCGTGTTCTCGGCGTTGGCCGGACGCTTCATGAGCTTCAGTATCCGCGGGCTCGCATGCTGGAATGGCACATCGAGATACGGCAGCAGCTTGCCCTCGGCCATCAGCGGCACGACGTCGTCGACGTGCGGATACGGATAGACGTAATGCAGACGCACCCACACGCCCATCTCGCCCAGCGCCTTCGCGAGTTCGACCATCTTCGTTTTCACCGGCCGGCCCTGCCAGAAGCCGGTGCGATATTTCACGTCGACGCCGTACGCGCTGGTGTCCTGCGAAATGACCAGCAGTTCCTTGACGCCCGCCTTGACCAGATTCTCGGCTTCCTGCAGCACGTCGCCGATCGGACGCGAAACGAGGTCGCCGCGCATCGACGGGATGATGCAGAACGTGCAGCGGTGATTGCAGCCTTCGCTGATCTTGAGATACGCGTAGTGCGTCGGCGTCAGCTTGATTCCGATTTTGCCCTGAGTTGGGGACGAGGTCGACGAATGGGTCGTGCGGCTGTGGCAGGTGCATGTGCACGGCCGACATCACTTCCTGCGTCGCGTGCGGCCCGGTGACGGCGAGCACCTTCGGATGCGCGTCGCGGACGAACGCGCCGCCGTCCTTGGCGCCAAGGCAGCCGGTGACGATCACTTTGCCGTTCTCGGCGAGCGCTTCGCCGATTGCGTCGAGGGATTCCGCGACGGCGGCGTCGATGAAGCCGCAGGTGTTGACCACGACCAGGTCCGCTCCGTCATAGGAGGGCGCGATCGTGTAGCCCTCGGCGCGCAGTTGGGTCAGGATCTGTTCGGAGTCGACCAGCGCCTTAGGACATCCAAGCGAGACGAACCCGACGCGCGGCGCAATGGCGCTGCGACGATCCTTGATGGCAGGAGGTGAGGACGGCATGCGCTAACGCAATGCAGCAACGCACCGCAACAATAGTGCTATGTTGCGGTGCTCCGCCGGATCAGCGCTTGGAATCGTCTTCGGCGCCTGTTTGCGGCGGTGCACCGAAGTTGGGAAACGGGAACGCGGTGAACATGCCGCGAGTCTGGTCCTGCATCCTCTGCTGCATGTCCATGAACAGCTTGGCGCTCTGTTCGAGGTAGTTCCCGAGCATTCCCTGCATCGCCGGCGCCTGCATCTGCATGAACTGCTTCCACAGGTCGGGCGTGAGCAGCATCTTGTCGCCATAGACCTGCTTGGCCTGATCCTGCAGCTTCTTCTGGATGGTCAGGAACGCCTTCACGTTCTGCTCCATGTACTGGCCCATGATCGTCTGCTGCGCGCTGCCGTAGAAGCGGATCATCTGGGACAGCATCTCGGGGCTGAACATCGGCACGCCGCCGCCTTCCTCGTCGAGAATGATCTGCAGAAGGATGCTGCGCGTCAGGTCGTCGCCGGACTTGGCGTCGATGACCTGGAATTCGATGTTCTCCAGAACCATCTGCTTCACGTCGGCCAGTGTGATGTAGCCGCTGTTCGCCGTGTCGTACAGCCGCCGGTTGGGATACTTCTTGATGGTGCGTACCGGATCAGTCATTAAATGAGGCTCCTGCGAGTGAGTCCGTCATTATAACCCACTGATTTATCGGACGTTTGACTTTCCACCGACCGATAGTCGGGACGCGTTGGTGCAATGCACAAAAAAAGGCTTGACTTGGTGCAGTACAGTCCATAGAATTGGATTTGTGCGGTGCAGCAATAGCGCGGAAAGCCCGATGGGACCGAGCGAAAACTGTGGCCGCGGGCGGTTCGTTCGGATTTACCGGGCCGCTCAAGCACCCCAGTAGTGCAGGCGCAAGCCGGGGGTGGTGGGCTTGCCGGGAACGGCGGGCATCGGAAGACGATCTGCTAATCATATTCTTACAGGAACCTGCCATGTACAACGCTACCGAACAATTCGCTGAATTCAACAAGACCAACGTCGCCCAGGCGACGAAGTTCGCGGCCCTCTCGCTCGAAAACGCCGAGAAGCTCGTGAAGTTCAACCTCGCAGCCACCAAGGCAGCGATTGCCCAGTCGGTCGAAGGCGCGCAAGCCGTGTCGACGGTCAAGGACGTGCAAGACCTGCTCGCGCTGCGCACCAAGATCGCCGAAGCTCAAGTCCAGCACGCGATGGGCTACTCGCGTCACCTGTACGAGATCGCGACGGAAGCGCAAGCCGGCTACTCGGCTTTCGCCGAAGAAGTGTTCGCCGTCTACACGAAGGGCATGGCGTCGTGGGTCGACCAGGCCAGCAAGTCGGCCCCGGCCGGTTCCGAGTCCGCCATCAACGCGTTCAAGTCGACGATCGCCGCGACGACCGCCGCTTTCGACCAGTTCCAAAAGGCCGGCAAGCAAGTCGTCAGCCTGGCCGACGCGAACGTGCGCCGTGCCGCCGCGAACGCCTCGAAGAACGTCAAGGGCCGCAAGGCTGCCTAAGTCTCACGCGGTAACAACGCGCCGGTGCGTCAAACCACCGGCGCGGCCTTTCCGGGCCCACGCAAGGGAGCTTGAATATTCCCCCGCGGTCTCCATATGGAAGGTGTTGTCTCCTTCTGTATCAGTTTCTTCCTCCTGATTGATACAGCCTCGAACCCTGCGATGTGAATCGCGGGGTTCCTTTTTTTGTGCGGCCGATTCTGTGTTGGTGCGGCGCCATCTGTCGCGTCGACGTCGCTTGGGGTGCTGCGGTGGCGGCCCATCCGCATCGGACTCAGCTGTCGCCAGGCGTGTCGTCGGGTGCGTGTTCGCCGCGCGGCGGGCAGTCAACACACGACTACCCGCCACGCGACGCACGCACGACGCCGACGGCGACAGATTCGCCCGCGGCGGATGGGTCGCTCCGCGCTATAGCGGCAAGTCGCGCGCTCGGAGCGGTCACGGTCGCGACTGCGCGCGTAGGTCGCGCCGGCCGTCGCGGGTGGCGCGGACGCGCGAAGTCATGTGTTGACGAGCGTAGACGCGCCGGGAACCCGCAGGTCGGCGTTTGCGACCCCCGGCGCAGTCGCGACCGTGATCGCTGCGCTGAATCCGATTGCGCCGAAGCCTGGCGTGGACTATTGCTTCGCCGGCGCGCACTCCACGTTCATTTCCTTGCACACGCGCAGCACGCTGTCCATGACCAGTGCCGCTGCGTTGGGCTGCGATCCCGGCGTGCGCCGACGTGACGAGCAGGTGGGATACGGTATCGCTGAGCGCACTGACTTTGATGCCCGCGATCTGCTCGCCGTTCGTGAACTGGACCACGAGCCCGGTACTGTCTTCGCGTGTGATCTTCAGTCCCCGGATGTTGTTGCGCACCCCGGACAGCACGGCTGCGTACACCTTGTCGGCGGGCGCCTCGAGCATCACGGCGGCCGAGTCGTAACTGGGGCCACCGGCCTGCTGCGACTGCTGCGACATCTGTTCCACCCTGCCGATTGCGCGCTTGGCCACCAGCGCCCACTGCGCCTCGGCCGCGGTCGCAAACAGCATCGTCAAGGTGCCCAGCACCAGCAGCGAAAATCGAAAGCGTATTTGCGGCATCGAAATTCCCTCCTTGTGACAAGTTGGAAAAAAATGGCGCGCGTCGCCGCGCGCCATCGTCGACGTCCGGCTTCTTGCGTCAGAACATGTGCTGGCCGCCATTGATCGCGATGTTGGCGCCGGTGAGGAAGGCCGCTTCCTCGCTCGACAGGTACGCGACCAGGCCCGCCACTTCCTCGGGCTTGCCCAGGCGCCCCATCGGAATCTGCGGAATGATCTTGGAATCGAGCACTTCCTTCGGGATGGCCATCACCATCTTCGTGCCGATATAACCCGGCGAGATCGTGTTCGACGGTGACGCCCTTGCGCGCGTACTCCAGCGCCAGCGCCTTGGTGAAGCCGTGCATGCCCGCCTTGGCGGCGGAATAATTGGTCTGCCCGAACGCACCTTTCTGGCCGTTCACCGACGAGATGTTGATGATCCGGCCCCATCCGCTTTCGGCCATGCGAGTCGCATACCTGCTTGGTCATGTTGAAGCAGGAGTCGAGGTTGGTCTTGAGCACAGCGTCCCAGTTCGCCTTGTCCATTTTCTTGAACGTCATGTCGCGCGTGATGCCGGCGTTGTTGACCAGCACCTCGACCGGTCCCACGTCTTGCGTGACCTTCTTGACGCATGCCACCGCGGACTCCCAATCGGCGACGTCGCAGGGGTGCGCATGAAACGTGAGGCCCTGTTTCTTGTGTGCATCCAGCCATTCCGCGGCCTTGGTGTTGCCCGGCGAATAGGTCGTGACGACGGTATAACCCAACGCGGCCAGCTTGATGCAGATGGCCTCTCCGAGCCCGCCCATGCCGCCGGTCACGAGTGCTACGCGATGCTTGTCCATGTCGTGCTCCTCCTTGCTGTGATGTGACTTGTTGGTCTTGTCGTTGCGCGTGCTGCTAACGCTCCACTGCCAGGGCCACGCCCATGCCGCCGCCGATGCACAGCGATGCCAGGCCTTTCTTCGCGTCGCGCCGGCGCATTTCGTGCAGCAGCGTGACCAGGACACGGCATCCGGATGCGCCGATCGGATGTCCGAGCGCAATGGCGCCGCCGTTGACGTTGATCTTCGAGGTATCCCAGCCCATTTCCTTGTTGACCGCGCACGCCTGCGCGGCAAACGCTTCGTTGATCTCCATCAGGTCCAGGTCGGACGCTTTCCAGCCGGCCTTCTCGAGCGCGCGCCGCGATGCGCTGACCGGGCCCATGCCCATGATCGCCGGATCGAGGCCGGTCGTCGCGAACGCCTTGATGCGCGCGAGCGGCGTAAGGCCGAGCGACTTCGCGCGCTCGGCGGTCATCACAAGGACGGCTGCCGCGCCGTCGTTGAGTCCCGATGCGTTGGCCGCGGTGACCGATCCATCCTTGGCGAATGCGGGCTTCAGTCCCGCGACGCTGTCGAGCGTCGTGCCGGCCTTGACGAACTCGTCGGTGGCGAAGGCGACCGGATCGCCTTTGCGTTGCGGGATCATCACCGGCACGATCTCGTCCTTGAACTTGCCGGCCTTCTGCGCGGCCTCGGCCTTGTTCTGGCTGGCGACTGCGAACTCGTCCTGCTGCGGGCGCGAGATGTCGTGTTTCTTCGCAACGTTCTCGGCGGTCGTGCCCATGTGGTACTGGTTGTACACGTCCCATAGCCCGTCGACGATCATCGTGTCGACGAGCTTCGCGTCACCCATCCGGAAGCCGTCGCGCGAGCCGGGCAGCACATGCGGTGACGCGCTCATGTTCTCCTGGCCGCCGGCGACGACGATGTCGTTGTCGCCGCTGGCAATCGACTGCGCAGCCAGCATCACCGCCTTCAGGCCCGACCCGCATACGGCGTTGATCGTGAGCGCCGGCACGGAATTGGGAATTCCCGATTTGATCAGCGCCTGGCGCGCCGGATTCTGGCCGCTGCCGGCGGTCAGCACCTGCCCGAGGATTACTTCGGAGATCTGTTCCGGCTTGACGCCCGATTGCGCGAGCAGCGCACGTATGACGGTGGCGCCCAAGTCTGGCGCCGCGATCTTGGCGAGGGACCCGCCGAATTTGCCGATGCCCGTCCTCAATGCACCGACGATGACGATGTCTGTCATGTTGGGGTAGCTCCTTCGATATGGGTTGCGCCCGAAACGAATGGCGGTCGGGCGTCCGGGTGCATCTTAGCGCAGCGGCGGGGTTCGCGGGATCACGCCACGACCCGCACGTAGTCGCCCGGAGCAGGCGCCAGCGGTGGATGCGTGTCGTTGCCGGCGTGCCGCGGCGCAGTCCGGCGTGCGCCACCCTGGTTGGCCAGCCAGGCGTGCCAATGCGGCCACCAGCTGCCGTGCACGCTTTGGGCGCGCGCCAGCCAGTCGTCCGCGGCATACGTGACGAGGTCGTTGGTCCAGTAGTTGCGACGCGGCGGATGCGGGGGATTGATCACGCCGGCAATGTGTCCCGACGCGCCCAGCACGAACGTGCAATCGCCCCTGAGCAGCCGCGTCGTCTCGAATGCCGAGCGCCAAGGCACGATGTGATCGTCGCGCGACGCATAGACATAAGCCGGAATCGTGATTCGCGACAGGTCGATGGTGGTGCCGGCCATCGTCAGCGCGCCGGGCTCGCGCAGTTTGTTGTCGAGGTACATGCTGCGCAGGTAGTACGCGTACATGGGGCCCGGCAAGTTCGCCGAATCGCCGTTCCAATAGAGGAGGTCAAACGCCGGCGGCGTCTCGCCCTTCAGGTAATTGCTGACGACGTAATTCCAGACCAGGTCGTTGGCGCGCAGGCTCGCGAACGCGCCGGCCAGTTCCGCGCCATGCACGCATTGGCCGTTGAAGAGCGAAGGCTCGCGCGCGTCGAGGAGTTCCCGCGAAATGTACACGCCGATTTCTCCCGGGTCGGCGAAGTCCAGCATCGTGGTGAGGAAAGTGACGCTGGAGACGCTGTTGTCGCGGCGTGCCGCGAGCACGGCTAGCGCCGCACGCAAGAAGCGTCCCGCCGACGCAGAAGCCCAGCGCGTTCACTGTCTTGCTGCCGGAGATTGCACGAGCCTTGGCGATAGCGGTCAGCGCACCCTGCTCGATGTAGTCGTCCCAGGTCAGATAACCCAGTTCCGGCGGGATATTGCGCCACGACACCATGAACACCGTGTGGCCCTGCGCGACAGCGTGGCGCACCAGCGAATTGTCCGGCGTCAGGTCGAGGATGTAGTACTTGTTGATGCACGGCGGAACGATGACGAGCGGCCGCCTGTACACGGTGGGCGTGACCGGATCGTATTGGATCAGTTCGATCAACTCATTGCGGAAGACGACGCTGCCGGGCGTCGTCGCCAGGTTTCTCCCGACGGCGAATGCTGTTTCGTCGCTCATCGTGATGCGCCCCTTCTGCGCATCGTCGGCCAGGTTGCGAAGGCCCTGTACGAGGCTCGCGCCTTCCGTTTCGACCGCCTTGGCGAGGACGTCCGGGTTCGTCGCCGGAAAATTGCTGGGTGCGATTGCGTCGAGATATTGCCGCGTCGCGAACTCGAGGCGGCGCTTGTCGGTTCCGGACAGCGGTGCGAGTCCCGCCAGTTCGGTCAGGTATTCCGCGTAGAGCAGATAGGCCTGCTTCACGAACGCGAAGAATGGCTGTTCGCGCCAGGCGGCCGACCTGAAGCGACGATCGCTCGCCGCCGACGCAACGAGTTCGGGCAGCGCGCCTGCTGAAGGAACCTGAAGTGCGGCCTGCGCCAATGCCTGGAAGCGGGGCTGGAAACGCGCGTTCAGTGCGGTGAGCGCTTCGGCATTGACGGCCCCCGCCGGGAGTAGCGGCGGCAGTCCCACGCCGGGTGGCAATCCAGGCAGATTCGCGGTCTGTTGCCACCAGCCAAGCCATTTGGCGCCAATATGTTCCCATTGACGCGCCAGGTCTTGCCACGCTTGCGGGTCCTGCGGATCGTAGGGAGCCATGGTCATCGCGCAGAGCCGCGCCGGCGCGCCTCAGTTGCGCTCACTCGTTGCGTTCGCCAGTTGCGTTCACTCAGTTGCGTTCACTCAGTTGCGTTCACTCAGTTGCGTTCAATTACGCCCGAGTTGCACTCGGGTTGCGCTCCATGGTATCGCGACAGCCGCCATTCGCTCAATGCGGCAGCAGCACGTGCACGCCGGCGATGATCGCAAGGCCCAGGCCTATCGCCAGCATCTGCTTGGCGGTTTCGACGGGTTCGGGCCGGCGATGCAGGCTGGGAATCAGGTCCGCCACCGCCACATACAGCAGGCTCGCGGATGCGATCGCCAGAACCGTCGGCAGTACCTGCGTCATGTCGGCCAGCGCGTAATACCCCGCCATTGCACCTGCCAGCGTCGCGACGCCCGCAGCGACGTTGAACGCGAATGCTCGGGGGCGTGTGAACCCGGAGTGGATCAGCACCGCGAAATCGCCGACCTGCTGCGGAACGGCGTGGGCGACGATGGCCAGCGTCGTGGCGATGCCCAATCCGGGGCTCGCGATGAATGCCGCGGCGATGACGATCCCATCGCAGAAGTTGTGCACGGCGTTGCCGATCAGGATCATGAGTCCCGGGCGGCCAGGCTCTCCGTCCGCGTGCATCGCGTGGTCGTGCTCGCTTTCATCCTCGTCGTGACGATGCTCGGCGTGGCCGTGCGCATGCCGCCACAGCACCAGTTTTTCGAGCAGGAAGAAGGCGAGCAGGCCGGCCAGCACGGTACCCATCACGCGCGGGGCGCTGCCTTCCTCGAGCGCGTGCGGCAGCAGTTCGAGGAAGACCGCGCCCAGCAGCGCGCCTACCGCGAACGAGACGAGCCGGGAAATCCAGCCCGAGTGCAGCGCGAGCGTGCCTGCAGCAGCAAGCGTCGACAACACGCCACCAGCAACGGAGGCTGCGACGATGTAAGCGAAGGTGCTCATCGAATCAACGGGAATGAATTCAGTGCGGGAAGGCGGCGGGGCGCCCGATGCGGCGAGGCAGCGGCATTATGCCCCAGCTTCCAGCCAAACCAGCGTGGCCATCCGCCCCGGGCCCTTGTCCCTGCGCCAGGAAAAGAAACGCTGGCTTTCCGTCATTGTGCAATGTCCTCCACCCGCGATGGTCGTAACGCCGGCACGACTCAGGCGGAGTTTTGCGAGCCCATACAAATCCGCGAGCCACTTGTCTTCGCGATGCGGCGCGAAACAGGATGGCGGCAGCGGGATCGGTCGCGCAGAATGCTGAGAACACGTCGGTACCCACTTCGAACATGCGCGGACCGATGGCAGGACCGAGCCACGCCACGATCTCGTGCGGTGGCGCGTCGCATCGCCTGCACCGTGGCTTCGAGAATGCCGGCGGCGAGCCCGCGCCAGCCGGCATGCGCGGCACCGATCACGGTGCCCCCGCGGTCGGCGAACAGCACGGGCAGGCAGTCGGCGGTGCGCACACCCAGCACGATGCCGCGTGCGCGCGTCACCGCGGCATCCGCCGTGGGCGGCGCCGCGAGCAGATCGGCGACGTTATCGTGGTCGACCTGCACGACCCGCGCTGCGTGCACCTGCGAGAGCCACACGGGCGGCGCGGGCAGGAACTGCGCGAGCCGCCGGCGGTTTTCGAGCACGGCGGCGGATTGGTCGTCCTGCATCGGCAACGCGGGCGCCGATATCCATTGTCGCGCGCGCGCCGATCGCGACACCTCCATTGCGCGATGTCGACAACGCCAGCACATTCGCCGGCGCGTCCCATGCCGGAACGATCCAGTCGTACCCCGCCTTGGCCACGCGCGCCGCCAGCGCAGCGCTCACCGCCGTATGCTCATCGGGGAAGCGACAGGCGCAGGGCCGACAAGAGCGCCGAGAAATCGGCGGGCGGCTGCGCTTCCCATGCCAGCGCCGCGTGCGTCACCGGATGCATCAATCCAAGACGCTGTGCGTGCAGCGCCTGGCGGGAAAAAGTGCGCGCTTCCGGTGGCAGCGCGGCTGCGGCGGGGCGGCGGCCGCGATAGGTGGGGTCACCCAGCAGCGGATGGCCGATCGCCGTCAGGTGCACGCGAATCTGATGCGTGCGGCCTGTTTCCAGTCGGCAGCGAACGAGCGTCGCGGCGCCGAAGCGGGTGATGACTTCGACGTGGGTTCGCGCGAGCTTGCCGGTGGCGACCACGGCCATCGACGTGCGCTGCGTCGGATGGCGGCCGATCGGCGCATCGACGGTCGTCGCGCGCGCGAGGTCGCCGTGCACGACCGCCAAATACTCGCGGTTGACCGTGCGCGCCTGCAATTGGCGGACGAGATCGGTCTGCGCTTCAGGGGTCCTGGCGATCGACCATGAGTCCGCTGGTGTCCTTGTCGAGGCGATGCACGATGCCCGCGCGCGGCAACGCCGCCAATGCCGGGGCGTGATGCAGCAGCGCGTTCAGCAGTGTGCCGTCCCAGTTGCCGCTGCCCGGATGCACGACGAGCCCCGCGGGTTTGTCCACGACCAGGATGGCCGCATCCTCGAACACGAGCGAAAGCGCGATGTCCTCAGCGGCGAACGCGGTCACGTGCGGATCCACCGATTCGACGACGGTGATCGCCTCGCCGCCGCGCAGTCGCGACGATGGTTCGGTCGCGGCGATGGTATTGACGGTCACCTGGCCGGCTTCGATCCAGCCCTTGAGCCGGCTGCGCGAATGCTGAGGGAGCAACTGCGCGAGCGCCTGGTCCAGCCGCAGCCCGATCGCATCCACCGGGACGGTGAATACGTGGCGCGTCGGCGAGGCGGCGAGAGGGGAGGCCGGGTCCATGGGTCGGTTATAATCGCCGCCACGAAGAGGAAATGCGGCAGATGGCGATGAACAGGGCAATCGAATCGTGGCGCGCGGGACTTGCATGCATGCTGGTGGCACTAGTGCTCGCCGGCTGCAGCTGGCTGCCCGCCTCGAGCAAGGATGAGACACAGGGCTGGTCGGCGGAACAGGTCTACCGCGAGGCGCACGACGCGCTGATTGCGGGCAATTATACGCGGGCGACCAAGCTCTTCGAATCGCTCGAGGCGCGCTATCCGTATGGCCGCTACGCGCAGCAGGCGATTCTCGAAGGCGCCTTCGCGAACTGGCGGGCCGGCGAGCCGGCCGCAGCCATCGCGAACACCGACCGCTTCATTCGCACCTATCCCAATCACCCCAACGTCGATTATGCGTTCTACCTTCGGGGCCTGGTGCACTTCCGCGAGGACCAGGGCGTGTTCGGGTACGTGTACGAGCTCGATCTCTCCGAGCGCGACCCGAAGGAAATGCGTGCGTCGTTCGCCGCATTCAAGGAGTTGACCGCGCGCTTTCCCGAGAGCCAGTACTACGAGGATTCGATCCTGCGCATGAAGTACCTGAACAATGCGCTCGGCACGTACGAGGTCAAGGTGGCCAAGTACTACTACAATCGGGGCGCGTACATCGCCGCAGCCAATCGTGCCCAGAGCAATCTGGTCAACAACCCGCAGACGCCGTCGAATGCGGATGCGCTTGCCGTCCTGGCGGGAAGCTACGAGAAGCTCGGGCTGCCGCAACTCGCCGACGACTCGCGGCGCATCCTGGCCAAGACCTTTCCCGACAGCAAGTACATCACCGGGTCGATCGACAAGCCGTGGTGGCAGATCTGGTCGCCGCAGGACACGACCTTCGGCGTGCAGTCCACGGGTCAGCTCGCGACCAAGCCCTGGTACCAGTTCTGGGACTGATTCCCGGCATTGCGCGCCTAGCATTAGCTGAATCCATTCAGCGACGCTGTCCCGGCGTTGCGGTTCAGACCGCCGCCGGGATCACCGAGAGAAATTCAATTGCGTCGGCTTCGTCGCGCGTGCGCGCCATCGGCGGCAGCGCCTGCCAGATGCGCCGACCATAGGGCTTGTCCACCAGTCGCGGGTCGCAGATCATCAGCACGCCGCGATCGGTCTCGGTACGGATCAGGCGCCCGGCGCCCTGCTTGAGCGCGATCGCGGCCTGCGGCAGCTGCCAGTCCATGAACGGATTGCCGCCATCGGCCTTCAGGCGGTCGCAGGCGCGCCGCAAACAGCGGATCGTCCGGCGGCGCGAACGGCAGCTTGTCGATCACGACCAGCGACAACGCGTCGCCGGGCACGTCCACGCCTTCCCAGAAACTCGCGCTGCCGAGCAGCACGGCATTGCCTAGCTGGCGGAAGCGCACCAGCAGTTCCGACTTCGATCCTTCGCCCTGCACCAGCAGCGGATAGTCGAGGCCTTCGCGCTCGAAGGCCGCCGCCAGCCGCTCTCGCGCGTGCGTCAAGGCGCGCAGCGTCGTGAACAACAGGAAGGCGCGTCCGCCGCTGGCGCGCAGCAGCGGCAGCGCGGCGTCGACGACGGCATCGGTGTGATCGAGCGAATTCGGCGCCGGCAGTCCGCGCGGAACGTACGAGAGGCCTTGCGTCGGAGTAGTCGAACGGACTGTCCCATGCGCCGGTGCCCGCCTGGTCGAGGCCGAGCTGCCCGGTGTACAACGAGAAGTCGCGGCCGACCGCCAGCGTGGCCGACGTGAAGATCCATGCGCGCGCCGTGGATTCGACCTGGCGCCGGAATAGCGGCGCCACCGACAAGCGGCGACGCCTGCAGCTGGAACCCGTAGGGCGTCACGTCGATCCAGCGGATCCAGTCGCCGCTCTTCTTCCGGGCTGTCCGGAATGGCGTTCTCGCCGTCGCGCCAGCGTGCGACCTGGCGGGCGGCTTCCTCCGCGCGCCGGGCGATCATCGCCAGTTCTTCGCCGCGTTCGGCGAAGTGGCCCATTTCCGTGGCAAGGCGATCGAGCGCCGCCGCCAGGCCATCGAGGGCGTCGGCGAAGCCTTCACGCGCCAGCGCAGCGTCGCGCGCGAATTTTCCGGGAATGTTGCCGGCGGCAAGGCGCAGCCTCTGCACGGCGGGGACGAGTTCGGAGGCCGCGTCCGGGAAGCTGCGCCACGTCGCGCGCGGCGGTCCGCGAGATGACTTCGGCGTCGCGTGCGAGCTCGGCCAGTTGCCCGCCGCCGATCTGCTCGCCGAAGAACAGCGTCGCCGTGTCGGGCAGTTGGTGGGCTTCATCGAGGATCACCGTGTTGCAGTTCGGCAGAAGCTCGGACACGCCTTCGTCGCGCAACATCACGTCGGCGAAGAACAGGTGGTGGTTGACGACGACGACGTCGGCCTCCAGCGCGTCGCGGCGCGCCTTGAGAACGAAGCAATCGGCGTGATACGCGCAGTTCTGGCCCAGGCAGTTGTCGCGGGTGGACGTGACCAGCGGCCAGATCGTCGCGTTCTCCGGCACGTCGGCCAGTTCCGCGCGATCGCCGCGCTGCGTCGCGCGCGAAAACGAGATGATCTTCTTCAGGTGCCGCGCGTCGTCGCGGGAAGGCAGCCGGTCCTCGTGCGTGGCGCGCTCGAGGTGGTAGTGGCAGACGTAGTTGGCGCGGCCCTTCAGCAGCGCGATGGTCACGGGAACCCGCAGTGCGTCCCGCACCAGGGGCAGGTCGCGCTCGTACAACTGGTCCTGCAGCGTCTTGGTGCCGGTGGATACGATGACCTTGCCGCCGTACAGCAGCGCCGGGACGAGATAGGCAAACGTCTTGCCGGTTCCCGTGCCAGCTTCGGCGACCAGTTGGCCGCGCACGGCGATGGTGCGCGCGACGGCCTGCGCCATCTCGAGCTGCTGCGGCCGGAAATGAAAGCCCGGCAGTTCGCGCGCGAGCGTGCCGCCCTCGCCGAAGATGTCGGCGAGCGCGGCGTCGTCGGCCGACGTCGGGAACGCATCCGCGCGCTCGGCCCGCGGACAGGTCCGCGGAAGATATGTCCGGCGATCGCGGTTGGCGGATCGTCCAGAAGGTGCTGCAGCGAGGCGTTCAGTTGGCGGGCGCCTTAGGCTTGGAGGCCGTGCCCGCCGATGCCTTGGCCTTGGATGCCGCTGCCGGCCGGCGCCTTGGGCGCCGTCGCAATGGCCGTGCGGATGGAGTCGCTCCATTCGACAAACGCGACATAGGGCCGCGCGACGCGGTTCTTGTAGTCCTCGTCGGATTCGCCGGCCTTCCACGTCAGTCCCGCAAGCGCTTCCAGCCACAGTTGCTGCAGCGTTTTCAAACCGTTGACGGCGTCCTTCGACGGCGTGGCTTCGCTCAACGCTGCCTGGTAGGACTTCGCGATGTTCGCCTTCTGCTTGTCGATGCAGTACCCGCTCTTGGCGCCGTTGACGCCCTCCTGCGCCTTTTCGTAGCCGAATTCGATGACCTCGATGCTCTTGATGTGGCGGCACATCGTGTACAGGTGGCTGACGGCATCGAGATAGCAGTTCGAGCCCCGAATCGGATTGATTGGGGCAGATGTAGTTGCTGCCCGGCTGGAATTTCTGCGCGGACGCGGCGGGCGCCGCTACGCAGGCGGCGAGGACGAAGGTGGCAACGAGCAGGCGAATTCGGTTCGACATGGCTGGCGCGGGATCGGGGTGGCAACCACGAATGCTACCGCGTCGAACGCGCGTACGGGAAGTCCGCCTTAAGTCGTAACGAATGCCGGACGGGAAATGCGACCGCCCAGGGCGAAAACTCTGGCTCAGATCGTCACGCCGCCGGAGACCTCGATGACGGCGCCGTTGATGTAGGACGCCTCGTCGGACGCGAGCCAGGCATAGGTGTTGGCGATTTCCTCGGGCTGGCCCAAGCGGCCCATCGGCACCTTGTCCTCGATCATCTTGAGCACCTTGGCGGGCATCGACTGCCAGGATCGGCGTGGAGATGTAGCCAGGGCAGATTGCATTGGCGCGGATGCCTTTGCTGCCCAGTTCGCGCGCCCACGTCTTGACCATGCCGATGACGCCGAACTTGGTGGCGGCATAGTTGGTCTGGCCGAAGTTGCCGTAGATGCCGACGATCGACGATGCGTTCAGGATGCAGCCGGAGTTCTGCGCGAGCATGATGTCGACGACGGCCTTCGTGCAGTTGTAGACGCCCTTCAGGTTGACGTCGATGACGCGGTCGAACTGCTCCTCGCTCATTTTCTTGAACTGCGCGTCCTGCACGATGCCGGCGTTGTTCACGAGCGTGTCGATACGGCCCCACTTGGCCATCACACCTTCGACCATCTGCGCGATGCTGGCCTTGTCCGTGACGTCGACGCGATAGCCGGCGGCCTCGCCCCCTGCATCCAGAATTGCCTTGACGGTTTCATCGACGGCCAGCGTATTGACGTCGCAGACGGCTACCTTGGCGCCTTCCTTGGCGAACTTGAGCGCGGTTGCGCGGCCGATGCCCTGTGCGGCGCCGGTGATGATCGAGACTTTGCCCGTCAAACGCATAGATTTCCTTGGTCGAATCCAGTGCCGTCCGGGCGTTCCCGGAAGCGGTCAAAACCACAGAAATATAGCCGGAAATGCTGCAATGCACAAGAAACGATTGCGAATTTGTGACCGTCGAGGCGTCAGTGTTCACTAACCGTATTAAACGGCTTTAAATCAAGCAGTTAAATTGTTGCGAATTGTCGACACGGCACCGATCGGGCGGGCGGTGTTGGTTTCGCGGGACCTTTCGACCGGACCGACTCGGCCGGTCCCGGGGAACGATCAGCCAGGCAGCCAGTGCTCGACGTTGAGTTGCAACGAAAGCCTGCCCTGCCATTCGTTGGCTTCTAAACGGTAGGCTGCGCGGATTCGAGCCGGTAGAGGCTCGGCGTGGTTGAACAGGATGGCGTCGAATCGCTCGTCGCCGCGCGCGAGGCTGATGCGCAAATGTTTTCCGCCGACTACCTGGGTATCCATGACGTCGAAGGTGTCGTCGAAGGCAGGGGCGGGCATGCCCTGGCCCCATACGCGGCCCCGCAGCTCTGCGGCCAGTTCGAGCGTGAGTTCGCCGTGCGCCAGCACGCCGTCGGATTCGTGGGTTCGGTGCAGTTGCGCCGGAGAGATCTGCTCGCGCGCGACTTGCTCGAAAGCCGCTGCGAAGGTGGGCAAGCCTGCCACGGCGATCGTCAGTCCCGCCGCGAAGGCATGGCCGCCGAAACCGCGAAATCAGCGCCGGCTCGCGCTTGGACACCAGGTCGATCGCGTCACGCAGATGAAAGCCTGGCGATCGACCGCCCGGAGCCTTTGAGTTCGCCTTGCGTTGCCGCGGGCAAAGACGATGGCCGGGCGGTGGAACCGGTCCTTCAGCCGCGACGCGACGATTCCCACCACGCCTTGGTGCCATTCCTCACGGTACAGGCAAACGGAATACTGGTCGGCGGCCGCGTCCTCGACTTTCGCCATGTCCGCCAAAGCCTCGTCCTGCATCGACGCCTCGACGTCGCGGCGCTGACGATTGAGCCGGTCGAGCTCGGCCGCCAGTGGCATTGCCTCGTTGCTGGCGTCGCCGCCAACAGGCAGCGGATGCCGAGCGACATGTCGGCGAGCCTCCCCGCGGCATTCAGGCGCGGACCCGCGACAAAGCCCAAGTCGAAGGTCGTCGCCCGCTGTGCATCGCGGCCGGCGACGGCGAACAGTGCAAGCACCCCCGGCTGCGCACGCCCGGCGCGGATGCGCGCGAGACCCTGCTCGACGAAGATCCGGTTCACTTGGTCGAGGCGCACGACGTCGGCGACCGTGCCGAGCGCGACCAGGTCGACCAGGCCGGCCAGGTTTGGCTCGTCACGGCCGTTGAACGCGCCCTGGGTCCGCAGCAGCGCGCGCGTCGCAAGCAGCACGTAGAACATGACGCCCACGCCTGCGATGTGCTTGCTCGGGAATGCGCAGCCGGGCTGATTCGGATTCACGATGATCGCGGGCGCGGGCAACACCGCGCCCGGCAGATGGTGATCGGTGATCAATACATCGATCCCTATTTTGGTCGCGGCTTCGACGCCTTCCACGCTTGCGATGCCGTTATCGACGGTGACCAGGAGTCGCGGCTGCATTTGCGCTGCGATCGCCACGATCTCCGGCGTGAGCCCGTAGCCGAATTCGAAGCGGTTGGGGACGATGAAGCCGATGTCGGCGCCCATCATGCGCAGACCCCGCACACCGACGGCGCAGGCCGTCGCGCCGTCCGCGTCGTAGTCGGCGACGATGACGATCTTCTCCCGCGCGCGAATCGCGTGCGTTAGCCGTTCCGCCGCCGCGCCGATGCCAAGCAACCCGTCCGGCGAAGGCAACGCCGAGAAACCGTGGTCCAGTTCGGCCAGCGACGTGATGCCGCGCGCCGCGTAGATTCTCGCCAATACATCCGGCATTCCCGCGGCGGCCAGTACCAGCGCGCCAGGCGGAATCTCGCGGCGGGCGAGGGCGATGCTCACGCGTCGTCTTCTTCCCGCTGCGGCGGCATGAAGGCTCGATTCCTGTATTTTGCCGCGATGCGCTTCCGCCAACCCGGACGCGACGCGTGCCATGCCGCCGCGATGCCGTCACCATCGGCGAGCAACGAAAGCGACTCGAGTTCGCCGCGCTCGAGCGCCGCGACCGCGGGCCCGAGCCAGTTTGCCTGCAGTTGCGCGAGGCTTGCGGAATCCACGCGCTCGACGACGACGATGGCGGAAGTCCGCAGCGGTAATTCCGCGAAGCTCGCCGGCGTTGCACCGGCGGTGCTTTTGTGCGCGCGCGCAAGGCCGCGCGCGACGTCGCCGCGCGTGCCGGGTGTCGCGAACGTCGCCTTATCCGATTCCGGAGGTGTCCGCCCGAGGCGACCGCCGTCCGAAATCCAGATGCCCGTCACCGGCACGCGTCCCCGCGCCTCGCGCGCGGCGTTCGCCGGATGATCGTGCAGAAGCATCTGCATTTCGCTCAGCCAGCGCCGCCAGCGCGCCGCGTCGCCACCAGCCGGAAGCCAGCGATAGATCGCGCCGCGCACGACTGCAAGCGGCGTCGTCGTAACGTCAGGAGTCGCGTCGGTGAGGATGAACCACGCATCCGGCCTGGGCGCCTGGAAGGACAAGCCGTCGCCGCCGAAATGCGCATTGAGCGTCGCGATCAGCGAGCCGGTCTCGTCGGCGCTGAGGTCGTCAATCCGCGCGGCCAGCGCGACGTCGTTTCGACCGGCGACCAGCGATACCGGATCCGCGCGCAGCACATAACGCTCTCCGGGGTCGAGTCCGGCGCCTAGCGCGGCGAACGGCGCGGCCGCCAGGGGTTCGGCATCGGGAGCGTGAGCGAGAAGGAACGAGTCCAACGTGCCGCACCGTGTCTCCGGTTTGTTCGCGTAATGCGCGAGCGTGGACAGCGCCGGCGCTAAGGCGAGCGCACCACGGTCCAGTGCCAGCAGGTCGGGGACGGCGAGGGTAAGACGCATGGCGGTCGGCGGAGCGCCAACGAGGCGCGGTGCAGAACCGGGTTCGTCCGCTTCAGTCTAGCATGCGATAATTGCAATTGATTGCTCGCGCAGCGGTGGCTTTCGCCACGCAGAACGCCCCGCCCACCGGATCGCCACGACGTCCCGGCCTGAGACCCAAGACCTACGACGCCACGATACTTCCCCTTGTCCCCATACGAACTGGCCGTCGGCCTCCGCTACACGCGCGCCCGCAAGGGCTCCGGGCGCAACACGTTCATATCGTTCATCTCGCTGATGTCGATGGCGGGCATCGCGCTGGGCGTGGCGGCATTGATCGTCGTGTTGTCGGTGATGAACGGGTTTCAGCAGGAACTGCGCAACCGTATTCTCGCCGTCGCCTCGCACATCGAGATCCAGGGCATGCCGCAGCTCGCCGACTGGCCGCAGGTCGCGGCCGTTGCCAGGAAGCATCCCCGCGTCATCGGCGCCGCCCCGTATGTTCTCGGCCAGGCGATGCTGGTGGCGAGCGACGTCAATCGCGGTGCACTGATTCGCGGCATCGATCCTTCGCTCGAGGACTCGGTGGCCGACATCGGCCGTCACATGCGGCAGGGATCGCTGGCGGACCTCGTGCCGGGGGGATTCGGTATCGTGCTGGGCGGAGAGCTTGCGCGTGGCCTCGGTGTCATGCCGGGCGATTCCGTCGTGGTGATCACGCCGCAGGGCACGATCACGCCGGCGGGGACGCTGCCGCGCGTCAAGAGCTTCAAGGTAGTCGGCATCTTCGAAGTCGGCATGTTCGAGTTCGACAGCGGGTTGGCACTCGTCAACATCGAGGACGCGAAAAAGCTGTACCGGCTCGACGGCGTGTCCGGCGTGCGCCTCAAACTCGACGACCTGTATGCGGCGCCGCTGGTCGCGCGGGAACTGTGGCAGAAGCTTCCCGTATCTGCCGATATCCGCGACTGGACGCGCAGCCACGCGAATTTCTTCCGCGCCGTGCAGATCGAAAAGCGCGTGATGTTCATCATCCTCACGCTGATCGTCGCGGTGGCGGCGTTCAACATCGTGTCCGCGCAGGTGATGGTCGTGACCGACAAGCAGGCGGACATCGCCATCCTGCGCACGCTGGGCGCATCTCCACTGTCGATCATGGCGATCTTCATCGTGCAGGGCGCGCTGATCGGGATCATCGGCACGGCGATCGGCGTGCTGGGCGGCATCCTGCTGGCGCTCAACATCTCCACCGTCGTCCCGTTCCTCGAGCGCCTGTTCAACACGCAGTTCCTCGACAAGTCGATCTATTACATCAGCGACCTGCCGTCGGACCTGCAGCGCGCCGACGTGGTCACGATCGCGGGAATCGCGCTCGGGCTGGCGCTCATCGCGACGATCTACCCCGCGTGGAAGGCGGCGCGGGTCAACCCGGCGGACGCATTGCGCTATGAATGATCCGCGACCCAACGATCCGACGCCGGTGATCGCCTGTCACGGTCTCGCCAAGACCTACACCAATGGTCCGGCGGATGTGGCGGTGCTGAACGGAATCGATCTCGACTGTCATGCCTGGCGAGCGCATTGCGATCGTCGGTGTTTCCGGCTCGGGCAAGAGCACGCTGCTGCACCTGCTGGGGGGGCTCGACGTGCCGACCGCGGGCGACGTGAGCGTCGACGGTGCCCGCTTCGCGACACTGTCCGAGTCCGAACGCGGACAGGTGCGCAATCGCGCGCTGGGGTTCATGTACCAGTTCCACCACTTGCTGCCGGAGTTCAACGCAATCGAGAACACAGCCATGCCGCTGCTGATCCGCCGCATGTCGCCGGGGGACGCGAACGCGGCGGCTGCGGCGATGCTCGACCGGGTCGGATTGGGTCATCGGCTAAAGCATCGGCCGGGCGAACTGTCCGGCGGGGAGCGGCAACGCGTGGCGCTGGCGAGAGCGCTGGTCACGCAACCGAAATGCGTGCTGGCCGACGAACCCACCGGCAACCTCGACCGCCGCACTGCCGGCGAAGTGTTCGACCTCATGCTGGAACTCAATGCCGTGGCAGGCACGGCCATCGTCATCGTCACGCACGACCCGGAACTGGCGGCTCGCACGGAGCGCACGCTGCATCTGGTGGACGGCAAGCTGCAACCGGCATGACGCGCTGCGTGGACAAGCCGACGGGAGACCTCTGCAAATGACTGCCAGTGCGCTGCCGGCCATTCTCGAACAGGTCAATGCGGCCATGCAGGCTGCGGACGTTGCGCGGGCAACGACGCTGGCCCGGGATGCGCTGGCGGCAGGCGCCGTGCATCCCGACCTTCTCAACCTGCGCGCTTTCTGGTTGGAAAGCGAGGGGCGCGACGCCGAGGCCTTTGCCGATCTGCAGCGCGCCAGCCTGCTCGCGCCGGAAAGCATCGCCATACGCTACGCGCTGGGGCTGGCCCACGCCAAGGCTCAGCGTCATCGCGACGCCATCGCCTGCTTCGATGCCGTTATCGCGCGCGATCCGAACTTCGGACCCGCACATTTCAACAAAGGCTGGGCCAGTGAGGCATTGGGCGATCTTCACGGCGCGCGCGATTGCTACGCGCGGGCGCACGAGCTGACGCCGGGCAACGCAGCAGCCGCTCGCGGGCATGGCGGCGCTCGCGGTCCGGGCCGGTGATTGGGCCGCGGTCTGCGCGCATGCCGGCCGCGCACTCGCGATCGATCCGACGCACCCGATCGCGATCACGGCGCTCGCCGCCGCGGAGCGCGCCAGTGGCGCATCCGGGAAAGCGGAGTCCCGGCTGCGCGCATTGCTGACACGCTCGGACCTCGAGGCGGCGCAGCGGTCCTATGCCGAGGGGCTTCTCGGCGACATGCTCGATGCGCAGGGACGCTTCGGCGAGGCGCTCGCGATTTACCAGGCCGGAAACGATGCGCTAAGGCGGTTCCATTCGGCACAGTTCGAAGGACCGGGCGTCGAGACGATGCCGATGTATCTGCGCTGGCTCACCCAACTGTTCGAAGAGGCGGATCGCGCCGATTGGGCCGCCGCACCATTCGAATCGATGCCCGACGCCGGGCTGCCCGTGAAGCACGTGTTCATGGTGGGATTCCCGCGTTCGGGGACCACGTTGCTGGAACAGGTGCTCGACAGCCATTCCGCCGTCGTGACGTCGGGAGAAAGGGAGACGCTGGACGAGAGCGCCCGCGAATTGCTGGGCACGCCCGACGACGTGCGGCGCCTGGCGCGCTTCAGCGGAGCGGGATTGCGGCGACATCGCAGGATTTACTGGGAGCGTGTGCGCGGACACGGCATCGACGTCGGCGGGCGCGTGTTCATCGACAAGCAGCCCTTTCAATACGCTGAAGCTGCCGCTGATCGTCAAGCTGTTTCCCGCCGCGAAGATCGTGTTCAGCATTCGCGACCCGCGCGACGTGGTCCTGAGTTGTTTTCGCCGCCGGTTCCTGATGAGCGCCCCGAATTTCCAGTTCCTGACGCTCGAAGGGACGGCGCGTCTCTACGATGCGACGATGCGCCTGGCCGACCTCTATCGCGCGAAGCTGCCGCTCGAACTCTTCGAACTGCGCCACGAGGACCTGGTCGCAGACTTCGAAGGACGGGTTCGCGCCACGTGTGATTTCCTCGGACTGACGTGGCAGGATTCGATGCGCGAATTCGCTGCACGCGCCAAGACCCAGGCGATCACCACGCCGAGTTCGGTCCAGGTCATGCGCGGGCTCAACCGGGAAGGCATCGGTCACTGGCGGCGCTATCGCGACCAGTTGGCACCCGTCCTGCCGATCCTGCGGCCCTGGGTAGAACGGTTCGGCTACCCGGCAGATTAAAGGGCCGTCACGGATCAGATCCCCCGACCTAATATTCCACCGGGATCGGATCGAGCGATCGCCACAGATACCACGTGGCAACGCTGCGCCAGGGCGACCACATTGCGGCGAATTCGCGCAGTTGCACCAAAGGGATCCGAGTCCCGTCGTGATAGTGCAGGGCGACTGCTTTCTGCAGTCCGATATCGGCCAGGGGCAGGACGTCCGGCCGCAACTCGTGGAACATCAGGAACATTTCGGCGGTCCAGCGGCCGATGCCATGGACGGCGGTCAGGCGCACGATGAGCGCCTCGTCGTCCAGCGCCGGCCATTCGGCTGGATCGAGTTCGCCGGAAACGAAATGGCGGGCGAGGTCGCGAATGTACAACGCCTTGTTTTCGGACAGCCCGACGCGGCGCAACGTGGCCATGTGCATGCGGGCGACGCGCGCCGGATCGAGGAACACCGGCTCGCCGCGGCCCTTGGCTGCGACCACGAGCCTGTCCCAGATCGTTTGCGCGGCCTTGAGCGAGATCTGCTGGCCGACGATCGCGCGGGCCAGTGTCGTGAACGGGTCGCCCCGTCTCGTGACGTGGATGCCGGGATGGTCGGCGACGAGCCGCGCCATGACCGCGTCCCGCTCGGTCAGCGAGCGGATTGCCTCGTCCCAGTAGGGGGGGCGTATCGTAGAGCGAGTCGGGACGGATGGCATGGCGCTGGTCGGGCAGGGAATGTTACATTGGCGAGCTTTTTTTGCGGAGTCGGGATGTTCCTGATGCGGTGCAAGGGGGGAGTTCGGTTCGGTAGACGCGACAGCGGCGCGGGTCTGCTGCGCATCGTGGCCGGCGTCGTCTGGATGGCGTGTGCGGCGACGTGCCTGGCCGCGGCCGATCCCAATAAGGTCCTGCGTATCGCGTTTCCCACCGCGGAAACCGGCTTCGACCCGGTCAAGTCGGCCGACCTGTACTCGGCGACGGTCATGGAAGCGATTTTCGATCGACTGTTGTCCTACGACTACCTGGCCCGGCCGGCCAAGCTGATACCGATGGCGGCGGAGTCGATGCCCGAAGTCGCCGACGATGGCCGCACCTACACGTTCCATCTCAAGAAGGGCGTCTATTTCGCGCCGGACCCCGCGTTCAAGGGCGTGAAGCGTGAATTGGTGGCGCAGGATTTCATTTACACGTTCATGCGTTTCGTGGACCCGGCCAACCGCTCGCAGTACGGGTTCCTGCTCGAGGGCAAGATCAAGGGCCTGGACGCGCTGGCCGCCGCCGCGAAGAAGAGCGGGAAATTCGATTACGACGCCAAGCTGCCGGACCTGGTGGCGGTGGATCGTTACACGCTGCGCATAAACTTGGCCGAGCGTGACTACAACTTCCCGCTCGTCGCCGCGCACACCATATTGGGAGCCGTCGCGCGCGAAGTGATCGAAGCCTATGCCAGCGACACGAATGCGCATCCGGTGGGCACCGGCCCTTACATGCTCAAGGAGTGGAAGCGCGGCGCCAAGATCGTCCTCGAGGCGAACCCGGCCTACGCCAGCTTCGTCTGGGACTGGAAGCCCAATCCGGGAGACCCGTGGGACGACCAGGTGGTCGCGGCGATGAAGGGCAAGTCGATGCCCCAGATCGGACGCGTCGAGATCAGCATCATCGACGAGGAGCAGTCGCGGTGGCTCGCCTTCAACCAGAAGGAGCTCGACATCCTCGAGGTGCCGCCAACCTTCGTCTACAAGGCCGTCAACCAGGACAACCAGCTGCTGCCGGAATGGGTGGACCAGAAGGTCAACATCTATCGCGCGGTCGCCGTCGACATCACCTACACCTATTTCAATTTCAACGATCCGGTGGTGGGCGGTTTCAGCAAGGACAAGATTGCATTGCGCCGCGCGGTCATCATGGGGTTCAACGAGGAGGAGCTGATCCGCGTCATACGCAAGAACCAGGCGATACGCGCGGAAATGCCCATTCCGCCCGGCGCAATTGGACACGACCCCAAGTACCGATCGATCAACTATTACGATCCCGACCTCGCGAACAAGTTGCTCGACCACTTTGGCTACAAGAAAGGCGCGGACGGCTATCGCACGTTTCCCGACGGCAAGCCGTTGACCTTGAAGCTGGCCACCGGCAGTACCGCCGTCGAACGCGAGCAGAACGAACTTTGGAGGAAGTCCATGGACGCCATCGGGCTGCGCATGGAGTTCCAGATCTCCAAGTTTTCCGACAACCTCAAAGCCGCGCGAGCCTGCCAGTTGATGATGTGGGGTGCGGGCTGGACTGCCGATTACCCCGACGGCGACAATTTCATGCAGCTCTTGTACGGTCCCAATTCCAACCAGAGCAACAATGGCTGCTACAAGTCGCCGGCGTTCGACGCGTTCTACCTGAAATCGACGCAGATACCCGACTCGCCGGAGCGCAACCGGCTGTTCCTGGAGATGTCGCGGCAAATGGAAGTCGACGGCGCGTGGAGCCTGCAGGGCACACGGGTGCGCAACTATATGTTCCGGCAATGGGTGCGCGGCTACAAGAAGCACCCGATCCTCCAGGCGCCCTATCAGAATCTCGATATCCAGCCGTAGCGGCGGAAAATGTGATGTGGAGTCAGTGCCAATGTTGAAAGTCGTGTTTCGCCGGGCATTGCCGGTGTTGATGGCAGTATCGATGGCCGTCCCTGCTTTCGCGGCCGACTTGAACAAGGTCATCCGCGACGTGTTTCCGGCCGCCGAAACGGGTTTCGATCCCGCCGCCTCGAACGACCTGTATTCCGGCACGATCGGTCAGGCCATCTTCGACACGCTCTTTTCCTATGACTATCTCGCGCGGCCGGCAAAGCTATCGCCGCTCGCCGCCGAATCGCTGCCGCAGGTTACCGACAACGGCAAGACGTACACGATCAAGTTGCGCAAGGGAATCATGTTCGCGCCGGATCCGGCGTTCGGCGGCAAGAAGCGCGAGCTCGTGGCGGAGGATGTCGTGTATTCGCTCAAGCGGCTGGCCGATCCGAAATTGCGGTCGCCGTGGGTGTTCCTGGTCGAGGGCAAGTTCATTGGCCTGGACGAGGAAATCGCTGTAGCCAAGCAAGGCGGTAAATTCGACTACGACAAGAAGCTCCCGGGCCTGGAGGTGGTGGACAAGTACACGCTAAGGCTGCGGCTCAAGGATACCGACTACAACCTTCCCTACGTCCTCGCCCACGAGCCGACGGCGATCGTCGCGCGCGAGGTGATCGAGAAGTATGGCGAGTCCGACGGCCGCGCAATGGCGAACCCGGTGGGCTCCGGCCCGTACCGGCTGGCGCAGTGGGTTCGCGGTTCGAAGATCGTGCTTGAAGCGAACCCCGAGTACCGCGGATTCACCTGGGACTTCACGTCGAAGGATCCGGCCGACCAGAAGATGATCGCGCAGATGAAGGGCAAGAAGATGCCCCAGGTCGGCCGCGTGGAGATCAGCATCATCGAGGAAGACCAGGCGCGCTGGCTCGCGTTCCAGAATCGCGAGCTCGACATCATGAACATGGAGGGTCCGCTCGCGCCGCAGGCGCTCGCCGAGGGCAAGCTCAAGCCGGAGCTCGCGGCGAAGGGTATCCGCCTCGATCGCATCGTCGATCCGGAGATTTCCTACGTGTACTGGAACCTGACGGATCCGGTGGTCGGTGGGCTGTCGAAGGAAAAAGTCGCGCTGCGACGCGCGATGGCGATGTCCTATAACGTGGCGCAGGACATCAAGGTCATACGTAATGGGCAGGCTGTCGAGGCGGTCTATCCGATTCCGCCAGGTGTCGTGGGTCACGTTCCGGATTGGAAGAGCAGCATCAAGTACGATCCCGCGAGCGCCAACGCGCTGCTGGACAAATTTGGGTACAAGAAGGGAGCCGACGGCTTTCGCACGCAACCGGACGGCAAGCCGCTGGTCGTGACGCTGTTCTCGCGGCCCGATTCGCTGGGCCGCCAGCAGGACGAGCTGTGGAAGGCGTCGCTGGACGGGATCGGCGTGAAGATGGACGTGCACAAGGACAAGTTCGCCGAGCTTCTGAAGATGGAGAAGAAGTGCCAGGTGATGAGCCGGCCGGCGGCGTGGATCGCCGACTACCCCGACGGGGACAACTTCATGCAGCTCCTCTACGGCCCGAACACCGGCGCTTCCAATGGCGGGTGCGCGAAGATTCCGGAATATGACGCGCTCTACGCACGAACTGCGCGCATGCCGCCGGGTCCTGAACGCGACAAGCTGTACCAGGAGATGGCGCGCATCGCCGAGGCCTATGCGCCGTGGAGGCTCACTATCAGCCGCTATCGCAATCAATTGCTCCAGCCGCGCGTCGAAGGCTACAAAAAACACCCTATCCTGCGCGCGCAGTGGCAGTATCTCGACGTGGCGCCGAACCCGAAGTAGCCCCGGGCAACCTCACCCTGGCAACAAGCGATGGCAGCGTACATCATCCGGAGACTGTGGCAGATGGCCCCGACAATGCTCGGGGTGGTGCTGCTCGTGTTCCTGCTATTTAACTGGGTCGGCGGTGACCCGGCCTATGTGCTGGCCGGCAAGATTTCCAATCAGGAACAAATCGACAACATCCGCCGTCAGCTGGGCGTCGACCAGCCGTACTACGTCCAGCTCTGGATCTTCGTGAAGCAGATCCTGACCGCGGATTTTGGCGCGTCGTGGAGCACCAACGAAAGCGTTTCGCACATCCTGATGACGCGCCTTGGTCCGTCGTTGACCGTGCTGATCCCGCTGTTGATCCTGGTCACGATCATCGCCGTCGGGCTGGCGCTCGCCGTGGCCTACGTGCGGGGTTCGCTTACCGACCGCATGGTAATGATCGTATGCACCGTGGGTCTGTCGATATCGATCCTTGTCTACATCATCGTCTTCCAGTACGTCTTCGCGTACAAACTCGGCTGGTTTCCCGTGCAAGGCTGGGGCAACGACTTCTGGGAAAACCTGATCAAGTATGCATCGCTGCCGATCCTCATTGGACTCACGGTCAGCATCGCGCCCAACCTGCGCCTGTACCGCACGTTCGTTCTCGATGAAATCAACCAGGACTACGTGCGCACTGCCCGCGCCAAGGGCGTCGGCGAGAACCGCATCATGTGGATCCACGTGCTGCGCAATGCGTCGATCCCGATCATCACCAACCTGATGGCCGAATTGCCGGGCCTGCTGCTGGGATCGTTCCTGATCGAGCGCTTCTTCTCCATCCCCGGCATCGGCCGCGAAGTCATCCTGGCCGTCGAGCGCTCGGACTTCCCGGTCATCAAGGCGATCACCGTGTATGTCGCGTTCGCGACGATCATCACCAATCTGCTCGCCGACCTGATGTACAAGGCCGTCGATCCGCGGGTCCAGCTCAAGTAGGCGATGCCATGCCGATCGACACTGCGCTGAATCCCTCTGCCGCGCCGCCGCGCGAAATCCCCCATGCCGTATCGCCCGGTCTGTGGACGCTGGCCTGGCGGCGCCTGAAGACCGACAGCGTGGCGATGGTTTCGCTGGCGATCGTCTTCGCGTTCATCCTGCTGATGATCGTCTCCGGCTTGGGGCTGGTCGCGAAGGACTGGGCGAAGGAAGTCGGCATCAACTACGCGCCCCCGTCGTGGATCACGCTCGGCGCCACCGACGCGCCGCCCCCGGCGCTGCCGGGCGGGGCTGCCGAGCCGAACGTGCCCGCAGGGCCCACGCCGGGCAGCGCGTTCAATTCCACCGTCGTCGATCCGCTCGCCGACGTGATCGCCGAACTGAAGGGCGGCAAACCGGCGGACGCGGGCGCTGCCGGCGGCGACGACAACAAGGTGGTCGATCCGCTCGCGGATGTGATGAAGGACATCCGGTCCGACCAGGCGGGGGCGAAGGCGGGACCCGCCGCGGAGGAACGCCGCGCGACGTTGCCGTTCGGCGGCGACAAGTGGGGCCGCGACATCATCGCCAAGACCATCAAGGGCTCGGAGACGTCGATCTTCGTCGGCCTGGCTTCGGCAATCGTCGCGGTATTCATCGGAACCGTCCTGGGCGCCTTCGCCGGGTACTACGGCCGCTGGGTCGACGACGTGCTGAACTGGTTCTACAGCGTGTTCAGTTCGATTCCCTATCTGCTGCTCATTCTCGCGGTCGCGGCGGTGCTGCAGCAGAAGGGCACGTTCACCATCGTGCTGATCCTGGGGCTCACCGGATGGAGCGGCGTGTTCCGGCTGATACGCGCCGAATACCTGAAGCACAAGGGCCGCGAATACGTGATGGCGGCGGATGCGCTCGGCGCGTCGCACAGCCGCAAGATGTTCCTGCACATCTTCCCCAACGTGTCGCACGTGGTGTTGGTACAACTGTCGATCCTGACCGTCGGATTCATCAAAGCCGAGGTCATCCTGTCGTTCCTCGGTTTCGGCGTGCCGGTTGACGTCGTGTCGTGGGGCTCGATGCTGAACGAGGCGCAGAACGAGCTAATCCTGGGCAAGTGGTGGCAGCTCGTCGCCGCGACGATCGCGATGGCCACGCTGGTAACGGCGTTCAGCCTCTTCACCGACGCGCTGCGCGACGCGCTCGATCCCAAGCTCAAGGGCCGCACAGGGCACTGATGAACAACCCCCACGCTCGCCTCACTTGCGTTCGACTTCGCTGCCCCCAAGGGGGCGCATCAGTTCCTTGGGGCGGCCCTGCGGAACTGAACTGACATGGAACCCTCCGACATCTCCGTCGATCCGCTGGTCCGCATCCGCGACCTGCGCGTTACGTTCCGGATCGACAAGCACAATTCGTTCGAGGCCGTGAAAGGCATCTCGTTCGACATCCCGAAGAATGCGACCATCGCGCTGGTCGGCGAATCGGGTTCGGGCAAGTCGGTCACCTCGCTCGCGATCCTGGGGCTTCTTCCGCCCGAGAACACGATCATCGATCCCAAGAGCCAGATCATCTACGGCGGCCGCAATATCGTCGGCATGCCCGGGTCGGAACTGCGCGCGCTGCGCGGTGCGGATATCTCGATGATCTTCCAGGAACCGATGACGTCGCTCAACCCGGTGTTCACGGTGGGTTTCCAGTTGGAGGAAGTGCTGCGTTTGCACATGGGACTGTCCGGCGCCGCGGCGCGCAAGCGCTCGATCGCGCTGCTGCAGGAAGTCGGCATCCCCGAACCAGAGCGCAGCGTCGACAAGTTCCCGTCGCAAATGTCGGGCGGGCAACAGCAGCGCGTGATGATCGCCATGGCCATCGCCTGCGAACCGAAACTGCTGATCGCCGACGAGCCGACGACCGCGCTCGACGTCACGATCCAGAAGCAGATCCTCGACCTCATCGCCGCGCTGCAGAAGAAGCACCAGATGTCGGTGCTGTTCATCACGCACGACCTGGCCGTGGTGGGCGAGATCGCCGACCGCGTCGTGGTGATGCGCAACGGCGAGATCCGCGAACAGGGGCCAGCGCGGCAGGTGTTCGAGAATCCGCAGGACACCTATACCAAGGCGCTGCTCAAGTGCCGCCCGCAGATCGACCGCCGGCCGGCGCGGCTACCGGTGATCGACGACTTCATGACGGGCGACGGGCAGGGGCCAACGGACATCCCCGAGCGTGCGCGCGGACTGAACCCGGGGGACAAGACCGTTCTCGAGGTGAAGAACCTCGGCAAGAGCTTCTTCTCGCGCGAAGGCATCTTCGGCAAACGCGAGTTCAAGGCCGTGAAGGATGTCTCGTTCACGCTGGCCAAGGGCAAGACGCTGGGACTGGTCGGCGAATCCGGTTCCGGCAAGACCACCGTCGGGTTGACGCTGATGCGGCTGCACGAGGCCACCACCGGCGAAGCACTTTTCGACGGCCGCGACATTCTCGCGATGTCGCCCAAGGAGTTCATGCAGTACAAGCGGCGCATCCAGATCATTTTCCAGAACCCCTATGCGTCTCTGAACCCGCGTTTCATCGTCGGCCAGATCCTGACCGAGCCGATGCAGATCCACGGCATCGGCAACAATGCGCAGGAGCGTACCGAGCTCGCATTCGAATTGTTGAACAAGGTCGGCCTGCCGGAGGTGTCGTTCTACAAGTACCCGCACGAGTTCTCGGGCGGACAGCGCCAGCGCATCGCCATCGCGCGTTGCCTCACGCTGAAGCCCGACATTCTCATCTGCGACGAATCGGTGTCAGCGCTCGACGTGTCGGTGCAGGCGCAGGTGCTGAACTTGCTGCAGGACCTGCAGGCGGAATATGCGCTGTCCTATATCTTCATCTCGCACGATCTGGCCGTCGTGAAGTACATCTCCGACCAGGTGATGGTGATGAACGAAGGAGAGATCGTCGAGATCGCCAATTCCGACGAGATCTACCGCAATCCTCGCGAGCCCTACACGAAGCGGCTGCTGGCTTCGATCCCCAAGGGCTGGCACCCGGGGCAGGTGCGCGCTTAGCGTTGCCGGTTTCGAGGTTTCACATTGGCGTCAGCAAAGCCCAACGCAGTTGCCGGCGAACTACTGCGGGACTTGGCCGCGTCGCCGGATGCCTATCCGCAGAATCTCGACCTGATCCGCGACGCCGTGCTGCTTGTCCGGCTGGATGCTGCCGGCTACCGCGCCGCAAGTTTTCTCGATGACCGGATACTGGGCCCGGCTATGCACGGCGCGTGGCTGCCCGCCAAGCTGGTCGCCGATGCTGCGCGGCAGGTGCCGCAACGGGCGCCCCGTACATTTCATTTTTCACACGGGGCATGTCGGCTCGACGCTGGTGAGCCGGCTCTTGGACGAGACGGGCGATATGCTGTCGCTGCGGGAACCTTTGCCGTTGCGCACGCTGGTCGAGGCCAACGCCGTCTTGGGTGAGCCCGAATCGCTGCTGAGCGACATACAGTTCAACGGCCACCTGGAAATGTTCATGACGTTGTGGAGCCGTGGCTACGCCGCGACGCGAGCGGTCGTGGTGAAGGCGACGAGCAGCGCCGGGCGCCTGGCCGTTCCAATCCTTTCGCGCCACATCGCTTCGCGCGCCATCTACATGAATCTGGGCGCCGAACCGTATCTCGCCACGCTGCTCGCGGGTCAGAATTCGCCGCTGGACTTGCGCGGGCACGGGCCCGGCCGAATTCGCAGCCTCCACGCGCGAGTCCGCACGCCGCTGGCGCCGCTGCATGCCTTGTCGTTGGGCGAATTGGCTGCGATGAGCTGGCTTGCGGAATCATGGGCGCAGCGCGACGCGCTGCAAGCGCATCCAGCCCGTGTCATCGCGCTGGACTTCGACTGGTTCCTGGCCAATGTCGAAGAAGGCATGCGCCAGATAATGTCCCACTTCGACCTTCCCGCAGATCCGGGATATCTCGGCAGAGTGGCGCGCAGTCCGGTTCTTGCTTCTTATTCGAAGGCGCCCGAATTTTCATACACACCGGCTTTGCGCACGGAAATCCAGAACGAATCGCGCCGGGTCAATCGCGAGGAAATCCGCAAAGGCATGGCGTGGCTCCAGAACATCGCGGGAGTCGACGCGCGCGCCGCGGCCGTGGTCACGGGTGGGGGCCTCTAGTCCGGTTCGTAATCGAAACGGTCGACCCATGGCTGCAGGATGGGGAGCACCGGCGCCATCTGGTCGCGATAGCGCCGCCAGTGGCCGATCCCTTCGCGATTGAGTCCCTGGATGACCTGCACCGAACTGGGTGTCGTGATGGACTGCGTCCTGGCGCGAGCGGCGAAGTCGCGCATGGAATCCTGCCAGGTCAACCCAAGGAAATCGCACGTTTCCCGGACGCGCTGTTCAAAATTGGCCACCAGGTCCTCATGCCGCAACTGCAGGATGTCGAGCGGCAGGGTGGCGCGGTAGATCTCGGCCAGGCGCATCGTCGCATCGTAGAATCTTGCGGTCCCAGCCAACGTAAGAAACTGAAAATTCGGCGCGCTCATCAGGAACCGGCGGCGGAAGCAGCTCAAGACCACGTCGCGCGGGTCGCGCACGCTGAATACGATCTTGGCGGCGGGAAAGAGCCGCAGGATGAGGGGCAGCTGCAGCGTGTAGTACGGTTGCTTGTCGATGAACAGGCGGCCGGCCACGGTGATCCCGTGTTCGCGCACGCGCTGCCAATACGCATCGCGATGCTGCTTCAATCCGGTGCCGCGCATGGCGGCGAGGCGCGCGACGTCGCCGGGCGTGCGGAGAAACGCGCGCGTCGCGTCCTCGAGCGTCGGCTTTTCGTTCGACGTCACCACCGCAGGGTGACTACCCAGAACCTGTTCAAGCAGTGTCGTGCCGGAACGCGGGAATCCCACCATGAATACGTGCACCGCAGGCGCCACGGCGTCGGGAGGGGATTCGACCGGCTCGATCGCCCAATCGGCGGGATCGGCCGTCACAAAGAATTCGGTAAGCCAACGCAACGACATCGGCGTCGTCTCGATGCCGGGTCCTTCGAAGCTGGCGGCATGCAATCGTCTCAGCGCGTCGTTCGATGCCGTGTAGACGGCGAAGGCCTCTCCTGTCCGCCCCTGCGCGTCGAGCAGGTCGCCCAACAGTCCTTCGGCCGCCGAGCGATGGGCGAGTGACACGTCCGGGCGCGCCAGCAGGACTCTCAGGCGGGACTCTGCTGCGGCGGCATCGCCGAGTGCGAACTCGGCGGCGGCAAGCGCTGTGGTCGCTATCGGTTGCCGAGGATCGATCGCCAGCGAGTGGTCGGCCAATGCCCGGGCCGCGGGCCAGTCTCCTCGCCTCGCGGCGAGCGCGGCCAGTCCCGCCTCAGGATCGGGGTTCGCGGGCATCAAGCGATGGGCGCGCTCGTAGCATTCACCCGCAGTGCGGATTTCACCCAGCGCCTCGCTGGCCCAGCCCTTGTTGAAATGCGCAGGCCCGAAGTCGGGGGCCTGCGCGATTACCGCATCGAAACACGCGATAGCTTCGCGGTGCCGCCCATGCCTGGCGTGCGCGAGGCCGAGCGCGTTGCGGATGCCGACGTCGTCCGGCGCGAGCGCTTGCGCATGCTGCAGATCGGCAAAAGCCTCGGCATCGCGTCCCTCGCCTTCATACCAATAGGCGCGCAGGTTGAGAAGGACCGGATGCAGCGTTCCTGCCGCCAATGCTTCCCGCGCCAGCGTGGTCGCCCGCGGCAGGTCCGACGCCTGCAAAGCCGCCTTGATGTCCTGGAGTACGGTTGGTTCGCCGGCCTCGGGCATTACAGCGAGTCGCCGTGGCGCGTGCCGGTGCCGTAATACTCGCCGACCGCGACGGTCAGCGTGCGCACCATGTCACGCTCGGCCGCGCTCAAGGACGGATTCCAGATGTCGAAGATCATCACTGCGCGCGGAAGATCACTGTCGTTCCACGCTTCGTGCTCCATCGTATCGTCGAAGACGAAGGCCTTTCCCGGAACCCATTCGCGCACCTCGGCGCCGACGCGAAAGCCGCAGCCGGGCGGCACGATCAGCGGCAAATGCACGAGCAGGCGCGTGTTGCTCACGCCCGAGTGCGGCGGAATCCGCGTCTTCGCGTCCAGTATGGAAAACACCGCCGATGGCGAATAGCCCGGCACGTCGCATTGCGGCCATGCCTCGAGCGCGGCGGTCGTTCGCGGGCAGCGGGCCAGATTGGCCTTGTCCGCGACGCCCTCGCGCCACAAATAATATATTCCCCATCGACGCGAATTGTTGAGTTCGGCAAATCGACCTGCCGTGCCCTCCGGATGGGAAACGTACGGAGTCAACGCCTCCGGACCGTCGGAGAGCACGTTCAGCAGCTCCTCCCGAATGTCGTCGGTGGCGGCCTCGATCGAATCGAGCCATGGGAAATCTTTGCGGTCGTAGAACTCGATGGGCGCGAGGCGCGGAAAGTACATGAACGTCGGCTGTTGCGCGTAGATGCGTCGCTTGCGGAGCAGCGTGGCCAGACACCCTTCAAAGCGATCGAGCCGCTGGTCCGCGTAGCGCTCGCGAAGGCCGTGCAGGCGTTCCTCCACGAAAACTTCGAGCGCCCGGTCGTTGGCTGCGACGGCATCCTTGGCATGTTGCAGGATCCCGCGCATCTGCGGCGGCGGCTCGAATCCCTCCGGAATGACTCGCAGCGCCGTGCGGTACGTCGCAGCAGCCGCGCGTGAGTCCTTCCTGATTTCGAGCAGAGAGGCCTTCTGCAGCAGCGCGCGAACGTTGAACGGCTCGATCTCGAACAATTTGTCGAGCGCCGCCATCTCGGCATCGGCGTGCCCGAGCCCTCGCAACGCTCCGGCGAGATTGAGCCACAACATCGGATTGGCAGGATCGCCGCCGACCGCCTGCTCGAGCAACGCCTTGGCGCCCATCAGGTTGCCCGCGCGGAGCATCCGGCCCGCGACCATGTTCTGCACCAGCGGATGCGCAGGAGCTTCCGCCTCCGCCTGTTGCAGCATCCGCTCCGCGGCCTGAGCCTGTCCGCCTTCGAACGCCCGGTTGGCGGATTCGAAAATCTGCCGTATGCGCCGATCCTCGTCGTTGCTCATCATCATGTCGTCGACCACATCCGCATCAGGTTCTGACGCACGACGTCTAAGCGGACGCGGCTTTCCCAGTGCATCGTATTGCCCTCCAGCGCGGCAATCTCGTTGAGTTCATACACCTGCATTCTCCGGTGCTGGTCGGCAATGAAGCTCTCGACGAACGTGATCGACACCAGGCGTTGGCCGGCCAGCACAGGAACCACCTCGTGCAGCGTCGTCGACGGATAGACGATGCAAGTTCCCGGCGCCTCCTTGAAGGGCAGCGACTGGTTGCCCGCCACGATCACCAGTTCGCCGCCTTCGTAGGTGGACGGGTCGCCGACGAACACGGTGCACGACAGGTCGGAGCGCAGCCTTTCGTTGCCGATCTGCAGGATCGCGGCGTCGGCATGCGCTCCATATTTCATGCCAGGCTCGTAGCGACATAGCAGCGGCGGCGCGACCCGCCTGGGCATCGCGAAGTCCGCGAACTCGCGCGAACGCGCGAACGCGCCGCCGACGATGCGCGCCGATTCGGCGGACTTTGGATCCGCAGCGTCCACCTGCAGGTTGTTCTTGGTCACGTTGGCAGGGTTCGATGCGCGCCCGTCGACGAAGTGCAACTCGCGGCTGAGGGCCACGAGCCGCGAGATCTCCTGCGGATTCAGCAGGCTCTTTATTTTCAGGAACACGGTGAACCTCGGCTATCGGCAACCGGCATGACGTTGCGCCGTCATAGCGTGAATGACATTTCCCGAACCAGCGCGCCGGGCAGCGTCACGCTGGTGAGCTTGCGCGACTGGTAGCTCGAGGAGTCGAGCAGCAATTCAGTCTCCGCCGTCAGCGCTTCCAGATTGGAGCCCAGCAGACGGTAGACGGTATCGTCGAAGCGCAACACGTCGATCGGCGCGACGATGCGGCCTTCGTCCACCCAGAACGTCGCGAAGCGCGTCATGCCGGTCATCCTGCATGCCGGGCGATCGGAATAGTTGAGATAGTGCAGGTTGCCGATATGCAGGCCCGTGCCAAGCGCCGCGAGCGCGTCCTTCTCGGCCAGAGCCCCGCCGGCCATGCTGAGCGACTCGGGAACCTCGTCGCCATTGGCGCCGTTCTCCGCAAGGCCGAATTCGCGCGCGGTGCGCGGGCTGACCAGCGAGCCCACCAACGCACCGCGATGGACAAGATCCACGCCGGCGGGGCGTGCGAACCCCTCGGCCTGGAATGCCGGGGCGACACCGCTTGCCGTGTCCTCGCTGAGCGTCACGCGCTCATCGAGCGCTTCGCCCGATTGCATTCGCGCCAGCGAGCTCTGCTGCGTTGCGAGCGCGCGGCCCGAAAAGCCACCCCAGCACAAAAGCTGCGCGATTTCCTCGACCGCGGACGGCGCCAGGTACGCGCGGTACTTACCCGGTGCCAGCGACTTGGCGGGCCGGCTGATCAGTGCCAGCCGCTCGCGCGCATCGGACATCTTGCGGTACAGCGCCGGTCCATCCCAGGCCAGGCCCGCGCAACCGGACTTGACCGCCTTGTCCGCGCGAAAGTAGAGGCTCCAGTCCAGGTTGAACGTCGTGGTCTCGTGCCAGTTGCGCTGGCCCTCCGAGTTCGCAAATCCGCGCCATATCGGTCCGCCGGCGTAGATCCCGACGAGATCCGTGCCGTGTGCGGCGGTGAGAACGTCGCCGATGATCTGTTCCGATGGAGGAAGAGGGCCACCGCGAATGGCGCGGGTCGACTTGACGTCTCTGGGCAACAGCAGCAGCGGATCGTCGGCCAGCTCCGGCAAGGTCCCCCGCAAGCCGGCGACGACGGAGCGGATTGCATCGCAGTCCGGCTTGGCGTCGCCCGTCAGCGAAATCACGTGCTTGGCATGGCGCTGGTCACGAATCAGCCGCACCGCGATGTAGCGTTGCGCCACGGTGCCTGATTGGCGCACCTTGCCGCGATTCATGCGGACGAAGTCCGTCTGCTCGGCCTCGAACGATGCCGTGTAGCGCTCGCCCGCGTGCAGCGATGCGTCGATGGCTTTGGCCAGCTCGAGAAAATAGCCTTCCATCAGGACTCGCCTCCGAACACGTCCACATTGCCGAACACGCATGCGGGCGTGGCATGGCCGACGCGAATGGCCTGCGACGGCTCGCCTTTGCCGCAATGCGGCGTGCCCAGCACCCGCAGCGTTCCGGCGTTGCCGACGCGCTTCAGGCTGCGCCAGAAGTTGGCCGAGATGCCGCGATAGTTGGGGTTCTTGACCACTGCACCGAGTTTGCCGTTCTCGATCACTTGCCCGCGTTCGCATCCGAACTGGAACTTGTTGCGCGAATCGTCGATGGACCAGGAACTGTTGGTCTCCATCAGCACGCCGCGCTCGATGCCGGCGATCATCTCTTCCAGCGTCGCATCGCCAGGCTCCAGGTTGAGATTGGCCATGCGGTCGATCGGAGGACGGTTCCAGCTGGCGGCGCGTGAATTGGCCACGCCCGCAATCCCGGCGCGCGCCTGCGAAATAGCGCCGCCCAGCGGCCGCTCGAGGACCCCGGCGCGGATCAGGTGGACCCGTTCCGCGCGCGTGCCGTCGTCGTCGTACGCGTAGCTCGCAAGCTCCTCGGGCCGAGTCGGGTCAAACGTCACGTTGAGAAGGTCCGACCCGTACCGATACGAACCGAACATGTCGGGCGTGACAAAGCTCGTGCCGGCGAAATTGCGCTCGTCGCCGAGGATGCGGTCGAGTTCCAGCGGATGGCCGATCGACTCGTGGATCTGCAGGATCATCTGGTCCGGTGCCAGCAGCACGTCCATCTTTCCGCTCGGGCAGTTCGGCGCCGATAACAGTTCGAGCGCTTCCTGCGCGATCCGGCGGCCGCCTCCGACGAACCCGAAACGCGCCAGCACCTCGGTGCCCGCCCTGCTGGCAGGGTCCGCGATAGCCGTTGAGCGTGCGCACTTGGGTGACACCGTCCGCATGGGCGGTGACGGCCATTCCCGGCAACAGGAATCGGTATCGCTGTACGACATCCCCGCCGGCGCTGGTGACCAATCGGTGCGTTGCCGCCAGCACCTCGACGGCGGCCTCCCAGTCGACGATCCGCGGGTCGCATCCTGCCTGCGCCGATTCCTCGGCCAGCAGTTCGTACCACTCGCGACGCGACGGAAAGCGATCCGCCAACGATGGCGACGCGTATTCGCCGCATGGCGCGGGCCGGGGAAGTGTCCGGGAGTCGAACAGCGCCAGCTTCGCGGTGCTGCGCGCCCAGTGCGCGGCGCGCTCGAGCGCTTCGCGCAAACCGGCCGTCGACGTGTCGCCCGTCGCCGCGTAACCGTAGCCTCCATCGGCGTAGACGGTGGCCATCGCGCCGCGGTCGGTGGACGCGACGAACGGCATCGCGACGTTCTTGCGCACCGCGAAGGTTTCGCAGTGCTCCTCGACGAAGCGCAACGACCAGAAATCGACGTTGTCCAGGCGAGGCAGGTCGGATAGTGTCAGGCGGTCGGCGTCAGGCATCGGATGTCGGAGTCTTTCGCAGGGCGGGGTATGCGCCCGGGAGGCACGCAATGCTACGCGGCAACCGCGTGCCGCGCGACGCAAAGGGCGTGATTATCGCCGGAATCGCTGCCCCGCAGCCAGCCCCGACCGCCAGCCTCAGTCGCGAATCAATGGACGCCGAGCGACCGGATCTTGTCGAGTTTCGCCGCGTAAAGGTCGCGGGAATTGCGCGTCGTGCTGGTTTCGATGGCGAGCGCCAGTTCGGCGCGCGCGCGTTCGGTGTCCCCCAGCCCAATATATGCGGCCGCCAGCCAGAAATGGAACTCGTGGTAGTAGGGCGCGCGCTGGACTTCCTTGGCGAAGAGCTCCTTCGCCGTCCGGTAATCCCCTTTGCGCATGGCGACCATCCCGTCCATGAAGTAGCTGAATGCCGGATTGGGTTCAATCTGGTCGAGCTTCTTGGCCAGCGCTGTCGCCTCGGCGCCGCGTCCGAGGTCGTTCAATACAAGCACCATGTTCGACATGAAGTGGGTGTTCTTGGGTTCGCGCTCCAACGCGTACGCAAGCACGCGGTGCGCGTCCTCGAGGTTGCCGTGGCGCTTGTAGATGACGCCCAGCGTGTTGTACGCGCTCGTGAAACGTGGGTCCTGGGCGACTGCCGCCCGTGCCCACCAGTAGGCGTTATCCAGTTGACCGTCGATGAACGACTCGACGGCGCGGTTGTTCATGTACATCGCGACGATGGTCTGCTCGTCGATCGCCCGTGTGTTCAGGCCGCGGAGTTCCCGGGGAAGCAGGAAATCGATTGTCAGGTCGTTCTCATCCTGACGGTACATGAGGTTGGTTTGATTGGACAACCGCGTCGCATGCGGCCCCAGCGTCACGTTGACATGTCCGATGAAGAAATGGACGTCGCCGCTGCGCCCCCAGGATTCGTCCAGGAATGCGCTCTGGTAGGTGACCGGGAGTCCCATGTCCTTGGCGAAGGCCGCCGTCATGATGACCAGCGACAGGCAGTTCCCGGAACGCGCCGCGAACGCCTCCGCGGCGTTGCGGGTATTGGCGGAATCGTATTCGAGCTTGAGCTGGCCCTTGCTGTACAGCGCTTCGTACAAGCCCTGCTGGGCACCCTTGAACTTGGCGACCGGCGCGATCGTGGTGTTCAGGTACTGCCTCATTTCTGGGCTCATCGCGAACAGGTTGTCCGCGCCGATACGCTCGGACGCCGGCCCGAACGCGCGGTCGTTGAAAAGGCCTTCGACGCGTGGCGGCAACGGCGTCGACGCGCAGGAGGCAAGCAGCAGAGAGAGAAGCAAGACTTTCCAGGTCTTCATCTGGCGTCTCCATATCCGGCAGGGGCAAGAACTTCGACCGTGCCACGCGCCGATTGTATCCCCAAAGTCGGCGGCAAAATTGCGCCGGACAGGTTGCAATCGCCGGTCGCGGCATCCCCGTTCGGGGCGTTATTGGAAGGGTCAGGCCGCGCGGGAGCCACTAGCCGTTGCGGCGGCGAACGACGTCAGCGCGGGTCCGACCATCCTGACGATTCGCCACTCGGGCAGCACGGCCGCCCCCAGTCCCTGGTAGAAGGCGATTGCCTGCGTGTTCCAGTCCAGCACGGCCCACTCGAAGCGGCCGCAGTTACGGTCCAGCGCAAGCTTGGCAAGCGCACGCAACAGCGAATTCGCGCAGCCCTTGCGGCGATGCGCAGGCTGCACGAAAAGGTCCTCCAGCCACAGGCTCCGGCGTCCCAGAAAGGTTGAATAAGTGTGAAAAAACAGCGCAAATCCGGCAGGTTCCCTTCCGGAACGCGCAATCAGCGCTTCTGCGGCCGGTCGCGGCCCGAATAGGGCATCGGCAAGGTCCGCTTCCGACGCGACGCACAGATGTGAAAGTTCTTCATATCGGGCCAAGGCCCCGATCATGTCGTGCAGATCGGCAACGTCGTCACTTGTGGCGCGAGCGATGGCGAAGGAGGTTGTGGTCAACAGGCGCTCCTGGGAAATTGTGACGGGGAGAAATTGGCCGAGAAATCATGCTGCACCGCGGCAATGACGGGCTATCCGGACCGCTGACAGCCACCCGCATTTCCCGCATTTCAAGGGCTTGGCCAGGCCATTCAGGTCGCGGCGCCCGCCGCCCTGCACCGCAACCTGAGCCAGTCGCGAGGCTTATCTGCACGGTCGCAACGACGACTGAACCGCTTTTTAATACCGATACAAATCATGGATTTGGCCGATTGGACGGCAACGGTACCGAAATTGCAACAAAATTGTTTCTGTAAACGCTTATGCAAACCGTTTTCGTTGCGAAGGAAATCTGCCTTGGGTTAATGTTGGCCGTGCTTGCCGAAAGGCGAACAACCGTATTTGTTTTGTAATACCTTTTCCTGGGGGAAATGATGAAGAGAATGAACCGCAAAAAAGTGTCGCTTGCCGTACGGCAGGCGATCAGCGCCGGGCTCGTATTCGGCCTGGCTGCGCCGATGGTCCACGCGCAGCAAGCAGCAACGCCTCCCGTGCAGACACTCGAAAAGGTGGAAGTCACCGGTTCGCGCATCACGTCCGCGACGTTCGAGAGCGCGAGCCCGATCAACACAATCACTGCGCAGGACATCGCGATCACCGGCCTGCAGTCGACGGCCAACATCATCAATCAGTTGCCGCAGGCGTTCGCCGATCAGGGCGGAAACATCTCCAACGGCGCGGACGGCACGTCCACCGTCAACCTGCGCGGCCTCGGGCCGAGCCGCACGCTGGTCCTGATCGACGGCAAGCGCGTGCCGGCGGGCAGTCCGACGCAGTATGCGACCAACCTCAACAACATTCCGGCGCCGCTGATCAAGCGCGTCGAAGTGCTGACGGGTGGTGCGTCGGCTGTGTACGGTTCCGACGCCGTCGCGGGTGTCGTGAACTTCATCATGAACGACTCGTTCGAAGGGCGTGCAGTTCCAGTACAACGGCAGCACCTATCAGCACACGCAGAACGGCACGTATACCGCTGACTTGGCCGCGCGCCAAGCGGTCAACCCGTCGCAGTTCCAGGTGCCGGGGGACTTCTGGGGCGAAGGCACCGTCCAGAACTACAACATCCTGATGGGCTCCAACTTTGCCAATGGCAAGGGCAACGCGACGATCTTCTTCCAGTACCAGAACACCGGCGCGGTGCTGCAGAACAAGTACAACTACAGCGCGTGCTCGCTCGGCACCGATTTCGACCCGGACGTCCCGGGATCGGGCAACAAATTCCTGTGCGGCGGCTCATCGACGGCCTCTCCAGCTCGGTTCACCAATAGCGACACCGGCAAAAGCGCCACGATCGTCAACGCCGCCGGCGATGTGCGGACGTTCTCCTCGGCACTGGACCAGTTCAACTTCGGTCCGTACAACTACTATCAGCGTCCGCAGGAGGATTACCAGGCCAACGCGTTCGCGCACTACGACCTGTTCGCCGGCGACGACAAGAAGTGGATGCCCAGCGTCCGCGTCTACGCCGAGTTCGACTTCACCAACACCACCTCCGTCGCGCAGATCGCGCCGGGCGGCATCTTCTACGGCGCGCAGGACCCAAGCCCGCTCCGGAACGACAACCCGCTGCTGTCGCAATCGTTCAAGGATTATTTCGGCATCACGGCCGACAACGCTCTTAGCTTCCCGCTGATCGGCCGTCGCAACATCGAAGGCGGTCCCCGCACCCAGTCGTTCGACTTCAACGACTACCGGTACGTGCTCGGCGCGAAGGGCGATTTCGCCAACCACACGTGGGATTACGATTTCTGGTGGCAGTCCGGAAAGAACACCGTGCAGCAGGTCACCGGCGGGTACTTCCTGAAGGACCGCCTCGCCAAGGCGCTGAACGTCGTCAAGGATCCGGCCACCGGACAGCCGGTGTGCGCATCGTTCCTCGACGGGACCGACACGGCGTGCATTCCGTACGACATCTATCACAACGGCGGCGTGACGCAGGCCCAGATCGATTACTTGCAGGTCGGGGCGCTCCAGCAGGGGTTCACGCAGCAGAATGTCGTCGGCCTGCACATGACGTCCGATCTCGGGTCCGCCTACGGCTGGACGTTGCCGTGGGCCAAGAACGGCGTCGGCGTCGCATTCGGCTTCGAGCATCGTACCGATCGGCTGCCGAACACCCCGGACGGAAATCTGTCGCAGGGCACGACGGGCAACCTGAGCGGCGTGGGCGGCGCGACGAAGTCGATCTACGGGCAGGTGACGGTGGACGAAATCTTCGCCGAAGCCAAGGTGCCAATCGCGGAGCGGCAGGACTATGCCTACCTGCTGCAGGTCGACGGCAGCTACCGCTATTCGGATTACAGCAACGGCCCGCAGACCAACTCGTATGGTCTCGGCCTGGAATGGGCGCCGATCAAGGGTTACACGCTGCGCGGCAGCTACCAGCAGGCCGATTCGCGCCGCGAACATCATCGAGCTGTTCCAGCAGCAGGGGAACAACCTCTATGGCGGCTCGGATCCCTGCGCCGGGCCCAGCCCCACGGCGACGCTGGAGCAATGCGCGAGGACCGGGCTTGCCGGCCAATCTCTACGGCAGCACCGTGCTGGACAGCCCCGCCGGCCAGTACAACTTCCTGCAGGGCGGAAACCCGAACCTGACGCCGGAAAAGGCGGACAGCTACACGTTCGGCATCGTGTTCGACCAGCCGTCGAACATCAGGGGCTTCAGCGCGACGATCGACTACTGGAACATCAAGGTCAAGAACAACATCGGTATCGTCGGCGCGCAGGACCAGTTGAACCAGTGCATCAACACCGGCGCGTTCTGCGAGAACATCCATCGCGACAACCTGGGTACCCTGTGGCTGGACGGCGGCGGCTTCATCACGGCGACCAACCAGAACCTCGGCACCACGTCGACTTCGCGGTATCGACCTGACGGCCAATTACAACTGGCCGATCCAGGACTGGGGCAGCCTGGTGTTCTCGTTCCAGGGCACTTACCTCGACACGTTCGTGAACCAGCCGCTCCCGAACGGCGCCGACGTACGACTGCGTCGGCCTGTACGGCCTGGTCTGCGGCACGCCGGCGCCGAGATGGCGTTCGAACGTCGCGCGTGATCTGGTCGACGCCGTGGCACGTCGACGCCGGCCTGAGGTGGCGTTACTTCGACGGCGTGTCAGCTCGACGCGACCAGCAGCAATCCGTCGCTGGTCGACAACGTCGACGGTCGAGCCGATCACCACGAAGCTCGGTGCGCGCAACTACATCGACCTCTTGGCGTCGTGGCAGATCGACAAGAACTGGCTGGTTCGCGCCGGCGTCAACAACGTCCTCGACAAGGACCCGCCGATCACCAGCACCACGCTGTCGGATCCGTCGATCTTCGGCAACGGCAACACGTTCCCGCAGGTCTACGACTCGCTGGGCACGCTTGTTCTTCCTGAACGTGACCGCGAAGTTCTGATCCAGTACGTCTTTCCACTCAAAACGGCGAACCGCAGGGTTCGCCGTTTTTTTTTGCGTCAGCGGGATTCTACCGATTCCAGCGCGCCGGTGAATGCATTCATCGCGGCCGAGAGTCCGGAAATCATTGCCCGCTCGGGCGGCGTCAGGTGCGGGTGCCAGATGTCGAAGATCAGGACGACCCGCAGCTTGTCGCTGTCGTTCCACGCCTCGTGCTCGATGGTGTCGTCGAACACCCACGCCTTGCCGGGAACCCATTGCCGCGTGTCGTTGCCGACGCGGAAGCCGCAGTTCTCGGGAACGATCAGCGGCAGGTGGGTGACCAGGCGCACGTTGGTCACGCCGTATGCGCGGGAATCGGGTCGTCCGGGGCTTCAGCAGCGAAAACATCGCCGCCGGCGTGCGCCCCGGCTGTTCCGGCTGCGGCGCGCCCTCCAGCAGTTTCATCGTGGTGGGGCACCTGGCGGCGTTTTCCTCGACCCGCTTGCCCATCTTGTAGAGGTGGAATGCGCTCCAGCGCGGGGAGTTGTTGAGCTCGGCGAACTGGTTCTGCGGCACGTCGTCCGGATACGAGATGTAGGGGGTGAATCCCTCCTCGGTTGCGAGGACCTGCAGGAATTCGTCGCGGATTGCGTCGGTGCCGGCCTCGATCGGGTCCAGCCACGGGAAATCGGCGCGTTCGAAGAACTCGATCGGCGCCAGGTTGGGGAAGTGGTAGGTGACGCGATTGCGAGTCGTAGCGCTTCTTGCGGCCGAGCATGATGTCGACCGAATCGCGAAACCGCTTCAGGTTCTCGCCGGCGTGGTCCTTGTACGTCTGGTCCAGGAACTGGTCCAGGAACACGGCGAACTCGCCGGTTGTACTTGTCGCAGAACGCCAATGCGCGCTGGACCGCCGGCCGCAGGTCGGGATGCAGCCGATCCATCGGCGGCGCGACGGTGGCCACGGCGCGGTGCACGGCGGCGGCTTCGTGTGTCTTTCCCTGCCGTTCGAGCAGGTCGGCGCGCAGGATGAGTCCCAGAAGGTTGCTCGGGTCGAGGCTCAGCGCCCGCTTCAGCGCGTGCTGTTCTCCCTGCTCGTCGTCCAGGCTTCGGCAGGCAAGCGCCAGGTTGATCCACTCCTGCGGGTCTTCTGCCCTGACCGCGACGAGGCGCTGGAACGCGTCGCGCGCGGACTGCATGTCGCCCTGCCGAAAGGACCGCTGGCCGACTGCCGCCAGCGCCGGGGCATGCGTCGGCGCGATGGCGAGAATCCGCGCGAGGATCGCCATGACGTCCTGGTCCCGACCGGCCTGCGCGGCACGTTCGAGCTGAGCTTCGAGGGGGGCGATTTCCCGGGCGAGGGAATCTGAATTCTGCATCGGGTGTTCCTATCCGGATCGTGGTTGGAGATCGTCAGAACCTCACTTGCGGGCCTGACTGGCCGGCGCCGCCGTTGTTGTCGCGTGGCGACACCCCTGGCGCGCCGGAATGAAAAGTGTAGCATCGGTGTTTGTAATATCACTTCCGCCAGAACTAATGGGAGCGACCATGAGCCGACACGCGCTGAGCGTCATTTCGATGGTGGTGCTTTCAGGTCTTTCCTCCGCGGCCTGGTCCGATGCGGCCACCGCGGCCGTCTCCGACACCTATCGCGCCGCCACTCAGGCGGGCTTGGTGTCCGTGCAATCCCGATACCTGGATGAGGTCTATCTTCAGCCCACCGCGGATTGGATGGGCTACCGGAAGGTCCTGATCGATCCGGTTCAGGTGGCGCTGCGGCCAAACTGGCGCAGGGATTAGAACGAGAGCCGGGACCTGTCTCGCCGGATTTCCGTGACCGACGCGGCGGAAATCGTGCAGCAGGCGACCGACGTGATGGCCAGGACGGTCGCGGACGTGTTCGCCGCCAAGGGCTATGAAGTCGTGACGGCACCCGGACCGGGCGTGCTGCGCATTTCGCCGAGCGTCCTCGACCTCGACATCTATGAGCCCGACGTGACGAACTCGCGACCCCAGGCGTTGTTTACCCACGATGCCGGGACGGCCACGCTGCGTCTTGAAATGCGTGATTCCGCTGCCGGCACGCTGCTCGGCGTCGTCGTCGACCGTGGCACCGCGACGCAGCTCAGGCAAATCAACCGGACCAATCAGACGTCGAATCTGTTCTGGTTCGACGCGATGTTCAGGTTGTGGACGGCGAATTGCATTGCGGCGATCCGGGCGGAGCCCGTCCGCTGAGATCGGGCGCGCCTCCGACCTTATTTGAGCCGGTTCACCTTGATGAGGCCGTGGCGGCCCTCGATCGTCAGGTTGTAGCTTCCCAGGAACCCGTTCTCGATCGTCACCTTCATCGGCGTGCCCGGCGTGGGGTCGCGCACGACGGACGTGTCGCCTTCGGATTGCCGCCATATCTGGCCGTTCTCCAGGATGAACACCGACAGGCCGCGCGAGGTCCGCGCGAACTCGAGCACGTTGGATGTGATCGACGTGACGCCGTCGGCGTCCGGCGGCGGGCGCGGGTTTCCCGTATTCCTCGGCGGTCTTGGGCGTCGCCGGCTTCGAAAATCCAAACCAGTCCAGGAAGCTTCGCTTCTCCGCCGCCGGCTGGGACGACGGGGCGAGGGCGGTCTTGGCAAGCGCGGCGGCCTTGTCGAAGCACTTCGAGCCGATCGGTCGAGTCGGCGATATCCGCGCACTTGGCCACTTCGGCCAGCGCATCGCGCGCGGGATCCGCATGCGCCAGGGTTGCCATGAATAGCGACACGAGAATGGCGGGGAAAAATCGCATCGAGAAGCTCGCGGTGGATTGACGGGGAAGCGGCAAGGCGCAGGGCTAGTGTGCTCCGGCCGGATCAGGTTGATTACATCACAAAACCATGACTTCTCAGATTTCCCAGTCGGGTTTCCTGCCGCTGTAAGCGTCGATGGCGCTGAACATCGTCGTAACGAGGTTTCGTTCCTTCGCGGTGAGCTCGGGGCGCCAGGTTTCGAACAGCAGGATCACCCGTGGGCGGTCGCTTTCGTTCCACGCTTCATGTTCAATCGTGTCGTCGAACAGCCAGGCCTTGCCTTCCACCGGCCGCCGCGCATCGTTGCCGACGCGCAATCCGCAATCCGGCGGCACCAGCAGCGGCAGGTGGCAGATCAAGCGCGTATTGACGATGCCGGTGTGCGGAGGAATGCGGGAGCGGGGCCGCAGCAGCGAGAACAGCACCGACGGCGAACGATTCGGGATGTGGACCAGCGGAAAATCGGCGAGCGCCGCCATCGTCTTCGGACAGCGGGCGGCATTTTCCGGCACGACCTTGCCATCCCTCCAAAGGTAGAACGCGCTCCAATCCGGATTTTCCTTCATGCCGGTCTGGTCTCCCGGCGGCCGCTTGGGATCGTTTTCGACGTAGGGCTTGAACGCGGACGAATCCTTCAGGACCTCGATCATTTCGGCGCGGATGTCGGCAGTGGCGGCCTCGACTTTGTCGAAGCTCGGAAAGTCGTTCCGGTCGTAGAACTGGATTTGCGGCAGCTCCGGAAAGTAATAAATACGGGGCTGCTGGAAAAAAATGTGCCGTTTCCCAAGCATGATGTCGAACGACTGCCGGAAACGGTCGGCGGACCCTGGCTCGAGCAGCCCCTCGGGAATCAGCCGGTCGCGTAGCGAGCTTTCGAATTCCTGGGCGTAGCGCTTGCACATCGCCTGGGCACGGGCCAGGTCGGTGCGCGGCTCCGCGGGCAGCTCGTGCGCCGGTGGCGCGGAAAGGACGGCAAGCTGATAGAACGACGACGCATTTCGCGCATCGCCCGCCTTGTCCAACAGGTCGCCCTTGAGGACCAGCGCGCGCAGGTTGCGCGGTTCGAGCGCGAGCACCTGGTCGACCGCGTTGCCGGCCGCCGCGTCGTCGTTGAGCTGGGCGCAGGCCACGGCGAGGCCGAACCACGTGGCCGCGTCCGCCTGGGGGGACGCGGCGATCTTCTCCAACAACGCCCGCGCGCCTTGCGCATCTCCCTTGCGCAAGGCGGCGAATCCGGACGCGGCCAAGGCACGTATGTCGATAGTAGGAGATTGCATACCGGGAGTCCGTACGGGATTTGTTGCCACTCGGAGGTGGAAATTTCGGCGAAACGAAGGATAGCATTGGAGCTGAAGCGCCCTGGTGAATCGCCGAGGGTTTGCGGAGCGCGAGATTGCGAATCAGGGTAACATCCGGAAAAATTGCCGCGTCAGCGCCTGGCGGCGGAATTCGCGTGATCGCTCCGCGTCGGCCGGTGTCTCTGCCCAAGTTCGTGACACAAAAGGAATGCGGCAGGCGGTGATCGCAACAACCACATAGGGACCACGATGAAAAGCAGAATTGCCGCCATCTTCCTTTCCACGGTCATGTTCGCCACGCCCGTGGCCTACGCGGTCGACAAGGCCGCCGCCGATGCCGAACTGCAGGCGATGTGGAAGGCAGTTCAGGCTGACAAGAAAGCCTACGTTGCCTCGAAGCTCAACCTGACCCCTGCGGAAGCCAAGCGCTTCTGGCCAATCTACGATGCGTACCAGCGCGACGTGCAGATGTACAACCGCAAGCGCAACGTGGCGCTCGAGGGACTGATCGGCGCGGACAAGGGGGTATCGGACCTGTACGCGAAGCAGCTCGCCAACGAACTGACGGCCGCCGACGAAGGCGAGGTCAAGGCGCGGCGAAAGATGCAAGGCAAGTTGATACAGGCGAGGCTGCTGAGCCCGATTCCGGCCAAGAAGGCGGCGCTCTATCTGCAGATCGAATCGAGGATCCGGGCCGTGCAGAACTACGCCATCGCCGAAGAATTCGAGCTCATCAAATAATCGCGCCATGCGAATTCCGGAGTGCCGGTCCACGCTGTGCGGCGAACGTCCGTACGAGCCTCCCGAAGCGGCGGCCGTGAGCGCGATTTGGGTGGACTTTTTACGCGGTTCGTGTAAAGTCTCGCCGGTTTCCGACGAGGCTTGGCCCCGCTCCACATGCGGGGCCAATGCGTTTTGGCGTACCCTTCCCGGCGTCCCTTCCTGCGGTGCCGAGTCGGCGAACGACCCACCCAATTACAAATACGCAATCTGAGCCCGTCGGCCCGCAACCTCGATTTTCGAACTAAACGTTTATCGTCTGGAGAAAACATGCTGAAGATGACCCGATTGGCCAGCCTGGCCGCGGTCCTGTTCCTCGCTTCGGCCGCGACGGTGGTCCCGCTCGCCGCACAGGCGCAGACACCTCCGGCTACACCGGCCCCCGCCGCGGCCCCTGCGACGCCCGCGCCTGCTGCGGTTCCCGCCGCGGGCGCGAAATCCGCGGAAGTCGTCGACAACCCGTATGGCCTTGAAGCCCTGTGGAAGGGGGGCGACATCGTTGACCGGTTCACGCTCGCGATCCTCGCCATCATGTCGATGGGCAGCTGGTACATCATCATCACCAAGGTGTATGAGCAGGCAAAGATGAACAAGGCGGCGAAGGCCGCGGAAAAATCGTTCTGGAGCGCGCCTTCCGTGCGCGCAGGCGCGGATGGCCTGAAGAAGACCAGCCCGTTCCGCTTTATCGCCGAAACCGGCCTGGAAGCCACGGCCAAGCACGTCGGCCTGCTCGGCAACGTCGACATGAACGAGTGGGTCACGATGTCGATCCAGCGCGCCATCGACAACGTTTCCAGCCGGACGCAGGATGGCTTGGCATTCCTCGCGACGGTCGGCTCGACGGCGCCGTTCGTGGGACTGTTCGGCACGGTCTGGGGCATCTACCACGCGCTGACGGCGATCGGCATTGCCGGACAGGCGTCGATCGACAAGGTCGCGGGCCCCGTGGGTTCGGCGCTGATCATGACCGCGTTCGGTCTGGCGGTTGCCGTCCCGGCCGTCCTGGGCTACAACTGGCTCGTGCGCCGCAACAAGTCGGCGATGGAAAAGGTGCGCGGATTCGGCGCCGACCTGCACGCCGTGCTTCTGGCGTCGCCGGCGAAGCAAGTCACACGAGGCTGACACCATGGCGATGAACGTCGGGACGTCGGAAGGCGGCGAAGACGAAACCATTTCCACTATCAACACCACGCCGCTGGTCGACGTGATGCTGGTGCTGCTGATCATTTTCCTGATCACCATTCCCGTCGTGGTGACGTCGATCCCGGTGCAGTTGCCCAAGGAGCGCAACGAAGTCCGCGAGACGAAGCCTGAAAACATCGTCCTCTCGGTCAACGCGGCGGGCCGCATCTACTGGAACGAACTCGAGATCAAGTCCACCGCGGCGCTCATCGACCGGCTGAAGAAGGTCGCCGTGCTGACACCGCAGCCGGAGGTGCAGATCCGCGGCGACGGCAGTGCCAAGTACGACGGTATCGGTCGTATCATCTATGCGGTACAGCGCGCCGGCATCGCGAAGGTTGGCTTCATCACCGAACCGCCCGCGCGCGGCAGCTGACATTTCGCCGCGCAAGCACAGCAAAGGAAACAGCGCATGAGCATGAATGTAGGATCCGGCGATTCCGCCGAGCCGGAAGTGATGATGGACATCAACACGACGCCGCTGATCGACGTCATGCTGGTTCTGCTCGTCATGTTGATCATCACCATCCCCATTCAGCTGCACGCGGTCAATCTCAACATGCCGACGGGCACCCCGCCGCCGCAACTGACGCCGCCGGAAGTTGTCAAAGTCGACATCGACGACGCCGGCAGGATCTGGTGGAATGGCGAAGTAGTGCCGGACCGGGCGACGCTCGAGGAAAAGCTGGCCGGCGCCGCCCAGCAGGAAGTGCAGCCCGAAATGCATCTGCGCCCCGACAAGAACTCGAAGTACGAAGTCGTCGCCGCCGTGATGGCATCTTCGCAGCGCCTCGGGCTCACCAAGATCGGGATAGTCGGCAGCGAGCAGTTCATCGACGAATAGTCGACAACGACGCACCGCGCGCCACTGGAGTCACCGCAAATGGACTACGCACAGCAGCAACGAGACCCGACCAAGCACGCCATCGGGATCGCGTTCGTCGTTCTGATGCATGTTCTGCTCATCTGGGCCTTGCTGGCGGGACTGGGCAAGGCGATCATCGAAGTGGTCAAGAAGCCGCTGTCCGCAACGATCATCGAGCAGATAAAGCCGCCGCCGCCGCCGCCACCGCCGCCGAAGAAGATCATCGAAGCGCCGAAGGTTGCGCCGCCGCCGGAGACCTACGTTCCGCCGCCCGACATTCCGGCGCCGGTCGTCAACACGGCCCCGGCCATCACGGCGACAACGGCAGCGCCGCCGGTCGAGCCGCACGTGATCCAGGCTCCCGTGGTTGCGCCGCCTGCGCCGCCGCCGAAACCCGCGGTGCGGCGCGGGGTCACGCGTATTTCCGGCGATAATCCGGATTATCCGAAGGCGGCCATCAAGGAAGGCATTTCCAAGGGCCGCGTGGTTGCTCGCCTCAACATCGACGAAAAGGGCAACGTCACCGAAGTCACGATCTTCAGTGCCGATCCGCCGCGCTATTTCGACCGCGCGGTCATCTCGGCGTTGAAGGATTGGAAGTTCGCGTCGGACGGGGAGAAATACGTCGCCGAGGTGGAGCTGAACTTCAAGCTGGACAACTAGCCGTCGGCAGATCGGGTCTCCCAAGCAGAAGGCCGCCTTTCCGGGCGGCCTTCTTGCATTGCAGCGGCGGCGGGCGAGGGCTATTACGATGTGCGCAGCGCGTAGGCCGCCGCAGTCCAGCTCAACGTGCCCGCCAGAAGGAGCGCCCCGACCATGCCCGACAGCGAAACCGGTTGCGCGCCGATCAGCCGGTAACCCTCGCGCACGACATCCAGAGCGGCGCTGGGAAGCGCCAGCGAAATTCCAGCCAGCGCGACGGCCCACAGCGCCACGATCGCGGGCTTGCGCCAGGCGGGCAGCGACAGCGGGACCGGCAGTGCCTGCATGACGCGTGCCGTGAAGCCTTCGTCGCCGATGTACGCGGAACGCTCGTCGCGCGCGTCCGAATCCAGCAGGTCATCGAGCCAGTCCCGCGGCGATGTCGCTGCGTTCGGTTCGGTGCCCGGTGTCGGGATCATGTTTCGGTTCATCGTCAGGTCTCAGTCGGCGCCCAGGCCGCCAGTGCCAGTTTCAGCTTCTGCTTGCCGCGCAGCACGTGGGTCTTGACCGTGCCGACGGGACAATCCAGCACATAGGCGGCTTCCTCGTGCGTCAGGTCATTATGGTAGCACTGCACGATCGCGGCGCGTTCGCCTTCCGTCAGCACCGCCATGGCCCGCTCAAGATCGAGTTTCAGCGCCGAGCTGCCGGCATGGTCGCCGTGCGCGGAACCGCCCATCGTGTCGTCGGCTTCGGCATCGCCCAAGGTCTCGTCGCGGTCGCCCAGAAGCTCCTCCTTGCGTTTTCTCGCGTCCGCCAGCCAGCAGTTGGTCGCGATCCGGTACAGCCAGGTCGAAAAGCGTGCCTCCTGCCGGAATGATTTCAGGTTGCGCCAGGCGAGCACGAAAGTCTCCTGCGACAGGTCATCGGCCAAGGCGTGGTTTCCGGCAGTCAATTTGCGCAGGCAGGCGCGCACCGACGACTGGTGGCGCCGCACGAGTTCCGCGAACGCGTGGCGGTCGTCCCCAACCAGCGCGCGCGCAATGAGTTGTGCATCGGAAACCTCGGGGGACGACATCCGGGAAGGATCAGCGTCGGGTGCGGCATGGCGTGGGCCTCACGCGCCTCCCGCCGGCGGTAGGGGGGGCGGAGCGCTGCCCGGCGGCGTGGCGAGCTGGCGGTCTTCGAAATACCACAGGAAGGCGTAGCCGATGCCCAGGAACAACAGCACCAGCCCGATCCAGTTGGGAGAGCGGTCGTCGAACATCGAATAGGCGATGAACGACAATCCGACCGCCGCGAGGATGACGCCCTTGCGCAGGTCCGTCCAGGCGGCATGGCTGCGCAGCGTCTTGACCTGCTCGACCACGCCGGCCCGTGCGGCCATTGCGTTGGCGGCGCTGGCCGTCCGTCCCGAGACGAGCGCCTGCAGCATGTCCGGAGTCGGCGCGACGCCTTTTTCGGCCAGCTGGACCATCGTGTCGTTCAGCATCCGGTTCTTGCGCAGCTTGTACCAGATGAAGAGCCCGGTGATGAGCACGGGAGTGAGGAAAACGATGAACACGATGCCGATCACCATGACCGCCAGGCCCCGGTCCTCGTGCACGAATTGGTCGAAGGAGTCGTATTCGCGGTCGGTGCCGCCCAGGCCGATATGGACGCGCTTCTTCCTGCCGCTGCTGTCCTCGACCCGAATGCCATGGCGATCGATGGTGACCGTCGGCGCCTCCTCGGCGTCCGCGGCATCCTTGGCCGCCTGCGCCTCGTCCTTCGCCAGTTGGGCGGCTTCCTTCGCAGCCGCCTTGGCGGCCTCGTTCGCGGCCTTGGCGGCGTCGTTAGCGGTCTTGACGGCTTCCTTGGCGGTCTTGGCCGTGTCCGCCTGGGCGAGCTTCATTTCCCTGACGATCCGAGTCTCGGCATAGGTCTCGCCGGCCTGGACCGAGGGCGCGTACGGGCCGAAGGCGACCACCAGGGCACCCAGCACCGCACCCCCAAGGACAATGCGCCGGGCGAGGGGGCGGATGGTGAGCCGCGGCATGGGATAGTTCATCTTTTCTCCGTTCAAGGTCTGGTTTCCTCGATTGGATGCACAAAGTCGGTGTTTTGGATTCGCCGGTCCGGCCGAAATTGCCGCCGGACGGCCCTCCGGCGGCGCCATAGGGCGGTCCGGACGCCCGGATGGCCCATGCTATCATCGTCTGCGATCATTCCTTCGCGGCGTCGCCTCCCAAGGGCCGCCGCCGCTGCCGATGGCTGTACGTCTTGCCGGTCCGGCCCCACTGCTGAGCCCAGAATATCTCCGTAACTGCGTTTTCGGCGCCACCCGATGGGTGGCCGCGGCGCTGCTCGTGCTGGCGATGGCCGCATCGGCGGCGGAAGACACCGTCACGCTGAATTTCGTCAACGCCGACATCGACGCCGTCGTCAAGGCCGCGGCGGAAATTACCGGTCGCAATTTCATCCTCGATCCCAGGATCAAGGGCACGGTCAACATCGTGTCGGCGCGACCCGTCCCAAGGGAACTCGTCTATCCGACGCTGCTTTCGGCGCTGCGGCTCCAGGGCATTGTCGCCGTGGAAGGCAACGGCGTCACCAAGCTGGTCATGGAAGCCGACAGCAAGCAGCAGAGTTCGGAAGTGCTGCGCGGCCCCATTACTTCGGGCGGCGACCGGCTGGTCACGCAGGTCGTCACGCTGCGTTATGAATCGGCGCTGCAGCTGGTCAACGTGCTGCGGCCGCTGATCTCACCCAACAACTCCATCGCCGCGTATCCGGGAACCAACGCGCTGATCATCACCGACTACGCCGACAACCTGCGGCGCATCGACAAGATCATCGCGTCGCTCGACGTGCCGCCGAGCGGCGAGCCGCTGATCGTCACGCTCAAGAACGCGTCGGCGATCGACCTGGTGCCGCTCCTCAACCGGCTGATCGGCGCGGACACCGCCACACAGGGCGGCCAGCCTGGCGACGCGCAGCAACGCGTCATCATCGTGGCCGACCCGCGCTCGAACAGCGTGCTGCTGCGTTCGGAAAACCCCGGCCGCGCGGCGCGCGTCAAGGCGATGATCGAGCAGCTGGACACGCCGCAACGCGCGGGCGGCAACATGTTCGTCGTCTATTTGCGCAATGCCGACGCCGCCCGCGTCGCGCAGACGCTGCGCGCGCTGCTGTCGGGAGGCGGTGACATTTCGCAGCCCGTATCCGCACCGACGCAATCGATGTTCGGCACCCAATCGGGCGGCAACGCAGCTCCCAATGCGCAGGGTGCACAGGCAGCACCGGCGTCGGCGGCCAATCCGTTCATGAGCGGCGCAGGCGCCGGCGGAGGCAATACGGGCAACCTGATGATCCAGGCCGATGTCGCCAACAACGCGCTGATCATCATGGGACCTGAGCCGGTCTACAACAACCTGCGCACGATCATCGATCGTCTCGACGTGCGCCGCGCGCAGGTCTTCGTCGAGGCGTTGATCGTCGAGGTGACGGCGGACAAGGCCGCCCAGTTCGGCATCCAGTGGCAGGTGCTGCAGGGGGTCAATCGCAGCGGCGTGCAGGGATTCGGAGGCACCAACTTCGGCGCGCAGGACAGCGGCAACAACATCATCAGCGGAGCAGTGAACCTGAGCAATCTCGGGCAGGGACTGAATCTCGGGCTGCTCAACGGCACCATCGCCATTCCCGGCCTCGGCGTGATCACCAATCTTGCGCTGCTCATCCGTTCGCTCGAGCAGGACGCCAGCGCCAACATCCTGTCGACGCCGACGCTGCTCACGCTGGATAACGAGGAGGCGCGGATCATCGTCGGCCAGAACATCCCGTTCGTGACCGGCCAGTACTCGGTCACAGGCAGCACGTCCACGGTCCAGCCGTTCCAGACGTTCGAGAGGCACGACGTCGGCGTAATGCTGCGCGTGAAACCGCAGATCACCGAAGGCGGCACGATCAGGCTCAATCTTTACCAGGAAGTGTCGCGCGTCGAGTCGATCACGACGACGACCGGCATCGTGCTGTCCAAGCGTGCGCTCGAGTCGACGGTCATCGTCGACGACAGTCAGATCGTCGTGCTGGGCGGCCTGATCCAGGACAGCCAGGAAAACGGCACCGACAAGCTGCCCGTGGCCGGCGACATTCCATTCTTCGGCCAGTTGTTCCGCTACGACAACCGGCGCCGCATCAAGACCAACCTGCTCGTGTTCATCAAGCCCACCGTGGTGCGCAGCGATTCGCAGGGTCGGGCGCTGACGTCCGAGCGTTACGACTACATCATGAATCAGCAGGAGAACAATCTGGGCAAGTCGCCGTGGTTCTGGAGCGATCCGTCGACGCCGGTGCTGCCGCCCCAGGGCGTGATGCCGGGAACGCCTGCGGCCAATCCGGGAGGCGCGCTGCCGCCGCCCGACCCGCCCATCCCGAGGCCGTGACAACCGCGCAATCGGCCAAGTGTCCATGACTGCCCGCCCGACCTTGCCCGCCGATGCTGCCGCCTTCGCGGCGCGGATTCCCTACACGTTTGCGAAGTCGCATGGAGTACTCGCGTCGCGCGTCGAGGGCGACGCGGTCGTCGTGCTGACCCGCCCCGACGCAACACCCGACGGCGTCGTGGAGTTGAAGCGCGTTCTGCAGCGACCGTTGGTCACGCGCGCGGTGAGCGCGGTGGAATTCGCCTCCGAGCTGGCGCGTGCCTACAACCAGGGCGCACCGGGCGCGGCGGCCACGTGGGCCGATGACCTGGCAAAGGAAACCGATCTCGCGCGGCTGATGCAGGATTTGCCGGCGAGCGAGGACCTGTTGGATAGCTCGACGCAGGCGCCCGTGATCCGCATGATCAACGCGCTGCTGCTGCAGGCATTGCGGGAACGCGCGTCCGACCTGCACTTCGAGCCGTACGAGGGGCGTTCGGTGGTGCGCTTCCGCGTCGACGGCAGCCTGCGCGACGTGATCGAGCCGCCGCGCGCTCTGCACGCCGCGCTGGTGTCGCGACTCAAGATCATGGCAAGCCTCGACATCGCGGAAAAGCGTCTGCCGCAAGACGGCCGCATCGCGCTCAAGCTGGGCGACAAACAGGTCGACGTGCGCATGTCGACGTTGCCGACCGGTCCCGGCGAGCGTGTGGTGCTGCGCCTGCTGGACAAGGACTCGGCGCGCCTGGACCTGACCGCGCTCGGCATGGACGAAGCCACGCGCGACGTCATCGATCGGATGATTCGCGAACCGCACGGCATCGTGCTGGTTACCGGGCCCACGGGTTCCGGCAAGACCACGACACTGTATGCATCGCTGGCACGGCTGCCGAGCGGCTCCGTCAACATGATGACCGTCGAGGATCCAATCGAATATTCGCTGGACGGCGTGGCGCAGACACAGGTCAACGCGCACATCGAACTCGATTTCGCGCGCGCGCTGCGCGCGATCCTGCGCCAGGATCCCGACGTCGTGATGATCGGCGAAATCCGCGACCTCGAAACCGCGCAGATCGCAGTGCAGGCCTCGCTGACGGGCCATCTCGTGCTGGCGACGCTGCATACGAACGATGCCACCAGCGCCGTCACGCGACTGGCCGACATGGGCGTCGAGCCCTATCTGCTTGCGTCGAGCCTGCTCGGCGTACTCGCGCAACGCCTGGTGCGCCAGTTGTGCCCCGAATGCAAAGTGTCGCATGCGCCCTCTGCCGGAGAGAGAAAGCTCAATGCGTCGCTCGGGCTCTCGCCCGAACAGCCGGTGTGGACCGCGTCGGGTTGCGATGCTTGCAACCACACCGGCCACCGCGGGCGCACCGGCGTTTACGAACTACTGCCCGTCGACGATGCGATCCGCCGCAATATTCACGATGGGGCCGGCGACCTGGCGCTGCGCGAAGCCGCGCTGCAGGGCGGCATGCGCACGTTGCGCGCCGATGGCGCGCGCTGGATTGCCGAAGGCTCGGTCTCGCTCGCCGAGCTGCTGCGCGTGACCCGCGACGCCTGACGCGTGGCGATCTCCGCTTTTCGCTGGGAAGCGGTCGACGCGCAAGGCCGCATGACGCAGGGTGTGCTGGAGGCCGCAAGCGCGCGCGCGGCCCGGGACCAGTTGCGCGCCGAAGGACTCACGCCGACGGCCGTCGCCGCCGCCGCAGTGCGTGCGGATTCGCTTGCGCACGCCAAACTGCCCGCGCCGCTGGTCACGCTGACCACGCGCCAGCTCGCCACGCTTGTGCAGTCAGGCATGCCACTCGACCAGGCGCTCGCCGCGGTTGCCGAGCAGGCCGACGATGCGCGTGCCGCGAACATCGTCGTGGCGCTGCGCATGCAGCTGGCTTCCGGGGAATCGCTGCAGGCAGCGCTTGCGCGCTTCCCGCGCACGTTCTCGCCGCTGTACAGAGGCTTGGTTGGCGCCGGGGCCGAAACGGGGCGCTTGGCGGACGTGCTCGCGCGTCTGGCCGACTATCTCGAGGCACGCGAAGCGCTGCGCCAGAAGATCGTGCTGGCGCTGATCTATCCGGCGATCGTCACCATCATCGCCTTCGCCGTCATCGCCGTGCTGCTTACATATGTCGTTCCCCAGGTGGTCTCCGTCTACCAGCAGAGCAGGCAGACGCTGCCCTGGCTGACGCAGGCGCTGATCGCGACAAGCGCGTTCTTCAGGGCGACCGGGCCGCTGTGGCTGGTGCTGGGCGTCGTTGCGGCCGCGGCGTTCTATGCGGCCAACCGAAACGCGGCATTCCGCGCGCGGTGGCACGCGGCGCTGCTGCGGCTGCCCGTCGCGGGCAAGCTGGCGCGGAGCCTGGATTCGGCGCGCTTCGCGAGCACGCTTGCCATCCTGGTGGGCAGCGGAGCGCCGCTGCTGCGCTCGCTCGACGCGGCGTCCGAGGTGGTGAAGATGTTGCCGCTGCGGCATGCGGCGAGCGCCGCGACGGCGCTAGTGCGCGAAGGCGTGACGCTTTCGCGCGCGCTGAAGGAGCAGGGTGAATTTCCGCCGGTGTTGATCCACCTGGTCGCCAACGGCGAGAGCAGCGGACGATTGGGATCGATGCTGCAGCGCGCCGCGGAGGAGCTGGAGCGCGATGCCGAGCGCCGCCTGGCCTGGCTCGCGGCGCTGCTCCAGCCGCTGTTGATCGTCGTGATGGGGGCGATCGTGCTGGTGCTGGTGCTGGCGGTGATGCTTCCGATCGTGTCGATGAATCAGCTGATCCGCTAGCCGCTGGACAGCGTCGCTCACGTTCGTCGAGCCAACGCCGATTTTTCGGCTCCGAAATGGAACAGGGGGAAGACCTCCGGGTCGGCGTCGAAGAGCGGTTGCCCGATAAGCTCGGGGCACAGGCGCTTGCAAATAACTTCAAGCGTTTTCTGTACGAGCCAGAACCGCTGCTCCGAAGTGCCCACCGATTCGTGCCATGCGGCCGAGACTTCCTGGTAGGCCCGCTCGTACTCGGGTGCGCATTCATCGGCGAGCAGGCCCATCGCAACGTGGACGAACTCCACGGACGGATGCACGCGATTGAATCCCTGCAGCAGGCTCAGCAGGCGCTTGCTGATGCCGAACCGCGTGCTGAGACTCAATCCCGAGTCGAAATAGTCGACGTAATGCCACATGAAGGCGGGGACGAAGAGGCTTTCACCCGGCTCCAGCACACACGCGTAGCCTCCCAGGATGCCGGCAAGTTCCAGGCGTTCCTGCTCGGGAAGCCGTTCCAGGAACAGCCTGCTCGATTGCGCCTTGGGCGCCAGGTCTTTTGATCGCTCCGACCCGAACAGGATGAAGCGCTTCTTCCCCAGCACTTGATAGTGGAGGTTGTGCAGGCAGTTCGCATCGAAATGCAGGTGTGTGGCCGTTCCCGCATGGGCCATGTAAGCCTTGAATCCGGCGCTGGCTCCCCACTGGGCAACGGCTTCCGGTTTGCGCATGAAATCTGCGGGCGGATTGATGTTGTATTGGGCAATTCCTGGGCGCCGCTCGCGCAGGAATTCCCCGACGGTCGTCTCGCCGAGCGGCGTCCCCTGAACGTTGATCTGCTTCTCCGGCTCAGTGGGAAAAATGCGCAGCGCAGCCCAGCTCGACGGAAGATCGGCTGCATGCGCCACGCTGCGGACGGGTTGGCCGTCGAATAGGTTCGTATAGATCAGCGGCTTCTGTAACACGGCCCTTGCCAGAAGCGCCTGCCGATCCAACGCCTCGGTGCATCTATCCACGCTTCGCAGCACGTCTCCACCTTCCCAGCCGATGATCGCCGAAGTCGCCGGGAGAACTTTTCGTTTCCGGCGCGCGCCCGATTGTCGTGGGGGAAGGGCGGGCGGTCAAGCGCGTCCGCTTGCCTGCTGGTGCCGCGCCAGCGCCCACGCCACATGCTCGCGCACGAGTGACGACGGGTCGCCGGCGCGTCTCTGCAGTGCCGCGACGACTTCCTCGCTCCATGGGGCGTTGCCCAAACCGACCGCCAGGTTACGCGACCAGCGCTCGTGGCCGATCCGGCGAATCGCGCTGCCTTGCATCCTGGTGTTGAATTCGCCTTCCGTCCACGCGAACAATTGGACGAGGCTCGCGCGATCGAGGCCGTGACGGATTACATCGAAGTCTCGCTCCGTGGAGGCTTGCGCAAAACGATTCCAGGGGCAGGCGAGCTGGCAGTCGTCGCAGCCGTAGACGCGGTTGCCGATGAGCGCGCGCAGGTCCTCCGGGATCGATCCCTTCAGTTCGATCGTCAGGTAGGAAATGCAGCGGCGCGCGTCGAGTTCGTACGGCGCGACAATGGCGCCGGTCGGGCACGCGCCGATGCAGGCAGTGCAAGTGCCGCAATGGTCAGTCTGCGGATCGGTGGGCGGCAGCGGCAGATCGGTATAGATCTCGCCGAGAAAGAAATAGGAGCCCATGTCGCGCGTCAACAGCAGCGTGTGCTTGCCGCGCCAGCCCAATCCCGCTTTGGCCGCGAGCGCGACCTCGAGCACCGGCGCGCTGTCGGTGAAAACGCGGTAGCCAAATTCGCCCACGGCACCGCGGATGCGCACCACCAGCCGTTGCAGTCGCGCGCGCAATACCTTGTGGTAGTCGCGACCCAGCGCGTAGCGCGCGACGTACGCGGACGATCCGTCGGACAGTACCGTGCCCGCATCCGCCGCTGCGGACGGCCAGTAATTCAGGCGTGCTGTGATGATGCGAACGGTGCCCGGCACGAGATCGGCGGGGCGCGCGCGCGCGGTGCCGTGCCGCGCCATGTAGTCCATCGTTCCGTGCCTGCCGGCGGAAAGCCAGCGCAACAGCCGGGCCTCTTCAGCCGATAGTTCGGTATCGCTGATCCCGATGGCCTGGAACCCGAGTTCCCTGCCCCAGAGCCCGATCTGCCCGGCGAGCGCAGTCCAGTCGCGTCGTGAGCTTGCCGCGTTACCGGCGCCGGTATCATTCATCGCTGCTAGCCTAAACCATCTCGATGACGACCCATCGTTTTCACCTTGCTGACACCGCTGCTACCGAAAGGCTGGGTGCTGGATCGGCGCGGGCACTCCGCGGAGGAATGGTGGTCAAACTGCATGGCGACCTCGGTACCGGCAAGACCACCGTGGTGCGAGGCGCTCTTCGGGCGCTGGGTTGGACTGGATCGGTCAAGAGCCCGACCTATACGTTGGTTGAACACTATTCGTTTTCGAGCTTATACTTCTATCACTTTGATTTCTATCGATTCGCCGATCCGAGCGAATGGGAAACGGCGGGGCTCGCCGAATGCTTTCGGGACGACGCGGTCTGCCTGGTCGAATGGCCGGAGCGAGTCGCGGGACTCCTTCCCGTTGCGGATCTTGAGATTGCACTCGCGCATCCGCGTTCCGACGCCGACGGACGCGAGGCGACCCTCCTGGCCAACACCTTATCCGGTGAGCGATGTCTCGACGCCATCACCTTAGCGATGACTCAGCGCCCGCCCGCGGCTTGATCCGTGTTTCGATCGAGCGTCGGCGGGTGTGTCAGTGGCTGTTGCTGCCCGCAGCGCAGCTGGTGGTACCGCGCGCGTGGGCGGAGGTCGGACGTATCGCTTCTGCGCGCATGTGGCCGGCACAGGAATACACGCGCGTTATTCTCGAATCACCGGCGCCGATCGCACATCAGCTGCTGACGCTTTCGAATCCGCAACGGCTCGTGCTCGACCTTTCCAGTGCGGAGCTCACACCGGAGCTCGCGCAATTGTCCGTCCGCGTGCAGCCGACCGACCCGTACATCGCCGGCATCCGAGTCGGCCAAATGACCCGGACAATCGTGCGAGTCGTGATCGACCTGAAGGGCGAGGTGAAGGCCGACGCCTTCGCGCTGCAGCCCATTGCGGAATTCGGCCATCGCCTCGTGCTCGACATCTATCCGCTGATTCCCGTGGACCCGCTGATGGCCTTGCTCGAGGGCGACCGCGTCAAGGATATCGCCGCCGCAAACCGCGCGCCCGATCCCGCGCCGCCGTCGCGCGACCGCATACCTGCGGCTCGCGCGGAGGTCAAGCCGCGGCAGCGGCGCATCACGATCGCGATCGATCCCGGTCATGGCGGCGAGGACCCAGGTGCGATCGGCCGGCGTGGCACGTACGAGAAGAACGTCGTGCTGGCGATCGCCAGGAAGCTCAAGTCGCTCGTCGACGCGGAACCCAACATGCGGGCGATGCTCACCCGCGACGACGACTATTTCGTGCCTCTCGCCGATCGCGTGCAGAAGGCGCGGCGCGTGCAGGCCGATCTCTTCATCTCGATTCACGCCGATGCGTTCCGCGAGCCCAACGCGCGCGGGTCTTCGGTATTCGCGTTGTCCGAGAGCGGCGCCACGAGCGCGGCGGCCAAGTGGCTGGCGCAGAAGGAAAATAGTGCCGACCTGATCGGCGGCGTCGACCTCGACCGACGCGATCCGGTACTCGCACGGATGCTGCTCGACTTGTCCCAGACGGCGCAGATCAACGACAGCCTGAAGGTAGGGCGGCAAGTCCTGGACGGGATCGGCACGCACAACGCGTTGCACAAGGCCACCGTCGAACAAGCAGGGTTTGCCGTGCTGAAGGCGCCGGACATTCCGTCCATCCTGGTCGAGACCGCATTCATCTCGAATCCGGACGAAGAGCTGAAGCTGCGCAGCGACCATCACCAGCAGAAATTCGCGGGCTCGATCCGCGATGGCGTGGCACGTTACTTCGCGCAGAATCCCCCGCTTGCCAGGGCATGACGGGGGGCCGCCGGCTCCCGTCGGCGAAGCGGTAGAATTCCCCGCATGCTGCGTTTCTTCCTGCTGTTCGTCGTGCTGCTCGCCGTTCTCTTCGGGCTGGAACTCACGCCGTGGGTCCAGGACTGGTTCGTCACGCCCTGGACGAATGCTCTGGCGGCCATCTCGACCTGGATCGTGACGCTCTTCGACGGAAGTGTCGTCGCCACCGGCAAGATCATGCGCAGCAGCAGCAATGGTTTCGCGGTTTCGATCGAAGCCGGCTGCAACGGCGTCGAGGCAACGCTGGTGCTGCTCGCCGCGATGCTCGCCTTTCCGGCGCCGTGGAGGCACAAGGTCGTCGGATTGGTCATTGGCGTCATCGCCGTGCAGCTCCTAAACATCGTGCGCGTCATCAGCCTCTTCTACCTCGGGCAATGGAATTACGACGTGTTCGAATGGGCGCACTTGTACGTGTGGCAGGTGCTGATCATGCTCGACGTGCTCGTGGTCTGGCTGATCTGGGTGCGGCGCGTTCCGCGCATTGACGGTACCGCGGGGCCGCCGGCAGCGCCACCCGCGCTAGCCGCCGGATGAACGACGGCGAACCTCCGGCCGCGCGGCGCCTGTTCAAGAGTCCGTTGACGCGATTCGTCGTTGCCGCACTGGCGTGGCTGCCCGTGACCTTCGGCGCGTGGTACTTGCTGGGACCGATGCTGCTATGGCCGGTGCGGCTGCTTCTCCAGCTGGTAACGCGCGTGGGATTCAGCGACCTGGTACGGGGCATTGAATCGGCAGGCACTTCGTTCACCTTCATTACCACGCTGCGGCCCGGCGAAGGCGTGGGCACCGGCGACGTAAGCGTCGAGGTCAACGTGCTGGTCTACGCGTTCGGCATGCCGTTGTTCGCGGCGCTGACGCTGGCTGCGCGGGAGGCGCAATGGTGGCGCACGCTGGCGATCGGCTATGCCGTGATCGTGCCTTTTGTCGCATGGGGCGTCCTGGCGGATTTTCTGAAGAGCATTGCAATTACCGCACCAGCGGCGATCGCGTCGCAGGCCGGCTTCTCGGGATTGCAGCGGGAATTGATCGCTTTCGCATACCAGTTCGGCTCGCTGATACTGCCGGCCGTTGTGCCCGCCGTCCTGTGGGTGCTGTTGCATCGCGCGTTCCTGGAGCGCTTGCGCCAGCACGCGGATGGTCTCTCGACGTGACGCGCCCCGCTTACCAAGATTCCTGAACCGGGCAGTTACCAGCGCCGTACGCCGCGGCGGTATTTGTTTTGTTCGTAGCAATCCGGGGCATGGTTTATATTTTGGCGTGGGGAACCGGGAAACACCGCGAGGGGAGGCAACGTGCACCTGTTCATCGTGACGGTCTTTGTTGCGGCTGGCTACCTGGCGCTGTCCGGCCTTTCGGCCGCGCTCGCCTTCTCCCATGCCGACGCGTGGACGGTCTGGTTCGCCAGCGGATTGACGCTGGGCCTGCTGCTCGCGCGTCCGCGCACCTCGTGGATTGCGATCCTTGCCGGCGCGTTCATCGGCGCCGCGGTGTTCGCGCTGCTGCTCGGCGGCAAGCTTGACGCACTGGGCTACGGTGCACTGGAAGTGCTCACGGCAGCAGCCGGCGCGTGGGTCGCATCGCGCATGACCAACCTTCCGGCGCACCTCGACCATCCGCGCGAGCTGGCCGCGCTCGTCTTCGGCGGCGCGCTGTCGCAGGCAATCATCGGTGCGCTGATTGCCGCCATCTGGAACGTCACGTCCGGCGGCACGCAAGGCATCGCCACATTCCGCCTGTGGGCGTTGTCCAATTTCGCCGGGACGCTGATCGTCGCGCCGCTGGTCATCGCCTGGGCACAGTTTCGCCCGAAGCGCTCCGGCGGCTTGCCGATGCCCGCGTTTGCCGGAGGCGCGATTGCCTGCGCGCTCTTTCTGATCAGCATCTTCCTGCTGTTCCGCGCCGGACCCGATGACTATCTCGGCGGCAACGTGGGACGAGGCCTCATCTACGAGCCGGTCGTGTTCATGGCGCTGGTGGCACTGGTCTGGGGGCTGCGTGGAGCGACATTCGCTGCCGCGGCAGGAGCGCTCATCGCATTGTTTTATACGAAGGCGGGCAGAGGCCCGTTCGCCGGTATACACGGCTATCTGGGCGACCCCGCGCTGGAAGCGCAGGCGTACATCGTGGCGATATCGCTGACCGGCATGCTCATCGCGGTGCTCGCCGCGAGTCAGCGTATTGCCGCGCGCGAGGCTCGTGAATGGCAGACTCGCTTCGAAGCGGCGATCGGCGCCCATCGTCTCGTTGCGTACGAATGGGACCCGGCGAGCGGACGCATGGTGGTCACCGGCGACACCGCGCAGCTGTTGGGCACCGCACCCGCCCGGATTGCCACGCTTGCCGACTGGCTGGCTCTGCTGATGCCGGACGATCGCGAGCGCGTCGCCGTTCGCTTCGACCAGCGCGCGCAGGCACGTGGCGCGCCGGACTCGATTTCCTATCGGGTCGCGGGACCGGACGCTGTTCCCCTCGCGGTTAGCGACGAAGCGCGGGCTATCGTCGACCATGACGGTGAACTGCATCGCGTCGTCGGGCTCGTCCGCGTTGCGCCGGCGCGGCTTCCGGATGGCCTGCGCGAGTGGGGCCAATGAGCGCGATCGCTGATGCAGTGACGCCGCCGATCGCGCAATCCGGCGCGTCGCCCTCCGCGGCGCCGGATGGCGTGTTCCTGATTCACGGCCTCGGCGGCACGCAGTACGACCTGGGTTCCATGCACAAGCGTCTGAAGAACGCGGGGCTGGTCACGCATTCGCTGACCCTTCCGGGCCACGGCACGAAACCGGAAGACCTGGCCGATGTAACAGCGGAACAGTGGATCGAGGCGGTCATCGCCAAGTACCGCGAAGTGCGGGATCTGCATCCGCGGCTTCATCTGATGGGCATGTGCATGGGTTCGCTGCTCGCGGCGGTGGTCGCGCAACGCGAGAAGCACGCCAGCGGCAGCCTCGTCATGCTGGCGCCTCCGGTGTACATCGACGGCTGGGCCACGCCGTGGTATCGCGTGCTGCGGCCGCTGCTTTACTGGGTGCCAGGCATCCGCACGATGAAGATCGAGGAAGAGGACCCTTTCGGAATCAAGAATGAGCAGCTACGCGCGATCGTCAAGGCCAAGTTCGAACGGGGTGAGAATTTCCACTATCGCTGGGTGCCGCTGGAATGCATCCGACAAGTCGATCGCCTGCGCAAGCTGGTGATGGCGAAGGCGAATGACATCCGCTGTCCGACGCTGGTCGTGCATGCGCGCGAGGACGAGCTGACGAGCCTCGCCTCCGCCAACTTTTTAGTCGAGCAGATCGGCGGTACGCGCGCCCGCATGGTCGTGCTCGAGGACAGCTACCACATGGTGTGCGTTGATAACGACCGAGAGATCGTCGCCAAGAGCGTGCTGGAGTTCCTCGGCGCGGCACTCCCCGGCGCCACGTCGGTGCTGGCGAACGATCCGCGAATGACGCACGACGAGTTGCACTCGGCAGTGGGGGCGGCCATGGCGCGCCTCGCCGCCGGCGACCTGGCCGGCCTGCGGGAGCTCGCGATTCCCGACCTGACGTGGGTGCAACCGGGCGCCAACGCCATTTCCGGCGCGCATGCAGGGAAGAAGTTCGCGTCGTTTGCGGCGCGAGTGACGGATTCCTTCGCACTGCGGTTTGTCGCACCCGGCAACACCGTGTTCAACCGTGGCGTGGCGCTGGCACCGGCGACGATGGTTGCGACACACGACGGCGCGCAACTCGAGTCGCAGGGCGCGCTGCTGCTCGCGTTCCACGGCGGCAAACTGCTCGAGGCACGCTGGTTTGCGGACGAGGTCGAGCGCGAGGACGCGTTCTTTGGCGCGCCCGATCCGGAGGCGGACGGTGCCGTCGCAACTGGAAGCGGAATTCGACAAGGCGGCCGCCGCGTCGAAGACTGCTGAAGAGCGCACCGGACAACGACACGTTGCTCGCGCTCTATTCGCTGTTCAAGCAGGCCGGTTCCGGCGACGTGACCGGGGAGCGCCCGGGCGCGCTCGACATGATCAATCGCGCCAAGTTCGATGCTTGGGCGAAGCGAAAGGGCACGTCGCGCGAGGACGCGATGAAGGCATACGTGGAACTGGTTTCCCGCCTGGCGAAAGCAGACGGCTGAGCACGCAAGGGTGCGGAAGCGCGCTCCGGCATTCCTCAGTGTCTCCGGACGAACCCGCAGCGCCTCGCGTTCGCGCAGCACCTTGCGCTGCACCTTGCCGGTGGTCGTCATCGGCAGCGCGTCGAGGAATTCGATTTCCTTCGGATACTCGTACGGCGCCAGGAATTTTCGCACATGAAGCTGGATTTCCTCCTGCAGCGCCGGGGACGCCGCGTGTCCCGGCGCAAGCACGATGAACGCCTTGACGACATTGCCGCGAGTTGCATCGGGCACCGGGATGACCGCGGCATTGGCGACCGCCGGGTGCTTGACCAGGCAGTTCTCGATCTCCGACGGCCCGACGCGATATCCGGCGACCTTGAACATGTCGTCCGCGCGGCCCTGATACCAGAGATAGCCGTCGGCGTCGACGGTCGCGATGTCTCCGGTGCGGCACCAGTCGCCCGTGTATTTTCTGCGCGTGCCTTCGGTGTTGTTGAAGTATTCGAGGAAAAACACCGGGTCCGCCGTGCCGTCGGGCGCGACGCGGTGAATCGCCACTTCGCCCGGTTCGCCCTGCGGCACGGGGTTGCCGTCGTCGTCGATCACCGCGATGCGATGCCCGGGATAGGGCCGGCCCATCGATCCCGGCTTCGCCGGCCACTGCGTGTGCGAATTGCCGACGATGTAGTTCATCTCGGTCTGGCCGAACATCTCGTTGATCGTGACGCCCAGCGCTTCCTGCGCCCACGCAAACACCGTCGTCCCCACCGCCTCGCCCGCGCTCATGATGCTGCGCAGGTTGACGTCGAAGTGCTCGCGCGGCCGGGGGAATGCCTTCATCATCAGCTTCAGCGCGGTCGGGAACAGGAACGTGTTGCGCACCTGGTATTTCTCCATCAGGCGCAACGCGCGTTCCGGATCGAAGCGCCCGCGATAGCCGACGATCGGCTGCCCGAAATAGAAGGTCGGCAGCAGCGCATCCATCAGACCGCCGGTCCACGCCCAGTCGGCGGGCGACCAGAACACGTCGCCCGGCTGCGGAAAGCCGTTGTGCGAGTGGACGAAGCCGGGGAGGTTGCCGAGCAGGCACGCGTGCGGCATGAGCGCGCCCTTCGGTGGGCCCGTCGTGCCGCTGGTATAGACGATGAGCGCCGGATCGCTCCGCGCGCGTTTCGGCCGGTGTGAATCGGGGCGCTGCTTCGGCGATCAGCGCGTCGTACTCCAGAATGCCCTCGCCTGCGCACCGGCTGCCCCGATCACGTGTTGGAGTGTCGGAATTTTCGAACGGATCGGTTCGAGGTTCGGAAGCGACTGGACGTCCACAAGCGCAACTCTCGCCCCTGAATCGCCGAGACGGTATTCGAGAGCGTCGGGCCCGAACAGGAACGACAGCGGAACCGCGATCGCGCCCATCTGGTAGATGGCGATGTGCGCGACGGCCGTCTCGCGCCGCTGCGGAAGGATCAGCGCGACCCGGTCCCCGCGCCGCACGCCCAGTTGCGTGAGCACATTGGACAACCGGTTGGCCTCGCGCTGCAGATCCCAGAACGTGTGCGCGGTGGCGGCCCCGGACTCGTCTTCCCAATACAGCGCGAAGCGCGTTCTATCCTCGGCCCAGCGGCCGCAGCACGCCTGCGCGATGTTGAAATGCGCCGGCACATCCCACCGGTGCGCGGCGTGGAGCTGGGCGTAGTGGTCGGCGACCATGCGGGGTCGAAACCGCCGTGTTCCCGCGCGGGCCTCGCGCTACTTTCCGGCGCGGGCCGCCGGCGGCAGGCCGCCGATGGTCATTGCGGACGTCGAATGATGCATGTCCAGTGGTTCGACCGTGGCCCAGACCCAATCCGGCTGCTGCTCGATCAGCCTTCCGTAGCGGATCGGGTTGATCGATTTTGCCGTCATCAGTTTGAGGCGGTTGGCGGGCTGGAATTCGGCCACCGGGACGATCAGCGATTGCACGCCGACATCGGTCTCGCGTTTGCGCAGAGTCGAGAAAGAGGCCTTGAAAGGTCCGGCCGTTGATCGTGGTCTGCTCACCGTCGACGGAATAGTCGTGATCGGCATGCTTGCGCTGTTCGACCAGGTCGACGCCCACGAGAGTATTGGCGATGACCTGCAATCCCAGCTCGGCGCGGTCGATGGTCAGGCGCCGCATCCGGCGTACGATGCCCAGCGTCCATTGCGATTGACCATGCGGCCGGATGGCCGCCAGCGTGCCCAGCGTCACGGCATTGGCCGCGCTCATCGGTGCGATCAGACGAAAGCCGGTCTGCGAGACGTCCTTCACTTCCCACGGGCCGCCTGGCGCCGAAAAAGTTGCAAGGCGCCGCCGCGTCATGTCGAGACGGCGATCGCGTTCATTGCGCATGCGCCCGAACACCGCCAGTTCCATCGTGCCGCCAAAGCTCTTGCCAGGCTCGAGCAACGGGATCGGGTCGCGCTCCTCCTCCTTCAGGAAGGCGCAGATCTTTCCAAATCCCACGATCGCGTCGACGGCGCCGGCCGCCGCCGTGCGCTCGCCGCGCCGGGCGAACGGCTTGAATTCCGGATCGACCTGCGATGCCAGCTTGGTCATCAGGCCCAGCTGCTCGCTGCGCCGCGGTGTCCGATCGGACAGCGGCTGGCCCTTGATTTTTTGCTCGAGCATGATGACGTTCTGCATCAGCACCGCGTGCAGCGGGCGCGTATCCAGGAACAATACGCGTCCCTCCAGCGGCCCGGGTGTGCGCCGGCGGAATCCCTCGCGTGCAGCAAGATCGATGTAGAACGACGTGACCGAGGACGCCTCCAGCGTGAGTCTCAGCGGCATGCACCATTCGTCGAGTTCGCCTGCCACCCACTCCAGGTGTCGCGCCGTCATGTTGCCGGAATTCATGAGCTGCAGCAGCAGCGTCATCAGGAACTCGTGCTCGATCGTCGTCGTGCTGCCGCCGGTGCCGATGACGACCTGCTGGCGGTCGATCTGCCGCGAGCACGCGAGCGTGAACAGCGCATGCAGTTCCGCCCACTTGGCCGGAATCCATTGCTCGTAGCGGTACAGCCGGATCTTGGCGTCCAGCCCCAGGTGGATGACCTGGCGCGCGATGAGGCCCGGCAACAGCAATTGCCACTTGGCACTTTGCGAATGATCGGCGACTTCGCGCGCGAACGCCTGGTAGGCGAGCAGGAATGCCTGCGTGAGGTCGAACAGCGCCGACCAAAGCTGATTCTCGATCTTGGAACTGCGGTTGGCGTGTTCGATGTACTGCGCGGTCAGTGTCTTGCGCAGTCCTGCCGCGCGGCTGTCGGCAAAGAACAGAGTCTCGAGACGCGCGGGCGTGCGTCGCGACGGCTGCTCGGCGACGATGCCGAGTTCAGTCAGCAAGGCGGCATGCATCGCCAATGGGTCGTTTTCCGGAAACGACGCGAGCCAACGCTCGGCCGACTTGATGTCGGCGAGTGGATCGCGACTGGTATTCCGGAATCCGAACATGGCAGCATCCGCTTGGGACTAGGCCCCGATGTGAAACGCAAGAAACGGTCCATTGCATCGAGGCGCGGCGTTCGGGGAATCGCCGCAGCGCTACAAAAAACGGCAGCTTGAACCCGCTGCCGGCATGGCGTCCATCATCGCGCATTGCCTGCCGCCGGGCAAGGCGGCTCCTCCGCGCTTGGCACACATCGTGCATAAACGTCTAGTGCAGCACAGGTTGGCCGGCCCGAGCGCGTTGGACGGACGGCACGATGTCCTCACGGCCCCCGGTCTATACTTGTGCAGCACAGACCGAACCATTCAACTGACGCAATACGACCAGGAACGACGACGATGGGCATCCTAATCAAGGCACCAAACCGGCGCCGCGAGCCACAGTTCGCCGCAGTCGACGCGACCGAAATCGCCGCCAACACGAGCGACGCACTGCATATCAGGGAGGTCGTGCGCATCACCGGGCTGCGCCGCGAACAGCTCTACATGTGGCAACGGCGGTACGGCTTCCCGGCTCCATTGCGCGACGCGTTCGGCGACCGGGTCTATCCGCCCGACCAGCTCGCGCGGCTTAAGCTGGTCAAGCAGCTGTTGTCCGAGGGCTGGCGCGCCGGCGCGGTGGTGCCCCTCGCGGACTCGGCACTGCAATCCATGCTCGGCCTGGCCGTGGACGAGCCATCGCCGCTGCCTTCGGAAATCGAAACGTCGGTCCGCCTGCTCGCGCAACACCGGATCGGCGAAATGCAGAACCACCTGTCGAAGCTGTTGCTGGGACAGGGACTGCGCAAGTTCCTCGAACAAACGCTGATTCCGCTCAACGAAGCCGTGCACGAGCGCGTGGTTCGAGGTGAAATGCAGAACTACCAGGAATTGCGCTTTGCGGACCTCGCGCAACGGTTGCTGCGGGACGTGACGCGGCTCGTCCGGCCTACCCGCGATGCGCGGCCGGTCTTGCTGGCCACGCCGCCCAACGACCCCAATCAGCTCGGACTGGCCATCCTCGAACTGCTGTTGTTCACGGAAGGCGTGAATTGCCTGACACTGGGTTCCGGCGTGCCTGCCCAGGAAATCGCCGGCGCGGCGCGCGCATACAAGGTCGCTGCGGTCATCCTGCTGTTCGATCGCGGAATATCGGGCAAGATCGCCGGCCAGGAAATCAGGAGCCTGCGTGGGAGCCTTCCGGCCGAGTTGCCGCTGGTGGTCAGCGGACGCGCGGTCAACCTGCTCGCGAAGCCGATTGCCGATGCGCACACGGCAGCCGACTTCAGCTCCGTGATGGCCAAGATGCGGACGCTTTCGATCATGCCCGCGTCGCCGGTTTCCCTGGTCGGCGTATTGCCCGACCTGCCCCAGCGGGCGTAAGCTCGGCGGGTGACAGACCCTTACGACAGCCCAATCCAGGCTACCGAAGACGGCGCGACTGCCACATCGCGCCGCTTCTTTTCTCACCGCGCATTCTGGCATTCGGCCGGAATACTGCTGGCGCTGGCCGTTGCCTGGCTGGTGTTTCGCGCCTACCGGCAACCGGATTTCCTGCTCGACCTGGCCAATATGCAGCTGTGCTGACGCGCGCGTTCGCGCCGGCGTCGTCAGGGCTCGTTGAGGAAGTCCTCGAGTTTCCGGCGCTCGCGCTTGGTCGGGCGTCCCGGAAAACGCGGCTGCGCGAGTTCCGCCGCGCGCCTTTCCAGGTGTGCGGCCTCGCGCGCAGCGGCGCTTGCCTCGGTCTCGCGATAGAGCAATGCCGCGTCGGTGGCACTGCCGCGTCGGTCGGAAAGCGCGGTGATCAGGACCTCGCAGACGATTCCCGATTTGCGGATCGAGACACTTTCGCCGACCCGCATCGCGCGAGCCGGCTTGGCGCGATCACCGTTGACGCGCGCCTGTCCTGCATCGATGGCCTGTACGCAAAGACTTCGCGTCTTGTAGAAGCGCGCGGCCCATAACCACTTGTCGAAGCGGATGCGGCCATCGTCCGTGTCGCCCGCGGACGTATCAGCGCGGGCCATCGTCGCTGCGGCCTGCGTAGTTTTCCATCCAGTCTGCGGTCGCGCCCGCTTCGGGATACCCTTCGGATCGCAGCGCGTCGATCACCCGGGAGCGGTCGACGCGGGACCGGTTCTGCGACAACTTGAACTTGGCATCGATGCGCCGGATGCGCATCCGAAACGGCTGGATGGCGCCCATCAGCGCGTCGCGTTCGCGCTCGCCGCGCTGGAACGTCCACGGCTCCGCGCGCGTGCCTTCGAAGCGCTGCACGAGCGCATCCATGACCTGTTGTGCCGATGCGGGATCGTCGATCATCTCGAGCGTGCCGTGCGCGTGCACGCTGGCGTAGTTCCAGGTGGGCACCATGCGGTCGGGCTCGGCGTACCACGACGGCGAAATGTAGGCATGGGGCCCATGGAAGATGGCGATTGATTCCACTGCCCGCGCGTGCTGCCAATGCGGATTGGCGCGCGCGAAGTGGCCAAACAGCGTTCCGTGCGGCTCGCAGCCAGGCACCAGCAGCAGCGGCAGGTGCGACACCAGCGGCTCTGGCGCTGCCGGCGTGACCAGCGTGGCAAATGCGTGCTCGTGCATGAGCCGCGCAATGGCCGCGCGATCGTGCGTGCTGAAATGGGAAGGCGTGTACAGGCTCATGCGCTTTAGTGGCGCAGCGACGAGGCTTGCGACGCGAATAGCGCGCGCGCCTCGGCGGGCGCGAATGCGTAGGTCCGATTGCAGAATTCGCAGGTCACCTCCACGTCGTCCCGCTCGGCCAGGATCGACTCGATCTCCGCCTTGCCGGCAATGCGCAGCGCGCGTTCGACGCGTTCCCGCGAACACGAACAGCGGAAGCTCACCGTCTTCGGCCGGAAGACCCGCAGGTCGTCCTGAGGAAAAGCTTCCGCCAGCAGCGTCTCGGCCGTCCCCGGCGCCAGCAAGGTCACTGGATCGACCTGGGTCAGCCGTTCTTCCGCGCGCACCCACGTGGCGTCTACCGGTTCGCCGTGGGCGTCCCCGCCTGGCAACCGCTGCACGCAGGAGGCCCCCAGCGCGGCTGCCATCGGTCGCGAGCACGAGACGGCTCGCGAGCTGTTCGGAGGTCGCGAGGTAGTGCTCGATGAGTGCCGCGACCGATGCCGTCTCCAGCGTCACGATGCCCTGGTACACGGTGCCATTGCCCTTGGGGTCGAGCGTGATGACCAGGCGGCCCTGCGTCGGGCCACCAGCGAGCTCCGCGAGTGTCGCGGCCGGCCCGATCGCCGTCGTGCGATGCGCGTCCCACTGCGCGGTCGCCCGCAATTCCAGCGCGTCGTTGCATTCGACGACGAGCAGGCGGACCGGACCGCTGCCTTGCAGCTGCACGATGAGGCTGCCGGAAAATTTCAGCGTGGAGGAGAGCAGCGCGGAAGCCGCGAGCAGTTCGGCGAGCACCCGGCGCAGCGCCGGGGGATAGGGATGGCAGTCCAGAATGGCGCGCGACGCCGCGTCGAGAGTAACCAGGAGGCCGCGAACCGGCGCCTGCTCGAAGACGAACCGGGTGATGGTGTCGCGCGAAGGCGAATGCGTCATGGCAACCTCGGATGCCAGCTCGTTTGCCTCATTTGCCACTGCATCCGCGTCATTTGCCGCTGCATCCGCTTCAGATGGGCAACGCCTTGATTGTATACAGCGTCATGGGAAGCGCCGAATTCTTGTCGAACAGCGCCCCGGCTTCCACGCCCGCCCGGGCGATGGCCGCGGCGGACCGCAGGCGTGAATATTGTGCGTGCATCGCTCCCAGCGCGAATTCGCGCCCCGAGCCTGCCGCCCAGAATTGCGTGTATTCGAACACCTCGCGCATCGAGTACACGCCGAAGATGCCGTGTTCGTTGGCGATCAGCGCGGTGAATTGCGACGACTCGTAGGGATCGTCGTCCTCTTCCTTCGGATTGAGGAAGTGCTGCTCCTTGAGTATCGGGTGCAGCTTGCGGAACGTCTCGAATATGGATGCCTTGGTGGTGAGGTCAAGGTCGTCGTGCTTCTTGAGCAGACTGTCGAATACCAGTTGGTGCGCCGCCGAGCCACACAGCCCGACATAGCTGCCCCGGTACATGACGATCTTATCGGAGGTGCGGTCGTGATGCGCGGCCAAGCGCGTGTCGCCGAAGGTGGTGAGCGAATCGGCGGCGATGGCAATTTCGTCGCCCTTGCGGACGACAACGATGGTGGTCATTGAAGCGTCGATTCCAAGTGGGAGCGCGAAGGGCAGCCACATCGTGCCAAATGGCCTGCGGGCGTCGCGCGGAACCGGCAATTATACGCGCCGGGGATGCCGATACCGGCTGCGACGTTCAGCCGGCCGTTTGCGGCATCGCGAGCCGCGCCGCACCGGCGTCCGTGCCGGTCGGGGCGGGCAGCATCGGCACCGGCGGCAGCCGAGTCGTACGCCACGCCGCTTTCGCAACCTGCCAGAATTCGGCGACATCCGCAGGAGGTTCGGGAAATGGCGACTGGCCAAGGAAACGCCAGGCCTCGAGAAGAGCTGGCAACGGCTTGTCCGGCAGTGCAGGCGCGCGCGTTTGCTTCGACAGTTTCTCGCCGGATTCGTTGATTGCGACCGGGACGTGCAGATAAGTGGGCGTCGGCAGGCCGAGGAGGTCTTGCAGCAGAATCTGGCGAGGGGTTGACGAAAGCAGGTCCGCTCCGCGCACGACGTCCGTTATCTGTTGTTCGCCGTCGTCGACGACGACTGCCAGCTGATACGCGAACAGGCCGTCGCTGCGTCGGACGACAAAGTCGCCGACGTCGCGCGCCAGGTCGTGGCGCTGCGCGCCCTGCAGGCGGTCGTTGCACGTCCGTACCTCGGTGTCGACGCGCACCCGCCACGCATGCCGCCGGTAGCCGCTGCCCGGTGGCTGCGGACGACCACGGCAGATCCCGGGATAGACCCGTTCCCCGGAGATGCCGATCGGCGCGGCATCGAGTTCCCGGCGCGTGCACGTGCATGCATAGACCCGTCCCGCCCGGCGCAGGCGGGCCAGCGCATCGTCGTAGAGTGGAATGCGATCCGACTGGCGAACGACTTCGCCTTCCCACTGGAAGCCGTAGCGTTCGAGGGTTGCGAGTATTTGTGCCTCCGCGTCCGGACGGCGGCGGGGGTAATCGACATCTTCGATGCGCACCAGCCAATCACCGTCCGCGGCGCGGGCGTCGCAATAACTCGCCAGCGCGGCGACGAGAGAGCCGAAGTGCAGCGGTCCGGTGGGCGAGGGTGCGAAGCGACCGCGGTAGCGGGGCAGGTGAGCGGGTGTGCGCGAATCCGCCGCGGCAGCGGTCACTGTGTCGCGTTTCCCGGGGCGTTGGCCGCGGTCTTCGTGACCTGCGGATAGAGGAAGTGCCGGTTCATGGCGGCAAGTACGGCCGCCGGATAGTCCGGTTTGCCGAGGCTGCCGTTGTAGCGTCCCAACGCCCGGTACAGGTCGCCGCCTTCCCGGTCGAGATAGTGGCGCAGAATCACGGTGCCATAACGAAGGTTGGTGCGCAGGTTGAACAGGTTCTGGTCGGGTGTGCCGATCTGCGTGACCCAGAACGGCATTACCTGCATATATCCGCGCGCGGTGGCACTGGAAAATGCGAACTTCTTGAACCCGCTTTCATGGTAGATGACGGCGAGCACCAGCTGTGGGTCGAGTCCCGAGCGCATCGACTCGTAATAAACGGTCGCCAGCAGGTCGCGGCGCTCGAGTTCGTCGGGAACCTTGTGAGCGATGCGCGTCGACATCTCCTTTACCCACGGCCAGATATCGGCGCGCTGGCTGTAGTCGTTGGGCACGGGCCGGTCCGAGATCGAGCGGGACAATCCGACGACCACCGACTGCGACAGTCGCTCCTCGACCTGCGCGCCGGCGTTGGCCTGGAGCGGCACGAGCGCCGCCGCGACCCAAAGGGCCGGCAGAAGCAGGCGAGCAGGCAATCCCTTACGTGTCATGCGGCTTTCGTCTCCACTGCCTGGTTGCGCGGTTCACCCGGCAACGCGCTCCCGGATGAATGCGGGAATCTCCGTCACCGGAACATTCAGCGACGTCGGGTCGCGGCGACCCTGGTACTCGACTCTCCCCTCTTTCAGGCCGCGATCGCCGATCGTAATGCGATGCGGAATGCCGATCAACTCCAGATCAGCAAACATCACGCCAGGACGCTCGCCGCGGTCGTCCAGCAGCACTTCCACGCCCGCCGCCTCGAGGTCATCGTGCAGCTTGTCGGCCAGCGCCTTGACCCCTTCGTTGCGATCGTAGCCGATCGGGGCAATGGCCACGGCGAACGGGGCCAGCGGCAGGGGCCAGATAATGCCCTTTTCGTCGTGGTTCTGCTCAATGGCGGCCGCTACGACCCGGGTGCAGCCGATGCCGTAGCAGCCCATTTCCATGACCCTCGCTTGACCCGCGGCGTCCAGAAAAGTTGCACCGAGCGCCTGCGAGTAAAGGTGGCCCAACGCGAATACGTGGCCCACCTCGATGCCGCGCAGGATGTCCAGCGAGCCCTTGCCGTCGGGTGACGGGTCGCCCTTGACGACGTTGCGGATGTCGGCGACGGCGTCGGGCTCACGGCAGTCGCGCCCGAAGTTCACGCCGCGCAGGTGGTAGTCGGCTTCGTTCGCGCCGCAGACGAAATCGGCCATTACGGCCACGGAACGGTCGACGATCAGCGGCATTTCCTTCGGGATGCCGACAGGCCCCAGGTAGCCCGGCTTGCAGCCGGTCGCCTCGATGATCTCGGCTTCCGACGCGAAACGCCAGCCGTCCATGCCGGGGAGCTTGCCGATCTTCACTTCATTGCCCATGTGATCGCCGCGCAGCAACAGCATGTGCACGCGGCCGTCAGCCCACAGCATCAGGCATTTGACCGTGCGCGCAAGCGGCAACTGGAGCAGTTCCGCGACTTCTTCGCACGTCGACTTGCCCGGCGTGGGAACACGGGTCTTGGGCTCGGCGGGCGCGGGTCGTGAAGCCGCCGGCGCCAGCGCTTCGGCCTTTTCGACGTTCGCCGCGTAGTCCGATCCGTCGCTGTACGCGATGGCATCCTCTCCGGAATCGGCCAGCACCTGGAATTCGCACGACAGCGCGCCGCCGATCGCACCCGAATCAGCGTCCACGGCACGGAACTGCAATCCCATTCTGGTGAAGATGCGCGAATAGGCCTCATGCATGATCCGGTATGAACGCAGCATTCCGGCTTCGTCCGCGTCGAACGAATAGGCGTCCTTCATGACGAATTCGCGTGCCCGCATCACGCCAAAGCGCGGCCGGATCTCGTCGCGGAACTTGGTCTGGATCTGGTAGAAGTTGACCGGCATCTGCTTGTAGCTGCGGATCTCCCGGCGCACGATGTCGGTGATGACCTCCTCGTGGGTCGGCCCGACGATGAAGTCGCGCTTTTGCCGGTCCTGAAGGCGCAGCATGAGCGGCCCCATCTTTTCCCAGCGACCGCTCTCCTGCCACAATTCGGCGGGCTGGATCACTGGCATGACGAGTTCCAGCGCGCCCGCGCGATTCATTTCCTCGCGAACGATGGCCTCGACCTTGCGCAGCGTGATCAGGCCAAGCGGCATCCACGTGTACAGGCCGCTGCCGAGCTTCTTGATGAGGCCAGCGCGCAGCATCAGCTTCTGGCTGGCGATGTCCGCTTCGGCGGGCGCTTCCTTCAGCGTCGACACGTAGAACTTCGAAATGCGCATGGTGCTGTTTTTGTTGGGAAAAATGGCATTGTACAGGATCGGGGCTGCTGGCATCCGCATGCCTTCGCCGAAGGCGTGCATTTCAACCCGGAGGCGGACTTGCGTCCGGGTTACGCCGCCGGAGCCTAAGGCCGGTCCTTGCCGCGCGTGCGATCATTCCGTCCGGCACGCGATTGCCGCGGAGTTCACGTCGCGCCGACTTCCGTCTCGGGTTGAGCAGGAGGGACGCCGGCGTCCTCTCGTGGAAAGATTCCGCGCCAAAATGGCGCGCAACGCGATCGGGGTCCCTCAGCGAACGACGAGGACCGGCAGCTTGCTGTGAGTCAGGACCTTCTGAGTCTCGCTGCCCAGCAACATCGCAGACAGTCCGCTGCGCCCGTGCGAAGCCATGACGATCGCATCGCACTTGGATTTCTTCGCAGCTTTGAGTATCGCCTCCCACGGCGCCGAGGCGATCATGTGCATGCGGGAGCATTCGACGCCAGCCGAGCTGGCCTTCGTCGTCGCGCGGTCCAGGACCTGCTCCGCTTCCTTGCCCGCCAGCTGCGTGTATTCCCGTTTGGAAATCGGCTCGTACACGACGCCGTCCGCGTACGCGGGCAGCGGGAAATCGGGTGACGCGTAGAAGAAACTGATTTTCGCATTCAGCCCCTGCGCGAGAGCTATGGCGTGCGTTACCGCCTTGTCGGAAAGCTTCGAGCCATCGGTGGGCACCAGCAGGTGAGCGTACATCGCGAACTCCCGATCGGACGGACAGATCGGATCGTACACCGAGGTCGCGGAGGCGTCTTGACCCTGGTCAATGGCGTCGGTGTGCTGCGTCGGCACTCGTGATTTTCGCTGAAGGTCGGGACGGCGCGACCGCCGGAAGCGGCCGACCTTTCAGCGGGCGGCAGCCGCTAGCATTGTCCGACCAGCTGCTTCAAGACCGGCATATCGATGATCTTGATCGACCGGCCCGCCACCATTACGAGTCCATCCTCCTGGAATTTCGAGAACAGGCGGCTGACGGTCTCGAGCTTGAGGCCCAGGTAGCTGCCGATTTCCTCGCGCGTCATGCGCAACACGAATTCGGTGGACGAATAGCCGCGCGCCTTGTAGCGCTCGGAAAGGTTGAGGAGGAATGCGGCGAGGCGCTCCTCGGCGCGCATGCTCCCGAGCAACAGCATCACGCGATGGTCGCGTTCGATTTCGCGCGACATGAACTTGTGCAGGTTGTGCTGCAGCGCAGGGACGTGACGCGCCAATTCCTCGATGCGCGTGAACGGAATCACGCACAATTCGGAGTCCTCGAGGGCGGTGGCTTCGCACCCGTGACGGTCGTCCCCCATGCCGTCCAGACCAAGCAGGTCGCCGGCCATGTGGTAGCCGGCTACCTGTTCGCGACCGTCGTCGGAAAGTACGGTGGTCTTGAGGGAGCCTAACTTGACCGCGTACAACGCCGTGAATGGCGCGCCGTTACGGAAGAGTGCATCGCCCTTCTTGAGCCTCATCCGGTTGCCGAGCAGGCCCTCCAGCTGGTCGATGTCGGTATCCGTCAATCCAACCGGAAGGCACAAAGTGCGCATGCTGCACGTGGCGCAATGCGACCGCAGGCTGTCGATGGACACTACCTTTAGGGACGGGGCAAGCGAGCTTCGAGGTGCGGGAATGGTCATGGACCGGCCAGAGAGGTGCTACGGGAGTGTCGGGACGAGCAAGTTCCGGTGCAGTCTAATGCCTGCGTCGTGCCAATGCACGGGTCATCGTCACGAATGCACTCCAAGGGGATCCTGCTATGGGGTCCTGCCCTCCGAGGGCGGGCCACCTGCCCCAACCCGCGCCGATCAGCACCTTCCGGGCCGACAGGGCAGCGAAATCGGCGCATGCGAAAATGCCTGCGCCGAACCCCGAAGCCCGACAACTCATGCCCGAAATCAGCGATCCCCGCACGTTCCCGGATTCCCGTACCGCATCGGCGGAGGAGGCCCGGCTTCATAAGCTGGCCACGCACAGCCAGACCGCAGAAACGGGCCAGCAGGCGGCGGCATTCGACACGGAAATCCGCGATGCGCTGAGTGCGCTGCTGACCCCCACGCACGGGGAACGACTCGCGGCCGTTTTCGCCGCCGCGCCGACGGCGGCGATCTACCGGCATTTGTGGCGGCAGCTCGCGCAATGCACGCCGCAAGGCGCAGCGAGCGAGCTGAAGGTTACGGTCTTTGCGTTGCCTTTGGTCATCGTCGCCGGTCTCGATGCCGGGCCCGATGCGCGAGCGACGTTGCCTTGCGTCCTCGACGACGCCGCGGTGCTCGTGGAAATACTGCGTGAGCATGGCGCGCTGGAGGGAAACCAGTCCTTTGCGTTGGCCAATGCGCTGGTCGCGACAGGCGCCATAGATCTCGGCCAATTGCCGGACTTGCAGTCATGGTCGGGGTCGCCCGGGTCGGCGCTGACCGCCCGGGCGCTCGAGCCCGCGCCCATCGTCTTGACAGGTGGGCCCGAGACTGTGCACCTGCGGTTTCTGGTAGGAAGCGCGCTGGCGGCGCCGGACACCGATCTACTGCGCTGCACAGACGTCGGCAAATGGGGCATGCCACTCGCGCAGGCGCTGGGCCGGCAGACCGGGGCGCCCGGAATCACTGTCCTGGTACTCCCGCGCGCGCCGCAATCGCTGCTGCAGGCGGTACGGCAGGGTCGCGCCGCCCAACGCGAGGTCGGCGCACAGTTATTTGCCGCCAATGCCATACGCAGGTTGCGCGGGGCCGTGGGCGAACCGACAGCAGTCATCAGCGCTCACCGCTGCCCCGGCGCCGTCAACGGCGGCGAAGTGCGGTTGTCGCTTTCATCGCCTTTCGACCCGCGCGAGGCGGAGGGCTTCCGCTGCCCGCTCTATCCCACCGAGACCGTCGACGAAGTGGTGGCCATGCTGATGGACTTCCTTAGCGAATGCCGCGTCGCCGACGTGCGCGTGGTTCCCGGTGTGCACGGTGACCGCGATCCGGCTACCGGCCTCCCGCTGCTGTTCAAGGGGGACGATGCGCGGGCAGCGGCAATGGCGCTGCACTGAGCCGAGCGCCGGGCAGTCTGCACCGCGAACGCCGCTACCCAGCCGGGCGACTCAATCGCGCGAGGCGATGTGCGGACGGTCGGCCTCGGCCGTTTCGCGCCGCTTGACGCGCCCCGCGCCGCTGATGCTCTGCGTTACGACAGGATCGCCGAGGTATTCGACGACCCCTGCGCCGGAAATGCTGGCATCGAGCTTCTTCCGCGCGTTGACGACGATCTTGCCGGCGCCGCTGACCTCGACCGTCGCGCTGTCACTGGCGAGCTTGGCCGCCTGGTAGTCGGCGGCGCCCGAGACGGAGACGTTCTGGCCTGTCACTTTGCCGGCGAGTTCGGCTTTCAGCGCCCCCGAGCCGTCCACCGAGAGGGAGGTCGCCTGCAAGTCATCGATCTGGATGGTCGTGCCGCCCGACCCGTCGATGCTCAGCGCCGGGACGCGGATTTCCTTCGCCGTGATGCGAACCGCGCCGGAAGCGTCGATGCCTTCCAGGTCCTTGAAGTTGACGGTGAGGGTGGTCGCACCGGCCGGGCCGCGGCCGAACGCATTGCTCCACCAGCGGCCGCCGCCCTCGGATTTGATGTACAGCGTCTCCTTGTATACCTTGATGCTGACCTTGGCGGACGTGTTCGTAGGCACGCTGGCGACCAGCGGCCCGTTGGTGCCCTGCACCAGAACGATGACCGCCGTACCCGAGACATCGATGCGCTTGAACGGTGCCAGCGGCGTCGTCTCGGTCTGGAATTCGTCCCGCTTTTCGGGGCTTTGGGCCAACGCCAGGCTGGTGAGGCAGGCCGCGATGAGCACGGACAGAAGGATGACGACTGGCAGGGAAAGACGACGCATGGCGATCTCGGTGTCGGGTTGACCGAAGGTTAGATGCGCCAGACCCGCTCCGCGGATTCGCTAGCGCGGAGCGGTCGCCGGCGTCAGTTGCGCCAGATAGCGGCGCGCATTGGCGACGTACCCGGCGGCAATGGCCCGGAGGCCCGCGACTTCCTCGTCCGTCAACGTGCGCACCACCTTGCCCGGCGTACCCATCACCAGCGAGCGGTCCGGGATCACCTTGCCTTCGGGAAGAAGCGCGCAGGCGCCGATCAGGCATTCGCGACCGACTACCGCGTGATTCAGCACGACCGCCTTGATGCCGACGAGCGACCCTTCGCCGATGGTGCAACCGTGCAGCATGACCTGATGCCCGACCGTGACGTTCGAACCGATGGTCAGCGGTACGCCGTCGTCGGTGTGCAGCACCGAGCCGTCCTGGACGTTGGAACCTGCGCCGATGATGATCGGATCGTTGTCTCCCCGGATCACCGTCTTGAACCAGACGGACGCCTCATGCTCGAGCACGACGCGGCCGATGAGCGTTGCATCGGGCGCCACGTAGTGGTTCGTTCCGCGAAATTCGACGCGGTGTTCGTCCCAGCGTGTAGAGCATAGGCATCCTTTGGCTGCCATGATATCGTGATTTTCCGCAGTCTCTCGACGAAAGCCGAATCATGAGTTTCGACCGCGTGCCGGCCGGCAAGGATGTTCCCAACGACTGCAACGTCGTGATCGAAATACCAATGCGGGCCGACCCGATCAAGTACGAAGTGGACAAGGAGACCGGTGCGGTGTTCGTCGACCGCTTCATGTCCACGGCGATGCATTACCCGACCAACTACGGCTACATCCCGCATACGCTATCCGACGACGGCGACCCGTGCGACGTGCTGGTGTTGTCGCCGGTTCCGCTCATCACCGGCGTCGTCGTGCGCTGCCGGCCAATCGGCATGCTGAAGCTGGACGACGAAGCGGGCGGCGACGCGAAGATCCTCGCGGTGCCCATCGACAAGCTGTCGTCGCTGTATCACAACGTCCAGTCGCCGCGCGACCTGCCGGAGATCACGACGCGCCAGATCGCGCACTTCTTCGAGCACTACAAGGATCTCGAACCGGGGAAGTGGGTGCGTGTCGGCATCTGGGTCGACGCCGTCGAAGCCAAGCAGGAGATCATCGACGGCGTGGCGCGCTACAAGGCGTCCATCAAGCCTAAAAAGACGCGATAGCGCCGTGGCCTCGAGCTGGCTCGACGTGCCGTTCAGCGTGACCCGGGGCGCCGATGAAATCGACGCGTCGCGCGCCCGCCTGGACGTGGCCGCCATCCACGAGTTCCTCACCGGCAGCTACTGGTCGCCGGGAATTCCACGCGCGACCGTTGAGCGCGCGATCGAAGGCTCGCTCAATTTCGGGTTGTACCGCGACATGCAAGGCAGGAGTGTGCAGATCGGTTTCGCGCGGGTGGTCACCGACGGCGCCACGTTTGCCTATGTTGCCGACGTCTTCGTGCTGCCGGATTTCCGCGGCGTCGGCCTCGCCGCCTGGCTCATCACCACCGCGCTGACGCACCCGGCGCTGCAGGGCCTGCGTCGCGTGCTGCTCGCAACGAAGGACGCGCATGCCGTTTACGCGCGTTGCGGCTTCGTGCCGCTGGCGCGGCCGGAACGCTTCATGGAAATCAACCGCCCCGACATCTACCGAAGTGGCTGATCCGGCTACGTCCCGCCCGCGGGGAGCGGCGTTGTTCCCCGCGCTTTTCGTCTTGCTGTGGAGCACCGGGTTCATCGCGGCGAAGTACGGACTGCCGTACGCGCCGCCGTTCACGTTCCTGCTCTACCGATTTGTTCTGGTCGCATTGCTGATGCTGGCGGTCGCGCTCGCTACCCGCTCGCCGTGGCCGCGCGCACGGTCCGACTACCTTCACGTCGCGATCGCTGCGCTGCTGGTTCACGGCACTTACCTCGGCGGTGTATTCGTCGCGCTCGACGGCGGCATGCCCGCCGGAACCAGCGCGATGCTCGTTGGAATGCAACCGATTCTCACCGTATTCCTGGCCTACGTGTGGCTGCACGAACGCGTCGCGCCGAGGCAATGGGCGGGGTTGTTGCTGGGCCTGATCGGCGTCTATCTGGTGATCCGGCACAAGGTCGATTTTTCCGGCGGCCATAACGGATTGTTGCCGTCGGCGATCGCGTTGGCGGGCATCAGCGTGGGCACGCTGTACCAGAAGCGCTATGCCAACCACGTCGATCTGCGCAGCGGAGCGGTGATCCAGTTCGCGACCTGCGCGCTTGTCTACGCACCGCTGGCGCTGCTGCTCGACACGCGCGCGGTGCAGTGGGTGCCGCCGTTCGTGTTCGCGCTGGGCTGGTCAGTCGTCGTGCTGTCGGTCGGGGCGATCAGCCTGCTGTACTGGTTGTTGCGTCACGGCGCGGCGGCGGGCGTCGCGCGCTTGTTCTATCTGGTGCCGCCGGTGACCGCGATGCAATCGTGGCTGCTGTTCGGTGAGACGCTCGATGCGTTGGCGATTGCCGGCATGGCAATGATTGCGACGGGCGTGATGCTCGCGCGGCCGCGCAGCTAGGATGGGTCCTTCTGGCGTGTATTGGTACCATGTCGGCGACACGATGGAGACAGGGTGATGCGAGCGATTGCGGCGTCTTTGGCAATCTTTCTGACTTGCACGGCGGCCGGCGTCGGCCATGGTCAGACGACGGACGCGCCGGCGCAGCCGGCCAAGCCGAAGGTCTATGCGCTCATCGCCGCTATCGGCGACGAATTCACCACGGTGAATGAGTATAGAGCGCAGGTGGGAACCCATATCGCTCCCTACCGCCGCACCACCGAAAAAGTTGCGGACAACCTGCTCAATCGCCTCGCCTTGCACGGCCTGGACAAGGCGATAGCGGCCATCGACGCGTCCAGTACCCGAATCTACATGTCGCTTCCCGCGGCGCAGGTCGACCGCGTGACGCCCGCAAAGCGCGACAGCGCCGCGTTAAGCGCGGTCACCGCGGAATTGGCCAAGACGCCGCAGCGTTTCCAGTGGGACAGGATCGTGGTCGCCACACCGGCCTTCCGCGCGTTGGCGCGCGACGGCATGGCGAGCAAACTGCAAGGGTTCGGCATTTTCAATCAGCCCCAGTGCCAGGCAGGATGTCCGAATTGGCGAATCCCGGGCAGCGGCGTCGAGGCGGAACCGCTCGACGGCGTGGAGGCCGTCGCGTCGGACAACACGACGTTCAAGGCCAAGAATTTTATCGCGCCGTATTCGTATATCAAGGTGTGGATACTGGACCCGAAGACCCTCGAGATCCTCGACATGCAGCAGGGATTCGACAGTCAGAAGCTCGCGGAACAGCGCCACAAGCCATCGATGGAGCCGGCCGATTGGCAGAATTACCTCGCCAGTCGGATCGTTTCGCTGATCGAGCTGTCAGTTGGCGAAGCCATTATGCGTTCGGAGATCAATGCACCGAAGGGCGTGGGAACGGTCGGTCCAATCAGGAGAATCGACCCCGACGAGATGCCTGTGCAACGTCCCGCTGCTTCCAATTGAATCAGGAGGAAACGGAGTTTCGCCATGATTCCACGCAGTCTGCTGAACAAAGTCACGACCTGCGAGCGGATGGCGCTGGCCGTATTGATGTGCATCATCACCGGTCTCCCCGGATGCGCCTCGCATCTCACCCCGAACGCAGATCCCCCTGCGCCGTACGTCGGCCTATTCACCGGCGAATTCGTTGACGGAAAGCCGCTCTATCGCTTCCCGCCCATAGAAATCGTGGGCTCGCGGAGCAGCATCGGACCGAGCACCTGAACCGCTATGAATCCCTGACGATGCGCGTCCCGGCGATGCGGTCGTGCAGGAACTGGCGATCCGGGTCGACCGCGGCCCACAGGAAATTGAATCCCGCAAGTCCAAGCGCGATCATGCCCAACCCGCGGTCCCGCAAGAACGCATAGGCGAGGAGGGCCACCACGGGTCCGATCCACGCGGCGAGGTAGCGAAGCAGCGCGGTGTCGGCAGCGGGGGGTCCACCGTCGGCTTTCTCGATGCGCATCCGCCACGTTTTCATCGGCAGCGTGCGGCGCCCTCCAGTCCAGCACCAGACGTAATAGAGTGCGATGACCGAGAACACGATGCAAAAGAGCGCGACGCGGGCGGGCACCGGCGGCACCGTCAACTGCGTGGCAGTTGCCGCCGTTCCCGGCGACACCAGGGGCAGCGTAACGAACCCGGTCATGAACGCCAGCGCAGTTGCCAGCAGGGCTTCGTAAACAGCGGCGCCAAGCCGGGACAGCAGTCCGGCGCGCCTGGGTTCGTTCGGCGCAGCGGGCGCCGCTTCGGTCAAGGGCGCGGGCCTGACGGGCCGGGTGCCGATGGCGGTGGGGGCGGCGGCGGCGGAAGCCTTGCGGTAGCAGGTGCTGAGTTGGCGGGACGGCTTACTGGCGGCGCGGCCGGTCTCGCGGCGAGCTCCCGCTTGGTCTCCGGCGGCAGGCTCTGGTAAGTCTCCCAGCGCTCGCGCACTTCCGCCTTCTTCTCGGGCGGCAGTTTTTTCATCGACTTGTATTGCTCTCGCGCAACCGCCCGCTCCTGCGGCGAAAGCTTCGCCCAGGATTGCATTTGCTGATGAACGCGTTGTTGCTCGTCCGGGGCCATCGTGGGATAGCGCTGGGCCAGGCCGCGCCATTTCTGCTTGCTCTGCGGCTGGAGATTGTCCCAATCAGAGGCCAGCGGCGACAGAACCTTCTGTTCCTGCGGGTTCAGTTGCGACCACGATGGCGATCGCATCGTGATCTGGCCATGCGCGGTAATCGGGACAAATGCTGTGGAAACGGCGAGCGCGAGGGCGAACCCAAGCGCTGCCGTTATTTTTCGTCGCTCGTAAGCCAATTGCGGAACCCCTGGTCCAGATACGCGTCGATGGGCAAGTCCGAGGACAGGATCTGGGCGTCCAGTTCCACAAGGTCATTCACTTGCTGGTAGGCCTGCCATTGCTGGTATCCGAACGCCGCCGCCACGATGATGGCGATTCCGAGCCAGAGCCGGACGCTGGTCAGAAGTCCTTTGCCCCCGCCCGTCGCCGATCCGGCCGACCCGGCCAACGCATGCGACAGCCGCGATTCGGATGCGCGTACGCCAGCGGGCTGCGCCAAGCGCTCCATCGCCGCCGCCCGCGCTTTTTGCAGCCGATAGGCCGTCCCGGCCTTGAGGTCCGCGGCGCCGGCGTCGAGGTAACCCGTTATTTTTTTGGCGAAATTGTCGTCGTGAGAAGTCATAGGCCGAATCTAAAGACTGAGCCCCTTGGCCTTCAGTGTCTGGGCCAGGGCATGGACGGCGCGGGAGCAGTGTGTCTTCACACTTCCTTCGGAACAACCCATTGCCGCAGCGGTTTCCGCCACGTCCATCTCCTCCCAGTAACGCAAAAGGAACGCTTCGCGTTGACGCGCCGGCAAGCGCGCAAGCGCCTGCTCGATCATCCCCACAATCTGACCTTGTTCGAACTGTTTGGCCGGATCGACAGTGGCATTCGAGTCGGATTTTGCCGACAAAGTTTCAAGAATGTCGTAATCGTCGTCCTTTTCCTCACCTTTGCCGAACGCCGAGAGGAGCGTCGTCCACGTATTGCGCACTTTCTGGCGGCGGAAATGGTCGTGGATCGTGTTCTGCAGAATGCGCTGAAACAGCATCGGCAGCTCAGCCGAAGGCTTGCCGGCGTATTTTTCCGTCAGCTTCAGCATCGCGTCCTGCACGACATCCAGTGCCGCATCTTCGTCGCGTACGGCGTACATCGCCTGCTTGAAGGCGCGCCGTTCGACTTCCGCGAGAAAACTCGAAATTTCCTGTGGGGAGGCCAGTTTGGGCCAATCATGGGGCAAAAAACGAAGATTATAGGGGCAAAGCTGAGCACGGCCTTAAAATAGGGCTGGCGGGACATGCTGCGGCACAGCACCCAAGCTTGACCGAAGTGGGGATTTGCCGCTAAATTGCTGATTCCGGATCGAGAGATCCGGTGCTCAGGTTTACTGAGGCAAAAACAGCCGTTCGCGTTCCCTCCGACGAGGCCACAAGCGTCGTGGAGAATCCCTTGGAACGCGGAAGGTGTTTCCGAATCGCGGCTTTCTACCCGGCGAAAAGCTCGTTTCGCGCACGCCAACCCTAGTGCGCAAGGCAATTCCAGGCATTTCCGGGCACGCGCACGCGCGTGCCGGGAACATCACTCATCAACGGTCAGGGTAAAAGCCATGCAACTAACGGGTGCGGAAATCGTCATCCGCTGCCTCCAGGAAGAAGGCGTCGCTTACGTCTTCGGCTATCCCGGTGGCGCGGTGCTCAACATCTACGACGAGCTTTTCAAGCAGGAAGTCGTCAAGCACGTGCTGGTACGCCACGAGCAGGGCGCGGTGCACGCGGCCGATGGGTACTCGCGGTCGTCGCACAAGACCGGCGTCGCGCTCGTCACTTCCGGTCCGGGCGTCACCAATGCCGTCACGGGCATCGCGACTGCCTACATGGACTCGATCCCTATGGTGGTGCTCACCGGGCAGGTGCCGACGCACGCGATCGGGCAGGACGCGTTCCAGGAGTGCGACACCGTCGGCATCACGCGGCCGTGCGTCAAGCACAACTTCCTGGTCAAGGACGTCGCCAACCTGGCTGTCACGATCAAGAAGGCGTTTTATCTGGCGGCGTCGGGCCGGCCGGGTCCCGTCCTGGTCGACATCCCCAAGGACGTCACGCAGGCCAAGACCGAGTTCAGCTATCCGAAGTCGGTGTCGCTGCGCTCCTATAACCCGGTGACCAAGGGCCACGCTGGGCAGATCAAGAAGGCCGTCCAGCTGCTGCTCGACGCGAAACGGCCGATGGTCTACGCGGGCGGGGGCGTGGTGCTCAACAACGCCTCAGCACAATTGACGCGGCTGGTGCGTCTTCTGGGGTTCCCATGCACCAACACGCTGATGGGCCTGGGAGGCTTCCCTGGAACCGATCCGCAGTTCACCGGCATGCTGGGGATGCACGGCACTTACGAATCCAACATGGCGATGCAGCACTGCGATGTGCTGATCGCCGTGGGCGCGCGCTTCGACGACCGGGTGATCGGCAATCCGGAGCACTTCTTCCGCACCGACCGCAAGATCATTCACATCGACATCGACCCCTCGTCCATCTCCAAGCGCGTCAAGGTGGACATCCCGATCGTCGGCTACGTCGCCGATGTCCTCGACGAAATGCTGAAGCTGATCGAGTCCTCGCCGCAGCGCCCGGACCCGGCGGCGCTGAAAAGCTGGTGGGGCGACATCAAGGAGTGGCAGCGCAAGGATTGCCTCAAGTACGACACCAAGAGCGATCTCATCAAGCCGCAATTCGTCATCCAGAAGCTCTACGAACTCACCAAGGGCGACGCGTTCGTCACCTCCGACGTCGGGCAGCACCAGATGTGGGCGGCGCAGTACTACAAGTTCGACAAGCCGCGCCGCTGGATCAATTCCGGCGGACTGGGCACGATGGGCTTCGGACTGCCTGCAGCGATGGGCGTACAACTGGTCAATCCGGGCGCCACGGTCGCGTGCGTGACGGGCGAGGCCTCGATTCAGATGTGCATCCAGGAACTGTCGACGTGCAAGCAGTACCACCTGCCGATCAAGGTCATCAACCTCAACAACCGCTACATGGGCATGGTGCGGCAGTGGCAGCAGTTCTTCTACGGCAACCGCTACGCGGAGTCGTATATGGACGCTCTGCCGGATTTCGTGAAGTTGGCCGAGGCTTACGGACACATCGGCATGAAAATCGAAAAGCCCGGCGATGTCGAAGGGGCGCTGAAGGAGGCATTCGGCCAATCGGAACGGCTGGTGTTCATGGACTTCATCACCGACCAGACCGAGAACGTGTTCCCGATGGTGCCGGGGGGCAAGGGCTTGACCGAAATGATCCTCGCGGAGGAGCTATGAGGCGCAGGGCTGTGACGGCCGAGCGAAGGCCGAGGCAAGGCCGAAGGGCGGTCGCGATGCGCGACATCTGGGAGTCGGCATACCTGTCCGTCCTGGGAGAACGAGGCGGGCGCCTCTGTCGCGGATCTCCGGCCTCTTTTCCGCGCGCGGCTACAACATCGAATCGCTGACCGTGGCGCCGACCGAAGACCCGACGATGTCGCGGATGACCATCGTCACCGTCGGCTCGGAGGATGTCGTCGAACAGATCACCAAACAGCTCAACAAGCTGGTCGAGGTGGTCAAGGTCGTGGACCTGACCGAAGGCAACCACATCGAGCGCGAGCTGATGCTGGTCAAGGTCCGTGCGTCGGGCAAGGACCGCGACGAGATGAAGCGGCTGGCCGACATCTTCCGCGGCCGCATCCTCGATGTCACCGACAAGAGCTACACGATCGAGCTGACCGGGACGGGCAGCAAACTCGACGCATTCATCCAGTCTATCGAGCCCGGCGTGATTCTCGAAACCGTCCGCACCGGCGCCTCCGGCATCGGCCGCGGCGAGCGGATCCTTCGCATCTAGATACAAGCAGGTCATCGGAACAATCAGGAGATTTGGAAATGATGAAGGTCTACTACGAAAAAGACGCCGACCTGTCGCTGATCAAGGGCAAGAAGGTCACGATCGTGGGCTACGGCTCGCAGGGACACGCGCACGCGCAGAACCTGAATGACTCCGGCATCACCGTCACCGTGGGCCTGCGCAAGGGCGGTGCGTCATGGGACAAGGCGAAAAAAGCCGGGCTCAAGGTCGCGGAAGTGGCGGCGGCGGTGAAAACCGCCGACATCGTGATGATGCTGATGCCCGACGAAAGCATCGCAGCGACGTACGCAGCCGATGTCGAGCCCAACATCAAGCAGGGCGCGATGCTCGCCTTCGCGCATGGCTTCAATATTCACTATGGACAGGTCAAGCCTCGCGCCGACCTGGACGTGGTGATGATCGCGCCCAAGGCGCCGGGCCATACCGTGCGCTCGACCTATGTCGCCGGCGGCGGCGTGCCGATGCTGATCGCTGTGCATCACGACGCGTCGAAGAAGGCGCGCGACGTCGCGTTGTCGTACGCGGCGGCCATCGGCGGCGCGCGCGCCGGCGTCATCGAAACCAACTTCCGCGAAGAGACGGAGACTGACCTCTTCGGCGAACAGGCCGTGCTCTGCGGCGGCACCGTCGAATTGATCAAGGCCGGCTACGAGACGCTGGTCGAGGCGGGCTACGCACCGGAAATGGCGTACTTCGAATGCCTGCACGAACTGAAGCTGATCGTCGACCTGATCTACGAAGGCGGCATCGCCAACATGAACTACTCGATCTCCAACAATGCCGAGTACGGCGAGTATGTCAGCGGTCCCAGGATCGTGACTCCGGAGACCAAGCAGGCGATGAAGGCCATGCTGACGCGCATCCAGACCGGCGAATACGCCAAGGATTTCATCCTGGAAAACCGCGCCGGCGCGCCCACGCTCCTTTCACGCCGCAGGATCATGGCCGAGCACTCGATCGAGATCGTCGGCGAGAAGCTGCGCTCGATGATGCCGTGGATCAAAAGGAATAAACTGGTGGATCAGACCAGGAACTGACAACGAGAGCGGAGGCTCCATGAACCGGCGCATCGGCAGGCAGCGCGGCTTTCTCGGGCTCATCGTGATTCTGATTGCGCTGCTGATCGTCGCCTGGCTGTCGATGGATGCATTGAAGGCGTACGGCGTGATGTCGGGAGTGGGGCCGTCGCCCAAATCGGCGCCGGCCGCAGAACCCGCGCGTGGTCCGGGTGTCGCGGGCACCGACTCGCGGGACGTCACGACCGCCACGCCGGCGCCGATGGATGCGCTGGACAAGGCGCGGGGCCTTGAAAGCGCGGTGCGGGAGCAGGCGGCGGACCAGTCGCGACGCATCGACGAAGTCACCAAGTAGGGCTGTTTCAGCGCGTCTAGGGCATAATTCGGCCGTCGTTGCCCGACCCGCATTTCCGGTCACCCAACTGGCGCCACCCGCGCCGCGCCGCGATGAATAAAACCTATCCCCATCCTATCATCGCCCGCGAAGGCTGGCCGTTCCTGGGCCTGGCCGCGCTGGCGGCGATCGCATTGACGTGGGTCGGCTGGATAGTGCCGGCGGCTCTGGCATGGATCGTATTCATTTTCATCCTGCAGTTCTTTCGCGACCCGGCGCGCACGATTCCGCAAGGCCCGAAGGCGGTGCTGTCGCCGGCGGACGGCCGCGTCGTTCTGGTCGAAACCGCGCGTGATCCTTATCTTGATCGGGACGCGCTCAAGATCAGCGTGTTCATGAACGTGTTCAATGTCCATTCCAACCGCAGTCCGGTCGACGGCACGGTGGCGAACCGCTGGTACCACCCCGGCAGCTTCCTGAACGCGTCGCTGCCCAAGTCGTCGCTCGAGAACGAACGCAACGCGCTGCACCTGAAGACCGCCTCCGGGCAGGATGTCACCTGCGTGCAGATCGCCGGACTCATTGCGCGGCGCATCCTGTGTTATGTCGACAAGGGCGCAACGGTTGCCCGCGGCCAGCGCTACGGGTTCATCCGCTTCGGGTCAAGGGTGGATGTGTACGTCGACCCTCTCGCCGTGCCGCGCGTCGCCGTCGGCGACGTCGTTTCCGCCACGGAAACGGTCCTCGCGGAACTGCCCTGAGGCGTTCGTGCCGCCGTTGTGGCGTCCATAGCGCTAACAGGCCCTAGCTGCTAGTCTTCCTCCCGCCATGCACGACGACTACATCCAGGAGCGCGCGTTGCAGAAGAACCGGATTCGTCGCCGCGGGATCTACCTTTTACCCAACCTGTTCACGACGGCCGCATTGTTCGCCGGCTTCTACGCGATCGTGCAGGCGATGAACCTCACCTTCGACCAGGCGGCGATCGCCATTTTCGTCGCCATGGTGCTGGACAGCCTGGACGGCCGCGTCGCCCGGCTGACCAAGACGCAGAGCGCTTTCGGCGCCGAATACGACAGCCTTTCCGACATGGTCTCGTTCGGCGCCGCGCCCGCGCTGGTGATGTACGAGTGGGTGCTGAGGGATATGGGCAAGCTGGGCTGGATCGCCGCCTTTGTCTATTGCGCCGGAACGGCGCTGCGGCTCGCGCGCTTCAACACGATGCTGGACGTTGCCGACAAGCGCTGGTTCACCGGTATCCCGTCCCCTGCGGCGGCTGCACTGGTGGCAGGCTGCGTGTTCATCGTCGACGACTACAACGTTGATCCGCTGACGATCAAGTGGTGGGCATGGGGCGTCACCGTGTTCGCCGGCCTGACGATGGTGAGCAATCTCAAGTACTGGAGCTTCAAGTCCATCAACCTGAAGAAGAGTGTTCCGTTCGTTGCGGTGTTCCTGATCGTGCTGGCCATCGCGCTCTTGTCCTACCAGCCGGCGATCGTGCTGTTCGCGGGCTTTGTCGCCTATGCCCTCTCCGGCTACGTTGTGTCGGGATGGCAACTGCTGCGCCGGCGACGGGCCGGCGCGTCACCCTGACGCGCGACTGCGCCGCCCGACGCGACCCCCCGCAGCAACCCATGCCGGCACGTTCCCTGCTGCTGACCCTGGCGTGCGTCATCCTCATCGCCGTCGGGCAACTGCTGTTCAAGTCAGCTGCCGGACAATGGCGCGTCGACGGCTGGTCGTGGACCACGCTGCGCGGATTCCTGTCGCCGGTCATGCTGATAGCGCTGGTCATCTACGCGGCGGCGACGCTGCTGTGGGTATTCGTCCTGCGCACCGTTCCGTTGTCTTCAGCGTACGCGCTGTTTTCGCTGGCGTTCCTCATCGTGCCGGTGCTGGCCTGGCTCTTTCTCGGTGAGACTTTGTCCTTGAATACACTGGTCGGCGGCGCCATCATCGTCGTAGGTGTCATCATCGCCGTTCGTCCGTAATGCCCGATCCGACGCCCGTCGTGGCAGTGGTCATTCCCTGCTACCGCGTGAGCGCGCAGGTGCACGGCGTCCTTGCGCGCATCGGGCCGGAAGTGACGCGCATCTTCGTTGTCGACGATGCCTGCCCGGAACAAACCGGCGACTCGGTCGAGGGGCAATGCCGCGACGCACGCGTATCGGTCATCAGGCACGCCCAGAATTCAGGCGTTGGCGGAGCGATGGTGACGGGTTACCGCGCTGCGCTCGAGGCGGGCGCGGATATCGTGGTCAAGATCGACGGCGATGGTCAGATGGATCCGGCGCTGATTCCGCGCTTCGTCAGCGCGCTCGCGCAGGGCCAGGCCGATTACACCAAGGGCAACCGGTTCTACGACCTCGAGTCGCTGCGCACGATGCCGCGGGTCCGGCTGCTGGGCAACGCGATGCTGTCGCTGGTGAACAAGATCTCCAGCGGCTACTGGGACGTAATGGACCCGACCAATGGCTACACGGCGATCCATCGCACCGCGCTCAGCAACTTGCCGCTGGCCAAGCTCGACCATGGATACTTCTTCGAGTCGGACATGCTGCTTCGCCTGTATACACTGCGCGCCGTAGTACGCGACGTGCCGATGGCGGCACACTACGGTGATGAAACGAGCAACCTCCGTATAGGCCGGGTGTTGTTCACTTTCCCGCTCAAATATTTCCGCGCTACGTGCAAGCGGATCTTCTACTCCTATTTCCTGCGCGATTTCAACGCCGGCACGCTGCAGCTGCTGGGCGCCATCCTGATTGGCGGCGCCGGCGCGATCTACGGCGCCGCAAAGTGGGCGCTGTCGATCCGCAGCGGCATTGCCGCGACATCCGGGGAAGTGATGATCGCCGCGCTGCCGGTATTAGTCGGCGTGCAGTTCCTGCTGGGCGCGCTGCAATTCGACATCCAGAACGTGCCGCGGGACCCGCTGCAGTTGCGTGACGGCTAGCCGCGCAACCGCCAGCGATCAAGGCGGCAGCTTGAGCTCGGCAATGACAATGCCGTTTCCCTTCCATATCGGCACGGCGTACCGTTCGCGAAATGCCTTCATCGCCGCGTTCTCGAACTCCCATGGCGGATCGCGATACACGATGTGCGTCAGGCCGAATTTCCTGGCATGGGCGAGCACGTCATCAGCGGATTCTGCCAATGCGAGTGCTGTGTATGTCGGATAGTCGTGCCAGTTGGCGGCGCGGGAATAGCCGACGAAACCGGCCGGGTAGGGCGCGCCTATTGAGTAGAACCCGACGCGCGCCTTCGGCAAGTTCCGGTTCAGGTAGTCCGCGACGACACGTTCAGCCATGAATTGCGCGATATAGTCGCGCCGCTCGCCATTGTCGGCGGCGCAGTTCGCGCACAGCGTGACGTTGGACCAGCTCCCGGTATGCATTAGGCGCACATTGATGAGACACAGCAGTCCGCCCACCAGCAGCAGAGCGCCGCGGGTCCGCTTGTTGTCCGGAATTTCGTCGAGCGCCCATCCTCCCAGCACCGCGATGAGCGCAAAGGCAGGCAACAGGTAGCGCAGGTAGGACTGCTGGCTGAAGACGACCGCGAAGAACAGGATGGCGAGTCCGAGGCATAGCCATTGCGCGAGAGGCCGCCGGCGCGTGAATGCCAGCGCAATCACGGGGACCAGCAACAGCCATTGGAATCCGGCAGCACCGTCGGCGCCTTCGATGAACCGTTTGCTCGACCAGACCACTTCGTACAGGCTCCACGGCCGCAGAGGCGCGTTATAGAGCGAGTTGTTGAACGAGGCGCCGGTGTCATACCACGGCGAGCGGAACAGGCTGTTCATGAATGGGAACACCGGGTTGCCGGTGCGCACCCATGCATTCGCGTAGGTCCATGCCGCCAGCAGCACCGCCACGGCCAGCAGAGCGATCTCGCGCGGCGTGAAATCTAGGCGGCCGCGGCGCCATGCCAGCCAAATGATGCAGGCCAGCAGCGGCACGAGCCAGATGACGCCGATGACCTTGCACTGGAGGGCGCCCGCCGAAAGAAATGCGAGCGCGATCAGCGCCCCTTTCCCATTGGTCCTGACATAGTCGAGCGCCATCAACAACGTACCGAGAAGAAATGCCAGCCAAAGGTTTTCGACGTATAGCGTGCCGGTTTCCAGGAACGCGAGTGGCGTCGATGCGAACAGGCAAACGCTTGCCAGCGCTATGGAGCGGCGCGCATACAGCCGAATCAGGTCATTGAGCAGATAGCAGGCCAGCCCTGCACAGCAGAAATTGAAGAACCTCGCCGCGGATTCGCCGCCGACGAAGTAGGCCACGGTAAACGCCCAGTCTGCGCCGAGGGGCATGGCCGCCCAGATGTAGCGCGTCACGTCGAACGCCCAGCGGTGGTGCTCGGCCATCAGCATCGGCAGCTGCAGGTGCATCGCCGCAGCGTCGTAGCCTGTCTCGGGCTTAGCCACGATGAAAAGATGCAGTACGACGATGGTCATCAGCAACGCCATCCAGGCGCGCTCGGAGATGCTCATGGCCACGCCTCGCTGAACCAGCACGCGGCCGGCCTGGCGCAATGCGTCCGCGGTGGTGCGCCAACCGACCAGCAGCGGCAGGACCAGGGCCACTGCGTAGACAGTCGCGAAGTGGATTCGCATCGGCGCGGCGATCGCGATAATTCCGATCCATAGAGAAATACCGGTCAGCGTCGCCACAACGAAGTGCGGCGCTTCGAGCGCGGAGCTCAAGGATTCCCGCCTTTCCAGCACGCGGCGGCCGACGACGTATGCGTTCAGAAGCAACGCGCCAACGGCCAATGTCACCGCCGGTGTCAGCAGCATTGCAGACACGACCATGACGCCCATCCAAGCGATCGCGCGGACATGGCGACCCCAGACCGCGAACGCGGTGCCGAAAATCGCGAGCGCATACAGCGTCACGCGTATGAATTCGTGGGGACGGTATCCTTCACGCGGGGTCCCGAAGGCCTCCACGACCGCCCACGCGACGATCCCTGCGTGGATGGCGAGCAGCAGCGCAAGCCAAGGCCAATAGGCTCGCGGAAACGGTCCCGGGCCGACCGCCGGAGGTGTGAACGCGGGAGCGGTATTGGCCATGGCGGATTGGCGGCTTCCGTGGGTGGGGCGAGTCGGCAACGGTCGGCTGTTTCAGGTACGCGCTTGAGAAGGCGCGCCGGGCGATTATGCCAGCCTGTCCTTCGCCCTATGTTCAGGCCTCTTGCGGTGCAGCACGAATTCGGTTAACGTTTGCCGAATGAGCACCCAGCAAATTGCCGCCACCAGCGCCCGGACCGGTTCCGCGTCCGCGCTTGCGCTCGTCTGCGGCCGCCTGCTGCTTCTGCTGCGCCCCGCGCGCACATAAAACCCCTCCCACAATTCGAGCACGGCCCAATGCAGCGTCCACCGGAGCACCGGCGGCGATTGCGCCGACATCCATTCCAGCGTGGCCTTGAGCCAGAGAGCATTCCATGAACATCGACCTGACGTCCAAGTACAAGCCATTCGCGCCGATCGGCCTTGACGACCGCACGTGGCCATCGCGCGTGATTACCGCGCCGCCGGTATGGTGCAGCGTCGACTTGCGCGATGGCAACCAGGCGCTGATCGAGCCCATGGATGCGGAGCGCAAGCTGCGGATGTTCCGGCTGCTGGTCAAGCTGGGCTACAAGGAAATCGAGATCGGCTTTCCGGCCGCATCGCAGACGGATTTCGATTTCGCGCGCAAGCTGATCGAACAGGACCTCATTCCCGCCGACGTCACCGTCCAGGTGCTGACGCAGGCGCGCGAGCCGCTGATCAAGCGCACGTTCGAGGCGCTGAAGGGCGCACGCGACGCGATCATGCATCTCTACAATTCAACGTCCACGACGCAGCGGCGAGTGGTGTTCGGGCTGGACCGCGCCGGCATCAAGGCCATCGCCGTCGACGGTGCAAAGGTCATCCGCGACTGCGCCGCCGCGCAGCCGGAGACCAACTGGACCTTCCAGTATTCGCCGGAGAGCTTCACCGGTACCGAGCTTGACTTCGCCGTCGAGGTTTGCGACGCGGTGAACGACGTCTGGCTTCCCACGCCGGACCGCAGGATGATCGTCAACCTCCCGGCCACCGTGGAAATGTCCACGCCAAACATCTACGCCGATCAGATCGAATGGATGTCCCGGCACCTTGCGCGCCGCGACGCCATCGTGCTGTCGCTGCATCCGCATAACGACCGCGGCTGCGGCGTTGCCGCGGCCGAACTGGGCCTCATGGCGGGAGCGCAGCGCATCGAAGGGTGCCTGTTCGGCAATGGCGAGCGCACCGGCAACGTCTGCCTGGTGACGCTGGGCCTCAACCTCTTCACGCAGGGCGTCGATCCGGGAATCGATTTCTCCGACATCAACGAAATCATCCGCACCGTCGAGCATTGCAACCAGCTCCCCGTGCACCCGCGGCATCCGTACGGCGGCGATCTCGTGTTCACGGCGTTTTCCGGGTCCCACCAGGACGCGATCAAGAAAGGGCTGGCCGCGCGGGCCACGGAAATGGCGCGCGGCAACGCCGTATGGGACGTGCCTTACCTTCCCATCGATCCGGCCGACGTGGGGCGCACCTACGATGCAGTCATCCGCGTGAACAGCCAATCCGGCAAGGGCGGCATTGCCTACCTGCTCGAGCGCGACTTCGGGCTGGCGCTCCCCCGTCTTCTGCAGATCGAGTTCAGCCAGGTGATCCAGCGCATCACCGACGCGACTGGCAAAGAGCTGGTGCCGGCCGACATTCGCGCCGCGTTCGACCGCGAATATGTCGCCGCGACACTGCCGGTGGCCTATGCAGGTCACCGAGCGCAGCACAACGTCGCGGACGGCACGGTCGAGCAATTGAGCGCGCATCTCGTGATCGACGGCGCCGAAACCGTGCTGACCGGTTCCGGCAATGGTCCCGTGGATGCCTTCGTCCACGCGCTGCGCGAGGACGGCGGCTTCGACATCCACGTGCAGAACTACCACGAGCACGGCGTCGGCGCGGGCGAGGACGCCACCGCCGTTGCCTACGTACAGTTGCGCATCGGCACCGAACAGACGGTGTACGGGGTCGGCCTCGACCCGAACATCGTTACCGCCACGCTGCGCGCGGTGGTGAGCGCGGTGAATCGCGGGATCGCTCAAGGCATGCTGCCGCAGCCGGCGGGGCGGCGCGTGACCTACGCCTGACCGCATTTGACCCGCTGCGCGCGGTCGGTCCGATAGCGCCGATCGGTTAGAATTGCGGTTTGCCCACGACGTTTGCATCGCCGCCGCGCGGGGTACTCCGTCGCGCCGCCGCGGCGAGGGAGACGTCCTCTCGAGGAACACGATGAGCACCCCCGTCTACGGTCCCGGCATCGAAGTCTCCGCGCGCATCACGCCGGAATTCGCGCAGATCCTGACGCCGGACGCCATGGCCTTCGTTGCGAAACTGCAGCGGGCCTTCGGCGGACGGCGCGACGAATTGCTGGCGCGGCGCGCGCATCGCCAGGCGGAATTCGACGCCGGCAAGCTGCCCGATTTCCTTCCGGGGACGCGCGCCGTGCGCGAAGGGGACTGGACCTGCGCCCCGTATGGCGCCGACATCGCCGACCGTCGCGTCGAAATCACCGGGCCGGTGGATCGCAAGATGATCGTGAACGCGCTCAACTCGGGCGCGCAGGTATTCATGGCGGACTTCGAGGACGCGAACACGCCGCGCTGGGACAACAACCTCCAGGGCCACATCAATCTGCGCGATGCGATTCGCCGCCGCATCGATTTCGTGTCGCCGGAGGGCAAGGCCTACGCGCTTAAGGACAAGCTGGCCACGCTGTTCGTGCGTCCACGCGGCTGGCATCTGCCTGAGAAGCACGTGAGGATCGACGGCAAGCCCGTGTCCGGCGGCATCTTCGACTTCGGGCTGTACTTCTTCCATAACGCGAAGGAACTGGTCGCGCGCGGCAGCGGCCCGTACTTCTACCTGCCGAAGCTCGAAAGCCACCTCGAGGCGCGGTTGTGGAACGATATCTTCGTCATGGCGCAGGACGAGCTCGGCATACCCACCGGGACCATCAAGGCCACGGTGCTGATCGAGACGATCCTGGGCGCCTTCGAGATGGACGAGATCCTGTTCGAGCTGCGCGAGCACTCGGCCGGGCTCAACGCCGGACGCTGGGACTACATCTTCAGCTGCATCAAGAAGCTGCGCAGCAACCGCGACTTCTGCCTGGCCGACCGGGCGCTGGTGACGATGACGACGCATTTCCTGAAGAGTTACGCGGAGCTGCTGATCAAGACGTGCCATCGCCGCAACATCCACGCGATGGGCGGCATGGCCGCGCAAATCCCGGTGAAGAACGACGAGAAGGCGAACGCCGAGGCCTTCGCCAAGGTGAAGACCGACAAGGAACGCGAGGCTACCTACGGCCACGACGGCACGTGGGTCGCGCATCCGGGGTTGGTGCCGGTGGCGCTGGAAGCGTTCAACCGCATCATGCCGACACCGAACCAGATCGCCATCAAGAAGCGCGACGATGTGAATGTCGGCGCGGCCGATCTCCTCAAGTTCGAGCCGGAGCAGCCGATCACCGAAAAAGGGCTGCGCCTCAACATCAACGTCGCGATTCAGTACATCGGTGCGTGGCTGGCCGGACAGGGCGCGGTGCCGATCTTCAACCTGATGGAAGACGCAGCGACCGCCGAGATCTCGCGATCGCAGGTATGGCAGTGGATCCGCTCGCCGAAGGGTCGGCTGGACGACGGCAGGAAGGTCACGAAGGAAATGGTGGCGGCAATGATTCCCGGAGGAAATGGAAAAGATTCGCGGCCTGCTGGGCGAGGCGTTCGGAGCGGGCAAGTACGACGACGCCGCGAAGATTTTCGCGGACCTCGTCAACAACGACACGTTTGTCGAGTTCCTGACGCTTCCCGCGTACGAGCGGATCGACTAGCAGCTCAGAAGTCGACCGGGGGCCCGTGCCAATCCAAGCTGCGCGGGCGGGCGCGGGCGAGCGCCACGCCGGCATCGCACCAACCCTCGCATGCATTTCGACCGGGGCGGCGACGCCACAGGTTCAGAAGCCCCTTGCACCGCGCGTAAAAGTGGAAGAAGCGCAGCACTTGCCGCCGTTCGCGTTCGTCCAGCGGGCTCAAGCTGCAGACCAGCTTGTCGTCCGTCATGCCGCGGTCCATGAGAATCACCGCGCCCCACGCCGGCACCTGCACCCGTGTGCCGACCGGCAGTCTCGGTCCCAGCACGAGCGCGTCCAGCAAGATCCCCTTCGAGTCCCAGGTAAGCGGGCACCGAGCCGTAGTTGAACGGGCAGGGCAGCGGCGAGATGAAATCGATGTGACCGGTCGATCCACGCTTCAGGAAGCTGCCGCGCGGAATCTCCACGACGACCTCGACCTCCGGCGGCGCGGCGCGACCGTCGTCGAGGCCACGGGAGTCGATCGCGGCAACCATGCGCGAGCGTGTCTGCAGCAATCGCGGCTAGACGATCCGGCACGCCTCGTCGAATGTCAGCCGCGGATTGCGCGGCCTGACCTTCGCGGGATCGCCGTGGCCGAGATTGATGAGGAAGTTGGACTTCCACTTGCCGTCGGGAAAGAACGCGGCGTCGAGCAGCGCGTTGTCGAATCCGGACATCGGCCCGCAATCGAAGCCGAGCGCGCGGGCCGCGATCAGGAAATAGGCGCCTTGCAGCGTGCCACCGCGAAAGGCGTTGGCAAGAATATGCGCGTCGGCCTTGCCGGCGAACCAGCTTCGGGCGTCGGTATGAGGAAAGAGCTTCGGCAACTGTTCGTAGAACTCCAAGTCGTAGGCGACGATGACGACGACGGGCGCCGCCATCGTTTTGTCGAGATTGCCTAGCGAGAGCGCCGGACGCAGCCTTTCCTTGGCCGCGGGTGAACGAACGAAGATGAACCGTGCCGGCTGGCTGTTGGCCGTGGTCGGGCCCCATTTCATCAGGTCGTAGATGCTGCGCAGGTCGTCGTCGCTGATCGGCCCGGCGAACTGGTTGTGCGTGTGGGCGTCGCGAAAGAGTTGGTCGAGCGCTGCGTCGGCGAGTTTCATGGTTCCGGGCTTCCATGGAGGCCGGAACGGGCGTTCCGGGCGGGTCCGTCGGGGTCGTCGCTGAGGTTCGAAGAACATCGTTGCGATTAGACAAACCTATCACGAATATTGGCATAATCAATTAGACGCCTCATATTCCGCGGCGCAAAATCAAGCGGCGCCAGAACCGGGCACGGGCATTCCCGCGATCCCGTCCCCGTGGCCCATTCCTCGAAGGAGATCCGCATGAAGAATCTGAAGGGCACCAAGACGCACGACAACCTCAAGGCCGCGTTCGCGGGCGAATCGCAGGCGAATCGCCGCTATCTCTACTTCGCAAACAAGGCAGACGTCGAAGGACAGAACGACGTTGCGGCACTGTTCCGCTCGACGGCCGAAGGCGAGACCGGGCACGCGCACGGCCATCTCGATTATCTCGCGCAGGTGGGCGACCCGGCTACGGAACTGCCGATCGGCTCGTCGCCGCGACAACCTGAAGGCGCGGTCGCCGGCGAGACGCACGAGTACACGGACATGTACCCGGGCATGGCGAAGGCGGCGCGCGACGAACAGTTCGACGAAATCGCCGACTGGTTCGAGACGCTGGCGAAGGCCGAGCGGTCGCATGCCAACCGTTTCCAGAAAGCCCTCGACGCACTCACCGACTGATAGCAAGTTGGGCCTGGCTCCGCCCGCACGTTGTTCGCGGGCAGGGCCGACGGCCCAGGCCCACTGGACGTTTTCCCATGCGAGAAGGCAGCCTCGAGGCGCCGACGCGCCATCCGCTGGACTGGCGCAATCCGGAGTTCTACGACGAAGCGTCGCTCGACACCGAGCTGGAGCGCGTCTTCGACATCTGCCACACGTGCCGTCGCTGCGTGAGCCTGTGCGGCGCGTTCCCGACGCTGTTCGACCTGATCGACGAAAGCAAGACCGGTGAGCTCGACAGCGTGCGCCAAGTCTGACTTCGGCAAGGTCGTCGACCAGTGCTATCTGTGCGACGTCTGCTTCATGACCAAGTGCCCGTACGTGCCGCCGCACCCTTGGAACGTCGATTTTCCGCACCTGATGCTGCGCGCCAAGGCGCACAAGTTCGAGACGAAGGGCGACGCGCGTTCCGCGACCGCCTGCTGACGTCCACCGACCGGTGGGCAAGCTGGCGACCATTCCGGTGGTCGTGCAGATGGTGAACGCGGCGAACACGACGCCCGCGCTGCGCAAGATCGGCGAAAAGGTGCTGGGTATCGCGGCGGCGGCGGAGCTGCCTCCCTACGCCGCGGAGACGCTTTCTCGCAGCATCGCCGAACCGTCTCTGGCGTGGCCGGTGCGCAACGGCGAGCGCACACCGGGCAAGGTCGCGGTCTTCGCCACCTGCTACGTGAACTACAACGAGCCGGGCATCGGCCACGACCTGCTGAAGCTGCTCGCGCACAACGAGATTCCGTACCGGCGTGGTCGAGAAGGAGGCGTGCTGCGGGATGCCCAAGCTCGAACTGGGCGACTTCGGCCGCGGTCGAGCAGTTGAAGGACGTGAACATCCCGCCGCTCGCCGCACTCGCGCGCGACGGCTACGCGATCGTGACGGCGGTGCCGTCCTGCACGCTGATGTTCAAGCAGGAATTGCCGCTGATGTTTCCCGACGACGCCGACGTCGCGGCGGTCGCCGAGGCGATGTTCGATCCGTTCGAGTACCTCGTGCTGCGCGACAAGGACGGACTGCTCAAGAAGGAATTCAAGCAGCCGCTGGGCAAGGTCAGCTACCACATTCCGTGTCACTCGCGCGTGCAGAACGTCGGCCAGAAGACGCGCGAAGTCGCTGCAATGGATTCCGGGGACCGACGTGAATACGGTCGAGCGCTGCGCCGGACACGACGGCACGTGGGGCGTCAAGGCGGAGTTCTTCGCCGATTCGATGAAGATCGGCAAGCCGGTGTTCAACCGGATGGACGACAGCGACCCCGACTTCGTCAGCTCGGACTGCCCGATCGCCGGCCGCCGGATCATGCAGGGCATCGAACGGACAAGGACGGCCGTCGCGCGCCCGCCGCGAGCATCCGCTGACGCTGCTGCGCATCGCCTACGGACTGGAGTAACGACGATGCCCGCCATCACAGCGCGACAGCCTGATGACGCTCGAAGCCTATGCCAAGGCGCGCAAGGACTTCCGCGCGCGCGTGCATCGCGCACAAGAGGACGCGCACGGTGCATCTGGGCGAGCACGTGACGCTGATGTTCGAGGACGAGCTGACGATGCGCTACCAGATCCAGGAGATGCTGCGCAGCGAAAAGACATTCGAGGAGGACGGCATCCAGGACGAGCTCGACGTCTACAATCCGCTGGTGCCCGACGGCAGCAACTTCAAGGCGACGATGCTGATCGAGTACGACGACGTCGAGGAGCGCAAGCGCGCGCTGACGCAGCTGAAGGGCATCGAGGACCGCGTCTGGGTGCGAGGTGGACGGATGTCCCAAGGTATTGGCGATCGCCGACGAGGACCTGCCGCGCGAGAACGAGGTGAAGACCTCTGCCGTGCATTTCCTGCGCTTCGAGCTGGCCCCGGAAATGGTCGCGGCGTTGAAGCGCGGCGCGACGCTGGGCATCGGTGTCGACCATCCCGAACTACCAGGCGCGAGATCCCGCGGTCGACGCCGGCACGCGCGACGCGCTGGTGGCCGATCTCGCCTGACGCCCGGTCTCGCCAAGACCGGCCGGGCGCCGGCCGGGCAGATCAGTCGCGGAAGTTGTTGAACTGCAGCGGGAAGTCGGTGATCGACTTCTTGACCAGCGCGATCGCGCTCTGCAATTCGTCGCGCTTGGCGCCGGAGACGCGCACCGCGTCGCCCTGGATCGAGCCCTGCACCTTGAGCTTGCTGTCCTTGAGGATCTTGACGATCTTCTTCGACAGTTCCTGCTCGACGCCGGTGCGCACGGTGATCGTCTGCTTGACCTTGTTGCCCGAAATCTTCTCGACGTCGCCGTACTTGAGCGAGCGGATGTCGACGCCGCGCTTGGTGAGCTTGGCCGGTCAGGATGTCCGTGACCTGCGACAGCTTGAAGTCGTCGTCGGCGTGCAGCGTCAGCACCTTGTCCTTGTGCTCGACGCGCGCGTCCGAGCCCTTGAAGTCGAAGCGCGTCGAGACTTCCTTGTTGGTCTGGTCGATCGCGTTGTTGACTTCGACCTGGTTGACTTCCGAAACGATGTCGAATGAGGGCATGGCGTTGCCGGGTATGAAAATTGGCGGGATGACTAAGCTAGCACGTTCGCCGGGGCGGGGACAACTGCCTCGCGCGCGTCATTCCAGCGCATCGATCGACCTGGGCCAGCTCTTGTGGAGGAGCCTGGACAGCGCCCGGTCAGCCAGGATCACGCCACCATTCTGGCAGCGTGCGCAGTAGTTGCATTCGTTCTCCGCGTACACGATGCGCTGTACCGGTGCACCGCAGACCGGACAGGGTTGCCCGAATTTCCCGTGCACCGCCATCTCCGGACGAAACGCCGTCACCTTTTCCGGAAAGCCGTCACCGGTCTCCGCGCGCAGGCGGTCGATCCATTCGGTGAGCACGCTGCGGACCGCGGCGTGGAGCCGCGCCACGTCGTCATCCGCGAGTTTCGCCGTGAGCATCAACGGCGAAAGCTTCGCGCGATGCAGGATTTCGTCGGAATACGCGTTGCCGATGCCGCTGAACAGGCGTGGATCGGTGAGCGCGCGCTTGAGTGTGTGGTTCTCGATTCGCAACCGTGCTGCGAACGCAGAAACGTCGGCCTCGAGCGGATCGAGGCCGCCGATGTCGAACGCCGCAAGCGCCGCCGTGCCGCGGACGCAATGCAACGACGCGCGACGCTTGCTTCCCGCCTCGGTGAACGCGAGCGTGCCGTTCGCGAATCCGAACGTCGCCAGCGTGATCCTGCCGGGCGGCTTCGCCGCGCCGGCCAGCCAGCGCAAGCGGCCCGCGATCATCAGGTGCAGGATCAGGAACAGGTCGTCTTCGAGAGACAGAATTATTCGCTTGCCCAGTTGCCGGACGGCAAGCACGCGCTTGCCCTCGGCATCGGTGATCGGCGGGAGCGCGGTACGCAGCAGGAACGGATTGATGATCCGAATCCGTTCGAGCACGCGGCCACGGATGCGCGCGTCGAGCGCTTCGCGGTAGATCGTGATGTCGGGCAGTTCGGGCATGGCTCGCGATTCGCCGAGGCCGCACGCGGGTTCCTGACGAAGTCCAGTCGGCTAGAATAGCCGATTCCCCGTCTTCCTCAACTCGCTCCCATGTCGCACATCCTGCAGGACCTTCCCGTCGGCCAGAAAGTCGGCATCGCGTTTTCCGGCGGCCTCGACACCAGCGCCGCGCTGCATTGGATGCGCGCGAAGGGGGCGATTCCCTATGCGTACACGGCGAACCTGGGACAGCCCGACGAACCCGACTACGACGACATTCCGCGCCGCGCGCTCGGCTATGGCGCCGAAGCCGCGCGGCTCGTCGATTGCCGCGCCGCGCTGGTCGCCGAAGGCATCGCGGCGTTGCAGGCGGGCGCGTTCCACATTTCGACCGGCGGCGCGACGTACTTCAACACGACGCCGCTCGGCCGCGCGGTCACCGGCACGATGCTCGTCGTCGCGATGCGCGAGGACGACGTCAACATCTGGGGCGACGGCAGCACGTACAAGGGCAATGACATCGAGCGCTTCTACCGGTACGGGCTGCTCGCCAACCCCTCGCTGCGCATCTACAAGCCGTGGCTCGACGCTAAATTCATCGACGAACTGGGCGGCCGCAAGGAGATGTCCGAATACCTTAGCCCGCGCCGGTTTCGGCTACAAGATGAGCTCGGAGAAGGCGTATTCGACCGATTCGAACCTGCTGGGCGCGACGCACGAGGCGAAGGACCTCGAGTTCCTGGACAAGGGCATGCGCATCGTCCAGCCGATCATGGGCGTTGCGTTCTGGCGCGACGACGTTGCCGTCAAGTCCGAAACGGTATCGATCCGCTTCGACGAGGGCCGTCCCGTCGCGCTGAATGGACTGGCGTTCACTGACGAAGTCGCGCTGCTGCTCGAGGCCAACGCAATCGGCGGGCGCCATGGCATCGGCATGTGCGACCAGATCGAAAACCGGATCATCGAGGCGAAGAGCCGCGGCATCTACGAGGCGCCCGGCATGGCGCTGCTGCACATCGCCTACGAACGTCTCGTGACCGGCATCCACAACGAGGACACGATCGAGCAGTATCGCGACGGTGGCCGGCGGCTGGGCCGCCTTCTGTACCAGGGCCGGTGGTTCGATTCGCAGGCGATGATGCTGCGCGAGACGGCGCAGCGCTGGGTCGCGCGCGCAGTAACCGGCGAGGTGACGCTGGAACTGCGTCGCGGCAACGATTACACGATTCTCGACACGACGAGCCCGAACCTGACCTACAAGCCGGAACGGCTCACGATGGAGAAGGGCGCGTCGTCGTTCACGCCGCAGGACCGTATCGGCCAGCTCACGATGCGCAATCTCGACATCGCCGATACGCGCGAGAAACTGCTGACGTACGTGAAGACCGGGCTGCTGCGGCCATCCGCGGATTCGCCGCTGCCGCGCCTTGCCGACGGCGACGCGGACAAGAAGTAACTTACGCAGTGGCTACTCGATCTTGACGCCGGCCTTCCTGATCACCGGCGCCCACTTTTCGGATTCGCTCTTGATCAGGACGCCGAACTCCTCGGGCGTCCCGCCCACCAGGTCGAAGCCCGACGCATGCATTTTTTGCACGACTTCCGGGTCCTTGAGCACCGCGTTGATCTCGCTGTTGAGCCGCTGCACGACAGCCTTTGGCGTGGCGACGGGTACGAGCACGCCGTTCCACGCGAGCGCTTCGAATCCGGGATAACCGGACTCCGCAATCGTCGGCAGGTCGGGAAGCAGCGGAAAGCGCTTCGCCGACGTCACGGCCAGCGCACGCAGCTTGCCGGCCTGGATCTGCGGCTGCAGCGGCTGCATGACGGCGAATATCATCTGCGTCTCGTTCTGGATCGTCGCCGTGACCGCGGGCGGCGAACCGTTGAATGGAATGTGCACGATGTCGATCCCCGCCAGCGACTTGAGCAGCTCGGCGTTGAGATGCGACGAGCTGCCGTTGCCCACCGAAGCGAAGTTGAGCTTGCCCGGATTGGCACGGGCATACGCGACCAGCTCCTGCACCGACTTGACCGGCAGCTGCGACGTCACGGCGAGGACGTTCGGCTGGCTCGACGTGATGATCACGGGAGCCAGGTCCTTCTGCACGTCGTACGGTACCTTGGACAAAAGCGGCGTGATCGACAGCGGACCGTTGAACGCCAGCAGCATCGTGTAGCCATCGGGCGCCGACTTCGCCACTTCCGCCGTCGCGACGGTACCGCCGGCGGCGGGCTTGTTCTCGACAATCACCGGTTGGCCAAGCCGGTCCTTGAGCTTGTCCGCAATCGTGCGGCCGAGGACGTCGATGGAACTGCCCGCTGGCGCCGACATGACGAATTTGATCGGCTTGTCGGGCCAGGCCTGGGCGGCCGCCGGCACCGGCGACAGCGCAACGGCGCACAGGCAGGCAAGCAGCGATGGCAGCGCGAAACGTGGAGACATTGCGAACAATCCTTTACGATGAGTGCGACCGGTGGCGCAGCCGCTAGGCGGGCGCATGGCAGACGGCTTCGATGTTGTGGCCGTCCGGATCGAGGACGAACGCACCGTAGTAATTGTCGTGGTAATGCGGTCGCGGGCCAGGCGGGCCGTTGTCTCGTCCGCCGGCCGCCAGGGCAGCCTTGTAGAACGCATCGACGACCGCACGCGTGTCCGCGCGAAAGGCGACATGCATGCGCGGCTCGTTCGGCGTCCCCTCGCCGATCCAGAAGTCGGGCTTGGGTGCGACGCCCAGACCGGCAGCCCCTTCGAATTCCATCAGAACGCTGTAGCCGAGCGGCGCGAGCGCGGCGCGATAGAACGCCGTGGACTTCGCGACATCGGAAACGCTGACACCGGTATGGTCGATCATCGGTTTGCTCCTAGGGGCTGACTCGTCCACAGACCAAGTATTCGAGCAGCGCCTTCTGCGCATGCAGGCGGTTCTCGGCTTCGTCCCACACGACGCTCTGCGGACCATCGATCACGTCGGCGTCGACCTCCTCGCCGCGGTGCGCCGGCAGGCAATGCATGAAAAGCGCGTCGGGCTTAGCCGTGCGCATCATGTCGTTGCCGACCTTCATGTGCGCGAAATCACGCTTTCGAAGCGCGTTCTCGGCCTCGAAGCCCATGCTGGTCCAGACGTCGGTCGTGACGAGGTCGGCGCCACGGCAGGCTTCCATCGGGTCGATGAACATCGCGAAATGCTTCGACGCCTCGCCGTCCACGCGCGACGGGTCGATTTCATAGCCCTTTGGCGTGGCGACGTGGACGCGGAAACCCAGGATTGCCGCGGCCTGCAACCACGTGTAGCAGACGTTGTTCGAGTCGCCGATCCACGCGACCGTCCTGCCGGCGATATCGCCGCGATGCTCGACGTACGTGTAGATGTCCGCGAGGATCTGGCAGGGGTGATATTCATTGGTGAGGCCGTTGATGACCGGCACCCGCGAATGTTCCGCGAAGCGTTCGATGATGGATTGCTCGAACGTGCGGATCATCACGACGTCGACCATGCGCGAGATGACTCGCGCGACGTCCTCGATCGGCTCGCCGCGCGACAACTGCGTGTCGCCGCGATTCAGGTTGATCGCGATGCCGCCAAGCTGGTTCATGCCCGCCTCGAACGACACTCGGGTGCGCGTGGACGCCTTTTCGAACACCATCGCAAGCGTGCGGTCGCGCAGCGGCTGATAGAGTTCGTAGCGCTTGAATCGCTCCTTGATCCACTTCGTGCGGGCGAACAGGTGGTCGAACTCGTCGCGCGTGAAATCGCGGAACTGCAGGAAATGCCGGGGAGCAGGGACTGTCTGAGGGACCATCGGAAAAACCGGGTACGTCAGCGGGGACGCAAGCGTTCGAACCCGTCATCAACAAAACAAAATACTAGCACGGCGGTTCGGCCCGCCGTCCCTGGCGCGAAGGCGGTGCTCAGTGCGGCACTCAGTGCGGCAGTATGCCGGGAGGCGGCGCGGGCATCGACGACGTATCCAGCGTCGGTTTCCCCACCAGCACGCGCATGTCGATCAAGCCGTCGCGCCACGCCTTCGCCAGGTCCGCATCGACGGCCGTCAGCGCGTCCTCGCCTGTGCGCAGCATGCCGCCGACGCCGTATGCGCGATTGCGGCCGTGGAGCTTGGCCATGTACAGCGCCTTGTCCACCAGGCCGAGCACCCGTTCCCAGCCGAGGGACGCCTCGTCGGGCGGCAAGCATCACCGGCGAGTACCCGATGGAGGCCGTCATATGGATGTAATGGCCCATGTACTGGATCGGCTCCTCGGACACGGCGTGCATGATTCGCGTGACGATTTCGTCGAGGCGGTCCACCGGCGCGACTGGAACGAACACGAGGAATTCCTCGCCGCCCCAGCGCACGATCATGTCCGTTTCCCGCAGCGTCTCGCGCAACCGGCGCGCGACCGCGATCAGCACGGCATCGCCGGCTGCATGCCCGAACTGGTCGTTGATCAGCTTGAAGTGATCGAGGTCGATCAGCAGCAGCGCCTGCACCGGCTTTTCCACGGCGCCGCTGCGCCGGTCCGACTCGCCACGGCCCTCGCTGATGAAATTCTGGAAATGACGGCGATTGAAGAGCGCGGTCAGCGGATCGCGGCTGCTCTGGAAGCTCAGTTCGCTGTTCTTGATCGCGAGCAGGCGATTGGTCGTCCGTAGTTTGCGGTAGAGCGTGGCGACGACGCCGAACGACACCGCGAACACCGCCGCCAACAGCCACCAGATGCGCTGCTGCAGCTGACGGTTCTGGAGTTCCACCGATTGCAGGCCGCGTTCGCGGTTCAGCAGTTCGATTTCGCGCTTGCGCTTCTCGGACTCGCGCAGTTCGCGTTCAGTCTTTTCGCGCTGGACGGCGGCGATTTCGTCGCGCAGCTTGCGCTCGCGGTCGAACAGCGCGACCGCGCCCTTGTAGTCGCCTGCCTCGGCGAGATGTCCGCCGTACTCGACCAGCAAGTCGCCGATTTCCCCGACGCGCCCCGGCTCGCTCGTACTCCTCGACTGCCTCCTCGGCCAGGCGCTTGCCGGCTTCGATCTGTCCTAACCCCAGCTGGGCGAAGCCGATGTTCGCCTTGTTGGTGGCGGCGGTGACACCGTTTCCGGATGCATTGGCCAACTCGAGCGAGCGCTGGGACAATTCCAGCACTTCCTTGAAATTCTGGCGCCGAAGGTAGACGTCGGCGAGGTTGATGAGTGCCATGCTTTCCGCGGCGTCGGATTTGGCACTGCGCGCGATCGCCACCGACTCCAGCATCGCGTCGAGCTCCTGTTTCGGGCGATCCAGGTACTGCAGCGCGGCGGACTCGGCGTTCTTCGCTTTCGACATCATGAACGTGCTGCCGGCGAGCTTGGCCTGGCGGAATGTCTCCTGGCTCTCGTCGAACGCCTTCGCCCATTGCCGCATCTGGGTGTCCCGCACCGACAGCTGATACATGGCTTCGGCGCGTCGATAAGGGCTTTGCGCGCGGACCGCCAGCTCCAGCGCCTCCTGCAGCGCCTTCAGCGCATCGTCGTTGCGCAGCATTTGCCGTGCGGTGGTGCCCGCGGAAAGCGCCGCCCAATAACTGACGTAGGGGTCGCCGGACGTGCCGAGCAGCGCGCGCGCGTCCTCGGCAAGGCGGCTGGCCAGCGATACTTCGCCGTTCCATGACTGAATCGCACCGCGCACCAGCCATGCCATGGCGACGAGACCGTCGTCGTGCGCAGACTGGCCTTCACTTTCCAGGCGGTCGGCGAGCTGCTGCGCTTCGGCCGTGCGATTGGCGCGGACCATCGCCTGTCCGTACAGGCTTTCGATGTAGTGCCGCGTACTCGCGCCGGCGCGCCGTGCCGGCACGACCAGTTCCTCGAGTTCGGCCAACGCGCGCTTCGGGAAGCCCTCGAGATTGGACTCGATCTCGCGTCCCCGCGTCATCAATTCCGCGTCGGTCGCCGCGGCGCAAGGAAAGATCGCGAGCATTGCGCATAACGCGAGCGCCGCAACGGTCCAGCTCCGCAACCGCAGCATCGAGCGTCCCGTATTCCGCGAAATTGCCGCTTCCGGTCCGCGGGCCAGCGTTTCGGCGCATTGGCGTCGCGGTGTCGGCGTAGAGGGGGTTTTCACTGGGGAAGGGGCGTGGGATCGCAATCGCGCGTCATGCGCGCCGGGAAACCCGCTCCCGCGCCGTCCATGGGCTGCGTGCACCATAGAGCAATTGTCGTGCCTGTGCCAGCCATTCCGACCATCCGAATCAAGGGCTCAATGTTAGAATTTACCGGGTGTTGCCGCCGATTTTGCCCGCGTTTCCGGATGCTCCCGCGTCGCCACGGTGCAATGGCACGGCCTGGCGATGGAACTAGCCGGTCTCGATGTCGTCATCTGGGGCATTACGACGGGCGGAAAGCCCTTTCGGCCCAGCGACTGGACCGAACGGCTCGCGGGACTCACATCGGCGTTCGGCGAAGACCGGAAACTCGTCTATTCACCTCTGGTGCTGCCGGTCATGATCGACGGCGCGCGCGCAGTCATCGTGGGCTACGAACTCGAGACGATCGAACCCCGGCTGTTTCGCTTCCTGCTGTCGTTCGCGCAGGACAACGAGCTTCAGGTCGTGCGGCTGAAAGACGCGCTTGCCTCGCCCCATCGGCTGGTGCCGCCCGCGCCGGACAGGGAACCCCGCGAACCGGTCTGATGCGGGCGTGTGCCACCCATCAAGGAAAAGGGCGCCCGCAGGCGCCCTTTTTCTTGTCGACGACAGACTGTGGCGTTACGCCAATGCCTTGATCGCCGTGGACAGGCGCGACTTGGTGCGCGAGACCATGTTCTTGTGGACGATCTTCTTGTCCGCCATCTTGTCCATCACCGCCTGCGATTCCTGCAGCGTCTTGGCTGGCGGCGGCCTTGTCGCCCGTGGCGATGGCCTTCTTGACCTTCTTGACTGCGGTGCGCAATGCCGACTTTTGGCTCGCGTTGCGCATGCGCGTCGCTTCCGCCTGCCGGGCGCGCTTTCTTGCTTGCGCCGAATTGGCCATGGATTCTTGTCCTGAAAATTTGTGGGATGCGTGAGAAGCCCGACATAATAACGGATTTCCGGCCTTCGGGCAACTTTCAAGTCCGCTAGCCCGCGCCTGGAGGCCCCTCTTTAGTGAACCTGCTCAAGGCCTTAACCACCGTCAGCGGCATGACGCTGCTGTCGCGGATCACCGGTCTCGTCCGGGAAACGCTGCAAGCGGCGCTGTTCGGCGCCGGAATGCAGATGGATGCGTTCCAGGCGGCGTTTCGCCTGCCCAACATCCTGCGGCGCATGTTCGCGGAGGGCGCCTTCTCGCAGGCGTTCGTGCCGATCCTGGCCGAGTACCAGCGCCGGCGCGGCGACGATGCCACGCACGATCTTGTCGGGCGCGTGGGAGGCCTGCTGGCCCTGGTGCTGTTGGCGGTTACCGTGCTCGGCGTGCTGGCGGCTCCGGCGCTGGTCTACGTCCTCGCGAGCGGCTTTGCCGCGACGCCAGGGAAGATCGAACTTACGGCGGACTTAATCCGCATCGTCTTTCCCTACATCCTGTTCGTGTCGCTGGTGTCGCTCGCCGGCGGGGTGCTGAACGTTTACCGGCGCTTCGCGGTGCCCGCGTTCACGCCGGTCGTGCTCAATGTTTCCATCATCGGCGCCGCGATATTCCTCGCGAAATACTTCGATCCACCGATCAAGGCGCTGGCGTGGGGCGTGTTCATCGGCGGTGTCGCGCAACTCGCGTTCCAGATCGCTCCGCTGGCGCGCATCGGCATGCTCGCGCGCCCGCGCCTCGATTGGCGCGACGATGGCGTGCGGCGCGTTCTGCGCAACATGGGGCCCGCGCTTCTGGGCGTGTCCGCGGCGCAAATCTCCGCACTGATCAATACCCAACTCGCATCGCTGCTGGGCGATGGCCGCATTTCCTGGATCACCTACGCCGACCGGCTGATGGAGTTCCCCAGCGCGCTACTCGGCGTGGCCCTGGGCACCGTGCTGCTGCCGATGCTGGCGCAGCACCACAGCGAGTCCAACCACGAACGGTATTCGTCGCTGCTGGACTGGGGTTTGCGCCTGGCTTTCCTGCTGGCGCTGCCAGCGGCGGTGGGACTTTGGCTGCTCGCGCTGCCGCTGGTAGCGACGCTTTATCAATACGGCAAGTTCACCGTGAACGACGTCTGGCAGACGCGCGCCGCGCTGCTGGGTTACAGCGTCGGCCTGCTCGGGCTCATCGCGGTGAAGATCCTCGCGCCAGGCTTCTATGCGCGGCAAAACATCAAGACGCCGGTCCGCATTGCGTTCGTCACGCTGGCAATCTCGCAGACGCTGGCGCTGATCCTGATGTGGCGCATCGGCCACGCGGGGCTTACGCTCTCCATCAGCATCGGCGCATTGGTGAACGCCAGCCTGCTGTTCTGGTTCCTGCGTCGAAGCGGTCATTACCAGCCGCAACCCGGCTGGTTCCTGTTCCTGTGCAAGCTGCTCGTTGCGCTGGGCGTGCTCGCTGCATTGCTGTATGCGCTGAGCGGCCCGCCGGCGCTGTGGCTGGAGGCAGGGGCGTGGCAACGCATCGGCCGGCTTGCCTGGATCATCGCGGCCGGCGCGGCGGGCTACTTTGCGACGCTGTTTCTGCTGGGGTTCAGGTTTGCCGATTTTGCTCGCCGCGAGCCCTGAGGGTCAGTGCTTGCGATGCGGGCAGCGCGGCTTGGTGCAGTCGGCGTAGAGGTACAGCGCGTGTTCGCTGATCGTGAAGCCGCGATCGCTGGCGACCTTGACCTGCCGCTTTTCGATTTCCGCGTCGTAGAATTCCTCGACCCGCCCGCATTGCATGCACACGAGGTGATCGTGATGCGCGCCCTGGTTCAGCTCGAAAACGGCCTTGCCGGACTCGAAATGGTGCCGGACCAGCAGCCCCGCCTGCTCGAACTGGGTCAGCACCCGGTAGACCGTCGCCAGGCCGATGTCGAGCCCCTCCGTGAGCAGGAGCTTGTAGACGTCCTCGGCCGTCAGGTGCCGGACCTTGGACGCTTCGAACAGATTGATGATCTTGAGGCGCGGCAGCGTAGCCTTCAGGCCGGCGCTCTTCAGGTCCTGCGAGGTGCTCATCCGTGCATTCCAGTGGGTTGGCACGGATATAATAACCGCTTATGAGAATGAAGCCCAACGCGCTCCCCATGCCTTCCCGTTCACGCGAATTCGCCCGCCGGTCCTTGCTGGCGGCTGTTGCCGCGCTCGGCCTCGCCGGGTGCTCGACCATGACCGCTCCCTTCGATACGTGGCTGCCGTACGTAAGCCAGTTCGGCGTCTACAAGATCGACATCAACCAGGGCAATTACCTGTCGCAGGACATGGTCGACAAGCTGAAGGAAGGCCAGACCAAGCAGCAGGTCCGGGTGGTGCTCGGCACGCCGCTCATCACCAGCGTGTTCCGCGACAACCGCTGGGATTACCTGTACGAGTACCGCAAGAACGGCAGGGTGCAGACGCACCGCCAGTTCACCGTGTATTTCAAGGACGACGCGCTGACCCGCTGGGAAGGCGACGAAATGCCGAAGTCGGTGCAGGAGCTGAACCGGATCGCCGCAACACGCGCGCTGCCCGACGATCCTTACGGCGACGACGCGGGATTCATCGGCAAGGTCATCGACTGGTTCAACAAGCTCGGCAACAAGTCGGCGCCCCCGGTTCCCTGACCATGAGTGCAGTCCGGCTCTGCATCGCCGGCGCCGGGGGCCGGATGGGTCAGGCGTTGATCGAGGCGTCGCTCGCACAGCCGGGAGTCGCGCTCGCCGCGGCACTGGATGTCGGCGGCAGCCCTGCGCTGGGTCACGACGCCGGCGAACGGTTCGGCCGCGTCACCGGCGTCGTCGTCGGCGACGATGTCCGCGCGGCGCTGCGCGGCGCCGACGTCCTGATCGATTTCACGCGTCCCGAGGGCACGCTCGCGCACGTCGCGGAGTGTGCGGCGGCCGGCGTGGGCGCGGTCGTCGGCACCACCGGATTGAACGACGCGCAGAAGGCCGAGCTGGCAAAGCACGCGGCGCGGATACCGATCGTCTATGCCGCGAACATGAGCGTGGGCGTTGTCGTCCTGCTGTCGCTGGTGGAGCAGGCTGCCGCCAGCCTCGGCACGGATTACGACGTCGAAATCGTGGAAATGCATCACCGGCACAAGGTCGATGCGCCGTCGGGCACGGCGCTGCAGCTCGGCAATGCCGCTGCCGCGGGTCGTGAGCGCAAGCTCTCGGACTGCGCCGTGTATGCGCGGGAAGGCCACACTGGCGAGCGCGCGCCGGGGGCCATCGGCTTCGCGGTGCTCCGCGGCGGCGACGTCGTGGGCGAGCACACGGTGGTTTTCGCGGGCACCGGCGAACGCGTCGAGTTGTCCCACCGCGCAACGTCGCGGCAGAATTTTGCGAGCGGAGCGCTGCGCGCCGCCGTGTTCGTTGCCGGCAAGCGCGCCGCAGGGCAGACCGGCCTTTTCGACATGCAGGACGTCTTGGGTTTGAGATGAGGAGACTTCGCTAGCCATGGCCGACCATCCGTTTGATCTTACCGGACGCCTCGCGGTTGTCACCGGCGGTGGCTCGGGCCTGGGGCTGGCCATCGCGCGTGGCCTGGCGAAGGCCGGCGCGCGCGTCGTCGTCAACGGCCGCAACCGCGGCAAGCTCGATGCCGCGGCCACGGCGTTGGTCGCGGACGGTCATGCGGCGAGCGTCGCCGCCTTCGATGTGACGGACGAGGCCGCGGTGAACGCCGGCATGGCCGAAATCGAACGCACGCTGGGGCCGGTCGACATCCTGGTCAACAATGCCGCGATCAATATCCGCAAGCCCTTCGACGAATACACGCTCGCCGAGTGGCGCACGCTGCAGGACGCCAATTTCGATGGACCGTTCCTGGCCACGCGCGCAGTCGTGCCGGGAATGAAGAAGCGCCGTCGCGGCAAGATCGTCAACATTTGTTCGCTCGCGTCGGATATCGGCCGGCCGAACATCGTCGCCTACGCCGCGAGCAAGGGTGGACTCAAGATGATGACGCGAGCGCTCGCCGTCGAGCTGGCGCCGCACGACGTGCAGGTGAACGGAATCGCTCCGGGCTTCTTCAAGACGGAGATGAACGCGGCGCTGATCGGCAATGCCGAATTTTCCGCGTGGGTGGAAAAGCGCACACCGGCTGGACGCTGGGGTGATCCACAGGAAATCGCGGGCGCGGCCGTGTTCCTGGCGTCTCCGGCGGCGAATTACGTCACCGGCCACCTGCTGTACGTCGACGGGGGGTTCAGCGCGGCGTACTGACCGTTTTTCGACGCCAGCCGTCGCCTTGGAGAGGCAACCGGGTTCGGGGTATAATTCGCCAGATACAGCGGGGAAGGCCAAGCCTTCCCCGTTTGCACGTCAACCGTTCGGCCCCCGCCCCATGAACGCTCCCGACGCCACTGTGCAATCCGACGCTCCCGCGCTGTTCGCCCCGACCACGCCGGCACTGCTCGCGCTGGCCGACGGGACCGTGTTTCATGGGCGCGCGATCGGCGCGCTGGGAAGCGCCATCGGTGAGGTGGTCTTCAATACCGCGATGACGGGCTACCAGGAAATCCTGACCGATCCGTCGTACGCGGGGCAGATCGTCACGCTGACGTATCCGCATATCGGCAACACCGGCGTCAACGGCGAGGACGTCGAATCGGCACGCGTCTTCGCCGCCGGGCTTGTCATTCGCGACTTGCCCGCCGTGGAATCCAGCTGGCGCGCCACGGCAACACTGGGCGACTACCTGCGCAGCAACAACGTGATCGGGATCGCCGACATCGACACGCGCAAGCTGACGCGCATCCTGCGCGAAAAGGGCGCGCAGAACGGATGCATCGCTGCGGGCCCAGACGCTTGGCGCAGCGGAGGCCAGCGACGCCGTCGCCCAGGCACGAGCCGCACCGTCGATGGTGGGCCTCGACCTGGCGAAAGTCGTGTCGTGCACGCAGCGTTACGAATGGAGCGAAGGCGGCTGGGCGCTGGACGGCGGGTTCCGCAAGGCGCCCGCAGCGCAATTCCATGTCGTCGCGTACGACTACGGCATCAAGCACAATATCCTGCGCCTGCTGGCGGATCGCGGCTGCAGGTTGACCGTCGTCCCGGCGCAGGCAAGCGCCGCCGACGTGCGGGCGCTGCGTCCCGACGGCGTTTTCCTGTCCAACGGACCCGGCGACCCCGAGCCTTGCACGTACGCCATTTCGGCCATTCGCGCGATCGTGGACAGCGGCATGCCGACCTTCGGCATCTGCCTCGGCCATCAATTGCTTGGACTGGCGTCCGGCGCGCGCACAGTCAAGATGAAATTCGGGCATCACGGCGCGAACCATCCGGTGCTCGACCGGGACACGGGGCAGGTGCTGATCACCAGCCAGAATCATGGCTTCGCCGTGGATGCGGCGACACTTCCCGCCAATGTGCGAATCACGCACGTGTCGCTGTTCGACGGCAGCCTGCAGGGAATCGCGCGCACCGACCGGCCGGCGTTCGGATTCCAGGGTCACCCGGAAGCGAGCCCCGGGCCTCACGATCTCAAATACCTGTTCGACCGTTTCGTGAAGTCGATGGCGACGAGGACGACGGCCTAGCCATGCCCAAGCGGACCGACATCCACTCCATCCTCGTCGTCGGCGCCGGCCCGATCATCATCGGGCAGGCGTGCGAGTTCGACTACTCGGGCGCGCAGGCGTGCCGTGCGCTGCGCGAGGAGGGCTATCGCGTCATCCTCGTGAACAGCAATCCGGCGACGATCATGACCGACCCGGAAATGGCCGACGTCACGTACATCGAGCCGATCACGTGGCAGATGGTCGCGAAGATCATCGAGCGCGAGCGTCCGGACGCGCTGCTGCCGACGATGGGCGGGCAGACGGCGCTGAACTGCGCGCTCGACCTGGCGCGCGAAGGGATCCTCAACAAGTTCGACGTCGAGCTGATCGGCGCGACCAAGAAGGCCATCGACAAGGCCGAGGACCGCGAGAAGTTCAAGGCCGCGATGACGCGCATCGGACTCGGCAGCGCGCGCTCGGGCATCGCGCACAACATCGAACAGGCGCTGGAAGTGCAGGCCGACATCGGCTTTCCCGCCGTGCTGCGCCCGTCGTTCACGCTCGGCGGCTCCGGCGGCGGCATCGCGTACAACAAGGACGAGTTCATCGAGATGTGCAAGCGCGGGCTCGACCTGTCGCCGACGCACGAGCTGCTGATCGAGGAATCGCTGCTCGGCTGGAAAGAGTTCGAGATGGAAGTTGTCCGCGACAAGAAGGACAACTGCATCATCGTCTGCTCGATCGAGAACCTCGACCCGATGGGCGTGCACACCGGGGACTCGATCACCGTCGCGCCGGCGCAGACGCTGACGGACAAGGAATACCAGATCATGCGCGACGCGTCGATCGCCGTGCTGCGCGAAGTCGGCGTGGACACCGGCGGCTCGAACGTCCAGTTCGCGATCAATCCCGCCGACGGCCGGATGATCGTCATCGAGATGAATCCGCGCGTGTCACGGTCGTCGGCGCTGGCGTCCAAGGCCACCGGCTTTCCGATCGCAAAGGTCGCCGCCAAGCTGGCTGTGGGCTATACGCTCGACGAACTGCGCAACGACATCACCGGCGGAGCGACGCCTGCGTCGTTCGAGCCGACGATCGATTACGTCGTCACCAAGGTGCCGCGCTTCGCGTTCGAGAAGTTCAAGCAGGCCGACGACCGGTTGACGACGCAGATGAAGTCCGTCGGCGAAGTGATGGCGATCGGACGCACTTTCCAGGAGTCGCTGCAGAAGGCGCTGCGCGGCCTCGAGGTCGGCGTGGACGGCTTCAACCTGAAGACGGTGGACCCGGACAAGATCGCCGACGAGCTCGCCTATCCGCGGGCCGAGCGCCTCTGGTACGTCGCCGACGCCCTCGGCATCGGCATGACGCTGCAGGAAGTCCACCAGCACACGAAGATCGACCCGTGGTTCCTGGCGCAGATCAAGGAAATCGTCGATCTCGAATTGAAACTCGACAAGCGGACCCTCGACTCCATCAGCACCGCCGAGTTGCGGGAACTGAAGCGCAAGGGATTTTCCGACCGCCGGCTTGCCTACCTGTTCAAGCTGACGGAGACCGACGTGCGCGCGCGCCGGCACGGCGACGGAATCAGGCCCGTCTACAAGCGCGTCGACACGTGTGCCGCGGAATTCGCGACGCGGACCGCGTACATGTATTCGACGTACGAGGAAGAGTGCGAGGCGGAACCCACCAACCAAAAAGAAGGTTCTCGTGCTGGGCGGCGGGCCGAACCGCATCGGGCAGGGCATCGAATTCGACTATTGCTGCGTGCACGCAGCGATGGCGCTGCGCGAAGACGGCTTCGAGACCATCATGGTCAACTGCAATCCCGAAACGGTGTCCACCGACTACGACACGTCGGATCGACTCTACTTCGAGCCGGTGACGCTGGAAGACGTGCTGGAGATCGTCCATGTGGAGAAGCCGTGGGGCGTGATCGTCCAGTACGGCGGCCAGACGCCGCTCAAGCTCGCCCGCGATCTCGAGAAATTCGGCGTGCCGATCATCGGCACCACGCCGGACATGATCGACATGGCCGAGGACCGCGAACGCTTCCAGCAGATGCTGCACCGGCTAAACCTGAAGCAGCCGCCGAACCGCACCGCACGTACGGAGGCGGCCGCGATGGCCGCTGCCGCAGAGATCGGCTATCCACTGGTGGTGCGGCCGTCGTACGTGCTGGGCGGGCGCGCGATGGAAATCGTGCACGAGCAGCGCGACCTCGAGCGCTATATGCGCGAGGCGGTCAGCGTGTCCAACGATTCGCCGGTGCTGCTCGACCGCTTCCTGAACGACGCGACCGAAGTCGACGTCGACGCCATCTGTGACGGCAAGGACGTGCTCATCGGCGGCATCATGGAACACATCGAGCAGGCGGGCGTGCATTCCGGCGACTCCGCATGTTCGCTGCCGCCGTATTCACTGACGCCGGAGATTCAGGAGGAACTGCGCCGGCAGACGGTGGCCATGGCCAGGGGGCTGAACGTCGTCGGCCTGATGAACGTCCAGTTCGCGATTCAGTATGACGGCGAAGGGCGCGCCGTGGTCTATGTGCTGGAAGTGAATCCGCGTGCTTCGCGGACGGTGCCCTACGTGTCAAAGGCCACTGGACGCCCATTGGCCAAGATTGCCGCGCGCTGCATGGTCGGGCGGACGCTCGCGGAGCAGGGCGTGTCCGGAGAAATCGTGCCACCGTATTATTCGGTGAAGGAAGCGGTCTTCCCCTTCATCAAGTTTCCCGGCGTCGACACGATCCTCGGGCCGGAGATGAAGTCCACCGGCGAAGTCATGGGCGTGGGCGAGTCGTTCGGCGAGGCGTTCGTGAAAAGCCAGCTAGCCGCCGGCGTCAAGTTGCCGGAAGGTGGCCGCGCATTCATCAGCGTGAAGAACGCTGACAAGGCCAAGGTCATCGAAATCGCGAAGATGCTTGCCGAGCTCGGTTTCGCGCTGGTAGCTACCCGAGGCACCGCGACGGCGCTGTCGCTGGCAGGCGTGCCCGTGGCCATCGTCAACAAGGTGGCCGAAGGGCGGCCGCACATCGTCGACATGCTGAAGAACGACGAGATCGCGCTGGTCGTCAACACGGTTGAGGAAAAGCGCGCGGCGATCCAGGACAGTTACGTGATCCGCCGCGCGGCGCTGGTCGACCAGATCCCGACCTATACGACGCTGGCAGGCGCGCGCGCCGCGGCGATCGGCATGCGCGTAATGCGCGGTCTAGTACCGTATTCGATCCAGCAGCTGCACGAGCGGCTGGACTAACGCCTACGAATTGAGTCGATCATGGCAAAAGTACCGATGACGGTTGAAGGCGCCGAGCGCCTCAAGGCCGAACTGCACCGGCTGAGGACGATCGAGCGGCCTTCTGTCATCTCGGCGATCGCGGAGGCGCGCTCGCACGGCGACCTTTCGGAGAATGCGGACTACGATGCGGCGAAGGAGCGGCAGAGCTTCATCGAGGGCCGGATCTCCGAAGTGGAGTCGAAACTGGCCAATGCCCAGGTAATCGACCCCGCATCCCTCGACGCCGATGGCCGCGTCGTGTTCGGCGCGACGGTGGACCTGGAAGATGCCGAGAGCGGCGATACCGTCACCTATCAGATCGTCGGCGACGACGAGGCGGACATCAAGCACGGCAAGATTTCCGTCAGCTCGCCGATCGCGCGCGCGCTGATCGGCAAGAGCGAAGGCGATACGGCGGACGTGCAGGCGCCCGGCGGCGTGCGCAGCTACGACGTGCTGGCGGTGCGCTACGGCTAGGTTCGGACCGCGGGCGCGCGCGCGTTGACCAGCGCGATACCTGCGACAACGAGGAATGTCGCGGCCAGGAAGGCCGGCCCCACGCGGTCGCCCAGGAACAGGTGCCCGAACGCGACGCCGAACAGCGGCGCGAGGAAAGAGAAGACCGCCAGCCGGCTCGCGCTGTAACGCGTCAGCAGCCAAAACCACGTCAGGTAACTCGCGAACGCCACGACGACCGACTGGAACAGGACGCTTGCCATTGCTACCGGCGTCCACGCCACGACTCCCGGCTCGCGCAGCAGAGCCGACGCAAGGGGCAGCAGCGCCGCCGACACTGCCAGCTGATAGAACAGCACGCGCGTGGCGGCGATGCCGGCGAGCTTCGTGGCGCGGATAAGAACGGTCGTTGCTGCCCAGCCAAACGCGGCCGCGATGCCCAGCAAATCGCCGAGCAACGTCGATCTTTCGACCACGAGTCCTTCGCCAAACGCGACGACGATCCCGCCGAAAGCAAGTGCGACACCTGCCCATTGCGCTGCGCGCAATTGCTCGCCGGGGACGAACCACGCGAGGCCGAGCGCGGTCAGCACCGGCGCCAAGTAGATGAACACGACCATGCGCGCTGCCGTCGTATGGGCGAGGCCGGCGTAGATAAGCGCGAATTCCACGGCGAAAAGCAGCCCCGCGAGCGCGCCGGGCGCGAGCGTGCCGTCGCGTTGCACAAGCGTGACACCGCGCACGCGTGCCCAGACCACCACGAGCACGCAAGCGATGCCGGACCGGATTGCTCCCTGCATCACAAGCGATACGCTCGGTGCGGCGAGCTTGACGGCGACCTGCTGGAATCCCCAGAGCGACGACAGCAGGAACATCAACGCGATCGCAGTCGCATCGAGCGGTCGCCGGGTTGCCATCACGTGCTAAGAATGCGTCTCGCGGATCCTAGGCCTTGCGGCGGCGACGCGGGGTTGCCGTCTTGGCGCCACCCGCCGGCGGTTTCTTGGCCCAGGCCTCGCGGGGGTTGGGCTTGGCACTGAACGACTTGGGCTTGGTCTTCGGCGTGTAGGTCGACTTGCGACGTTCCGCAGGCGCCTCGAAACGCGGACCGGAGTCGTCGCCGAAAGCGGGCGCCGCACCGCGCGCGCGAATTTTCTGGCGCGACGTGCCGGCGGCGCCACGCGCCGCGCCTCCGGTGCCGGTACCGGCACGCACGGTCTTTGGCGGGGCCTTGTATTCTTCCGCCGGAGCGGCAAAACGCGCTGCGCCGCGCGTCCCTTTGCCCGCGTGCATGGCGTCCGGGGCTGCGCCGCGACGGCGCTCGCGCACCGGGTCTACGGCTGCGCGCGGGCCGGTGCGCGCGGCCTTGGGTCGCTTGGCTCCCGGCTTTGCCGAGGATTTTGATGCGGCCTTCGCCGGTCGCGGCGCAGGCTTGTTCAATTCGGGATTGGGTCGCCAGAGCACCAGCACCTTTCCCAGGTGTTGCACGGCCGCGCAGTCCATATCCGCGCACGCTTTCTGCAGCATCGTCTCGCGCTCGTCCCGGGCATCGCTGAACACGCGAACCTTGATCAACTCGTGCTTCAGCAGCGCGAGGTCGATCTCGTGCAGGACCGCAGGAGTGAGGCCATGCTGGCCGATGGTGACGAACGGCTGCAGGTGATGCGCCTTGGCGCGCAGCGCGCGACGCTGACTGGGGGTGAGAGGATCCATTCGCGTAGTTTATAGGAACCAACCCGGGTACCCACGCCTACTGCGCAGGGAACGCACCGGTAACCTGTTTGCGCTCCATGGCTGTCGCGACGAGTTCTGCCAGGTCGCGGACGGCAATCTCGTCCACCTTGTCCAGCGCAGACACGCCGTCGGACATCATCACCGCGCAATACGGGCAGGCGGTCGCAATGACTTTTGGCGCCAGAGGCAACGCTTGTTGCACCCGCACTACGTTGATCCTCGTGCCGATCTTCTCTTCCTGCCACATCCGTGCCCCGCCTGCGCCACAACACATCGCTTTCTCGCGCGCCAGGACAAATTCGAGCGGAGCATCCTGCGTGAGCTTGCGAATGATCGCCCGTGGGGCCTCGTACTCGCCGTTATGGCGGCCAAGATAGCAGGGTTCGTGGTAGATGACGCGCTCGAAGGACGCGTCGAGCCGGATCCGGCCCTCCTCCAGCAAACGCGCGATGAGCTGGGTGTGGTGAATCACCTCGTACCGCCCGCCGAATTCGGGGTATTCGTTGCGCAATGTGTTGAACGCATGAGGGTCGCCAGTGACAATTCGCGTGACACCCAGTCGGTTGAGAGTTTCGATCAATGTGGCCGCCAGTTGCTGGAACAGCATCTCGTTGCCGGCGCGACGCACGCATTCCCCGGTCGACGTTTCGGCCACGCCAAGAATGCCGAAGCTGACCCCGGCCTCGCGCAGAATTGCAACAATGGCGCGCGCGACTCTCTGGCCACGCGGGTCGAAGGATTCGGCGGATCCCACGTAATACAGATAGTCGAGCTCCTTCATCTGCTCAGGGTTGGTGATGACCGGGACGCCCAGGTCCCGTGCCCAGTCTGCGCGCGAGTCGGAGGAGAGCCCCCACGGATTGCTCTGTGACTCATACGCAGCGAAGACGGGCTTGAGTTCGTGCGGGAATTCTCCGTCCATCATCACCCGATGCTGGCGCATCCTGAAGAATCGCGGCAGGTGCTCGAGTTCGATCGGGCAGGCAGCCTCGCAGTAGCCGCACGTCGTGCACGCCCACAGTGTGTCCTCGCTGATCACGCTACCGACGAGCGCCGGCAGCGTATCGGCGCCGGATTCGTTCGCGACGATGTTCGCGCGCTGTTCCAGCAGATGGTGCTTGAGACTGTCATGCACCCATTTCTGCGACAGCGGCTTTCCCGTCAGGAATGTCGGGCAGGCGTCCTTGCAACGACCACATTCGGTGCAGGTAAAGACATCGAGGCCCTCCTTCCACGTGAGGTCCATGGCCGTGCTCACGCCGACGCGAAGTTCGGCCGCATCCGCGTCGTCGCTCAGAAGCCTCTCGAGGTCGACCGTAGGCACCCGATTGGCGGGGCGACCGCGGCGAAAATACAATGCCGGCAACGCGGTGACGATGTGGAAATGCTCGCCCAGCGGAAGGATGACGAGAAACGCGAATACCAGTAGCAACTGTGTCCAGTAGGCCAGGACGTAGCCTCCGCGAAGCGTGCTTGACGGTAGCGTCGACACGGCGTCGCCGACGAAGCGCCCGGCGAACGCGAAGGCGCGTTCGTGGGCGATGCCCTCGTCGCTGCCCGCGAAAAGCGCGAAGCGGAAGCCGTCGAACATCAAATCGGTAACCATGATGGCCGCGATCAACGACAGGATCAGAAGCGCCTCACGATTCGCCTCGAGCCGCGCCGGCTTCTGCACATAACGTCGCCACAAGGCATAGGCGACTGCCGCCAAGACTGCGAGTTCGACTCCATCCTTTACCGTGGCGAACAGGCCACCCGCAAATCCGGAAAACGTGAAAGGCTCGTTATAGCCAATGGCGATCAGCTGGATCTTGCGCGCAAGCAGCGCCATGAACCCGAGAAAAATGACCGCATGCATCACGCCCGGCCGCCACTCGCGCCGGATCATCCGGGACTGCATAAAGCCATTGGTCAGCACGCCCCGAATCCGCGCGATCGGACGATCCCAGCGCATCTCCGGCGAGAGGCGCGCGACGATCCCGAGTTTTCGCGCGGCGAGGACTGCGAAGCCGGCAAATGACGCGACCATCAGCAGTGAAATGGCAAGTGGACCCATCGGCTCCTATCGATTACAAACGGGGCCCGCGCGCGTGTCCGCGATGTCTGCGACGCACGTTGCGACGCGCATGAAAATTCGCCTGAACCGCGACGGCGCGGCATGCCGCGTTCCACACATCCTGATTCCGCTTGCCGCTGCTGCAGTTGATCTGTGTCAAGGGCCGCGCCGGCGACAACACGTTTGTTTCACGCTAGACTACGAACTGTCGCACCGCGACACCAGGGACGACGGGCGGCGATGCGGGCACCATAGGGAGACGTCATGGCGATTGATACAAATGGAAGCGGGTTCCTCACACGAACGTGGCGCCGCCTGACTTCGCCCAGCGCGCGATGGTCGGTTCTGGCACTCGTGATCATTGGCGTCCTTCTCGGCACTGTCGCTGTCATCGGCACCCAGGTGATGGTGGCCTATACCGGCACCAATGAATTCTGTGGCGGCGCGTGCCATTCCATGCAATGGGTCGCGGCCGAATACAAGAAGAGCGGGCATTTCGCCAACCGGACCGGCGTGCAGGCAGGTTGCCACAACTGCCACATTCCCCATTCCTACCCGGAATTGCTCTGGTACAAAGCCAAGGCAGGAACCAAGGACGCCATTGGCGAAATGCGCGGTGTGATCAACACCGAGGAGAAATTCAAGAAGGAACGCATGCACATGGCCAAGCTGGTCTGGGCTGAATTCCGGGAAACGGATTCCGCCAACTGCCGGACCTGCCATGTCTTCACGCCGGAGGTCCTGGCCAAGCAGAAGGAGTTCGCGCAGCAGATGCACAAGGGGCGCAAGGCCGACAACAAGACCTGCATCGACTGCCATATTGGAATCGCGCACGACACGCCATCCGAATAGCCGACGCCGCCAACAGCCCGATTCGGGGCCGCTTATTGAGTTGAGCGGGGTAGATGGACGGAACCAAAAGAAAAAGCCGGCGCGAGCCGGCTTTTCCATTTGCGCGTCGCGCGCCTATTACATGGCGAGGATCCACTTGACGAGCGACTTGGCGTCGTCCGGCGAGGCCTTGACTTCGGGATGGCCCTTGCCCGACGTCAGCTTTGCGACCAGCGTCGCTTCCGCATCGGCTTTCCCCTTGTACTTGGCAGCGACATCCTTGAAGGACGGCCCCATCTTCTTGGTGTCCACGGCGTGGCAGTTCATGCAACCTGCGCTCTTGGCGAGCGCCTCCTGGGCCACCGCTGCGCCGGAGGCCAGGGCAGCCACCGCCGTCACCGCCACGATCATCGTCAGCTTCATATTCCCATCCTCCAGATGCGCCGCGCGGGGCGGCAGACTTGAACAGTTTAACCGGGCGCATGCGCGGACAGCAACAGCCCGTCGCGCCCGCCTGCTGGAGCCTCAACGGTTGCCGCGAAGTATCCGTTGACGTGGATCAAGGTGGCGCCGAAACGGGAGCGCTAGCCTCGACAACGATCGGGGCCGGTCGCCTATGGCGTCTGCTTACCGGTACCATACGGCCGTTGTGCGGATTTTCCGGGGAGAATGGGCCGCGACCGACCATGACATCCGGTGGACCGTTTCGCGTTTCGGCCAGAGGAGACACGCTCAATGCCACCCGCTGAACCTAGCCTTGCGGCGCTGCCAAATCCGACTCTGCGCTACATCCTGGCGACGCGCCCGCCGTTCCTTTCGGTCACGTTCGTCGCCGCGCTTATCGGGCTCGCGGCCGCCTATGCGAGCGGGGTCGACGTGAACGCGGCATCCGCCACGATGACCGTCGTTTTCGCGCTGGTCGCGCACGCCGGCATCAACGTGCTCAATGACTATTACGACGCGCTCAACGGCACGGACGCGATCAACACCGAGCGTGTGTTCCCGTTCACCGGCGGCAGCCGCTTCATCCAGAACGGCGTGCTGACGATGCGCGAGACGGCTGTGTTCGGCGTGATGCTGCTGGCGCTGGTCGTCGCGGCTGGCCTGTGGCTCACCCACGTGTCCGCCTCCGGTCTCATCTGGATCGGCGCCGCGGGCCTTATCGTGGGCTGGGCGTACTCGGCGCCACCGCTCAAGTTCAACAGCCGGGGCTTGGGCGAGCCCTGCGTCTGGGCGGGCTTCGCGTTGATCGCCGTCGGCGCCGATTTCGTGCAGCGCGGCAGCCTGACGATGTTTCCGCTGGTCGCGGTGACCGGCTACGCATTGCTGGTTACCAACATCCTCTACATCAACCAGTTTCCCGACCGGAAGGCGGACGAGGCCGTGGGCAAGCATCACTGGGTTGTACGGCTGGGCGCCGCGCGCGCTCGCTGGGGTTATCCGGCCATCGCCTTGGCCGCGTACCTGTGGATTCTGGGCGCCGTGCTTGCCGGCGCCTTGCCGTGGCCGGCACTCGTGGCGCTGCTGCCGGCGCTGCTCTCCGCGCGCGCGGCCCGCGACCTGCTGCGCTTCGCCGACTCACCGCAGCAGTTGGCGCCCGCGATCCAGCAGACCATCGCGGCGGCTTGCCTGTCCGGCGTGTTGCTCGCGATTTCGCTGGTCGCCTGGCGCTGGTTTCACTGACGTGCGAGACCGACGCGGTAGTGCCGCGGCACAATGATCGTTCGCAAATCGGCGCTCGTCGAGCATTCGGCGGAGAACATGTTCGACCTGATCGAGGCGGCCGAGGACTACCCGGCATTCCTGCCGTGGTGCGCGAGCGCCAACATTCTGTCCAGGGATGACGCCATCGTCGCCGCGGAAATCAATGTCGACTTCCATGGCCTGCGCTTCCAGCTCACTACGCGCAATCCCAAGCGCAGGCCCGAATTCATGGCCATCGTGCTCGAGCGCGGTCCGTTTCGGAAGTTCGAGGGTGAGTGGCACCTGACGCCACTCGCGGCGTCGGCGTGCAAGATCGAGTTCGGGCTGCAATACGAGTTCGACAGCCTGCTCATCGGGCGTATCGCCGGGACCGTCTTCGACCGCATCACCAATACGCTCGTCGATGCGTACGTCGCCCGGGCCCGGGACGTCTACGGCCCGCCCGCCGCGCAACTTCAGTGAACACGCTGCGATATCCACCGGAGCTCTGGCCATGATCAATCTCGAAAAACTCGACATGCTGCGCGCGTCCAAGGTCGGCGCCGAGCTCACGCCGGACCAGTCCGCGGTCCTGAGCGAATTGATCCAGGCGCGCAAGCTCGCCGACGGCGAGGTCCTGGTCGGGGAGGGCACGCGCGACAACCACCTCTACGTACTGGTGAGCGGGACACTGGCCGTGGTCCGCAACGCCGGCAGTCCCGAGGAGGTGACGCTGTTCACGCTGAATGCCGGCGACCTGGTCGGGGAAATGAGTTTCATCGACGGCACCGAACACTACGCATCGCTGGTGGCGCGCGGGCCGACGCAGGTGTTCGGGCTGGAGCGAGAACAGCTGGAATCGCTGCTGACCAAGCATCCGGACATCGTCTATCGGGTCATGCGGGCAATCATCCGCACTGCCCACAACATCCAGCGCCGCATCTCGATGTATTCGATCGAGCTCACGAACTACATCTACAAACAGCATGGCCGGTATTGACGCCGGGTTGCGCCAGCAAGCCGGACTGCGCCGCGCCGGTATTCTTTCGATCCCCACCTGCCAAGGAATCCTCATGCCTGAAGCCCACTGGACCGCGGACCTGTACAAGGCGATCGACGCCAAGGACACCAGGCGCTTCCTGTCCTTCCTCGCGGACAATGCGCAATTCCGCTACGGCAACTACCCTCCAGTGGTCGGGCACGCGGCGATCGGTGCCTCGGTCGACGGGTTCTTCGCGAGCATCCACTCCAGCCACCACGACATCCTCAACAACTGGGAGACGGCGGGGCACTTGATCTCGCAAGGCGTGGTGACCTACACCCGCCTGGACGGCGGGAAAGTGACGGTGCCTTTTGTCAATGTCTTCAACATGCAAGGCAAGCTCGTCCAGGATTACCTGATCTACGTCGACAATACGCCGCTGTACGCGCCAGCCGCGTAGGCACTGCGCCGAACCAGGCCGCGCCGCCGGATCGCCGCACCAAACCAAAAAAAGCCCCGCATTACGCCGCGGGGCTCCTGGAGAAAGCGGCGGGGTTGACTACCTCTTCGTTTCGCCCTTGACCTCGACGTCGACGCGGCGGTTGGGCTGCAGGCACTCGATCAGCGCCTTCATCGCCTTCTGGTCGCACTGCACGACGGGCTGCTTCTCGCCCATGCCGATGGTCTCGATCTTGGCCTTGTCCACGCCCTTGCTGACCAGGTAGTCGCGCACGGCGTCGGCGCGGCGTTCCGACAGCTTCTGGTTGTAGGCGTCGGAGCCGATGCGATCGGTGTGGCCGGTGACCAGGACTACGTCGAGCTTGGTGACCTGTGACAGCTTGCCGACGACCTGGGCGTCGATCGCGGCCTTGCCTTCAGGCTTGAGCACCGCCTTGTCGAAGTCGAACAGGGCCTTCGAGTCGAGCGTGATCTTCTGCACCTGCGGGGTGGGTGGCGGCGGGGGAGCCGGTGTCGGTGCAGGGGGTGGCGGTGGCGCAGCCTTGGGTGGCGCTTCGGCGACCATCAGCGGCGCGATCGGCGGCAGCGGCGAATCGAACTTGTATGTCACCGTCAGCCACACACAGGTTGGTCGTGTAGCTCGGATTGGCGAATGCGCCGGAATACCAGCTGATATTGGAGCTGCCGAGGTTCTGGAAGTACGGATAAAAGCTCGAATAGCCTGCCATCTGGCCGTCGCTGTAGTCGTACTTCTCGAAAGCGTAGCCGGCCGCGAAGCCCCAGTTCTTGTTGTAGTTGTAGGTCGCCTTGATCTGGACACGTTGCAGCGTCGTGTTGTCGGTGACGTAGTTGACGAGCGGTCCGCCCTGGAATCCGCCGGCAGCCTTCGGTGTTGGCCGAATTGAAGTCCACTCCGCCGCCGGTCTTGCCGTATGCGTAGGACGCCGTCACCATCCACTTGTCAGCCGGCGCCCAGTCGACCAGCGCTGCGGCCATCCAGCCGTCCTGCGTGTTCTGCGTGCCCCAATTGAAGTTGCTGCTATTGGTCGGGCCGCTGGGCAACGGATCCGACGGGGTGCCGGAGACGTTGCGGTAGTCCTGCTCGAACTTGACCTTGCCATAGTTGCCGATGCCGGTGATACGGAGCTTGTCGTCGCCCCAGGACACCGTTCCGTCGTACTGCTGGCTATGGTCGTTGACGCGGCCGTAATAGTTGTCCTTGTAATCGGTATCGCGCCAGTTTGCACCGAAACCCACGAGCCACATCGGGCCCGGCGTCCAGTCGATAGTGAACTTGACGACGTTGCGGTCGAAGTTGGAGACGTCGTAGGCTTTGAAATAGTACGGAACCTGACTCGGATTCGCTGTCGAGTTATTGGTGATGCTGGAGTCGAGGTCCGAACGGCGCTGCCAGTACTCGTACTTGAGACGCCCGGTCACGTTCGCCCAGCTGCCCGGCCAGCCGCCGCTGTTCCGGTACTCGACCCAGTAGCGATAGTCGTCCGTCTTCGGCGCCTGCACGAGCTGGCGATCGATGTTGACCCAGTCGAAGCCGCCGAGCAGCTTGTTGTAGCGGTTGAACGCCCACGTTGCATCGAAACCCGCCGAATTCTTCGTGTACTGGAAAGGCTGCCGGCGCAGCCAGCGCTGCAATCGTGAAGCACGTCGCGCTGTTGGCCGGCGGAGTCGCACAGCTGCTGCCTTGGCTGCCTGCGGCGTACGAGACGCTGGTCGAGTCGTTCTGCAGGTCGTAGTAGTCGTAGTAGACCCGCGTGTCGAGCTGCGCCATCGGCGCCGCGTTCCACGCAACGTTGGCCGTCGTCGTCTTGATGTTGCCGTTGAAGTTCGACGCGTCCGGCTGCGTCACCAGGTTGCCCACGCCGGGCGGGATGAACTGGCCGGAAGGCGTGTTTCCCGTCGGCTTGAGGCTTGTCGACGCGATGCCGAAACTGTTGGTCAGCTTGCTCTGCGTGAAGCGCGCGATGATCGCCGAGTCCCACGGCAGCTGCTTGATGTATCCGTTGAGCACCCACTTCTTGAGTTCGTTGTCCGGCGGCAGCAGCGAGTAATCGAGGCCGCTGCGCATGTAGAAATTCGTCCACTGCACAGCGTCGTTGGCGTCGGTGAACTTGGAGTCGATGAACGCGACCTTGAAACCGTACTGCCGGGTGTTGTAGCCGCCCTCGATGGTCGTGTTCTGCGTCTTGTACTCGACCGGGATGGCGAGCTCGATCAGTCCGTTGCCGGAGCCCGTCCCGAGCTGGCCGCTTCCCGGCTTGATGCCGTTGGTCTTGACCTCGTTGTAGTCGGCGCGGATGAACCACGGCGTCTTGCCCGAGAACTCGCCGTTGCCGCCCCACGTGTTGCGCTGGGTGCCGTAGTTGAACGTGTACCAGTTGTTCGGGTTGGGCGACTGAGGATAAGGCAGGCCGGGCCCGACGAGCAATGTGCCGTCGACGCCGGCCAGCGGCGTCAGCGCGTTGAACGAGAGGTTGTGCGGAATGTTGTTGTTGTAGATCGACGCCTTCCACGCGCCGTAGCCGCCGCCGACGACGTTGATGAACTGGTCGTCGCGGCCGAGTTCCTCGCCGAAAACGCGAAGGTAATAGGCGCGGCTGCTGCCCCGGATGTCGATCACGCCGATCGGCGCGCTGCGGATGTCCTGGTACTCCTGGGCCTTGGCGTCATCGGCAGGTCCCGTAACGGCGTGGGAAACGCGGGCTTGTCGACGTGGTGCCAGGGCCGACTCCGCCATTGCGGGTGCCGCCATCGATGTTCGTGCCGCGCCCGCCGGCTTCGAGGGAGCCGCTCCACAGGAAAGGATCTTGGGCGTACGCGCCCTGCGCAAACAGGCTCGCCACGACTATGGAGATGAGCTTGACTCTCATGATTGTCCCCTGGTCTTTAGCGAAGGAAGAATTGGCCGTAGGCGGATGCCGGCGCGTTGCTGCCGTGGATCTGCCGATGGCACCCGACGCAGCCGCTTCCTTCGAACCGGATATTCGATGGCAGCACGTTGGGCAGCGTCCCCCTTCCGTCATAGATCCCGTGGGTGTGACCGCCCGGGTGGCAATCGGCGCACAACGCCGGCGGCTTCTGCGCGAGCAAGCCCCTGTGCGCCGAGCCGTGGGGCGTATGGCAGGTGGCGCAGTTTTCCATCACCGGCGGATGCTCGTGAATCCACGGGCCGCGCTTGTCGGTGTGGCAGGTCACGCACAGATCGTGGATGGACTCGTTGCGCAGGCTTGCCTTCTGCAGCGCGCCGTGCGGGTCGTGGCAGTCCTGGCAGCTGACCTTGCCTTCGATGATCGGGTGGTGCGACGGTTTGATGATCTCGCCGCGCACGTCGCGATGGCAACCGACGCACGTCTTGTAGGCGAGCTTGCGCTGCGTCGTCGTGTACGGTGCGGCCGCGAATTGCGAGTCCTTGATCTCGAAGTTGTTGCTTGCCGTTTGCGTGCCGTGGATCGAATGGCAGCTCACGCACGACACGTCGACCTTGCGGTGCTTGGCGATCGACCAGTTCTCGAGCGCCCGCTGCCCGGCATGGCAGTTCAGGCAAACCCCCGATTTTTCGGCAGCCGTCGCGTCCTTCGTGGTCAGCGCGCTGACCGGCTTCCACTTGCTCGGGTCCTTCAGGTGCTCGGAAGCGTCGCCGTGGCACGTCTGGCATGTCGAGCCTGCCGCGTCGTAGTTGGCGCCGTGACCGGTCAAAAGAATGGTGCTTTGCTGCCTCTCATGACAGTTTGCGCACACTGCCAAAGGTTCAGCCGCCTTCTTCTCCTGCGCGACAGCCGAGGATGTCGCAAACGCCGCCAAGAATGCCGACAGACCGACGGCCACGATGATGGATTTGAGTCGCATGTGGAAGTCCCCTTGGAGGCCCGTTGTTACTGCTTGCGCTACGTTTGCAACCACCGCCATCCACCCGGGAGAAAAACCGTGTGCCGCGCTCTCCCGAACGGTGACTCGCCGTGTCTTGCCTTTGTACGCTACCTGATTTCCGGAATCAATCCTCGCGACGCGTTGTTCAATGGCCTCGCGTCGAGTTGTATCGTTCGCATCGCCGCATCGACGTGTATGGAATGATTCTCACTTGCATTTTCCGATTCAACCCGAAAAAAAGCCCCGCACTACGCCGCGGGGCTCCTGGAGAAAAGCGGCGGGGTTGACTACCTCTTCGTTTCGCCCTTGACCTCGACGTCGACGCGGCGGTTGGGCTGCAGGCACTCGATGAGCGCCTTCATCGCCTTCTGGTCGCACTGCACGACGGGCTGCTTCTCGCCCATGCCGATGGTCTCGATCTTGGCCTTGTCCACGCCCTTGCTGACCAGGTAGTCGCGCACGGCGTCGGCGCGGCGTTCCGACAGCTTCTGGTTGTAGGCGTCGGAGCCGATGCGATCGGTGTGGCCGGTGACCAGGACTACGTCGAGCTTGGTGACCTGTGACAGCTTGCCGACGACCTGGGCGTCGATCGCGGCCTTGCCTTCAGGCTTGAGCACCGCCTTGTCGAAGTCGAACAGGGCCTTCGAGTCGAGCGTGATCTTCTGCACCTGCGGTGTCGGCGGCGGCGGAGCTGGTGCCGGTGACGGTGGAGCAGCGGGCGGCGCAGCTGTGGGCGCCGCTTCGCGCGACCATCAACGGTGCGATCGGCAGCGGCGGCGCGTCTAACTTGTAGGACGCCTGCAGGTAGAAGATGTTCTGCGTGCCGTTGGTGAACGCGTCGTAGCCGTTCAGATAGCTCAGGCTGGATGACGGTGCCACCACGCCGACATAGGGCAGCGTGTACTGGTAGCCGCTGGTCGCGATGTCGTTGTGGTCGTATTTCTCGTACGCGTAGCCGGCCGTGAACGACCAGTTCTTGTTCAACGCGTAGATCGCCTTCAGGTTGAAGTACTGCTGCTTCGAATTGTCGAAGTTGCCGATGTTCAGCGGATTGCCGAAGCCGGCGGGGCCGCCAACCATTGCGCCGGTTGCGTCCTGCGACGAGAAGGTCGCCTCTCCGTCGTTCTGTATGTACAGGTACGACGCCTTCAGCATCAGGCTCGGCGTGACCGGCCAATCCAGCCCTGCGCCGATCATGTAGGTCTGGTCCTTGGTTGCCGAGTTCCAGTTGTACGATCCCGAATTCGGGAAGGAGGCCGGGCTATAGCAGCCGGGATTGGCTGCCGTGCAGAATCCCGATGGCGGATTCGGGCCGCCTGCGACCGTGCCGATGTAGCGGTGGCTGGACGGGTACTTCGTTTCCTCCCAGCTGCCAAAGGCGCTCAACATCAGCTTGCTGGCGTCGCCCCAGTTGCCGCTCAGGAAATATCCCTGTTTTTCAGAACTCGTGCGACCCAGGGTAACGTCGTCATAGTCCTGCTTGGCCCAATTGGCCTCGAACGCCAGGCCCAGGTTCGCCATCGGGTTGTAGTCGAGATACAGCTTGACCTGGTTGGTCGTGGACGACTGCAGGTCGAATGCCGACGTGTACGGCAGCAAATAATTCGGGTTGTCCGCTGTCAGGCCCGCGTTGCTGTAGTTGAGCGTCGCGTCACGCTTCAGGTATTGGTACTTGAGTCGGCCGGAAATCGTTTCCAGCATCGTGTTCTTGTACTCGACCCACAGCCTGTTCCAGTGCGCCTTGTCGTAGTCGACGCGGGTCTGGTCGAGGTTGTTGTAGTCGTAGCCGAAGCCCAGGCGATTGCCCTTCATGAATCGCCACCACACGTCGAAGCCGACGTTGTTCTTCGTATAGTTGTAGAGGTCGCTTTCGCAGTTTCCGACGGTCTGCGTCGGTATCCCGTTCACCGTGAAGTTGCCGCAACCGAGCCCGCTCGCGAGCGGCTGCGCTGGCGCGTTGCCGTACTGGACGACGTCCGAACCGTTTTCCAGCTTCGACCAGTAGTAGTAGACGCGGGTGTCGACGTTCGTCGTCGGCACCGCGGTCCACGACAGCGCGAACGACTGGTTCGTGTTCTTGCCGTTGAAGCTGTTTTCGTCCGGAAGCGTCGCGTCGTAGTTGCCACCGCTGTTGAGCGCCAACGGGGCGAGGCCGAAGTCGCTCTTGGTCTCGGCCCATGTGTACCGCGCCGAAATCACCGAGCGCCACGGCAGGTCGCGGTAGCTTGCCGTCGCCGTGAACTTGTTGAACGTGTTGTCCGGCGGCAGGTACGACGTGTCGAGCTTGTTGCCGCCGAAGTACGGGTTGGTCCAGTCGAGCGTCTTGATCGAGTTGTCGAACTGGCTGTAGTCCCAGCGCAGCGCGAAGGTCGCCTTGCCGGACTGGTAGCCGCCTTCCGCGCCCCAGTTGTTGGTCGTGTACTGCGTCGGGATGGCCAGATCGACGAAGCCGTTGCCCGGGCTCGTGCCGTTCGCCGCCGAACCCACCTTGGTGCCGTTGAACGTGACCTGGTTGCCGTCAGCGCGGAAGTACCAAGGGCTGTTCTTTTGCCACTCGAAGAAGCCGCCCCAGTCGCGACGATCGTAACCGAGGTTGAGCCCGTTCCACGTGTTCGGGTTAGGGTTAGGGAACGGCGCCGTCAGCACGCTGCCGCCAACCCCGTAGAACGGCGTCAATCCGGACGTGAGGAAATTGTGCGGAATGTCGTTGAGGTAGGCCCCGCCCTTGAAGAAGTCGTACATTCCGCCGCGCAAGAACATGTACTGGTCACTGCGGCCGAAGTTCTCGCCGTAGCCGGTGAACCAGGTCGTGCTGTTGCGGCCGCGGACGCCGATGTTGGACATCGCGCCGTTGCGAAGATCCTGGTACTCCTCCAGCTTCGTCGGGTCCTGGGCATTCTGGTCGTTGTATATGCCGCCGAGGGTCGCCGAGCCCTCGACGCGAATCGGGTCGTTGCTCTGGGCGAGCGCCGGCGCGGCGGCGAACAGGCTGGCGATCAGGGTGGAAAGCAGCTTCTTGCTCATCATTTTCTCCTGGCCTTATCGCGTGAAGAACTTGCCGCGGTTGCCCGGCGCGTTCGAGCCGTGAATCGCGTTGTGGCAGTTCAGGCAGGCGCGGGCGACCAACCGGTTGTTCACGGACGGGTTGGGCTGTCCGGTCTTCCCGGCGCACGCTGGATTGGGATCCCCAGCCGCGCAGTTGAAGCCACCGGCGGCGCCATACACGGTGCCGGGGTGCCGCGACCAGTCGTGGCAGTCCTGGCAGAGGTTCGGCGCGGATTCGTTGAGCAGCTTGGCGTGGACCGAGCCGTGCGGGTTGTGGCAGGTCGCGCAGTTCTCTTCGACCGGCGGATGGTTGAACACGTACGGTCCGCGCTTGTCCGCATGGCACGAGTAGCACTGGTCGTTGATCGTCGGCTGCTTGACCATCGCCGGCGTCAGCGCGCCATGCGGGTTGTGGCAGTCGGAGCACTTGATCTTGCCTTCGATGATCGGATGATGCGAAGGCTTGAAGTTCGCCGCACGGATCTGCTGGTGGCACTGCCAGCAAGTCTCCGCCTGGTTCGGCAGGAACGTCGTCGTGAATTTGTTGATGGTCACAGGCTGCGGCCTCAGCGTTGCGCCGTTGTAGCTCGGGGCGCTTTGCCCGTGGACGCTGTGGCAGCTGCTGCAGGACACGTCGTTGAGCGCGTGCTTGCCCGACGTCCAGAAAGCGAGGTTCCTGTTGCCGCTGTGGCAAGTCATGCAAACCGCGGTCCGTTGCTCGGCGGTGCCGCCCTTCGCGAACGGGTTGGCAGGCTTGGCCTTCATCGGGTCCTTCAAGTGCTCGGACGCGTCACCGTGGCAGGCCTGGCACATGCTGCCGCCGGCGTCGGTCTTTGCGCCATGCGGTGTGAGGTCGATTGAGTTCCACTGCGCTTCGTGGCAGTTCGCACATACCGGGGCGACTTGGGAACCTGTGTATGCCTTCTGCTGGGCGAGTGCCGGAAACGCCAAAAACGCCGCCAGGATCGCCAGAGTCCTGGATGCGGCGACGAAGGTCTTGATTCGCATGTGAACCCCTTTGGTCAGCTGCTGGATTTTCCGACTGCTACCGTCCGGGGTCGCGGCCCGTAATCGCTGTCGACCGCCGCTCCGGAGAATTGCCATTCGTGCTGGTGCCGCCACGTCCACACCACTTCGCGAATATGGTTTTGACTAAGCGTACATCTACGCGGGGAGAGTGTCCAAGTGTTTGACTTGCATCAAGCGGGGCGATGATCGGACCGGGCAGGCGGGCTGGCGTTGCAATTCCGCAACGCTGCCTACGTTGAGCTCCCGCGAATTAGGCGCCCTTGTCTTACAGAGCGCCCGCCACCGGGTGTGCAAACGTCCGGATACGGAAGCGTGGCGCCCTCGGCCCGCCGGGGGAGCGCGTCAGGAACCCGCGGGCGGGTACGGGTTGTACAGGTGTACAGGCCGCGCATAACCGCCACGCACACCTCGCGCACTTGTGCCTCGCTGCAGCCCATGAGGAGCGCAACCTCGAACGCATCCTGTGCCATCTGCCGGATCTCGGCCAGGTTCTCGTTCATGACCTTGATTCTCTCGTGACACGAAACCGGAGCGCCATCGTCGCTGTGCCAGGTCGGATAGCCCGTAGTGAATCGCTTTCTGTCGTTCATGGTGTCTCGGGTGGTATGAGTTGGATGCAGTATTGTGGTCCTTCACCCTGCCTGCCGGTCACCACATGGCGTTGATAATGGTCAACTTCCCGCCGAAATGGCTGGAGTAAGTTCTGTTGTGGAGCCAGATGTCCACGCGCAACGCGATGGACCGGAGGAGGAATTCGTGTCCGAGGAACGGCGGCGCAAGCATTTCGAGGTAATGGGCTGAGCCTTTCGGCTCTCGTTCGCGGCGCCGTAGCGGCGTCGCTGCTGGCACTGAACACGCTGTTCTGGTGCGCATTCCTGTTCCTGTTCGCTCTGGTCAAGCTGGCCGTGCCCGTGAAACGCGTACGTACCGCCATCGACAGTGTCCTGAATGGAATCGGCACGCGGTGGGTGTCCGGGAACAGCGCGTGGATGCGGCTCACGCAGCGGACCCGATGGGATGTCGCCGGCTTTGCCGATCTTCCCTATCGCGGCTGGTACATGGTCAACTGCAACCACCAATCGTGGGTCGACATCCTGGTGCTGCAGCACCTGCTGAACCGCCGCATACCGATGCTCAAGTTCTTTCTGAAGCGGCAGCTGATCTACGTTCCGGTGATCGGACTTGCGTGGTGGGCGCTGGACTTCCCGTTCATGCGTCGCCACACCGATGCCCAACTCAAGCGCCACCCGGAACGGCGCTTCGACGACATCGAGGCCACGCGTCGGGCGTGCGCGAAGTTTGCGCTGGTGCCGACCAGCGTGATGAACTTCGCCGAGGGCACTCGCTTCACTCACTCCAAGCATCGGGCACAGCGATCGCCTTATCGACGCCTGCTTCGCCCCAAGGCAGGCGCCCTGGCGCTTGCGCTGGGCGCGCTCGGCGGAAAATTCGATTCGCTGCTCGACGTCACTATCGTCTATCCGGAAGGCGCACCGACGTTCTGGCAGTTCCTCTGCGGCAACGTGCACCATGTCGTCGTCCGGGCGCGACAGGTGCCCATTCCCGCCGAATCGCGCGGCGGAGACTACGCGCGCGATCCGAAATACCGCAAGGCATTCCAGCACTGGCTACAGACGCTCTGGCAAGAAAAGGACGCGACCATTGCCGGGTTGCTTGAAGCGGCGCGGAAGGAATCGGAGCCGAGCAAGGTTCCCGAAGGCGCGAAAGGGCTCTGGAATTCCCGGTGACCCGCGGCGCCATTCGCGCGAATGGCCAAACGCCGCTACGATAGGACCCCTTGCCCGGCGCGCAGCCGTCGCATGTCGGATGACCCCTGCGACGTTGCAAGTGCGATCGCTCCTCCAAAATACGACGAGGCGAAAACCCATTGGCCACCGAAAAACCCGTATCCCCGCGTAAGGCGCAGCTCGACGCCTTGCTTCTTGCGTTGCCGGGCGTCAGCGCAAGGACCATCAACGGACTCGACGCGTATTTCGTGTCCGACAAGATGTTCGCGTGCATCAGCGGCAAAGGGGTCGGACTGCGTCTTCCGGTGTCCACCGCGACGGAACTGCAGTTCTCGATGGACAACGTCGGCCCCTTCAACCCGGTGGTGTGGCGAGCACGCGGGAGTGGATACAGATTGACCGCGCCGACGCGGGCGACTACCAGAAAGACCTTGCGTTGTTCGAGGCGTCGCTCGAGTTCGTCAGATCGGGCCGCGGCCGCTGACGCCAACGGCACGGCAAATGCGCAGCGCCCATCGGGATCCAAGCCACGTAGCGATCGACACGCGCGTACCGGCCGGCGCGCGCGAGCCAGCCGCGCGCCCGACGCGGGACGCGCTGCGCACCAAGGCTTCCATCCTTGCCGCCGCCACCCATGAGTTCGCGCGGCATGGCCTCTCGGGCGCGCGCGTCGATCGAATTGCCGAGCGGGCCAGAACCAATAAACGGATGCTGTACTACTACTTCGGGCGCAAGGAGGCGCTATTCCTTGCCGTGCTCGAGCGCGCGTACGAAACAATCCGGGCGGAAGAGCAGAATCTTCATCTCCTCGAACTGCCGCCGGCCCGGGGCGTCGAACAACTGATCGTATTCACGTGGAACTACTTCCTCGCGCATCCGGAGTTCATGTCGCTGCTGAACACGGAGAACCTGCATCGCGCACGGCATCTCAAGAAGTCGAAGAAGGTCCTGGCGATGCACTCGCCGCTGGTCGCCACGCTGGGCGAACTGCTGAAACGCGGCGAGCGCGAGGGTGTATTCCGGAAGGGCGTGGATCCGGTGCAGCTATACGTCTCGATCGCCGCGCTCGGTTACTTCTACATCTCGAACAACTACACGTTGTCGACGATATTCGGGCGCGACCTGCTGGCCCCGGCGGCCAGGGAACAGCGGATCGCCCACGCGGTTGCGTTCACGCTGGGGTATCTCGCACACAGATGAGAGGCAACCAAAGACACAACTGGAGACGCAACCGAGGCCTAAAGTGAGGCGGGAAGCCACCCCTTGCGCTTCCGCACGCCCGGACGCTAAGATAATTAACCAGCCGGTTACCACGATGAGAGCGGCGGCGGGCCAGGCGCCCGACCGGTTCCGGCGGCAACGCATCACCCCAAGGAGGACGCAATGGATTTCAGCAAACGCGTAGTGTTGGTCATCGCAACCGCGCTGACGGTGGTGGCGATGGTCCCTGCCGCGTCGGCGCAGCAATGGAAGCCGACGAAGCCGATCACGATCATCGTGCCATGGGCGGCCGGCGGCTCGACCGACCAGGTCACGCGAGTGACGGCCGCCGAGATCGAGAAAGCGCTTGGCCAGAAGGTCGTCATCGTCAACCAGCCTGGAGCCTCCGGTTCGATCGGAACCAAGAATGCGCTGGAAGCGGCCAAGGACGGTTACACGTGGACCGCCGGTGCGGCACAGGATCTCGGCACCTACGCGGTGCTGGGCATGCTCGACACGAAGATCGGCGACTGGGCGCTCTTCCTCAACGTCGCCAACGTCTCGACCCTTTCGGTCAATCCCAGCACGCCGTACAAGACGCCGACCGAGTTGATCGACGCGATGAAGGCAAAGCCGGGAGCGATCAGCGTCGCCACGGCGGGTGTGAACTCCAGCGGTCACAGCGCGATGGAGGCGATCGCCAAGGCGACCGGCGTCAAATACAAGCACGTCACCTACGACGGCGGCAACCCGGCCGTGGTGGCCACGGTGGCCGGCGAGACGGACGCGACGACGCAACTCACTGTCGAGCAGGCCGAGATGATCCGCGGCAAGAAGCTGCGCGCGCTCGCGGTCATTGGCGACAAGCCGGTCGAGATCGACGGCTACGGGGTCATCGAGCCGCTGACCAAGTCGGTGCCAGGCTTCAAGGCGCCTGCCAACTACTTCGGCATCTTCATCCCGAAAAGCGTGCCGCCCGAGGTGATCGCGACCGTCGAGAAGATCTGGGCCGAGCAGATCGTCAACTCGGCAGCGCTCAAGCAATACGCTACCGCCCGTGGCGCGCAGTTCTCACCGTACGCGGGCGCGGACGCGCAGAAGGCGGTGTTCCCGGCAGTGCAAGCCAACGCATGGGCCGCCGCCGACACGGGCAAGGCCAAAGTGGCGCCCGACACGCTGGGCATTCCGCGCCCGTAATCCTGGAACGGTCCCGGACCTGACCTGCGCAAGGGTCGGGCCGGGCAAACACGCGATTCGATCGTGAGCACCGAAATCTATCCGTCGTCGCCGCGGCGCGACCTGCAGGGCGGCGTCGTCTGGACGGCGTTTGGCAGTCTCATCGCCGTGCTGTCATGGCAGATGGACCGGATGGTGCAGCAGGGTGCGACTCTGCACACCGCACCCGGACTCTGGCCCGGCATCGTCGGCGCGCTGCTCGCCGGGCTGGGAGGCGTGCTGATGTTGCGGTCGTGGCGTCGCGCGCAACGCCTCGGCTGGGACACCACAGAAGCCGACGACACCGACTACGCGCCGATGTCGAGCTTCGCGCTGGCTTCGGTGATGTTCTTCGTCTACGCATTGCTGCTCGTCGGCCGTGGGCTTGCCGTTCTGGCTGGGCACGGCGCTGTTCGTCACGGCGTTCGTGTTCGTGTTCCAGTACACCGGGCGCAAGGCCGCCGGCACCGTGCTCCGCGGCTTCCTCGTCGCGCTGGCCTGCGGTGTGATCACCGCCGTCCTCGTTACGCTGGTCTTCGAGCAGCTTTTCTACGTGCGGCTGCCTTAAGCCCGCACCTGCGAAGGCCAGATCCCCAATGTTCGACGGCCTCATCGCATTTGGCCACTCGCTGTGGAGCTTTTGCGATCCGCTGTCGCTGGGGCTGATCATGCTGTCGTCGCTCGTTGGCGTCATCATCGGCGCACTGCCCGGACTGACCGCGACGATGGGCGTCGCGCTGATGACGACGCTGACGATCAAGATGCCTTCCAGCCAGGCGCTGCTGGTGCTCATCTGCACGTACGTCGGCGCGATCTATGGCGGCTCGCGCTCGGCCATATTGCTCAACATCCCAGGAACGCCGGCGTCCGCGGCGTCGTGCCTCGACGGGTACGCGCTCGCCAAGCAGGGACACGCGGGCCGGGCGATGGGCATCGCGACGTCCGGTTCGGTGCTGGGCACATTGATCGGCATGTTCTTCCTCGCGCTGTTCACACCGATCCTCGGCAATCTCGCGCTCAAGTTCGGTTCGTACGAGTTCTTCTGGCTCGCGCTCTTCGGGGTGATCATCGCCGGCACGCTGACCGGCGATGACCCGCTCAAGGGTTGGATCGCGGGACTCGTAGGCATTTTCACCGCTGCAGTGGGGCAGGAAGCGATCTACGCCTACGACCGCTTCAGTTTCGGAAGCCGGGACCTTGCCGGCGGCTTCAATCTCGTGCCCGCGCTGGTCGGCGCATTCGGCTTCGCGGAATTGCTGATGGCCGTGCGCGAACGTCCCGCGCCGGTGAAGATCAGCCCTTTCGATTCCGTCATTCCGAAACTGAAAGACGTGACCAAGTATTGGCGGACGATCCTGCGCTCAGGCGTGATCGGCACGTTCATCGGGATCCTGCCCGGCGTCGGCGAGGACGTTGCCGCGTGGTCGTCCTATGCTGCGGCGAAGCGCGTGAGCAAGGAGAAAGCGCTCTTCGGCAAAGGGTCGATCGACGGCCTGATGGCGGCGGAGACCGGCGACAACGCGTGCGTCCCCGGCGCGGTGATTCCCGTGCTGACGCTCGCGATCCCGGGCTCCGCGCCCGCGGCCGTGCTGATGGCGGCCATGCTGATCCACGGCGTTCGGCCCGGCCCGATGATCATGGTCGAGAATCCGACGTTCGTCTACGACGTCGTCGCGATGATGATGTTTGCGACGATCGGCATCCTGATCTACGGCCTCACACTCACCAACCTGCTGATCAAGGTGCTGATGGTCCCGAAGCCGATCATCCTGCCGATCATCTTCGTTCTGTGTGTCGTCGGTTCCTATGCCATTTCGCAGCGGCTGTTCGATGTGTGGGTCATGCTGGGGTTCGGCGTGCTCGGATACGGATTGCGACGCTTCAAGTACCCCGTCGCACCGCTGGTGCTGGGAATCGTGCTGGGCGACCTGATGGAAAAGGGATTCCGCCGCGGGCTTGTGCTGTCCGACGGCGAGCTCGGACCATTCTTCACGCGCCCCATCTCGGCGGTGCTATGGATTTCGATCCTGTTGGTCATCCTGCTCAAGTTTCCCGTGGTCACGCGCCTGCTGGGCCGTATCAAACGCCGCGCCGCTGCGCCAACTTCAACCCCCTGAACGATATTGGGAGTTCCGCACCATGGAAACCATCCGCCTGGGCGTGATCATGAACGGCGTCACCGGCCGCATGGGCACCAACCAGCACCTCATTCGCTCGATCATCGCGATACGCAACCAGGGCGGCGTGCCGGCCGGCCCGGGCCGCCGCATCGTGCCTGACCCCATATTGGTTGGCCGCGATGCCGGCAAGGTCGCAGCGCTCGCGCGCGCCCACGGCATCGAGCGCTGGACGAGCGATCTCGACGCGGCACTCGCTGACCGCAACGATTCGATCTACTTCGACAGCGCGTCGACGGGCCTGCGTCCGGAGCTGATCCGCAAGGCGATCGCGGCCGGCAAGCATATCTATACGGAAAAGCCGGTGGCGCCCGACGGTAGCCGAAGCGCTCGACCTGTACCAGCGCGCCGAAGCCGCGGGCGTGAAACACGGCGTCGTGCAGGACAAGCTGTGGCTGCCCGGGCTGCTCAAGCTGAAGATGCTCATCGACTCGGGTTTCTTCGGACGCATTCTCTCGGTGCGCGGCGAATTCGGCTACTGGGTCTTCGAAGGCGACTGGCAACCTGCGCAGCGGCCTTCGTGGAACTACAGGAAGGAGGACGACGGCGGCATCATCGTCGACATGCTCTGCCATTGGCGCTATGTGCTCGACAATCTCTTCGGCGCGGTGAAAAGCGTGATGTGCATCGGCGCCACGCACATTCCGCAGCGGTGGGACGAGGCCGGCAAACCTTACGCCGCCACCGCCGATGACGCGGCGTACGCGACGTTCGAGCTCGACGGCGGCGCTAATGTGCCGATCATCGCCCAAATCAACAGCTCCTGGTGCACGCGGGTCCGCCGCGACGACCTCGCCACGTTCCACGTCGATGGCACGCTCGGCTCTGCGGTCGCCGGACTCACCGATTGCCGCATCCAGCCGCGCACCGCGACGCCCAAGCCCGTGTGGAATCCGGACGTGCCGCAGACGATCGATTTCTACAATACGTGGCAGCAGGTTCCCGCCAACCGCGTCTACGACAATGCCTTCAAGGTCGAGTGGGAATTGTTCCTGCGCCACGTTGTCGACGGTGGCCCGTTCCAGTGGAACCTGCTGGAAGGTGCGAAGGGCGTCCAACTCGCCGAACTCGGTTTGCAGAGCTGGCGCGAGCGTCGTTTCATCGACGTGCCGGCGCTTCCGCTGAGGGCGCACGCGTCATGAATTCGATCGGCCTGCCGCAGGCCGACGGCACGCTCGCCTCCTACACGCTGCGCGCGTCGGCCGGCTGGCCCGAGCCGTCGGCCACGCCGCGGTGGAATCGCGTGGCCTTCGCCGCGGCCCACGTCGTCGCCGATCCGCGTGCCGCCATTGACCCGTGGCTGCAGACGGCCGTCGACTGGGATGCGACACTCGCCTACCGCCGCCACCTGTGGTCGCATGGCTTCGGCGTCGCCGAAGCGATGGACACGGCGCAGCGGGGCATGGGGCTCGACTGGCCAACGTCGCTCGAACTCATCCGGCGCAGCGTGCGCGAAGCGCGGGACACTCCGGGCGCCGTCGTGTTTTCCGGCGCCGGCACGGATCATCTTCCTGCGGGCGCCGACGTTTCGCTGGACGAGATCGTCGCGGCCTACGAGGCGCAGTGCGCCGAGATCGAGGCGGCAGGCGGCCGCATCATCCTGATGGCGAGCCGCGCACTCGCCGCATGCGCGCGCTCTCCCGACGACTACGCGAAGGTGTACGAGCGCGTGCTTTCGCAGGTGCGTGCCCCGGTGATCCTGCACTGGCTGGGCGAGATGTTCGACCCGGCACTCGCCGGCTACTGGGTCGGCGCGGGCGGCCTCGCCAGCGACCCCGACCACGCCCGCGCGACGGACGTGTGTGCGGCGGTGATCAACGCGAACGCAGCGAAGGTGGACGGCGTCAAGGTGTCGCTGCTCGACGATGCCAAGGAGATCGCGTTGCGGTCGCGCCTTCCTGCGGGGGTGCGCATGTATACGGGCGATGATTTCAACTTCGCGGCGTTGATCGGCGGCGATGCAACCGGGCACTCCGACGCGCTGCTGGGCATCTTCGACGCGATCGCTCCTGCCGCGTCGGCGGCGCTGACGGCGCTGGCTGCCGGCGACCGCGCGCGGTTCGACGCCATTCTGGCGCCGACCGTGCCGTTGTCCCGGCACGTGTTCGCGGCGCCGACGCGCTTCTACAAGACGGGCGTGGTGTTCCTGGCCTGGCTCAACGGCCACCAGTCGCACTTCACGATGGTGGGTGGGCAGCAGAGCGCGCGCAGTGTCGTGCACCTCGCGGAGCTGTTCCGCCTCGCCGACGCCGCGCAATTGCTGCGCGATCCCGGACTCGCTGCATCACGGATGCGCGCGTTCCTCGGCATCAACGGCATCGAAGCGTGAGCTGGCGATGAAATCAACGATGAAACTGGTCATCCTCGATCCGGGGCATTTTCATGCGGCGCTGCTGCAAAAGACCATGTACGCCAACGTCGACGCGACAGTGCATGTGTATGCCGAGGAAGGACCGGACCTGCGCGACTACCTGCGCAAGATCGAAAGCTACAACGCGCGACCGGTTGATCCGACGTCCTGGAAAATGCAGGTCCATGCCAGTCCGGATTTCCTGGATCGATTCAGTGCCGATCGGGCCGGCAATGTCGCCGTCATCGCCGGCAACAACCGGCGCAAGACCGAGTACCTGACCCGCGCAATCGACGCGGGCATGAACGTGCTGGCCGACAAGCCGATGGCGATCGACTCTGCGGGTTTCGAGTCGCTGCGCAAGGCATTCGACGCTTGCCGGCGAGAAAGGCGTCCTGCTCTACGACATCATGACCGAACGGCACGAGATCACCACGATGCTGCAAAAGGCGTTCTCGCGCATTCCGTCGGTGTTCGGCACGCTGTTGCACGGCACCGAGGAGAGCCCGGCCGTCACCAAAGAGAGCGTCCACCACTTTTCCAAACTTGTTTCCGGTGCGCCGATCAAGCGGCCGGCCTGGTTTTTCGACGTGCGCCAGCAGGGGGAGGGCCTCGTCGACATCACCACGCACCTGGTCGACCTCGTCCAATGGGAGTGCTTCCCCGGCGAGATCCTGGAATTCTCACGGGACATCCGCATACTGAGCGCCCGGCGCTGGCCCACCGAGGTCACGCCCGCGCAGTTCGAGAAGGTCACGCAACTGCGGGCCTTCCCGGATTACCTGCGCGACGACGTCCAGGCGAACGGCAGCCTGCACACCTATGCGAACGGGGAGATCAATTACCTGATCAAGGGCGTGCACGCGAAGGTTTCCGTTCTCTGGAATTTCGAGGCGCCCGAAGGCGGCGGCGACACGCACTTCTCGGTCATGCGCGGCTCGAAGGCGAATCTCGTCATCCGCCAGGGCGAGGCCGAAGGCTGGCAGCCGGTGTTGACGGTCGAGCCGGCGACGGCCGCCGGCGCTGCCGAACTTGCGTCGGCGCTGCCACGTGCGCTGGCCGAGATATGCGAATCGTATCCCGGCGTCGATCTGAATCGTGCCGGAGATGCGTGGCAGGTCGCGGTTCCGGCCGCCTATCATGTGGGCCACGAAGCCCATTTCGCGCAGGTCGCCGCGCAATTTCTGGATTATGTGGAAGAGGGCGCCTTGCCCGATTGGGAGGTCCCCGACATGATCGCCAAGTATCACACCACTACGCAGGCCCTCGAGCTCGCGCGCGCTGACATGAAACCGGGTAAATGAGCGAACCGGATCCGGGCCTGCTGTCGCTCAATACCGCCACGGTGCGGCAGCAGTGGACATTGCCGCAGATCATCGACGGTTGCGCCCGCCATGGCATCCGCGGCATTGCGCCGTGGCGCGACCAGGTCGCAGCGGCCGGCCTCAAGGAAACCGCAGCGCGCATCCGCGACGCGGGACTCGTCGTCAGCGGTTATTGCCGCGGCGGAATGTTTCCCGCGACCGATCGCGAAGGCCGGCGGGCGGCGCTGGACGATAACCGGCGCGCGGTCGACGAAGCTCTTGCGCTGCGCGCGCAGTGCCTGATTCTGGTCGTCGGGGGATTGCCGAAAGGTCGCGACGGAAAAATCGAATCGAAGGATCTCGCCGGCGCGCGGGAAATGGTGCGCGACGGGATCGGCGAACTCCTGGTGCTACGCACGCGATGCCGGCATGCCGCTGGCGATCGAGCCGCTGCACCCGATGTACGCCGCCGACCGCGCCTGCGTGAACACAATGGAGCACGCCAACGACCTGTGCGACGAGCTGGGGCCGGGGCTTGGGATCGCAGTCGATGTGTATCACGTCTGGTGGGACCCGCACCTCGAGCGCGAGATCGAGCGCGCCGGCGGCGCGAGTCCGTCGCGTCTCCTTGCCTATCACATCTGCGATTGGCTGGTGCCGACGACCGATCTGCTGACGGACCGCGGCATGATGGGCGACGGCGTCATCGATCTTCGCCTGCTGCGGTCGTGGATGGAGGCTGCCGGTTTTCGCGGCTGCCACGAGGTCGAGATCTTTTCCGCGAACAACTGGTGGAAGCGCGATCCCGACGAAGTGCTGGCAACGTGCAAGGCGCGCCACGTCGAGTGCAGTTGAAGCCGGTCCAGGGGCGCGACCCGCCGGGACGGGCGGCGAACGCCGATTGCCGGACAGCCTAGTTTCGCGCGTCGCCGGGCTTGGGACCCTTCGCGTAGTCGGCCTTGGCCGCGGCAAAGGCGGGTCGCGGTTGATGCGTGACGTATTCGGCCACGTCGATCGCGTCCTGGTCGCTGAGCGTGTTGCCTTGACCCAACGGCATGTTGTGCTTGATGAAGGCCGCGGCGGTGTAGGTGCGGGCCATGCCCGCGCCGACATTGAAGGACGCGTTGCCCCAGACAGGCGGGAAGACGTAGCCGCCTGCCGGATTGGCTATGCCCGCTCCGCCGGCGCCGTGGCAGCTCGCGCACTTCTCGGCATAGACCTGCTGGCCGTGGACGGCGTTGGGCTTCCGCGTCGTGTCGACGCTGCCCATGCCGCGCCCCGTCACGGCAGTGCCGGTGGGCACGCCGGTCGACAGCCAATGGATGTACATCAGGATGGCGTTCATCTCCGCCGAGTCCCAGGCCAAAGGCTTGCCGTTCATCGACCGCAGGAAGCAGTCGTTGATCCGCTCCTGCAGCGAGTCGATGGCGCCGCCGCGCGCGCGGTACTCCGGGAACACGCCCCACAGTCCGACAAAAGGCCCGGCGAGCGCCACGGTTCCCGCACCCAGGTGGCAGCTTGAGCAGTTGAGGCCGTTGCCGACATTGCGCGGCAGCCGCTTTTTCGTTTCGGTGACCAGCGCCTTGCCCAAGATGATTGCGGCGCCATCCGGTCCGCTGGGGATGGTGATTTCATCCGGAACCACGAAGGGTGCCGGCCCGGCGGCATGGGCGGGTCGGCGGCGTGACGCACAGGATCGACCAGCACGATGGCGGCGCGAATGACTTTCGACTCTGGCATGGCGTTTCCCGTGCGATCGAGTATGCCCGGCATTGTAGCGTCGCAATCCGCGCGCGCGGCCTTAAGGCTCGCCGCTACTGCTCGAACTTCGGGCTGATCAGGTTCTCGAACGAGAACACCTCGTCCCATTTCTCCTGCGTCAGCAGCTTCCTCTCGTTGACGACGATCTGGTGCAGCGACTTGCCGGTCTCGTAGCCTTCGCGCGCGATCTCCGCGCACTGCTTGTAGCCGAGCGACGGCTTGAGCACGGTCACGATGCCGAGCGAGTTCAGCACCATGTCGCGCGTGCGCTCGGCGTTGGCGGTGATGCCGTCGATGCAGTTGACGCGAAGGCTGTCGACGGCGTGCTCCATCGTCGCGATCGACGTGAACAGCGCGAAGGTGATCACCGGTTCCATCACGTTGAGCTGCAGCTGTCCCGCGGACGCGGCGAGCGTCACCGTGAGGTCGAGGCCGATCACCAGGAAGCCGATCTGGTTGACGACTTCCGGAATCACCGGATTCACCTTGCCCGGCATGATCGAGCTGCCCGGCTGCATCTGCGGCAGGTTGATCTCGTTGAAGCCGCAGCGCGGCCCCGACGCCAGCAGCCGGATGTCGTTGCAGATCTTGGTGAGCTTCGCCGACGTGCGCTTCAGCACGCCCGACAGCAGCACGTAGGCGCCGGTGTCGGACGTCGCCTCGATCAGGTCGCCGGCGAGGATGAACTTGAGCCCGGTCAGTTCGGACAGGTACTTGGTCGCGAGCTCCGGATAGCCCGGGTGCCGCCGTCACCGTCGTGCCGATCGCCGTCGCGCCCAGGTTGATCTCGTGCAGGAACTGCGCGCACCTCCGCGATCCGCTGCACTTCCTCGCCGATCGTCGTGCCCCAGCCGTGGAACTCCTGGCCCAGCGACATCGGCACCGCGTCCTGCAGGTGCGTGCGGCCCATCTTCAGCACGTGGTCGAATTCCTTGCTCTTGGCGAAGAACGCCTGCTGCAGCCGGCGCAGCGCCTCCATGTAGCTGTCGAGGCGCAGGATCAGCGCGAGCCGGAATGCCGTCGGATAGACGTCGTTGGTCGACTGCCCGAAGTTGACGTGGTCGTTCGGATTGACGAACTGGTACTCGCCCTTCTTGTGGCCGAGCTGCTCGAGCGCGAGGTTGGCGATCACCTCGTTCGCGTTCATGTTGGTCGACGTGCCGGCGCCGCCCTGGATGAAGTCGGTGACGAACTGGTCGCGCATCTCGCCCGCGATCAGCCTGTCGCAGGCGCCGGCGATGGCGTCGGCGATCTTCGCGTCGAGCACGCCGAGGTCGCGGTTCGCGAGCGCGGCGGCCTTCTTCACGTAGCCGAACGCCTTGACGAAGTTGGGCTCCAGCGACATCGGGATGCCGGTGATGTGGAAGTTCTCCTTGCCGCGCAGCGTCTGCACGCCGTAGTAGGCGTCTTCCGGAATCTGTTTTTCGCCGAGGAAGTCCTTTCGATGCGAACGCTCATGCTCTCGCTCCCGGAAGTTCGTCGATTGCGTGCGACTCTCCGCCGGACGGCGCCCGGCGGCGTGGACGACTCTTAAAGCCAATGTCAACTTGCGCCGCGGCCGGTCGTCAGTTGCGCCGTCTGCGCCATTGCATATAGACGATGATCGTCACTGCCAGACCGAGTGCATAGCCGATCACGGCGGCTGTGACCGCGAAGGGCGCGCGATTCACCGTCGCGATGACGAGCGCGAGGCCGGGATTGCGCATCGCCGCGGCGATGGCGGCGGCCGGCCGCACTTCGGCATCGCGCCACGCGACGGCGGATCCCACCGCAAGCGCGCCGGCGGTCATCGCGATGCCGGCGAGCGTGGGGATCCATCCGACCTCCGCGAGGATGGGCGGGAAGTCGATGAGGACCAACACGCCCAGTATCAGCAGCAGCACGTTGCCGACGCGTCCTATCGGACGTTCGAGACGCGCCGCGAGGGAGGGATGAACGGCGCGCAGCGCTGCTCCCAACATCAGCGGGAGCAGTTGAGCCACGAACACCTGGCGCCCAATGTGGAGCGGCGAGACCGTGAAATCGCGGGCGAAGATCCAATCGAGGATCGCGACGGACGCCGGTACCGTGGCGACGGCCAGCACCACGATGGCAACGTGGAGCGCCGGCGCGAATTCGCGGCTGCTTCCCGCATCCAGCGCGCGGCGCAACGCGATGGGCGCGCCGGGCGAGATCGCCATGAGCACGATGCCCACGGCGACGGGGCCCGTAAGGCCGAGCAACTTGAGCGACAGCACCGCCAGCGCCGGCACCGGCACGACGACGGCGAAGATGACGGCCAGCAGCACGATGCGCCGCTGCATGGCGGCCGCGATCTGCTCGCGTCCAAGCATCAGCCCGATCGAGAACATGACGGCGAACACCGTCGCCGTGGCGAACAGGCCGATCCATTGAAACGGGATCAGCATCGGAGGGGGAATGGTTAGCGGACGGCGGTGGAAATTCCGCGTCAGTCTACTTGCCCCAGGCCATTTTCACCATCTTGCGCCGCATGAACGCGATCTGCGTCGCGAGCGGCAGATTCTTCGGGCACACGTCGTGGCAGGCGAGCAGCGACATGCAGCCGAAGACGCCGTCGTCGTCGCCGATGACCTCGTAGTAGTCGGCGTCGGTGCGCGCGTCGCGCGGGTCGAGCCGGAAGCGCGCGACCCGGTTCAGGCCGACGGCGCCCGACGAAATCCTCGCGCATGCGCGCCGTGCCGCACGCCGCGACGCAGCAGCCGCACTCGATGCAGCGGTCGAGCTCGTAGATCTTGTCGGCGAGGTCGGGATCCATCCGCTCCTCGATCCGCGAGAGGTCGGGATCCGGGTCCTTCAGGTGCAGCCAGCCTTCGAGGCGCTCGCTCATGCCGCGCATCCACTTGCCGGTGTTCGACCGACAGGTCGCCGATCAGCTCGAAGAACGGCAGCGGCGCCAGCGTGATCTCCGCGGCCGAGGTTCTTGGTCAGCGTGCGGCACGCGAGCGTCGGCCGGCCGTTGATCACCATCGCGCAGCTGCCGCAGATGCCGGCGCGGCAGACGAAGTCGAACTGCAGCGACGGGTCCATGCTTCTCGCGGATCTCGTTCAGCGCGATGAACAGCGTCATGCCGTCGGCTTCCTCGACGTCGTAGGTCTGCAGCGCGGCACGCTGGCCGGGTCCTGCGGGTTGTAGCGCAGCACGCGGATCTTCAGCGCGCGGTGCGGCCGCGCCATTGCGCGGCGGCCGTGCGGAGCGGGAACAATCTTCACGACGGTGGCAGTCGTTCATCTCTCCGCGGCTCGTCGAAGCGTTCGTCGATTCGCTCGTTGCGTCCGCGCAACCGCTCCGGCAGCAGCGCGTCGTAGGGCATCAGCGCCTGCTGCACGGCGAAGCGCGATGCGCCGGCCATCCTTTGCTTCAAGGCTTCGACGTCGGCTGCGCGCGCCGGCGTGTCCGGATGGTCGACGTAGTCCTTCGCGCCGTAGCCGCGCCAGCCGGGCGGCAGCTCCATCGCGGCCACGTCGAGCGGTTCGTAGTCGAGCGTCGGCAGCGTGTCGCGCTCGCTCTGCCACGTGGCGAGCGTGCGCTTCAGCCACTCGGCGTCGTTGCGGCGCGGAAAGTCCTGGCGGAAATGCGCGCCGCGGCTCTCGGTGCGGGTGAGCGCGCCGTAGGCGACGCACAGCGCCAGCTTCAGCATCTTCTGCACGCGGTAGGCGGTGACGAGCTCCGGATTGGCACCGCGCGGCCTTGTACTTGACGACCGATGTTGCGGCTCCGCACGAGCAGTTGCTGCAGCTCGTCGACGGCGGCGTGCCAGGTCCTCGCCGCGGCGGAAGATGCCGACCTTCGCGGTCATGATCTCCTGCATGCTGCGCCTTGAGCGCCGCCGCGTCCTCGGTGCCGCCGCCGGTCGAGGAGGCCGTCGAGCTTCGCCTGTTCGCGCCGCAGGAATTCGTGGACGAGCTTCGTCGGGATGTCGACGTCGTTGTCGAGCCGTGTCGCAGAAGTCGGCGATGTACTCGCCGACGATCATGCCGGCGACGACCGTCTCCGCAACCGAGTTGCCGCCCAGCCGGTTGAAGCCGTGCATGTCCCAGCACGCTGCTTCGCCGGCGGCGAAGAGGCCCTTGAGCGTCGGGCTCTCGCCGGTGTAGTTGGTGCGCACGCCGCCCATCGTGTAGTGCTGCGCCGGACGCACCGGGTATCCAGTCCTTGATCGGATCGACGCCGAGGAAGTAGTGGCAGATCTCGTAGACTTCGCGCAGGTTGTGCTTGATGTGCTTCTCGCCCAGCAGCGTGATGTCGAGCCAGAGATGCTCGCCGAAGCGGTTCTTCGCCCCCTTGCCCTTCGCGATGTGCTCCTCCATGCGCCGGCTGACGACGTCGCGCGACGCGAGCTCCTTCTTCTCGGGCTCGTAGTCGGGCATGAAGCGGTGACCGTCGACGTCCTTCAGCAGGCCGCCGTCGCCGCGGCAGCCCTCGGTGACGAGGATGCCGGCCGGAAAGATGCCGGTCGGATGGAACTGCATGGCCTCCATGTTGCCGAGCGTCGCGACGCCGGTTTCGAGCGCGATCGCGGTGCCGATGCCTTCGCAGATCACGGCGTTGGTGGTCACCCGGTACAGCCGGCCGGCGCCGCCGCTGGTGATCGCCGTGGCCTTGGCGACGTACGCGGACAGCTCACCGGTGACGAGGTCGCGCACGATCGCGCCGTAGCAGCGGCCAGCGTCGTGGATGAGCGCGATCGCCTCGGTGCGCTCGTGCACGGGAATCGCAGCGCGCGATCGCCTGGTCGCTCATCGTCTGCAGCATCGCGTGGCCGGTGCCGTCGGAGACGTAGCACGTGCGCCATTTCTTGGTGCCGCCGAAGTCGCGCTGCGCGACCAGCCCGTGCGCTTCGTCGCGCTCGGTGATCGTCACCTTCTGGTCGTTGATGATGACTTCGCGATCGCCCTTGCGCACGCGGCTCCAGGGCACGCCCCACGCGGCGAGCTCGCGCACCGCCTTGGGCGCGGTGTTGACGAACATCCGCACGACGTGCTGGTCGGCGCCCCAGTCGCTGCCGCGCACCGTGTCCTCGAAGTGCACGTCCTCGTTGTCGCCCTGGCCCTTGATCACGTTGCCGAGCGACGCCTGCATGCCGCCCTGCGCCGCCGCCGAGTGCGAGCGCTTGGGCGGCACCAGCGAGATGATGACGACGTCGTGGCCGCGCCGCTTGGCGCCGATGCCGACGCGCAGGCCGGCGAGCCCGCCGCCGATGACGAGTACGTCGGTGTAGACGATCTTCATTTGCCGCCCCCGGCGCACCAGCGCCGCCGGCACGTACGGCTGGCCGTAGTTGGGCGCGTGCGCGATGCCGATCTTGATGTACGCGGCGAGTGTCGCGAAGCCCAAGCACCAGGAAGAAGACGGTCAGCGCCCACTTGAACGTCTTCAGCCGCCTGCGCATCGCGTCGGGCGCCGCCCCGCCGAACCATCCCCACTTGACCGCGAGGCGATAGAGCCCGATGCCGCCGTGCAGCTCGACCGCGAGCAGCAGCAGGATGTACAGCGGCCAGTAGCGGTCGCTCCACACGCGGTCGGCGGACTCGAACGGACCGATCAGGTCGGGGCCGCGTCAGCATCACGTAGAGGTGGACGGTCGCCAGGAAGAACAGCGCGAAGCCGGTGAACACCTGCCAGAACCACAGCGTGGTGTCCTCGTGCCGCATCAGTCTTCATGTGGCCGCGGAACACGCCGATACTGCCGCTAGCTGATCGGGAACTTGCGCACGGCGAGCATCGCGTGCAGCACGACCAGCGCGATCACGGCGGCGACGACGAACGACACGATGACCGGATACGAGCGTCCGAAGAAGAAGTAGCCTTCGAAGAACTTGGTGATCGTCCACATCGCGTCGTTGCTGATCAGGATCGTCGACACGAAGAACATGTGTCCCCACATGAACAGCGCCAGAGCCAAGCCGGATGCGCTCTGCAGCCAGGTCCAGGCGCGCGGGCCAGCGGCTCTTCGCTCGGTGCGTCGGCGAGCCCGACGCCGGCGATGACGTCCGTGGTCGAGTTCATTGGCTTCTCCCGTAGCAGGCGGCGCCGGTCGCGGGACCGCGGCCGGCGCTGGGCTCCATTGTGCTGTCCGGCGCGGCACTTCCGTTGACATGCATCAAACGCCGCCGCCGTGGCGGTGAAGCTGCGCCGCGCCGGCAGGGCGCCATTGCCCGGAACCATCCTTGATCCACGTCATGGCCGCGGCTGCGATGGCCCGTCGCGCGGCAGTACACTAGCCCGGTCCGGGCGGAACCGTCGATCACAGGAGACCGGCAATGACGAAGGAAACACTGCTTGCGGTTTTGCGCAGGCACCCGTTTGTCGAGGAATTCCAGCCCGAGCACATCGAACTGCTCACGAGCATCGCGAAGGAAGTCGAATTCGCACGCGACCAGGTGATCTTCCACGAGGGCGACGAATGCCATGAGTTCTACCTGATCGTCGCGGGACGCGTGGCGCTCGAGATCGAGGCGCCCGACCATACGTTCCGCGTGCAGACTTTGACGGCCGGCGATGAACTCGGCTGGTCGGCCATACTGATGGGCCGGGGCAAGCATTTCCAGGCCCGCGCGCTCGAGCGCACGGCGGCGCTGGCATTCGACGGCGGTGCGCTGCTCGAGGCCTGCCGCGCAGACCCGTCGTTCGGCTTCGCGCTGATGTACCGGATGCTGGGCGTGGTATCCGAACGCCTGCAGGGGACGCGCTTGCAATTGCTCGACATGTATTCGCCGGTGGCGAAGCGGGCCGGCGACCTGATCCGGGCTCGCGCTGCGCCATTCCACGATCGGGTGCAGCCGCTACAACCGGGCGAGTACCCAGCCCGGGAAATACCAGGACCAGCAGCACCGGCACCAGGCAGATCACGCTGGCGCCGATAGCCGCGCGCCGCGTGGTGCGCGCTACCCGCGGCTGGCTCGTCCGCGCTCATGAACATGTACTGGATCACGCGCAGGTAGAAGTAGATGCCGAGGTAGCTGCCGACCAGGCCCAGCACCGCATACAGTCGTGTAGCCGGCCGCCATCACGTTCTTGAAGATGAGGAACTTGGCGACGAAGCCGGGAAACGGCGGGATGCCGGCCAGCGACAGCATCGCCATGCCGATCGTCAGCGCCGCATACGGACTGCGCTGGAACATTCCTTTCAGGTTGTCGAGCCGGTCGCGGGACGCGTCGTCGTCGCCCGCGGGCAGGGAAGCGAACGCCAGCAGGTTCATCAGCCCGTACGCCACCAGGTAGAACACGACCGCCTGGAAGCGACCGGCGCCATCGCCCAGGAACGCGTAGAACAGATACCCGGCGTGCGCGATGGACGAATACGCGATCATCCGGCGGAAGCTCTTCTGCCGCATCGCCGCGAGATTGCCCCAGACGATCGAGACGAGCGGCAGGAACGCGAGCAGGTCGTCGACCGGCCGCGACACGACTTCCGTGCCGAACAGGCGCAGCGCCGCCAGCAGCACGCCGGCCTTGATGATTGTCGCCATGTACGCGGTGACCGGAATGCTGGCACCTTCGTAGGCATCCGGCGCCCACGCGTGGAACGGCACGATCGCGCCCTTCAGGAAGAACGCCAGCAGGATCAATGTCACGCCGGCGGTGGCCATCGTGTCCGCGGACCTCAAGGCGGCGGCGAAAACCGAGATCGAAAGCGTGCCGCTGCCGCCGTAGAGCAGCGAGACGCCCATCAGGAACATCGCCGTCGCCGTGCCGCCCAGAATCAGGTATTTGAGCGCCGCTTCGGGGCTTTCGGGTCGCTTGAAGGCGAGCAGCACCAGCACATACACCGGCAGCGCCATGATTTCGAGCCCGAGGAAGAGCGTCAGGAAGCTGTCCGACGAGAGCAGCAGGCAGAAGCCGTACAGCGACGACAGCACCAGGATGTGGAACTGTCCGTCCTCGCGGAAATCGTCGCGCGACAGCAGCAGCACCGGCAGCGCCAGCGCGAGCACGACGGCCTTGGCGAGCGAACCGGCTGGATCGATGGAGAAATGGCCGGGGAAAGGCGTCGCAGCATACCCGCGGGCATAGAGATAGGCCGCCGCCAGCGAGGCTGCCGCCACGGCGACACCCGACAGCATCAGTGCCGCCCTGGAACTGCGCCCGTAGATCTCGACGCCGATCAGCACGACGATGCCTGCCAGCAGCAGGTTTTCCGGAGCCAGCGCAATCAGTACGGCAAGCCAGCTCATCGCGCACTCCTGGGAATCGCCACGCTGGTCACCCGCTGCTGGAATTCCTTCGCGGCGAGTTCGGACTTTCTGAGCGGCTCATCCGGATAGAGGCCGATCGCGAACACCGCGACGACGATCGCGGCGAGGATGAGCTTCTCGCGCAGGCTCAAATCGGCCACCGGCGCGTGCGGAGCCTTGGCCACGCCGAACAGGAAGCGCTGCGCGAATCGCAGCATGTACAGCGCGCCGAGCACCACGCCCAGCACCGCGCTTGCGGAGAGCGCGAGCGGGAACGTGTCGCCGCGCAGGTAGAGCGGCCAGGACGCCTTGAACGCGCCAAGCAAAACCAGGAATTCGCCGGTGAAGCCGCTGGTGGTCGGCAAACCGATCGACGCCAGCGTCAGTATCATGAAGAACACCGAGTAGACGGGCAGCAGCTTGGCCAGTCCGCCGTAGGCCGCGAGGTCGCGCGTGTGGCAGCGCTCGTAGATCATCCCGACCATCAGGAACAGGCCGGCCGCCGTCAATCCGTGGCTGACCATCTGGATGATCGCGCCCTGGATGCCGATCAGGTCGAGGCTGATGAGACCGAGCATCACGTAGCCTAAGTGACTGATCGACGAGTACGCGATGATCTTCTTGATGTCGTTCTGCACCAGCGCCAGGCAGGCGCCGTAGACGATGCTGACCACGGCCAGCGTCATCAGTAACGGCGAAAGGTAGCGCGTCGCGTCCGGAAACAGCGGGAAGCCGAGCTTCATGAAGCCGTACGTTCCCATCTTCAGCAGCACGCCGGCGAGGATCACGGAGCCCGCGGTCGGCGCCTCCACGTGCGCGTCGGGCAGCCACGTGTGGAACGGGACGATCGGCACTTTGATCGCGAAGGACAGCCCGAACGCCGACAGCAGTATGAGCTGCACCGACAGCGGCAGCTCGATGCGGTTCAGGTCGGCGAAGGCGAACGACGTGATGCCCGTCGTCGCCTGCAGCGAGTACACGAGGTAGATGACTGCAGCGAGCATCAGGATGCTGCCGAACGCCGTGTACAGGAAGAACTTGATCGTCGCGTAGATTCGCCGCTCGCCGCCCCAGATGCCGATGATGAGGAACATCGGGATGAGCATCGTCTCCCAGAACAGGTAGAACAGGAACAGGTCCTGCGCGACGAACGTCCCCAGCATCGCGAACTGGATCAGGAACACCATCGCGTAGAAGAGCTTGACGTCCTTCGTGATGGCGCTGAACGCGCCGGCGACGACGAGCGGTCCCAGGAACGCCGTCAGCAGTACCAGCAAGACGTTGTACCCATCGAGGCCGATCTGGTAGTACACGCCCCAGGCGGGGATCCAGGGGATGCGCGTCTCGAACTGCAGTCCGGGCACGGCGGCATCGTAGTGAACGTAGAGCGCGACTGTCGCCGCCAGCTGCAACACCATCACCCAGAACGTCGTCCAGCGGATCGCGCCATCGGACCCCTTGGGAATGAACATCAACAGGACCGTACCCGCAACCGGCAGGAACAGGACGATGTTGAGCAACGTCGCGTCAGCCATGACGGAAGCTCCAGGCCAGGCTGGCGGCCATGCCCGCGACGACGAGGAACGCATACAGATGCAGGTTGCCGGTCTGCACGCGGGAGAATGCGCCCGCCGTGCGCCGCGCGAGATTCGCCAGCCCATGCAGCGATCCATCCAACAGGAACCGGTCGCCGGCGCGCAGGAACACCATTTCCGAAATCCAGTGCAGCGGCCTGCCCCAGCAGCCAGTCGTAGAGCTCGTCGATGAAGTACTTGCCGCTCAAGATACGGTGCAGCGTCGGTGAATCTTTCGCGCATTCGCGCCGCGCGAACGGCACCGTTGCCGAAGAAGTACGCTGCCAGCCCCAAGCCCGCGAACGCGATTACGATCGAGCCGATCAATAGCGGCGTCTCGAAGTGATGCAGGCTCTCCGGCACCGCCGGCAGCGGCAGCATCGGCTCCAGGAAGTGCGGCAGCGCGAGGAAGCCGCCCACCGCCGACAGCGCGGCCAGCACGGCCAGCACGCCCGTCATCGACTTCGGCGACTCGTGCACGTGATGCTCGACCGTGGGCTCCATCCGCGACTTGCCCAGGAACGTGAGCCAGACCAGCCGGAACATGTAGAACGAAGTGAGCAGCGCGGTCGCGGACGCGACGCCCCACAGGACCGGCGAACCGCCCCGGCTGCTTGCGAAGGCGAACCACAGGATCTCGTCCTTGGAAAAGAAGCCCGCCAGCGGCGGAATGCCGGCGATCGCAGCGGTGGCCACGACGAATGTGACGAACGTGACGGGGATCTTGCGCGCGAGCCCTCCCATCTTGCGCACGTCCTGCTCGCCGGAGAGTGCGTGGATGACGCTGCCCGCGCCGAGGAACAGGCACGCCTTGAAGAACGCGTGCGTGTAGACGTGGAAGATCGCGACGCTGTACGCGCCCACGCCGAGTGCCACGAACATGAGGCCGAGCTGCGAAATGGTCGAGTAGGCGAGCACCTTCTTGATGTCGTTCTGCGCGATGGCGATGGTCGCCGCGAAGAAGGCGGTAGCGACGCCGATCACCGCAACCACTTGCGAAGCGGCTTCCGCGTGCATGTAGATGCCCGACATGCGCGCGACCAGGTACACGCCGGCGGTGACCATCGTCGCCGCGTGGATCAGCGCGGAAACCGGTGTGGGGCCGGCCATCGCGTCGGGTAGCCAGACGTGCAGCGGGATCTGCGCGGACTTGCCCGATGCGCCGATGAAGAGAAGGATGCCGACCAGGCTCGCCGAGACGGCTGGCGCGGCGGGACCCATGAACGCGGCGTTGATCTTGTCCATCTCGAGCGTCCCGGTCGCCCAGTACAGCAGGAACATGCCGAGCAGGAAACCGGCGTCGCCGATGCGGTTGGTGATGAAGGCCTTCTTGCCGGCACGTGCGTTGTCGGCCTCCTCGAACCAGAAGCCGATCAGCAGGTAGGACGCGAGCCCCACGCCTTCCCAGCCGACGAACAGCACGAGGAGCGAGCGGCCCAGCACCAGCAGCAGCATGAAGAAAAGGAACAGGTTGAGGTACGCGAAGAAGCGCGCGTAGCTCTTGTCCTCCTTCATGTAGCCGATCGAATAGATGTGGATCAGCGAACCCACGCCGGTCACGATGAGCACCATGACGGCGCTCAGGCGATCGAACCAGAACGCGATGTCGAACGCCTGCCCGCCGATGCGCGCCCACGTGAAGGCCGTTTCGACGATCGGCGCGCCGCCGCCCGCCATGAGGTCGAGGAACGACTTGATGGCGATGGCGAAGGCGAGCAGGGGCAGGCCGCAGCCGACCACAGTGACGAATGGCTTGCCGAGGCGGTTGCCCAGCAGGCCGTTGACGAAGAAACCGGCAAGCGGCAGCAGGACGATCAGCGTGAGCAGCATTGCGCTATCCGTTCAGGTCCACGTACGCATCCGCGTCCAGCGTGCGTCGCTGACGAACCAGCACCAGCACGATAGGGATGGCGATCGCGATTTCGGCCGCCGCGACGACGAATATCAGGAACACCAGCACTGCGCCGGCGGAAGTGCCGGTCTGCTGGGCGAAGGTGACGAGGCTCAAGTTGACGCCGTTGAGCATCAACTCCATGCACATCAGCATGACGAGCAGGTTGCGGCGGACGATGACGCCGATGAGGCCCAGCGCAAACAGCGCCATCGCGAGCAGCAGCAGGATCTGCATCCTATCCACGGTCGCGCCTCCTGCTGCCCTTGATCACGGCGAGCGCCGCAACGACCGCCGCGACCAGCAATACCGAGGTGAGTTCGAACTGCAGCCAGTATTCCGACAGGAACGCGGCGGAGAACTGCGCAAGCCCGAACGACACGGATGTCGTCGCCAGCCGGTCGACGCCGAGCACGAGCCCGTAACCCAGTGCGGCGAACAACAGCGTGCCGAAGGCGATCCCCGGGAAGAGCCAGCGCGAGAAGCGGTGCGTGAACGACACGTCGCGCACGTCCAGCAGCATGATCACGTACACCATGAACACCATCACCGCGCTGACGTAGATCAGCACCTGGAACGCGGCGATGAAGTGCACGCCGAGCAGGCCGTAGATGCCGCCCAGGAACACCATCGTCGAGATGAGCGCCATGGCGACCTGCATCGGATGGCGCAACACCAGCATCAGCGCCGCGCCGATGAACGCGGACAGCGCGAACACGTAGATCAGCGCGGTGTCCAACTGGGCAAGCAGCGAATTGATCATTGCGTATGCCCGGGCTTGGACGAGGCGCCGGGCGGCGCGGAGGAAGCATTGCGCGGCGCGGTTGGACTAGCCGCCGCATTGCGCGGCGGATAGGGCTTCGCGACGTCGCTTGCCGGGTGCCACGTGATGAGCTCGGTCAGGTTGAGCCACATGTGGTCGCGGTCGCCCGTGGGCAGTCCGGGCGTCTCCTTGACCATGCGGATCGCGTCCTCGGGGCAAGCCTCGATGCACAGGCCGCAGAAGATGCAGCGCGAATAGTCGATTTCGAACCGGGACGGATACTTGGGATGCGCCGGGTCATTCGGATCGAAGGCGGCGTCGATCTCGATGACCTGGGCCGGGCATACGGTCGCACACATGTTGCACGCGATGCACTGCGGGCTGCCGTCGGGTCGCTGCGTGAGGATGTGCTTGCCGCGGTTGCCCGCGGCGTAGTCGGCCCGCGTCTCCTCCGGGTAGTACGTCGTCAGCGCGCCCTTGCGCCCGGTCATCCACTTGCCCATGTTGCGCAGGAACACGCCACCGGTGATCAGGAGCCCGCGGATGATTTCGAATAGATAAAGCCGTTCCCACAACGACATCGTGGGCTCGTTCCAGTACACCTTGCGCACGTAGGGTTTACGGCTCACTGTGTCAGTGCCCACACGGCGACGGCGGTGACCGTCAGGTTGGCGATCGCCAGCGGCAGCATGAATTTCCACGCGAAGCTCAGCACCTGGTCGTAGCGGAAGCGCGGCAGCGACCAGCGGATCAGGATCTGGAAGCTCGACATCAGCAGGACCTTGCCCAGGAAGACCACGAGCTGCGTCACGACCACGGCGCCGTGGGACATCGGCACCACGATGATTTCCCGGGAACGCGAATCCGGCGTCGGACATGAAGGGCAGGTTGTACCCACCCAGGAACAACGTCGTGAACAGCGCCGACACGATGGCGATCTCGATGAATTCGGCGAACATGAAGAGCCCCATCTTCATCGCGCTGTATTCGGTGTAGAAGCCCGCGATCAGCTCGGATTCGGCCTCGGGCAGGTCGAACGGAATGCGCTTGTTCTCGGCGATCGCCGCCGCCATGAACAGCACCGCGGCAAACGGCTGGTAGAACACGCCCCACGCGGGCAGGAAGCCGAGCAGGATCCCGGACTGCTGCTGCACGATGGCGGTGAGGTCGAGCGTGCCGTAGATCAGGATCAGGCCAAGCACCGTCAGGCCCATCACCAATTCGTAGGAGATCATCTGCGAGCCGGCGCGGGAAGCGCCCAGCATCGAGAACTTGTTCGACGACGACCAGCCGGCAAGCATGGCGCCGATGATCGACATGCCGCCGAACGCGAAGACGATGAGCAGACCGGCGTCGAGCCGCGCGATCTGCATCGGATAGGTGCGGCCTTCGAACCACGCCGAAGCGGCGGGAAGCGACTGCAGCAATTGGCCGGGGTCCAGCGTGCCGCCGAACGGGATGACCGCGAATACCAGCAGCACCGGCGTGAACACGACCCACGGCGCGACTGCGTACGCATACCAGTCGTAGGACCTGGGCCTCCAATCCTCCTTCAGCAGCATCTTGAGGCCGTCGGCGATGCCGTGGAACAGTCCCCACCAGACGATCTTGATCTGCGTGAACGGGATGCGGATATACGCGCGATTGGCGCCGATGCGATCCGACATGACGGCGGCCTGCTTGCGCTCGACCCACGTCAGCACGGTACCGAACGTCAGCAGCACGCCCAGCGCGTAGCCGATGTAGACGGCGTAGATGACGAGGTCCTGGATCATGCGTGGGCCACCGCGTCCGCGGCAAACGCCGCGAACACGTCCTGCGCATCGGCGACCGTCGGCTGCTTCGGGAAGCAGGGCTCGAAGGCGCTCACGACGCCGGCGAAATTCGTGTACGTTCCCGCGCGCTCGGTCTGGATGCTTATGGGAATGAAGACATCGGCGTGCCCGTTCTCGGGTTGCAGGTAAGAATTGAGAAAGACAATTTTCGCCCCGGCCGGCAGCGTCGCGAAGTTGCAGCCTTCGCCCCACACCAGCACCAGGTCCGTGCCCGGCGGGAACGCCGGCTCGCGCATGGCAGCCTCGCCGAAAAGCGCGCGGGCGCCGGCGGTGTTGGGATTTTTGTCGGGGCGGATGAGGAGGTCGTCCTCGAGCCGTTCGCCGGGCAGCGGCATATGGTCGCGCTTGATGAACGTCGCGAAACGCGCGGCCACCGCGTCGTGACAGGCCGCCAACTCCTCATTCGATCCCCAGCTCGACACCAAAATCACAGCGCGCTTCGCTTCGCCGATCAGCTTGCGTGCGGCCAGCAGGGCGGACGCCATCTCGACCGGTTTGCCCTTCTGCATCGCGCGGTCGGCGCGGGTACGTTCGAATATCTGCGCCAGATCGCGGCCCTTGTTGCAGATCCACGGGCCGTTCACGGCGGGATTTTCCAGCGGCGTCACGCGCGCGATGCTGGTGTTTTGCTTCGGGTCCAGCGCGCGCAGGTGCCATTCGGCTTTGCGGTGCCAGATGTTGACGGAGCAGCCGCGCTCGCATCCCGGACATATGGAGGGCGTAGGCTTCAGGTACCAGACGCGCGCCTTGTGCAGGAACGGCTTGGACAGCAGTGCACCGACCGGGCAGATGTCGATGACGTTGTCGGAGTAGGGATCGGCGTCGAGCGGCGAATCCTCGGCGGCGCGCACCAGCGACACGTCGCCACGGTTCTTGATGCCGAGCGCGTTCGACTTGGAGATCTCGCGCGTGAAGCGCACGCAGCGCGAACAGAGGATGCAACGCTCGTTGTCGAGCAGGATCCGCGTCGGACAGGTCGTGGAACTTGGTCGCGTGCACCTTGGGCTCGCGCGAAACGGACGGCGAGCCGTTGTACGCGAAGTGATAGTCCTGCAGCGTGCACTCGCCGGCCTTGTCGCAGATACCGCAGTCGACCGGATGGTTGAGCGTGATGAACTGCATCGTCGCCTTGCGGTGCTCGCGTACCAGGTCGGAGTCGGTCAGCACGTGCAGGCCTTCCGCCACCGGCATGTTGCAGGAGATCTCGACCCAGCTGCGGCCTTCGACCTGGACCGTGCAGATGCGGCAGTTGCCGGCGATCGACAGTTCCGGATGCCAGCAGAAATACGGGATGTAAAAGCCGTTCGCCAGCGCCGCCTGCATGACGGTCTGGCCGGCCTCGGCCTGCACCGGCTGCCCGTTGATGAAGATCTCAGGCATGGACGGTTCCCTCGAGGTTGCCGGCGAGCTTCGAGCGCTTGTTCGCGACCCAGTATTCGAATTCGTCGCGATACTTGTCCAGGATGCCGATCGTCGCGTAGCCGGCGGCGTCGCCCATGCCGCAAATCGTCATGCCATCCTGCAGGCGCGAAATCCGGTACAGGCTGTCGATGTCGTCGGGCTGGCCTTCGCCGGCGACGATGCGGTCGATGATCCGGTGCAGCCAGCCCATGCCCTCGCGGCAGGGCGTGCACTGGCCGCAGGATTCGTGGTGGTAGAAGCGCAGCATCACTTGCAGCAGGCGCACCATGCACGTGCCTTCCGCGATGGCGATCATCCCGCCGGACCCCAGCGACGAGCCGGCGCCGGCGAACGACTGGTGGTCGAACGTCAGCGGCTCGACCTCCGCGGCCGTCAGCACCTTGGTGGAAATCCCGCCGGGGACGATGCACTTCAATTTCTGGCCGGGCAGCATGCCGCCGCAGTCGTCGAACAGAAATTGTTGCATCGGGTAGCCGTATTCGACTTCATAGACACCGGGCTTCGCGATGTGGCCGGAAATGGAAACGAGCTGCGTGCCCGGACACTTGGCCGTCCCGACTTTCCGGTACGCCTCGGCTCCCTCCGCGATGATCCGCGTGATGTTGGCCAGCGTCTCCACGTTATTGACGACCGTGGGCCGCTTGTACAGGCCCTGCACGGTGAGCCGCGGCGGGCGGTTGCGCGGGTAGCCGCGCTTGCCTTCGAGCGACGACAGCAGTCCTGACGCCTCGCCGCACACGTACGAACCGGCGCCGCGATAGACGACGATGTCGCAGGAAAACTCGGTGCCCAGGATGCGCTCGCCGAACCAGCCGGCCGTATAAGCCTCCTCGACGGCGGCGGCGAGGCGCCGGTACGGCAGGTCGAATTCGCCGCGGATGTAGACGAACGCGTTGCGGACCTGCAGCGCGAACGACGAAATCAGCATCGACTCCAGCAGCAGGTGCGGTGCGTTCTCGAGGATCCAGCGGTCCTTGAATGTGCCGGGTTCCCCTTCGTCGGCGTTGGCGCACAGAAAGTGCGGCTGGTTGTCGTTCAGGTGGACGACGCCCCACTTGCGGCCGGCCGGGAACGCGGCGCCGCCATGGCCAAGCAGGCCCGAGGCGTTGACTTCCTTGGTCACGTCTTCCGGCGTCAGCTGCGTCAGCACGCGGCGCAGCGTCGCATAGCCGCCGCGCGCGACGTAGTCGGCGAGCGTGTGCGAGGTGGCCGTGACGGGGAACGTCATCAGCAGTTGCTTGCCGGGCATCAGCCTTGCCCCTTCAATTCCTCGAGCAGCGCGTCGAGCTTCTCGACGCTCATGTTCTCGTGGTACGTGTCATTGACCATCACGACCGGTGCCGTGCCGCACGATCCCAGGCACTCGGCGGTCGACAGCGTGAACACGCCGTCGGACGTCGTCTGGCCCGGCGCCACGCCCAGCTTCCGCGACAGGTGGTCGATCAGCCGTTCGGCGCTGCGCATCGAGCAGGTGACGTTGCGGCACGCCTGCAGGTGCCAGCGGCCGATGGGCTTGCGCCGAAACTGCGTGTAGTAGGACAGCACTTCCTCGATCTGGATGCGCGGGACGCCCAGGTACTCGACCAGGCCGGCGATGTCGTCGTCGGCGACGTAGCCGCGGTCTTCCTGGATGCGGCGCACGCAGGGCAGCACGAGCGAAGACTCGAATCCCGCGGGGAAAACGAGCCTTCAGCTTCTCGAATTCCGGAATGAGATGCTTCATGCGGCGCTCATCTGTCACTCATCGCTCATTTACCTGTCACACTCGCCGCCGATCATGTTGATCGAGCCGAACGTCGGGACGATGTCCGCCAGCTGGTAGCCATCGAGCATCCTGTGCACGCCGCCCATGTGCACGAAACTCGGCGCGCGCACGTGGACCTTCGCCGGGACGCCGCCACCGGTGCTCACGATGTAGAAACCCAGTTCGCCGTTGGGCGATTCGTGCGCGGCGTAGGCGTCGCCCGCCGGCACCTGCGGCCCGTCCATCACGAGCTTGAAGTGGTTGATCAGCGACTCGATTTCCGTGTAGACGAGCCTCTTCTCGGGAAACGTGAACCGGTGGTCGTCGACGTTGATCGGGCCCGCGGGAAGCGTGTCGACCAGCTGCCGGATCATGTGCACCGACTCGTCCATCTCGCGCATGCGGACGTAGTAGCGATCGTAGTTGTCGCCGTTGATGCCCACCGGCACTTCGAAATCCAGGTCGGCGTAGGCGAGATACGGGGTATCGCGGCGCAGGTCGCGCGGCGCGCCGGTCGAACGCAGGATGACGCCGGTGTAGCCCCAGTTGACCGCATCGGCGGTGGAAATCACGCCGACGTTGCGCATGCGGTCGATGAAGATCCGGTTGCGGTCCATCAGGCCGTGGACGCGGCCGATGAACATCTCGTACTTGTCGAGGATGATCTCCAGCTTGGCGAGCCAGCCTTCCGGCAGGTCCCGCGCCAGGCCGCCGATGCGGCCGTAGGTGTAGGTGACGCGTGCGCCGGTCAGGTCGGCGAGGTGCTCGTACATGTAGTCGCGCACCATGACCAGGTACAGGAACGCCGTCATCGCGCCCAGTTCCATGAGGCCGGCGGCGACGCAGGTCAAATGGTCGACGATGCGCGAATATTCCGAGAGCAGCGTGCGCAGGTGGCGGCAGCGCGGCGTGATCCGGATATCCGCGAGCGTCTCCACCGCTTCGCAGTAGGCGAAATCGTTGATCAGCGCCGATACATAGTTGAGGCGGTCGACGTAAGGGATGAGGTTATGCCAGGTGTGCGACTCGCACTCCTTCTCGAAGCCGCGGTGAAGGTAGCCGCAATGCACGTCGGTGCGCACGACGCGCTCACCGTCCAGCTCGGCGATGATCTGGACCGTCCCGTGCGTGGCCGGGTGCGAGGGGCCGATGTTGACGATGACGTGGTCGTCGTGGCCCGTCGTGTCGAACGCCGGGCGGACCGGGTTCGGCAGCGTGAATTCGGGCGGCTTCGCTTCCAGGGCCATGTCAGGGCGTTTCCGCTTATTTCCGGTACGGGACCAGCGGCTGCTCCCGCAGCTTCGGATAGTCCTTGCGCAGCGGGTGCCCGACGAAGCCCTCGTAGAGCAGGATCGGGCGCAGGTCCGGATTGCCGCGGAAGACGATGCCGTACATGTCGTGGCACTCGCGTTCCATGAGGCCGGCCGAGCCGTACAGCGAGACCAGCGAGTCGACAGTCGGATCCGCGTCGGTCACCGGCGCCTTGACGCGAACGCGTGCGAAGTGGCTGGTCGAGTAGAAGTGGTAGACGAGCTCGAAGCGCGGTTGCCGCGGAAGCCAGTCGATGGCGGTGACGTCGAGGAACAGGTCGAATTGGAATTCGGACTTCAGGATCCGCACGGTTTCCAGCAGGCGCGCTGGCCGGCAGTTGCACGACGAGCATGCCGCGATCGAGCGTCACCTCGTAGTCGGGTGGCGCCAGGCGCAGCTGCAGTGGTCCGAGCACGGCCGCCATCAGAAGGTCTTCGTCACGATGGGGTGCCGCGAGCGGGCGATCTTGTCCTGCAGCTGCATGATGCCGTCGATCACCATTTCGGGGCGCGGCGGGCAACCCGGGACGTAGACATCAACCGGAATGATCTTGTCGATGCCCTGCACGGCCGCGTAGTTCTGGTAGAAGCCGCCGGACGTTGCGCAGACGCCGAACGCCATCACCCATTTCGGCTCGCACATCTGTTCGTAGACCCGGTACAGGACCGGCGCCTGCTTGTGCGTCACCGTTCCCACGACCATGAGCAGGTCGGCCTGGCGGGGCGAGAAGCGCGGCAACGCGGCGCCGAAGCGGTCGGTGTCGTACGGCGACGAACTCACCGCCATGAACTCCATCGCGCAGCATGCGGTGACGAACGGATACGGGAAACAGCGAGAACTTGCGCGCCCAGCCGACCAGTTCGTCCTTTTTCGTCGTCAGGTACTCGAACGCGGCGGACTTGCCGCCGCGCCGGAGTGAATCGGAATGGGGATCGACGTGCGTGCCATGTCTACTCCGACACTGCCTCGAGCAGCCGCGCCTTGTAGACGTAGAGCAGGATCAGCACGAGCAGGAAGATGAAGATGCCGAAAGTCACCAGCATGAAACCCGTCACGGGCTGCGCGCCCAACGCCCAGATGAACAGAAATACCGTTTCCAGGTCGAACAGGATGAAGATGATCGCAACGGCGTAATACTTGATGGGTACGGCTTTCACGTTGCGCACGTCGACCGGCGTGGCGCCGCATTCGAACGGCTCGAGCTTCATCGACGACGAAGGCGACTTGGGGCCGAGGACCCGGTTGAGCAACAGCGTGACCGCGACGAATCCCAGGATCGCCAGCATGTATAGAAGGAAGACGACGTAAGGGTTCATGGCGAATTGGCAACGCGGTCGACTGCGAACTGCGCGCCCATATGGGCCGCGGCGGCATAGCTTTAGGTTCGGCCTGAGCTTCGGTGCAGACTAGAGGTATCGACCCAGGACCGGGTTGATGCAGATCAACCGAGTGCTTTTGGCGGAGCGTTCATGCGCGACCGACGGACGTTGCGGACGCGCGCGCAAGTGAACAGGTCAGGTCGCGCGCGGGACGAGCTTCAGATGGTTTCCGGCACCATCTTGATGGCGCCGCAGGGACATTCGGACACGCAGATGCCGCAGCCCTTGCAGTAATCGAAATTGAATTCGAAGCGTTTCCCGGGACCCAATTTGATCACGGCGTTGTCGGGACACACGCCGTAGCAGTTGTCGCACTCGAAACAGTTGCCGCACGACAGGCAGCGTCGCGCCTCGAACAGCGCGTTGGTCTCGTCGAGCCCGCTCACGACTTCGTCGAACGTCGAGGTGCGCCGCGCCAGTTCGAGGACGGGCCGCACCGTCTTGGGCGCATCGGCGTAATACCAGGTGTTCAGCTTGTCGAATTCGGCCACCTCGTGTTTGGGTGGCGGATCGTAGGCCGTCCCGCGCAGCCAGGCATCGATGTGGCGCGCGGCCTTCTTGCCATGCCCGACGCCGACCGTCACCGTCCGTTCCGACGGCACCATGTCGCCGCCGGCGAAGATGCCAGCGTGGCCCGTCATCATGTTCGGGCCAACTTGAACGGTGCCGTCCTTGATCGCGAGTCCAGGCACGCCGTCGAGCAGCGACAGGTCCACGTCCTGCCCCAGCGCCAGCACGAGGGAGTCGGACTCGAGCGTCTCGAACTCGCCGGTCGGCTGCGGAAAGCCTTTGTCGTCAAGCTTCATTTTCTCGACGGTAAGCGTGCCCTCGTCGGCCATGTTCTTGATCGTCGACAGCCACTTGATCAGCACGCCCTCCTGTAGCGCCTCCTCGACCTCGAAGTCATGCGCCGGCATCTTTTCCCGGTTGCGGCGATAAACGATGATCGCCTCGGAGGCGCCCAGACGTTTGGCGGTGCGCGCGACGTCGAGCGCCGTATTGCCGCCGCCGTAGACGACGACTCGCCGACCCAGCATCGGCTTCTCCTCGCCTTCCATGCTGCGTAGCACGGACACCGCGTCCAGCATGTGTGCCGCTTCGCCCGCTGGGATGTAGGCGCGCTTGGCGATGTGGGCGCCGACCGCAAGAAAGGCCGCGTCAAACTGGCCCGCCTGCATGGTCTCGGTGATGTTCGTCACCTTGCGGTTCAGCTCGAGCACGACGCCCATGTCGAGAATGCGTTTGACCTCGGCATCGAGAACGTCGCGCGGCAGCCGGTACTTGGGAATGCCGAAGCGCATCATCCCGCCGGACAGCGGGCCCGCCTCGATGATCTTGACGCGGTGACCCAACCGGCGCAGGTGGTAGGCGGCGGAGAGCCCCGACGGCCCGGCGCCGACGACGAGCACGTGCTTGCCGGATTCGAATGCCGGCCGCGCGAATTGCCAGCCGTGTTTGATCGCCTCGTCGCCCGAGGAAGCGCTCGACCGAATTGATGCCGACCGACTCGTCGAGCTTGCCGCGGTTGCAGGCGCCTTCGCAGGGGTGGTAGCAGACACGTCCCATGATCGCCGGGAACGGGTTGTCGGCAGTCAACAGCCGCCACGCTTCTTCGTAGTCACCGCTCTCCGCAGGATAAAGCCAACCCTGGATGTTCTCGCCGGCCGGACACGCATGGTTGCAGGGCGGCAGCCGGTCGAGGTACATCGGCCGCGACGTGCGCCACGAGCCGGTCTTGTTGGCCAGGCTCGAGCCGGGATTCAGCGTGATCGCGTAGGGCTTTTCCATGATGTTCGCTAGTCGAGCAGGCCGAATTTGGCGATGTTGCGGTCGGCGTTCGCCTGGATGCGAGCGAGGCGCGCTGCGTCGGGTTTGGAACCGAAAAGATGCGCGAAGCGCTTCTGCAGCTTCAGGTAATCCTCCACCGGAGCCTTGCGGCGGATCTTCGTGCGTCCGGTGATCTCGCCGTCCTCCGCCTCGAACAACGGAAAGAGTCCGGTCTCCACGGCGAGCCGCGCGAGCTTGATCGTGTCCGCCGGCGCCGAGCCCCAGCCCAAGGGACACGGCACGTGGATGTGAATGTACCGGGCGCCGTGCATCGACATCGCCTTGGTCACCTTGAATTCGAGATCGTGCAGGTTGGCGACACTCGCGGTGGCGACGTACGGAATGAAGTGCGCCATCGCGATCAGCGGCACGTTCTTGCCGGTGCCGAACACGTTGCCGGGTTCCTTGCCGACGGCCATCGTCGTCGCCGTGCGCGCCGTCGGCGGCGTCGCGCTGGAGCGCTGCACGCCGGTGTTCATGTACGCCTCGTTGTCGTAGCAGATGTACAGCACGTCGTCGTTGCGCTCGAACATGCCCGACAGGCAGCCGAATCCGATGTCGGTGGTGCCACCGTCGCCGCCCTGGGCGACGACGCGCGTGTTCGTGTGGCCGGTCACGCGCATGGCCGCGGCCACGCCCGACGCGACTGCGGCGGCGTTGCCGAACAGCGAATGAATCCACGGAATCTGCCACGAGCTCTCCGGGTAAGGCGTGGAGAACACTTCGAGGCAGCCGGTGGCGTTGACCGCGATGATCTGGTTGTTGGTCGCGCGCATCGCCGCATCGATCGCGTAGCGTGCGCCAAGGGCTTCGCCGCAACCCTGGCACGCGCGGTGCCCGGAGTTGAGCGAGTTGGTTCGCTGCATGTTCGCCTGCACGGCGCGCTCGGTCTCGTCGAGCAGGCGATTGCCGACTGTGAACGTGCCGGTCTGGTAGAACTTCACTTCCTGCATGGAGTTCGGCATCGTGCGTCCCGGCTCGATCATCCTATTTGCGACGCGACGGTGCCCATCCGGCGCAGGATGGCCTCTGCAGTCGGCCCCGTGCGCCGCGCCTGCGCTTCGCGCTCCAGCTCGTGGCTGACGACCTCGGCATTGAGGTCGAGGAACGTCACCTGCTCGAGCTCATCTGCGATCGCGTCCAGGAACAATTGCCGGAGCGATGTGACGGTGATCGCCCGCCCTCCCAGTCCTGCGATGACCGTGTACCCCTTGAGCTGGATTCCCGACAACGACTTGCGCACGCCATCGGAGACGATGCCGCCCAAGCCCACGGCGAGACATTTCTCCAGCACCACGACGCGCTTCGCCGCCTGCAGCGCCTCGCGCAACACGGCGACCGGGAAAGGGCGGAACGAGCAGATCGATATCGCGCCGATTCGCTCGCCGGATTCGCGCAATTCATCCACGACATCCTGTACCGTGCCGATCACCGAACCCAGGGCCACGACGATCGTTTCGGCATCCTCGGTGCGGTATTCGCGGATGAGCCCGCCCGAGTCGCGTCCGAACCGCTTGGCGAATTCCGCGGCGAGCTTCGGTATGAGCGACAGAGCGCGCAGCTGCTTGTGGTGGCCCAGGTAGCGCACTTCGGTGAACGCTTCGGGACCGACCAACGCGCCGATGGTGACCGGGTCGGCCGGATCGAGGATCTGCCTCGGCTGAAACGGCGGAAGGTAAGCGTCGACGTCCGCCTGGCCGGGAATGTCCACGCGGTCGTAGGCGTGCGTCAGGATGAAACCATCCATGCACACCATCACCGGACATGACAGCTCCTCGGCCAGGCGAAACGCCTGGATGTGCAAGTCGAGCGCCTCCTGGTTGGTGACGGCAAAGAGCTGGATCCAGCCAGCGTCGCGCATCGACATGCTGTCCGAGTGGTCGTTCCAGATGTTGATCGGCGCGCCGATGGCGCGGTTGCCGATGGTCATCACGATCGGCAAGCCAAGGCCCGCGGCGTTGTATACGGCTTCGGCCATGAACAGCAGTCCCTGGCTGCTGGTCGCCGTGTAGGTGCGCGCGCCGGCCGCCGATGCGCCGATCGCCACCGACATCGCGGCGAATTCGGATTCGACGTTGATGAACTCGCAATTGACCAGGGTGCCGTCCTTGACCATTTCACCGACGCCTTCGACGATGTGCGTCTGAGGCGTGATCGGATAGGCGCAGATAACTTGCGGGCGGCACAGCGCGATGGCCTCGGCAACCGCATGCGAGCCTTCGGTCTGCTTAAGCATCGGCGGTCTCCGATCGCCTGCGAGCGAATTCAAACGCCTCGGCCGCGGCCGCGACATTTTTCTCCGCGATCGCGGAAGGGAATTTTTCCCGAATGGCCTTGACCACGGACTCCTGCCGGATCTGGCCGGTGATCGCGGCGAAGGCCGCAAGCAGCGGCACGTTGGGAACCGGACGGCCAACGTGCTTCAACGCGATCTCCGTGGCAGGCAGCGTGCACAGCCTTTCGCGGCGGAAGCTGGCCACGAACGCTTCGAGGCCGAGGTCGGAGAAGCTGCGTGTCGAATTGAGCAGAATGAACCCTGTCTTGATCAGGCCGTTGAAAAGATCGACCTGGTGCAGCAGCGTCGGATCCTGGATGATCAGCGCGTCGGGCGCCATGACGGGTTCGCGCAAGCGGATCTCGCGCACATCGATGCGGCAGAAGGCCATCACCGGCGCGCCCATGCGTTCGGAGCCGAAGCTTGGGAATGCCTGCGCGTATCGGCCTTCGATAAACGCGGCCACCGACAACAGTTCCGCGCCCGACACCACGCCTTGGCCACCGCGACCATGAATGCGAACCTGAAACATTCTGTTGCAGCCTCCACCATCATCGATAAGACCCCGAAGGCCCGTCGCGTAATCCTGCGCGCAACTGCGGTGAGCCATTTGATGCAAGTCAAACGTGGCGCCTTTGCGGCAAATGCCGCGGCAACCGGACGAAGCGTCGGGTCGATTGCCGACGGCAGCTGCGTGCGCCCGCCCGCGATGGAGTAAGCTTCTCGCCCCCGTCATCGACCATCGCGCATGGCGCCGCAGAATCCCGCCAAGAAGCACAAATTCGTCAAAGCCTGGATGCAGGAGCACCTGAACGATCCGTATGTTCAGGAGGCGAAGCGGCGCGGGTACCGGTCGCGGGCGGCGTTCAAGTTGATCGAACTCGCCGAGCGCGACAAGTTGCTCAAGTCCGGCATGACGGTGGTCGACTTGGGCGCGGCACCGGGAAGCTGGTCGCAGGTGCTGCGCGAACGCCTGGGGCCGGCCGGGAAGGTCATCGCCATCGACCTGCTGCCCATGGACGGCATTGCGGGCGTCGCGTTCATACAGGGCGATTTCCGGGAAGAGGAAGGGCTCGCGGCACTGACGGCCGCGCTAGGCAACGCCCGGGCGCACCTTGTTGTTTCGGACATGGCCCCCAATCTCTCCGGCATCGATGCCGCGGATCAGGCACGAAGCGTGCATCTGGGTGAACTTGCACTGGAATTTGCCGTCGGACACTTAGCGCCTGGAGGCGATTTGCTGGTGAAAGTGTTCCAGGGCGCGGGCCTGCCTGAGTTTCAGCGCCAGATGGCCAAGCATTTCGCGAAGGTCTACGTGCGCAAGCCCAAGGCGTCCCGCGATCGAAGTCGCGAGACGTTCTTGGTGGGCAAGGGATTTCTGACGTAGGAGTGTCGCTTGCAGGCGACAAGCGCGATCTTGCGCGGTGTTACAGGATTTTTGCGATATTTAGCGTGCCAGCGGAGTGTGTCCAAGCGGCGATCGCTGGTCTTCGGGATGTATTCGCAGCTAGAATGGTTTGCTCTCCGGCCGGTAATCGCGTCCGGACAGTAACTGCCGGTGCGCGGCCCGCCGGATTGATGATGGCCGCAAGGAGCTCGTTTTGAACAATCTGGTCAAGAACATCGGCATCTGGGCCGTGATCCTCATGGTCGTGCTTGTCGTGGTCAAGCAGTTCGACTCGCGGCAGCCGGGCAAGGATGCCATTTCCTATTCCGAATTCATGGACTCGGCCAAGAACGGCAAGGTCGAGTCGGCCACGGTCGAGGGCCGCAAGATCAACTGGGTCTCGACCGACAAGAAGAAATTCACGACCTACAGCCCGGGCGATATCTGGATGGTCGGCGACCTCCTCAAATACGGCGTCAAGGTCGACAGCAAGCAGGAGGAAGAACAATCGTTCCTGTCGCAGATCTTCATTTCCTGGTTCCCGATGCTTCTGCTGATAGGCGTCTGGATATTCTTCATGCGCCAGATGCAAGGCGGCGGCCGGGGAGGCGCGTTCTCGTTCGGCAAGAGCAAGGCGCGCATGATCGACGAGGCGAACAACACGATCACGTTCGCCGACGTGGCCGGATGCGAGGAAGCGAAGGAAGAAGTTGCCGAGCTGGTCGAGTTCCTGCGCGATCCCTCCAAGTTCCAGAAGCTCGGCGGGCGCATTCCTCGCGGCGTACTGATGGTCGGCAGCCCTGGTACCGGCAAGACACTGCTGGCCAAGGCCATCGCGGGTGAGGCCAAGGTGCCGTTCTTCTCCATCTCGGGCTCCGACTTCGTCGAGATGTTCGTCGGCGTCGGCGCGGCGCGCGTGCGCGACATGTTCGAGCAAGCCAAGAAGAATGCGCCGTGCATCGTCTTCATCGACGAAATCGACGCTGTAGGACGCCAACGCGGCGCCGGCCTGGGCGGCGGCAACGACGAGCGCGAACAGACGCTGAATCAGCTGTTGGTGGAAATGGATGGATTCGAAGGCAATGCGGGCGTCATCGTCATTGCCGCGACCAACCGGCCCGACGTGCTCGACCCGGCGCTGATGCGTCCGGGCCGTTTCGACCGCCAGGTGGTGGTCCCGCTTCCTGACATCCGCGGCCGCGAGCAGATTCTGCTCGTGCACATGCGCAAGGTGCCGATGGCGCCGGACGTGAAGGCCGACATCATCGCGCGCGGCACGCCGGGCATGTCCGGCGCGGACTTGGCCAACCTGGTCAACGAAGCGGCGCTGTTCGCCGCGCGTTCGAGCAAGCGCCTGGTCGACATGCACGATTTCGAGCGCGCCAAGGACAAGATCATCATGGGCGCCGAGCGGCGCTCGATCGTGATGCCGGAAGAGGAACGGCGCAACACCGCCTATCACGAGTCCGGTCACGCGATCGTCGCGGTGCTGCTGCCCAAGACCGACCCGGTGCACAAGGTCACGATCATTCCGCGCGGCCGCGCCCTTGGAGTCACGATGCAGCTTCCCACCGAAGACCGCTACAGCATGGACCGCAACCACATGCTGAACATGATCTCGGTGCTCTTTGGCGGCCGCATCGCCGAGGAGCTGTTCATGAACCAGATGACCACCGGCGCCTCCAACGACTTCGAGCGCGCGACGGAAATCGCGCGCAACATGGTCACGCGCTACGGCATGTCGGATGAACTGGGTCCGATGGTCTATGGCGAAAACGAGGGCGAAGTCTTCCTCGGCCGTTCGGTGACGACGCAGAAGAACGTGTCCGAGGCCACGATGCAGAAGGTCGACCAGGAGATCCGCAAGATCATCGATCAGCAGTACGCTGTCGCGCGGAAGCTCCTGGAGGACAATCGCGACAAGGTGGAGGCGATGGCGAAGGCGCTGCTGGAAATGGAGACGATCGACGCCGACCAGATCTCCGACATCATGGGCGGCAAGCCGCCGCGTCCGCCCAAGCCCCAGCCTGCCTCGACGGGACCGTCGTCGGGTGGTACGACCGCCAATCCCGATGCGGCGCCGTCGGCCAACCCAGCGTAGAAAACTTGGAAACCCTTCTGATGGAGACGGGGCGCGCGGCGCCCCGTCTTTTTTTGTGATACTCCGCTGTGGCCGCCATCTGATCGATCTCTCGCGGCCGCGCGTGATGGGCATCCTGAACGTGACGCCCGATTCGTTCTCGGACGGCGGCATGTTCGTCGACCGCGAACGCGCGCTCGGGCACGCGCGGCAAATGGCAGCGGATGGCGCCGACTTCATCGACATCGGCGGCGAATCGACGCGGCCCGGCGCCGCCCCGGTCACCGTCGACGTCGAGTTGGACCGCGTGGTGCCGCTGGTCGAAACGCTGGCCGGAGAGGGACTCGTGGTCAGCGTCGACACGTACAAGCCGGAGGTCATGCGCGCCTCGCTGGCCGCAGGCGCGGTCATGATCAACGATGTGCGCGCACTGCAGGCGCCTGATGCCACTGGCTGCGGTCGCCGCCGGCGGTGCGGCGGTGTGCCTCGTGCACATGCAGGGCGAGCCCCGGTCCATGCAGGCTCAACCGCGCTACGGCAACGTGGTGGCCGAGGTCCGCGACTTCCTGGTTGATCGCGCGCGTTCGTGCGAGGCGGCGGGCATCGCCCGCGATCGCATCGTTATCGATCCTGGATTCGGTTTCGGCAAGTCGCAGGCGCATAATCTCGAGTTGTTGCGGGCGTTGGGTAACTTGGCCGCTACCGGTTATCCGGTGCTGGCGGGACTGTCGCGGAAGTCGATGCTGGGGGGGATTGCCGGTCGCGACGTGAACGAGCGCGCGGCGGCAAGCGTCGCCGCGGCGTTGGCCGCGGTTGCACGCGGGGCGGCCATCGTCAGGGTGCACGACGTGCGCGAAACCGTAGACGCGTTGAAGGTGTGGCATGCCATCGAAACAGCTTGAATCCGTCGTAAAACGCAGATATTTCGGCACCGACGGCATACGCGGCCGCGTGGGCGAATCGCCCATCACGCCCGAGCTCATGCTCAAACTCGGATGGGCGGCGGGTCGCACGTTGGCTGCGGCCGACGGAGCGCATCGTGCGGTAGTGGCTACCGAGCGCGCCGGCGACCGGCCCGGCGTCCTGATCGGCAAGGACACGCGCATCTCCGGCTATTTGCTGGAGGCGGCGCTCGAAGCCGGCCTCTCGGCTGCGGGCATCGACGTGTATCTTTGCGGGCCGTTGCCCACACCCGGCATCGCCTATCTGACGCGCGCGCTCCGCCTTGCGGCTGGTATCGTGATCAGCGCATCGCATAATCCGTTCGACGACAACGGCATCAAGTTTTTCTCCGCCACGGGAACCAAGCTGCCGGACGACGTCGAAGCCGCGATCGAAGCGCGCATGGACGCGCCGCTCGAATGCGTCGTGTCGGCGCAACTCGGCAAGGCACGCCGCATCGACGACGCGGCGGGTCGGTACATCGAGTTCTGCAAGGGAACGTTTCCGGCGGAGCTGGACTTGCGCGGTCTGCGCATCGTCGTGGACTGCGCGCACGGCGCCGGCTACCACGTGGCACCGCCCGTATTTCACGAACTGGGCGCCGACGTCATCGCCGTCGGCGTCGCGCCGGACGGGATCAACATCAACGCCGGTGTCGGCGCGACCCACCCCAAGTTTCTGGCCGAACGGGTGCGCGCGCATCACGCCGACCTGGGAATTGCGCTCGATGGCGACGGCGACCGGCTGATCATGGTTGACAGCGCGGGCACCATTTACGACGGTGACCAGCTGCTATATGTCATCGCCGCGGACTACCACCGGCGCGGCGCGGCGCTGCGCGGCGTGGTGGGAACGTTGATGAGCAATCTCGGGTTCGAGCAGGCGCTGGCGCGCGACGGCATACCGCTGGCGCGCGCGCGCGTCGGCGACCGGTATGTCCTGGAACAGATGCGCGAGCGCGGCTGGATGCTTGGCGGCGAAAATTCTGGGCACGTGATCTGCCTCGACAAGCACACCACCGGCGACGCGATCATCGCTGCGCTTGCGGTGCTGCGCGCGCTGATCGAGCAGCGCAAGACGCTTGCCGAAGCCACCGCCGGAGTGACGATGTTCCCGCAACGGCTCATCAACGTGCCAGTGACCCGCGAATGGGATTGGCAGACGAGCGATCCGGTACGCACGGCGGAGCGAGCGGCTGTCGCTTCGCTGGGCGACGCTGGGCGCGTACTGCTGCGGCCGTCGGGCACCGAACCGGTGCTGCGGGTGATGGTCGAGGCGCGCGAACGCGGTTTGGCCGACCGCCACGCCGAAGCGCTGGCACAGGCGATCGTCGCGGCCGCGTCGGCGTAGTACGCAATCGGCAATCGAGCGGCGCGTCTGTCGCGCCGTCAGTACGCGATGCTGCTGGGTGCTGAAGAGCTCGCGGGGCTCGCTGGGGCTCGCGCCGCGCGTGCACGCGATTAGGTAATTTGCTCAGGCATTCTGGTTGCAAGGGGCGTTAGCGCGCCGCGTATAATTCGGCCATGGTCGCCGTGCTGCACGCCGCGCCGCAGACTGCCGCGCCTCAGGCGGTCGCCACATGGCTCGACACCCTCTCCCGTGAGTATTCCGCCGCCGAGCGCGCGTCGTTCGCGGCGGCGCTCGAGTACGCGCGCTCCGGTTGCGGTGACGCGGCGATGCCTGACGGCGAACCGGCGCTAGACCGCGCGCTGGGCACGGCGACGATCATGGCCGGCCTCAAGCTCGATCCGGCTTCGATCCGCGCGGCGTTGCTGCTGGGACTTTCCGTCGCAGGGACGTTCGACTCCGACGCGGTCGCCGGCGAATTCGGCAGCGATGTCGCGGCCCTCGTCGCGGGTGTCGCGCGGATGGGCGTCATCCGCACGGCTCCGGCCACCGGCAACGCGGAGGAACGCGCGGCACAGGCGGAGAATCTGCGCAAGATGCTGCTGTCGATGGTCGAGGATATTCGCGTCGTACTGATCAAGCTCGCGGAACGCACGCAGGCGCTGCGTACGCTGATGAGCGGGGACGCGGCGCTGCGGACGCAGGTTGCGCGCGAGGTACTCGATCTGTTCGCGCCGCTGGCCAACCGCCTCGGCATCTGGCAGCTGAAGTGGGAGCTCGAGGACTTGAGCCTGCGCGCGCTCGAGCCCGCTGCGTACAAGTCGATTGCCGCGATGCTCGACGAGCGCCGGCTCGACCGCCAGAGTTACATCGAGGACGTGCTCGCGACACTGCGCCGCGAGCTCAAGTCGGCTGGGGTCGCCGCCGAAGTGAGCGGACGCCCCAAGCATATCTACAGCATCTGGAGCAAGATGCGACGCAAGCAGGCGGGCATGGATGCGCTATACGACATTCGCGCGGTGCGCATCCTGGTCGAATCGGTGAAGGACTGCTACACGGCGCTGGGACTCGTGCATCATCTGTGGACGCCGCTGGCGCGGGAGTTCGACGACTATATCGCCAAGCCCAAGGCCAACAACTACCGGTCGTTGCACACGGCGGTCATCGGGCCCGAAGCGAAGCCGCTCGAAGTGCAGATCCGGACGCGCGAGATGCACCAGCACTCCGAATACGGCGTCGCCGCCCACTGGCGCTACAAGGAAGGAGCGTTGAAGGGCGTGCGCCACGATCCGACCTTCGACGACAAGATCGCGTGGCTGCGGCAGGTGCTCGACTGGAAGGACGCGGTCGCCGATTCCGGTGAATGGTTGTCGGCGTTCAAGGAAAGCCTCTTCACCGATTCCATCTACGTACTGACGCCGCAGGGCAAGGTCATCGACCTGCAGCGAGGCTCGACGCCGATCGACTTCGCTTATGCAGTGCACACGAACCTTGGCCACCGCTGCCGCGGCGCCACGGTCGACGGCCAGATGGTGCCGTTGCATTACACGCTGAAGAACGGACAGCAGGTCGAGGTCGTCACGGTCAAGCAGGGTGGACCGTCGCGGGACTGGCTCAACCCGGACCTGGGTTATGTGCAGAGCCACCGTGCGCGCACCAAGGTGCGGCAGTGGTTTCGCGCGCAGCAGCACGAGCAGACGGTTGCGCAGGGGCGCGCGCTGGTGGAACGCGAACTCGCGCGCATGGGCCAGACAGCGCTGAAGCTCGACGCGTTGGCCGCGAAGGCAGGCTACGACAAAGCGGAGGATTTCTTCGCGGCCTTCGGGCGCGACGAGATCAACTCGAAGCAGGTGCAGACCGCGATACAGGCGCTCGCGCTGCCGTCGGCACCTGCGCCGCTGACGCCGGAACCTGAAGTGCAGATGCGCAAGAGCAAGTCGGCCGGCTCGGGCGGCGGCATCCTCGTTGTCGGCGTCGATCGCCTGCTTACCGGGCTCGCGCGTTGCTGCAAACCCGCGCCGCCGGACCCGATCGCCGGCTTCGTCACGCGCGGCAAGGGTGTGACCATCCACCGGGCGAGCTGTCCCAACGTCACGCGGATGCGCGCGACGCAGCCCGAGCGACTGATCACCGCCGGCTGGGGCGCGCCGCGCGACGAGGTGTTCCCCGTCGACATCGTCGTGGAGGCAATGGACAGGCAGGGGCTGCTGCGCGACATTTCAGAAGTCCTGTCGCGCGAGAAGATCAACGTCACGGCGGCCAACACGCTCACGCGCAACATGCAATCGCGGATGGCGTTTACCGTCGAGGTGCAGAGCCTGGCGGTGCTGAAGCGTGCTCTTGCGCTCATCACCGACGTACCCGGGGTGATGGCCGCGACACGGCGCTAGGCGGCGCGTTCCTTCGGCCTCAGTTACCGCTGGGTGCGCTCAACGGATCATTTGCAGCGGCTACCGAGGTCGGTCTTGCTATCCGGCAACGGCACGATCCCCGCAGCGAACAGTGGATTGGCAATGCGAGCGCGGAAAAATTCCAGCCCAACGGAATTGTTCGAGCTAATCAAGGACACGTCGATGATGACGATGTCGCCAGGAAAGCGCCATTCCTCGAGTTTAAGGGGACCCGCCACCTTGCGCGTCATGGTCGCCGTGCACGGCTTGAGCGTGGCGGACAGGTCGGCAGCGGCGGCCTCCGGGTTGTCGCTCGTGCAACTGTACGAGAACGAACGGTCGAGCGTGTCGCCGCCTTGAAATGTGACGTCCGCTTCGGCCTTGGACTCCTTCGCATTTCTCAGCGGGCACGTCCAGTCTGCAAGCGCGGCATCGCCGCGGAGCTTCCACGTAATTTCCGCGGCCGCGCCGTCCTCGGTACGCCGGCGCAGGATTACCGAATAGCCCGATGGCGCGGCAAATTTTGGCGGCAGGTCGTAATAATCGACCTTGAACGTTCGATCGCGGGTCGCGCGCGATTTCATGATCCTCAACACGTCATTGAGGGTAGCGGGCCCGCCGTCGCGGGCGTTCCAGCGAATCACGTATTCCGCGTTGGCAGGTTCCGCTGTGGCGGCGAATGCCGGCGGTCCGCCGCCGAAGCCGATGGCCGCTGCAGCGACCGCGCAGACGAGTATCCGACGCATATTCAGAAGTCCAATAAAAAGGGGGCAGCGAGCAGCGCGGCGCCGATGCCGAGCAGCGCGTAAGGATTTTCGGTGAAATACGGATAGATACAGAGCAGGATGCCCGCCACCAGCGGAACCACCTTGCTCTGCCGCTTGCCATAAACAAAATACGCCATGCCGAATGCGCCGGCAATGACGCCTGCGATAAGACCGTTCAACGGACGATCCGATCGCCGGCGGCCGACATTGAGAGAGGCGCAATCATCGTGGAACAAGGATAAGATACAACGCAAGCGCAGGTAAAGCCTCACGCGATTGTTGCGCCCATCGAGGATTCACGCTTGGCCCAACGATTCTGCGGATTGCTGATGGCAGCCATCGCCATGATGGCCACCACCGCGTGGGCGAGTTTTCATGGTTTCGCCATCGACCAGGTCTACTCGAACGCCGACGGGACCGTGCAATTCGTCGTGCTGCGCGAAACGCTCGGCGCGAACGGAGAGAATGCGTGGTCCGGGCATGCGTTCACCAGCACGCACGCGGGCGTCACGAAGTCATTTGCGTTTACGGCCGACCTCCCGGGCACGGCAACGGCGGGCAAACGCGTGCTGCTCGGCACCCAGGGACTGGCGGCGCTAGGCTTCATCACACCGGATTTCGTGATCCCGGACAGGTTCCTTGCCGTTGATGGCGGCACGCTCAACTACGCGGGCGTGGATACATTCACGTATGCGACACTCCCCACGGACGGCGTCGGCGCCATCAATCGCCTCGGCACGACCGTCCCGAATGTCGCAACCAACTTCGCCGGCAAGTCCGTGTCGTTTCCCGCGCTGCCGGTGACTGCCGTCGAGTATTACCACGCCGGCCTCGACCACTATTTCATCAGCAGCCTGCAGCAGGAAATCGATACGCTGGATTCCGGACGCATCGCCGGCTGGGCGCGCACCGGCCAGTCGTTCCGGGTCTTTCCCAGCCAGGCCAGCGGCGGCTCAAGCGTTAACCCGGTCTGCCGCTTCTACATTCCGCCGGTCCACGGCAATTCGCATTTCTTTTCCGCGTCGCCCGCCGAGTGCAACCTGGTTGTGCAGAAGACGGCGACCGATCCGAATTTCAGCGGCTACGTCTTCGAGTCGCCCAACGTGTTCTACGCGACGCTTCCGGACACGACGACGGGTGCCTGTCCCGCCGGGACCGCGCCAGTCTATCGCCTGTGGAACCAGCGCATCGACTCCAATCATCGCTACACGGCATCCGCCGCGATCAAGGCGCAGATGATCGCGACAGGCTATGTGGCCGAGGGCTACGGTCCGAACGCGGTCATCATGTGCGCGGCCGTCCGCGGGCACCGCCAAGGTCGTGTTCGTCGCCGGGACCGGCGCCCCCGGTGGCGCCCTCGTCAGCGATGGTGCAAGCACGCTGGCCGCAACCTTCCAGGGATTCGTTTCAGCCACCGACAGCGTCGACGTCGGGGCGCGCTCCGGCGCCGGAGAGGTCATCACATTCAGCCGTGACCGCCCGCCGGCGCTGCGGTCGACATTGTGGGCGACCGCGCTCGGCAACCAGATCGTGAGCGTGCCATTTGCCAATGTCCTGGCCACGCCCGTCACCATCTGGGTCGTGGCCGGGCCGTACGCGACCACGCAGCAGACGGCGCTTACGCTTTGGCAGACCGCGCAACAGATCTACGGCGACGAACGGCTCGGCGTGCAGCTGTCGCCGGTGGAGATCGTCGACGCCACCGCCAACGCGAAAGCGGCCACTTACGCTGCGTTCAGCTGCGGCGTAGGCAACGCGAACATGACGTCGATCGCGGCCGACATCGGCGCCCGTGCTGGCCGTTTCAACGTCTATCTGGTCGGCCTGGTCGACGGCTCTACGTCGCGCGGCAACGCATGCGCCATTGGCGGCAGCTTTGTCGCCATTGCCTCCGGCGCGGGCGCGGAGCTGCTGGCGCACGAGCTCGGGCACGATTTCGCGCTGGAGCACGTCGACGATCTTACGTCCGACTTCAGTCGCAGCAACGTGATGCACTCGGAGAGCATTTCGCGGCAATACCTGACCGAAGGCCAGATCTTTCGCGCGCACCTGCGGTCCAATTCGGCGATCAACCAGTTCTTCGGCTTGCGCCCCGGATTGCCGACGCGAGACTGCGATCGAGATACGCCGGTCATCAATTGTCCGACCATCAAGAAACGGCTGTGGGCGGAGGATGCCTTTCCGCCCAATTGAGCAAATGGAACGCTGCCCGACATTTCCCGGAGAATGGCCATGCTGCAAGCCAACCCGTTGCTGTTAGCCGCCACGCGATGGATCGCGATGACGGTCTTCGCGTTGATCGCGACAGCCGCGATCGCGCAGCCGAGGTACGGTTTGTCGCCCGAGGCCTCCGCCGTCTTCGAGAAGTGGGTGATGACGACCTGCGTCGGCGACGAGGAGCGCGAACTGGCGGCGCAACTGCGGCGCTATGCGGTGCAGCTCGAACCAGCTTTCCGGAAGGCAATTGTCGACGGGCCGCCGCCAGCCGAACTGCGCGAGGCGCGTGCCGCGGCCGAAGCTCGCTTCGCCGCGCGGCAGAAATTTCCCATCCAGGAATACAGCGTCGAAGGCGTCAGCGAAAAGGATCTTGCCGCGTTCAGGCGCGTCTCGCGCCAAGCCTACGTCGACGACCAGGTGCGTCGCTTCGCCACCGGCTATCGGGCCAACGCCGTGGCGGGCCTCGGCATCATCGGCGGACCCGGCGCACGCGAGACGCTTGCGCGACTTGCTGCCGGCAAGAACGATCCGCTGGCCGCAGCGGCGCGCGAGGCGATCAGGATCGCGGACCAGCGCTGAAAAAACAGGCGCTTGAAGAATCTGCTCTTGTGCCAGGCCTCGCCGGTCCAAAGCATCTACAGCTTCAAGGCGCCGCCATAGCCCGTCAACTCGAGATAGCCGCGGCCGACCTCGCGCCCGCCCGCGAATGCGCGCACCGCGCCCTCCCAGTAGATCGTGCCTACGCTCGCGCGCGAATCGAGCTCCTGGTCGTTCATCAGCGGTTCCAGCGTGACGTCGACGTCGCCCGCGTGGACGTCGAATGCCACCGGATAGTCGATGCCGGTGCGCGCGCGAACGCCACACGCGCAGCGGCGCAAAGCGGATTTCCGAAGGTTGCAGGTTGCGGATCACGCCGTGCTTGTCCTGCCAAGCGCCACCGGCCCAGTACGCGCCGCCGCCCGAATCGCGGATTCGGAACGCCATCAGCGACGATCCGTCGTCGAAATTGATGCCGACCCAATCCCATCCGCGCGCCTCGGGGGCCAGGTAATCGCTCGACCATTCGTGGTCGAGCCACGCGGTGCCGCGCACCTGCTGCGCACGGCCTGCCATCGAAACGGTGCCGCTGACGGCCAGATGCGGCCGGCTGTAATAGTGGCTTGCCTGCTGCGCGCGAGGCCCCTTGCGGCTCGTGCCGCGGCTTCCCTGCAACAGTGGCGGCGCTTGTGCGACGAACGCGAGGTCGAGGTCGAAGTCGCGGGCGGATATTCGCGCCTTGTACGTATTCCCATCCAGCCGCAGCGACCAGTCGCCGATGTGCACGTCGGTCGTGGCGGTTGCCGCTTCGGCCAGTCCCAATCCTGCGCGCGCGGCCCGCTGGTCGTGCTGCAATCGCGCGGTGCGCGGGTCGGCGATCGCCGCGTGCGCGAACAGCAGCTGCCGCGGCGCGAAGCGGCTGGTTCCGCTCTCCGCAACGCCGGGGCGGTTGCGAAAGAACGTGATCTGGACGCCTAAGTCGCGTCCGACGTCATCGCGCGTCCACGCGGTGATGTACCACCACTCGGTGCGAAACTCCGGGTGGCTGCCATGGTCGCGCGGAAATTCGGGCACGGATTCCGGCGACACGTCGGCGTAGCGAACCTGCGCGCCGGCGCGGGCACCGGCAAACACGAACGGGATGCACAGGAACGCGCGCCGGTTCACCAATCTTCCTTGACCGCGCGAACGACGTTGCCGCTCATCGCCGACCGGGCGCTGACGAGTGTCGTTGCCGTGGCCAGCGCCAGCAGCGCGACGGCCAGCGCCAGCAGCGGACCCCAGGGCACGCGCAAATCCATGCTCCAGTGGAAAGATTGGCGGTTGACGACGAAGATGAGAATGAGGCTCATCAGCCATCCGAGGACCAAGCCGACGACGAGACCGATGCCGCTGACCACCAGTCCTTCGGTGGCGAGCATGGCGGCGATCTGCCGCCGCGTGAGACCCAGGTGCCGCAGCATGCCGAATTCGCGCCGCCGTGCGAATACCAGCGCACCGAACGACGACGACAGGCCCACCAGCCCCAGCGCGACCGCGGCCGCCTCGAGCGCATACGTCACCGCGAACGTGCGGTCGAAGATACGCAGCGACACGGAGCGGATGTCGCCTGGAACGGCGAAGGCGAGCGCGCCGGCCGAGCCCGCCCGCGCTTCGATTTCGCGCCGCACGTCGTCGATGCTTGCGTCGGCGTCGAGGGTCAGCGCGGCATCGTTTGCCGTCGTGTCGCCGGTGAGTTGCGCATATATCGCGCGTTCCATGACGATCGAGCCTTGCTGCCGCGCGTAGTCGCGCCAGACGCCGGCGACGGTGAATGCGACATCGCGTCCGGCGAGCGGGACCGTGATCTGCCGGCCGGTGTCGTAGCCGTAGAGATCGACCATCGCTTCGCTCACCCACACCGGCGGTGGGTCGCCTGCGCCGCGCGCCGGTCCTCGCGCGACCAGCGGCAGCGCGCGTGCCGGGTCGTCCGCCGGAAGGTCGCGCGCCAGCAACGCGACGCGCGGCTTCTCCGGATCGACGAGCACACTTTGCATGCGCAGGAACTCGACACGTCGCACGCCCGGCAAGTCGGCGAATTTGCGTTGGTCATCAGCGCTGAAAAACGTGCTGTCTCCCGCCGTACCCGAGCGCACATACAGGTCCGCGGGAAGGACGGAAACGAGCCATGCGTCGAGCGAATGGCGGAAAGAAGCGACCATGATGGCCATCGACACCATCAGCGAGACGCTGGCGACGACGGTGGCCAGGCTCGCCGTTGCCTGCCCCGGCTGCGCCGCGCAGCTGGTCGAATGCCAGCGCAGCGGGAACGGAGCGCGGCGTCGGCATGTGTGCGAGAAGAAACGTGGCCATCCTCGGCATCAGCAGCAGCGTGCCGAAGAGGAGCAGCGCGATCGCCAGGTAGCCGAACAGCGGCAGGTCGGCCACTGGCGGCAAGCAGTGCGCACAGCGACGCCGCCGCCCAGCAACGCTACGCCGTGCGACGCGCGGCGCAGCGGCAGGAAGGCCGCCTGTTCGTCGCCGGCCTTGAGCGCCGCTGCAGGCGCCGCACGGGCGGCTTCCAGCGCGGGAATCGCGCTTCCAAGCGCGGCGACGACGATGCCCAGCGCACCGAAGATCACCAGCGCGATCGGATCGACTGCGACGGATGGCGGCACGCCTCGGAAAAAGCCGGCGCCGAGGTCGCCGCCAAATAGGCGCATCGCCGCTACGCCAAGCGCAAATCCCGCCGAGCAAGCCCAGCAGCGAGCCCGCCGCGCCGACCAGCGCGCCTTCGACGATCAGCAGCGCAACCAGGCGCCGTCGCGTGAGCCCCAGCGTGCGCAGCAACGCGAATTGCGCGCGGCGCCTGACCACCGACAATGCCTGCGTCGAAAACACCAGCAAGCCGCCGGTGAACAACGCGACCAGCGCCAGCACGTTCAGGTTGACCCGGTACGCCCGCGACATGCGCGTCGTGGCATCCGCGCGCGTGCGCGGCGCTTCGACGGCGAGCGCCCGACGGCAGTCCGGAATTGAGTCGCGCACGTAACGCGGCGACGGCGACGCCGGGTCGGACGCGCAGGTCGATTCGCGACAGGCTGCCGACCCTGTCGAATGCCTGTTGCGCGGCGGCGATGTCCATGACGCCGTAGCGCTGCGTCGACGGAGACCGTACCAGGCCCGCCACCTTGAGCGGCACGTCGCGCAAGCCCGATTGCAGCACGAGCGTGTCGCCGCTTTGCACGGAAAGCCACGCCGCCGCAGCGGGACTTAGAAACACCGTGTCGGGCCGCAGCGCGTCGAGCGGATCGGCTGCGTCGGCGAGCAGCGCGGGCGTGACGGCGCCCGCGCGAAAGGCATCCACGCCGTACACGGGCAACGCATCGTCGCGGTCTTTGATCCGCGCATCGACCTCGACGACGGCGCTCGCGACCGCGACGTCCGGATCCTGGGCAAGCGCCGCGAACAGCGTCTCGTCGAAGCCTGAGCGCGGCCCTCGCACCTCGAGGTCCGCATTGCCGGAAAGCGTCGCCATGCTGCCCGCAAATTCCCCGACCGCCGCTTGATTGATGAGCTGGACTGCGAAACCCAGGGCCACACCCAGCGCAATGGCCAGCACCGACATCACCAGCCTTCCGCGGTTGCCCTGATACGCGCCGCCCAAGGTGGCGCCAAGCACGCTGACCTGCGCGGTGCCGGCGTTCATCGCGCGTCCGGTAGCGACGTCTCGCGCAAGCCGTCCGCAGTCAGCGTCAGCACGCGATCGCACATGGACGCGGCCGCCCGGGAATGGGTGACGAGCACGCCGGTCGCGCCGTGCTCCCGCAATTGCCCGCGCAGAAGCGCCATCACGCCGGCGGCGCTTGCCGCATCGAGGTTGCCGGTCGGTTCGTCGGCCAGGACCAGTGACGGGCGATGGATGAGCGCGCGCGCGATGGCCACGCGCTGCAGTTCGCCGCCGGACAATTCGCGCGGCATGCTCGCACCGCGCGCGTCCATCCCCACGGCGTCGAGCAGCGCGGCCACGCGGGTGTCGGCCATGGCGCCGCGCTCGCCGATCAGCGCCAGCGGAAGCGCCACATTCTGCGCGGCACTGAGATAGGGAAGTACGTGGAATGCCTGGAACACGAATCCCATGCGCTCGCGGCGAAGCTTCGTAAGCGCGTCGTCATCCAGTGCGTCCAGATCGACGCCGTCCACGATGACCGTGCCGCTGTCCGGCCGGTCGAGTCCCGCGATGATATTGAGCAGCGTCGACTTGCCGATGCCTGACTCGCCCATGATGGCGACGAACTCGCCGCGCGCAACGTCCAGCGATAGACCGTGCAGGACGGTCAGGCTGCGCGGGCCGGCAAAGGTCTTGCTGACGGAACGAAGGGAGAGCACGGCGGATTCGGGCAAGGTGGAAGGGCTGCGCCAAGAGTAGCGCATCGCGACGCAGGCAATAGCCCGCACCCCCGTTGCCGCATCAAGCCGGTTCGGTTTGCTCCGCGTGCGTCCACACCCGGGCCAGCATGTCGCGCAATGCGCGGATGACGGGCTCGTCCTCGCGCTCTGCGAGATGGATGAAGGACAGCGTCGTCAGGAGCCGCTTGTCGCTCCAGAGCACGACGTCGCCCGCCGCGGCCGCGGCGATGGCCAAGTCCTCGCGCATCAGCGATACGCCGAGACCGGCTACAACCAGCGAACTGATCACGGCTTCGTTGTCGGCCTCGACGCGCCGCGCGGGGGAAACGCCGTGTTCGTCGAACAGCTGGCCGGCGAGCGCGCTGTGGGTACTGATTGGCGGAGTCATGACCCACGGCATCGCCACGATCTCGTCCCACGGCGCGTTCTCGACGCGCTCACGCCACGCCACCGGCGCGACGACTCGATACGCGACATTGAGCAGCGGCAGGAAGGCAACGGTGGGGTGGGTAAGGCTGCCGTAATAGAAACTGGCATCGAACTCCCCATCGCGCACCTTCTGGAACGCCTCGCCGGTGACGACATGGTGCAGTTCGATTTCGAGCAGCGGAAACGTGTCTACGGCCTGCGCAAGCAGGTCGCCGACGCGGATGAAGTCCGGGTCGGAGACGGTGCCGACGCTGACTCGTCCGGCGACCTCGCCCTTGAAGGCGCTCGCATGGCTGCGCAGCACCTGCGCCGCGGCGACGACTTTATGCGCTTCCGGTAGCAGGCTCCGGCCAGCCGGGGTCAGTTCCATCCCGCTCGGCAGCCGTTCGAAGAGTGGCGACGCCCAGTTCGTCTTCGAGGGCTTTGATCTGGGCGCTCAGCGCCGGTTGGCTGATGTGCAGCCGATCGGCCGCACGGGTCAGGTGTCCCGACTCGGCGACCGCCGCGAAGCTCCTGAGCTGGTACAGCTCCATAGGACTCCGTAAGTGTTCTAAAGTGCTGATTATACCATTAATGTTGCTATGCAGCAAAGGCTGCGACGGACATAATTTTAGCCGATTGCGTTGATTCGAAAGAATGATTGGACGATTTTGCCGGGCGGACCTATCTTGTCGTTGTGCGATGCACCAATATTGCACACCGAGCCCACAAGGCGATTGGAGTCATCAATGAATACTGTAAACCCAACAACCGAATCAGGTTTCATCAACCTCTGCATCCAGATGGCGCAGGCGACGTTTTCCGATGTGATGCCGTCCCAAGGCTGCCGAAGTACGCACCAAGAAGGTGCCCTCGCTGGACATCGGCGCTGGCTGACTGGTTCTACCGACAGCAAGTCAAGCAACGCGAGGCCTATTTGGCCCAGTCGGCGGACATGTTTGACCTGGAACGCCGGCTCCGGCAACTCGAGCGGCAAGGCCATTGCATGCTCTACTGATCCTATCAACGTGCGAACGTCGCTGCCAAACCTGCGGCTCCGCACGCCAGGATGACCGGAATCACCCCCGCCTTGTAGCGAAGCAGTGCGAGCGTTGCGGCCACCGCGATCGCAAGCGCGACCGGATCCAGACCACCGAGCGTTGCGCCCACACGCCAGCCGCCCGGCCAGAACACGTGCCATGCGAAGAACAGGGCGAGGTTGACGATCACGCCGACGACCGCGGCAGTGATGCCTTTCAGCGGCGCGGTGAACTTGAGTTGCCCGTGCGTGGATTCGATCACCGGCGCCCCTGCCAGGATGAACATGAACGAAGGCAGGAACGTGAAGAATGTCACGACGCAGGCGGCGGCAATACCCGCGAGCGGCAACAAATCCGGCCCGAACAGCTGCTTCGACCAGCCGCCGACGTATCCGACAAACGCGACCACCATGATCAGCGGACCGGGCGTGGTCTCGCCCAGCGCCAGGCCGTCGATCATTTGCGCCGGCGTCAGCCAGGCGAACGCCTCGACCGCGCCCTGGTAGACGTACGGAAGGACGGCATAGGCGCCGCCGAACGTAAGCAACGCGGCCTTGGAGAAAAACCAGCCCATCTGCACGAGGGGCGAATCGCGCCCCGCTGCGGCGATCAGCGCGCCCAGCGCAACGCCCCAAATCACCACGAAGACGCTCGAGCACGATCGCCAGCCGCCGCCATGCGAAGCGCGCGTGCGAAGGCGTGGGCGTATCGTCGTCGATGATCGATGGCGAGCGAGGTTCCGCGCCGACGACGTGGGCGGCGCCGGTGGCGAACGCGGCTGGTGCGACTCGTCCTCCAACATATCCCGCCAATCCGGCTGAAAGGACAATCGCGGGGAATGGCACGGACAGCAGCGCGATCGCGATCAACGCCAGCGCGGCAATGACCCACAGCACGGGATGACGCAACGACCGCGATCCCATGCGCCACGCGGCCTGCAACACGATGGCGACGACCGCCGGCTTGACGCCATACAGGACTCCCGCCACTGCCGGTACGTTGCCATAGGCCATGTACAGCCAGGACAGCGCGATGAGCACGACGAGCGAAGGCAGCACGAACAGGCCGCCGGCGACGATGCCGCCCCAGGTCCGGTGCATCAGCCAGCCGATGTACGTGGCGAGCTGCTGCGCCTCCGGTCCCGGCAGCACCATGCAGTAGTTGAGCGCGTGCAGGAATCTGCGCTCCGAAATCCAGCGCTTCTCGTCGACCAGTTCGCGGTGCATCAGCGCGATCTGTCCCGCCGGACCGCCAAAGCTGAGGCAGCCCAAGCGGAACCAGTACGCGAGCGCCTCCGCGCGCGTCGGCGCGGGCGGCGCAACGGTCGCGGAGGGCGTGACGATCACGCAGGTTCCCGTGCGCGCAGTTTCTCGGGATACCAGCCGTGCGTTTCCGCCTGCGCCTCGCGGCACCACGCGTAGAGCGAGTCGTAGACGAGCATGCCCCACTTCAGCATCGCATGGTCGTCGGCGAACATCGCCGACAGGCCGAGCGACACCGACAGCAGGCCCGGCGCCTGCGCCGCCAACGCCAAGTTGGACGTGTCGGCGGCCCGCACGATGGTCGCGAGCGCGTCGAGCGCCGGGTGCGCGAGCTCGTGAATGCGGATGAACGCGTCGAAACTGCACTGCGCGCCGTCGTGCGTGTACGTGACGTCCGGAATGTCGTAGGCGGTGGCGTTGTTCGCCGCCGCGAACGCGCGCACTTCCTGATTCGGCACGTAGAAGAACTCCGCGGCGGGATCGATGAAGCGCCGGACAATCCATGGACACGCAATGCGGTCGATTTTCGGCCGCGCACGCGTGACCCAGCGCGAAGGCTGTGCGAACGGCGACGTCGCGCCGCCGGTTTCGCGCCAGCCCGCGAGCCCGCCTTCCAGATGACGCGCATCGAAACCTGCTGTCCGCAGGAACACGGCGGCGTCCTGCGATACGTTGTGCCCGTGCACGCAATACACGATCACCGGGCGCCAGGGCTCCAGTTCGCGCGACCATTCGGCAATGGTCTCCGGCGCGCGCCTCAGCGCGCCCGCGATGACTTGCGGATCCTCGTGAACGCAGGCAACCGGCGCACATCGATCACGGCCGGCGGCGGGAATGCGCGCAGGCGCTGCTGCAAATCATCGGGGGTGATGTTCAGGTCCGTGCTCAGATCCATGCTCATCTTGTGGCCTCCTGTCGCGGCCGATTGCGGCCTGTAGCGACAACGAAGCAGAGCTTGGATGGTGCGGACCATCAGTGCGGCGGGGCGTCTGCGTGAAGGCCCCTGCGCGGAATCATAATCGTGCCCCGCGGCTAGATCAACCCTTCGAGCGGTTGCACGTCGACTGTCTCGCCGGCGGCGACGTCGCCGGTCGGCGTCGGCAGCACGATGAAGCAGTTGGCCTGCGACATCGACGACAGGATTGCCGAACCCTGGTCGCCAGTGGACGCGCACTGTCCACCCGCCGGCGCCGTCGGGCGCGAGGATGCCGCGCTGGAACTCGGTGCGTCCCGGCGCCTTGCGCAGCGGGGCGGACAGTGTCGCCTTGAACGTCGGCGGCGGTCCCGCGTCGCGCTGCCCCGCGAGCACCAGCAATGCTTCACGGACAAATTCGTAGAACGTCACCATCACGGCGACAGGATTGCCCGGCAGGCCGAAGAAATGGGCGTTGCCGATCTTTCCGTACGCCAACGGCCGTCCCGGCTTCAGCGCGATCTTCCAGAACAGCACTTCGCCCAACTTCGCCATGAGCGGCCTGACGAAATCGGCGTCGCCCACCGAGACGCCGCCCGACGTGATGACGACATCGGCGCTCGCGGCCGCAGCGGTGAACGCGCGCTCGAGAGCGTCGGGCACGTCGGGGACCGATCCCATGTCGACGACGTCGAAGTTGAGGCGCACCAGCATTCCGTACAGCGTGTAACGATTGCTGTCGTAGATTTCTCCGGCAGCGAGCGATGTGCCGATCGGCTTCAGCTCGTCGCCGGTCGAGAAGAAGGCGACGCGCAACTTGCGAAACACCGTCACCTCGCCCAAGCCCAGCGATGCGAGCATGCCAAGTTCGGCAGGACGCACCGGCTGCCCGACCGAGAACACACGCTGGCCGCGCTGCAAATCCTCTCCCGCAAGCCGCCTGTGCTGTCCGACCTTCGCCAGCGCGCCGGCGGAAATGCGCACGCCGCCGGCAATCTCCTTGGCGCGCTCCTGCATCACGACGGAATCGCTGCCTGCCGGCATGACGGCGCCGGTGAAGATGCGCACGGTTTGTCCGGGTCCCATCGCCCCGGTATACGGCCTGCCCGCGAACGATTCGCCGACGCGCTTCAACTCGGTTTCTGCATCCTTCACGAGGTCGGCAAAGCGCACGGCCCAGCCGTCCATCGCCGAGTTGTCGTGACCTGGCACGGCCACGGGCGAATCGATGTCCTGCGCCAGGATGCGGCCGAGCGCCGCGCGGATTGACACGCGCTCGGTCGACGTCAAGGGGGTCAGGAACTGTCGGATCAAGGCCCGCGCGCGATCCACCGGCATGGAGTCGGGATCGTAATCGTCAGCGCAAGAAGCCTGGTATAGCGACTGCGGCGTGTTCATGGCGTTGGGTCGGTGGGACCGAAGCGTGATTTTAGACCGAGCGCGGGCCGCTCGAGGTAATGCCAGGACACGGCGGCAACGGCAAGCGACAGTGCAAGCCCCAAGCCAAAGAGCGGCATCGGATCGATTCCGGGGATGCGCTGCACCAGCGTCTGCTGGATCGGAAACGAATAGACGTACACGCCATAGGAATAGTCGCCGACGCGGTTGAACGCCGGCCAGACCAGATGGGGGTGATAGGCGACGACGAGCACGACGTACGCGAGCAACGGCGCGAACAGCGCACCGCGCGCGAGCTCCGCAGGATTGACCGCGACCAGCAGCAATGCAATGGTTGCGATGACCGGCGATATTGGAATGGCCGCGCGCCACACGTACGCGAGCGAGCCCAGCGCGAACAGCAGCACGAGACCGGCGGTGACCTTGTCGGTGACCGGCATCTGCAACATTGCCGGATGCCACAAGTACAGGGCGAGCACGAGCCAGAGCGCGGCGAACCAGGCAACGCGCCGCGCCAGCAGCCCGGCCACGCCCGCCAGCAGCACGGCTATGTACAGCCGGAGTTCGACCGGCAGCGTCCACAGCGACCCGTTGACATCGTGCGGGATCGGATTCGCGGGAAACGCACCCGGCAAGCGATGCTCGCATTTCCCAGGCCGGCGTGACGTGCACGACGTACTCGAGCGTCTGCGGATGCGTGAGGAAACTTCTCCAGTCGAGGGAACTGGAGAGCCCCGCGAGAAAGACGGTCAGCGCGACCGCGGCCACTAACGCCGGATAGATGCGCAGGACGCGCGCGGCAACGAACGGAATGACCCGCGTCCGGGAGAGCCAGCTCTGCGTCACCAGAAAGCCGGAAATCACGAAAAAGCACGCGACGCCGAGCGCGCCGAAGTTGAATTCGGGGACCCGCTGCCAAAGCGGCTCGTCAGTCCAGTGATCGGTCAGCGCGTAACTGTGGAACAGCACCACGGCGCTTGCCGCGGCCAGGCGGATCAGCTGGAAATTGTTGACGCGGCCGTGCGCGAGCGCCGCCAGCCGCAGCATGGGTCAGGTCCCGCCGCTGGCTGCCGCCAATTCGTCGGCCGTGTTGATGTTGCGAAATGCATCGGCGCAGTCGCCAAACGCCACATCGACGACGCGCAGTGTCGCGTACCACGCATCGATCTTTCTTCCGCCGCCGTGCAGGAACGACGCCAAGTGAGGCAGCACGTCACGGCGGACGAGCGCGAATACCGGATGCGGCTGGTCGAAGGTCCGGGCGACCGCGAGTTGCGCGTCCATGGCCACCAGTCCCTTGCCCAGACGCGCGACGAGGTCCAGCGGCAGGAAAGGCGAATCGCAGGGCACGGTGGCCACGAAGGGCGTCGTCGCGACACTCATGCCGGCGTGCAGTCCGGCCAGCGGTCCCGCAAACCCGCCCACCGCATCGGCGACGACAGGAAATCCGAACGCGGCGTAGCGCTCCGGATTCTGATTCGCGTTGATGAGCACTGCCCCGACCTGAGGTGCGAGGCGCGCCAGCACATGCGCGACCATAGGCTTGCCGTCGAGTTCGACCAGTCCCTTGTCGACGCCGCCCATGCGCCGACCCATCCCGCCGGCAAGCACGATGCCCGTGATGTTGTGGACCCCCACGCTTGCGGCCAATTCAAGGGGCCGCTGCGCTGACCCCGGAGGGGGTTTTGTTCGCGCCTTGGGACGGACCTGCGGCGCTCACGTCGTCCGCTCCACGTTCATGTTGCTTTGAAGCGTTGCGCGCCGGTAAACAACAGGTAGTGGCGGTTGGTGGCACGGCCGATCATCGTGATGCCGACCTTTTCCGCGATCTCGTGGCCCATCTGCGTCAGGCCCGAGCGCGAAACGAGGAAGGGGATGCCCATCTGCGCGGCCTTTATCACCATCTCGGACGTCAGGCGGCCCGTGGTGTAGAAGATCTTGTCGGCGCCGTCGAGACGGTCGAGCCACATCCTGCCGGCGATCGCGTCCACGGCGTTGTGCCGGCCCACGTCCTCGACGAACATGATGATCCCGGAGGTGTCGGGGCCATTCGCAGCCAGCGCGCAACCGTGCACGGCGCCGGCCTGCTTGTAGATGGTTTCGTGCTGCCGCACACGATCCAACAGGTCGTAGAGCGTCGCCTGCGACAACGTCGCTCCCGGCGGCAATCGCACGGCGTCGATCTCGTCCATCAGGTCCCCGAACATCGTGCCCTGTCCGCAACCTGACGTCTTGGTGCGCTTCGCAGTCTTCGCCTCGAGGTCGGCCAACCCGGAACGGGTGCGTATGGCGCAGGAATTGGTTTCCCAGTCGACCTGCACCGCGACGATGTCGTCGATCGACGCGATCAGGCGCTGGTTGCGCAAATAGCCCAACGCAAGAGCCTCGGGCGCCGCCCCAAGCGTCATCAGCGTAATCAGCTCCTGCTTGTCGACGTAGAGCGTCAGCGGATGCTCTCCCGCCACCGGCACCGCGCGTGTTTCGCCGTGCTCGTCCTGCGCCTGCACTTCGTACGTCGACGGGCGCGCGGCGTCGGTCAGCAGCGGGCGATAAGGTGCCGCGGTTGCGGAGGCACTATCCACCTATGTAGCTCATCTCCACCTTCGGCGCGCGCGCGGTGGCGGCAGTGCGCAGTTCCGAATAGCGATCCCCGCGTCGCCTCCAGACTGAGGCCACCGCATTGCCGAGCTGATCGTCGGTGAATCCGCCGCGCAGAAGGTCGCGCAGGTCATGGCCGTGCGCGGCGAAAAGACAGGTGTGGAGCTTGCCCTCGGTCGACAGCCGGGCGCGCGTGCACTCGCGGCAGAAGGCCCGCGTGACGGAAGCGATGACGCCGATCTCGCCGCCGCCATCCACGTACCGCCAGCGCTGCGCGACCTCTCCGTTGTAGTTCGCCTCGGCCGGCTCGAGCGGCATTTCCGCGCCGATCATCCGCACGATTTCGGCGGCGGGTACCACGTCGTCCATCCGCCAGCCGTTGGTTGCTCCGACATCCATGTATTCGATGAAGCGCAGGATATGTCCGCTACCCTTGAAGTGCCTGGCCATGGGCACGATGGAGTCCTCGCTGATGCCGGCCTTGACCACCATGTTGATCTTGAGGGGTGCCAAGCCCACGGCGGCGGCGGCATCGATTCCCGCGAGCACGCCAGCGACTGGAAAATCGACGTCGTTCATCCGCCGGAACGTCGCGTCGTCGAGCGAGTCGAAGCTGACGGTGACGCGCGTGAGGCCGGCGTCGCGCAAGCTCTTCGCTTTCTTCGCCAGCAGCGTGCCGTTGGTGGTGAGCGTCAGGTCGAGGTCGCCCAGCCGCGCCAGCATTTCCACCAGTTTTTCAAGATTTCGGCGCAGCAGCGGTTCACCGCCGGTCAGCCGGATCTTGCGCACGCCGAGGCCGACGAACACCTTCGCGACTCGCGTGATCTCTTCGAACGTGAGCAGGTCCGCATGCGGCAGGTATTGATAATCGTTGTCGAACACATCCTTGGGCATGCAGTAGATGCAGCGGAAGTTGCAGCGGTCGGTGACCGAGATGCGCAGGTCCGACAGTGCCCGGCCGAGCGTGTCGGTCACGGGCTCGGCGTAGGCCGGCCCCAACGCTGCCGCGCGCAGCGGCGCATTCGCGTTGTCCGTGGTTCGACTCACGGTCGGGACGGGCTTGACAGGAATGATCGTGGCCATGGTCTGCTGCGGGCGCGAACGTGCAACGCCGCAATGCAAATGGTAGCAGACGTAACGCGATGCGCGTCTGGGGGAACCGTCTCGCTGGTGTATGATCGAAAGGCTCGAATGCGCTCGCTGTTCGCCGCATCGCCGTCCCTAATGGAGCAGAACGAATACCCATGTCGCCAGTGTACTTTTCCGTCGACGTCCTGATGGAACGCATTCCCCTCGTGAATCGATGGGTGAGCGAGCAATGGCGGCCCGCGGCCGTGGTACCTGTTGGCGAAATCGCGCCAGGGGCAGCGAGCTCGGAACCGTGCGTTGCCGAGCGCATCCAGGATGGGCCGCAGGGCACCACGTGGCGTTTTCCGCGGCGAAGGATCGAATTGCATCCGACCGAAGCGGAAGGGTACTTTCTCAACATCACGTCGGATACGCCCCTTGTGTTTGTCATGTGGCGCACGGCGGAGGATGGCAGCGAACCCGCAGCGCTGCCCGAAATCGTCACCGTCAGTTACAACCAGGCCGGCCGCATTCTGGATGGCGGCGAGCGTGTCGATCCGGTGCCGATGCCCGAAGCGATCCTCGCCTGGATGCGTCCCTTTGTGGCCGAGCATTACAAGCCCGAGCCGCGCCGCAAAGTGAGACGCAACGATCCGTTCAAGGACGGACCGTTCCAGCGCGACCGTCCGCCGCGCAGCTGACTTGAATCCGGCGGCGCCGTTGCACATGGCCGACAACACCGAGACACCCAAACCCTTCTCGCTCAAGCGCTGGTCGCAGCGAAAGCTCGCCGCAGCGCAAACGGCACCCCCGCAGCCGTCGCCGACGCGCCGGCAGCGCCCGCGGCAATGGCGCCCGTCGACGCCGCGCCCGCGGCAGTCCCTGACCCTTCGCCACCATTGCCGCCGGTGGATTCGCTCACTTTCGATTCGGACTATTCGGCGTTCATGCAGCCGAAGATCGCCGAAGAGACCAAACGTGCCGCGCTCCGCAAACTGTTCAGCGATCCATCGTTCAACGTGATGGACGGCCTGGACATCTACGTCGGCGACTACACGCAATCCGACCCGATGCCGTCGGGCATGCTGGAAAAATTGACGGCCGTCTACGCAATGCTCGATCCCGCCGAACCCGAACAGGCCGACATCGCCGATGCCACCGCCGCCGCGACGACAACGGCCCCGGCGTCCGCCGCGGATGTGGAGGCGCGCGAAGCCCCCGTGACGGAGGCTCCGGTGGCGCCTGCCCAGTCCACGCCGGAAGCCAGCTCTCGCGACACGCCGCTGAAATCGGACGGCGCATGAGCTTCGAAGGCCGCAAGGTTTTCCTTTGTTCCTGCAACGGCACGATGCCGCTCGACGGCGATGCCTTGGCGCGCGCGCTCGCGCTGCCCGCCAATCCGGGCGTGCACACGATGTTGTGCCAACGTGAACTCGGCCTCTTCGTCGCGGGTGCGCAAGGCGATGTCGTGGTCGCGTGCACGCAGGAGCAGCATCTGTTGTCCGACGCGGCGCAGGAAGGCGGCAAGACGCAGGCAATCCGTTTCGTCAACATCCGCGAGTCCGGCGGCTGGTCGAACGAGGCGCGCGACGCGACGCCCAAGATCGCTGCGCTTGCTGGCCATGGCGGCGCTTCCCGACCCCGAACCGGTTCCGAGTGTCAGTTACCAATCCGGAGGGCAGGTTCTGATCACCGGCCCGTTGGGCGTCGCGCTCTACTGGGCGGAGGCACTGAAGGATCGCCTCGACGTCACCGTTCTTGCTACCGGACGCACGATGGGCAACGAATTGCCGGCGGAGCGTTCCTATCCGGTGTATTCCGGCGAACTCGAGTCGCTGGCCGGATGGCTGGGCGCCTTCGACGCGGAGTGGACGCAGGCCAATCCAATCGATCTCGACCTGTGCACTCGCTGCAACGCGTGCATTCGCGCCTGCCCGGAGTCCGCGATCGACTGGAGTTACCAGATCGATCTCGACCTCTGCCGCGATCATCGCAAGTGCGTGGTCGCATGCGGCGCCGTCGGCGCGATCGACTTCGACCGGCAGGACACGCGCCGCAGCGAACGCTTCGACCTGGTCCTCGACCTGCATGCGGAGCCCTGGATCAAACTGCACCAGCCGCCGCAGGGTTATTTCGCGCCCGGAAGCGATGCCGTCGCGCAAGCGAAGGCGGCCGTGGAAATCGCGACGCTGACAGGCGAGTTCGAGAAGCCCAAATTCTTCAATTACAAGGCGACGCTGTGCGCGCACAGCAGGTCGAAGCAGCCCGGTTGCAACCAATGCATCGATGTCTGTTCGGCGGCGGCCATTCGCGCGGACGGCGACCGGATCTTCGTCGAACCCCATCTGTGCGTCGGCTGCGGCGCCTGCACGACGGTGTGTCCGTCGGGCGCACTCACCTACGCTTACCCGACCGTGCCAGACTTGGGCGCCCGGTTGAAAGCGGTACTTTCGACCTACGCAAAAGCCGGCGGCCGCGACGCCTGCATCCTGCTGCACGCGGAAGACAGCCGCGACGCGATCGCGCGGCTGGCGCGCCGCGGCAAGGGCCTGCCGGCACGCGTCATTCCGGTGGAGGTGCATCATGTCGCCTCCGTGGGACTCGACGTGTGGCTCGCAGCGCTGGCCTGGGGCGCGACGCAGATCGCCGTGCTGGCGACCGGCGATGAGGCGCCCGAATATCGTGCCGCGCTGGCATTCCAGATGCGGCTGGGCGACACGATCGCCAACGCGCTCGGTTATCAGGGCGAGCACTTCCGGATCGTCGACGGCGCCGACGTCGCGGGATTCGAACGCGCTGTCCGGGAGTGGCCGGTCGGCGCTGACCGCGCGCGTCGCCGCGACCTTCGCGCCGACTCCCGAGAAGCGGACGACGATCGGCCTCGCGATGGAACATCTTGCCCTGCACGCGCCGGTGCCGCAGCAGGTCATTCCATTGCCGAGCGGCGCGCCGTTCGGCGCCATCGCCATCAACGCCGACACGTGCACGATGTGCCTGGCCTGCGTAGGCTCGTGCCCCGAGGCGGCGATTCTGGACAACATGGAAGCGCCGCAGGTGCGCTTCATCGAAACCAAGTGCGTGCAATGCGGGATTTGCGCGGCGACCTGTCCGGAAGATGCGATAACGCTTGACGCCGCGCCTCAACCTCACGCCGGCCGCCAAGGCGCCGGTCGTGCTCAACGAGGCGGCCATCTTCAAGTGCACCGGCTGCGGCAAACCGCTCGGCACGGACAAGATGATTACGACGATGCTGGGGAAGCTTTCCGGTCATTCGATGTTTGCTGCACCGGGAGCGCTCGACCGCCTCAAGATGTGCGCCGACTGCCGCGTGGTGGACTTGATCAAGAACGAAAACAGTGCCGACATCCGCAATCTCTGACGCCTGGAACCCGTGCCCGTGACGATGCAGCAGCCGATCGGTCCGGAGGACGAGGCGCGCGCCGGCGTCTATGCGCGTGCTGGCGCGCCTCTTTGCCGGTGGCCCGGATGCCGCGGCTGCTGGCGGCGCTCGGCAGTTCTGCGCCTTGGCCCGAGGACAGCGACAATCCCCTTGCATCGGCGTGGAATCAAGTCGTCCTGGCCAGCGCCGCCATGGACGCCGCTGCGGCGGATCAGGAGTACACCGAAATCTTCATCGGTGTCGGGCGCAGTACCGTGGACCTTCATGGGTCGCACTGGGTGACCGAGGCCATGTCGGAAAGGCCGCTGGTGGCCGTGCGCTCCGACCTGGCGCGTTTGGGACTCGCCCGGCGCGCTGGATCGACGCTGTACGAAGACCATCTTTCGGTGCTGTGCGAAACGATGCGCATGCTCATCGCCGGCGACGGCGCGCGTTCGCCCGCGTCGATCACCGAACAGCGCGCGTTCTTCGATCGCCATATCGCGCTCGTGGATACAGGTTTGCTGCACCGCAATATGCGAATGTCCGCTTGCTAATTACTATGCGCGCGTAGGACAATTAACCAGTTCGTTCATGGCGGTCGAACGTGACTCGTTCGCCATCGATTGATTGGCCGTCGCGGCACCTTGGCGCGGATTCATAACGTCACGCGGTTCCGATTTTCGGAGGGAAGCATGAGAACATCATCGCAACGCAAATTGCCTGCGTCGGACGCCGACGCGCGCCACAATCTCTCCCGATTTCAAACGCCGCCGCTTCCTGCTCGCGCTGGGCGCAGGGGGCGCGGGCGCCGCCGCGGCCGCGACCCAATCGATCGCGCGTCCGGTGACGCCGGCGGCGGCTCCGGCCGACGCCGATTCTCGCGCAGGGATATCGCGAAACGGATCACATTCGCGACTACTACGCGACCACCCGCATCTAGGAGGCCCCCATGCTGCTCACGCGCAAGTCGGACGTCGCCCGCACGACGGGTCCCCGGTTGAAGAGACTCGCAGGCAAGAGGATGTCCACGATGGACCGGCGGACGTTCCTCAAGCGTTCCGGCCTGGCCGCCGGCGCCGGCGCGTTTCGCGAGCCAGTTGCCGTATGGCGCGATCGGTCCCGCCGTGGCGGCCAAGGAAGGCGACGCCAAGACGGTGGAGAAGAAGCGCACCGTCTGCACGCACTGCTCGGTCGGCTGCGCGGTCGACGCCACCGTCGAGAACGGCGTGTGGACGCGGCAGGAGCCGGTGTTCGAATCGCCCGATCAACCTGGGCGCGCACTGCGCCAAGGGCGCATCGATCCGCGAGCACGGCATCGTCGAGCATTCGCACCGGCTGAAGACGCCGATGAAGCTCGTCAACGGCAAGTGGCAGCGGCTGTCGTGGGAACAGGCGCTGAACGAGGTCAGCGCCAAGATGCTGGAGATCCGCAAGGAATCGGGTCCCGACGCCGTGTTCTGGGTCGGCAGCTCGAAGCACAACAACGAACAGGCGTACCTGATGCGCAAGTTCGTGTCGTTCTGGGGCACGAACAACTGCGACCACCAGGCGCGCATCTGCCACTCGACGACGGTCGCCGGCGTAGCCAACACCTGGGGCTACGGCGCGATGACCAATTCGTACAACGACATGCAGTACACCAAGTGCGCGATGTACATCGGCAGCAACGCCGCCGAAGCGCACCCGGTGTCGATGCTGCACATGCTGCACGCGAAGGAAACCGGCGCGAAGATGATCGTCGTCGATCCGCGCTTCACGCGGACGGCGGCCAAGGCCGACGAGTACGTGCGCATCCGCTCCGGCACCGACATCCCGTTCCTGTTCGGGATGCTGTATCACATCTTCAAGAACGGCTGGGAAGACCAGCAGTACATCAACGACCGCGTCTACGGCATGGACAAGGTCAAGGCCGAAATGATGGCCAAGTGGACGCCCGACAAGGTCGAGGAAGTCTGCGGCGTGCCCGAGGCACAGGTGTTCAAGGTCGCCGAGATGATGGCCAAGAACCGGCCGTCGACCGATCGTCTGGTGCATGGGCCAGACGCAGCACACGATCGGCAACGCCATCGTGCGCGCGTCGTGCATCCTGCAGCTGGCGCTCGGCAACATCGGCGTGTCGGGCGGCGGCGCGAACATCTTCCGCGGCCACGACAACGTGCAGGGCGCGACCGACGTCGGCCCGAACCCGGATTCGCTCCCCGGCTACTACGGTCTCGCCACCGGTTCGTGGAAATACTGGGCGGGCGTGTGGGGCGTCGATTACGAGTGGATCAAGAAGCAGTACGCCGAAGGGATGATGGAAAAGAACGGGCATGACGGTGTCGCGCTGGATCGACGGCGTCATGTATCCCGAACGACACGATCGACCAGGGGCCCAACCTGCGCGCGATGGTGTACTGGGGCCACGCGCCCAACAGCCAGACGCGCGGCACGCAGATGGTCGAGGCGATGAAGAAGCTCGACCTCATGGTCGTCATCGATCCGTATCCTTCGGCCACGGCGGCGATGTGCGCGATGGTGCGCAAGGACGGCGTCTACCTGCTGCCGGCGAGCACGCAGTTCGAGACGTCCGGTTCCGTCACCGCGTCGAACCGCTCGCTGCAATGGCGCGAAAAGGTGATCGAGCCGCTGTTCGAGTCGAAGCCCGACCACACGCTGATGGTCGCGTTCGCCGACAAGTTCGGCTTCAAGAAGGAATTGATCAACAACTACCAGATGGTCAAGGACAAGGACGGCTGGGACGAGCCCACGCCCGAATCCATCCTGAAGGAAATCAACGCGGGCACGTTCACGATCGGCTACAGCGGCCAGTCGCCGGAGCGGCTCAAGCTGCACATGAAGAACATGTCGACGTTCGACGTGAAGTCGCTGCGCGCGCGCGGCGGACCCTGCGACGGCGATTACTTCGGCCTGCCGTGGCCGTGCTACGGGACGCCCGGAACTGAAACACCCCGGTTCGCCCAACCTGTATCAGACGTCACGGCATGTGATGGACGGCGGCGGCTGCTTCCGCGCCAACTTCGGCGTCGAGCGCGACGGCGTGTACGCTGCTTGCGGCGGACGGCTCGTACCCGAAGGGCAGCGATCTCACCACCGGCTATCCCGAATTCGACCACGTTCTGCTCAAGAAACTGGGCTGGTGGGACGAACTCACCGATGACGAAAAGAAGAAGGCCGAAGGCAAGAACTGGAAGACGGATCGTTCCGGCGGCATCATCCGCGTCGCGATGAAGAATCACGGCTGCCATCCGTTCGGCAACGCCAAGGCGCGCGCCGTCGTATGGAATTTCCCCGACGCCATCCCGCAGCATCGCGAACCGCTGTATTCGCCGCGGCCGGACATGGTGGCGAAGTACCCGACGCACGACGACAAGAAGGCCTTCTGGCGGCTGCCGACGCAGTACAAGAGCATCCAGGAGAAGAACGTCGCCGACGGCGTCGCGAAGAACTTCCCGCTGGTGCTCACCAGCGGCCGCCTGGTGGAATACGAAGGCGGCGGCGACGAGACGCGCTCCAATCCGTGGCTCGCCGAACTGCAGCAGGAGAACTTCATCGAGATCAACCCGAAGGACGCCAATGATCGCGGTGTCATCGACGGCGAGTACGTGTGGGTCAAGTCGCCCACCGGCGCGCAGATCTCGGTCAAGGCGATGATCACCGATCGCGTCGGCGCGGGCACCACGTTCATCCCGTTCCACTTCGCCGGCTGGTGGCAGGGCAAGGACATGCTGGAGTTCTACCCCGAGGGTGCGGCGCCGATCGTGCGCGCCGAGGCGGTGAACACCGCGACGACGTACGGCTACGACTCGGTGACGATGATGCAGGAAACCAAGACGACGCTCTGCCAAGTCGCAAAGAAGGCTTAGGAGGCCCTCACCATGGCACGAATGAAATTTCTGTGTGACGCCGAGCGCTGCATCGAGTGCAACGGCTGCGTGACGGCCTGCAAGCAGGAGAACGACGTTCCCTGGGGCGTGAACCGGCGCCGCGTCGTGACGATCAACGACGGCGTTCCCGGCGAGCGTTCGATCTCCGTGGCCTGCATGCACTGCTCGGATGCGCCGTGCATGGCGGTGTGCCCGGTCGACTGCTTCTACCGCAGCGAGGAAGGTGTCGTGCTGCACGACAAGGACCTGTGCATCGGTTGCGGCTACTGCTTCTACGCGTGCCCGTTCGGCGCGCCGCAGTTTCCGCAGGCGGGCGCCTTCGGCGTGCGCGGCAAGATGGACAAATGCACGTTCTGCGCCGGCGGTCCGGAAAAGGACAACTCCGAGGCGGAGTACAGGAAATACGGACGCAACCGCCTGGCCGAAGGCAAGCTGCCGGCCTGCGCGGAAATGTGCTCGACCAAGGCGTTGCTGGGTGGCGATGGCGACACGATCGCCGAAATCTATCGGCAGCGTGCCACGTCCCGCGGCAAAGGCAGCGAGGTCTGGGGCTGGTCGACCGCCTATGGTCGTCCCGAAGCGCCGAAAGCTCCCGCGGGTGCGCCGGGTGCCCCCGCGGCTGCACCGGGAGGCAAATCGTGATGACCAGGCTGATGCGGTTGATGGCGGTGGTGTCCGGGGCGATGGCCGCGGTCATGCTCGCCGGGTGCGGCGAGCGCCCGCAGGTGATCGACTACAAGCAGGGCAAGTACCAGGGCAAGCCCGACGAACCGCCGTACGCGGCGGCGCCGTTCAATGGCAACAAGGACCAGTGGGAGCGCGACATCCGCAACCGCACGCAAAACCAGAACGAATATCGGCGCATCGGCACCTGACGATTCCCATGGCCCACGACAAACTTATGTTCGCGGCGCGCATGTTTGTCGCCGCATTGGGAATTGTCGTCGCCAGCGCCGCACTGGCCCAGTCGCCGGCGGTGTCGCCGAAGGAAGCCGATCAGGCAAAGCAGCAGGCGGCGCAGCAGGTGGTGCAGCCGCTCAACAACCAGCCGTTGTGGAGCGAGGTCCGCACCGGTCAGCCGCAGTACACCAGCATCCCCGGGCGCGAGACCAACGTGCTCGTCCAGCCGCAGGGGCAGACGTGGCGGGCGCTGCGTGTGCCTGTGGCGACCATCGGAGGGTTCCTGGTGGTGTTCGCGCTGGCCGTTCTGACAGCGTTCTACCTGTGGCGCGGACCGATCGTCGTGCGCGGCAAGCCGACGGGGCGCCTCATCGAGCGCTTCACCATCGTCGAGCGCGCGGTGCACTGGACGGTAGCGATAACTTTCGCACTCCTCGTCATCAGCGGGCTCATCATCTCGTTCGGCAAGACGATCCTTCTCCCACTGATCGGATACACGCTGTTCTCGTGGCTGGCCATGTTCGCCAAGCAACTGCATAACTTCGTCGGTCCCATCCTCGTGGTGGTGCTGCCGATCATGATCGTGCTGTTCCTGCATGAAAACATTTTCCGCAAATACGATTGGTACTGGCTCAAGAAGGGCGGCGGCATGCTGACCGGCGAACACGTGCCGTCAGGCAAGGCGAATGCCGGCCAGAAGATCCTGTTCTGGCTCCTCCCGGTTTTCTTCGGGATCACGCTCTGCGTCACCGGCCTCGTGCTCGACTTCCCGAATTTCAACCAGACGCGCCAGACAATGCAGATCGCGAACACCGTGCACATGATCGCGGGCTTTTTCGCCACCTGCCTGCTGCTCGGTCACGCGTATCTCGGTACGATCGGGATGAGAGGCGCGTACGACGCAATGCGCACCGGCTACGTCGACGAAACGTGGGCCAGGGAACACCACGAGTACTGGTACAACGAAATCAGGCCGGGAAAGTTTTCGGACACGGACATGCGCGCCGGACAATATGCGTCATGACCGGAGCGAAGTCAGCGCCATGAATCAGAAGCAAATGGGGGGAGGAAGCGCAACGATGAAGACGATCCGTGCAATTCTTGCGGCCACCATCGTGGTCGCGTCATTCGGTGTCGCAGTGGCCAAGCTGCCGCCGGCGGCGCCGTTGACGGATGCGCAGAAGGCCGAGGCCAAAGCCAAAGCCGATGCCGCGGCCGATCTGGCAAAACAACAACAGACCAAGGCCGAGGATCGAGTTGCCGCGCAATATTTCGCGAACATGAAGGCACAGGGCAAGGCCGTGCCTCCGCCGCAAGTGGCGGCGGCTCCGGCAGCCCCGGCGGCACCGGCGAAAGCGGCGACGCCCGCGACGAAATAGGCGGCGTCCGTTGCAAAGGAGTGGAACGGGGGCGCCAGCCCCTGTTTTTTTGCCGGTGGAAAACGCGACGCGCTCGCGGTGGGCGGCTGCCGCACTTTGTCCGTCTCTCCATTCACGATATAATGCTCGGCTTGCTGGAGAGATGGCCGAGTGGTCGAAGGCACTTGACTCGAAATCAAGCATACGGGCAACCGTATCTAGGGTTCGAATCCCTATCTCTCCGCCACAATTTTCCGCGTTCCGACTAGCTGGTCGACTCGGCTACGCGGAATCGCGCACGCGTTGAGCCGTCGCGCGCGACGTCCGGAAGCAATACACTAGTCGCGCCACGCCGGCTCCCGCCGCCCATGAAGCTACGACCCTCTACGACGGATCAAGCGATCACGCTGGTGGTTCTTGCGGTGCTGGTCGTCGGCGTCTTTCTCGTCCTGCAGCCATTCATCTCGGCGATCGTCCTGGCCGCCGTGCTTGCCGCGACGACGTGGCCGGTGTTCGCAGGGCTGCGCCGCCGTCTCGCGGGCCGGTCGGGGCTCGCCGCGACGCTGGCTACGTTGCTCATTCTCCTCGTAGTCGTCACGCCATTTCTGGTTGTCGGGCTCACGCTTGCCGAGAACTACGATCGCGTTTCAGCGTTCCTGCGCGGTTTCATCGAAGATGGTCCGCCGGATCCGCCGGCGTGGGCGAATGACCTGCCCTTTGTCGGCGCCCGCGTCGTGACTTACTGGTCCGCGCTCGCGCACGACAGCGCCGCGACGTTTGCCGAATTGAAGAAGTGGTTCGAGCCGGCCAAGGCGTATGCGCTGAAGGGCGGCGCCGGCGTGGCGGAGGGGCTTCTGCAGTTGACGCTGTCGGTGTTGATCGCCTTCTTCCTGTTCCGCGACGGCGACGCCATCGTCTCGCGATTGCGTGGCGCAGTCGGCCGCATCGCACCGGACCGGGGGCTGCATATGCTGCAGGTCGCGCTCGACACCACGCGCGCGGTCGTCTACGGCATTCTCGGCACGGCGCTGGCCCAAGGCGTGCTGATGGCCATCGGCCTGTGGATCGCCGGTTTCAAGGCGGCGCCGCTGCTGGGACTGCTTACGTTCTTCCTCTCGCCGGTACCCATCGGCCCTCCGCTGGTCTGGATTCCCACGAGCCTGATCCTCATCATGCGCGGCGACCATGCATGGGGCGCGTTTCTCTTCCTGTGGGGATTTCTGGTGGTCTCGACCGTCGACAACTTCATCAGGCCGATGATCATCAGCTACGGCACCAACTTGCCGTTCATCCTTGTGCTGCTGGGAGTCTTCGGCGGCGTCGTCGCGTTCGGCTTCATCGGCGTGTTCTTGGGCCCGGTGCTGCTGGCACTCGGCTTCGCGCTGATCAAGGAATGGGCCGGTGCCTCGCCCTCGGCGGGCGCCAAGGCGTCATCGGCGCGCGCCGCGCCGTGACGGTCCGCGAACCCCCCTTCTTGCGCTAGAACACCGAACAGAAAGCGACGGCTTCCTTCCCGTTGCCCTCGGGAACCCAGCCGCGGTTCAGCATCGCTCGGCGCACCGAACGGTCGACCGTGTAGCGGTGGTTGGCGTCGTTGCGGTTGTTGAAGAAGCGGTAGACCGGCAATGTGTCTGCGGGACAGTTGCCATTGAAGTCCGGAACCTGGATGTAGAAGGATGCCGGCGTCTCCAGGGCCCAGGTCCCCGGCCAGTGCGTCAGCACGAACGAGCATTCCGAAGCGCTGGCCGAGAAGAAATGCGAATTGATGAGCCCGGTGGCAAAAAACCTGCATACCGGCCGCGAGTTGAACGGCGCGAAAATGGGCGACAGGTAAGCGTAGAAATACAGGCCGGTCCGCTGGAACGAGCCCGACAGCACCGTGTCGATATAGGCGATCTCGGCCGGCTGCGCCGTGATGAAGTAATGGTCGAGGAAGGCGTTGTAGTACTCGACGACCTGGAACGCGCCTTGCGGCGGCGTGCTGCCGCCAGGCAACGTGCTGGCAAGCGCGGCTCCGGCATCGAGCAGCCCCGAACCGCAGAAGCCGACCCCGGCGCAGACCGAGCCGATGGGAAATTCGCGCGACGTGCCGGTCACCAAGCCCAGAATGCGGCCTCCGGTGAGCATCGGATTGCGGGCGAGCATCATTGCGGCCGTGCCTGAAACCAGCGGCGCTGCGAAACTGGTGCCCCTTGCGGCTTCATAGTCCGGCTGTCCGGGAATCGTCGTGCCGTCGTTGGACGTCGAGATAATCAGGCCGGATAGCGGCATGTCACCGCCCGGCGCCGACACGTCGATGCGCGAGCCGAAGTTGGAATAGCTGGTCAGCGACGCATCCTGCATGATGGCGCCAACGGTGATGACCCCACTGCAATTCGCGGGCGAAAAATCGGCGACGTTGGCGGATTCGTTGCCGGCGGCGGCGACGACGACGGCGCCCTGGGCGAGCGCGTCGTCGATGGACTCCTGGATCGACTGATCGCATGCGCCCAATCCGCCCAGGCTCAGGTTGATGACCTTGGCCGGATTGGGGTTTGCCGGGACGCCGGCGATCGGAACCCCGGAAGACCACAACATGCCCGCCAGGACGTCCTCGAACGTGCCGCCGCATCTGCCCAGAACGCGCACCGGGAGAATCATTGCCCCGGTGGTAAGGCCGGAAATGCCGATGCCGTTGTTCGTGTTCGCGGCGATCTGGCCGGCGACGAACAGCCCGTGGAAGAAACTGTTCTGTGCGGGACCGCATTCGCCTTCGCTAGACCAATCTCCTTCGTCGCGCGGGTCGGGGTCGCGCCCATCGCCATCGCGCGCGCGGAGGGGGTCGGTGATGAAGTCGTAACCGGGCAGCACGCGGCCCTCGAGGTCCGGGTGAGGCAGGATGCCCGTATCCACGACGGCAACGACGACATTGGACGAGTTCGGCTGAAGCAACCATGCGGCCTCGGCATTTACGCCGGAAAGCGAATCGTTCAGCGACCATTGGTCGCGATAGAAGGGGTCGTTCGGCGCCGCGAACGTAACCACTCGCTTGACCGGATCGGCATACTGCACCGCGCTATCGAGCTGCAGTTCCTCGGCCATATGCGCCAGTTGCGCAGGCGTCTGCGGCAGCGCCACACTCATCACCCAAACGTTGCCGATCTGGCGTTCGACGGTGAGCACGGTCCCAAGCTTGGTGCCCAGCCGGGGCAGAAGGAGCGCCCAATCCGGCATGTCATCCTTGAGGCGGACCAGCAAGCGCTGGCCCGGCTCGGTCGCGGCGGCCGGCGTCGCCTTCGCGGCCTTGACGCTCGCCGATACGCGCGGGGTTTCCGCCCACAGGACGCTGCGGTCGTTGCGCAGCGCCTTGAGGGAGGTCGCAATGGTCTTGCTGTCCTGCGGTTGCGCGAGAGCCAAGTCCAGCGCGCCAGTCCGCGTGGTTCCGGTCAGGGAAAGCCCTGTGCCCACCAGTGCCTGGAGCTTGGCCAGCGCAGCCGGCGGCAGCGTACCTGCGGTTGCCGCATCGGGGTGCAACCTGACGCGAATGGTCGAAACAGTCTGCGCCGACACCGGCAAGGCGAAGGCGAAGATCACGGCCAGCACGCCGGCGAGGCGGGCCAGTTTAGAGGCGCGAAAATCCATGCTCGGGGCTCCCAGGCGGCGTGCGGCGGATTGCCGGATCGAATGATACGAGCAAGTCCAATGCCAACGACCGCAAATTAGACATTCTAATGACAACAGGATACGCCGGAGCCTTGGGAAATGGCTAGGGCGGAACCCGCATCCGCGACGAACGGAGCCCTGCTGGATCAGCCTTTGGCGCCGGCGGTCGCCGCGGCGCGGTCGCGCTCCATGTGCTGGCGGTAGGGTCCGAGCGTGGTGACCATCTGGGCAAAGATCTTGGGACTGGCAGCGATGACCTGCCCGCCAAACAGGTAGTTGCCTTCTCCGCCCAGGTCGCCGATCAGGCCGCCGGCCTCGAGCACGAGCAGGCTCCCGGCGGCGACATCCCAGGGATTGAGTCCCACTTCCCAGAAACCGTCGTAGAAACCCGCGGCGACGTAGGCCAAGTCCAGCGCCGCGGCGCCCGGCCGCCGCAATCCGGCGGTTTGCGTGATCATCGCCTTCATCATCTGCAGGTAGGTGTCGAGATAGCTGCCGTCACGAAACGGGAAGCCGGTTCCGATCAGGCAGTCGCGCAGGTGCTGGCGTTTCGAGACCCGGATGCGGCGGTCGTTCAGGAACGCGCCACGGCCGCGGGTGGCGGTGAAGAGATCGTTGCGCACCGGGTCGAAGATCACGCCCTGCTGCACGACATCCTTGTGGGCCAGCGCGATCGACACGCAGTATTGCGGAAAGCCGTGCAGGAAGTTCGTCGTGCCGTCCAGCGGATCGATGATCCAGACGTAGTCGGAATCGGGGTTGTTGCCCTTGTTCGTGCCTTCTTCCGCGAGGATCGCGTGGTCGGGATAGGATTTGAGGATCGTGTCGACGATGGCGGCTTCGGCGCCGCGGTCGATTTCGCTGACGAAATCCTTGGGGCCCTTCGCGGTGACCGTGAGCTGATCCAGGTCGCGCGCGCCGCGATTGATGACGTTTCCTGCGCGGCGTGCGGCTTTCACCGCCGTGGTGAGCATCGGATGCATGGCTTAGGTTACGACAATGAGGTTACGACAATGAGATTTCGACGATGAAGTTTCGACGATGAGGTCGCGGCGCCGCCGCGACGCGTGTCAAAAGTGCGGAATGCGGCTATTTTACCTGCTTCCCTCACGTTTCCCCATTTTACGACCGTGCCTACCTCGAACGCTCTCCTCGCGCGCATTCGCATCGTGCTGGTTCACACGCGCCACCCGGGCAACATCGGCGCCGCCGCGAGAGCGATGCTTACCATGGGTCTGTCCCGGTTGGTGCTGGTCGCCGCCGGCGCGCTTTCCCGACCCGGAAGCGGTGGCGCTTGCGGCCGGCGCGACGGCGGTGCTGGATTCCGCGCGCGTCGTCGCCACGCTCGGCGACGCGCTCGCCGGCTGCGCTGTCGTCATCGGGCTTTCGGCGCGACCGCGGGAGTACGCCGGACGCGTGCTCCCTCTGCGCGACGCGGCGATGGAGGCGATCGCCCACGCGAATACGGGTGACGTGGCGATCGTGTTCGGGACGGAGATGTCCGGCTTGTCCAATGCCGAACTCGCCCGTTGCGGCATCGTCGCCACCATTCCCACTAACGATGCGTTCTCATCGCTGAACGTCGCCGCGGCGGTACAGGTCGCCGCCTACGAGTTGCGCGTGACAGCGGGCTTGACGCAGGTGTGGTCGGCGCCGAGGTTCACGCCGGCCACGCACGATGAGATCGAGGCACTGCACGCGCACGCGCGGCGCACGCTCACGGCGATGCGCTTCCTGAAGCCGGAAAATCCTCGACGCCTGTTGCCGCGCCTGCGCCGGCTGTTCGGGCGTGCGGCGCTGGAGCGCGAGGAGGTGAACATACTGCGTGGAATATTGGCCCGGGTGGATGAATTCGTCGCCAAGTCGGAGAAGCGATGACGGCCTGGTTTGCGCGCGTTGGAATGCCGCTGGATGCGGATGAGGAAGCGGCAGTAGTCGAGCTAATGCGCTCGATGGCGCCGCACACGGCAGTTGTTGTCGCCGCGCTTGGGTCGTGGGCGCAGGCAGCTGCGTTCGTGCGCGCCGCCGAACGCGACTCGCTGACATGGGACCAGGAAGAAGAGGAACGCGAGGCGCTGTGGATGCGCGCCTCGGAGCAACGCACCGAAGGCGAGGTGCTGCGCCTACTGGACGCGAACCTTCGCGGCCTGGACGCTGAAGTGCGCGCTGCTGCGCTCGCTGCGGTCCGCCGCGCCGGAGGCGGTCGACGTCGATCTCGCCACCGAGGCGACGGGAATGGCCTTGCTGGCCGCCCACCAGAGCGCTCTCGCTCGGATGGCAGGCGAGGGGCCTGACCATCGCTTCGTCCGCAAGTTCGCGCTGTTCGTTGGTGGCCGTTGGCCACTGGGCTATGATTCGGCGCGCTTCGCGATCTTCTGACCCCGCTACGGCCTCGCAATGTCCGCCGAACCCGCCTACGTCAACGGAATCGCGCCCACGCGCGCATGCCGGAACTGCGACGCGCCCGCGCCCGGGGAATATTGCGCTGCGTGCGGCCAGGAGACGCGATTACAGCTGCCGACCGCGCGGGTGTTCATGCGCGAGGCCACTGGACGTTACTTTTCCTTCGATGGCCGGATGTGGCGCACGCTGGCCGCACTGCTATTCCGGCCAGGCTTCCTCACGCGGGAATATTTGTTGGGCCGCCGCCGGCGCTACATCCGGCCGGCGCGCTTGTTCCTGGTGCTCTCTCTCGCGCTGTTTGCGGCGATTCGCTTCTTTGCGAGCGCGCCGATCCTCGTGACCGACGATGTCGTTTCGAACGCGGATTCGGCGGCCACGGACCTCGCCAAAGACCTCGCCAAGGACATATCCAAGGAAATTGCCAGGGACATATCCAAGGAAATTGCCAAATCCCCGGCGCAGCCCATGCTGAAATTCGACGAGGGCGAGAATGGCGGCGACCTGTTCAACGTTCCGGGCTTCACGATGCATGTCGATCGCGATTTCAATCTCGACCTGAAGGATGCCAACCTGCCGTGGACGAAGGACTTGAAAAGGCGACTCGAACACTTCAACAAGCTCAACCGGCAGGAAAAATCCGAGCAGGTCTTCCTGGGGGTGGTCCGCTACGGGCCATACGCGATGTTCGTGCTGATGCCGGCATTCGCGCTGTTGCAGTTGGTCGCGTACTTCGGGCGCGGGACGCCGCTATCCGGATCGTCCCAAACGCTACGCGGAACATCTCGTGTTTGCGGCGCACACGCACGCGTTTCTGTTCCTGGTCGGCGTGCTGGCGCTGTCGATCCCCGTCACTCCGGTGCGCGTGGCGCTGGGCGTCTGGTGCGTGCTCTACGGGTTATGGGCGACGAAGAAGGTATACCGCGGGCGATGGAGCGGGCTGTTGCTGCGCGGCTATGTCGTCGGCGTGGCCTACATCACGCTGTTCGCGCTGGTGATCATCGGCCTGCTGCTGGTCGCGGTCCTGGTGCGCTAGCGTCTTCCCTAAGCCTTGCAGGCCTTGTCGACGTCTTCCTTGAAGCGCGTCAGGCGAGTCTCGTGGCGCGCCTGGCGCTTTTCCATGGCGCTGATCGCCGAATCGTAGCGTGAGCACATGCTCTTCGACGAGCAGCTTTCGCGCGCCTTCTTGTCCCGGGCGATGGAATCGATGGCAGCCGTCAGCGATCGTTGCTCCTTGTCCTCTTTCTTGCGCGCCGTCAGGCACTGCTTCGTCGGTTCTGCGACCGCGACGCCGGGCGTCGGTGCAGCCGATTGTGCCGCCGCCTGCGGCACGCAGGCCGCCATAAAAAGCAGGGCAACGAGGCTAAAAATGGACCGCATCGGAGATCTCCAGGGTTGGCGCCGGCCCGCGACTTTGGCGGCCGGAAGCCGCCACGCCACTGACCAGTTTAGCAAAAGCTCCGGGAACTCCTTCTCGCCTCGGGCAATACTTGAGCAATTTAATCGGAAATGGGACAATTGAATGATGTTTGCCCGACTACGCGAAGACATGGCCGTGGTTTTCGACCGCGATCCTGCGGCCCGGACACGCTGGGAAGTGCTTACCTGCTATCCCGGGCTGCACGCGCTCGTGTGGCATCGCAACATCACCCATCCGCTGTGGGGGATGGGATTGCGCTGGCTGGCACGATGGCTGGCGCACTGGAGCCGCTGGATGACCGGCATCGAAATCCACCCGGGTGCCACGATTGGTCGCCGGGTCTTCATCGATCACGGCATGGGGGTGGTGGTCGGCGAAACGGCAGTCATCGGGGATGACTGCACGCTCTACCACGGGGTCACTCTGGGCGGGACTTCGTGGAACAAGGGGAAGCGCCACCCGACGCTGGGACGGAACGTGGTCATCGGAGCTGGAGCGAAAGTGCTCGGGCCGCTTCTGATCGGAGACGGCGCCAAGATCGGCTCCAACGCCGTCGTCGTTCGCGACGTCCCTGCGGAAGCCACCGCCGTCGGCATTCCCGCCCGGCTGGTGACCTCGGACGACCAGGACCGGCGCGAGGCCCAGGCGGCCAAGATCGGCTTTTCGCAATACGCGATCGTCGCCGACATGAACGACCCGGTGGTGCATGCCATCCACCGGCTTCTGGACCACGCGGCATCCACCGAGGAGCGCTTCAACAAGCTGGTCGCCTTGCTGCAGCGCGACGGCGTCGACTGCGGCGACGCCAAGGCGACGGCCGAGCGCTTCGACCCCACGCAGATCAATAAAATGCTTGAGTGAACTTGCGGGGCTTTTAGTTGACTAAATCGTTCGGGAATAGGATAATGTCGTTGTCCTGGACAAACTATTCGCGCCCAGCCTTCGGGCTGAACCGAACAGTGTGATGCAAAGGGTTCCAACATGCGCCTGACTACCAAGGGACGTTTCGCCGTGACGGCGATGATCGACGTTGCGATGCACGGCACCAAGCGGCCGGTAACGCTGGCGGCCGTTTCCGAGCGCCAGCGTATTTCGCTGTCCTACCTCGAGCAGCTGTTCGGCAAGCTGCGGCGGCACGGGCTGGTTGAAAGTGTGCGCGGACCGGGAGGGGGTTACACGCTCGCCCGGGCAGCGGAAACGGTTTCCGTCGCCGACGTCATCCTCGCCGTGGACGAACCCATCGACGCGACGCAATGCGGCGGCCGCGAGAATTGTCGCGACGATCGTCGCTGCATGACGCACAATCTGTGGGCGGGTCTGAACGACCATATTTTTTCCTATCTGCACGGCGTCACGCTGGCGGAAATGGTCGCGCAGCAAAAGCCGGCGGAAGTGGCCGTGTTGCAGGACCATCGCCAGACGCAGAACGTCGCGGCGCCAGCCAAATCACCCGTCATCGCCTGAAGGACGGCCGCCTGATGTCCACGCCCGCAAAGCTCCCTATCTATCTGGACTATTCGGCGACCACGCCGGTGGATCCTCGTGTCGCGCAAAAAATGGTCACGTACCTGACCGAGGAATTCGGCAATCCCGCGTCGCGTTCGCATTCGTTCGGATGGACTGCCGAAGCCGCGGTCGAGGAGGCGCGGGGACACGTCGCCGCGCTGGTCGGCTGCGACCCGAAGGAATTGGTGTGGACGTCCGGCGCGACCGAGTCGATCAACCTGGCGTTGAAGGGCGCGGCGCACTTCTACAAGGACAAGGGCAAGCATCTTGTCACCGTCCGCACCGAGCACAAGGCCACGCTCGACACGATGCGCGAGCTCGAGCGCGAAGGCTTCGAGGTCACGTATCTCGAAGTCAGGGACGATGGCCTGCTCGACCTCGATGCATTCAAGGCCGCGTTGCGGCCGGACACGATCGTCGTCTCGGTGATGTTCGTGAACAACGAGATCGGTGTCATCCAGGATATCGCGGCGATCGGCGAGATTTGCCGCGGCAAGGGCATCATTTTCCACGTCGATTCCGCGCAGGCGTCCGGCAAGGTTCCGATCGACCTGGGCAGCCTTAAGGTCGACCTGATGTCGTTTTCGGCGCACAAGACTTACGGCCCGAAGGGCATGGGCGCACTGTTCGTCCGGCGCAAGCCACGCGTGCGCATCGAGGCGCAGATGCACGGCGGCGGCCACGAGCGCGGCATGCGTTCGGGCACGCTGCCCACGCACCAGATCGTCGGCATGGGCGAGGCGTTTCGCATCGCCAAGGCGGAAATGGCGACCGAGAACGAGCGCATCCGCATGCTGCGCGATCGGTTGTGGAAGGGCCTCTCCGAAATGGAAGAGGTCTACGTCAACGGCAATATGGAGCATCGGGTGCCTCACAACCTCAACGCGAGCTTCAATTTCGTCGAGGGCGAGTCGCTGATCATGGCGATCAAGGATATCGCCGTGTCCTCCGGGTCGGCCTGCACATCGGCGTCGCTGGAGCCGTCTTACGTGCTGCGCGCACTCGGCCGCAGCGACGAGCTGGCGCACAGCTCGATCCGCTTTTCGATCGGCCGCTTCACGACCGAGGCCGACGTGGACTACACCATCGCACTGCTGAAGCGCAAAGTTGGAAAATTGCGGGAGTTGTCCCCACTTTGGGAAATGCATCAGGACGGCGTGGACCTGAGCAAGATCGTCTGGGCTGCGCACTAGGAGCACGAACATGGCATACAGCGAAAAAGTTCTGGATCACTACGAGAATCCCCGCAACGTCGGCTCGTTTGCGAAGGATTCTGACGATGTCGGCACCGGCATGGTCGGCGCGCCGGCCTGCGGCGACGTGATGAAGCTGCAGATCCGGGTCGGTTCGGACGGCATCATCGAGGATGCGAAGTTCAAGACCTACGGCTGCGGTTCTGCCATTGCATCGTCGTCGCTGGTCACGGAATGGGTCAAGGGCAAGACGCTCGACCAGGCGATGACGATCCGCAACACGCAGATCGCCGAGGAATTGGCGCTGCCGCCCGTGAAGATCCATTGTTCGATCCTGGCCGAGGATGCCATCAAGGCGGCGGTGGCCGATTACAAACAGAAGCACGGGACGGCGCACGAGAAGGTGCAGGGCAGTGTCGCCCACGCCGGCGAAGCGACGAAGCTCGCGGCCGACTGACACCCATCCAACGACGGAGATCGAGCATGGCAGTTACCCTTACCCCTTCGGCCGCGCAACACGTGTCGGCTTACCTGGCCAAGCGCGGCAAGGGAGTCGGCCTGCGACTGGGCGTGCGCACGACGGGCTGCTCCGGACTCGCCTACAAGATCGAGTACGCCGACGACGCCATGCCCGAGGACGCCAAGTTCGAGAGCCATGGCGTGACGGTCGTCGTCGATCCGAAAAGCCTGCCCTATCTCGACGGCACCGAACTCGATTTTGCGCGCGAGGGCCTGAACGAAGGCTTCAAGTTCAACAACCCGAACGTGAAGGACGAGTGCGGCTGCGGCGAGTCCTTCAACGTCTAGCAACCCCGACAAATCGCGCGATGCTGCGTCGCTCGCGCTGGCGGCACTAACGATGTACCGGCTGCGCGATCGCGCCTTTGCCTGCGCGACTTTCGAGCCTGCGGGCCCGGAATCATGATCGACTTCTCCCGCAACTATTTCGACCTGTTCGGGCTGACCCCGGCGTTTCGCTTTGACGGCGCGGTTCTCGACCGCGCCTTCCGCGAATTGCAGACCGAAGTGCACCCCGACCGCTTCGCCGGCGGCAGCGACGCACAAAAGCGCCTGGCGCTGCAGTCGTCCGCTCGCGTCAACGAGGCGTATCGTGCTCTGAAAGATCCAGTCCGCCGCGCGCAGTACATTCTCCGGCTGCACGACGTCGACGCCGTCGGCGAAACGGATACGTCCCTGCCGCTGGACTTCCTGGAGCGCCAGCTCGAACGGCGCGAGCAGGCCGCTGATGCGCAGGCGGCTGGCGATGTCGATACACTGGCCGCGCTGCTCGAGGACGCGCGCGCGGAGAGCCGCGCGCTCGAAGACCGGCTGGCGCAATTGCTCGACGGCGATCGCGCCTTCGCGACGGCGCGCACGCAGGTGCGCGAACTCACTTTCCTGGCCAAGCTTGCCGAGGACATCGACGCGATGCTGGCGTCGATCGAAACCTGATGGCCCTGTTCCAGATTTCCGAACCCGGAGAGGCGCCGGCGCCGCACCAGCGCAAGCGCGCGATCGGTATCGACCTCGGCACGACCAACTCGCTCGTGGCCACGGTCCGCAACGGCCTCGCGGTAGTGTTGCCGGACATCGAGGGCCGCCCACTCGTGCCGTCGATCGTGAGTTACGGAGAGCAGGGCGTCGAGACCGGCTACGCGGCAATGGCACGCCAGACCGAAGATCCGCAGAACACGATCGTCTCGGTCAAGCGAATGATGGGGCGCGGCTTGGCTGACTTGACGGATGCGCGGCGGTTTCCGTATCGCTTCGTCGATACACCGGGCATGGTCAAGCTCGCAACGCGCGCAGGCGTAAAGAGCCCGGTGGAAATATCCGCGGACCTGCTGCGCGGGCTGCGCGAACGGGCGGAGGCGTCGCTGGCCGGCCCCATCGACGGCGCAGTGGTTACCGTGCCAGCGTATTTCGACGACGCACAGCGGCAGGCGACGAAAGACGCGGCGCAACTAGCGGGACTGCCCATCCTGCGCCTGCTGAACGAACCGACCGCCGCGGCCATTGCCTACGGTCTCGACAACGCGTCCGAAGGGGTCTACGCCGTCTACGACCTGGGCGGCGGCACGTTCGACATTTCGATCCTGCGCCTGTCGCGCGGCGTCTTCGAAGTACTGGCCACGCACGGCGACTCGGCGCTCGGGGGCGACGATTTCGATCATCGCGTGTTCTGCTGGATCATCGAGGCCGCCAAGCTGCCGCCGCTATCGCCTTCGGATGCACGGCTGCTGCTGGTCAAGGCGCGCGAGGCGAAGGAAAATCTGTCCGAACACGAAACCGCGCCCATCCTCGCCATGCTGTCCGGCGGGCAGGCAGTCAACCTCACGCTGACCAAGGCGATCTTCACGGAGATCACCGCCAACCTGGTAGCGAAGACGCTGCTGCCCGTGAAGCGCGCGCTGCGCGATGCGCAACTGCAATCCGCGGACATCAAGGGCGTCGTGCTTGTCGGAGGGGCGACGCGCATGCCTCAGATCCGACGGGCCGTCGCCGAATTCTTCGGCCAGCCGCCTTTGACCAATCTCAATCCCGACGAGGTCGTGGCGCTCGGCGCCGCAGTCCAGGCGAACAAGCTTGCCGGCAACCGCGAGCGCGACGATGACTGGTTGCTGCTCGACGTCATTCCGCTTTCCCTCGGGCTCGAGACGATGGGCGGGCTCACGGAGAAGATCATTCCGCGCAATTCGACTATTCCGGTTTCGAGGGCGCAGGAATTCACGACGTACAAGGACGGACAAACCGCGATGGCGATCCACGTGGTGCAGGGCGAGCGCGAAAAGGTCGCCGATTGCCGCTCACTGGCTAAGTTCGAGCTGCGCGGCATTCCGCCGATGGTCGCGGGCGCCGCGCGAATCCAGGTGACGTTCCAGGTGGACGCCGACGGCCTGCTCGATGTCGCCGCGCGCGAGCAGGGGACCGGCATCGAATCCACGATTACCGTGAAACCCTCGTATGGGTTGAGCGACGGCGAAATCGCGAAGATGCTTGCCGATTCCTTCACCCATGCTGCCGACGACATGCAGGCCCGCGCGCTGGCCGAAGTCCGGGTCGATGCCGAGCAGATCGCCGCGGCCACCGAATCCGCGCTGGCCCAGGATGGCGATCTGGTCGACGCCGACGAACGCGCGGCGATCGACGCGGCGCTCGCGACGCTGCGGCGACTTCACGACGGCACCGATCACCTTGCGCTGCGCGCAGCGGTCGAATCGCTCAACCACGCGACGGCTGAGCTCGCCGCGCGGCGCATGGACCGCAGCGTCGCACGCGCGCTGACCGGCAAGCGCGTCGACGCGCTCTCGGGCTGAATCGCGATGCCGGAAATGGTCGTGCTCCCCCATCCCGACATCTGCCCGGAGGGCAAGACGTTCGAGGCGCAATCCGGCGTGTCGATTCTCGACAACCTGCTCGAGAACGACATCGACGTCGAGCACGCCTGCGAGAAGTCCTGCGCGTGCACGACATGTCACGTGATCGTGCGCGAAGGCTTTGCGACGCTGCCGCCATCGTCGGAGGACGAGGACGATCTGCTCGACCGGGCGTGGGGGCTGACCCCGCTGTCGCGGCTGTCCTGCCAGGCGATCGTCGAAGACAAGAAGCTGGTGATCGAGATTCCAAAGTACACGATCAACCAGGTCAAGGAGGGGAAATGAAGTGGACTGACGTGAACGAGATCGCCATCGCATTGGCCGACGCGCATCCCGACGTCGACCCGCAGCTGGTCCGCTTTACCGACCTGCACGCGTGGGTTTGCGCGCTGCCCGGGTTCGCCGACGATCCTGCGCGCAGCGGCGAGAAGATTCTCGAGGCGATCCAGGCGGCCTGGATAGACGAGGCCTGATGCCATGAACTCCGCGACGCTTCCGGTGCCCATTACCGCGCTCTACGCCGGCGTGCTTGCGCTGCTGATGGTGATGCTGGCATTGGGCGTGATACGCCTGCGCTGGAAATTTCGCGTCGGCTTAGGCGACGGTGGCGAAAAGGCGATGACGCGCGCCATCCGCATCCACGGCAACGCGGCCGAGCACGTGCCCGTCGCGCTGCTGCTGATGCTCGTTGCCGAACTCAACCATGCCCGCCCGGCGCTGCTGCATGGATGCGGCATCGTTCTCGTCGTGGCAAGGGTGCTGCATGCCTCGGGGCTTTCGCGGTCGGCGGGCGCATCGTGGCAGCGCGCGCGTGGGAACCGTCGGCACCGTGGGCGTGATCGTCACGCTTGCCGCGGCCGATATCGCGGCGTTCTTTCTTTAGGGCCGTTCACGCCCATAGCGTGAACAGGCCCTGGTCAGCGAAACAGATTCAGCACGCCATCCAGTCCGCAGTGATCGATCGCGTGTGTCGCGCGAGCGCGCACGATCGGCTTCGCGCGATAGGCGACGGAGACGTCAGCCTCGGCAAACATCGGCAGGTCATTGGCGCCGTCCCCGATGGCCACCACCAACCCCTCCGCACCCGCCAGTTCGCTCTTGAGGCGTCGCAGCGTCGCCGCCTTCACCGCGGCGTCGACAATGGGCCCGGCAATCTTTCCCGTCAGCTTGCCGTCGACGACTGTCGAGCGAGTTGGAGATCGTATAGTCGAGCTTGAGGCGCGCCTTCAGGCGGTCGGTGAAAAACGTGAATCCGCCGGAGAGCAGCGCCGTCTTTGCTCCGATTGCGGCGAATCCTTTCAGCATCCGTTCCGCGCCTTCGGAGAGACGCAGGCGTTCGCTCGTAGACGCGTTCGAGTACGGCGACCGGCAGACCCGCGAGCAGGGCCACGCGGCGGCGCAGGCTCTCCGCGAATTCGATGTCGCCGCGCATCGCGCTTTCAGTGATCGCGGCGACGGCGGGTTTGATTCCTTGCATGTCCGCGATCTCGTCGATGCACTCGATCGTGATCAGCGTGGAATCCATGTCCATCGCCACGAGGCGCACGTCGGCGAGCCGGCGCGTATCGGGCACGAATGCGGCGTCGCAACCGGCTTCCATCGCGACGGCCAGCAGTGCGTCGTCCTTCGCTACGCCGGGAAAGCGATACGCGGGTGGCGTACCGGCGCCGAACGGAATGATCGCGCCGGCGCCTGCGCGCGCGGCGAGCATGGCAAGCGTGCTCGGCGCGACACTTTGCGACTGTACGATGAAGTCCATGGGTGCCACGCTAAGGATCCAATGCGGCGCCGGTCACGCCCGAGGCAGGACGTGGCTTGCGCATTCCTTGGCGCGGGCGCGCGCCTCGTCGACGTCGCGGCCGCGCGCAAGCGCGACGCCCATGCGGCGCCTCTTGTACGACTCCGGCTTGCCGAACAGGCGCAGGTCGGAGTCGGGTACGCGCAGCGCCTCGGCCACGCCTTCGAAGCGGATGCCGCGCGCATCGATGCCGCCGTAGATCACCGCGGATGCGCCGGGAGAAGCGAGCCGCGTGTCGACGGGCAGTCCGAGTATCGCGCGCGCATGCAGGTCGAACTCGCTCTGCCGCTGCGTGCATAGCGTCACCATGCCGGTGTCGTGCGGCCGCGGGCTGACTTCGGAAAACCAGACCATGTCGCCCTTGACGAAGAACTCGACGCCGAAGATGCCGCGTCCGCCCAGGTCGGCCGTGACTTTGGCGGCCATATCGCGCGCGCTGCCCAGCGCGGCGGCGCTCATCGGTTGCGGCTGCCACGATTCGACGTAGTCGCCATTGACCTGCAGGTGGCCGATCGGCTCGCAGAAATGGGTCTCGATGTCGCCGTTCGCGCCAGGCGCGCGCACCGTCAGCAGCGTGATCTCGTAGTCGAAGTCGATGAAGCCTTCGACGATCACGCGCGATCCGCGCACGCGACCGGCAGACTCCGCGTATTGCCACGCCGCGGCGACGTCGGCCTTGGACTTCGAGCAGCGACTGTCCCTTGCCGGACGACGACATCACCGGCTTGATGACGCAGGGATAGCCGATGCCGCCATCGATCGCCGCCTGCACTGCCTCGAGGCTGTCGGCGAACCGGTACGGCGACGTCGGCAGGCTCAGCGTCTCGGCGGCGAGGCGGCGAATGCCTTCGCGGTTCATCGTCAGCTGGGCGGCGCGCGCGGTCGGGATCACCGTTGCGCGTTCCGGCCGCGGCGATCTCGACCAGGACGTCGGTGGCGATCGCCTCGATTTCGGGCACGATGATGTCCGGCCGCTCCTGCTCGATCAGGCGCTTCAGCGCGGCGGCGTCGGTCATCGTGATCACGTGCGCGCGGTGCGCGACCTGGTGGCCCGGCGCGTTCGCGTAGCGGTCGACGGCGATGGTTTCCACGCCCAGGCGCTGCAGCGCGATGATGACTTCCTTGCCGAGTTCGCCGCTGCCGAGCAGCATGACGCGGGTGGCGGTAGGGGACAGCGGTGTGCCGATGTGCATGAGGACGATCGCGGAGTGGGATGCTGCAGCGCAATATTATATTGCACCAGCGGCCGCCCGCTCGATAATCGACGAAGTCACGGTCGAGGTCTGGTCCGAGCGGAGACGTGACAGCCGTCCTGCTATGGGCTAGGTCCAGTGCGCCTATGCGCGTGGCGGACAGCGGTGAACTCCGCGTGTGACTTGTGCAGGGTGAATAGCAGCGGAGCGCCGAGAGTGTAGTGAACGTCCCCGCCCTCAGGTCGATGTCGGAGGAGGGCGATGGCGGTGCGCGCATCATCGACGCTGCCCACCGCGCCCTCTTCCACGGCAAAAGCGGCGGACGCAAACTTACGGCGTGCGGTCCGCGCCCGCCGTCAGAAGACTTCGCGTCCTATCGTCGCCGTGTTGGGCAGGCTGCCGGAGGCCGAGCACTCCGGGTGCCCGCACGCGCATTCGTGGTCGCCGGCCGCTTGGTCTCCGTTGGCCATCGACGCGCAGTAGTCGCTGCAGTACTGTTCCCCCGAGTCGACCGTGCATGTGCAACCGCCGTGGCCGCATTTCGACAATTGCGCGAGCTTGTTCGGAACGTTGGTTTCGATGTTTTCGACGTTTTCCATTTGCCGATCCTCGCAACGTGGGTACCTTGCCGAGCGGCTGCCGGACGCACTAATGCCGCGAAAATTATGCTGGCAACTTAGTTGGCAACTTAGTTGGCAACTTAGTTGGCAAATTAGCATCGCGCCACGCGCGGCGCTGTCGGAAGGCGTCCGAAGGTAGCGTGGGCTGGCACCTACATTTTCGGCCGCCGCTCCGGCAGCAACACGTCCCGGTGGCGGCGCTATAATTCCGTGTTCCGCGGGGCTCGGATATCGGACCGCGGCCGAACAAGCACATGGAGGTCAACATGCAGCTACGCATTGGCGACGAAGCGCCCGATTTCACCGCAGACACGACGGAAGGCCCGCTGCATTTTCACGACTGGATCGGCAACGGCTGGGCGATCCTGTTCTCGCATCCCAAGGACTTCACGCCGGTCTGCACGACAGAACTGGGATACATGGCGAAACTGAAACCCGAGTTCGACAAGCGCAACACCAAAATCGTGGGACTCTCGATCGACCCGGTCAGCGATCACACGCGCTGGGCAAAGGACATCGAAGAGACGCAGGGCACGGCGGTCAACTATCCGATGATCGGCGACCCCGACCTCAAGGTGGCCAAGCTGTACGACATGATCCACCCGAACGCGAGCGGCGCCGCACCGCGCACCGCCGCCGACAACGCGACGATCCGCTCGGTGTTCATCGTCGGACCGGACAAGAAGATCAAGCTGATCCTCACCTATCCGATGACGACCGGCCGCAACTTCGACGAGGTGCTGCGCGTGCTCGATTCGCTGCAGCTCACCGCGAAGCACAAGGTGGCGACGCCGGTGAACTGGAAGAGCGGCGAGGACGTGATCATCGCCGGCTCGGTGAGCAACGAAGATGCGAAGGCCAAGTATCCGGAAGGCTGGAAATCGCCCAAGCCTTACCTGCGGATCGTTCCTCAACCAAAGTAGGCGCAGCCGAAGCAGCGTTATTTCCGCCCGCGCCCCTTGGGCGGTGGCGGCCGGCTGTCGCGCGACAGCGGCTCGCTGAAGGTTGGGCGCGCGGCCGGCGTCGGCAGTGCCGGCGCGGCCTCTTCTGCGAGCGTGAAGTCGATCTTGGTCTGTTCCATGTCGACGCGGGCGACGCGAACGCGGATGCGCCCGGCCAGCTGGAACACGCGGCCGCCACGCTCGCCGATCAGCGCATGCCGTCCGGCATCGAAGTGGAAATAGTCGCGGCCCAGCTCGGTGATATGCACGAGGCCGTCGATATTGAGTCCGTCCAGCGTCACGAACAGCCCGAAGCTCGTCACGCCGCTGATCGTGCCGTCGAATTCCTCGCCGATCTTGTCCTGCATGAAATGGCACTTGAGCCAATTGGTCACGTCGCGCGACGCGTCGTCTGCGCGGCGTTCGGTCATCGACGTATGTTCGCCCAGTTCCTCCCACGTCATCCCCGACGGCGTGTAGCGCTTGCTGGCAAGCACCGCCTTGATCGCACGGTGCACGAGCAGGTCCGGATAGCGGCGAATGGGTGACGTGAAATGCGTGTAGGCCTCGTAGGCGAGCCCGAAATGGCCTTCGTTCTCCGGCCGGTATTGCGCCTGCGACAGTGAGCGCAACAGCACCGTCTGCAGCAGGTCGAAATCCGGTCGGGCGCGGATCGCGTCGAGCAATTTCGCGTAGTCCGCCGGCGCGGGCTCGGCCCCGCCGCCCAACTGCAGCGCCGACGTCTTCAGGAAGTCGCGCAGCACGACAAGCTTGTCGGGCGGCGGCCCCTCGTGCACGCGGTAAAGCGCGACGTGCTTGTGCTCGGCCAGGAACTCCGCCGTGCACACGTTGGCGGCCAGCATGCATTCCTCGATCAGCTTGTGCGCGTCGTTGCGCGGCGAGGGCACGATGCGCGTGATCTTGCCGTGCTCGTCGAATTCGAGGGTCAGCTCGACCGTGTCGAAGTCGATGGCGCCGCGCTTGTCCCGCGCGGCGGCGAGCACGTGGTAGAGCGCGTACAGATTCGTCAGATGCGGCAGCAGCGCGCGGGCCTTCGGCGTGTTGGCCTTGGCCGGCGCGTCCAGCCATTCCCACACCTGCGTATAGGTGAGTCGCGCTCGCGAGTGCATGACCGCCGGGTAGAACTTGTAAGCCTTGATCGAACCCGCCGCAGTGATCTCCATGTCGCAGACCATGCACAGGCGGTCGACGTCCGCCTTCAGCGAGCACATTTCGTTCGACAACTCTTCCGGCAGCATCGGGATCACGCGCCGGGGAAAATATACGGACGTGCCGCGTTCGCGCGCGTCGCGATCGATCGGATCGCCATCGCGGACATAATGCGAGACGTCGGCGATGGCGACGACCAGCCGGAAGTTCCTGCCCTTGCGCTCGCAGTAGACGGCGTCGTCGAAATCCTTGGCGGTCTCGCCGTCGATGGTGACCAGCGGCAATTGGGTGAGGTCGACGCGATCCTTGCGATCGGTGGGGCGAACCTCGGTTGGAAGCCGCCGGGCCTGCTCCTCGGCGCCGGACGAAAATTCGAACGGCAGCGCGTGCTTGCGCAACGCAATCTCGATTTCGATGCCGGAATCGGTTGCGCTGCCCAGCACTTCCTTGATGCGCGCGATCGCTTCACGATTGGCCGCGGGCTGTTCGACGATCTCGGCGACGACCACTTGCCCGGGCGTTGCCCCGCCCAAGTCGCCGGGCGGGATCAGCAGGTCCTGGTTGATGCGCCGGTTTTCGGCGACGACGAACCAGATGCCGCGTTCCTCGTAAAGGCGCCCGACGATTTCACGATTGGCGCGTTCCAGAACCTCGACGATTTCGCCTTCGGGACGTCCGCGGCGGTCAGTGCCGGACTTGCGCAACGCCGCGCGATCGCCGTGCAGCACCTTGTGCATTTCGCGCGGGCTCAGAAAATAATCGTCGCCGCCTTCGTCCGGGACCAGGAACCCAAATCCGTCGGGATGGCCCTGTACCGTGCCGACGACGAGGTCGAGCTTGGCGACGACGCACAGTTCCCGCTTGCGGTTGGTAAGAAGCTGCCCGTCGCGTTCCATGGCGGCCAGCCGGCCGTAGAATGCGTCGCGGGCGACGTGACCCGACGGCGAGTTCGCGTTCGAGGTCGGCGGGCGGCAACGGCGTGCCCGCGTTGCGCAGCGCGGCGAGTATCGCTTCGCGCGACGGCAGCAACGCCGGATCGATGTCGCCTGCGCGTGACCGGCGAGCGCCACGGCCGCGTGAAGGCGTGGGATCCGGCGGCCCCCGGCGTGAAGTCGGTGTTGCGGTAGTGGCCGTTTCGCTCTGCGTCGATTTCTTGCGGCCACCCGCAGGCTTGGGGCGCGGCGGTTGGCGCGGCTTGGGCAGTTTTTTTGACAAGTGTCTGGCGTGAAAGTAAAATTATGGGTTGCGTCGCCCGGGTGGCGGAATTGGTAGACGCACATGGTTCAGGTCCATGCGCCGCAAGGTGTGGGGGTTCGAGTCCCTTCCCGGGCACCACTGTAACATCGCGGCAGACGCGAGAAACGCCTCGCGTGGCATGGCTCCGGCTGATCCGGCGGCGGCGTACAACAATGCCGCGCGGGGACTCCGCGCCGTCAGCGCTAGTCCGCTGCGACAGCGACCGCCATGCGCAAGCCGTGCATCCCGGATGCGAGATAGCGAATGAGGCGTCCGACGTCGTCCTCGCGAAACCCCAGCGGACGGCTCGCCCCACCCGATTTTCCGCATCGGTGCAGCAATATCTCGCCGAATAGGCAACGCGCGTAACGGAAACCCGCCTCGATATCGTCACGCTTGGTTCCTGGAAGACTTTGCTCCAGCGACGCCAGGAAATCACGGTCAATCACACCGAAATACCGTTGGTGCCACACTTCGCCGTCGCTGGCCGTCGCCAGGCGGGCGATGAGGCACAGGTAGTTGTTCCAACTTGGATCTGTTTTGTTGTCCGGCGTCGCGAAGGGAAGCCACCAAGCGCTGAGAATGCTCTCCACCGAGATGGCGTTGCGTTTGCGGACGCCGTCCAGCGCCGCGCGCCACTGATCGCACAACCGGGGCGCGCGGCGCTCGATCGCCGCTTCGAACAGCATTTCCTTGCTGCTGAAATGATAGTTGACCAGAGCCACGTGCGTTTTCGCGCGGCCGGCAATCATTCGGTGCGACGGCGCGTGAAATCCAAAATCCGCGACCAGCGTCTCCGCGGCGTCCAGCAGGGACTCTCGGGTGGCTGCGCCGCGCGAATGCTTCGTTGCTGGCGGAGAAACGGAGGCGGTGAGTGTGGATTCCATGGGGCACCTCGCAACTGGAAGTTGGGCTGGCGAGATTATCGGGCGGCGGTTGGACGCCACCCATCGGTGGATTCCGCGGATCGCTGTCGGATTAGTCCGTCAGCCATCACGCCACAGGAAGTCCTGCCGTCCGACACGAGAATCGGTGGATGCTGCTAAAACGACGGTGCATTGCACGTTAACGTCTCCTGCTTCTCTGCCACGATCGGAACAAAGATGGCGCGCGCGCTATGGACCGGTGCAATTTCCTTCGGTCTGGTCAACATTCCGGTGGAGCTCCACTCGGCCGAGGATCGCAAGTCGTTCGAATTCTCGATGCTCGACAAGCGAGACCTGTCGCCCGTCGGTTACAAGCGATACAACAAGAAGTCCGGTAAGGAGGTGGACTGGGCGAACATCGTCAAGGGCTATGAGTACGAGAAGGACCAATTCGTGGTTCTGTCGGACGAGGACTTCCGGCGGGCCAACGTCAAGGCGACGCAAACAATCGATATCCAGACGTTCGTACCGGCCGATGAAATATCGTACGAATATTTCGAGACGCCCTATTACCTCGCACCGGGAAAGCGCGGAGAGAAAGTCTATGCACTGTTGCGTGAAGCCATGCTCGCGACCAATCGCATTGCGGTGGCGCAGGTCGTCATCCGGACCGCCCAGCACCTGGCGGCCGTGGTGGTCAATGGCAAGGCCTTGATGCTCAACACGTTGCGTTATCAGGACGAACTGCGCGACGCGACTGCCATCGACATCCCCGCCGCCGGATTGAAGGCGGCCGGCATCACGTCGAAGGAGGTGGAACTCGCCAAGCGCCTGGTCGAGGATATGAGTGGGCATTGGAATCCGTCGGATTTCAAGGACACGTATCACGCCGACCTGATGGCGCGTGTGAAGCAAAAGATCAAGCAGGGTGAAACACGGGAAATCACCGAGCCCGACAACGGTGACGAATCGCCGCAGCGCACTGCGCAGGTGATCGACCTTGCGGAGCTCCTGAAGAAGAGCCTCAACCGCGGTCGCGCGGCCGGCGCGTCGGGCGAGGACCGCAAGACCGCCTCGACCCGCGCCAAGCCGGCGCTGCGGGTGGTCCACGCGAAGCGCGGCACGTCAAAGGCGACTGCGGCGAAGCGCAAGCGCGCCTGAGTATTGCGATGCGTCGCGCCGGATCGACATTCAGGGTTGACCGGCGCGATTCGGCGGCTGTCGGACAAACTCCGACAGTACATTCCGGGCCCCCACTGAATGCCCACGTTCCGGGACATTGCTAATGTCTGCGAACAACGCGTGAATGGGGGTCCCGTGAAAACCAAAAAAATCCTGCTAATTGCCTCTTTGGTCGTGTTGGCCAGCGCATGCACGGCGATGCGTGACTCGTCGCGCTATTGGAGTGACACGGTCGCGCAGGATGGCGCGACGCAATTGACTGCCGCGGTCAGAAGCGCTTCGACGCCGACCCGTCCCAAGCTTCCTTAGCAACGACGAACGAGGCAGCTTGTGTTGATAACCGGCGTGTTTGATCGCTTCGAGGAGGCGCTGAGTGCGGCAACCGAGCTGGTCGAGGAAGGCTTTGCTCCCAAATCGCTCAGCTTGATGGCGCGGGCCGACCGCCACGGCGCGGCCCAGGTGATGTCCAGCGGCGCAGACTCCTGGGCACTCGGTCTGTCGGACACGTTTGCGACGTTCGCTGTTCCGTGCGGGCTTGGGGACGTGACATCGGTTTGCGCCAACGGACCGCTTGCGGCAGCATTGCACGACGGCGGAAGCTGCGGCAACGGGGCGTTTCTAGATGCGCTCGCGCGAGCAGGCCTTCGCCGCGCGACTGCCTGGTATTTCGTCGACGCGGTATGCAATGGTCGCATTTTGCTTTCGGTACACTCCGACGAGAGTCGCGCCCACGTCGCGCGGCAGGTCCTGGATGGTCACGGCAAGCCTGTCCCCGCGCGAGGAAGTCCTGGTATCCGGCTACGTGGCAGGCGAAGCGCGTCGGAAGCGTTGCGAGTGGGACAAGGCGCCAGGTCAAACTGAACCACGCCGTGCAAGGTTGCTGCGTTACGGAGACCCGGCTGGACAGCTCGCAACGTAGGACGGGTCCTACAACCGAAAACTAACGGTTCCTATGCCTGCGCCCTGGGGTTGAGGAAATGATGGTTTCGCGTGGCAGCGAGCCTCGCTGCCATCAGGGGAAAAGGTGGATGCCGTATCGGCCTGGTCGAAGTGCACTCTCAGGCGGCCGGTCGAACGCGCGCATATGTTTCAATCCCGATCCAATCGCCAGCTGCGCAAGAACGCACTATGCGCGGCATTGTGTAATTTCCTCGCATCGCAGGCCGGTGTGGACGCGCGGGCGGCGGACATGCAGGTCGCGGCAGCCGACTTGGCAGACTTGTCGCTTGAACAGTTGAGCGACATCGTCGTCATGTCCGTTTCCCGCCGCGAGCAATCGCTGGCCGACGCGCCAGCCTCCGTCTATGTCATTACCCATGACGAAATCCGGCGCGCGGGCGTCACCAGCATTCCCGAAGCGCTGCGCCTTGCGCCGAACCTGCAGATCGCGCGGGCGGACAACAATCAATACGCCATTTCCGCGCGTGGATTCAACAATGTTCTGGCCAACAAACTGCTCGTGATGATTGACGGGCGGACCGTCTATTCGCCGTTGTTCTCAGGCACGTTCTGGGAGGCGCAGGACGTCATGCTCGAAGACATCGATCGCATCGAGGTCGTCAGCGGGCCCGGGACTACGCTGTGGGGAGCCAATGCGGTCAACGGTGTCATCAACATTCTGACGCGCAGCGCGCAGGCGACCCAAGGGGCGCTGATAGACGGCGGCGGCGGAAATCTGGAAAGTGGCGGTAGCGTTCGTTACGGCGGTAAGGTGGACGAAGAGCGCTTCTACCGGATCTATGCCAAGGCGTTCCATCGTGGCGACAGCGAATTTGGCGATGGAACACCCATACGCGATTCGTCCACTCGAAGCCAGGCTGGATTCCGGATGGATTGGGCCGGAAGTTCGCAACTGGTCACGGTACAAGGGGACGCGTACACCGGAGACATAGAGCAGGGTCCTACGTCGAGAAGCATTGCCGGCGCCAATCTGCTCGCGTCATGGAGCCGCCGTTTCGACGACGGATCGCTCGCCCGCATCCAGACATACTACGACTACACGTATCGCAAGCATCCCGGTTCATTCAAGGAAGACCTGCATACGGTCGACCTCGAGGCTCAATACGCGACCCGACCTGGACCCGATCAGGAGTTGGTCATCGGAGGCGGATACCGCTATGCCCGGGACGTGGTAACCAACAGCCCGGCGCAGGCGTTCATCCCGGCAAGTCGCGATCTGCAGTGGGCCAATGTCTTCGTACAGGACCAGATCTCGCTCAGGCCGGATTTCGATGTGATCGTTGGCGCAAAGGTGGAAACGAACGTCTATACCGGGGTGGAGTTCCTGCCCAATCTCCGCGTGGCGTGGCGTCCCGCGGCCGGGCAGATGGTCTGGGCCGCGGCTTCGCGGGCGGTGCGCTCGCCGGCGCGCATCGATCGCGATTTTTTCCTGCCCGGCGCGCCGCCCTTTGTCGTCGTCGCCAACGACACTTTCCTCTCCGAAACGGCAATCGATTACGAGATCGGCTACCGTGCGCAATTATCGAAGGCGGCATCGCTTACGGTGACGGTGTTCAGGACCGACTACGATCGACTGCGTAGCCTGACGCCGCAACCGGGCGGTGCGGTGTTTGCCAATGGCCTCGAAGGCTCCAACACGGGCGCGGAAGCATGGGGAACCTGGCGCGTGCTGGCAAATTGGCAATTGTTCGGGGGTGTAACGGCGTTGCGCGAACGCTGGCGTGTCAAGCTCGGGAATGTCGACGTCGCAGGCGTGCCGTCGCTTGGCAACGACCCCGCAACCCAGTGGAATTTCCGCTCGTCGTGGGATCCGCTGCCGCAATTCGGCATCGATTTGATGGCGCGTCGGATCGCGGCGCTGCCGAATCCGGTGGTCCCGGCCTACACCGCGGTCGGCGCGCGCCTTGTATGGCGGCAATCGCCCACGCTTGAGTTCTCGCTCACCGGGCAGAATCTGACCGACCCCCGACATGCGGAATGGGGTGCTGCCATCAATCGTGCTGAAATGCAGCGAAGCTTCTTCCTGGCGTTCTTGTGGACACCGTAGATCGCGGGCGACGAACCGGACCCGTGAAAACCGCGAGGCGGGCGACGGTCTTGATCGCCTGGCTGCTTTTGGCCAATTGCGGCCTCGCCAATGCCGCAACCGAGCCGGACTCAAGCCTCGAACGCTCGGTCAAGGCGGCGTTCCTCTACAAGTTTCTGAATTTCGCCTCTTGGCCGGCGGCCTCGTTTGCCGGGCCCAGCTCGCCTTTCGTCATCGGCGTGCTGGGTTCGGATGCCACTGCCACCGAGCTCGTCAAGCTCGTGGCCGATCGTCCGGTGTCCGGCAGGCCCGTCGATGTTCGGATCGTGAAGCGCGGCGAGTCGCTTGCCGGGCTGCATGTGCTGTTCGTCGGCCGTGCGGAAACAGGCCATCTTTCTTCGTTGGCGGAAAAGGCGCAACAGCAATCGGTGCTTCTGGTCAGCGAGTCGGATCGCGGCTTGAATCTCGGCAGTGCAATCAACCTGGTCGTCGTGGACGGCCGGATCCGCTTCGACGTGTCGCTCGACGCCGCCGAAAAATACGGAGTGCGTCTTAGCTCGCGCTTGCTCGGAGTGGCGCGATCGGTTCGGACGGGGCCGGAATGAAGCCGATCTGGCCGCAGTCCCTCGAGGGTCGCGTCGTCGCCGTCGTGCTGATTGCGACGTTTTTTGCGTTGACGGTGGCCATGGCCGCCCTCGCGCTCTACGATGCGCGCGCCTATCGCGATGCCGTGACTGCGGACCTGACGACTCAGGCGGAAATTTTGGGGCGGACAAACGTGCCGGCGCTGACATTCGACGACGTCCAGGCCGCCCAGGAAAATATCGCACTGATGCGGGCCCGGCCGACGATGAATTCGGTGAGCCTCTACAAGCCGGATGGCCGTTTGTTTGCGAGCTATGTCCGCGACAGGTTCGGCGCCGCGCCGTCGCACACTCTGGTGGATTCTGCAGGAACCAGGATCGACGGCCAGGAAATCGTGCTCGTGCAACCGATCATCGAAAGCCGGGAAAAGGTCGGAACCATTGTTTTGCGCGCCAGCTACGAATGGCAGCAACGCCTCGCCAGTTACTTCGTGATACTGGTTACCGTGATGGCCGCAAGCCTTGGCATAGCGCTGCTGGTGACATCGTTCCTGCAGGCGAGGATCACCAAACCGATCCTCTCCATTACCGACGTCGCGCGCAAGGTCGTGGACGAAGGAGACTTTTCCCTTCGCGTCGACCGTACCGGCACCCGGGAAATGGACGTGCTGGTCGATGCGTTCAATCGCATGCTGATCGAAGTGGGGGAGCAAACCGAGGCGCTCGCGGCATCCAATCGTTTCCTGGAAAGCGAGATGGCAGTGCGGCGGCGCGCCGAGGAAGCGCTGCGCGTCGCGGACAAGAACAAGGATCAATTCCTGGCGACATTGGCCCATGAGTTGCGCAATCCGCTTGCGCCTCTGCTCAATGGCGTTGCGATCCTTCGGCTACCCTCCCGAACCGAAGCGGAATCCGGCAAGGTCGTGAGCATGATGGAGCGGCAGGTCAAGCAGATGGTCCGTCTGATCGACGACCTGCTGGACGTGTCGCGGATTGCGACCGACAAGCTCGTGCTGCGTACGGCGCCAATGGATTTGCGCGACGCAGTCAATGCCGCGGTGGAAACCCTGGCACCGTTCATTCGAGACCGACGACACACGCTTCACGTCGACGTACCGTCTACGCCGGTTTCGATCATCGGTGACTCAACGCGGCTGGCGCAGGTCTTTGCAAACCTGTTGCATAACGCGGCCAAGTTCACGGAGCCGGGAAAAGAGATTCGCCTGACCATGTCGTCGACGCCGGAAGGTATCCGGGTCGTCGTCAAGGACAACGGGATTGGATTCGAGCGCAGCATGGCGACAAAGATATTTCAGCTGTTTGAACAGGCAGACCAGTCGCTCGAGCGGGTCCAGGCCGGACTTGGCGTCGGGCTCACATTGGCGCGACGGTTGGTTGAACTTCACGGGGGCACGCTGGAAGCCCGGAGCGAAGGGCGCGGTTGCGGCAGCGAATTCGTCGTTGCGCTGCCGGCGGCCAATCCGGCCGTCCCGCAAGCGGACGTGGCTCCCACCGTGCGCAGGAATCAATCGCTGAGCCGCGTGCTGATCGTCGACGACAATGTCGATTTCGCCCTGAGTCTGTCGACGCTTATCCGAACGTACGGCAGCGAAGTGCGGGTAGCGAACGATGGCATGGATGGTTTGGCGAAGGCCAGGGAGTTCCTGCCGCAGATAGCGTTTTTGGACATCGGGATGCCGAAGCTCAACGGCTATGACCTGGCCCGGCGCCTGCGCCAACTGCCCGGGTTGGAGAAATGCGTGCTGGTGGCGGTAACCGGATGGGGGCAAGCCGAGGACCGGCGTCGCGCACAGGAGGCGGGCTTCGACCATCACCTGGTCAAGCCGGTCGAACGCGATCAGCTGGCGCAGTTGCTCGGCGGACCCCGCTCGACGGCGTGACCGCGCGACGTTCTTCTAGTGGCCACGCCCGAGCATCTCTTCCACGAGGCCCAGGAGTCGCTCGGGTTCATACGGCTTGAGCAGGGCCATCGAGCCACGCGCAATGATCTGGTCGACCATCGAATCGTGGCCAGTCAACAGCAGCAGCGGAATCTCCGGTCTCAGTTCGTGCGCGCGGGCCGCGAACTCGACGCCATCCATTTCCGGGCATGGCAACATCAGAGACGATGAGGCCGATGCTATCAGCTTGCGAAAGCGTTGCCAGCGCAGCTTTTCCACTGTCGCACTGGCTCACTTCCATGCCGCTCGCCGCAAGCAGCATTGCCAATGATGCGCGATTGTCGGCATCGTCATCAACGACGAGAACGTGCTTTCGGGACGGGAGTCTTGCCGACGGTGTCATAAGGCCTCGAGATCGCTTGTGCAGGATTTGGAAACCTGGCGCAAAGAAGCATGAAGCCGCCTCGCCGATTGTAGCGGCGCACCGTGGCTGGCGCAACACGCGGAGGACCCCCGGCGCCGCTGTTGCGTTGCCGCGACGTGTAGGACGTGGGTCGGCGGGCCACAAGCGCAGCGTGTAGGACGAGTCCCACAGGCCTTCGCGTTTGCCGCCTATCGGTAATGCCGCAGCAAACAACTACGATGCCGCTGTCACGACCCAAACGGGGAAGCTCGCATGTACGCGGAATCCAGTGCCACCAACATAGTCAGCCTGCCGTTCGTAACGGCCGCTCGGGTAGCCTCCGCGCCCGCTCCAAGCCGCTTCGGACACCTTTTCGGCTGTTCGGCGGCCATGCAGAACGTCTATCGCCGAATCGACAAGGTGGCGCCGACTTCCGCCACCGTTTTCATCGTCGGGGAATCCGGTAGCGGCAAGGAGCTCGTGGCCCGCACAATCCACGATCGCAGTGTCAATGCCCGAGCGCCGTTTGTGGCCGTCAATTGCGGTGCCATTCCTGCCAATTTGATCGAGGCCGAACTCTTCGGACATGAAAAAGGAGCTTTCACCGGCGCGGCCAGGACCCACCGCGGATGTTTCGAGCGCGCAGAGGGCGGGACGCTGTTGCTGGACGAAGTGACCGAAATGGCGCCGGAGATGCAGGTGCGCCTGTTGCGCGTGCTCGAGACCGGTCGCTACACGCGTGTCGGTGGAGAGGCGGAACTGCAGGCACGCACGCGCATTCTGGCGGCCACCAACCGGGATCCGCAAGCAGCGGTGCGCGGTGGCCAACTGCGCGAAGACCTGATGTATCGGCTGGCGGTCTTTCCGATCGTCGTACCGGCGCTTCGCGAGCGAGACGGGGATGCGGAGCTCCTCGCCGAGCACTTCCTGCAGCAACTCAATGCCGCCGAAGGTACGACCAAGACGTATTCCCGGCAGGCGATTCTGACCATCCGGGCGCATCAGTGGCCTGGGAACGTGCGTGAACTCAAGAACGCGGTACAGCGCGCGTACATCCTCGCCGACGACGTGATCGAGCTGGACTTCGCGGGACTGGCGTGCGCCGAGCCCGTCGGAAACTGCATCAAGCTGCAGGTGGGCAGTCCGCTGGCGGAACTCGAGCGGCAGATGATCTACGCGACACTCGATCACTGCGATGGCAACAAGCGACGTTGCGCGCAGTTGCTTGGCATCAGCCTCAAGACCCTTTATAACCGGCTAAGCGATTATCAATCCGGCGCCGCCGACGTCGCGACGATGTAATTGATCCGGTGCCCCAGCACTTTCACGCCAACAGCGAGGCCAGACTGCCATGATCCGAATCCTGATTGCGGACGACCATGCTATCGTCCGGGCCGGCCTGAAACAATTCATTGCCGACCAGCCTGACATGGTGGTTTCCGGCGAAGCGGCCACGGGGAGCGAGGCGATTGCGCTGATTCGTGCCGGTGAATTCGACGTCGTGCTGCTCGACATCTCAATGCCGGACAAGAACGGCATCGACACGCTGAAGACCGTGAAGCAGGCGCGGCCCGAATTGCCCATCCTGATGCTTTCCGGTTATGCCGAGGACCAGTATGCGGTCAACCTGCTGCGCGCCGGCGCGGCGGGCTACCTGAACAAGGAAGCGGCGTCCAACCAGCTGGTGGGGGCGATTCGGACAGTCGTGCGTGGCCGCAAATTCGTGAGTCCCGCGTTGGCGCAGATTCTCGCGGACGGCGTGACGGGCGATTCGGATCAACCGCTGCACGGCGAATTGTCGCAGCGGGAATTTCAGATTTTCTGCAAGCTCGCTGCCGGCGCCGCGGTTTCGAAAATTGCCGACGAGCTGCACCTTTCGGTAAAAACGATCAGCACGTATCGCACGCGAGTCCTGGAGAAGATGGGCATGAAGTCGAACGCGGATTTGACTTACTACGCGATCAAGAACGGCCTGATTGATTGACTTTTGTCCGACCAAGTGTCGTTTTCCCTCCATCCCCGTCGAATGTCGGACAAACGCCGACAGAATTCCGACCGCCTCGATGATATGGTTTTGGTGACTCGTCCGAGGAACGCAACAGGATGCACTGACTCCCACATCGCATGGACATAGCGATGGCAAGCGGCGAAGGTGTCAAGGCTCAAGGCGGAAGATCGGTGGGAGCAACGAAATTGCGCATCGTCATCGTCGAGGATTCGGCGATTATTCGTGCTCGCCTCGCGGAATCTCTGACGGAGATTCCCAACTTGGAGATTGTCGGCCTTGCAGAAACGGAACAGGAAGCGGTAACGCTACTGCGGGACTCCGATTGGGACGCGGCAATTCTCGACCTGCAACTCAAAAAGGGCACCGGCCTCGGCGTGCTCAAGGCGTTGGCCCTGGCGCCCAGATCGGCGCACGGCAAGGTCATCGTGTTTACGAATTACGCGTTTCCCCAGTACCGCGAGCGCAGCTTGACACTTGGTGCTGACTATTTCTTCGACAAGTCCCGCGAGTTTCACCGCGTCCGGGAAGTGCTCTCCGATCTGGCGGTTGGCAATCCGTCGGGTTCTCACTGACACCGCCAGTGTATCTATTTCCGTCCGGCAGCGCAGGCGTTACTCGCCGCTGCGCACATACGCCGCTATTCGCCTGATTCGTAGCGTGTCGTCCCGGGCACGATCCCTGCAACAACATTTGACCCGAGAATCGCGCCTCGCGATTGATCGGTCAATCCTCACAAAGGAATGCGCATGAAAACACTTATCCTTGCGCTGCTGGCGGCGATGATGATGGCGCTTTCCGGTTGCAATACGGTCGAAGGCGCCGGCAAGGACGTGAAGGCGACCGGCCAAGCAGTGGAAAAGGCCGCAGACAAGGCGAAGACCTATTAAGACGCCGCCGGCAGGTGCGGCGCGTCCGACGGACACGCCGCGGAGTCGCGAGCGGCCGGCGGAGGCCGTTCGCGGGCAGAAGGCGGAAGCGTCGCCTGTTCCGGTCGTTGCGCCGGGACTGACTATCATCGAAATTGCCGCCGTTGTCGTCGCGGTGATTGCGATCATCGCAGCGGCGCGAATAGCAGAGGCGTTTTTGGTCCCGGTCGTCGCGGGAATCCTGTTCAGTTATATGCTGCGCCCGCTGGTGTCCCTCCTGGAGCGCGCCCGTCTCCCGCGGCTGGCCGCCACGACGCTGGTGATGCTCTCGCTACTCGCTTTGGTGTCCGCGTCCTTCTATGCCGTCCGGGGGGAGTTCAACGACGCGTTCGCCTCATTGCCCACCGCGGCACGCAAGCTGCGGCAGCTCGCCGTCAATGCGGCCCGATCGTCTCCCGGTCCGGTCACCAACATGAAGGCTGCCGCTGCAGAACTGGATCGCGCGGCAGCGGAGGCTACGGGCAAGACCACGCGCGTTGAAGCACCTGCGCCCAGTGCGACGTCGCAACTCCAGGACTGGATCACCGAGCAATCGGGCCAGCTGATGGTGATGCTCGTGCAGATTTCGATGGCGTTGCTGCTGACTTTCTTCGTGCTGGCGTCGGGGGATACTTTCCGCCGCAAGATGGCGAGACTCGCGGGTGAGTCGCTGTGGCGTCGGCGCGTCACCGTCGAGGTGCTGAACGAAATCGACACGCAGGTCCAGCGTTATATGGCGACGCTGTTGATCACGAACGTGCTCATTGCCGCATTGACGTGGGCCGCGCTGTGGGCGCTATCGCTGCCCAACGCGGGGATGTGGGGGGTGGTCACGGGCGTGCTGCACATCATCCCCTATGCCGGCACGGTAATCGCCGCCGGAGCTGTTGGCGTCGCAGCGCTCATAGAATGGGGCAAGTTGGGCGACGCTATGCTCGCCGTAGGCGCCGTCATACTGATCGCAGAGGCGATCGGTTTGGGCTTCGCGACTTGGCTGCAGGGCAGGTCGGCGCAAATGAACCCCGTGGCGACATTTGTCGGCGTGTTGTTCTTCGGCTGGCTGTGGGGCGCCTGGGGCTTGCTTCTCGGCATGCCGATCTTGGCGGTGCTGAAAACGATCGCCGACCGGGTGGAGGCGATGAAACCGTTGAGCGAGATGCTGGGTCGATAACAGGAAGTCGATCGTCGGCCGCTTCCTACATGCATTCTAAGGTCGCGTACGCGGATTGTAGAGCCTACGCAACGACCGCGAGACCATCACGCAAGTTGATGATTTGCAAGACAACGAACGCGGCACACAATGTGCATGGCACGTAAGGCAGTTCTCTATGAACCTTTTGGGAGTCCCAATGATGAAGGCGATGATGATTGTCCTGCTGTGCATGTTTGGCGCGAGCCTCACCGCATGCAATACGGTCGAGGGCGCGGGTAAGGACGTTAAGGCGACTGGGCAAGCTGTCGAAAAGGCTGCGGACCAGTCCAAGCCCAAGTAACCAGGAAGAGACGTGCGCCGGTCCCGGGAGCTTTCGGCCCGGGTACCAACGCACCCTCTCTGCGCGCCTATGCGCTACTGGCGGTACTGCTCTGAGTCCGCGAAGAAACGGAGAACCTCGTGACGCAAATTCTATCGGGGCAGTTTGACGATTTCGAGCGTGCCGATCTGTTGCAAGCCGAGTTGCAGACCCTCGGTGTGGATTCGGACGACATCCAGAAATTCGTGCTCAACGCGCCCGGGCAGCACGACCGCTACCCAATCGGCGGGGACGAGGATGCGGATCCGACAGCGCGCGGCGGCGAGAACGGCGCCGCGACGGGCGCCGCGTTGGGCGGCGCAGCCGGCATCGCAGTGGGAGTCGCAGCAATTCCGGTCGTCGGGCCCGTGGCGGCGGTAGCGGGCCTGGCCGTCGGAGCCTACACCGGCGCTCTGGCGGGGGCGCTCAACGTGATGGGTAAGCGCACCGACGAAGTACAGCAAGTGCCGGAAGTACAGGAAGTGCCGGAGCCAACCATTCGCCGTCCGGCGGGCGTGCGGGTCGTCGTGCAGGTGCCGACGCCCGAACAGAAGGCGCTGGTACTCGATGCGCTGTTGCGGCATCACGCGCGCTCCGTCGAGGAAGCCGAAGGAACGTGGCGTGACGGCGCATGGGCCGATTTCGATCCGGTGAGCATTCCACGATGGGTGGTTCCCCCGAAGGGCTGACGGTTAGCACGCCACCGTTATAGTTTCAAGGCGACGCAGGAGTGCGCTGGTTGCGTGTGATGTCGAATTCGCGCTGGCATTTTCGCGCGCCGACCTCTAGGCGGGAGGCCTATGCATGCGTCGTCCGCTTCCTACGCGCAGGGCGGTCCTTACAGTGGCGCCCGCCCGCCGTTTCCGGTTTGGAACAGAGTCCATCCGCTAAGTCGTTGTTTGGCCTGACAATCGCAATTGGCACGCGGGTTGCAACTCAATTGCGTGTCCGGACGATCGGCGTCCGACTAACTCGAAGTCAAGGAGTCACCATGAACTGGGATCGCATCGAAGGTAACTGGAAGCAATTCAGCGGTAAGGTCAAGCAGCAGTGGGGCAAGCTCACCGACGACGACATCGACGTCATCGGAGGAAAGCGCGACGAGCTGGTCGGCAAGATCCAGGAACAATACGGCATCAAGAAAGATGAAGCCGAACAGCAAGTCGATCGCTGGGGCAACGCGTTCCGCGACGAAGACTTTCCCAACCGCCAGTAAGGAGGCTCCGTGAAACCATCGAATCTGGTCATCGCAATGCTTGCGGCCGCGGGATTGTGCATCGCCGGCGGGACGCAAGCGCAGCCGATGAGCAAGGACGCCCGCGCCATGGCGATCAAGAACGCCGAGTCTCAGTACAAGACGGACAAGGCGGCGTGCGACGCGATGTCGGGTAACGCCAAGGACATTTGCGTCGAGGAAGCCAAGGGCAAGGAGAAAGTCGCCAAGGCAGACGCCGAGGCGGCATACCAGAACACGCCCAAAGCGCGCGAAAACGCGCGTCAAGCACGTGCCGATGCCAACTACGAAGTCGCCAAGGAGAAGTGCGACGACCTGGCCGGCAACGCCAAGGACGTCTGCGTGAAGGAAGCGAAGGCGGCCCTTACCAAGGCCAAGGCGGACGCCAAGGTCGACCGTGTGGCGGCCGACACGCGCAAGGACTCGGCGGACAAGACTGCAGAAGCGAAGCGCGAGGCGGCTACCGATAAGCGCGATGCCGACTACAAGGTGGCGATCGAGAAGTGCGATGCGCTTGCCGGCGCAGCCAAGGACACGTGCGTCCGTGACGCCAAGGTCCGCTTCGGCAAGAGCTGAGCTCCAAGGCTCCCTCCCGGTCCTCGAGGAACGAATGCGTCCACCGGACCGGAATTTTGGTCGGAGTGCCCTCCCGGTTCTCCGACCATTTTTTTACCTGTAGGACGCGCTGCTACAGGGTAATCGGGGAAGCACTGATCCTAACCGACGGAGCGCCCTTCCATAGTAACGACACCGTGTGAGAACGCTTGTGAATTCCAGGAAAACGACGATGCGGGAACAGGGAAACGGCAGTGGAATACAGGGGGCAGCGGGCGCCAAGAATGCGCAATCCGAGCTGCCGGCGCTGCTGTTGCCGCAGCCAAGGCCACCAAGGATCGAAGATCCCGATCGTGGCGATCCGCCCGTCGTCGAACCCGAGGATCGGCCTCCGGCGCCGGAAGAGGCGCGAGGCAAGCCCAAACCCGATCATTTCGATTTCCGCGCAGGCGGCAAGTCCGCCTGATCCTTTGTCAACCTTGAACCGAGGCCAACCATGCTCCGTTATGCCCTCATCTTTTTTGTTGTAGCCCTGATCGCTGCATTGTTCGGTTTTGGCGGTATAGCCGCCGGCGCAACTGAAATCGCGAAGATCCTTTTCTTCATATTCATCGTGCTGTTCGTCATCTCGCTCGTTGCGGGACTGGTCCGGCGCGGGCCTTAGAAGATGGCGCGGTCCGCCACGCAAAAGACGACGGGTGCCAGGTCCTCCTGCTCACCGATGGGAGATCTCGAATACGTCATCGAGAGCAGGCACCACGGCAACGTAGAAACCTGGTTCGTGGTGCGTCCGCACCACGAACTGGCGGACCACTACGCCGCACTGGGCGTTGTGTTGTCGCCGGATTGCCGCGTCGTCGTCGAAGCCGAGTCGTTGCGTCCCGTGGGGGTACTTCCCGAAAATCTTCCGGTTGCGCCGTCGCCAGCGGGCTTCAATCCCTATTTCGACGTGCCTCCCGCGTGAACGGACGTCGACATGCGCTTCAGCACACAGGAGGTCTCAGGGAGCCGCGTGCGCCTGCGCTACAGCGTGGAGCTGCATTACGCCGTCGACGGACCTTCCGAATTCCTGCTTAACGTCCACGCCGCCCGCAATCGGCGGCAGGCGGTGGTGGAGGAGTCCTTCAGCACCGAGCCTCTACACGACGTCTCGCTGAGCGAGGATCCGTTTACCGGAAACCGCATCGCGGCGTTCGCCGCTCAAGCGGGTTCGCTCGTAGTCCGCTACGCGGCGCTGGTCGAGATCGCGCACCGAATCGTCGAGCCTGCCGAGATCGCGGCTGCGCCGCCGTCCGCCCTGGACGCCGGCACGTTGCGCTATCTCTATCCGAGTCGCTTCTGCCAAGCCGATCTTATCCAGCAACAGGCATGGGACCGGTTCGGCGCGCTTCCCCGCGGTTACGACCAGGTCCTGGCCGTACGCGACTGGGTGCGGCAGGCCCTGAAGTTTCAAATCGGGGTTTCCTCCAGCACCACGTCGGCAGTGGATACGCTGCGCGACGGCGCAGGGGTTTGCCGCGACTTTGCGCACACGATGATTGTTTTTTGCCGGGCGCTCAATTATCCCGCGCGTTTTGTCACCGGGCTCGACTACGGCGCCGATCCGGCGCTTGGTCCGCCCGACTTCCATGCCTATGTGGAGGTTTTTGTCGGAGACGACTGGTACATGTTCGATCCGACCGGAATTTCGCCGATCACCGGATTGCTTCGTATCGGCACCGGCCGCGACGCTGCGGATGTGTCGTTCGCGACCATCTTCGGCCCGGTGCGAACCGTCATGCCACGGGTAGTGATCGACGCGGAGCACGATCCGGCAAACGGGTTCATGCTCCCGGCGCACACCGAACTGGCAATCTCGACCGCGGGCTGAATCCGCCTGGTTAAGGATTTAGCTCAGGTTGCGCCGCGGTGCGTGACGGCGGCTCGATTGGAATACCCACTTCGATCATCGTTCCCCCTTCGGGACGCCGAACAATCGAGAACTCACCGTGCAGCGCGCGAACGCGCTGGCGCATGCCGCTGATGCCGTGCGATAGCAGGTTGTTCTGCGCGTCGTCAGGAATTCCGATGCCGTCGTCCTCCACCAGCAGCGTGATGCTATCGGCGGTCATGCCCAGATCGACACTGACATTCTTTGCGCGCGCATATTTCACGATATTGGTCAGAGCCTCCTGGACGATGCGGAAAAGCGCGATGGAAACGGAAGGGGCAATCGAACTGTCATCCGCCGGCGTCGAGATCACGCACTTGAGCCCAGCCCGGTCGCAGATCTCGTGGACCTGCCAATCCAGCGCTGCGGACAGACCGAGGTTGTCGAGGAGTGTCGGCCGCAGTTCCTCGATAATGCGGCGCTTGATCTGCACGCCTTCATCCAACGCCTGAATCGCGCGCTCGATCTTCGCGGTTGCCTCGGCGTCGCGTCCTTTGATCCGCGACTCGACCCAAGCCATGTCCATCTTGGCGCTAACGAGGATTCCGCCGAGCTCGTCGTGAATGTCGCGCGCGAGCTTCGAGCGCTCCTCTTCGCGGACCACCTGCAGGTGATTCGAAAGTTCCGAAAGCGACGCCGTCCGTTCATCGACCAGCGTTTCCAGCCGTTGGTTCTCGAGATGTGTGGCGCGACGCGTTACCTCCCGCTGGTGCGCGTCGCGGCGCGCCAAGGTCCATACCACCAGCAGCAACGCGACCGTCAACGCGGTCACGACCATCATGCTCACGCGAGCGAACTCGATGTCCCGGCTCCAGCGAATGTTCGCGTCGGTCAGCTGCATTCTCTGCGTCGCCGATATGCCTTCGACCTCGGTTCGGATCGTGTCCATCGTGCGCCGTCCGATGCCGGTGTTCATCAGCGCCAGCGCGCTCTCCGCGCCGTCCTTCTGGTAGAGCGCGATGACCGCTTCGAGCTCGAGGAGTTTCTTGCCGATCAGGTTGTTGAGCCGATCGGCCCGGTCGCGATCGGCGGGTGTTCCCCTCTCTACGAGCAGTTCGCGCAACTTGCTGAATTCTCCTTCGATCTTCGGAATCGCAGCCTTGTAGGGCGCAAGGTACTCCTCCTTGCCAGTCAGCAGGAATCCTCGCTGTCCCGTCTCCGCGTCGGTGATGAGCGCCAGTGTCTGGTGTACGGCGGCCTGCATCGCCAGCGAGACGGCCATCTGCCGATTGGCGGATTCGAGGCGGCGATAGCCCAACTCAGCGTAGACCGCGAGCGCCAGCGACGCGACGTATGCCGAGCACCAGCGGGATAACGAGTTTGAGCGGCAGCGCCGATTTCACGAGCGGACCCTGGGGCAAACGGTCGGAAAGGCGACTATACGCACCCTGCCGTGAGCGTTCAACGGCACCGTCGCCCGCATCGGATGCAGAATCCGCCGCGATGAAATTCATCGGTACGCCCCCACTACCACTGGGCTCGGCGGACCGCATGGCCCCACCGGTGGTCCCGCCACGTCAGTGCGGGACTTGCGAAGTTTTGGTCGTGCCGCGAGCCGGCGCCAATGCACCGCCTTCGTTTTCCCACTGTTCGACAGGCACTCGTTTGGTCGGCGAAGGCCCGGTTCCGCGCTCTCTCAGCCAATGCTCCACGACACAAGCCATACCGAACAAACCTAGCAGGACTGCACCTGCGATTGGCACTTGTTTCATGATGTCTTCTCCCTTGCTGCGACTATTTGCCCGCAGACTTTTCCAGCGAGGGCGACGAGTGATTATTGCCTTGTCCGGCAAGCGGCATTGAATTAACTTCTTTTTCCTTGCTGAGCGAATCCATCGGTCGAGTTGCCGCACTGTCGACCCCTCTCGCGCCCGACTCCGCCGTCGGCGGCGAAATTGGCCCAGGCCCGGACGGAATCGGCGGAACGGTCGGAGCCGCCGTCGACGGCGTATTTGCCGAAGATGTCGATGGAGGCGCGGACGGCGAGGGTTTCTCGCTGCAAGCGACTATGAAAAGGACGCATACCGCCCCGCTTATCAAGCTGCTATAGCGAATTCCCACACCGTCTCCTCGACAACGCCGGGCCAATTACCCAAGTGTTCGACTGTGCGCCCCGCCTTGCGAGGCGCGTCATCCGCCAAAGACGGAAGCGCTTGTAGGAGCGCGCCGACGCAGCGGTCGTGAAATGCAACGAGACAGGTAGGAAGCATGCCGGCGGCGTGGCTTGAAGGCAGCGCCATTGGCAACAACGCGTTGAAAGGATGGCTCATTCGCCCGCCGGGGCGTCTGGCACGCGACGTGCGAGATTTGCGCATTCGATCAAGAAGCCCGCCGCGACCATCATCGAGGGAATCACGACCATGCCCGCACCTACCGAGAGCAAACCAGTTGCGCCGCAAACCTTTCTGTCCGACGTAAAGACGCTGCGTGAACGCGCGCGCCAGCACATCGAGGGTGGCGCCGTGACACCCGGTTATGCAGCGGACGCGGCGCAGGTCTGCAACGTGCTGAACCAGGCGCTGGCGACCGAGATCGTCTGCGTGCTGCGATACAAACGGCACTATTTCATGGCGCAGGGAATCGCCTCGGAGTCCGTGAAGGCCGAGTTTCTGGCCCATGCGAACGAGGAACAGGCGCACGCCGACGAAATCGCCGGCCGCATCGTACAGTTAGGCGGCGAACCCGATCTGAATCCGGATGGTCTCAGCGGCCGCAGCCACTCGGAATATGTGGAAGGTGATTCGCTCCGTGACATGATCAAGGAGGATCTGGTCGCGGAGCGCGTAGCCATCCAGAGCTATCGCGAAATCATTGCCTGGCTCGAAGGCAGAGACTCGACGACACGGAAGATGCTCGAGGGAATCCTCGCCGTCGAAGAAGAGCACGCGGAGGACATGGCGTCGCTGCTCGCCGGCCTCAGGGATTGAGGCGCCGCTCTACCGCAGGCCGGCCGTCTCCGTCCGCTTTCTTTTTCCAACCAATGTCGGACGCCGCCGACAGCAAAAACCGTTGGCAGGCCGATGCGCGACGCGCGCTCGCGTGCCGATACTGTGGCCGTCGGCAACCGCTGACGAACATCACGATTGGAGACACGCAATGAATCGAACCACGCCCCCGAACGGAAAAGGACCAGCAGCGTCAGAAGCAGCAAGGCGGCGGTAATCAGGACGACTTGCGCCGTCAGCAGCGGCAGGACGACGATAGCAGCCGCGAACCCGGCAAAGATCCGTACATCCAGGAAGATGATTCCGTCACGGATGTCGAATCCGACCGCAAAGGCCGCCCGCCCAAGGTTGAGGACCAGCCGCGTTAGATTTTCGCGACGCGCTGCAAACGTTGCCGGCGAAATTCACGCGCAACGTTTGCAGTTTTCGACACGGGCTGCCATCAAATCTACAGACGGCCCGTCAATAGCATGATCAACACGATGACAATGACGATTCCGGTGATGCCGCTGGGAAAATAACCCCAATCGCGACTGTGCGGCCAGCTCGGTAGCGCGCCAATGAGGACGAGTACCAGGATGATGAGCAGAATGGTGCCGATCGACATTTCTTCCTCCCGTGAATTGAATTTGTGCAAATCATCGGGATGCGACCTTGCCTTTGGCGACCACATCCCGACGCATGGAATTATGGGGAAATGTGCGATCGTGGCTAGACGCTTTATCGCGCGTTATGGAGTAGGCGGTCCCCTACAAAATTGCGGGTCTTGCTGAAAACGTTTGCGCGAAAACTTCTGCGCCACCGATGCGTGGAACGTGCCGGCACGAAAGCACGGGTTTTCCGATCCACAAATCCCATTGCCGCACGTTCTTGTGAACGTCGCGAGCGCCTCCGCGCGGCCTCCATGTCGCCTCGAGCCGCCGTCGGTGCACGGCAGCAGCGTGGGACGACCCCCTACATCAGAATGGAAAACCAGCCGGTTCTGGGCCCGCGACCAGGGGCCTAGAGTGAGGCCATTCCATCCCATCATCACGTCAGGAGCACACGATGACAACCCAACCGATCCGATCGCGCAACTCTGCAATCGTCGCATCCTTCGTCGCAGTGTGCGCCGCGTCGCCTGCCTTTGCGGCGATCGCGCTGCCGCCGGCGGACCAATGGTCCAGCTACTTGTTGTACGGCTCGATCGCGCTACTCGTGGCAGGCGTGCTGGCCAAGATGTTTACATATCGCAATAGTGGGCACGCCGACGTGGTACAGCCGATGCAAAACGACGGTGACGACACCATCGGCGCGTATCGCAACAAAGTGCTGGCCCCAGGAAACTAGGAGAAGCTCGTGACGATGCGCGCTGAAGGGTTGGTTGCTAATGGGCGGTGGCATGGGGCCGCATTCGCTTTCTTCGGCCTGGGCCTCGTCGCGGGTACTTTTTGCGTCGCGGTCGGGCCGGTCGTCGGAATACGCCTGCTGGGGGCCATCGCGATGGCAAGTTCCGCATTGGGACTGGCGGTGGTGGCGTACACGTGGCGCTGCGAGCAGCCTGCCGCCTGGGGTTCAGCAGTGCGTCGCGCACGAGCATGGCCTTCGGACGCTATCGCATCGTTGCAGAGTCTCTGGAAACGACGGTCAACGCTCGGCCGGTATTGGCAAAACGTGGTCTGGGCGGGTATGGAGTAGCGGCAAGCGCCCCACCATTCCATGAGTGCCAGGCTCAAGCCATCGAGATTGCGCGACCGCGAGGAATATCACGCGGCACTGCATGAACTGGAGGAATTGTTCCTCTGCGAACCGAACTCTCCTGCCGGGCGGCGATTCGACCAGCTGGTCGCGATGATTGACGAATTCGACTGCCGCCGCGAGGGAGGTCAATCGCCTCAGCAGGATTGCGGACATCGGCCCTTGCCGAACACGCCCGACGAGGCCGAGCGGGAGCGGCGCTTGTATGGCAGGCACGCCGACCCGCTTAGTGGGCTGCCTACCACGGACAATCCGGAATGTGACCTGGCGCGCGAGGCGACCATCCGACGTTGATAGGTTTTGCTGCGGCTTAGCGTCCGCGTTCGTGTTCGGCGATGATCTGCGCACCCAGTAGTAGCAGCACCGCTCCGATCTCGACGCTCAGCATGAGCATGACGGCAGTCGCTAGAGAGCCATAAACCAGTTGCACCTGCGACAGCGTTCCGTAGTACCAGACCAGGACGTGACGGGTCAATTCCCACAAGATTCCGGCGCTGGCGCCGCCTATCAAGGCTTGCCGGAACGATAGGCGTCCAACCGGCATCACCAGATAAATGGCAGTGAGAAGAAGAATTTCTCCGCCAACGCCGATCAGGTAGAGCAGATAGCCCGACAATCCGTCGAGAGACGTAGGATCGCCAAAGACCACGATATCGCGTGTAGCCATGACGGCGAGCTTGCCGGAAACGACCGTCACCAGCAGCAGCCCCAGTGCCAGGAAGACGATGAAGACATACGGCATTAGCGCCGACACCGCGAAATGGCGGTGCGACGTCGCGGCACGGTGATAGAAGATCACGGAAAGTGCATTTTCCAGAACCGTAAAAGCTAGCGTGCTGAAAAACAGCATGGTCACAACGAGCACTCCACCAACCGCGTCGCGATGAGTTAAGAAGACGCGCAATTCCGAGACAAGCGCCGCGGCCTGTCCCGGGACGATGTAGTCGAGATACTCTCCGAGCGTGGATAGCACCTGGTCCGGGTTCAGTATGCTCGACAACGCAATCAGCACGAGGATCAGCAGCGGTATAAGCGACAGCAGGGAGTAATAAGCGACCGCGCCCGCTAGCAGAAATCCCTGGTTCTTGCGGAATCCCTTTATCGTACGCAGCGCAAAGGCCCACAGCCGTTTGACAGGGAGGCGCGGCAACACGAAACGTGGGGTCGTCGCGCGGTGGCGACTAGGACGCCGGTGCGGGGTCGCCGCCGGCATGCCAGTCAGTCGAGTGCCGCGGTCGCGGGAAGTTGCGTGGTCTTCGCGGTACGTTCTTCCAGACGGGCCATGACCCGGTCGCTCGACGCAGCAAGAAAGGCCTGGATAGCAAGCGCCGGATTCGTCCGTTCCGCCGAGTGCAGCTGCATCGTCACAATCCCGATGATGAGGATTGCCGCGGCTTCCAGGGGCGAAATTCGCATGTCGTTGGCCTTCGGATTTCGGTGATACGCGCTGGCGTCGTTCGCGCGTGTTGGCAGTGTGGCGGACGCCTGCGCAATCTGAAAAGCGGAGGCCCGCGCGATCATCCGTCCGCGTGCGTCCTACTCTTGGCACGCAGCAGCTCAAGTCGCGGACCCGTGTTTTGTTTGGGTGTTTGTCCGACACGAATGTCGTCCCGGGTCCGAATGAACGCCAGGGAGGCACTCTTTACGATGGAGGAACGAAATCGATGCCGTACTGCTTCTGGGCCATCGAATCCGCAACGGCGGCAGCGGAGTAACGGTTCTTCCGCGTCGTCACGATCCAATCCGACCCCAAAAACGAAGGAGTGCCAATGACCACCAATTCGATGACCGGTTCCACGCCAACCGGTTCCAACCCGATTTCCTCGGCTGCAGGCCGGGCTCACCAGATGGTCGACGACGTCGCGCAGAAGGCCGCGCCAGCAATGCAATCAGCCTCGTCGCGCGCGCACGACACGATCGACAAGGTCGCCAGCGCAGGTAGCTCCGCCGCCGAATGGGCCGCGACGAGTGGTACGCAGCTCGCCAACAAGTCGGGCGCCCTGGCCGAAGCATGCACGGGATACGTGCGTTCGCGACCGTTGGTAAGCGTGGCCGGCGCCTTGGCGCTCGGCTATTTTTTCGGCCGGGCGATGCGCTAGTTATCGCGCGCATCGACCAAACGGACACATCGACAGGAGAAAGCAATGGATAAGACGACCCGAACGACGCTGTTTGCCGCGCTGCTCGTAAGCACCGCCTTCGCAGCAGCGGGATGCGATCAACGCAATTCGACCGACACGGCTGGCCAAAAGCTTGATCGGACGGCGGATAAGGTAGCCACCAAGACCAACGAAGCCGCAAGCAAGACGGCGGATGCGATCGACGACAGCGCGCTGACAGCCAAGGTCAAGGCGGCAATCCTTGCCGAGCCGGGCTTGAAGTCGCTGCAAATCAACGTGGACACAAAGAACGCGGTCGTTACGCTCACAGGATCGGTCGACTCGCCTCCGCTCAAGGACCGCGCCAAGCAGGTTGCCGCGAGCGTTTCGGGCGTGCGCGACGTGGTGGACAACCTCGTTACCAAGGCGGCCCAGGGGTAGTCGAATAGTTCCATCCGGCCCCTGACAGGGAGTCCAAATGTCGTCATTTGCGCAGGACGCTGAGATGGCGGTGCCGGGGGATGGCGGCGCCGCCATTTTGCGGGATCCGGCCCGTGTTTCAAGGGGACCCGGCCCATTCGTGATGGACGCCGCCACGCTTGATGGCGACAGCGTCGTCAATCCCGCCGGCGAGGACATCGGGAAGATCGAAGCGATCATGCTCGATGTCGCCGCCGGCCGGGTCGCCTACGCGGTGCTGTCGTTTGGAGGCTTCTTCGGCGTCGGCAGCAAGCTTTTTGCAATTCCCTGGTCGGCGTTTACGCTGGATGCCGTCGAAAATCGGTTCCTGCTCGACGTCAGCAAAGAGCGGCTGGAAAGTGCGCCCGGGTTCGACGAAGACCATTGGCCAGCGATGGCCGACCGACGCTGGGCGACGGACGTGCATGCGTATTACGACGTCCAGCCGTACTGGGAAGACGAAACCGGCATGCGCCGCGGTCGATCTATGGCGGCAGCCGAGCGATATCCGCCGTTGCCGTAGAGGCGTCGAATGGGCCGCAACGGCCGGCAGAACCCTTGCCGGCCTTCGCGTTTGCGAAACGAATCGCTTCGGCGGCGCCACCCCTACCCTATAATGCCAGCATGAAGGCCAGCCTGCTGGTGGCGGTGTCCCTGCTTGCAACGTCCGCCCTACTTGCACCATCCGCGGGCGCCGAGAGCGTCGAGCGCGCTGCTGACGCCGCGACACGCAGCGCCGATTTGCCGCTCGTGTTGATCGTTCCGTTTGCCCCAGGCGGCACCGCCGACCGCGTCGGCAGGATCATTGCTGCGGCGTTCGCCGAGGCCCTGCACCGCAGCGTGAGCGTCCGGAACATGCCAAGCGGCTTGGGCATCGAGGCGTTGGCCGCTGTCGCGAACCCCGTGCAGGGAGAAATTCGCGTGGGCTATGCAACGAACACGCAGGTCGTACCCGGGGCACTGCTCAGCAAGTCGGCCACGATCAATCCTGGCGAGGATTTCGATTGGATAGGCGTCGCCGGCACGTTCGGCGGGGCGCTGGTCGTCGGGCCGGCGGAACGAGCCGGCACCTTCGAACTGTGGTTGAAGGATGTCCCCCAGCGCGGGCGTGCACTGCGGCTGGGGGCTGGCGCACCGGGTTCCATGAGCATGCTCGCTGCCCAGTTCCTTGCCGAAATGCTCGGAGGGAACGTCGAAATCGTCAGTTTTTTCTCCGCCGACACCGCCTATGCAGCGCTACGACGCGGCGACATCGAGGCCAACATCGATGGCTTGCCCAACGCTCTGGAAGAAGCTCCGCTGCTTTCGGCGCGGATTCTGGCCGTGTCATCGAAGGATCGTTCCGCGGCTATCCCGGAGGTGCCGTCGTTCGGCGAGCGCTGGCCCGGCGAGGATTTCAGCACGTTCGTCGCAATCGTCGCGGCGAAAACCGAATCCGAAGCCGTTCGCGGCCGCCTCAAGTCCGGCTGGTATGGCATCAATCGCGCGGGGATCGCGCGCAAGGAGCTCACCGCCGTGGGCATCACCTACCTAGGACTCGATCTCGATGCCTCGACCGCTTTCACGGAGCGCGAGATTCTCCGTCACGCCAAATTGCTCACACGTTTCGGCCGGCCCCGCTAGACGCCGCGTGACGCCGGCGACCAGGTCGGACATCGACCGACAGGAAATTGCGTCACGAGCCGATCACGTGCGCGTGCGGAAATCCCGAGAATGGTCCGCTAGGACGTAGCACCCTCGCCGCCGTCGGAGTATTCGGCATGCCCCTGCAAAAAGGCCGCAGCAATAAGACCATCAGCGCGAACATCAAAAAGCTCGCGCACGAGTACGAGGCAAAGGGAACGATCGGCACCAGTCACCCTGCCTCGAAGAAGAAAGCCATCAAGCAAGCTGTCGCGATATCGCTCGACAAGGCGGGGCGAAGCAGGTCGGGCGGCTCTGTCGAGAGCGGCCATTGAGCGCTGATTCCGCAAAGTACGACATTGCCCGGACGCAGTTCGTGCGCGTTGCCGGCGACTGCGCTGCGGACGTCGCTACGACCAGCGAACGCAAACCCCGTCCCCCGTATCCGCCCCAGCGTCAGAGTGGGCCAGGCATCGAATCGCAGCTGCGTCCGCGGCCTCGGTTCGAAGCGCCGTCCTACCGGCCCGCAGGCAAGCTCGAGGGAAAGGTCGCATTGATCACCGGAGGCGACTCGGGCATCGGCCGGGCGGTGGCCGTGATGTTCGCGAGAGAAGGCGCCGACATCGCGTTGGCTTACCTCCCCGAAGAGGAATCCGATGCCGCCGAAACGCGCGATTGCATCGAGCGCGAAGGGCGAAAATGCAGCCTGCTGCCCGGAAATTTGACCTCGCCGCAATATTGCAGCGAGGTCGTAGCAAGGACAGTCGCGGAATTGGGCAAGCTAGACATCCTGGTTTCCAATGCCGCCCATCAAAATCGCAAGGAGAGTCTCGCCGACCTCACTGACGACGAACTCGTGGAGACGTTCGCGACCAACATCCTCGCGTACGTCCGACTGGCGCGTGCCGCGCTTGACGTGATGACGCGCGGCGCGGTCATCATTGCCACCAGCTCGGAAACGGGAATTCTGGGATCGCGCAAGCTTCCGGATTATTCTGCGACCAAGGGTGCCGTGAACGCATTCACCAAATCGCTGGCGCAAGATGTCATCGACCGCGGGATCCGCGTCAACGCCGTCGCGCCGGGGCCCGTGTGGACGCCGCTTAACCCGTCCGACGAGGGAATGTCGCCAACGGAAGTTGCCGAATTCGGCAGCAAGAGTCCGATGGGAAGGCCGGCCCAGCCCGAAGAGCTTGCTCCCGCCTACGTCTTCCTGGCTTCCAACGCCGACTCGTCATACATCACCGGAACGGTGCTGCAGGTGATGGGCGGAGAAACCTCAGGCGGCTGAATGCGCGACGCGCTCGCACCACTACCAATCCACCGAAGGAAAGTGCCATGACAACCACTGCCACCGTCAAGAGTTCGCCGCACGTGCTGCCGCCCCTTCCGTATGCCGAAAATGCGCTGGATCCTGTAATTTCATCCGAGACGGTGGGCTTCCACTATGGCAAGCATCACAAAGGGTATGTCGACAAGTTGAATACGTTGATTGCCGGCACAGCCCTCGCGGATTTGTCGCTGGAGGAGATTATCGCCAGGACAAGCGGCAAAGCGGACCAGGCCGAGATATTCAACAACGCCGCGCAGGCGTGGAACCACACGTTTTACTGGCACAGCCTCCAGCCCGCCGGCATCAACGAGCCACCCGCGAATCTCAAGCAGCTGATCGACAGTTCGTTCGACGGTCTTGCCGCATGCAAGAGCGAGCTGGTAGCAGCGGCGACAACGCAGTTTGGAAGCGGCTGGGCATGGCTGGTGCTCGATGGTGGAAAACTGAAAGTCGTGAAGACCGGCAACGCGCAGACACCACTCGCACAGGGAATCAAGCCGTTGCTGACAATCGATGTCTGGGAGCATGCCTACTACCTGGACTACCAGAATCGACGTCCGGATTACGTAAAGGCGGTGGTGGACAAGCTCCTCAACTGGCGCTTTGCCGCTGACAATTTGCCCTAGGGGCGAGTTCGTGCACCAATAGCGCGAAGAGGAGGGCGCGCGGGCGCCTTCCCTCACTAATAATTGGACGGCCGTACATGTTTCGGCGCTGCGACAACCGCCGACGTCGGGCGCGTTTGGCCCTTGGCGCGGGCGGTGTACAGGCCGACACGATGCGCACCCGTGCAAGGTCTCCGCGAAAGCGCCCGCGATTTCAATTTCTTGGACGAGTTGGCGCCGTAGACCAAAAAAAAGCGGCCGCACAGGGGCGGCCGCCTGTCCTTGCTGCGAGGTATGTTTCATTCCGCATCGAGCATTCGCGCCATGCCGGAGAGGGGAGTTCCCTGCAGGGCTCGTCGGACGCGGGATCGGACGATTCGAATCTCGAACTTGGAATCGCAGCACTGACGGCGAGATTTTCGCCCGGTGGTATGAACCCGTCCGTCCGCGCTTCGCCGAATGCCGTGTCAGAAATGTCCCACGTTCCAGTCCGGGAAACGTCCTACGCCGCCGCTGCGGTCTCGTAGTGCCTTTGTAATAGAATGGCTTCCCTGAACCATGTGGGGGGCATATGGCTCACTTCGTCACGGATCGCATCGTGGTTGGATTGCAACGCACGGCGGCCATTCTGGCGATATTGGCGGGCTTGGTGGTCGTGGGCGGAATCGGATGGACCGCGTCGGCCGAAGCACTCCTCGCTGCCGTACAGATTGCGACACTTGCCTTCGGCCTGCCGGCTTTGGCGCTGTTTGCATTGGCCTACTGGCTCGATTTGCAAGCTGCGGCGTTGCAAGGACAGCGCCGGGAGGATCTCGCCAGGAAGCGCGATGCCACCGCGCGCCATCCATTTCGAGAGTCGGCATTCGGCTATGTGTTCGCCGTAGTCGCCGCGCTGGTCGCGTGGGGATTGCGCGTGGCGATCGATCCCTATCTGCCCGGATCGGTGCCCTTCATCACCTATTTCATAGCGGTTGCCGCGAGTGGCTGGGTCGGCGGTTACGGCCCTGCGGTGCTCACCACGGCACTGAGCGCATGCATTGCGCGCTACTTCTACATGAGCCCCGCGTTCAGCTTGCAACTGGTCACTCCCGACGACGCCGTACGGCTTGGGTCTTTCGTGTTCGTATGCCTTAGCATCGGGGGCCTGACTGCGGCGCTCCACGCAGCACTGCGACGGGTCCAGATGCTCGACAATCAGTTGAAAGCGATCAATTCGGGAAGTGCGGACCGCGCGACTGCTGCTGTAGCGTCGCCGGACCAGCCGCCGGCATTCGATCTCGTGCCCGAGACAATGCCGCCCCCGGCGCCCCAGGAGTAGGGGCTTTCAGAACGCGTCGTCCCACGGCACCGACAGGCGGATCGCCGCGTTGATGAGCCCGACCATGCTGTAGGTCTGCACGAAGTTGCCCCACGGCTCGCCGGTGCGCGGGATCGAGGTGCTCGGCCAGCAGGCCGTGGCGGTTGCGGCACGGCGAGCAGCCGCTCGAACAGCGCGCGCGCCTCGTCGCGGCGGCCGAGCGCCGCCAGCGCGTTGACGTACCAGAACGTGCAGACGACGAACGCGTTGCTCCGGCGCGCCGAAGTCGTCCTGCTCGACGTAGCGAAAGACGAAATCGCCGCGCTTCAGCTCGCGTCTCGATCGCGCGCACGGTGGCGACGAAGCGCGGGTCGTCCGGCGCGAGAAGCCGAGGTCGGCCAGCAGCAGCAGGCTCGCGTCGAGCTCGTCGCCGCCGACGGTGCCGACGAAGCTGCCGCGCTCCTCGCTCCAGCAATGCTCGTCGATGAAGCGCGGATGCGCGCGGCATCGCGCGCGCCACGCCGCGGCGCGTTCGGTCGATCCCGAGGCGCGCCGCGATGCGCGCCAGCCGGTCGCACGCGGCCCAGCACATCACGCTCGAGAACGTGTGCACGCGCGGGCTGCCGCGCAGCTCCCACAGGCCCGCGTCGGGCTGGTCGTACACCGCGAGCGCGCGCCGGCCGAGCGCTTCCAGCCGCTCGAACAGCGCGGCGTCGCCGCGGCTGATCAGCCGCTCGTCGAAGAACACGTGCGTCGCGGCGAGGACCGCCGAGCCGTAGACGTCGTGCTGCATCTGCCGGTAGGCGTCGTTGCCGATGCGCACCGGCCCCATGCCGCGATAGCCGGGCAGCGACTTCGACGATGCTCTCGTCGAGCGCGGCGTCGCCGTTGATCCGGTAGACGGGCTGCAGCGGCCGTCGCCGACGCCGGCGGCGATGCCGACGATGTAGCGCGAGATAGCTCTTCCATCGTTTCGGTCGCGCCGAGGCGGTTCAGCGCGTCGACGACGAAATAGCCGTCGCGCAGCCAGCAGTAGCGATAGTCCCAGTTGCGGCCCGAGTCCGCGCGCCTCGGGAATCGACGTCGTCATCGCGGCGACGATCGCGCCGGTGTCGTCGAACGCGTTCAGCTGCAGCGTGATCGCCGCGCGGATCACCGGCTCCTGCCATTCGAACGGGATCGCGAGCCGGCGCACCCAGTCGCGCCAGTACTCGATCGTCTCCTCGATGAAGCGGCGGCCGACCTCGGCGACGGCGCTCGGTCACGGTCTCGTCGGCGCCGAGCAATCAGCGTGACCGTGTCGCTCGAGGAAGAACGGCCGCTCCTCGAGGATCGCGGTCAGCGACGCGTCGGTCGTGAGGCGCAGCGTGAGGTCGCGGCCCGACGTAGCGGATGTGGCTGCTGCCGACGGTGATCGCTCGGACGCGCGCGCCCGTAGTCGACGCCGGGCGCAGGCGCACGATCGATGCGCGGGCTGCCGGCGAGCGCGGCGGATGCGCGCGCACGATCGTCATCGGCTGGAACACGCGCCCGTGCTGCAGGAAGCGCGGCACGCAGTCGGTGATCTCGATCGCGCCGCCCGCGTCGTCGAACAGCCGCGTGACGAGCACCGCGGTGTTGGTCGACGTACGCCTGCTCGCTGCGCACGCCGTCGACGAGCTCGATCGACCAGATGCCGTCGCCGTCGCGCCGGCGCTGCGTCGTCGAGCAGCGCGCAGAACGTCGGGTCGCCGTCGAAGCGCGGAAAGCAGCCCCAGACGATCGTGCCGTCGCCGTCGACCAGCAGGCCGATGCGGCCGTTGCCGATCAGCGCGAGATCGAGATTGCGCACGTTCAGCTCGCTCCGCCTGACGTCGACGGCGTCGCCGACAGCGGCGCCGGCGAGCCAGCGGCGCACGGCGGCGACGTCCGGCAGGCGATAGCTGGCGCGTGCGTCGCCCCGGCCCGACCTTGACCGACCATCCGCCCATGCGGTCGACGACCGCGAAGCCGTACTCGTCGGTCATGTCGTCGCCGACGAACACCGGCAGGCGTCCGGCGAACGGCGGCTCGCGCCATGAATTCGACGATCGCCGTGCCCTTGTCGCGGCCGTCCGGCTTGCACTTCGAGCATGCGCTTTGCCCGGCTGCAGGTCGACCATGCTCGCCGCCACGTCTCGCGACCGCGCGCGCAGCGACGCGATGCACGTGCGACGCGAGCTGCGGCGCCTGCGCGGTAGTGCAGCGCGAGCGTGGCGCCCTTGTCCTCGAGCAAGAGGCCGGCGTGCCGCGCCGCGACAGCGCCTGCAGAGCTCGCGCGCAGCTGCGCAAAGCTGCCGGCATCCGGGGCATGCAGGTGCATCGATGCCGTCGGCCGCGCGCCGCTCGCAGCCGTGCTGGCCGGCGATCGGCAGGCGCAGGCCCGGGAACAGGCGATCGGCGTCCGCCGATCGAGCGGCCGGTGATGAGCGCGAGCGCGCCGCCAAGCTGCGCCGCGACGCGCGGCAGCAGCGCGCGCGAGCTCCGCGTCGACGCTGCACGCCATCGGGCGTCGGCGCGAGCTCGAGCAGCGTGCCGTCGATGTCGAGGAACAGCGCGCAGTCCGCGCGTCGAGCGGCGGCGGCGGCGCCGCGGGCGCGGCGCGCGCGCTTCGCGCGATGCGCCGATCCGCTGTGGCGCGACGTCGTTCATCCTGCGACCAGGCTCGCCTTCTGCCGATGTTCGCGCGAAACGCCGCGCTGGCGCATCGACCGCGGCGTCGAGCAGCATGCGGCCCGCCCAGCGATAGACGTTGAACTCGCGGACGACGCCGCGCATCAGGCGCATCCGGTCGCGCTGCTCGTCCGGCGGACATCGTCAAGCGCGAGCGTGCAGCGCCGCGGCGCACTGGTCGGCGTCGTACGGATTGACGACCAGCGCCTCGGGCAGTTCGCGCGACGCGCCGGCGAACTGCGACAGGATCAGCACGCCCTGCTCGTCGTCGCGCGCGGCGACGAATTCCTTCGCGACGAGGTTCATGCCGTCGTGCAGGCTGGTGACGAAGCACAGGTCGGCGGCGCGGTGATACTCGTAGACGGCATCCGGCTCGTGATGCTCGGCGAGCAGGATGATCGGCGGGTACTTGGCGTCGGCGTAGCGCGCGTTGATCTCGGCCGCGAGCGCGTGCACGCGCGCGCGCGTAATCGCGATAGTCGTCGATCGTGCCGCGCGGCTCGGCGCCGCGATCTGCACGAACGTGAAGCGGCCGATCCAGCGCGGCTCGAGCTCGAGCAGGCGCGCGACGGCGTTGAAGCGCTCGATGATGCCCTTCGTGTAGTCGAGGCGGTCGATGCCGACGCCGAGCTTGTGGTCGCGCGGCAGGTCGAGGCGCTCGCGGACCGCGCGCCGCGCATCGGGGACGCTCTGCGCCGTCGCCGAGCGGCGCCGGCGGCCACTCGATCGAGATCGGATAGCGGTGCACCGCCGTCGACTCGCCGCGGAACGACGACGGTGAACGACTCGCGGTCGACGCGCGCTTCGAGCAGGCGATCGACGGTGTCGAGGAAGTTGTTGCAGTGGAACTGCGTGTGGAAGCCGAGGATGCTGCTGCCGAGCAGGCCGTCGAGCAGCTCGTCGCGCCACGGGCAGATCGCGAACGCCTCCGGATTCGGCCACGGAATGTGCCAGAACGTGATGATCGTCGCGTCCGGCAGGCGCTCGCGGATCATCCGCGGCAGCAGCGCGAAGTGGTAGTCCTGCACCAGGACGACCGGGTCCTCGGTCGTTCGCCTCGCTCACGACCGCGTCGGCGAACTGCGCGTTGACGCGCGGTAGTGCTCGAAGTCGGCCGTGCGGAACGTCGGCCGCACGTGCGCGATGTGGCACAGCGGCCACAGGCCCTCGTTGGCGAAACCGCCGTAGTAGCCGGCTTCTTCCTCCTGGCGTGAGCCAGATGCGGCGGACCTGGTAGAGCGGATGCTCGGGCGGCACGGCGACGCGGTCGTTGCGATCGACGGTCTCGCGATCGGCCGATCCGCTGCCGTGCGCGATCCACGTGCCCGAGCACGCGCGCATCACCGGCTCGAGCGCGGTGACGAGGCCGCTCGCCGGATGCTGGATGCGGATGCCGTCGGGCGTGCGCACGTGGATGTACGGCTCGCGGTTGGAGACGACGATGACGTCGTTGCCGTGCAGTTCGCCGCGCAGCGTCGCGCGCAGCGCCTCCTGGTCCCAGATGCGCTGGCTGCCGTCGAGCGGCCGGTACTGGCGCTCGAGGTCGCGGATCAGTTCGCGCAGGTCGCGCGCGATCGGCCGCAGCTCCGGCGCCGTGGCCCTGGCCGAGGGCCGCAGGATGCCTTCGCCGCGCAGCAGCGCGCGCAGCCCGCGCACCCAGCCGCGCCACGAGAGCTGCGCGATGACGACGGTGATCAGCGCGACACTGGCGCCCAGCGCGATGAAGAAGTAGAAGAGGTAGCGCCGCGTTTCCTCGCTGCGGCGCTCGACGAAGCTCATGTCGTGGACGAGCACGACCGAGGCGCCGGGGCTTGCCTCCGTCGGGGTGGGGCGCACGACCACGAACAGAAGTCCATGCGACGTCGCGATGGTCCGTTCCTTGTCTGCGAACGACGGCACATCGGCGCATTTCACTTCCGCGGGAAAAGACTGAGACGCGATCATTGCCCCGCTGCCCTGTGTGCACAGTCCCACGGCGTAGAGTCGTTCGTCGTCGGTGAGGCGGTTGAAATAGCCGGCGATCCGCCCGGGCGAACCCGACTGCAGCAGGTCGCTCAATGGTTCCCGGATCGTCTGCGCGACAAACGTGGACCGCGTCTCAAGGTCGCGCAGGTACCACCGCGTCATCCACGCATCGACGAGGGGCACGGCGGCCCAGGCGAAAGCGCCCAGTGCAAGCAGAAGGGGAAACAGGAAGCGCAGCGAAAGGCGCATCGTCACCAGGAGCGCCGTCGCCGGCACCGTTGCCTCAATCCGTCATTCTTTCCTGCCTGCCAGACGGAGATCAGCGGGGATAAGTCCAATCGCGCGTAGGATGCGTCCTACGCGCTTGCAAGCCAAACCTGCGGTCGCAAGCACGTTTTATGCGCTATTGGAGGCTATTGCAGACGTGGAATTTTGCTGACGGTCACATCCAGGTCGGCGTGCAGGCGCCGCAACATCGCCACTCTTTCCGATACGGATTCGCGGCCGTAGTGGACGTAATAGTCGGCGACGACATTTTCGGCGACGTGGGACAGGATCCAGACGCCGGCGGAAAGCAGGGGGGCGAGGTCGGGGAACTCTCCGGGTTGCGCGGGAAGAAAGCGGAACTGGTCATCGCGGAGGTGGGGCGCCAGCGCCTGGATGGTCTGCATCACTTCCCGCGGAGGCGATGGCAGGCCACGCGCCAGAGCTTCCTGCAATGCGTCCAGCAGCGAGTGGCCGATGCGCGCTCTAAGATCCTCCTGCGGCACGCCTTGCGAGCGCAGGCAGGCCTTCAGCGCGAATTCGATGCCCTGCGCGCCAAGGTGATACAGCGCCTGTGACTCGTCGCAGGTCACATGGTCGGCTTCCGCCAGTGTTTGCACTGCCTTCAGGTAATCGTGTCCATAGCGCCATAGCGCCAAGGCAGTGGTCCGGCGCGACTCCGCGTGGTCAGATCGTGCGTGCATCCGGGATCCTCGTTGAAGCTTTAGCGTGGGCGCCGCAAGCCTCGTACGGATTCGGCGCCCGGACGAATGTGCTGTAGGTCCAGGCCGCACCGCTGTAGGACAGGACGACGCGCGCGCCCGGTTGAAGCCACGTCGTCTATCGAGTCGCGTCCAGGATCGCCGCCAGCGCTTCCGGACTTCGCCAGTGATGCCCGCACGTGAAGCGCGGCAGCCGCCACACGCTCTGCGACGCGTCGATCGCCTTCGGTTCGGTAGTGAATGCCGCGCGTAATCCGATGCTCTTTCCCTCGCTGGGGAGGTAAACGTCTGCCAGGTAATCGTTGCAATGACCAAACGGGTACGCGAAAAAAGGCGCGGCGCGTCCGCCGGTGCGCGCATTGATGTAAGTCATCGCGTCCCGGACTTGCGCATCGGCGTCCGCGCTGGTCGAAACCTGCGTGAAATCGGCACGAACTTGCCGCGAGTGCGCGACGGTTTCCAGCGCGGGATGCAGGTGATCCCAGCTGTGGTTGCCGATGCTGATGAGGCCGCTATCGATTGCCTTCGCCCACCAGTCGTCGCCGAGAGCGCCCGGCTCGAGAAACGTGTACTCGGCGTCGAAAGTCGACTCCATCACGCGGCGCGCGGCGGGCGATGCGATGACAAAACTGGTGGCCGCGAGGTCGGGCTGTGCGCGGCCGGCGTCCGTGTTCCGGAACTCCTCCATGGCGTTGGCGAAGCTCCGCTGCTTGCCCAGCGTCGGATGGACGAAGTCCGCGAAGTCCCATACGGGACCGTCGTCGAAGGTGAGGGCAACGAGCGTGGCGCCGGCGCTGGTCGTGTTCGTGCCCGCCTGCTGCGACTCGATGGCCGTCACCAGCGTGGCGAGCGACACGATGCGCGCACCGGCGCGCGCAATGGTGAGCAAATCGACCGGCAGCGCGACGTGGTCGTTGTGCGCATAGTCCGGCCCTTGCACGTGGTGCGAGTGATAGGTAAGGACGACAGCCTTCAAGCAGAGCTTTCCCGGTTGCGTTCAGTGCGCGTGACGAACAAGAAAATTATCACGGCCAGACCAAAAGTGCGCCGAGCTCGATCAATCCTTGTAGGTGACCTGGACGGGTCGCCCGTTCACGCGCAGTTCGCCGGTTGCCACGTCGACCTCGAACAGCGGCTTGTCACCGTTGAAAAGCCCCCAGCGCCCGGTGGCCGGATCGAACTTGCTGGCGATTTGCGCCGATTCTTCCCACGCCAGCTTGTTGCCCGCGCGCATCGCATAGCAGGCGTAGCGGCATTGCGACCACACCATCATGCCGAAGTTGACGTCCGCCTGCGTGTCGTCGAGTCCCGTCGGCGCCAGCAGGATTGCGTAGTCGACGGTCGCCTTGGGTCCCGCATTGCCGGCGCGGCCGAGGACGATCCCGAGCCCGACGCGGTCGCCGTCGCGCGAGCCCGGATACGCACTGGGCCCCTGCGTGAACGCGTCAATTTCGACGCCGTAGAAGCCGCCGGTGCCGGTCGAATCCCGGACCTCGAACACGCCCGCCCAGGACGTACCGCGCGCCAGCTTGTTGGCCTGTGCGTACGTCGCGACGTTGTTGCCGTAGTTGGAATGGTTGTTGAGGATCGTCAGGCCCGCCCATTCGAAGGTCCGCGATTCCGGATCGGTGGTCAGGTGCGTGTACAGCGTCGGGATGACGACCGGCGAGCCGCCGGCAGGGGCGCTGCGAGTGACGGTCAGGCTGGCCGGCAAATTCCAGACGTCGGACGGACGCGGTGTGGGACCCTCGAAATACCCAGTCTGCGCGAACACGCAGGACGACGCGATGGCGGTCAGCGCGGCGGCCAGTACGGCGGCAAGGATTGGACGCATGGCGGTCCTTTCGAACGAAACCGGAGGTCGGACGGGACTAGGGATCTGCCTTGCCAGCCGATCCTGGACGGTCTGAATGACAATAGCATGGGACGCGCACTGATGATCGCACGTAAACTGCAGGTGCCAAGTGTCGCGCACCCGCGGACTAGTTGACAACGCGAATAGTCGCGCGACCGCAGATGGGGCCGAAGGCTTTGCGGCACGAGCGGCCGCCTAAGATCAGGTCGAGAGGCGCTTCTTGAGGTTGTCGGGTCCCAGCGAGTCGTAGACCTCGAAGGGCTGATGGATCCATGGATTGTCGGCGAGGTGCTGCACGCAATAGTCTGGTGCGAACACCGAGCACGCCTTCCACCACAACACAGCGGTCTTCAGCGCCTTGATGTGCGGAAACCGCCTGGGCAATTCCCTGTGCACGGCTTCGAGCGTGTGGCCGGAGTCGACCATGTCGTCGACCAGCAGCACGCGGTCGCCCAGACGGGGCTTGGTCATCGTCATGTGCTCGGCGATCACCAGTTCGCCGCGGATCGTCCCGCCCTCGGCGGTATACGAATGCGTGGAGAGGATCGCGAGCGGCATTTCGAAGACGCGGGACAGCACGTCGCCAACGCGCAGGCCACCCCGCGCGACACAGATGATCTGGTTGAACTCGAAACCGGACTCGTGGACGGTAAGGGCGAGCCGCTCGACCAGTCGGTTGTATTCGTCCCAGCTGACGTCGAGGTCCACGCTTGCCCGCCTAGCTGAACGGATGGTGAACAAGAATGGTCTCCGCGCGGTCGGGACCGGTGGAAACCATCGCGATGGGCACGCCGGTAAGCGCTTCGATTCGATGCAGGTAGGCACGCGCATTGGCTGGCAGCGCGGCAAAGGACTTCGCGCCGACGGTGGATTCGTGCCAGCCCGGCATGGCTTCGTAGACCGGCGTGCAGCGCGTCACCGCTTCGGCGCCGGTGGGAATCAAGTCCAGCGCCTCACCGTCCATGACATAGGACGTCGCGAGCTTGATCTCGTCCATGCCGTCGAGGACGTCGAGCTTGGTGATGCAAAGGCCGTCGACGCCATTCAACTGCAGCGAGCGCTTCAGCGCCGCGATGTCCAGCCAGCCGCAGCGGCGCGGGCGGCCGGTGACCGAGCCGAACTCGTTGCCGCGCTTGGCCAGGCCGGCGCCAATGCTGTCCGACAACTCCGTCGGGAACGGCCCGGTGCCGACGCGCGTCGTGTAGGCCTTCACGATGCCGAGCACGTAGTCGAGCATGTGCGGCCCGATGCCGCTCCCCGGCGCAGCGGCGCCGGCGAGGCAGTTGGAACTGGTGACGTACGGGTAGGTGCCGTGATCGATGTCGAGCAGCGCGCCCTGCGCTCCTTCGAACAGCAGCGATTCGCCGCGCGAGCGCGCGTTCTGAAGCAGGCCGGCGACATCGGCGACCATCGGGCGGATTTCACCGGCCAGCGCCAGCAGTTCGTCGCGCGTGCGCGCGAACGGCACGGCTTCGACCTTGTAGTAGTTGACGAGCATGAAATTGTGCAGCTCGAGCAGCGATTCGAGCTTGCTCGCGAACAGCTCCGGGTGGAGCAGGTCCTGCACGCGCAGCGCGCGGCGTGCGATCTTGTCCTCGTAGGCGGGACCGATACCGCGGCCCGTGGTGCCGATCTTGTCGACTCCCATCGCGTGCTCGCGCGCCTGGTCGAGTGCGACGTGGATCGGCAGCACCAGCGGGCACGCGGGCGAAATCTTGAGGCGCGAGCGCACGTGCGACTCCCGCGGCCTCCAGCTCGCGGATTTCCGTCAGCAGCGCCGACGGCGAAAGCACGACGCCATTGCCGATGTAGATCGCGACCCCGGGATGCAGCGCGCCGGAGGGAATGAGGCGGAGCACGGTCTTCTTGCCGCCAATCACCAGCGTGTGACCCGCGTTGTGCCCGCCCTGGAAGCGCACGACACCGGTTGCGCTCTCGGCCAGCCAGTCGACGATCTTGCCTTTGCCCTCATCGCCCCATTGGGTGCCGATGACGACGACGTTCTTGCCCATGTGCTTTCCTGTCCGGAGGCTATGCGTTGCGGGAGACGACACGCCATTCTCCCCCGTGGCGCTCGAGCGTCCGCCGGGCCGGCGGGCCCGCGTCCGCTTCGCCGGGAAGTGCCACGACGACAGCTTCGCCACGCGATCGCAGCAGGCCTACCTGCTCGGCCAATGCCGGGTCGGGATCGTCCGGCGCGGCAATCGCGTCGTGCACATCGCCGCCGCCTGCCAGCGCCGCGAGGCGCCGCAGGTCCAGCGTAAAGCCGGTGGCCGGTCTGGCGCGGCCGAACGCACGTCCCACGCCATCATAGCGGCCGCCGCGACCGCAATCGACCACCGCGCCGCCGTCCGCGGTAGCGAACACCGAGAACGTGGCGCCCGTATAGTAGTGATAGCCGCGCAGGTCCGCGAGGTCGACGTGGATCGCATCGACGTCGCCGGCCGCGGCGGCGAGACTGGTCACTTCGTCGAGCGCCTGCCCGACTCCGGGCAGGTGCGGAAGCGCTCGGCGCGCGGCGGCGATCGTCGCGTGTGCCGGTCCATACAGTCCCGCCAGCGCGCGCAACGCGTCGCGCGCCGCGTCCGGCAGCGCATCGGTGAGTTCGTGCAATGCCGGGAAGTCCTTGTCGCGCAACGCGTTGAACAGCTCGCTGTCGTTGCCCTCGCCGGTGGCGTCGAGACCTGCGGCGCCCGCCAACGCGCGATAGACGCCGACGTGGCCGAGGTCGAGATGCAGCTTGCCGGCGCCGGCTCGTGCGAGCGCCGACAGCAACAGCAACATGACTTCGCGATCCGCGGCTATGCCGGCGTGTCCGTACAATTCGCCGCCGATCTGCACCACCTCGCGGGTCGAGCCCGGTCCGGCCGGCCCGGTGCGCAGCACGCTTCCGGCGTAGCAAAGGCGGGTGACACCAGTCTCGTTCAGCAGGTGCGCGTCGATCCGCGCAACCTGTGGCGTGGTGTCGGCCCGGAGCCCGAGCATCCTTCCGGACAGCGGGTCGACCATCTTGAAGGTCTGCAGGTCCAGGTCGCGCCCTGTCCCCGTCAGCAGCGAATCAATGTGTTCGATGAGCGGAGGCGATACCAGCCGGTAGCCATGTGCGTCGAAATGGTCGAGCAGCGTGCGCCGCAGCGCCTCGACGCGCGCGGCCTCGGCGGGCAGCACGTCCTCGATCGCTTCCGGCAGCAGCCATTTACGCATAGTGGATCACGATCAAGGACGCGACGCCCAGCGTCATCGAGATGAGTCCGATGAACCGCAGCTGGCCGTCGCTCATGTCGATCAGCTTGCGGAACGTCTCGCGCCATATCCCGGGTGCGGCGAACGGCAGGATGCCCTCGACGATCAGCAGCAATGCAAAGGCGGGCCACAACGAATCCACAACGAGGCACCCTGACGCGTTTCGCTTAGGTCGCGCTTACTTTGCGGGCGCGCGCGCGGCACGACCCGAACTGTACTGTTTGAAGTACTGGAAGAATTCGGCGCTCGGATCGAGGACCATGAGGTCGCTCTTGTTGCGGAACGTGGAGCGGTACGCCTCGAGGCTGCGGTAGAAAGCGTAGAACTCCGGGTTCTGGCCATACGCCTGTGCGTAGACGGCAGAGGCCTTGGCGTCGCCTTCGCCCTTGACCTTCTGTGCCTGGCGATAGGCGTCGGCAAGGATGACCTGCCGCTGCCGGTCGGCATCGGCGCGGATCTTTTCCGATTCCGCGGCGCCCATCGATCGCAGCTCGTTGGCGACGCGCCGGCGTTCCGATTCCATCCGCTGGTAGACCGGTCCGGTGACATCCGGCGGCAATTCGATGCGGCGCAGCCGCACGTCGACCACTTCGACTCCGATCGTCTTGGCGTCCGCATCCGCCTTCTGCCGCGTGACGGCGGTGATGCGATCGCGTTCGGTCGAAATGGCATCGTGCATCGTGCGCTTGTTGAACTCCTCGGCCAGATTGGAGCGGACCGTCTGCGAAAGCCTGCGGCGCGCGGCCTCCTCATCGCCCTGGACCGATACGTAATACTGCTTCACGTCGTTGATGCGCCAGAGGACGATAAAGTCGACGAGCAGCGGCGTCTTCTCGGACGTGGTCACGCGGTCGGGCTCGCTGTTCTCGAGCGTCAGGTTGCGGTTGTCGTAGAAGCGGACGTTCTGGACCAGCGGGACCTTGAAGTAAAGGCCGGGCTGCGTCTTGGTCTCGACGATCTCGCCCAACTGGAACTTGATGGCGTACTTGGTCTGGTCGACCGTGTAGATCGACTGCGACAGGACGAGCAGGATCGCGACGATGAGCGCCAGGATAGGCATGGTGAATTTCATCTTCGTCTCCTAGCGCTCGCGGCTGCGCATGCCGTCGCGCGACCGGCTCGCGTCGAGCGTCGCCGCGGGTTCCTGCGCCGGCGCCGCGGAACCGGGGCGCGTGACCGCAGACGGCAGGTCGGGCGTGACCGTGGTGGCAGAGGCCGCGCTTTGCTGGACCAGCTTGTCCAGCGGCAGATACAGCAGGTTGCTGCCCGCCTTCTGGTCGACGAGCACTTTGGTCGTATTGCCGAGAACCGTTTGCATCATGTCGAGATACAGGCGGTCGCGCGTGACTCCGGGCGCCTTGGCGTACTCCGAAAGCACCGATTTGAACCGCGACGCGTCGCCTTCGGACCTCTGGACGACTTCCGTCATGTAGCCGTTGGCTTCTTCCAGGAGCCTCGACGCCATGCCGCGCGCCCGCGGCACCACGTCGTTCGCATAGGCCTGGCCTTCGTTGACCAGCCGCACGCGGTCCTGGCCGGCCTTTACCGCGTCGTCGAACGCCGCCTGAACCTTGTCGGGAGGCTGCACGTTCTGCAGCGTCACCTTCTGGATATAGACGCCCGTCTTGTAGCGGTCGAGCGTCTCCTGCATGATTTTTTCCGTCTGTTTCGCGATCTGTTCCCGGCCTTCGTACAGCGCGAAATCCATCTTGGCTTTGCCGACCACTTCGCGAATTGCGGTTTCCGCGACAAACGCGACCATCGCGTCGGGCTTGCGGTTGTTGAAGACGTACGCCTCGGCGTTCTTGATGTTGTATTGGACGGCGAACTGGATGTCGATGATGTTCTCGTCATCCGTCAGCATCACGGCTTCCTTGTCGACCTTGTTCTTGGGCGTATTGCGATAGCCGATTTCCACCGTCTTCACCTGCGAGAAGTCGACCAGCTCGACTGCCTCGATCGGGAACGGCAGGTGCCAGCGCGGACCGGGCAGGGTGGTCTCGGTGTACTTGCCGAAATGCGTGACGACGCCGCGCCGTCCCTCGTCGACGATGTAGAAGCCGCTCGCGAGCCAGACGACCAGAACCAGCGCGACGAGCAGGCCGGCGCCGCCCATGGCGAGGCCGCGGCGGGGCGGACGATCGCCACCGCCGCCGGCGCCATCGTCGCCCTTGCGGCCGAAGAGTTCGCCCATGCGGCGGTTGACGTTGCGCCAGATTTCATCGAGGTCGGGCGGTCCGCCGCCGCCACCATTACCACGCTTGCCCCATTGGGGATCGTTCAGCGACATGACGAAGCTTTTCGGTCGGAAAATGGAAACATCGGGGAACTTTTGAAGATGGGGGCAGGCGGTTCGTCGATCAAGCGGCCGGAGCCCAAGGGGCGCGTCAGGGTTCCGAAACGGCCACCGGCACGCGCTCCACGGTCGCGTCACGCGGGAAACGCTCGGCCAAGGCTGCGCGCAAATCGGTCGTCCCGGCGCCCGTCAGCGCGCTCAATCGAACGGTCGAAATGGTACCACAGCCGTCGCGCTCGACGCCCGGGGCAAGTCCGGCAACGTCGCATTTGTTGAACACGCGGATCTGCGGTACTGCCGCCGCGCCGATTTCCGCCAGGACGCGATCGACGGCCTCGATCTGCTCGTCGCGATTCGCCGCGGCGGCGTCGATGACATGCAACAGCAGGTCCGCGTCCGCAGCCTCGGAAAGCGTCGCGCGGAACGCGGCGACCAGGTCGTGCGGCAGATCGCGGATGAACCCCACGGTATCCGACATGACGATCGTGTCGGCGCCCTCGACATAGACCTTGCGCAGCGTCGTATCGAGCGTGGCGAACAGCTGGTCCGCGACGTAGGCGTCGGCCCCCGTCATGCGGTTGAATAGCGTCGACTTGCCGGCGTTGGTGTAGCCGACGAGCGCCACCGTGCGCACGCGCGCGCGCCGCCGCGTGCGGCTCTGTACGGCGTGGCTGCGCGCGACGCGGGCCAGCCGCTGGTTCAGCAGCTTGACGCGCTCGCCGATGAGGCGGCGATCCGTTTCCAGCTGGGTTTCACCGGGGCCGCGCAGCCCGATGCCGCCCTTCTGGCGTTCGAGGTGAGTCCAGCCGCCGACCAGCCGCGTGGACATGTGCTTCAGCTGCGCGAGCTCGACCTGCAGCTTGCCTTCGGCGCTGCGCGCGCGCAGCGCGAAGATGTCGAGGATCAGGCTCGGGCGGTCGACGACGCGGCAGGAGAGCTTTTCTTCGAGATTGCGCTGCTGCACGCCGGACAGCGTATGGTCGAACAGCACCAGGTCGGCCTCGAGCTCAGTGCGCCTCTCCAGGATTTCATCGACCTTGCCCTTGCCGGCAAAGAAGGCAGGATCCGGGCGCTGGCGGCGACCCGCGACGGTGCCGACGACGGTGGCGCCGGCGGAGGTTGCGAGCGCGTCGATCTCCGCGAGGCGAAAGACCCGGTCGGGTTCGCCCATGTCCATTGCGACGACGAGAACCCGCTCGCCGCCGGAAGGGCGTTCAAACATCAGGTTTCAGCGGGTCAGGCGTCCGCGTCGCCGTTGGGGGCGTGGTGTGGCATGACGACCGGGCGTGCGGGGACGACGGTCGAGATTGCATGCTTGTACACCATCTGGGTGACGGTATTCTTCAGGAGCACGACGTACTGGTCGAACGACTCGATCTGGCCTTGCAGCTTGATGCCGTTGACGAGATAGATCGACACCTGCACGTGTTCCTTGCGCAGCGTATTGAGGAACGGGTCCTGCAGCATTTGCCCTTTGTTGCTCATGGTCGAGCTCCGCTATTGTTGTTGCCCGCTTCGATGCACCGCGCGTCCGGCGCCGCACGGGTTGCGGAGGCGAACGGCTCGGTGCGTCAGCGGCGCGGGGCGTCCGCGTAGGGATTGGCACCGACCTTGAATTGTATCCTAAGGGGCGTCCCGCGCAGTTGGAACGCATCGCTGAAGAAATGTTCCAGGTATCTGCGGTAGGCGTCGGGCACGTGATGCAGTGCCGTGCCATGGATGATGATGAGCGGAGGATTGACGCCACCCTGGTGAGCGTAGCGCAGCTTGGGGCGCACCAATCCGGCGCGCGGCGGCTGCTGCCGTTCCACCGCCAGCTGCAGCGTGCGGGTAAGGCGCGGCGTGGGCAGCTTGGACATGGCCGCGGCAAAGGCCTTGTCGACGGACTTGAGCAGCGGGCCGACCCCCTTGCCCTCCAGCGCCGACATGAAATGGAATTGCGCGAACGCGAGGAAGGCCATCTTGCGGTCGAGGTCGCGCTTCACCTGGTCGCGCTGTTCCTTGGCGACCGCGTCCCATTTGTTGATGCCGATGACCACTGCGCGACCGGCCTCGAGGACGTGCCCGGCAAGGTGCGCGTCCTGTTCGGTGATCGCGTGTTCCGCGTCGAGCAGCAGCACGACGACATTGGCATCCTCGATGGCCTGCAGCGTCTTGATCACTGAAAATTTCTCGATCGCCTCGAACACCTTGCCGCGACGGCGCACGCCGGCCGTGTCGATCAGCGTGTACTTCTGGCCATCGCGCTCGAAGTCGAGGTAGATCGCGTCGCGGGTCGTGCCGGGTTCGTCGAAGGCGATGACGCGCTCTTCGCCGAAGATCGCGTTGACGAGTGTGGACTTGCCGACGTTGGGACGGCCGACGATCGCAACCTTGATCGTGTCCGGACGTTCCGGGTCGGTCGACGTGTTGCGCGTCCGATCGTCCGTGAAGCGGTGCCTGTCCGGGATGGCATCGAGCGCCAGGTCGATCATTGCGCGCACGTTCTCGCCGTGGGCCGACGAGATCGCGATCGGCTCGCCCAGCCCCAATTCGTGGAACTCGGCGACGGCGCGGTCGGGCTGCAGTCCTTCCGCCTTGTTCACCGCGAGAACGACCGGGCGCCCCGATTTGCGCAGCAGATCGGCGATTTCCCGGTCCTGCGGAGCGAGGCCGTTGCGGCCATCGACCAGGAAGATGACGACGTCGGACTCGGCGATGGCCTGGCGCGTCTGCTTGGCCATTTCGTGCAGGATGCCGCTCGTGGCGACCGGTTCGAATCCGCCGGTATCGACGATGAAGTACGGCTGGTCGCCGGCAAAGGCGCGGCCGTAATGCCGGTCGCGCGTCAATCCGGGAAAGTCCGCGACCAGCGCATCGCGCGACTTGGTCAGCCGGTTGAACAGCGTGGACTTGCCGACATTGGGTCGGCCTACGATGGCGACGGTGGCTAGCATGATTGGCCAGGCGGAAACGCGGCCTGCGTGCGTACGCGGGCTACTTCGCTGACACGGCGAAGAGCGTCCCCGACATCGACTGCCACAATGCGCCGGTCAACATCAATTCCGGCTGTGCCGTGGCGCTCTTGCCGTCGGTGGCGAGTCTTCCCACATAAGCGCCGTTAACAGGCGACAACAGGTGTAGATAGCCCTCGGGGTCCACGGCGCCGACGTAGTCGCCCACCATCTGCGGGCCTCCGATCTTGCGAGGAGCGAGCAATTCCTGCTTCCACACGGACGCGCCGGTCGAGCGGTCAAGCGCGTGGACATTGCCCTTGTCGTCGGTGATGTAGATGTACTTGGCGTCCGCAGCCATGTTGTTCAGGCTGGAGATGTCGCGCGACCATTGCAGCGTTCCGCGGGCCAGATCGAAACATGCGACGCGGCCCTGGTAAGCGATCGCGCAAACGTCCTTCTCGAGAACCAGGGGCAGGCTGGTCACGTCGGCGATGCGCTCGAGTTCGGTCGCGCCTTTCGGGTTCGCGACGGTGGCGTCCCAGCCGATGATGCCGGTCTGTACGTCCATCGCGAGCAGGTGGCCGCCGGGCGTGCCGAAGAACAGGCCGCCGCGGCGAACGACGCCGCCGGCGTAGTTGCGCACGATGAGTGCCGGGGTCACTCGCTGGCTGACCCATTTGCGCGTGCCATCGGCGGCGTTCAGCGCGTGCAGGTTGCCGTCACCGGTGAACACGATGACGACGCCATCCGCGACGCGAGGCGGTGCGACGACCTCGGTCGAAACACGCGCCTTCCACGCCGGCTTTCCGTCCGGAAGAAAGGCGAGCACCTCGCCCTTGTCCGTGCCGACGACGACCAGCGTCGCGTCCGCGCCGGCGCCCGCAGAAAGCTTCTGGCCTGCCGATACTCGCCAGACGTTGCTGCCATTGGCGGGATCGAGGCGGACCACCGTTCCGTCTTGCGCGGCAGCATAAATGGCGTCGGGCAAGCACCGTCGGCGAGAACCCGGGGCCCGCGCTGCCCACCTGTCCCTGCCAACTGATGGTTGCCGTTGCCGACGCCTTCAACTCCGGCAACGGGCCCGGCTTTTTCGGATCGATAAGCCAGCGCATCGATGGCGCCGGCAGCGTCGGCATGTATTCCTTGATCGTCGTGCAGGCGGACAGGGCAAGCACGCCCAGCGCCATCGCTGAAAGAGCCATCGTCCTTGCTGCGCGGAACCCCGCACGCCGCGTGGCATGGAGCGTACCGCCGCGGGGGCAGTTGCGAGCGCGCCCGGTCATTGCTTCCCGGCCGGCGCGGGTTGCGCCGGCGCCGCGGGAGCGGCCGTCGGTGCGGCCGCCGTCGCCGCCGCCGCGCGGCGGAGCCTCAGGTCGCCGCGACACCGAGCGACTCGAGCTTCACTTGCACATAGTTGCGGTATTGCGCCTTCGCGTCGAACTTGGTCAACGCCTCCTGGTACGCGGCGCGCGCTTCGGCCGTACGCCCTGCGGCGGCGTGCGCATCACCGCGCAAGTCGGCGTAGAGGCCGGAGAACGGTTCGCCGTGTTTGGCGTCGAGCATTTTCAGCGCGTCGTCGTATTGCTTGTCGTTCAGCATCAGCTCCGCCAGACGATAACGCGCGATCTCCTTCAGCTCCGATTCGTCGGCGTGATCGACCACCCATTGCAGCTGAGCGCGGGCTGCAGCGCTTTCGCCGGCTTCGAATTGCATCTTCGCGACGATGAACGCGGCACGCGGCGAATAGCCGCTGCCGGAGAACTTGTCGGTAAGTTGGGCGGCGGCGTCGCGCGCCTTCGCGACATCATTGGCCCGCGCAGCCATGGTTACAGCATTGAACAGGACCGCAGCGTCCTCTGCCTTGCGCAAGTTCCACCAGCGCCACCCCTGCACCGCAGCAGCCGCCAGTGCCGCGACGACAAGCACCGTGGCGACTGTGTTGCCCCAGCGTGACCACCATGCCTTCAGGTCGTCGAGCTGGTCCTGTTCTTCGAGATCGTAGACTGCCATGTTTCTTCCTTCTTCCTTGATGGATTGATCGTTCAGTTGCCGGCGATCAGTTGCGCGGCATGGCGGACGATGTCCGCCGCCGGCACGGCGATCTGTTCGCCTGGTTCACGCAACGGTTTGACGGCGACGGTCCCCGCCGCTGCCTCATCGTCGCCGATCACCAGCGCGAAGCGAGCGCCGCTCGCATCGGCTTTCTTCATCTGTGCCTTGAAGCTGCCCCCGCCGGCGTGCAACACGATGGCATGGCCGCCGCCGCGCAGCGACTCCGCTACCCGGCGCGCCAACGGGCTCGCGGCTGTGCCCGCGTGCACGACGTACGCGAACGGCGAGGCGTCGACCTTGCGTCCCGCGTCCTGCAGGAGAAGAAGCGTGCGCTCGGTGCCGATGCCGAAGCCGCACCCTGGCGTAGGCTTGCCCGCCCAGCTGTTCGAACAGGCCGTCGTAGCGGCCGCCGGAGCATACGGCACTTTGCGCGCCGAGCCTCGTGGTGACCCATTCGAAGACCGTGGCATTGTAGTAGTCGAGTCCGCGCACCAGCCGCGGATTGACGCGAAAAGCGATGCCCGCCTCGCGCACCCCGTCCTGCACTTCCTCGAACAACGTGCGGGACGCCTGGCCCAGCGTGTCCCAAAGCTTGGGCGCCGCCTCGATCACTTCCTGCATGGCCGGATTCTTGCTGTCCAGGATCCGCAATGGATTGGTGTGCAGCCGGCGCTTTGCATCCGCGTCGAGCAATTCGGGCGTCTGCTCGAAATGCGCGATCAGGCGGTCGCGAAACGCGCGCCGTTCATCCGCGCTGCCGATCGTATTGAGTTCCAGCGTGATGCCGGTCAGTCCCAGCCGCTGCCACAGGCGCTGCACCATGACCAGCAGCTCGATGTCGATGTCCGGGCCGGGGAACCCCAGCGCTTCGGCGCCGAACGTGTGGTATTCGCGATAACGACCCTTTTGCGGGCGTTCATGGCGGAAGAGCGGTCCGCTGTACCACAGGCGCTTCGGACCGTCGTAGAGGAGGTTGTGCTCGAGCGCGGCGCGCACGGTCGGCGCGGTTCCTTCCGGACGCAGCGACAGGCTCTCGCCGTTGTCGTCGAACGTATACATCTCCTTTTCGACGATGTCGGTCACCTCGCCCACGCCGCGCACGAACAGTTCCGTCTTCTCGACGATGGGCGTGCGTATGTTGCGGTAACCGTATTGACGGAACACGTCACGGACGGTGTCCTCGAAGAACTCCCACAGCGAGGCATCGTCGGGCAGCACGTCGTTCATGCCGCGCACGGCTTGCAGTGCACCGGCCATCACGGAACCTGCGCTGCGGCGGGCTTGATGGCGATGGTCCTGCGGTCCGGCTTGAGGTGCGGCCCCGGCGTTTCGCCGCCGTAGGTCGCGCGCACGTAGTCGTGGACCAGCGCCTGGAACTCCAGCGCGATGCGCTCGCCTTTCAGCGTGACCGTCTTCACGCCGTCGACGAACACAGGCGCGACCGGCGTCTCGCCCGTGCCTGGAAGCGAGATGCCGACGTTGGCCATCTTCGATTCGCCTGGGCCGTTGACGACGCAGCCCATGACCGCGACCTGCATCGTCTCGACGCCGGGATAGCGTGCGCGCCATTCCGGCATCGACGCGCGCAGGTAGGACTGGATCTGCTCCGCCAGCGACTGGAAATAAGTGCTGGTCGTGCGCCCGCAGCCCGGGCACGCGATGACCATCGGCGTGAACGAGCGCAGCCCCATCGTTTGCAGGATCTCCTGCGCGACAATCACTTCGCGCGTGCGGTCGCCATCCGGCTCTGGCGTCAGCGAAACGCGGATCGTGTCGCCGATGCCCTGTTGCAGCAGAACCGCCATTGCCGCCGTGGAGGCGACGATGCCCTTGCTGCCCATGCCGGCTTCGGTGAGCCCAAGATGCAGCGGATAGTCGCAGCGGCGCGCGAGTTCGGAGTACACCGCGACCAAGTCCTGCACATCGGAGACCTTGCACGACAGGATGATGCGGTCCCCGGGCAGGCCGAGTTCCTCGGCGCGCTGCGCGCTGTCGATGGCCGACGTGATGAGCGCCTCGCGCATCACCGCATCGGCGGACAGCGGTGCGGGCAGTCTTCCGTTGTCGTCCATCATCCGCGCCAGCAGGTCGGCGTCGAGGCTGCCCCAGTTGACGCCGATGCGAATCGGCTTGCCGTACTCGATAGCCTTCTCGATCATCACGACGAACTGCGGATCACGCTTGCTGCCTTTGCCGACATTGCCCGGATTGATGCGGTATTTGGCCAGCGCGCGTGCGCAGTCCGGATAGTCGGTCAGCAACTTGTGGCCGTTGAAATGGAAATCGCCGACCAGCGGCACGGCACACCCCGCCGCGTCGAGTCGAGTCCGGATCGTCCCCACTGCGGCCGCCGCTTCCGCCGAGTTAACTGTGATCCGCACCAGTTCCGAACCCGCATCCGCCAGCGCGATGACCTGCGCCACCGTCGCCGCCACGTTCGCGGTGTCGGTGTTCGTCATCGACTGGATGACGATGGGCGCGCCACCGCCGACGCGGACGCCTGCGATGTCGACCTGGCGCGAAGTTCGGCGCGGAATGAGGGGCTGCATGGAAGCTACTTGAGCGTGAACTTGGCGATGTTCTGCCGCGTGAACGGTGCCGTATCGAAGGACTTGCCCAACCAGGAAACGTCGACCGCCGCGGCATTGCCGAGGACCACGTCGAACGGCGCGCGTCCGATGACCGTCTGCGTGCCGCCTGCGTTGTCGGTGACGGACAGCACCAGCGCGCCGGTGGCGTCGCGCACTTCGACCCAGGACGTGCCGTGGAACGAAAGGACGATCGGCGCATTTGCGACGTCCGGCGCCGGCGCGGCCGGAGCCGCCGCGGCGTCCTCGTTCTTGCCGGCGTTTTCGGTGACCGCGCCCGCCTTGTCGTCCGCGCCGGCCAGCGGATTCGACAGCACCGTCCTCGCGCTCCCGGGCGCCGTGTCGCCCACTGGCGGGGCCAGAGTTGCCGGTGCCGGCTTGCTGGCGCCGGCTGTACGGGGACTTTCAGCCGGCGGCCGGGCGATCTCGTACACCGCAGCAACGGTGACGACCGCGACCAGCGCCAAGGGAATGGCCCAGCGTGCCGCGCTCGGGCGAACATGTGCTTCGGCGGGAAGTTCGCCCATCGGGCGTGGCGAAGGCGCCAGCGACGGATAGTCGCGCGTGGCGGGCGCGATCGCTTCCGGCAGCGCGCCCAGCACGACGTCCGCATCGAGACGCAGCAGACGCGCGTAGTTGCGCACAAAACCGCGGACGAACGTGCGGCCGGGAAGAGCCGCGAAATCGCTTTCCTCCAATGCCGTAACTTGACGAGGGGCCAGCTTCAACTGCTGCGCGACGGTTGCAATGGAAAGTCCTGCCGCTTCGCGGCCCGCGCGCAGGAGGGCGCCGGCAGGCTGCGCGGCGACCGCCTCGGCATCCCCGACCAGCGGGTCCATGCCCTCCGTCACTCGCAGGCCCCGGTCGCGATGAACTTGGCCTCGGCGGAGTCCGGATACCGGTTGCGAAGCTGCGAAGTATAGGAGGCCTCGGCGCTGCGGTCGCCCAACTTGCGCTCGATGCACGCGCCAAGCGCGAGGGCTTCGGGCTGCGGGTTGGTCTGCTGCATCACCGGCTTCATCAGCGCGCGCGCTTCGGGCAGCCGCCCTTCCTTGTACGTCAGTTGCGCCAGGCTCAACGATGCTTCCGGATTGTTCGGCGATACGACGAGCGCGCGGCGGAAAAACGCTTCAGCCTGCTTGTTCTCGCCCAGCGACCCGGCGCAGCGCCCCGCATTGATCAGCGCGATCTCGGGCGTCTTGTACAGCGGGTTGCTCACCGCCCGCTCGAATTCGGGAATCGACTCCCGGGCCTGGGCGTGCGTGCACAGGTACCAGCCCCAGTTTTGCCGGAATTCCGAATCGTTGGGCGCCAGTTCGAGCGCCTTGCGGAAATTCCGTGCCGCGTCGGTATCCTGCCCCAGCGTCGCATAGACCAGGCCGTACACGTTGTAGATTTTTGCATTCGTGGGGTCGAGTTTCACGGCCTCGGCGAGTTCCTGCAGCGCGATTTCCATCTGGCCGCGTTCGTAGTATCCCGCTGCAAGTTCAGCTCGCAGGTTGGCGCGGACCGGTAGCGGCGCTTCCTTGATCGGCGGAGGCGGGGGCGGCGGCGTCGGATTCACTACGGCGGGAGGCGACGTGGAGCTCGACGAGCAGCCGACCGCCAGCACGACCGCGGCGAGCAACGGAATAAGCCAGGAAACCGGACGCATCAAAGTGTTTTCCCTCGAGTTCGGATTCACGCGGCCGGCGCGGAAACGATACGCGTCGACAGCCTGCGTTTGGTGCGGTCCTGCACCTGGCCGGCCAACTGGCCGCATGCGGCGTCGATGCCTTCGCCGCGTGTCTTGCGAATGGTGGTGACCTGCCCGCCGTCGATCAGCACCGCCTGGAACGCCACGATGCGTTCGCGCGGGCTGGTCCGGAATTCCGTTCCCGGAAAGGGGTTGAACGGGATCAGGTTGAACTTGCACGGTACGTTGCGCACGAGGTCCAGCAGCGCGTGCGCGTGCGAGTCGCTGTCATTGACGCCGTCCAGCATGACGTACTCGAACGTGACGAAATCTCGCGGTGCGCGTTCCAGGTAGCGTACGCAGGCGGCCATCAGGTCGGCCAGCGGATACGTGCGATTGATCGGGACCAGCCGGTCGCGCAACGCGTTGTCGGGCGCGTGCAGCGAAACGGCCAGCGCGACCGGGCATTCGTCGCGCAAGCGGTCGATGAGCGGCACCAGTCCGGAGGTAGAAAGAGTCACGCGCCGGCGCGACAGTCCGTATGCATTGTCGTCGAGCATGAGGCGCAGCGCCGGCACGACGTTGTCGAAATTGGCGAGCGGTTCGCCCATCCCCATCATCACGACGTTGGTGATCGGCGGCCGGCCATGTTCGATCCAGGGAGCGGTGACCCCGCCCGCCAGCAGCGTGCGGTTGGCATGCCACAACTGCCCGATGATCTCGCCGGTCGTGAGGTTGCGGTTGAAGCCCTGCTTGCCCGTGGAACAGAACGCGCAATCGAGCGCGCAGCCCGCTTGCGACGAAATGCACAGCGTGCCTCGGTCGTCCTCCGGGATGTACACCGATTCCACCGCGTTGCCGTTGCCGGCATCGAGAAGCCATTTGCGCGTGCCGTCCGGCGCCGTCGTGTCGCGGATGACTGCCGGACCGCGCACGAACGAATCGGCCGCTAGCGATTCGCGCAGCGTCTTGGCGAGGTCGGTCATCGCACCCACATCGTCGACGAAACGCTGGTGGATCCAGTGCGCAACCTGCTTGGCGCGAAACGGCTTCTCGCCGCGTTCGGCAAAGAACGTCGCGAGGCCGGCGGGGTCGAGGTCGAGCAGGTTGGTCATTGCGAATACTGGATTTTCGTCCTAGCGGCTGTAGACCGCCAGTGCGGGAAAGAAATAAGCGACTTCCACCGCGGCAGTTTCCGGCGCGTCGGAGCCGTGAACCGCGTTGGCATCGATTGATTCAGCGAAATCCGCGCGGATCGTGCCGGCGGCCGCCTTCTTGGGATCCGTCGCGCCCATCAGCTCGCGGTTCTTGGAGATGGCGTTTTCGCCTTCCAACACCTGGATCATCACCGGGCCGGAGACCATGAAATCGACGAGAGCCTTGAAAAACGGCCGTTCGCGGTGCACGGCATAGAAGCCCTCGGCCTCGGCGCGGGACAGCCAGGCCATCCGCGCGGCCACGATCCTGAGGCCGGATTTCTCGAAACGGGAAAGAATTTCGCCGATCGCGTTTTGTGCAACCGCGTCAGGCTTGATGATCGAAAGCGTGCGTTCAACCGCCATGAATAAGGCTCCGACAGGTAAAAAATGGATAAAAGCGAATGAATTCAAAATTATAGCACGCCCGGAGGGGGCGGCGCGACGGTCCCGGCGACGGCCGGGAGAGGCGCCGTGGAGGCCGGACCCGGCGCGAAAACGCCAGGTCCGGCAAGGCGGGGCGGGGACCTCGCTAGCGCATCATGCCAAGCGCTTGCGGCAGCCACAGCGACATCGTGGGCCAGTAGGTGACGATGACCAGGAACACCAGCATCGTCAGCAGCCACGGCCAGACTGCGACGGTCAGTTCGGTAATGCCCATCTTGGTAATGCCGGACGCCACATACAGGTTAAGGCCGACCGGCGGATGACACATGCCGACCTCCATGTTGACCACCATCATGATGCCGAAATGCACCGGGTCGATGCCCAGTTTCATCGCGACGGGGAACAGGATGGGCGCCATGATCAGCACGATCGACGACGGCTCCATCACGTTGCCGGCGAGCAGCAGCAGGATGTTGACGAAGAGCAGGAAGGCCACGACGCCCAGGCCCTTTTCCAGGATCCACGCCGCCATCGCCTGCGGAATCTGCTCGGACGTCATCAGGAACGAGAACAGCACCGCGTTGGTGATGATGTACAGCAGCATCGCGCTCATGTTCGCCGAGTCGAGCAGCACCTTCGGCACCTTGGCGAGCGTCATGTCCTTGTAGACGAACACCGCGACGAAGAACGCGTAGACCGCGCTCATCGCCGCCGCCTCGGTGGGCGTGAACAACCCGGTGTAGATGCCGCCGATCACGATGATGATCAGCAGCAGGCCCCATACGCTTTCGCGGAACGTGCGCCAGCGCTCGGCCCAGCTGGCCTTGGGCAGGCGCGGGTAGTTGTGCTTGCGCGCCAGGTGCCAGGTGGTCAGGCCGAGCATCGTCGCGAGCACCAGGCCCGGAATGACGCCGGCCATGAACAGCTGGCCGACCGACGTGTTGGTCGCGACCGAGTACATCACCATCACGATCGACGGCGGGATGAGGATGCCGAGCGCGCCCGACGTCGTGATGACGCCGGCGCCGAACGACTTGGGGAAACCCTGCTTGACCATCGCCGGCAGGATGATCGACCCGATGGCGACCACGGTCGCGGGCGAGGACGCCGGACACGGCGGCAAACAGCGCGCACGCCATGACGCCGGCCAGCGCCAGTCCGCCGTACCAGTGGCCGACCATCGACGTCGCGAAGTTGATCATGCGCCGCGCCACGCCGCCGTGGGTGAGGAAATTGCCGGCGAGGATGAAGAACGGAATCGCCATGATCTCGAACTTCTCGATGCCGGTGAAAAGCTTGAGCGCGACCGCCGTGATCGGCACCTGCGTCATCGTGAACATGTAGGTCAGCACCGTGAGGCCGAGCGAAATCGAGATCGGCATGCCGGTGAGCATCAGTCCGAACAGCAGCAGGAAGATGATGAGTGGCGTGGGCACGTGTACGCCGACGGCGAACAGCGCCAGCGGAATCACCACCATGAACGGTGGCAGAAGCGACCAGAACCGCAGCGACGCGCTCATTTCCGGCCTCCGATCGGTGCGTCGGCAGGATGCAGGTTGTCGTCCATGTCGTACGGGTTGACGTCTTCGATGCCCTCGACATGCGAGTGGTCATGCTTCGGCAGCTCGCCGGTCTTCGCGAAGTGCCACGCGACCTGCAGGAAGCGGAAGCACATGAGGTACGACCCGAACGGAATGCACAGGTAGACGATCCACAGCGGCAGCTCCAGATCCGCCGACACCTGGTCCGTGTGGCCGATGGCCCACACGTAGTTCGCGCCCAGCGTGCCGACCACGACGGTGAACAACGCGCCGGCGAGCAGGCCGAACAGCACATACTTGCGCCGCGTGGCCGGTGGAAGGGCGTTGATCAGCACGTCGACGCCGACGTGGATGCCCGTGCGCACGCCGTACGCGGCGCCGAACTTGGCCATCCAGATGAACATGTAGATGCACAGCTCCTGCGCCCACGAAAGGTTTATCGCGAGGAGCCAGTCCTGCACATAGGGGATCGGCAGGCCGGCGGCGTAGCGGTGCACGACCGCGATGAAGATCAGCAGCGTCGCCGCGCCGATGAGGAAGGCGATCAGCCATTCCTCGAGGTGGTCCAGGAACTTCAGCATCGGTAGTTCCCTTCATCGCGCCGGCATTGGACGCGGCTCCGAAAATGAAAACGCCACCGCGGCCGTGGAGGCGCTGCAGTGGCGTGGTGGCGTGTCGTGGGCGCCGGGTCAGGGTGTGAAGCCGGTTTCCTTGTACACCGACTGGATCAGGTCCTTGCCGATCCGGCCTTCCAGCTCCTTGTGCACAGGAACCATCGCCTTCTTCCACACAGCCTTTTCCGCCGGGGTGAGGGTCAGGACCTGAGTCTTGCCCGACTTGCGTACTGCCTCCGTCGCGTCCTCGTTTTCCTTCTTCGCGATGTCGTTGGCGTATTTGGTCGCATCCTTCATCGAGCTTTCGAGCGCTGCGCGGACGTCGGCCGGCAGCCCGTCCCAGAACTTCTTGTTCACGATCACCGCGTAGCCCAGGTAGCCGTGATTGGTCAGCGTATTGAACTTCTGCACTTCGTAGAACTTCTGCGTGTAGAAGTTCGACGGCGGGTTCTCGGTGCCGTCCACGACACCGGTCTGCAGGCCCTGGTAAACCTCGGAGAACGCCATCTTCTGCGGAATGGCGCCGATGGCGCGCATTTCGGCTTCGAGCACATTCGACGACTGGATGCGCATCTTGAGGCCCTTGACGTCGGCCGGCGACTTCAGCGCCTTGTTGGCGCTCATGTCCTTGAAACCGTTGTCCCAGTACGCCAGCCCGACGATGCCTTTGCTTTCGAGCTTCTGGAACAGGGCTTTTCCGATCGGGCCTTCGGTGACCTTGTGCAGCTCTTCGTAGTTGTCGAAGATGTACGGAAGGTCGAAGACCTCGAACTCGCGCACGCCCAGGGGCCCGAACTTGGCGAGCGACGGGGCGAGCATATGCACCGATCCGAGCTGCAACGCTTCCATTTCCTCGCCGTCCTTGTACAGCTGGCTGTTCGGATACACCTCGACCTTGACCTTGCCCTTGGTGCGTTCCTCGGCAAGCTTCTTGAAGTATTCGGCGCCCTTGCCCTTCGGCGTGTCGTTGGCGACGACGTGGCTGAACTTGATGATGATGGGCTGCTGCGCGTAAGCGGGGCCGGCAGCCACGGCAAGCGCGGTGAAGGCGATGGCGGTCGCGAGGGCGACGTTCGAGAATTTCATGTTTCCTCCGGATTGATGCAGTGCAGGCGACGTGGTTTGAGGCATCCGTGCCCGACGCATTAGGCCTAATCGCCGCCTGAATTGTCAACGGCAAGCGGTTGCCCGCGGTTGCGCTGGATCAAACCCGCTTGGGATGCCACACGACGGTGAGGCCGGCCCGGCCCGGCCCGGCGCAGGCGGCGGCGTCGATTCCCAATCCTCCCACTGCCGCCAGCGCGTCGCCGCAGAATACCAACGGCAGGCCGCTGCGCTCCCAAGGTGGAATCCCGGCGTCGCGCAGCACTGCTTTCAGCGCCCGCCGGGGCCGGTTTGACGCAACCTGGAAGCGTTCGCCGCCTTCGCGCGATCGCACGCGCACCTCGCCATCGAACCGCGCGAGGTCGATGCCTGCGCCTTCGGCATGTCCGAATTCCAGGGTCCCATGCGGCAGAGCGAGTTCGGGCTCGCCGCGCCAGCGCAAGTCGAAGCTCGTCGGCGGCGCGGCATGCAGCGTGATCCTTCCCTGGTGCACGCCGATCTCGACGCCCGCATGCGCGAGGCGGATGACTGCGTCGCCGCGGGCGCCGCGCAGCTGGTCGAGCATCGCGGCCAGACGTGCGGTCGATGGCGCCGGAAGTCCATGCTCGCGCAGGAACCAGCGCAGCAGGTTGCGCGCGCGGTGTGGCGAGAGCGTGTCGAACACCGCGCGCTGCAATGTGGCGCCGGAGCGCGCGTCCAGTGCGTCGATTTGCGCAAGTTCGTCGAGCAGGCGCGCGGCGTCCGCCTGGTGCGTGGCCGCGCGCGCGAGCGTGACATCGGCGCCGGGCGCGATCTGCAGCAGCGCCGGCAGCACGGAATGGCGGAGCGCATTGCGCGCGTGGCGGTGGTCGGCATTGCTTTCGTCGTCGCACCAGCGCAGGTTGCGTTCGATCGCGTACGCGTCGATGCGCGCGCGCGGCACGTCGAGCAGCGGACGCCACCAGGCAATACCGTCGGCATCTTCGCGCAACGCGGGCATCGCGGCGAGTCCATGCGGGCCGCTGCCGCGCAGCAACTGCAGCAGCAGCGTCTCTGCCTGGTCGTTGCGATGATGTGCGAGCGCCACGACGGCCGCACCCGTCTCGCGGGCGACGCCGGCGAGCGCGTCGTAGCGCGCCTCACGGGCGTGCGCCTCGAGGCTCACACGCGGTCGCCGGATGACCTCGACGCGGCGAACCACGCAGGCGACGCGGAGCGCGGCGCAGCGCTCGACGCAGTCCTGTGCCCACCGGTCCGCGTTGGCGGACAGGCCGTGGTGGACATGGATGGCGGTTACCGCGTGGCCGCGCGTCGGCGCCACTGTGGCCAGCGCGTCGAGCAGGACAACGGAATCGCGGCCACCGGAAAGTGCGACGGCAATCGGTGCCCGCGCAGGCAACTCGGCCTCGAAGGACCGGCGCACGGCGCCATGAATCTCCGCAGTCGCGCCTTCGGGTTCGCGCCGCATGGTCGTCAACCGTCGCCGTTGGCGTTGGCTGGAACTCTGCGCGGCGGTCAGCCTGCGGAGATTTCCTTGAACTTGCCGTAGGCCAGAATCTTGTCCTCGCGCGCTTCGAGAATCGTGTCGATCGGCTGTTCCTGCAGCTGGCGCAGCGCGTCCGTCAGCGCTTTCTTGAGCGGAATCATCATCGCCGCGTGATCGCGATGGGCGCCGCCCAAGGGCTCGGTCACGACCTTGTCGATGAGGCCCAGCTGCTTCAGACGCGTGGACGTGATGCCCAGCGTCTCCGCCGCCTCGGCCGCGTTGTCGGCCGATTTCCACAGAATCGATGCGCACCCCTCCGGCGAGATCACCGAGTAGGTCGCGTACTGCAGCATCAGCGTGATGTCGCCGATGGCGATCGCCAGCGCGCCGCCTGAGCCGCCCTCGCCGATTACCGTGGCGATGATCGGAATGCGCAGGCCCGCCATTTCGTAGAGGTTGCGGCCGATGGCCTCGGACTGGCCGCGCTCCTCGGCGCCGATGCCCGGGATACGCGCCCGGCGTGTCGACGAACGTGAACAGCGGCAGCCCGAACTTCTCGGCGAGCTTCATGAGGCGCAACGCCTTGCGATAGCCTTCCGGGCGCGGCATGCCGAAGTTGCGATGGATTTTTTCCTTGGTGTCGCGCCCCTTCTGGTGGCCGAGCACCATGCACGGCTGGCCGTTGAAGCGCGCGAGGCCGCCGATGATGGCCGGATCATCGGCATAGGTGCGGTCGCCATGCAGTTCGCGGAAACCGCTGAACATGCCGTCGATGTAGTCCTTCGTGTACGGCCGCTGCGGGTGGCGCGCGACGTGGGCGATCTGCCACGACGTGAGCTTGCCGTAGATATCCTTGGTGAGTTGCTGGCTTTTCTTGGCGAGCCGCGAGATCTCGTCGGAGATGTCGACCGCGGAATCCTCGTGCACGAACCGCAACTCGTCGATCTTCTGCTGCAGTTCGGCGATCGGCTGCTCGAAATCCAGGAATGTCTGCTTCATGGATGCGCGGCCTCTAGGGTTGAGGCGCGCATCATAGCGCAATGCGGCGCGGAACGCTCAATGCGCTCCCGCGAGCGCGTCCCAGATGAGCTTCATCCCGGTGGCGAGGAGCAGCGAGTAGCTCACGTTGAAGAACGCGCGCTGGGAAACGGTGCGGTGCAGGTAGACGCCGAGCCATACGCCGATCGGCACCAGCGGCGAGAAGAGGAGCGCCGTGGTGAGATTTCCGATGTTGAGTTGCCCCAGAAAATAGTAGGGAATCAGCTTGATGTAATTGACGATGAGGAAAAAGATGGCGGACGTGGCGACGAAGCGCGTCTTGTCGACCTTCTGTCCGAGCATGTAGATCGCAAACGGCGGGCCGCCGGCGTGCGCGAGCGTGCTGGTGAAACCGGAGAGCGTCCCCCAGAACGCGCCTGCGACGGCGCCCGGACGGCCGCGCTCGGCCGCCAGGCGTGCCGCGATGCGCTCGGTAAACCTGAACCATTGATTCAGCGCGAACGTCACGCTGATCAAGCCCAGCAGCAGCCGGACGCCGTTCACCGGCAGCGCGCCGAAGGCGATCGCGCCGAGGACGATGCCGACCAGCGCGCCCGGTAGCAGGATCGCGAGATGCGCGCGCGACCACTGTCCACGGTACGCATGGACGCTGAAGAGATCCATCGCGCAAAGTATCGGCAGCATGATGCCGGCGGCCTCGTTGGGTGCGATGAACATCGCCATCAGCGGCACGGCGATGCCGCCCGACCCCTGGCCGAAGGCCCCCTTGGCGACACCGGTGACGAGTACCGCGAAGACCGCGACGGCGTAGAACGCGGCGGGGAAGTCCGGCAGCATCAAGGAAGCGGCATCCCGTCCTTGCAGCGGACTCCGATCGATTTCATGGCCCGGGGGAGGGATCGTGCAGTACCGGGTCGCGGCCTCGCCAGGCCGCGAAAGCCTCGTTGGCGATGACGGCGCCCAGCACGATGACGCCGCCCAGCAGCGCGTTGCCGCCCGGATCCTCTCCCATCAACAGCCAGACCCACAGCGGGCCGATGATCGGCTCGAGGAGCGCCAGCAGCCCCAATTCGGTCGCCGACAGCGTGCGCGAAGCGGCCGTGGCCAGCAGGCATCCCACGCCCAGCTGCACGCAGCCCATGAACGCGAGGATGGCGATGTCGCGCGGCGTCGCGGCGAAGGCCCCGGCCAGCAGGAAGGCCGGAACGAGCGTCCACAGGCCGGCGATCATCACCTGCGGCAGCATGTCGACCGTCGCGTGGAACTTGCGCAGCATCGTGAGTTGCGCGGCAAAGCAGATCGACACGCCGAACGCCAGCAGATTGCCGAGCAGTCGCCCGGAATCGATCGCGTCGCCGAACATGATGACGATGCCTGCGAAGGCGACGGTCATCGCCACCCAGGTGCGCGTGGGCACCGGCTCCTTCAGAACCAGCCGGCCCGAAATGGCCGCGAGAAACGGCGACACGCTCATGAGGACGAACGTGTTGGCCACCGTCGTGTGCGTCAGCGATGCGATGAAGAAAAAGAACGTGCCGGAGAGGAAGAGTCCGGACAAGACGCCCGGCCAGCCGACGGCGCGCACCGCGCGCGGCATGCGCGCGGCCGTGCATCACGAGCAGGACGCCGCTGACGAACGCCGCCATGAACAGCGACCGCCAGAACACGATTTCCCATGTGTTGGTGATCGACAGCTGGCGCACCAGGATGCCGCCGGAAGACCAGCAGATCGCGGCGACGACCATGAACAGGACGGCGCGGCGATGACGCGAACGGTCCTTCAAGTCTCGACCAATTCAAATCCCGGAAACATGACGCCCGCCTCGGCCAAGTCGCCCAGCGTGACGTAGTCGCAGCATGCCGCGTAACGCTCCCACAACGCGAGCACGGCGGGGTTGGTGTGCGCGGCGTCGATCGCCGCCTGCGACACCCATTCGAAGATTTCCAGCAGCGTTCCGTCCGCGGCCCGCAGCACGACCGACGGGCGGCTCGTCGCGAGCGCCTGAGCGCGAAGCACCGGCAGATGGTCGCGCATGCACGCCATCAGGTCCTCGGACTTGCCCGGTTTGGGCCGGAACAGCGCGATCACCATCCTGCCCATCGTCGCCCCGAATGCCTTTTCGCAAAAACGGCGACGATAGCGCAGTGGCCGTGCTACGTCGAGTTCGACGCCATGGATTCCTGCGCCGGCGTGCTCTCCGAAGCGCTCTCTGCCGTGGCAGGAAAGTCCGCGGCAAAATCGCGGCCCATGGCGGCGGCGATGCGCGCGAAGTCCGCCTCAGGCACGCGCAGGAACCCGAAACGAAACGCGGCGCCCCAGTGCGTCTTGCTGCGGATGAACGAGAGCGCCTCGATCAGTGGCTTGATCGGTGTCTCCGTTGCCTGCAAATAGTCGACGCCCAAACGGAACGGCGCAAATCCGTCGCCCGTACGCTTTGCGACTGGTAGACGACGCCGTCGCGAATGCGTCCGATGGCTGTAAATGCTTGCAACGGCGCGCCGTCCGGATAGGTAGTGCGCGGCGAGTAGAACGCGAAGCCGTCACCGGCGCGCATCCGCTCGAGCGGCCCGGCCCTGCCATGATTGAGTTGCGTGAATCCGCCGGCGACGCCGATGGCGACGTGGTCCTTGGAAACGACACCCATCCAATAGTTGTGTTCGTGCATGCAAATCCTCCGTCGCCGATTTGTGTCCCGCCGTTACCGGCTCTCGAGCGGGCCAGGGCACGAATGTAGTGAACGCGGCTCGTCGGCACCATCGGACCTTCGGACGAGGCGAGGAAGTTAGACATCGCTCGACCGCGTTCCAATAGCGCGCGAAGCGATCATCGGAGGCAATGCGGCAGTCGCTGGAGAGTGGCGTCCGTCGGTTATGCGAACGGAGACTGGGAGGCGAGTTGACGGGCGATTTTACATTCGCGAACACCGCGGCAAAAAAATACGCGCAACATATTGATTATTAACTACGTATTTTGACGGCACGATCCCTGCTTTAAGAACTGCGTCCCACCAATTTCTTAGTGAGGTGCAAGAAATGTCGACACATCGTTCATTGTTCAAGTGTCTCCAAGTCGCCGCGTTGGCTCTGGTTGGCTTCGTTCCGATGGCGCCGGCTCAAGCCGGGGTCTGTGCGGACGGCGACACCTGCCAGTTCCTGTTCTCCAATACCAATGTCCTCGGAGTGACGATCGACATCGAGGTCGTCGTCAACAACTTCAGCCGCCAATACGCAGATCACCGTCAATTACCTCTCCGACAACATCACCAACAACGCGCTGGGCATCGACGATTTCGCCTACAATTCCGCGGGCAATATTTTCCCGGCCCTGCCGCTGCCGGGTGGATTTGGGACTGAGAATTGCAGCGGCATAGCGAGCCCCGCATCTGCCAGATGGACGGGTTCGGTCCGTTCGACATGGGGATCCACGATCCGGGCGGCACGCTGCTGAACTTCAGCTTCTTCCTGGACGGCAAGGAAACGAACTTTGCCGACAACGCGAACGGCGGCGAATTCGCACTGCACATTCGCTACGACGGCAGCTGCTCCGGTTTTGTGTCGGACGGCACAAGCAACGACCCGACGGCGAACCCCGAGTGCATTCCCGAGCAAAGAGCTCCAGAACCCGCCACGCTGCTGCTGCTGGGCGTTGCGATGGCCGGCTTGGGTTTCTCGCGTCGCCGCAACGGGCGGATCGGCAGAAGCTAACGCCGGGCGCGCAATACGCTACACGGAAAGGCCGGGCAATGCCCGGCCTTTTCCATTGAAGTATCCGAAACGGACACAGTCGCGACAGACAATTACACCCGAGGCAAACCACGGCAGCACTGACCGCCTCGCCGGACGGGACTGATAGAATTTGCCGGTTCCACGGGAGGCGTGAATGGGGAAGCATCGCATTGCAGTGATGCCCGGCGACGGCATCGGCAAGGAAGTCGTGCCGGAGGGCCTGCGCGTGCTGGAAGCGGTCGCGCGCAAGTACGCCATCGACTTCGAGTTCACGCACTTCGACTGGAGCTGCGACTACTACGCCAAGTACGGCCGCATGATGCCGGAGGACTGGTTCGACCAGCTGCGCGGCTTCGAGGCGATGTTCTACGGCGCGGTCGGCTGGCCCGCCACCGTTCCGGACCACGTGTCGCTGTGGGGTTCGCTGATCCAGTTCCGGCGCGGCTTCGACCAATACGTGAACATGCGCCCATGCAAGCTGATGCCGGGCATCCCGTCGCCGCTTGCCAACCGGAAACCGGGCGACATCGATTTCGTCGTTGTGCGCGAAAATACCGAGGGCGAATATTCGTCGGTCGGCGGACGCATGTTCGAGGGCACCGAGCGCGAGATCGTGTTCCAGCAGACGGTGTTCTCGCGCAAGGGCGTCGACCGGATCATGAAGTTCGCGTTCGAACTCGCCCGCACACGGTCGCGCAAGCACGTCACGTCGGCCACCAAATCCAATGGCATCTCGATCACGATGCCGTACTGGGACGAGCGGTTCAACCTGATGAAGGTGGCGTACCCGGACATCCGCACCGACGCATTCCACATCGACATCCTGAGCGCGCACTTCGTGCAGCGGCCGGACCGCTTCGACGTGGTCGTCGGGTCCAATCTCTTCGGCGACATCCTGTCCGATCTGGGGCCCGCCGTGTGCGGCACCATCGGCATCGCGCCATCGGCCAACCTCAACCCCGAGCGCAACTTTCCGTCGTTGTTCGAGCCCGTGCACGGGTCCGCGCCGGACATCGCCGGCAAGGGCATCGCCAACCCGATCGGCCAGATCTGGTCGGGGGCGCTGATGCTAGACTTCCTCGGATACAAGGACGCGGCGAACGCAGTGGTCGCGGCGATCGAACGCGTGCTCGCGGACAAGGACGCGCCAAAGACACCGGATCTCGGTGGCAGAGCGTCCACCGTCGATCTGGGCCGCGCCATCGCGGCGCAAATTTGAAGCAACGATTTCAATAGCGGGATTTGCGGGCGTGCGCGCAGACAGGCTTCGCCTGCGGCCGTATCGAGGGAGGTAGGAATGTCTTTGCTGATCGGAGTGCCCAGGGAGATCTTTCCGGGCGAGAAGCGCGTTGCCACCGTACCGGGGGTCGTCGAGAAGCTGATCAAGCTGGGCTTCCGCGTCGCCATCGAGTCGGGTGCGGGCGAGGCCGCCAACTTCACCGACGACGCCTACCGCGCCGCGGGTGCTACGGTCGTGCCCACGGCGGCCGAGCTCTGGGCCCAATCGGACATCGTCTTCAAGGTGCGTCCACCGAGTCCGGAAGAAGTTGGACTGCTCCGCGAGGGCGGCATGTTGGTCGACTTCATCTGGCCGGCCCAGAACCCGGGACTGATGCAGCAACTGGCGGCGAAAAAGGCAACCGTGCTGGCGATAGACAGCCTGCCGCGCCAGCTCTCGCGAGCCCAGAAGATGGACGCGCTGACCTCGATGGCGGGCGTCAGCGGCTACCGCGCCGTCATCGAGGCCGCCAATGCGTTCGGCCGCTTCTTCAACGGCCAGATCACCGCGGCCGGAAAAATTCCGCCGGCGAAGGTCTTCATCGCCGGCGCCGGCGTGGCGGGACTGGCCGCGATCGGCACTGCCGCGAACCTGGGCGCGATCGTGCGTGCCAACGACACCCGGGCCGAGGTGGCCGACCAGGTGGTATCGCTCGGTGGCGAGTTCGTCAAGGTCGACTATGAGGAAGAGGGCTCCGGCGGCGGCGGCTATGCCAAGGTGATGAGCGAAGGTTTCCAGAACGCCCAGCGCGAGATGTACGCGAAGCAGGCGCGCGAGTCGGACATCATCATCACCACCGCGCTGATCCCCGGCAAACCGGCGCCCAAACTTATCACCGCCGACATGGTGCAGAGCATGAAGCCCGGCAGCGTCATCGTCGACATGGCGGCCGAGCAAGGTGGCAACTGCGAACTCACCGAGCCCGGCACGGCAGTGGTCAAGCACGGCGTCACGATCGTCGGCTATACCGACCTTGCGAGCCGCCTCGCCACGCAGTCGTCAACGCTGTACTCGAACAACCTGCTGCGGCTCACCGAGGAATTGTGCAAGACCAAGGATGGCGTAGTCGACGTCAACATGGAAGACGACGCGATCCGCGGCCTCACCGTCATCAAGGACGGCGCCATCACGTGGCCGGCCGCCGCCGCCGAAACTTCCCGCAGCGCCGCCGGCCGTCGCCAAGCCCACTGCCGTCGTCCCCAAGGCCAAGGCCAAGGGGCACGGCGAGGCGAGCGGTCCGATGGCAGGCACCAAGACGGCCGTCATATTCGGCGTCGGCGCGCTGCTGTTCCTGCTCGTCGGCCGCTTCGCGCCGGCTTCCTTCCTCGGCCACTTCACCGTGTTCATCCTGGCCTGTTTCGTCGGCTACATGGTGGTGTGGAACGTGAAGCCCGCGCTGCACACGCCGCTGATGAGCGTGACCAACGCGGTCAGCAGCATCATCGCCATCGGCGCGCTGGTGCAGATCGCGCCGGACTTGTCGAAGATCTCGGCCGACCTGAGTCGTCCGCAAGAGTGGATACGCTGGCTGTCCGTGGCCGCCATCGCGCTGGCCACGATCAACATGTTCGGTGGATTCGCCGTGACCCAGCGCATGCTGCAGATGTTTCGCAAATAAGGGCGACGATCATGACCGCGAGTCTTTCGACCGTCTCCTATATCGGAGCCACGATTCTCTTCATCCTGTGCCTGGGGGGCCTGTCCAACCAGGAGACGTCGCGTCGCGGCAACCTGTACGGGATGATCGGCATGGCGATCGCCGTGGTCGCCACGATCTTCGGCGTGCAGGTGACACCCGCCGGCCTGCCGTACATCATCGGTGCGATGGCGGTCGGCGCGGCGATCGGCTTGTACGCGGCGCGCGTCGTGCAAATGACGCAGATGCCGGAGCTGGTGGCGCTGATGCACAGCCTGGTCGGCCTGGCCGCGATGCTCGTGGGCTACGCCAACTTCATCGATCCAGCGGTTTCGGTCGGCCTCACGCCCGCCGAGAACACGATCCACGAGGTCGAGATGTACCTGGGCGTGCTGATCGGTGCGGTGACCTTTTCCGGGTCGGTGATCGCCTTCGGCAAGCTCTCCGCCAAGATCACCGGCAAGCCGGTCCTGCTTCCCGGAAGGCACCTGCTCAACCTCGCGGGGCTGCTGATCGTCATCTACTTCGGCTACGCCTTCATCCATGCCCACAGCGTGGCCGAGGCGATGACGCCGATGATCGTCATGACCGTCGTCGCGCTGCTGTTTGGCGTGCACATGGTGATGGCCATCGGCGGCGCCGACATGCCGGTCGTCGTTTCGATGCTCAACAGCTACTCGGGCTGGGCCGCGGCCGCAACGGGCTTCATGCTCAACAACGACCTGCTCATCGTGACCGGTGCGCTGGTCGGCTCGAGCGGCGCGATCCTTTCGTACATCATGTGCTCGGCGATGAACCGCAACTTCATCAGCGTGATCGCCGGCGGCTTCGGCACCGACAGCGGCGCGGCGGCCAAGCCGGGCGGCGTGCAGCCCGCGGGCGAAGTGAACCCGATCCTGGCGGCAGAGACGGCCGAACTGCTGCGCGACGCCAAGAACGTCATCATCGTTCCCGGCTACGGCATGGCGGTCGCGCAGGCCCAGCACACGGTCAACGAAATCACGCAGGCGCTGCGCAAGAAGGGCATCAACGTGCGGTTTGGCATTCATCCCGTCGCCGGCCGCATGCCCGGCCACATGAACGTATTGCTGGCGGAGGCCAAGGTCCCTTACGACATCGTGTTCGAGATGGACGAATTGAACGACGATTTTCCGAATACGGACGTCGCGATCGTGATTGGCGCCAACGACATCGTGAACCCGGCGGCGCAGGATGACCCGACCAGTCCGATCGCCGGCATGCCGGTGCTCGAAGTCTGGAAGGCCAAGCACTCGATCGTCATGAAACGCAGCATGGCGTCGGGATACGCGGGTGTGGACAATCCGCTGTTCTACAAGGACAACAACCGGATGTTGTTCGGCGATGCGAAGAAGATGCTGGACGAGGTCCTGAGCGCCCTGAAGTCCTGATGGACATGCAACTGCGCAGTCCAGATAACCGTTCGGGTTCGCCCGCCGGGTTGCCGAGTTGCTCACGATCGCCGCGATAGTGGCGTGCTTCGCGCCGCCGTCGCTCGTTCATGCGCAGTCGTGGAATTTTGGCGCCCCGCCGTCGGGCGCCGCCGGTGCCTGGAGCGCCGAGCGCGGCACGTTGACGCCCGGCGACGGCGCGGCGCGGCTGCAGCCGGACGCCAATCGCCGCGTGGTGCTGCTATCGCCGCCCGGGCTGCCGGAGTCCGTGCGCACGGCGGAAAAATTCGTTGTTCAGATCGCGGGATCCGGCCTGCAGCGCGTGCGCATCCAGGCGCGCCGCGACGCGCGCGGCGGATGGATCACGATCGCCGATGCGAGCGGCTCGGCGCTGCTGTCGACGGCGACCGGCTACGTGATCAAGCGCAAGCCCGGCGCGCGCGACGGCGCCATTGAGCGTCTGCGCATCGAACTGGAATTCCGCACCACCAATCCGCGCGAATTGAAGGCGCATCGACGTACTCCCCGCCAAACGCTGAGCCGAGCTTCTTTCGCGCTCAATACCGGGAAGCACGCGCTTTGCATGGCTCGATCGAGTCGCCCTCGATGCCGTTGCGTAGAATGGGCAAGGCGTGCCGTTGGGGTGCGCCTTTTTCATGACTCCCATGGCCGGTCCGCTCTCCCACCTGACGATCCTCGACCTGTCGCGCGTGCTCGCAGGTCCATGGTGCACGCAACTGCTTGCGGACCTGGGCGCGACCGTCATCAAGATCGAGCGCCCGGGAAGCGGCGACGACACGCGCGCGTGGGGACCGCCCTTCCTGAAGGACGCGTCCGGCAGCGACACGTCGGAGGCGGCGTACTACCTGGCGTGCAATCGCGGCAAACTGTCCGTCGCCGTCGATTTCACGAAACCGGAAGGACAGAAGATCGTCCGCGATCTCGCGCTGCAGGCCGATGTGCTGGTGGAGAACTTCAAGGTCGGCGGCCTCGCCAAGTACGGTCTCGACTACGCCAGCGTGGCCGCGCTCAATCCGCGCCTGGTCTACGCGTCGATCACCGGATTTGGACAGGACGGGCCGTACGCCGATCGCGCCGGGTACGATTTCATCATCCAGGGCATGAGCGGATTCATGAGCGTCACCGGGGAACGCGACGACCTGCCTGGCGGCGGCCCGCAAAAGGCGGGCGTGGCGATCACCGACCTGATGACCGGCATGTATGCGGCGGTGGGAATCCTGGCGGCGCTCCAGCATCGTGAGCGCACGGGCGCGGGCCAGCACGTCGACCTCGCTCTTCTCGATTCCGCCGTGGCGATGATGGCGGTGATGGCAATGAACCACCTGGTGTCCGGCACGCCGCCGGGCCGCGCCGGAAACGCGCACCAGAACATCGTCCCTTATCAGGTGTTCGCGTGCGCCGACGGCCACCTCATTCTCGCCGTCGGCAACGACAGCCAGTTCGCGAAGTTCTGCGCGGTCGCCGGCCATCCGGAATGGGCACGCGACGAACGCTTCGCACGAAATGTGGAGCGCGTCAGGAATCGTGACGCGCTCGTGCCGCTGGTCGCCGGCGCCATCGCCACGCGTTCGCAGCGCGAGTGGCTCGCCGCGCTGGAAGCAGTCGGCGTGCCGTGCGGTCCGATCAACAAGCTCGACGCCGTGTTCGCGGATCCGCAGCTGCTGGCGCGCGGCATGAAACTCGACTTGCCGCATCCGCTCGCCGGCAGCGTTCCGCTCGTGAACGTGCCGGTCAGGATGTCGGGGACGCCGCTCGCGCCGGAGCGGCCGCCGCCGCTGCTGGCGCAGCACACGCTGCAGGTGTTGCGAGAACGCCTCGCGCTGGACGACGCCACCGTCGAGCGCCTCGCAACCGACGGGAGTCATCGGCGTGCGGCAACCATGACCGCCCTCATGCCTCGAATCACTCGCCGGCCCGGCGTTCTGGATCGCCTACGTCTGCCTTGCCGCGTTGTGCCTGGTGCTCGCATGGCGCCTGTTCCCGCTGGCGATCCCGCTGGTCAATCTGGATATCAAGCTTTCGCGAAACGACGCGGTGGCCAAGGCGCTGGCGCTGGCCAAGGAACGCAACCTGGTCGCTTTCGCCGACCCGCGCACCGCGGTGCGCTTCCGCAACGACCAGGGCGCGCAGAACTATATCGAGCTGGAAGGTGGAGGCAAGCCGGCGTTCGCGCAGATGGTCGAGGGGACGGTATACGCACCGTATTGGTGGGAGGTACGCCTGTTCAAGCCCGGCGTCGTCGAGGAAACGGTGGTGCGTTTCCGGCCCGACGGCGCGCTCCAGGGATTTGCGCGGCGCGTACCGGAAACCTATGTCCGTGAGGAGAGCACCAAGGCGCTGGATGCCGCGGTTGCGCTGGAACTGGCGCGCGCGCGGGCACACGACGACTGGCACGTTGATTTCGCTCCCTATCACCTGCTCGAGCAATCGCAGGAAACACGACCGGCCGGCCGTGTCGATCATCAATTCGTGTTCGAACGCGACGAGCGGTACGCCGGAGCCAGCATCCGCCTGCGGGTCACGGTGACCGGCGATGAATTGACAGGCGTCGCCCCCTATGTCCACGTGCCGGAGAAATTCGAACGCCATTTTCAGGAATTGCGCAGCGCCAACAACACCATCGCCAATTTTGCCAGCCTCGCCGCGGGCGCGCTGTACGGCATTGGCGGCTGCATCATCGCCGTGCTATGGCTGTTGCGCGGTCGCTGGCTGCTGTGGCGGCCGGCCCTGTTAGCCGGCGCCATCGTAGGTGGCCTGATGGCGTTGACGGTGCTCGCGTCCGCGCCGGCCGCGTGGTTTGGCTTCGACACCGCGGAAACGGTGGCCAACTTCTGGATCCAGCAGATTGGCATGGCCATGCTCGCGCTAGTTGCCGGCACACTCGGGTACGGCATCGTGTTCATGGCTGCAGAGAGCCTTTCGCGACGCGCATTCCCGGACCACCCTCAACTGTGGCGTGTCTGGTCGCGCGAGGCGGCGGCGACGGTGCAGGTCGCCGGAAGGACAGCCGGTGGCTATCTGTTCGTGCCGCTCGAACTGGCGCTGATATCGGCGTTCTATTTCGTGACCAACCAGTTGTTGGGCTGGTGGCAGCCTTCCGAGTCGCTCACCGATCCCAACGTGCTTTCCTCGTTCGTGCCGGCGCTTGCGCCGATCGCGCTATCGCTGCAGGCGGGATTCATGGAGGAGTGCGCGTTTCGAGCGATACCGTTGGCAATCGCCGCGCTGCTTGGCACGCATTTCGGACAGCGCGCGCACTGGATCGGGTTCGCCGTGGTGCTGCAGGCCGTCGTGTTCGCCGGCGCTCATGCCAACTACCCCGGTCTTCCTGCGTATTCGCGGCTGGTCGAACTGCTGCTGCCGGCGACGTTGTGGGCGTTGATCTTTCTTCGCTTCGGGCTGCTGCCGACGATCCTGTTGCACGCGCTCTTCGACCTGGCGCTGTTCTCGATCCCGCTGTTCCTGGTCGATGCGCCGGGCGCCTGGGTGCAGCGCGCGCTCGTGATCGTGGCGGCAGCGGTTCCGCTTGCGGTCATCGGCGTTCGGCGCGTGCAGGCCGGGGCGTGGAGGGAACTCCCCGACGCGTTGTGGAACCGCGCGTGGCAGCCATCGGTCGCTGCGGCGCGCCGCGCCGTCGAGTGGACCCGTGCGGAGGCAGTCGGCGCGCGCGCCGGCGTTCTGCAGCGCGCGTTGCCTCTTCTGGGGATCGCCGGATTGGCTGCGTGGATTGCGTGCACGCCATTCCGTGCGGATGTGCCGTCCCTGACGGTGGATCGCGCGGGCGCCGAAGCGGCGGCAGTCGCCGCGCTTGGCGAAAGGGGCATTGTGCTTGGTGCGGGATGGCGACGCTTCGCCGACATCCGCGCCGGCAGCGGAGAGTTGGGACAGAGCCCTGCGCAACGCTTTGTCTGGCGCGAGGCAGGTCCGGATGCTTACCGCGCTCTCGCCGGTAACACGCTGGCGCCGCCGATGTGGGACGTGCGCTTTGCCCGCTTCGACGGCGACGTCGTGGCGCGTACTGAGGAATGGCGCGTCACCGTGACGGGCAACGGCGAGGTACGGCAGGTCCGGCATCGGCTGCCGGAAGGGGCGCCGGGTGCGAATCTCCCGCGGGAAGCCGCACTGGACGTCGCGCGGCGAGTCATGAGCGAACAGTTTGGGCTGGACGCGTCCCAGCTGCAATTGCGTACCGCGGAATTGACGAAACGCGACGCGCGCAGCGACTGGACGATCGTCTTCGCGGATCCGAAAGCCTTCGTGGGCACAGACGGCGAGGCGCGCGTACAGGTAATGCTGGCGGGCGACGAAGTAGCATCCGCGGGTCGCTCGGTATTCGTCCCGGAAGCCTGGCAGCGCGCCGAAACCGAGCGCGACAACCGCCTGCAGGTCTTCAAGTACGCGGGTGTGTTCGCGACAGTGCTGGGCGCATTGGCCGCGTTGGTCTTCGCGGTGATCAGCTGGAACCATGGCCATTGCGACAAGCGTGCGCTGTTCATCGTCGGGGCCTTGGCGATGATCGTGGCGATCATCGACATGGCGAATTCCTGGCCGGAGATCGCGATGCAGCTGCGCACCGCGGAGCCGGTGGCATCGCAGCTCGCCACCACGATTGCCGGCGGTCTGCTTGCCGCGCTGGTGACCGCCGGACTCATGGCGCTGCTGGCCGGCGTCGGCGCGTGGTATGCGCGTTCGACGTCGCCGACGCCGCTGGCGACGAAGTTGCCGGCCTGGGCCGTCGGTGTCGCCGTCGCGCTCGCCGTCGCGGGCCTCGCGGCGTTGTCCGGAGCACTGGCGCCGCGAAGCGCGCCGGTGTGGCCCGCGCTCAAGCTGGCGTCGCTGGCGTGGCCGTTCGCCGGCGCGCTGATCGATCCGATGGAACTCGTGGGCGCGAGCGGCGCGGCATTTTTCATTCTGTACCTGCTCGATCGTGGCACGCGCGGCTGGAGCCACCGTCCTTGGATGGCTGCTCTCCTGCTGGTGTTGGTCTCCTGCGCGATTGCGCTGGTCGGCGGCGGTGAACCGGAAGCCGCGTTGCTGCGCGGCGTCGTCAGGGGACTGGTGAGCTTCGTGCTGCTGTGGTGCGTGCTGCGCTACGACGTACGCACAGTTCCCGCGTTCCTAGCGACGGGGATGGTGCTCGAAGCCGCGCACAACGCGGCGCTCGACGGCGGCGCCGGTGCGTGGGGATTGTTTGCCGCCGGGGCCGCGGTCACGGTGGTGGTCACCTGGGCGGTGACACGCTATGTCGCGCGGCCGCTGCCGGCCGCGACCCAGCCCTAGCCTTATTTCACCGTCACCCAATAGGGCATCACCTGATTGTCGGCGCGGTGAACGGCGGTGACGTTCGCGCGCGCCGCCCACGGTATGACCTGCCGGTGCAGCGGAATGTGGTTGGTCTCCGCGTTATGCGCCAGCAGCGCCGCGTGGATCTCGGAGAGCCGCTGGTCAGCATTCACGTTGACCTTGATCTTCGCCAGTAATTCGTCGAGCTTGGGGTTCGTGTACCGGCCGTAGTTGTAGTCGCCGTCGCCCTTGCCGTCCTTGGTCGCGAGCACCGGCTGCAGGATGAAGATCGCATCGGTGGTGCCGCCGCCCCAGCCCAGCATGTACATGCTCGTGTCGTTCTTCTCCAGCTTCGGGAAATAGACCGCGCGCGGCATCGTGTTGACCTTGGTGTTCACGCCGATCTGCGACCACATCGCCGCCAGCGCCTGGCAGATCTTCTCGTCGTTGATGTAGCGGTTGTTCGGACAGTCGAGCGTCACCTCGAAGCCGTTCGGGTAGCCGGCCTCCGCCAGCAGCTTCTTCGCGCGCTCGCGATCGAACGGCAGCCGTTTCTCGACCTCCGGCGTCGTCTGCAGCGTCGACGGCAGCATCGCGCCCGAGGGCGCCGAAAGTCCACGCATCGTGTTCTTCTTGATCGCCTCGATGTCGACCGCGTAGTACAGCGCCTCGCGCACGCGCTTGTCCTTGAGCGGGTTCTTGCCCTTGACGTTCGAATACAGCAATTCGTCGCGGAACTGGTCCATGCCAATGAACACGATGCGGTTCTCCGTGCCTTCGAGGACCTTGATCCCGGGCGTCTGGGTAAGGCGCGGCACGTCCTGCGGGGGCGGATCGTTGACCAGGTCCACTTCGCCGGAAATGAGCGCGGCGACGCGCGTGCCGTCCGACACGATCGGCGTGTAGATCACCTCGTCGGCGTTGCCTTCCCACATGCCGGCCTTGATGCCCCACCAGTTGGGATTCTTGACCAGCACCGTCTTGACGTCGGGCTCGCGCGACTTCAGCGAATAAGGGCCCGTGCCGTTGGCCTGGCGGGCGGTGATCATCTCTTCCTTCTGCGTGAAGTTCTGCGGCTTGGTCGCGCGATTCTTCTCGCACCAGGCCTTGCTCATGATGCCGATGGTCTGGACGTGCTCGAGTTCGATCGGGTTGGGCCCGCTGGTCGTGAACTCGACGGTGAAGTCATCGATCTTCTTGGGGATGCCCGAGGCGTTCGCGTACACCCGCAGCTGCGACGTGTCGGACCGCGCGCGCTCGAAGCTGAACACGACGTCGTCGGCCGTGAACGGCGTGCCGTCGTGGAATTTGACGCCGGGGCGCAGCTTGAAGCGCCATGTGGTCGGATTGACCTGCGTCCAGGATTCGGCGAGTCCGGGCACGAGACCCAGTTTCTTGTCCCGGTTGAGCAGCGGTTCGTAAACCAGGACGTTGATGTTGTTGGTGAGGTTTTCGTTCTGCGAATACGGATCGGTCGTCTGCATGTCGCCGCGGCCCGCCCAGCGCAGTGTCGCGGCGTCGACCGACAGCGCCGTGGTGGCGAGCAGCGCCGCCACCAGCGCAGACACGAGCTTTCGGCCGGGCCGGCCGGCAATTGAGGAATGCATCGGATGGACCTCCAGTTGGGAACGCACGCGCCACGCTGACGCCCGCAAGAGATAATGATAGCCTGCAATGGCCACGCAAGCTGCCCCGCTTCTCGCCCGACTGTCGCTGGCCATGGCCCGGGACGCGGCGCGCCTCGCCCGGCGTATCGACCGCGCGCGGGCGCAGCGCGCGCCCGAGTCGGAATGGGCGCGCCTCGCCGCCGACGTCGAACGCTCCATCGCGAAACGCGCGGCGCGCGCCTCCGCCAAGCCCGCCATTTCGTATCCGGCAGACCTGCCGGTAGCGCGGCGCGCCGACCAGATCGCGCGCGCGATCCGGGAGAATCAAGTGGTGATCGTCTGCGGTGAGACGGGGTCGGGCAAGACGACGCAGTTGCCCAAGATCTGCATGGCGGCGGGCCGCGGCGAAAAGGGCCTCATCGGCCACACTCAGCCGCGACGGATTGCCGCGCGCGCCGTGGCGACGCGCATTGCGCACGAGCTGGGGCAGCAGGTGGGCGAGGCCGTCGGCTACAAGGTGCGATTCACCGATCAGACGCATCCGGATGCGTACATCAAGCTGATGACCGACGGCATCCTCCTCGCGGAGACGCAGGGAGACCGCAACCTCGAGGCCTACGACACGATCATCGTCGATGAAGCCCACGAACGCAGCCTGAACATCGATTTCCTGCTGGGCTATCTTGCGCAACTTTGCGCCAAGCGGCCGGACCTGAAGGTGATCGTAACGTCTGCCACGCTCGACGCGGATCGCTTCGCGAGGCATTTCGGTACGGGCGGGAAGCTGGCGCCTGTAATCGAAGTGTCCGGGCGCGTGTTTCCCGTCGACGTGCGCTTCCGGCCTCTGCGCAAGACTGGCGACGGCGCGGCCGATGCCGTGCTTGCGAACGAATCCGACGACGAGGAGGAACTGGAGGAAGCCATCGTCGCCACGGCCGAGGACCTGTGGCGCGAAGGGCCGGGCGACATCCTCGTATTCCTGCCGGGCGAGCGTGAGATCAGGGAGACCGGCGACCTGCTGCGGCGCGGCCTTGCCCGGCGCCCGTATTCGGCACAGATCGAGATCCTGCCGCTGTTCGCGCGGCTGTCGGTGGCCGAGCAGCAGCGGATCTTCGCGCCCGGCAACGGCCGCAGGATCGTGCTCGCCACCAACGTCGCGGAGACGTCGCTGACAGTGCCCGGAATCCGCTACGTGATCGATGCGGGACTGGCGCGGGTCAAGCGTTATTCATTGCGCAACAAGACGACGCTGCTGCAGATCGAGAAGGTGTCGCAGGCCGCGGCCCGCCAGCGCGCGGGGCGCTGCGGCCGCGTGGCGGACGGCATCTGCGTTCGCCTGTACGACGAAGCAGACTTTGCCGCCCGGCCGGAATTCACCGACCCGGAAATCCTGCGCTCGTCGCTGGCCGCGGTGATCCTGCGAATGGCCTCGCTGGAGTTGGGGCCGGTCGATGCGTTTCCATTCCTGGAGCCGCCCGGAGCCCGGGCGATCGCCGACGGCTACCAGTTGCTGCAGGAATTGGGTGCTGTGGACGGCGAGCGGCTTTTGACGCCACTGGGCCGCGAACTTGCGCGGCTGCCGCTCGATCCCCGCATCGGACGCATCGTGCTCGCGGCGCGTGATGCTGGCTGCCTGCCGGAGGCGTTGGTCATCGCGAGCGCGCTGGCCGTGCCGGATCCGCGCGAGCGTCCGTTGGAACGGCAACAGGCCGCGGACCAGGCACATCTCAAGTTCCGCGACGAGCGCTCCGACTTTTTGTCGTTGGTCGCGTTGTGGGAATTCTTCGGCGAGGCGCTGGCGCAGAAGATGTCGCACCGACGGCTGGTCGATGCATGCCGGGCCCAATTCGTGTCGTGGCTGCGGCTGCGCGAATGGCGCGATGTTCACCAGCAACTGGTGGCGACACTGGAGGAGGCGGGATGGAAGTGGTCGCCGCAGTTGCCGCCGGTCATCGACGCTGCGCGCTACGCGACGCTGCACAAGGCGGTGCTGGCGGGACTGCTTGGCAATATCGGGTCCAAGTCGGATGCCGACGAGCATTACCTGGGCGCGCGCGGCCTCAAGTTCTATTTGCATCCGGGATCGGGACTGGCGCGCAAGGGCAAGGGCACCGCCGGCAAGTGGATCCTGGCCGCCGAGCTCACCGAGACGTCGCGTCTGTTCGCGCGCTGCGCCGCCAGGATCGAGCCTGAATGGATCGAGGAAATTGCCGGAGATCGGGTGACCCGCGAATATTTCGAGCCGCATTGGGAGGAGAAGCGCGGCGAGGTCGTGGCCGCGCAGCGCGTTTCGCTGTACGGCTTGACGCTGGTGGCGAGGCGCATGGTTTCCTTCGGCGCAATCGATCCGGCCGTGGCGCGCGATGTCTTCATTCGCGAGGCGCTGGTGCCCGGGGCATTGGCCACGCGCGGAGCCTTTCTCGCCCACAACCGGAAGCTGGTCGCGGAGGTTGCAGAGCTCGAACACAAGGCGCGGCGGCAGGACGTGCTGGTCGACGACGAGACCATCGCGGCGTTCTATGCCGAACGCGTGCCGGAACATGTGCATTCGCTGGTCGCCTTCGAGCGCTGGCGCGCACAGGCGGAGAGCAGCGACGCTCGGATACTTTTCCTGACCCGCGAATACCTGATGCGGCACTCCGCGTCGCAAGTCACCGTCGAACAATACCCAACGGCGATCGATCTGGCGGGTACCACGCTGCCGCTCAAGTATCGTTTTTCGCCGGGTCATCCCCTCGATGGCCTGACGATTACGGTGCCGTTGCCGCTGTTGAACCGGCTGGACGACGCGCGCTTGAGCTGGCTGGTTCCTGGAATGATCCGGGAAAAAGTCACGCACTATCTGAAATCAATGCCCAAGGCATGGCGAAATCGGCTGATTCCGCTGTCCGAAGTCGTCACCGCGTTTCTCGAGTCCTCGCCGGACACCGCCATGTCGCTGCCCGATGCACTGCGGAACTACTTGCGCGACAGGCTGGGCGACGCGCCGCCGACCGACGTGTGGGATGGCATCGACCTGCCGCCACACTTGATGGTCAACGTGCGCGTCGTCGACGCGGGCGGCGGCGAACTGGCCACGGGCCGCGATCTCGCCGCGTTGCGCGCACAGTTGGGCGAGGCCGCGCAGATGTCGTTTGCCGCCAGCGGACCGGTACAAGACAAGCGAGGAATCCGGAAATGGGATTTCGGCGACCTGCCCGAGACGCTGGTCATCACGCGTGGCACGCAGCGGCTGACCGGCTATCCCGCGTTGATAGATGACGGCGACAGCGTCTCCCTCGCCATGCGCGATACGCGGGACGCAGCGGAGGCATCGACCCGCGCCGGCGTCATGCGCCTGCTCAAACTCAACCTCAAGGATGCGACTGCGCGCTTCGACAAGGGCGGGCCCGGATTCGCACAGGCGGCGTTGCAGTTGAAGACGACCGTTCCGACCGACCGGCTTCTCGCGGACGTGCTCGCCGCGGCGACCGACCGGGCGTTCATCGGCGATGATTCGCTGCCGCGCAACGAGCGGGCTTTTGCCGAACAGGTCAAGCGCGCGCGGACGCGGCTGCCTGCGGTGGCCGAGGGTGCATTCAGGCTCCTCGCCGACATTGCGGCCGAACACGCGGCGCTTGGCCCAAGGCTCGCCGGCCTGCCCCCCGCGCAATCACGGCTGGCGGCGGAGGTGAGGTCGCAACGCGATGCGCTGGTCTACCCAGGATTTTTTTCCGCGACACCGTGGGCGCAATTGCAGCACCTGCCGCGATACCTCAAAGCGCTCGACCGCCGGCTCGCCAAATACGCCGAACGGCCGGATCGGGACGGCAAGCATGCGGAACAGGTGGCGCGGCACTGGCAGAACTATCGGGAGCGTGCGGACCGCAACGTGCAGGCTGGACGCACCGAACCGGCACTCGAGGCATTCAGGTGGCTGCTGGAGGAGCTCCGGGTATCGCTGTTCGCGCAGGAGCTCAAGACCCCCTATCCGGTTTCCTTCAAGCGGGTCGAACGGGCCTGGGCCGATCTCATCCGATAGCGATGCGCCGGGACGTTTGGCAGGGTCGATGGCGCGTGCTACAGTAAGTTCGCGGTTTTGTTGCCTAAGAGCTTGTCTGCTAATAATTCGCGGGAATTAAGCGGCGAACAGGCCAAGGCGATCGCGAGGTCACCGACAGGCTGTCGGGGCGAAAATCCCGGGCGCCGTGACGGGCAGGGGCAACAGGGATGGCAGGCGACAGGACAACCCGGATCCATGCCGTGAGCGCAACGATCAAACCCGAGGCGGCGGTACATCACGCCACGCCGCGGGAAACTTCCAAGATACTCGGCGATTGCCGGGATCTCGCGATTTCGCGCCTGACGATTTCGTTCGCGCAGATGATGGACCGCGTGGGCGAGCTGCTGATGGACCGCGCCAACAAATCCGACGTGCGCGAGGAGCAGCAGCTCTACCTCGATGCCCGGCACGCGTTAAAGGGCGAGCGCCCTGCGCTGATGGCGGAGTTCGAAAAGCAGCTGCGCCGGACCATCAACGACCGCATCGCCGGCAAGGCGGCCGACAAGGCTGACTTCTCCAAGGCGGACGCCGCAAATCTCACGCTGGTCGAAACCTCGTCGATGGACGAATCCGTCCTCACGGGCAACATCACGCGGATCGTCGAGAACCTCTCCCACGACGAATTGTTGACGCTGAACCGCGGCCTGGGCCACCTGTTGGGTCGACCTGACCTTGGCACGGACGCCAATCCCCTTTCCCCCGCGGCCATCGTCGAGGCATTCGCTGAGGCGCTGAAGACCGTCAAGACCGACCGGCGCATCAAGTTCCAGATCCTGAAGGAGCTGAACCAGGCGCCGATGGGTGACATCAGCGTCATCTATGCCGAACTGAATCAGCATCTGGCCAAGCTCAAGGTCATTCCTGCCGCGGCCCGTCCGTCGATCATCAATCGCGGTGGCTCTTCGGAACGTGAGCACGCCCGCGCCGAAGCAGCCAGGGCCAAGGCCAACGCGCCCGCGCCCGAAGTCGATGTCATGGCAATGTTCAAGCGCATGTACGGTAGTGCGACGCCATCGTCGGCTCCGCACGCGTCGTCGCAGGGCCTGGCCGACACCTTCGGTCCGGTGCTCGGCGCCGCGATGGCCAGCCAGATGGGCGCTCCCATGGGCGCACCGACGTCGCCGCAAGGTGGGGACTTCCCGCAGATCCAGCCGCCAGGCGGCTATGCGTTTTCGCCGATGCCGCCCACGCCGTCCGGATACGTGCCGGGCGCGCCGATCATTTCCACGCAAGACCTGCATGAGGGCCTGACCCGGCTGCAGGCGGGTCAGACGGACTTCGACGTCGGCGGCGCCAGCGTCGCCTTCTCGGGCATTCCGCAAGGCATGCACAACGTGCTGCGGGACCTGCAGGAATCCCCGCTTGGCCAGAAGGCGAACCAGATCGAGTCGATGACGATCGAGATGGTCGCCATGCTGTTCGATTTCATCTTCGACACCAAGGACCTCCCGGACGGAATCAAGGCGCTGCTGGCGCGCATCCAGATCCCCGTGCTGAAGGCCGCGATGCTCGACGGCGCGTTCTTCGCGAAGAAGACGCACCCGTCGCGCTTGCTGGTCAATGCGCTGGCGCAGGCCGGGCTGGGCTGGTCCCCGGTCATGGGGCAGGAAGATCCGCTGTACAGGAAGATCAGCGAAATCGTCCACAACATCCTGGACAATTTTTCCGACGATCTCGCGATCTTCGACGAGCAGCGCGTCGTACTGGAAACGTTTCTGGCGGAGGAAGAGAAAGCTGCCGAAACGAATATCCAGACCACGGCGGAGGAGATCAACCAGCGCGACCGGCAGCAGATTGCCTCGGCGGTCGCCAAAGCCGAAATCGAGCGCAGGATCGAGGCCTATCCGGTGCCCAACTTCCTGGCGTCGTTCCTGCGCCAGAATTGGGACGCGGCGCTGTCCCACATCTACCTGAACGACGGCGAGGAAAGCGAGGCGTGGGGTTCCGCGGTCACTACGCTGGAGGACCTGGTCTGGAGCATCCAGCCGAAGAAGTCGCCGGAGGACCGCAGGCATCTGGTGGCATTGCTGCCTTCGTTGCTGAAGCGGCTGTCGGCAGGCATGCACAGCCAGGGCTGGCCGCCGGCCGAGCGCGAATCTTTCATGGCGAACCTGGTCGAGGCGCACGCCGCGGCAGTCAAGCCGTCGCTTGCCGCCGAGCGTTCACCGACGGCGGCAGTTGCTGAAGCGGCGAAGGCGCAGGCGGAAATGGCCAAGGCCGCCGGCGACGCGACGCTGGCCGCCAAGGCCGAAGCGCTGGCCGAGGCCATGACCGACGCGGTGCCCGAGCCGGCCGAACCGGAACGCGAGGTCATCGACGACGATTACCTGGAAATCGCCCGCAGCATGGAGCGCGGCATGTGGATCGAATTCGAGTCCGACGACGGCCAGCTCGCGTTTGCCAAGCTCGCGTGGGTGAGCCCGCTGCGCGGCACGTACCTGTTCACCAATCGCCAAGGCCAGAAGGCCCTGTCGATGACCGCCGAGGATTTGGCCGAACGCTTCCGCAACGACCGCGCGCGCCTGGTCGAGGCCGAGCCGCTGATCGACCGCGCATTCGTGAGCATGATGAGCCAGATGCAGGACAAGCTGCCGGCGACCGCCGACGCCTGAATGGCCCGACGCCAGGCTGTGCGGACGGTCGCTGCGCGCCTTGAGCCATAATTCGTCATGGGCATCGGCGCGCTGATCATCGGTGACGAGATTCTGTCGGGGAAGCGACAGGACAAGCACCTGCCTCATGTGATCGGCACGCTCGCTGCGCGCGGCCTCTTGCTTGACTTCGTCCACTATCTCGGCGACGACCGCGAGCGTCTTACCGCGTTGCTGCGCGACTCGTTTGCCCGCGGCGACCTCTTGTTCAGTTTCGGCGGCATCGGTGCAACGCCCGACGATCATACGCGGCAGGCCGCGGCTGCTGCGTTGGGGGTATCCCTCGAGCGACACCCCCAAGCGGTGGCGGAAATCGAGGCGCGTTTCGGCGCTGAGGCCTACCCCCACCGCGTGCTGATGGCGGAGTTCCCTGCGGGCGCACGCATCATTCCCAATCCGGTGAACCGCGTCGCGGGTTTCGCGATCCGCGACCACCATTTCTTTCCCGGTTTCCCGCAGATGGCGTGGCCGATGCTCGACTGGGTGTTGGCGACGTGGTATCCCGACTTGACGCGCGAAGCGCCACAGGAACGCGCCATCGTCGTCTATGGCGCCGGCGAGAGCCAGTTGCTGCCGTTGATGGAAGCCAACGTCGCGCGCTTTCCGCTGCTCAAGCTGTTCAGCCTGCCTTCGTTCATGCCCGATGGCGGACGCCGGATCGAACTCGGCGTCAAGGGCGATCCGTCGCTGGTGGATGCCGGGATCGCGCATCTGCGTGAGGGTGTGGAGGCCGCCGGATTCCGCTGGGAACCAGCGCCAGTTGACGTGCCCTGATCGAGGCGACGACATAGCTTCGCGTTTCAATTGGCGTGAACCGGCACTCGTTGCCGCGCTGCGCGCGCTGGCGCGGGCGCTCCCCGCGATGTTCGATGCGCGCATTCTGGCGGTGGTGTTCGCGCCGCTGGTCGGGGCCGCGCTGTTGTGGTCGGTCATCGCCTGGTTCGCGTGGGAGCCGCTGGCGCGGTGGCTCGCCAACACGTTCCTCGGGGGCGACTTCGGCTGGAGCCACTGGGCCGCGGGCGCCGGGTCGGCATTGCTGCTGATGCTGGCGGCAGTGATCACGGTGCTGGCTGCCGTGGCGACGCTGGCGATGCCGGTCATCGTCGCGGCGGTGTCGACGCGCGACTATCCGCTGCTCGCCCGTGGCAACGGCGGCACGTTTGCCGGCAGCCTCGGCAATGCGCTGACTGCGATCATCGTGTTCCTTCCGCTAGCGCTGCTGGCGTTGTTCCTGCTTTGGTTGCCGCCGCTCTTTGCCGGCGTTTCGATGTTGCTGAACGCGTGGCTCAACCAGCGCCTGTTCCGGTACGACGCGCTGGCGCTGCATGCCGACCGCGACGAGCTGCCGGCCGTGATCCGGGGTGCGCGCGGCCGTTTGCTGCTGCTGGGGTTGCTGCTGGCACCGCTGTCCCTGATACCTTTCGTCAACCTGATCGCGCCGATCTATGCGGGCATCGCGTTCACCTACCTGTGCCTGAGCGAACTCGCGGCGTACCGCTCGCGGGCCGCTGGCTCTGTCGACTCCCGGCCCTGACCAGGCTACTCCGCCGGCGACAGTTGCCTGGAATCGCCCGGCAGGAACGCGACGGTGGCCAGCGTGCACGCCGCGATGGCCGCGAGCGCGATCATCAGAACCGGAAATCCCGCGACCTTGACCACCGGGCCGAGCAGCGCGACGGCCACCGAGCTCACGCCCAGTGAAATGGCCAGCCGGACGCCGGCGACGCGCGAGCGCATCCGGTCGTCCACATAACGCGCGATCAGCACGTCGGTGAAAGGAATCGCGCCGAACACCGAGATCATGAACAGGATCTGCAGCGCGTAGAGATGCCAGCCCTGCCGCGTGCGCGGCCAGCAGGAACAACGGCGGCTGCAGCGCCAGGATCGCGACGTAGATCCGCTTCAGCGAAAAGCGGTCGAGCAGCCATCCGACCACGACCTGCGCCAGCGACGCCACCGCATACACGACCGCCATCAGCAGTCCGAGCGCGGCCGGGTCCGTGACGATCCCGTCCATGCGCTCCTTGAGCAATTCGGGATTGCCGTTGGTCGTGAAATTGAACAGCAGGCCTCCGGTCGCGGCCGCGGTCGTCATGACCAGGAAGACGCGCGCGACGACGGATGCCGGGATGGTCACATTGCGCGAGGCGCGCTTGGCTGGCGCGTGCGTTTCCACCGGCGTGATGCGCGCGAACAGGATGCCGCAGGCGATGGCGAACAGGCCGGGAATCGCAAACGCCGCGCGCCAGCCGAGGAACTTGACGGCAAGTCCGGTCGACAATGCCGCGAGCGCAATGCCCATGTTTCCGGAAAGCCCGTTGACGCCGATCGTCCAGCCCGGACGCTTCGTCGTTTGCAGCAGCATCGGGATTCCGACCGGGTGGTAGATCGATGCGAACGTGCCGAGCAGCGTCAGCGCGATCGCCATTTGCCATGCGTTCTGCGTCGCGGCGGCGAGCAGGGCGGCCCCGCCCATGCCAAAGAAGAAGACCAGCATCATCGGACGGCGACCCCACAGGTCGCCCAGCCGGCCCGAGGGAATGGCGCCCAGCCCGAACAGCAGGAACGCGGCCGCGCCGTAGGGCATCAGTTGCTCCCACGACGCAAAGCCGAAATCCGCGGCAATCACCGAAATTGCGGTGGCGAAGATCAGCAGGAACATGTGATCGATCGCATGCGCGACGTTGAGCAGCAGCGTGGTGCCGCGGGAATGCGCAGGCAATGCGGGCGACGGAGCGGAGGCGACCGGCATCATGGCGACTCCAGCGCGGCGATGCATTCCGCGATCAACGCCGGGCCGCGATAGACGAGTCCGGTGTAGATCTGCACGAGCGACGCCCCGGCGGCGACCTTTTCCCGGGCGTCCTCCCCGGACAGAATGCCGCCGACGCCGATGATCGGCAATGCGCCGTCCAGCGCACGCGCGAGCTTGCGGATGATCATCGTCGACCGCTCGCGCAGCGGGGCGCCGGAGAGGCCCCCGGCCTCGCCGGCATGCCGCAAGCCTGTCACGCCGTCGCGGGCGATCGTCGTGTTGGTCGCGATGACGCCGTCGCAGCGATGCTGCACCAGCAGCCGTGCGATGCCGCGCAACGCCGCGTCGGTCAGGTCGGGCGCGATCTTGACGACGAGCGGCACGCGCCGACCGTGCTTCTGCGTCAATTCCTTCTGCTCCCGCTTCAGGATCTGCAGCAACGACGCGAGCGCATCCCCGGACTGCAATTCGCGCAGGCCGGCCGTGTTCGGCGACGAGATGTTGACGGTGACGTAGTCGGCCTTGGTGTAGACGGCACGCAGGCACGTGACGTAATCGTCCGCCGCGCGTTCGTTCGGCGTATCGAAATTGCGGCCGATGTTGATGCCCAGGATTCCCCGGTACGACGAATTCGCGAGATTGGCGAGAAAGCGGTCCGCGCCGTCGTTGTTGAAACCCAGCCGGTTGATCAGCGCCTGCGCCTGCGGCAATCGCCACATGCGCGGCTTGGGATTGCCGGGTTGGGGGCGTGGCGTGACGGTGCCCGCTTCCAGAAAGCCGAATCCGAACGTCGCCAGGCCCGCAAGGTGTTGCGCGTTCTTGTCGAGGCCTGCCGCCAGGCCGACGCGATTGGGAAACGTGATTCCCATCACCGTCACCGGTGTTGCGGTCGCGCCCGCGGCGAACAGTTGCGCAAGTCCGAATTGCGCCGCGCGATCCAGGCCGGCAAAGGCCAGTTCGTGCGCGGTTTCCGGATCGAGCGCAAACAGAAACGGGCGGGCGAACGGATAGGCCTTGTACATGGAATGGGGTGGTGCTGCGCGTAACGGAAATGCGGGCGCGATTCGAGAGCGATGATACCATCGCGTTTCGTTGCATCTCGTGCCCGCCCTGGGGAAATCAAGCTTGTCGTTGCGCGCTTTGGCCGTATTTGCTTTGCTCCTTGTTCCGCTGGCGGACGCCGCGGAGCCGCAGTCCTCGGGGCAGTCGCATCCACCTTATTCCGCGCGCGCCGACGTGCGCGCATTCGCCGCCGAAATCGCCGCGTCGACGAGCCTTTCGCAACGACAGGTCGAGCGCTGGCTCGCCCAGGCGAAATTCCAGCCGAAGATCGTCGCGGCGATGGACCGGCCGCTGATGGTGCCGCCCAAGTGGTACGAGTATTCGCCGCGGCTCCTTGCGCCGGAACGCGTGGACGGCGGCGTGGCTTTCTGGCGCGTCGAATGCGGCCGCGCTCGCGCGCGCGGAAACCGAATATGGCGTGCCCGCGGAAATCATCGTCGCCATCATCGGTGTGGAGACGGTATACGGCCGCAACACCGGGAAGTTTCGCGTGATCGATGCCCTCGCTACGCTGGCCTTCGACTACCCGCGCCGCGCGCCGTTTTTTCGCGGCGAGTTGCGCGAATACCTGCTGCTCGCGCACGAGCAAGGCTGGTCGCCGCTCGTGCCCACCGGATCGTTCGCGGGCGCGATGGGCATCCCGCAGTTCATGCCGGGCAGCCATCGCCAGTACGCCGTCGATTTCGACGGCGACGGCCACATCGACCTCTGGCACGACACGAGCGACGCGATCGGCAGCGTGGCGAATTACCTTGCCCGCCACGATTGGCTGAATGGTCAGCCGGTGCTGATGCCCGCGCGCATCGATCCGGAAACGCGCGACGCGGCGCTGCGGCGTCTGGACGGCGGGATCAGCGAGCGCCGGCCGCTGTCCGCCTGGAGCGACGATGGCGTCGCACCGGAGCCACTGCCTCTGGGCGCCATCTCCGATCCTGTCGGATTGCTGCTGCTGGAAGAGCCTCCCGAAAACGGTGAAGACCGGGCGAGCTACTGGATAGCGTATCCCAACTTCTACGTCATCACGCGCTACAACAAGAGTCGCCTGTACGCAGCGACCGTGTTCGCGCTGGCGCAATCGATCAAGGACGCGTACGCCGCAGCGCGTTGACGATCATGGCCGACGAAAACCGTTTACAGGTCGGCGAGGCGTTGCCGGATGCGGCGCTCAAGGATGCGCCATTGAAGGAAGACACCCGCCTTCTTGGCCGCCTGCTGGGCGACGTGTTGCGCGCGCAGACCGGGGATGACGGCTATGCACGCATCGAGGCCGTGCGCAAGACGGCGATCCGGTTCCGGCGCGCGGCGCCGGCGGAGGCCGCCGACGTTCGCGCCGAGCTCTCCGCGCTGCTCAACGACCTGACGATTCCGGTCACGCTCGATGTCGTCCGCGCGTTTTCCTATTTCTCGCACTTGAGCAACATCGCCGAAGACGTCCACCAGAACCGCCGGCGGCGCGCGCACGCGCTGGCGCAATCGCCGCCGCAAATCGGCAGCGTGGCGGCCGCGCTCGCCAATGTCGCCGGGAACGGCGTAACTGCCGGCGAACTGGATGCCTGGTTCGCGGAGGCGCTGATTTCGCCGGTGCTGACCGCGCATCCCACCGAGGTGCAGCGCAAGAGCATCCTCGACTGCGAGCGGGAAATTGCCCGCTTGCTGATGTGGCGCGACCGCGTTGCTTTGACGCCCGACGAATCGGGCGATTTCGCGACGGGACTTTACCGGCAAGTGCTCACGCTGTGGCAGACGGCGATGCTGCGGTTGTCCAAGCTGCGTGTCCACGACGAAATCGACAACGGGCTGGCGTACTACCGGTATACGTTCCTGGCCGAGTTCCCGCGCCTCTACGAAGAGTTGGCCGCTGGCATCGCGACAACGTTCGCGACGCCCGGGTCGACGTCGCTGCCGCCGTTCCTGCGCATGGGTTCGTGGATCGGCGGCGACCGCGACGGCAATCCGTTTGTCGTGGCCGACACGCTCGATTATGCGATTCGCGCGCAGGCCGGCGTCGCCTTCGACCATTACCTGGACGAAGTGCATCGCCTCGGGGGTGAGTTGTCGCTTTCGGCCCGTCTGGTGCAACCGACGCCGGAACTGCTGGCGCTGGCCGACGCGGCGCATGACGGCAATCCGCACCGCCAGGACGAACCCTATCGCCAGGCGCTGATCGGCATTTATGCGCGGCTGGCGGCGAGCATGCAGGAGCTGGCGGGCAGAGCGCCCGCTCGCGCGCCGCACGCAGAGCGTCCGGCATATGTGTCGTCCGCCGAGTTCGTCGCCGACCTGGACGTCATCGACGCGTCGCTCGCGACGCACGGCGCGAGCCTGCTCGCACGGCGGCGTCTTCTCCCGCTGCGGCGTGCGGTGGACGTGTTCGGTTTCCACCTGGCGTCGCTCGACCTGCGCCAGAACGCCGACGTGCACGAAGCGGTCGTCGCCGATCTCCTTGCGCGAGCGGGCGTCTCGGATGATTACGTGGCGCTGCCGGAGAGCGAGCGCGTCGCGCTCCTCGCGCGCGAGCTCGCGTCGCCGCGTCCATTGCATTCGCCTCATCTCGACTATGCGGAGCGCACGACCGGAGAACTTGCCATCCTTGCGGCCGCCGCGGGCATCCATCGCAGGTTCGGCGCGGTGGCCGTGCCGAATTACGTCATCTCCAAATGCCAGTCGCTTTCCGACCTGCTCGAAGTGGGTGTGCTGCTGAAGGAGGTCGGATTGGTTCAGGGCAACGCGCTCGCGGTCAACATCGTGCCGCTGTTCGAGACGATCGACGACCTGACGCGCAGCGGCGCGATCATGCGCGATGCCTTCTCCATGCCGCTCTATCGCACGTGGCTCAAGCAACGGAACGACTGGCAGGAGGTCATGCTCGGCTATTCGGACAGCAACAAGGACGGAGGCTATCTCGCCGCCAATTGGGCGCTGTATCGCGCAGAAATGCACCTGGTCGACGCGTTTCGCGATCACGGCGTGAAGCTGCGCCTGTTCCACGGCCGCGGCGGCACCGTCGGCCGCGGCGGCGGCCCATCGTACGAAGCCATTCTCGCGCAGCCCGCAGGCAGCGTCACCGGCGGCCTGCGCATTACCGAGCAGGGCGAAATCATCGCCAGCAAGTACGGGGACCCGGAACTCGGCCGGCGCCACCTGGAGGCGCTCGTCGCGGCAACCATGGAAGCGAGCCTCGTCGACGCGGAACAGATCGGCGCACGCGCGCCGGCGTACCACGCTGCGCTCGACGCGCTCGCCGGGAATGCCTACGACGCGTATCGGGCACTGGTGTACGAAACTCCCGAATTCCTGCCGTACTTTCGTGCGGCGACGCCGATCGCCGAGATTGCGGAACTCAACATCGGCAGCCGTCCTGCGTCGCGCACCGGTTCCGCGCGGATCGAGGACCTGCGGGCCATTCCCTGGGTATTCAGCTGGGGCCAGTGCCGCCTCATGCTGCCGGGCTGGTACGGATTCGGGACTGCGGTCATGACCTGGCTCGAAGCCCGGCCGGGCGCGGATGGACAAGCCGAAGGCATCGCGCTGCTGCGGGAAATGCACGCAAAATGGCCGTTCTTCCGCAGCGTGCTATCCAACATGGCAATGGTACTGGCCAAGACCGATCTTGCGGTCGCATCGCGGTACGCGGAACTCGTTCCCGACGCCGCGGTGCGCGATACGGTGTTCGCGCGCATCGCGGCCGAGCACGGCCGGACGGTCACGCTGCTGCTTGCGATCACCGGCGAGCGCATGCTGCTCGAGACGCATCCGGGCCTGTCGCGCAGCATCCGCAACCGCTTTCCCTACCTCGATCCGCTGAATCACCTGCAGGTCGAGTTGCTGCGGCGACATCGCGCGGGCCAGACGGACGACCGCACCAAACGGGCGATCCACCTCACGATCAACGGGCTCGCGGCCGGCCTGCGCAACAGTGGTTGATTCGACGAAGTCAGCAGGCCGCCCGGCGGCGCGAAACGGCAAGCAGGCGCAGGTATAATTGGACGAGCGGCGCGCTGTCCTGCGCCTGCGGGAATCCTATTGCGCATCCTAATTTCCAACGACGACGGTTACTTCGCACCGGGCATCGAGCGCCTCGCATCCGCACTTTCGGCCAAGGCGGACATCACCGTCGTCGCGCCTGAACGCGACCGGAGCGGAGCCTCCAATTCGCTGACCCTCGACCGCCCATTGAGCGTGCGTCGCGCGCCCAATGGGTTCTTCTTCGTCAACGGCACGCCGACCGATTGCGTGCACCTCGCGGTCACCGGTTTGCTCGACGAACTGCCGGACATGGTCATCTCCGGCATCAATCTCGGCGCCAACATGGGCGACGACACGATCTATTCCGGCACGGTGGCCGCCGCCACGGAAGGCTTCCTGCTGGGCATCCCGTCGATCGCGATCTCGCTGGCGTCGAAGGCGGCGCGACATTTCGAGACCGCGGCGGACGTCGCATTGCAACTGGTCGATCGGCACGCGCGCATGCCGGCGGGTGCGTGGCTGCTCAACGTCAACGTGCCGGATATTCCGCTTGGCGAATGCAAGGGTTTCGCCGTGACGCGCTTGGGACGCAGGCACAAGGCGGAGAACGTGATCCGCGCGCAGAATCCCCGCGGCGAAACCGTGTATTGGGTCGGTGCCGCGGGTCCGGCTGCGGATGCGGGCGAAGGCACGGATTTTCACGCGGTGGAAACGGGCCGCGTATCCGTGACACCGCTGCAGATCGATCTCACCAACCGCGAATTGATGCCCGGCGTTGCCGCGTGGATCGGCGCTTAGCCATCGTGCGCCGGCGACGGCACCGGGGCGCACCGACGTCGCCATGAACCAGACCGGCATCGGCATGACGTCGGCGCGCACCCGTGCCCGGATGATCGAGCGCCTGCGCGAGCAAGGCATCGGTGACGAAGTGGTGCTCGCGGCGCTGAACGCCGTGCCGAGGCACATCTTCGTCGACGAGGCGCTGGCGATGCGCGCCTACGACGACGCGCCGCTGCCGATCGGCCACGGGCAGACGATCTCCCAGCCCTGGATCGTGGCGCGCATGACCGAACTCGCGCGCAACGGCAGGGATCTCGGTGCGGTGCTGGAGATTGGTACCGGGTGCGGCTACCAGACCGCGGTGCTGGCGCACGTCGCGAAACATGTCTACAGCGTCGAGCGCATCGGCGCGCTCGTGACCAAGGCCCGGCGCAACCTGAAGTCACTGAAGCTCGCCAACGTGTCGCTCAAACATGGCGACGGCAGTCACGACCTGGGCGAAGCGCTCGAGGTCGACGCGATCGTCGTCACCGCAGGCGCGACCCACGTGCCCACCGCGCTGCTGCCTTATCTCAAGGCCGGCGGGCGCATGGTCCTGCCGCTGGCGCAAACCGGTGACGAACGCGGCGTGCAAAGGCTGACGGTCATCGACATGACGCCGATGGGTCTCAAGGAGCAAACGCTCGATGCGGTAAGATTTGTTCCGTTGCTTCCCGGTGTCGGCTAATCTCCCGGCCGCGCACCACGAGGAATTTGTCTCAATGCGCCATTCGCCGATTCCTAAGTCCTGCGTTGTACGAACGATGCCGTATCGGGCAATCCGCTATGGGGTCGTCGCACTGCTCGCGGTCGCGCTCGTAGGCTGCGCGTCGCGAACCCGTGCGCCCGTCGAGGATCGCACGGCATTGCCCGCGACCACCGTCGCGCCACCCGGAGCCACGCCCGCGCCGCAACCGCCGGCGGCCGAGCCGGAAGCTCGTACGCAGACATACACGGTCAAGCGCGGCGATACGCTGTACCAGATCGCTCTCGACCATGGCTTGGACTACAAGGATCTCGCGGCGTGGAACAACCTCCAGGATCCGAACAAGATCCTGGTCGGGCAAGTCCTGCGCGTCGCCGCGCCCGGCGAAGCTCCTGTGGCGGTTAGCGGCGTGACCACGACACCGCTCAAAGTAGGCCCGGCGGTGAGCGAGGCGCGGCCAGGCACGACCCCAGCTGCGGGCGCAGCGCCCGTAGCGGCGTCCGGCCCCCGCAATGCGGACAATTACAAGTCGTCGCCGAAGGCGTTCAAGGAGCCCTATTCGGAGCACGCGCTGCGCGAGGTCGCGCGTGCACCGCAGGCTCCGCCGGAAACCGTGGCGATGGCGGCGCCCTCGAGCGTGGCCAAGTCCGAACCGCCGCCGAAGCCAGCGGCCGCGGCGGCTCCGGACGTCGACGACGACGAAAAGATCGACTGGGTATGGCCGGCCAAAGGCAAGGTCGTCGTCGGATTTTCGGAAACCGCGAACCTGAAAGGCATCGACATCGCCGGCGCGTCCGGCGAACCGGTCATCGCGAGCGCAGGTGGCAAGGTCGTCTATGTCGGCAACGGCCTGCGCGGCTACGGCAAGCTCGTCATCGTCAAGCACAACAAGACGTGGCTGTCGGCCTACGCGCACAACCGCGAGATTCTGGTCAAGGAGGGCCAGCAGGTCACCAAGGGCCAGAAGATCGCGGAGATGGGCAACACCGATGCCGACACGGTCAAGCTGCATTTCGAGATCCGCCGCCTGGGCAAGCCTGTGGATCCCGCGCGATATCTTCCGGCCGGATGACGCCCGGCGGCGCGGTGGTCAGCTTGCCTCCCGCAGGGCGGCGGGCGCGGGCAGAACCTCGATAGCACGCTGCAGCGTCGCGACCAGCGCGTCGCGCTGCGGTGCCGCTCCGACGTCGCCGTAACGCAGCGTGGCGAACGACTGGCCAATGGCCGCGAACGCAATCGCAAATTGTGGCCAGCGTTGTGCGGCGCGCTGGGCGAAGGCGACCGGACCTTCGTGCCCCAGCCGGGGAAGCCCGGCGCGCGCAAGGCGCCGGCACAGGTCTTCCCACAGCATCAGCGCGCGTTCCTGCCGCCGGCGGCGGAACAGCAGCCATCCGGCGAGCATGCCGGCCCACGCGAACAAGGCTGCGGCGGACATCGCTGCGATGTGCCATGGCGCGAGTCCGTCGAGCCGCCAATCGCGCCACAGCGAACGCTGCCGCTGGTAGTTGAAGCCGACGACGTTCCTGCGCCAGCCGTGGTTGATGGCATCCCAGCTGAGCCGCACGTTCCTCGACCAGGAGTTGTCCAGCCTGGCCAGGAACGGCACGCGCTCGCCGGAAGGCAGCGCGGCGCCCAATCCCACCTCGATGCGCGAAGGCGATACCGCGGCCGTCGGGTCGAAACGTTGCCAGCGGCCGTCGATCAGCGCTTCCGCCCACGCGTGCGCATCGGACTGGCGCACGATCATGTAGCCGCCCTGCGGATTCATCGTGCCGCCTTGATAACCGGTGACGACGCGCGCTGGAATTCCTGCGGCGCGCAGCAGCACGACGAACGAGCTTGCGTAGTGTTCGCAAAAGCCTCTGCGCGTGTCGAACAGGAATTCGTCGGCGGTGTTCTCGTTGAGCAGCGGCGGGGACATCGTGTAGACGAAATTCTCGCGGTTGAACCAGGTCAGCACGGCGCTGATCAACTGCCTGTCATCGGGATATCGGGCACGCAACTCCGCGGCGAGCTCCCGCGTGCGCGGGTTGCCGTCCGGCAGCCGCAGGTTGGGCGCCGACTCGAAACGCGAGGCCGGATAGGATGTGCTCAGCACCGATTGCTGCACGTAGCGCAATGGCTGCGTCAGCGGCGACCGCGACAAAAGCTGCTGGTCGCGCGTGAGGAATGCGATCGCATTCCCGGGGTCGCTGCGACTGGCTTCGTTGTCCGCCGTCGGCAGCGCCGAGGGCAGGTCCAGCGCGAACAGCCATGCGCGGTACGAGGGTTCCAGCGTGACGGTGTACGTGACAGGGGTCTTGCCGGCGGAGGCCGGCATGCCGCCATATTGCAGGCCGCCCGAGGTCCACCTGCGACCATCGAATCGCGACAACACTGGGCCGCGCCAATAGCGTTCGCGCGATGGCGGCGGAGTCCCGTCGAAGTCGACGCGGAACGCGACCTCGTCCGATAGCGACAACTCGCTGATCTGGCCCGGTTCCATGGTGTCGGACAGTCCCGTCTGCGCCGAGTGATCCGACGGCAATCCCCAGAGCGGCGCGGCGAGCCTCGGGAACAGCACGAATAGCACGACTGCGACCGGCAGCCCTTGCAGGATCATCACGCCACTGCGCCGCACCGCGGCGGCGCGGTTGCGCGCCGTCGCGCCTTGTTTTGTGCCATCGGTCAGTGCGTCCAGCGTGGCGCCAACCAGCACCACGGCCGGCAACACGGCGAGCGCGGCCAACAGCGATTGCCCATAGAAGAACGGCGTGATCAGCAGGAAGCAGGACAGGCACACGAGCAGTGCACCATCCCGGTTGGTGCGGGTTTCCAGGAACTTGATGGCGACCAGGATGTAAAGGAAGGCGACCGAAGGGTCGCGGCCCGACAGGTATCCGTACGACGCGCGCACGGCGAGCGCAGCCGCCACCGCGAACAACACCAGCGTCCACGACGGAATGCGGGGCGGCGGCGCCAGGGGTCTCTGGCGGTCCCGGCGCAATACCAGCAGACGTACGATGACCAACAGCACGCCGGTCGCGGCCGCCCAGATGGGCAGGTGCGGTGCCTGCGGCAACTGCGCCATCAGCAGCAGCGCGCCGAGCCAGCCTATCTGCGCGGGCGTTAACAGCTCTTGTTCCTGCGCCTTCTTGCGCGGCGCGCGCCGTCCTAGCCCCAATGCCCGCGCGATGCTCACGCGCGCTCCTCGCGCGGAAACAGCGCGAGCGCCGTGAGTGCGTTGTGACGGTGTTCGCGGCCTTGCGCGCCAGGCAGGCTCGTGCCGGGTACCGACAGCGCAAACGGCCGCGCTGCGCGTTCGGCCGCCATGACCCACGCGGTGAGGCGCGACAAGCGCGCTTCCTGGTCCAGCGTGGCAGGCAGCGCGGACCACGCCAGCGTCACGGCGCCGCCGCCGCCGGCGCCGTCGAACTCCTTGGTGAACCAGCCGGCACCGCGCGCGACGGCCTTCCACGCGACGCGTTGCGGCGGGTCACCGCGCTGGAATTCGCGCAATCCAGCAAGATCGGCGTCCTCGTTGCGGCCGGTTGCCGTGTTGTCGGGGCCGGATGAACCTTTTGGCAGCGGCGGCGCGCCGATTTCCGCGGCAGGGTAGACGATCCCGGCAAGCGGAAAATGCACATAAGCCCAGCCGCGCCACAGCGCCATCGGGAACACCGTCGACAGCGTCACGCGTCCCAGCGGACGGCTTCCGCGTTCTGCGGCAAGCACATCCAGTTTCAACGTCAGCGCCGCGCCGGCGGGAACATCGCCTGCGGCGCGCGCGCCCGCCGCCGCCAGGTCCACCGCAGTACGCGCGATGGCGCCGCCATGCAGCGACAGCATGAACGGCACGTGGCCACCGGCGAACGCTTCGCCTGCGGACAAAGGCGTGACCTCGATGCCGGCCAGGTTGCGGAATGTATGCAGCAGCGCGGAAGCCATCAGTCCGGCCAACAGGAAGGCGACGCCGATCCCCAGCGTCAATGCATAGTTGAGCGAGGAAACGAGCATGATCGCGATCGTGGCGAGCATCGCCCAGCCGCGCTTGGTCGGCAGGATGTAGATGCGCGAATGCCGCAGAACCACCGGTTCGCGATCGGACGGGAACCCGCGAAACGCGCGCTGCCGCACGCGGGCGAGCCAGCCCGTCATCGTCGAGTCGCTGCGAGCGGTGGTCATCCCGCGGTCGCCGCCGGACGCTATGGCAGCGGAACCGCGCGCACCAGAGCTTGCGCCTGCACCGCCCCCGCGCGGGTGCCGCCGGCCAGTCGATGGCCCGCGACCGCCGGAAACACTGCTTGGACGTCTTCCGGAAGCACCATCGGCCGGCCCGCGATCATGGCCCATGCGCGCGCGGCGGCGAGCAGCATCAACCCTGCGCGGGGAGACAATCCATGCCGCCCGCCGATATTGCCGCCCACGGAAGGAGCGTGGCCGCGAGAGGCAGCGAGCAGTGCCTGAACGTAGTCGAGCAACGCCGGAGCGACGTGGATTTGCGTCGCTTCGCGCTGCCAGTCGGCCAGCGTCGGCGCGTCGGCGCCGGCCGGCATCTCCGGGATGCGGATACGGCGATCACCGCTCACCAGCAGTTCACGCTCGGCTGCCGGGTCCGGATATCCCAGCTCGATCGCCATCAGGAAGCGGTCGAGCTGCGATTCCGGTAGCGGGTATGCGCCGATCTGTTCGATTGGATTCTGTGTCGCGATCACGAAAAATGGGTCTGGCAGCCTGCGCGTCTGACCGTCCTGCGACACTTGCCGCTCTTCCATGGCCTCGAGCAAGGCGCTCTGCGTCTTGGGTGGCGCGCGGTTGATTTCGTCGGCCAGCACGACGGAGCTGAAGATGGGGCCCGCGTGGAAGCGGAAGGATTGCGCGCGTTCGTCGAAGATCGACACGCCCAGCACGTCGGCGGGCAGCAGGTCGCTCGTGAACTGGATGCGCGAATACTTGAGGCCCAGCGTCGCCGCCAACGCCTGTGCCAGCGTGGACTTGCCCACGCCCGGAATGTCCTCGATCAACAGGTGACCGCGCGCCAGCATGCACGCCAGCGCCAGTTTCAGCGGTTCCTCCTTGCCCACGACGATCCGGGCGAGCGTTTGCAGGACCGTTGCAAGCCGCCCGGCGGCGGGGGTACTGGCCTGGGAAGCGGGTCGGACGGTCATGGCGGTCTTTGGTTTCTGGAAGGGGCAGGCCCGGTGGCCTCTTTGCCACTCTAACCGGGGACCGGGGACCTCGTCACGACCGGCGAGCCCGGGGTAAACTCCGTCTGGCGGTTGTCAAAGGACGGACAGGAGCGCGCGCAATCCTTCCCGAGCAACGCTTCGGCTGCTGCCCGCCAGCAAATTCACCGACCGATTATCGAATCCGACCCGCCCGTTCCCGCGCCGTGACTACCGCATTCGTCTCCCATCCCGTATTCGGCCTCCACGAGATGGGGCCTTACCATCCTGAATGTCCGGAACGGCTCGCCGCCATCACAGACCGGCTGATCGCGTCGGGACTCGATGCTTACCTGCGTCACTACTCGGCCCCTGCGGCGACGGACGAGCAGATCGCCAGAGCGCACGGCGAGCTCTACATGCGCGAAGTCGCGCAGGCCAGTCCGGAGTCGGGGTTGCACTACATCGATCCCGACACTGCGCTCAATCCGCACACCTATATGGCGGCGCGCCACGCGGCCGGCGCCGCAGTGCTCGCGGTAGACCTCGTCATGCGCGACGAATGTCGAACCGCTTTCTGTGCCGTGCGCCCGCCGGGACACCACGCCGAGCGCAATCGCGCCATGGGCTTCTGCATCTTCAACAGCGTGGCCGTTGGCGCGACGCATGCGCTGGCCGTGCACGGGCTGGAACGCGTTGCCGTCGTCGATTTCGACGTGCATCACGGCAACGGCACCGAGCACATATTCTCCGGCGACCCGCGGGTGCTGATGGTGTCGACGTTCCAGCATCCGCTGTACCCGTATTCGGGCTTGGACGATCCCGCGCCCAACATGGTGAACGTTCCGCTTTCCGCGGGAAGCGGCGGCGAGGAGTTTCGCGCGGCAGTGCGCGACTATTGGCTGCCTGCTCTCGAAGCGCACCGGCCGCAGCTCATTCTCGTCTCCGCAGGTTTCGACGCGCACCGGGAGGATCCGCTCGCGGGGCTCAAGTTTGTCGAGGCCGACTACGCGTGGGTAACGCGCGAACTGATGGCGGTCGCGGATCGGCATGCGCAGGGACGTATCGTGTCGATGTTGGAGGGCGGCTACGCGCTGTCGGCACTGGGTCGCAGCGCCACGGAGCACGTGCGCGAGTTGGTCGCGGGCTAGCGTTTCCGACGGCGTCGCGCGGGCGGGCAAGCAACACAACCGGGAGAGCGATGGAACGGCGGCAGTTCCTCACGACGTGCGCAGTGCTGAGCGGCGCTGGCTTCCTCGCCGGGGAAATGGCGCGGGCGGATACGCCGCCTCGGCTGTACGCGCGCACGCGGCTCGTCGACGTACATGGCCGGCCGGTCCGCGCGGGCGACCTGCTGCCCGACACCAACTACATATTCCAGTACCCGTTCCTGGCCACGCCTTGCCTGCTGGTCAGGATGTCCCGACCCGCGGCCTCCACCGTCAGCCTGAAACGCGAAGACGGCGCCGCGTATGCATGGCAAGGCGGCGTGGGTGCTGCGCGCAACGTCGTCGCGTTTTCGGCGATCTGCGCGCACAAACTGGCGTATCCAACGCGCGAGGTTTCGTTCATCCGCTTCCAGCGCGAGCGTTCGGCAACGTCCTCCGGACAGGTGATCCACTGCTGCGCCGATCACAGCGTATACGACCCGGCAGAGGGCGCGCGGGTTCTCGCCGGCCCGGCGCCGCAACCACTCGCCGCGATCGTGCTCGAGCACGACGCGACCGACGACGCGCTCTACGCGCTCGGCACCCAGGGCGCCGAGCAATTCGACGCCTTCTTCACCAAGTACAAGGTGAAGCTGGGACTGGAGTACGGCAAGGAAGGCGGACGCGTGCTGGTGAATAGCACCTCGACATTGCGCGAGCTGACCAGCTATTGCCGGACGACGATCCAGTGCTAGCCGCGGCGGACGCCGCGATCGTCGTTGCGGATTTGCGCAAGCGCTACGACGCAGTGGAGGCAGTCAAAGGCATCTCCTTCGTCGTCCGCGCGGGAACGACAACGGCCCTGCTGGGCGGCAACGGGGCCGGCAAGACGACGACGCTGTCGATGCTGCTGGGTGTACTCACGCCGACGGCGGGGTCGATCGCCGTGCTTGGCTGCGACATGCTGAAGGACCGCTACCGCGTGCTGCCGCGTATGAATTTCACGTCTCCCTACGTCGACCTGCCGCGCCGCCTGACCGTGGGCGAAAACCTGCGCGTGTTCGCGGACCTCTACGGCGTGCGCAAACCCGCGCAGCGGATCGCCGAGCTGGCCGTCGAATTCGATCTGGCGGACCTGCTTGCGCGCCCGTACGGCAATCTTTCCGCCGGGCAGCGCACGCGCGTATCTCTTGCCAAGGCACTGCTCAACCGCCCGGAAGTGCTGCTGCTGGACGAACCGACCGCGTCGCTCGACCCGGACATCGGTGACCGCATGCGCACCTATCTCGAGCACTATCAGCGCGACAACCGCTGCACGATGCTGCTCGCGTCGCACAACATGGGCGAGGTCGAGCGCATGTGCGACGACGTGATCATGATGCGCGAAGGACTGGTGGTGGACCAGGGCTCGCCGCGGCACCTGATCGAACAATACGGGCGCGACAACATGGAACAAGTGTTTCTCGATGTCGCGCGCGGCGGGGGCGAGGAGTCCGACCTGGGCGCGCCCACGCGGGAAGTGGCGGCATGACCGGGCAGACGGCCGTCGACGCCGGCTACTATCCGCAGGCGGGCCCGGCGGCGTCGGCGCGCCGCGTTCGCGCGCTCATCCGCCGCCATGCCTATCTGCTGCTCAAGTCGTGGCCGCGGCTGGTGTCGATGGCCTACTACCCCACGGTCACGATGGTGCTGTGGGCGTTTCTCACCATCTACCTCAAGCCCACCACCAGCTTCCTGCAGGACGCGCCGGGGTTTTTCATCGGCGCCGTATTGCTGTGGGACGTGCTTTTCCGCGGCCAGCTCGGCGTATCGCTGACCTTCATCGAGGAAATGTATTCGCGCAACCTGGGCAACCTGTTCGTGAGCCCGCTGCGCCTGTACGAATTCATCGCCGGGCAATTGACGCTGAGCGTGCTGCGCACGCTGATCGGCGTCGGCGGTGCGTGCTTCTTCGCCTGGCTGCTGTTCCGTTATTCGATATTTTCGCTGGGATTCCCGTTGATCGCCTACTTCTGGCTGCTGCTCGCCTTTGGCTGGGGCATCGGGCTCGCGGTGTCGGCGATGATCCTGCGCTGGGGTCTGGGTGCGGAAGAACTGGCGTGGGCGGCGATATTCCTGGTGGCGCCCGTGTCCGGCGTCTATTACCCGATCGCCGTGCTGCCCGGATGGCTGCAGTCCGTGGCGTGGATGCTGCCGTCCGCGCACGCTTTCGAAGGCATGCGCGCCGTCTTGCTGCAGGGCTCATTCCCGTGGCACCACTTCTGGTCCGCGCTGTTGCTCGACATCGGCTACCTGATCGTTGGCGCGGCCACGTTTCGCTATGCGATCAACTACGCGCGCGTGCACGGCAAACTGCTTCAGATGGGCGAGTAGCCGTCACTGCAACACGATGGCAGCGATCACGCGCCGCTCCTCCGCCACCAGAATGTTGAACGTGCGGCATGCGGCGCGCGTGTCCATCGCCTCGACGCCGACGCGCGCGTCCGACAGCGCGCGCAGGAGCCGTGGATGAGGAAAGCGCTGCGCGGCGCCGGTGCCCAGCAGCACGAGTTCCGGACGGTGGCTCAGCAGCGCGGCGAAATCGTCTTCGCTCAACGCCGCGAAGCCGGCAGGTGCCCAGCCGGGCACGACGGCGTCCGGCGTCACGATAAGGTTCTGCCGATATTCGGTCTCGCCGATGCGTATCCAGTCCGCGCCGACGGCGGCGATCACGTTGGTGGCGGCTGGCTGAAGGTGGAATTTCATCGCGTGTTGGGTACCCGCAAACCGCATTTGTGCATTGCGGCAAAGCGCTGGCCGCCGCTAGAATGATACGGGAGTAGTGGATTTCACCGCTTCTTACGTCGCTCGGACGGTTCCGGGCGCTTACGCAAGGAAGACCCGCATGTCCCCCCCTCGTAGTGCCATCCCCATGGAAACGGAATTCGCGCGCATCGAGCGCCTGCCTCCGTACGTCTTTTCGATCACCGCCGAGCTCAAGATGGCGGCGCGACGGCGGGGCGAAGACATCATCGACTTCGGCATGGGCAATCCGGACGGCCCCACGCCCAAGCACATCGTCGACAAGCTGGTCGAAAGCGCGCAGCGTCCCGACACGCACGGGTATTCCGTGTCCAAGGGCATACCCCGGCTGCGGCGCGCGATCTGCCACTGGTACCAGCGCCGCTGGGGCGTGGAATTCGACCCGGAGACCGAGGCGATCGCCACGATCGGCTCGAAGGAAGGCATCGCGCACCTGGCGCTGGCCACGCTCGGCCGCGGCGACACGGTGCTGGTGCCGAACCCCAGCTACCCGATCCATATCTACGGGCCGGTGATCGCCGGCGCCGATATCCGGCACGTGCCGATGACGCCGGACATCGACTTCTTCGAGGAGCTGGAACGCACGATCCACACCAGCTTTCCCAAGCCGAAGATGCTGATCATCAATTTCCCGTCGAACCCGACGGCGCAGTGCGTCGAGCTGCCGTTCTTCGAGAAGATCATCGCGCTGGCGAGGGAATACGGCATCTACGTGGTGCACGACCTGGCCTACGCCGACATCTGCTTCGACGGCTGGAAGGCGCCGTCGATCATGCAGGTGCCGGGTGCGCGGGACGTCGCCGTCGAGTTCTTCACGATGTCGAAGAGCTACAACATGGCGGGCTGGCGGATCGGCTTCATGGTCGGCAATCACACGCTGGTCAACGCGCTCGCGCGCATCAAGGGCTACCACGACTACGGCACGTTCACGCCGCTGCAGGTCGCCGCCATCGCCGCGCTGGAAGGGCCGCAGGACTGCGTCGCGGAAATCGCGCACAAGTACCAGAGCCGGCGCGACGTGCTGGTGAAGGGGCTGCACGAGGCCGGCTGGATGGTCGACAACCCGAAGGCGTCGATGTACGTGTGGGCGAAGATTCCCGAGGCGTATCGCGCGATGGGATCGCTCGAATTCGCCAAGAAGATGCTCGCCGGCGCGAAGGTCTCGGTGTCGCCCGGGCATCGGCTTCGGCGAGTTCGGCGACCAGCACGTGCGCTTTGCGATGATCGAGAACGAAGCGCGCACGCGCCAGGCAATCCGCGGCATCAAGCAGATGTTCCGCGAAGACGGGCTGATCTGATGACGACCGCCATGCGTCGCCGAGCCGGCGCAGGCTGCCGCGCCATGAAGCCGCTGCAACGTGGGCCTGCTCGGCATCGGCACGGTCGGCAACGGCACGTGGACCGTGTTGCGCCGCAACGGGGAAGAGATCGCGCGGCGCGCGGGCCGGCCGATCCGCATCACGTGGATCGCCGAGCGCGCGATCGACGTCGCGCGGGAGCAGGACGCGCGGCACGACCGACGTCAACCTGACCGACGACGCGCACGTGGTATTGGCGCATCCGGACATCGACATCGTCGTCGAGCTGATCGGCGGCATCGAGCCCGCGCGCACGTTCGTCCTCGAGGCGATCGCGAACGGCAAGCACGTCGTCACGGCCAACAAGGCGCTGCTCGCGCGCCACGGCAACGAGATCTTCGCCGCGGCGCACGCGAAGGGCGTGATGGTCGCCTTCGAGGCGGCGGTCGCCGGCGGCATCCCGATCATCAAGGCGCTGCGCGAGGGCCTCTCCGCCAACCGCATCGAGTGGATTGCCGGCATCATCAACGGCACGTCGAACTTCATCCTTTCCGAAATGCGCGGACGCGGGACGTCGTTCAGCGCCGCGCTCGCCGAGGCGCAGCGGCTGGGATACGCCGAAGCCGACCCGACGTACGACATCGAGGGCGTCGACGCCGCGCATAAACTGGCGATCATGTCGGCCATCGCGTTCGGCGTGCCGATGCAGTTCGACAAGGTGTACACGGAAGGCATCTCGAAACTCACGCAAGAGGACATCCGCTACGCCGAGGAACTGGGCTACCGGATCAAGCTGCTTGGCATTACGCGCCGTGCAGTGGCGGACGGACACGAAGGCATCGAACTTCGCGTCCACCCGACGTTGATACCGACGAAACGCCTGATCGCCAATGTCGAGGGCGTGATGAACGCGATCCTGGTGAAGGGAGACGCGACCGGACCGACGCTCTATTACGGCGCCGGCGCCGGGCGCCGAGCCGACGGCCAGCGCGGTGATCGCCGATCTGGTGGACGTGACGCGCATGCACACGGCGGATCCCGGAGCATCGCGTGCCGCACCTGGCATTCCAGCCCGACCAGTTGACCAACGTGCCGTTCCTGCCGATCGGCGACGTCGTGACCAGCTACTACCTGCGCATGCGCGTCGAGGATCGGCCCGGCGTGCTGGCGGACATCACGCGCATCCTGGCCGACCGCGACATCTCGATCGACGCGATGATCCAGAAGGAGCCCTCGGAAGGCGAGGAGCAGACCGACATCATCCTGCTCACGCACCGCGTCGTGGAAAAGAATGTCGTCGATGCGATCGCGAAGATCGAAGCATTGTCGACGGTGCGCGGCAAGATCGTGCGCATTCGGCTCGAAGAATTGAACTGATGCGTTATGTCAGCACGCGCGGCGCCTGGGCGCGACGACCCGCAGCCGTTCTGCGCCATCCTGCAGGAAGGCCTGGCGCCGGACGGCGGGCTCGCGGTGCCGCAATCCTATCCGCGCTTCACCGCGGCCGAACTGGCGGCGCTGCGCCCGCTCGGCTATCGCGAACTGGCGTTCGCCGTATTGTCGCGATTCATCGACGACATGCCGGCCGCCGACCTGCGCCGGATCATCGCCGACACCTATACGGCGGCCGTGTTCGGCAGCGACGAAATCACCCCGCTTGCGACGTTGGCGCCGGGTCTCTTCCTGCTGCGCGTGTCCAACGGGCCCACGATGGCGTTCAAGGACATCGCGCTGCAACTCGTGGGCAACCTGTTCGAGTACGTGCTGGGACGCAACCACGGATCGATCAACATCCTCGGCGCCACGTCGGGCGACACCGGCAGTTCGGCCGAGTACGCGATGCGCGGCAAGCGCGGCATCACGGTGTTCATGCTGTCGCCATTGGGCAGGATGAGCCCGTTCCAGCAGGCGCAGATGTTCTCGCTCGACGATCCCAACATCTTCAACATCGCGATTGACGGCACGTTCGACGACTGCCAGGACCTGGTCAAGGCGGTGGCCAATGACGCGGAATTCAAGGCGCGCTGGAAGATCGGCGCCGTGAACTCGATCAACTGGGGCCGGATCGCCGCCCAGGTGGTCTATTACTTCAAGGGCTATTTCGCCGCCACGACGGACAACGCGACAGCGTGTCGACTTCGCGGTGCCGTCCGGCAACTTCGGCAACATCCTCGCCGGCACACGTCGCGCGCGAGATGGGCCTGCCCATCCGGCGGCTGATCCTGGCCACCAACGAAAATGACGTGCTCGACGAGTTCTTCCGCAGCGGACGTTACCGGCCGCGTTCGGCAAGCGAGACGCATGCGACATCGTCTCCGTCGATGGACATCTCGAAGGCCTCCAACTTCGAGCGTTTCATCTTCGACGTCGACCGGGCGGAATCCCGAGACGCTACGCGAACTCTGGTCGACATTGGCCACCGAAGGCGGATTCGATCTGTCGCGAACGCCCCACTGGGCGCAAGTGCAAGCGGCCGGCTTTGTTTCCGGGCGAAGCACGCACGCCGACCGCCTGGCCACGATTCGCGAAATCGCGACACGCTACGGAATCGTCATCGATCCGCACACGGCCGACGGCGTAAAGGTTGGCCTCGAACTGCGCGATCCCGGCACGCCACTCATTTGCGTCGAAACGGCGCTGCCGGCCAAATTCGCCGCGACGATCCGCGAAGCCGTCGGCCGTGACCCGGCGCGACCGGCCGTCTGGCGCGGACTCGAGTCGCGCCCGCAGCACAGCACGACGCTCGCCGCCGATCCGGGGCTCGTCAAGGCATTCATCGCGGAGCACGCTGCAGCCGCCTGATCGCGGCCACCGGCCCGACGCGATCGGCATACCTTCATGCGCTACGCCTTGACCTCGTTCGTCCGCAATCTCGTTGCCGGACTGCGCCTGGCGCTGTTCCTGCCGGTGACGCGGCTCGCCTTTCGCATCGACGTCGCGCAACTCGTTCTGCTGTTCCTGTTTTCAGCGGCCATCGATGTGGCGGGCGACTGGCTGCGCGCGGGACGATGGCCGCGAGTTCTCGCTTCTCGGTGCCGGCACCGAGCTCTATTCCGGCGCCGCGCTGCTGCTGATCGCGGCCGTTCTCGCGCTTGCCTTCCGGCAGCGCACGCTGGCGCTCGCGATTCCGGTCATCGTGATGGCCGCGGTGCCGATCGTGCAGGCGCGTGAACTTCCTGATTCCTCTGTCGGCGGCCGCCGCGCTCGTGCGTGAACTCATTGCCGCGCTCGGCATCGACGTGGTCGAACTGTGGATGGTGGCGATTCTCGTGCGCAGCGTGGCGGTTGCGTTGGCGCCGGCCCCCCCGCGTGTCTGGTTGCTGGCGATTTGCGGCGGTCTGCTGCTGGCGACGCCTATTTTTTTCTCGACGACGTTCTCGCCCAACGATCCCTGGTGGCACGAGCCGGGTGCGCCCACATCGGCGCCGGAAGGTATGTCGGCGGGCTCGGAAGCGGTGCTGGCGACGCAGAGCATGCTGCTCGACCATGAACTTTCCGGCCTGGAAGACGAGAGGCCGGGTTCCTCCGATCTCTACTTCGTCGGCTTCTCGCCCTACGGCGCGGACGACGCGTTTCGCAGCGGCGCCGAGGCGGCGCAGAAGGTGATGGACGAACGCTGGGGCACTGCGGGTCGCTCGCTGCTCCTCGTCAACAATCCGCAGACGCTGTTGACCACGCCGTTCGCCACGGTCACGAACCTGCGCGAGACCTTGAACGAGATCGGATCGGCGATCGACGTCGAGGACGATGTCGTTATGCTCTACCTCGCGAGCCCCGGCGCCCGTGGCCCGCGGCTGCGTGCAGAACTCCCGCCGCTGTCGCTGGTCGAGCTTACTCCTCCGGGCCTGCGGCAACTGCTGGACGACGCCGGGATCAAATGGCGAATCATCGTCGTGTCCGCGTGCTATTCGGGAGGATTCATCGAGCCGCTGCAGGACGAACACACGCTGATCATCACGGCGTCGCGCGCCGACAAGTTGCCGGCAGCGTGCGGCAAGACCGCGCAGTCTGCGTATTTCGGCGAAGCGTTCTTCCAGAAGGGCATGGCCCGCGCCGGCACTTTTGCCGCGGCGTTCGACGCTGCGAAGTTGCGCGTCGCCGAGCGCGAGCGAGACGAGAAGATTTCGCCGCCGTCGGAACCGCAATGGTGGATCGGCAAGGAAATGGCCGCCAAGCTGTCCGGTTTGCACCGCGGCGGCCCCGCTAGCGGCATAACGACCCGCCTCGACGGCCGCCGTGGCTCCTCCTGGCTGCGCACAGGCGGCTACGTGGCGTTTGACGCGCGCATCCGCCGCCACGACAATGCGCTGTCGGTCCTGGTCGCTGAACTGCTGATAACAACATCCGGAGGTTGCATGATGCGTTTCCTGCCGCGCCTGATCCTGGCGCTGTTTGCTGTCGTCGCGCTGGCGGCGCCTGCCATGGCGCAAGCGCCGGAAAAAGCGAAGCTCACGATAGGCGTTGGCGGGAAGCCGCTCTTCTACTATCTGCCGCTGACGATTGCCGAGCGCAACGGTTACTTCAAGGCCGAAGGGCTCGAAGTGGAGATTCTCGACTTCCCCGGCGGCGCTCGCGCGCTGCAGGCGCTGCTGGGCGGCAGCGTCGACGTGGTGTCCGGCGCTTATGAACACACGATCACACAGCAGGCGAAAGGCCAGTTCATCGAGGCGCTCGTCATGCAGGGCAAGTACGCGGGCATCGTGCTCGGCATGACCAAGGAGAAGGCGGCCGCGTACAAGTCGCCGGCCGATCTCAAGGGGATGAAGATCGGTGTCACCGCACCCGGTTCGTCGACCAACATGTTCGTCAACGTGCTGCTGGCGAAGGCCGGACTGAAACCCGATGCCGTCGCAATCATCGGCGTCGGTGCGACGGCGGGCGCGGTTGCCATCATGAAGCGCGGCGAGATCGATGCCATCTCCAACCTCGATCCGGTCATCTCGCAGCTGGAGTCCGACGGTTCGATCGTGCCGGTGATCGACACGCGCACCGCCAAGGGCATGCAGGACGTCTACAACGGCGCTTATGCGGCAGGATCCATCTACGTGCCCGTGGACTTCGCGAAGAAATACCCGAATACGGCGCAGGCCGTGGTCAATGCGATGGTACGCGCGCTGCGCTTCATCCAGGCGTCCACGCCCGATCAGATCGTGGCCGCCGTGCCGCCCGAGTACTACACCGACAAGGCGCTGTACAAGGCAGCGCTGATCAAGAACCTCGACGGGTTCAAGCACGACGGTTTCATCAGCCTTGACGCCTCGCAGAACGTATATCGCGATCTCAAGACTTTCGATCCCGGTGTGCAATCGGCCACCGTGGACCTGGCGAAGACCGTGAACATGACGTTCCAGCAGAAAGCCGCGCAGAAGTTCAAGTGATGTCCGTTGCCGTGCCGTACGCGGCTGCACTGGACCTCGACGGCGTCACGTGTGCCTTCGCGGCGCGCGGAGGCGAGGGGCGTTACGTCGCCGTGCGGGATACGTCGCTGACCATCGGCGCGGGCGAATTCGTTTCCGTGGTGGGACCAACCGGCTGCGGCAAGTCGACGCTGCTCAACGTCGCGGCCGGCCTTCTCGCGCCATCTTCCGGGCGGACGCTCGTTCACGGCGTTCCATTGACGGGAATCAACACGCGGGCGGGCTACATGTTCCAGTCCGATGCGTTGATGCCTTGGCGCAGCACGCTGGACAACGTAACCGCCGGGCTGGAATTCCATGGCGTCGCGAAGGCAGAGGCCGTGGAAAAGGCGCGCGAGTGGCTGACGCGCGTCGGTCTGGCCGGTTTCGAGGACCGTTACCCGCATCAGCTGTCTGGCGGAATGCGCAAGCGCGTGGCGCTGGCGCAGATGCTGATCCTCGATCCGGAGATCCTGCTGATGGACGAGCCGTTTTCCGCGCTCGACATCCAGACCCGTCAGCTGATGGAAAACGAGTTGCTCGAACTGTGGTCCGCCGATCGCAAGTCGGTGCTCTTCATCACCCACGATCTCGAGGAGGCCATCTCCCTTTCCGACCGCGTGATCGTGCTGTCCGCTGGACCGGAAACGCACCCGATCGGCGAATTCACGATCGACCTTCCGCGTCCGCGGGATGTGGCGGAGATCCGGATGCAGCCGCGCTTCACGCAGATTCACGAAGCGATATGGCAGGTGCTCAAATCAGAGGTCCTGAAAGGCTATGCGCAAAGCCGGAAGTGACCTCAAGGTCAGCGGGTTAACGCTGGCGCTGTGCCAGGCGGCGGTGCTGCTGGTGCTGTTCACCGTCTGGTACGTGCTGACGGAGACCGGCGTGCTCGCGCCGTTTTTCTTTGGGCGGCCGCTCAAGGTGTTCCGGGTCATCTGGGAGTGGTTTTCCAGCGGCAAGATCTATCCGCATCTCGCCATCACGCTGATCGAGACCCTTCTCGCGTTCGCCGTCGGCAGCCTGCTGGGCTTGCTCATCGGCCTGTGGCTGGCGCTGACGCCGCTGGCCTCGGCGCTGGCCGATCCTTACATCAAGGCGTTGAACGCAATGCCGCGCGTGATCCTGGCGCCGATCTTCGCCGTCTGGTTCGGGCTCGGGATCACGTCGAAGGTCGCGCTCGGCGTCACGCTGGTTTTCTTCGTCGTGTTCTTCAACGTCTACCAGGGCGTCAAGGAGGTGAGTCCGGTCGTGCTCGCCAACGCGCGGATGCTGGGTGCGTCGAAACGCCAGCTGTTGCGCTTCATCTACCTGCCGTCGGCAATGTCCTGGGTTTTCTCCAGCCTGCATACGGCAGTCGGCATGGCGTTCGTCGGCGCCGTCGTCGGCGAGTATCTCGGTTCGGCCAAGGGCGTGGGCTACCTGATCCTGCAGGCCGAAGGCGTGTTCGACATCGACACGGTAATCGCCGGCATCTTCGTGCTGACGGTATTCGCGCTGCTGCTCGACTACATCGTCACGCGGATCGAATCGCGGCTGCTGGTGTGGCGGCCGAAGACCGCCGAGACGGAGGCAATGTAGTCCCAGGTTTGACCCGAGTGCTCCACACGGGCTATAATTACCCTTCTGACGCGGGGTGGAGCAGTCTGGCAGCTCGTCGGGCTCATAACCCGAAGGTCGCAGGTTCAAATCCTGCCCCCGCAACCAATAAAACAAGGGCTCGCATCGATGCGGGCCCTTCGTCTTTTACTTCCCCGAAAGCTAAAACACGTGCGTGGCGTGCCTCCATCGTTGGACCCGGCTCCGCTTATGGCGGAGGCGCGGAAGGCCAGCGACTATCCGGCGATGGAGCGCGCCCTCGGCATAGTTCACCTCAGATCGCCGCGAGCGCCTGGGCAAGGTCGTCCCGCAAGTCGTCCACATCTTCGATGCCGACCGAAAGCCGCACCAGTGAATCGCCAATACCCAGCGCGGCACGCGTGTCGGGCGGAATTGTCGCGTGCGTCATGATGGCCGGATGTTCGATGAGGCTCTCCACGCCGCCCAGGCTCTCGGCGAGCGCAAAGATGTGCACTGCTTCCAGGAAGCGGCGCGCGCCGGCAAGATCGGTCTTCAAGTCCAGCGCTATCATTCCGCCGTAACCGCCGCCCACGGAGTGCATCTGAGTCCTGGCAAGCGCATGCTGGGGATGCGACGGCAAGCCGGGATAGTGGACGCGCGTCACCTTGGGCTCGCGCTCCAGCCACTCCGCCAGCGCGAGCGCGTTGTCGTTGTGACGCTCGATGCGCAGCGCCAGCGTCTTCAGGCCGCGCAGCGCCAGGAAACTGTCGAAGGGTCCCGCAATGGCGCCGACCGCATTCTGCAAAAATGCGAGGCGTTCTCGCACCGGTTGCAGCCGCGGCTCGTCGCTGACGATAGCTACGCCTCCGATGACATCAGAATGGCCATTCAGGTACTTGGTGGCTGAGTGCACGACGATGTCGGCGCCCAATTCGAGCGGCCGCTGGTTGTACGGACTCGCAAACGTGTTGTCCACTGCGGTCAGGATGCCGCGCGACCGTGCGATTTCTGCGAGCGCGCGAAGGTCGGCCAGCTTGAGCAGCGGATTGGTTGGCGTCTCGATCCAGACGAGCTTGGTTCGCGGCGTCAGCGCGACATTGAGGTTTTCCGGGTTCACGAAGTCGACGTAGCTGAACGTGAGGCCCGCACTCTCGCGCCGAACCTTGTCGAACAGCCGAAATGTCCCGCCATAGACGTCGTCGCCACTGACGACGTGCGAGCCGGCTGGAACCAATTCGAGCACCGTCGCAATCGCGGCGAGTCCCGAGGCGAACGCAAAGGCCTGCGCGCCGCCTTCGAGGTTGGCGATGTTGCGTTCCCAGGCAAAGCGGGTGGGATTGTGGCTCCGGCCGTAGTCCAATCCCTTGTGCACACCGGGACTGCTTTGCACGTACGTCGACGTTGCGTAAATCGGCGGCATGATGGCGCCGGTCGACGGATCCGGCGACTGGCCGGCGTGGATGGCGCGGGTGGCGAAGCGTTGCTTTTTCGAATGGCTCAATTGAGTGCCCGCCGGAGATGGTTGATGAGATCGACCCGCGTGATGAGGCCGTGGAACCCGGAAGCGTCGGCAACGATGGCGACGAGTCCACGATCGAGCACGTCCTGCAGCGATTTGAGGCTCGCCGTCGGTGATAGGGTCGAGGGCGAATCGGTCATCGCGCTGGCCACCGGCGCGCCGAAGTGGGCGGAATCGGCATGCACATTGAGCAGGATGTCGGATTCATCGATCACGCCCGCGAGCGCCCCATGCGCCAGCACCGGCAATTGCGAGACATCCGCGAGACGCATCCGTTGAAATGCGGTGAGCAGCGTGTCGTCGGGGGCCACGCTGACGACGTTGCCGTCCTCTGCGCGGCGTGAGATCAGGTCGCGCAGGTCGCCGTACTTGCGTCGCGCCAACAGCCCCTGGTCCACCATCCACTGGTCGTTGTATACCTTGCTCAGGTAGCGGGTTCCGGTGTCGCAGACAAAGCTCACCACTCGCTGCGCCCGCGTCTGCGCCCGGGAATAGCGCAGGGCCGCCGCAAGCAACGTTCCCGTAGACGAGCCTGCCAGAATGCCTTCGCGTTTCAGCAGTTCGCGCGCTGTCGCAAAGCTCTCCTCGTCTGGAATCGAATACGCGTCCGTGACGCCGGAAAGATCGGCAATTCCCGGAATGAAGTCCTCGCCAATACCTTCCACAGCCCATGATCCGGCGGTGCCTATCACGCCGCTCTTCACGTATTCGGCGAGGATCGAGCCCTGCGGATCGGCGAGCACGAAGCGCAGCGCAGGCTGCACCGCGCGAAAGAACCGTGTCAGGCCCGTGATTGTTCCGGCCGATCCGACGCCGACGACGATGGCGTCGACATCGTGACCCGTTTGTGCCCAAATTTCAGGCGCAGTCCCCGTTTCGTGCGCGAGCGGATTGGCCGGATTGTTGAACTGATCTGCAAAGAATGCCCCGGAGATGGTGCCGGCAAGACGCAGCGCCATGTCCTGATAGTAGTCGGGATGTCCCTTGCCCACATCGCTGCGCGTGACGTGCACCTCGGCGCCGAGCGCCTTCAGGTGCAATATCTTTTCCGACGACATCTTGTCGGGGACCACGAGCACCACGCGATAGCCTTTGGCGCGAGCAACGAGTGCCAGGCCGAGGCCCGTATTCCCTGCCGTGGCCTCGACAACGGTACCACCGGGCTGCAGCCGTCCGTCACGCTCGGCCGTTTCGATCATGGCCACGCCGATCCGGTCCTTGATCGAGCCGCCCGGATTCTGAGACTCGAGCTTGAGAAAGAGCTGGCACGGACCGGTGTCGAAGCGCGTGACTTCGACCAGCGGGGTGTTGCCGATGAGGGCCAATACCGCCGGTGGGCTTGTCGCGGGCATGCCGTCGATTCTACGTCGCGCCGGCCCTTAATGCGCAACCCGGAGTTGATGAACGACCAGCCGTGGAAAGCCGAACACGTGCGCGAGCGCGCTGTCGACGTCGGCCAAGCGGCGCACCACGCGGTCTCAAGGCGATGTAGCACGACATCGCTGCTGCGGAAGCCGGGAGTCAATGGGGGTGAGCAGAGCCGCCGGCGGGCGGCGCTGCGCGGTCCCCCCGCTGCTGTGCGGGACCGCTCGCCTTCACCAGGTTGAACGCCGTGTTGACGAGCCCGGTGTGCGAGAAGCCTTGCGGAAAGTTGCCAACGAGGCGACCGAGCCGAGGGTCGAATTCCGGGGTCGGTCTCGCTAGCGCTCGCCTGCAGGTAGTAGCAAGCTGCCGATTGCGAGTCCTGCCGCGAACGCTACGTAGACTCCAACCAACGAACGCTTGGTCAGCCGGATCTCATAACCGGGTGTGAATCGCTTGGGCGTGATCGTGTAATCGACGGCGCAAGCGAGTGCACTCATGGCAGCGGTTTCACCGACAAGCCGCGGTATGGCTGGCGCAACGCGCCGTGATGCAAACAGGCGATCGAAACAGAAGGCCCAGAATACAGAAGCCGCTTCGTGCGTAAGTCCGCCGACGATCGTATGCTTCCAGCTGAATCCGTCTCGGCGTGCGTCGAGATCACCCCATGCCCAATGGCTCACGGCATTGACTCCAGCAAGACTTGAGCCCGTTTCCTGTCGGCTGCATGCCGCCAAGGCCAGCATCGAGGCAAAGCCGGCGCCGCTTCCGCGGACCAAGGCCCGACGCAGTTCGCGGGACGTCAGGTGCATCATGTTTTGACTGAGCCCGCGGCGAATTTCTTCACGACCTATTGTCAGCTGGTGCTCGCGGCGGTATTGCTCGACCCGGATCCTTTGCGTCCTCGACCGCTACGCCTGGGGGAAGTCCCGTCCGAAGAATATGCTTCAGAGATCCCTCTGGCTTTTTCGAATCGGAAGTTTCGTTCCGTTGCTTACGCTTCTTTTGCATGTCTGGCTCCTCGGCGATAGCGATTCTTGGCGTCCAGTCCCAAGTAGCTATGGACTGAATTAGAGTAGCGGATTTGGAAAGCGCGTATGTCAGTGCAGCCCCATGTTAGCCATCAGTCGTGCTCCTAATCGCGCGGCAGCGTCAATGCGAAGCGCGTGACAATTTGACGCACACACGACGCGTCCACCGGCGCGAGCGGTGCGTCGATGAAGCGAGCGATGACGTCACCCATACAGGGCGTGCCGCCAACCGTATGGCCGCCACCCGGCACCACGATCCACTGCCCATGGGGCAATTGGGACACGACGCGGCGCGCGTCGTCGAGCGCCGTCGCGTTGTCCACCGTTCCGGACATCAGAAGCGCCGGAATGTCGCTGCGCAGCGGTTCGTGCAGCGCAGCGAGATCGACCCCTTTCGGCCAGAACGCGCACGCGCGAAGGATCGGCGCCGCCCGCGCCGCGCCGAGAAAGCTGTCGGCGGCGAGGCGCTCGGCGTCCGCGACCGTCGCATGCGGCACTGTCTCCGTGCAGCTCACCGTCAGGTACATTCCAACGCTCTGCGCTTCCAGCCCGGCCAATTGACCATCGATCACTCGGTCCGTGAGTGCATCGAAGTCGCCTATTGCCGCAGCGTGAACAACCGCCGGAACGTAGCGGCGCGACTCCGGCGAGCCGAGAAACGACCGCACGAGCATCGCGAACGCGTCGCCGTCGAAAACGACAGACGCGCGCTGGTTCCTTAGCGTGACAGGGCGCGCTCGCAGCTTGGCCTGGGTGGTCGTCAGCTCGCCGCGCGGATCGGGGAACGCCGCGTGGCACGCCGGATCGATTGCGCACTCGGCGACCACCTGATCGAACGACCGCTGCACGCGCTCCGCGAAGCGCATCGGAAAATCGCCGTCGGGGGGCACGACGCCATCGAGCACGAGCGTGCGGACGCGTTGGGGATGCTGGCGTGCAAGCATCTGCGCCGCATAGGAGCCATAGGAGCCCCCGATCGCATTGACGGGGCCGTAACCCAATCGCCCGAGGATGTCGTCGAGGTCATCCATCGCAACGAACGTCGTGTAGAGCCTCGGATCGGCGTCCATCCGGGCGAGGCAGGTGCGCAACCGCGGCTCAGGTAGAGCGCCGCTTGCGAGATGATCGAGGTCACCTGGCCGTTCCATTAGATCGCAGCGAAGTGGGCTGTCATGGCCGGTGCCGCGCTGATCGATGAACACGAGATCGCGCGTCTGATTGGCCGTTGCGAGACCCTCCGATACGTCAGCGACGATGTCAGTGGCAGCCTGTCCCGGTCCGCCAGCGAGGAAAACGATGGGGTCATTCTTGCGCACCACTTCGCGCGCTGGCACGACGACGACGCGAAGCGCGAGCACTCTGCCGCGACGCGCGGCGCGGTCCTCGAACACGTCAGCTGTCCCGCAGCGAGCCGGGCGCTCGAGCCCGTCAATCGCACACGAAAGCAGCACTATCGACGTTGTCGTTCGATCAGGCTCCAGTGCTGGCGCCGGGGCATGGCTGCATCCCGCGGCAAGGGCCAGCAGCGCGATGCCGGCCGAAATTCCAAATCTCGCTCGAGCGCGGCAACGCGCCCGGTCTCGCTTCGTCGCTTCGCTCAACACTCCGCTCATGCGCGTTAGACGCCTGTTGCGATCGAGTCGGATTCAAAAATCGCCGACCGAGGCCTAGCAGTCGCTCCCTGGCTTTCCGCGCCCAACTTGCCAATGGGGCGCGGTCTACCGTGTTGCCTTGGCGGTTGGTGATTGGGCGAGGCGCTTCAACTCCTCGCGGAGAAATTCCGAACTCGGGACGCGCCTGCCATCCGGATAAAGGACGAAGTAGGGACTGCCACTCGCCGTCGCCGTAGCGACGTGATCGATGAAATCGTCGACGGTGTGGACCCGCGATCCGGCAAAGCGGAGTTTGGTGCGCAGCATCTGAGCGGCCTCGACCGACGAATGCACGGTTCCCAGACGGATGAACTTCAGGTCGCTGCGCATTTCCACTGCCTGAACCAACGCGTCGATCTTGTCCTGTTCGCTCATTTGCGATGCACGATCGGCAGCGAAGAGTCCCTGCTGGCCAAGCACCGCAATCGCGAACACGGCAATTGCGCCAATGACGCGGAAGGTGCGTCGGGTTCCGATTTGCAAGGCCCTCATGGTAGCCCTCCGCGTTCTCCGCAGTCGATAGCATCACGGCAAATCTACCGCGGCGAGGTTTGCTCTAAAAGCGGAAAATCGCCATGCGCAATGTAGGAAGCAAACTACGCGATTGGCCGCGAACTCAGCGCGCGTACGCGAGCCGCGCAGACCCGGTGCGCTCGCGCACGAGCAAATCGTGGGCGACGCCGGCTTCGGCCGTGTCCAGCTGTGCCAGCCATTGAACGACACCCCCGACGAAAGTGCCGACTGCGAGTCCGTCGCGATAGAGGATGCGATTGCCCGTCAGCGCCGAGACCCTGGCGCCAGGAAGCAGGATGCCGACGAGATTCAGTGGATCGGCGCCGCTCACTACGACGAACTCGCCCGTTGCGGGTGCCCGCCGCGTGTCGCGTAACTGCTTGACCGCTTCCGGCAGCGCGAACTGTTCACCGGAGACGCCGGCGACGAAACGACCCCCACGAATGTCGCCGCGTGCTTCGAGCCGTCGCAATACGCGCAGCATCTCGCGCCACGGCGGCAGCCACGCCCCTTCGCGCTGGAGCAGCCGCCAGAACACGACGCCGTATCGGCGCAACAGCGCCCGAACCACTTCCTCGGCTTGCCCGGAATCCGTTTCCTGTTCAGCGCGTGGTGCCACCGGGTCCCGCCGGCACAACGCCCACCGGCCCGAGTCCTCGATGCCCGACAGCGCATGTCGTTGCCTGCGCCCGCCTGCAAAGGGCTTGCGCTTGCCGGATGGGGTCAACAAGGCGCGCAGGCCGGCGAAACTGTCGGAACTTGCGATGCCCAGCGCGACCAGTTCGGCCAGTGCATCCTCGACCTGTGTTCGCAGCAGGCGCGTGCCGTCGACGATCTCGTCATAGAAGGATGCACCATGCTGGGCCAGGAAATCGGCGACATGTTGCGCCCGGGCGCTCGCGGCGACGGCCGCCGCCGACGGCACGGTGCGCAGCGAATTCCATGTGCCGGCGGCCCGGCGCGGCAGAAGGGTGATCGGCGTTGTCCTGACCGGACCCGCGTGCCGTGATCCTGGCGCTATCGCGGGCGACGTCAATCGCGTCCACACGGCGCGCCCGGATAAACACAGGTCGTCGAGCCATGTCATGTCGTAGGCATCGAGGCGTGCGGGCAGCAATTCCGATTCCCACGCGGCGACCGGCGCTTCGAATCCTTGCAGCTGCCTGATTACCGCGTCCAGCGCGTCGGGACCCTCGCGACGATCGTTGGGCAGCAAGTGCTGCCAGCGGAAAAGAAAGCGCATGAAATCCTGCGTGCTGACGGGCTCGATTTCCTGTCGAAGGCGCTGCACGGTATAGCGATGAATGCGCGCAAGCAGCGCACGGTCGCACCATTCCTGAGCGGAAACGCCAGTGGTGAATGCGCCCGCCATCGCGATGCCTTCCACCGCGAGAGCCGTAAGGGCGGCATCGACATCGGAGCGCGGCAGCGTCGCCGACGCCGAAAGCGACTCCGCCGTCACGGGGCCAAGCCCCTCGAGGCGGGATCGCACGATATCGGCGATCGCCTTTTCGCGCGTCCACGCGCGGCGGTAAAACTCCTCGGGCGCATCGATCGGCGGAGTCAGCACCGCGGTGGGAAACACGCACAGGAACTGCGGCAGACGCTCGGCAGCCACCCACACGCCCGCTCCATCGGGATGGCGAGGATCAAACAGCGTGGCTCGCCGGTTCTCCGCCAGCGACGCGAGCAGCATCGGCCAACCGGCATTGCTCGTGGCTTCCTGCGCCGTGACGTAGGCAAGACCCAGCAGCACATCGTGCATCTCGTCTGGGGTCTCGGCTTCGGGCCATGCTTCCGCGCGAACGCGCTGGATTGCCGCGGGATCGAGTTGTCCGAGCGTTGCGGCCGACGCCTCGTCCAGCCAACGGCGCGCCATCACAGCCTGCGTGCGACGTTCCTCGAGCGGCGCGTCGTCCAGGTAGGCGTACGGGCGCGCAGTCAGCACTTCCAGCGCCAGCGGCGATGGCGAAGCCAGGTCGCGCGCGACGACGTTGACGCGGCCCGACTCGATGGCGCGCAACAGGCGCTCGAGCCCTTCGACGTCCATCGCCTCGTACAGGCAATCGTTGACGGCTTGCCGCACCAGCGGATGGTCCGGGATCTCCCGATCGCCCACGATGTTCTCCGCGCACGCGATCTGGTCTGGGAATACGGCGGCCATCAGGTCCTCGGCGCGCATCCGTTGCAAAGGTGCCGGAACCTTGCGCCCGCCGCGAAAGCGCGGCAGCGCCAGCGCGATGCCGGCGATCCAGCGCCAGCGGGCCGCGAACATCGGGGAATCCAGCATTGCCTGAACGAGGATTTCCCGGACGGTGTTCGAATGCAGGTAGCGCGCGACCGCCGCCAGCTCGAAGCTGTGGCTCGTCGACAGCGACAGCACGATCGCGTCTTCCGTCGCCGCCGCCTGCAGCTCGAAGTTGAACTTGACGCAGAAGCGCTTGCGCAGCGCCAATCCCCATGCACGGTTGATGCGGCTGCCGAACGGCGAATGGATGACGAGTTGCATGCCGCCGGATTCGTCGAAGAATCGCTCGAAGACGATGGTGGCTTGCGTCGGCAGCGTGCCGAGCGCCGCGCGGGCGACGGCCAGATAGTCGACCACTTGTTCCGCGGCACCGGCGATGATGCCTGGCCGGACACCGAGTTGCGCGGCGACGCCAGCGACGTTGCCATCGGCATCGAGCATGGCAGAGACATCGGCGCGCAGCCGCGACACCGCATGGGACAGCTCGTCGCTGCGGCCCGGCGCTTCGCCCAGCCAGAAAGGAATCGTCGGCGCTTGGCCATGCGCATCCTCGACACGCACGCGGCCGGCTTCGATCCGTCGGATGCGGTACGACGTATTGCCCAGCTGGAAGACGTCACCGGCCAGGCTCTCCACGGCAAAGTCCTCATTCACCGTGCCGACGAGCTGGTTGGCAGGTTCCAGCATGACCTCGTAATCCGCCGTGTCGGGGATCGCGCCGCCTGACGTCAATGCGGTAAGCCGTGCGCCGCGCCGGCCGCGGAGATTGCCATTCACCGCGTCGCGGTGAATGTGCGCGGCATGGTGGCCGCGGCGCGTGGTGAAGCCATCGGCCAGCGTCCGGACCACTTCAAGGAACTCTTCGCGACCAAGATCCCTATACGGATAAGCCCTGCGCACGAGATCGAACAGCGCGGCTTCGCTCCATTCGTCCGCGGCGACTTCCGCGACGATTTGCTGGGCGAGCACGTCAAGCGGCTTGCGCGGAATCGTGAGGCGATCGAGCTCCCCGCGTTCGACTGCGTCGAGCAATGCGGTGCATTCCACGAGCTCGTCGCGCGACAGCGGGAACAGCCGGGCCTTGGGAAGGCCACCGACCTGGTGGCTCGCACGGCCAGCCCGTTGCAGGAAGGTCGCGATGGAGCGCGGCGATCCGAGCTGGCAGACGAGGTCGACGTCGCCGATATCTATGCCGAGTTCGAGCGACGCTGTCGCCACGAGAATTCGCAACTCGCCATTCTTCAGGCGCTGCTCCGCCTTGAGCCGCAACTCGCGGGCCATGCTGCCGTGGTGCGACATGACCTGGCCGGGCCCGAGCAGCTCGGACAGATGGCGCGCGGCGCGCTCGGCCATGCGCCGCGTGTTGACGAAGACGAGCGTCGTGCGGTGATCCTGGGCGAGCTGCGCCAGCTGTGCATACACTTGCGCCCAGACCTCATGCGACATCACCGCTTCGAGCGGCGATGACGGAACTGCGAGCGCCAGGTCGCGGCGCCGGGCGTGACCGGAGTCGATGATCATGCAGCTCCGCGCTTTGCTGCGCTTGCGGCCCGTCTCAGGCGCGCCGACGAGGAAATTCGCGATCTCCTCAATCGGCTTCTGTGTGGCGGACAGGCCGATGCGTGTCACCGGCTTGGCGGTGAGCGCGCACAGGCGCTCCAGCGACAGGGCAAGATGCGCGCCGCGCTTGTTGCCGGCAAGCGCGTGAATTTCGTCGACGATCACCGTGCGTGTCGTCGCCAGCATCTTGCGGCCCGACGCCGACCCCAGCAGGACATACAGCGATTCGGGGGTGGTGACGATGATGTGCGGCGGCCGCTTGCGCATGCTGGCCCGTTCTGCCTGCGGCGTATCCCCGCTGCGCACAAGCGTGCGGATGTCCACGTCGGGCAAGCCGAGCGCCGCGAGTTCCCGCTGGATGCCGGTCAGCGGCAGCGCGAGATTGCGCCTGTATGTCGTTGGACAGCGCTTTGAGTGGGGACACGTAGACGACGAACGTCTCGTCCGGCAGTGGCGCCTCAAGTCCCTGTCGGATAAGGCCGTCGATCGCCGAAAGGAACGCGGCAAGCGTCTTGCCCGAGCCCGTGGGCGCCGCGATCAGGACGTTGTTGCCCGCCGTGATCAACGGCCACGCACGGATCTGGGGATCGGTGGGCTGCGCAAATTGCCGTGTTGAACCACTGTGCAACGGCAGGATGAAAAGGGGTAGTTGCGGTCATCGGTTGAGGCTCAAGCGGAAGTTCCGGAGAAAATGGGGATCTGCAGCGTCTTCGAACAAGCCAGTGCCATGTTCTGGGCATACACGGGCGAAGACGGTTGGGAACTGTCCTACAGGTGCGCTCATCGCGGCTTACAGACGCGCTGGCGGGCATCCCAGACCATCTCATTTTACGACTTCTCGCGATTGCGATGCTCGAGGGCGCTTCTACACCCGCAACAGGCGTGAGGCTCGACCCGCGGTCGCGCGGCGCTGTTTTGCGTGAAGGCGACACCTGCTGGCGGATCGAGGAGGCGACCCGCCTCGCATTTCTTATCGACGGCGCCGAGTATTTTGGCGCGGTGCGTGCGGCGCTCACGCAAGCGCAGCGGTCCTTCTTTGTGCTGGGATGGGACTTCGACAGCCGGATGCGGCTTGTGCCGGCAGGGGCCAAGGATGGATTCGCCGAACCGCTGGGCGCGTTTCTCAATCAGGTGGTCGCGTCTCGCCCCGAGCTTCGCGGATACGTCCTGACTTGGGACTACGCAATGCTCTATGCGCTCGAGCGGGAGTGGCTGCCGATCTTCGGTGCAGACTGGAGGACGCACCGGCGGCTGTCGCTCCATTTCGACGACCGGCATCCCGTCGGGGCATCCCACCACCAGAAGGTAATCGTGGTCGACGACGAAGTCGCGTTCGTCAGCGGGTTTGACCTCGCCGGTAGCCGTTGGGATACGTCAGACCACGTCTGGCACAACCCGCAGCGCGTCAATGCCGCTGGCGAGGCCTACGCGCCATTTCACGACGTGGGCGTCATGGTCTCCGGCAACTGCGCACAGGCGCTCGGTGTGCTGTGCCGTGAACGCTGGTTGCGCGCGACGGGGCGCATGGCCATCGGGACATCCCTGGACGCTGCCGGCCATGATCCGTGGCCCGATCAGGTTATCCCGGCGCTTACCAATGTCGATGTTGCCATTGCTCGCACGTCGCCCAGCTATGACGACCACGGGCCCGTCGACGAGGTGCGGCGTATGCATCTCGCCGCCATCGCCTCGGCGCGCAAGTCCATTTTCATCGAAAACCAGTACTTCACGTCCCCGATCATCGCGGATGCGCTCTCGCAGCGGCTGCTGTCGGCGGACGGTCCTGACGTCGCAGTGGTGGCGCCGATGACGCAAAGCGGATGGCTCGAAGCGTCGACGATGGGTGTGCTGCGTGCCCGCATCCATCGGCAGCTACGCGCGGCAGATCGCGGGGGCCGCTACCGGCTTTATTGCCCGACACGCCCTGGTGGCGATTGCGGAGATGCGTGCATCAACGTCCACAGCAAGGTCCTGATTGCGGACGACGAGTTCCTGACCATCGGCTCGGCAAATCTCGCGAATCGGTCGCTATGTCTTGACACCGAGTGCAACCTCGCCATCGAAGCGGGCGGCGACCCGCGCTTGCGCCGTGCCATCGCCGGTCTGCGGGAACGGCTCCTTGGCGAGCACTCAGGCGTCAGCGCGGCGGAGGTCGCGAACGCCATGCGCGGGAATAACTCGCTCCACGACGCAATCGAATCGCTGCAATCTCCTGGCGGCAGGCACCTGGCCATCACCGAGCCACCGCTCGACGCCACCATCGACGCGCTCACGCCGGAACACGATGTCCTCGATCCGGAACGTCCGCTCGATCCGGAAGTGCTGCTGGCCGACCTGATGCCGGAGCCTGAGGTTCGGCGAACGCTCAAGCTCCGGACCGTGGTCATTGTGGGGCTGGTGATCGTGCTTGCATTCCTTGCTGTCGCGTGGAAATACACGATGCTCGGCACGTATTTCGACGTGGAGACACTCGCAGCGGAAGGCACGCGAATCCGGGACCGCCCATGGATGCCCTTCTTGGTGCCGATCATTTTTGTCGTTGCCGGATTTGCGGTGGTGCCCGTAATGCTTCTGATCGCGGTCACTGTCGGAGTGTTTGGTCCGCTTCTTGGCGGCCTGCTCGCGTTCGCGGGCGCGATGGCCAGTGCGGCCGCAAGCTACGCTGTCGGCCGCAAGCTGGCGCGCAACATGGTGCGCCGCATTGCCGGACCGCGCCTGAATGAACTGTCGCGGCGGCTCGGGAAGCGGGGCCTGCTCGCGATGCTTGTCGTGCGCCTCGTGCCCGTCGCGCCGTACACGATCGTCAACCTCGTCGCGGGCGCGTCCCACGTAGGCTGGCGCGACTATCTTCTCGGGACAGGGTTGGGGCTAATGCCGGGCCTGATCGTAACCACGGCCTTCGTGGACCGCGCCATCGCGGCGATCCGGGCGCCCGGACCCGGAACTCTTGCGGCCCTGGCATTGGCGTTGGCCGCGATCGTGGGCCTCGCATGGTCGGTTCACCGCAATTTTCGCGGTGATGTTGCCGCGCGCGCGGGAAACGGCCGCGGCTCGCCGGCTCGCCTGGCGTGAGTAGCGCCGACAACACCGCGATCGTGCGGTTCGCGACCTGGAATATGCATGGAGGTGTGGGCAACGATCGACGCTATGATCCGGCGCGCATCATCGCAGTGTTGCGCGAAGTGTGCTGCGATGTCGTCGCGCTGCAGGAAGTCGCATCACTCGCCTTGCACGGGGAGTTCCTGCGGCAGCTTCGCGACGCGCTCGGCCTGCACGTGGTGACCGCTCGGACGTTGACCCGACGCAGCAACGACTATGGCAACGCGCTGCTGAGCCGTTTCCCGATCTCGCGCAACACGAGCATCGAGCTGACCGTCGGACATCACGAGCCACGCAATGCGATTGACGCATGGCTCGACGTGCGCGGCCAGGAAGTTCGCGTGGTAGCGACGCATCTCGGGCTAAGGCCCGCTGAGCGGCGCGAGCAGGTGGCGCGAATCCTCGATGCGATTGCCGCAGAACGATGCGCTGTGACCGTCCTCATGGGCGATCTCAACGAATGGTATCTCTGGGGTCGGCCCCTACGCTGGATCCGCGCCCAGTTTCGACCGGCGCCGTCGCCGCCGACCTTTCCTGCCAGACGTCCCGTGCTGGCGCTCGATCGCATCTGGGTCCACCCTCCGGGAAGACTGCGGGGCGTGGCCACGCACAGGAGCATCCTTGCGCGCGTCGCGTCGGATCACCTGCCGCTCGTCGCGCAGGTTTCGCTTGCCGGTGCAACAAGCGGATAGGCAGAACGGTCGCATTGTCCCGCGCGAGTCCGAAATTGTCCGGTACCGTACAAAATTGACGAGCCGAATTCGCGCAACAACAATCTAGCCGCGACCCTTTTTCCGGGGGTTCCCTATGCGCACCGTCGTTATGCATGTTGACCAGGCTGGCGTGGTCTGGGCCATCGCCAAGTGCCGCGTCTGCGGAGAGGTTCACAAGTACCTTGTCGCGGACGCGATTGCCGGAGACGCGCACTGCAGGAGCTGCAAACGCCCCATGGAAATGCAAGGCGCAGTGATCGCTGCGGCGCACGCGAACGAGCGCCAGAAGGTCGACGGGGCCGACGCGCCTGCTTCCGGGAGTTGACGCCGGCGCGACCAGAGCAGCCTGGCGTCGCAGCCGTATCAACAGTTGCCGGCGTAAAGCCTGGAATCCCGCGCCGCATTGCGACGGTCGGCAACGCCTGCGCGCTGGCCATGTTGCTCGAGCAGCTCGACCGAAACCGTCGTTGAAGATAGCCAGTAGGAGTCCCGGCAGGTCAGTTGGCGTGTTGGCTCCCTGCGTGTTGGTGGTATCGCCCCAGTAAGTCAGGCCGAGGCTCGAACCATTGGCGTTTTGCCACGTACCGCTGCCGCCGGCTGAGTAATTTGCGACGGGGCCGAGGAAGTCGATTCCGTTGATTGGCAACGTGATCGTGGCGGGGGTCCGGTTGTGGTTGATGACCTGAAGCTGGCCGTATTCAGCGCATTGGACGGGCCGATGATGGAACTGCGACGAGCCTACGACCTCGACGCGTTGTACGCACGTACAAACCCTGGGCTGAACCAAGGGCGTACTATGCAGAGTCTTCCTTGTTGAACGTACGTTCAAACCGTACCTTGAACGATAACGTGCGGGACGGCGAGGCCTTCAACTGTCGCATGAGTGTGCTTTGCTACGCTCGCGCCCGTGTCTTCATATAGAGGATCACCTCTCGTGCTCGCCGTGGACAACTCCGATAACGACATTCGCGCGGCGCGAAGTGACGGCTCACCTCACTTCCTAAGCGGCGGCGGCGAAATGGGCGCGATCATGCGCGCCTACGATTGGTCCCGATCCGCACTTGGCATTCCCGAGATGTGGCCGCAGTCGCTGAGAACCGTCGTGCGACTCATGCTCAATACAGGGCATCCGATGTATGTCTGGTGGGGCAAAAGTCTCGCTTGCCTTTACAACGATGCATACGCGGCGTCGATCGGTCCCGAGCGCCATCCCGGTTCGTTGGGCAGGCCCGCCCGGGAAGTCTGGGATGAAATCTGGCCCATCATTGGCCCCCAGATCGAGCAAGTCATGTCAGGACGGGGCGCCACGTGGCATGTCAACGCGCTGGTTCCCATAACCCGACATGGGCGGCGAGAAGATGTCTATTGGACATACAGCTACAGCCCGATCGACGACGACACGGCAGCAAACGGGATCGGCGGGGTGCTCGTCGTGTGTACCGAGACCACGCAGCAGGTACTTGCCTCCCGCCAAATCGCCACGGAACGTGATCGCCTTGCGCAGCTGTTCGAGCAGGCTCCCACGTTCATGACGATGTTGAGCGGCCCAGAGCATCGCTTTGAACTCGCCAATCCCAGCTATATGCAACTGATCGGGCACAGACCTGTTGTTGGCCGAACAATCGCCGAAGCACTGCCGGAAGTCGCGGCTCAGGGCTACCTCGAACTACTTGACGCGGTATTTCGCAGTGGCGAGGCCTATTCCGCAACGAGCGCCAAGTTTGAGGTTCAAACCCTGCCGGGCGGTCCTACGGTCGAGCGGTTTCTGGACTTCGTGTACCAACCCATCAAAGACCAACTCGGGGAGGTTACGGGCATATTCGTGGTGGGAGCTGACGTAACCGATCGTGCCCGATCAGATGCAGCCCTGCGCGACAGCGAATCGCGTCTTCGCGAGACGGCGGAGAAACTAAGCGCGGCCGGTGCCGCCAAGGACGAATTCCTCGCGACCTTGGCGCATGAATTAAGGAATCCGCTCGCGCCGATGCGCAATGCAGTCGAACTTTTGGGCTTGGCGCCCCAGGACGCAGAAGTGATTTCCACGGCCCGCGCGATCTTAGGCCGGCAGATTGCGCAAATGGTTCGACTGATCGACGACCTGCTCGATCTTTCCCGGGTCAGTCGAGGTCTGGTAGAGCTCCGGCGCTTGCCGGTGCAACTTGCGGCGATCATGACCGAGGCCGTCGAGACCAGCCGTCCCTTAATCGAGGGTTTCGGGCACACGCTCGAGATCACCGCGCCGGCAGGTGATCTCGTGCTTGACGTCGACCGCGCGCGCCTCGTTCAAGTTTTCACGAACCTCCTCAACAATGCCGCGAAATTCACGCCTCGCGCTGGCAAGATCGAGTTTACGGTCGATGAAAGCGCACCGGATTTAGTGACCGTATCGGTTCGTGACAACGGGATAGGCATTGCTCCGAAAATGCTTGGGGAAGTCTTTACCATGTTCACTCAGGTGGACCGTTCTCATGCGCAATTGGGGGGCGGTCTGGGGATTGGCCTCACCCTCGTGCGCCGCCTAGTGGAAATGCACGGCGGATCGGTAGCGGCGGAAAGTGCGGGGGCCGGGAGAGGCAGCACGTTTCTCGTATCCCTGCCCATTTCGCCAAGCGAGGTCGAGACCCGCCACGTGCAGATAGATGCGCCAGTACCTGCCGCGCCCGTTCGGGCGCGCAAGATTCTCGTCGCGGACGATAACATCGACGGCGCAAACAGCCTGGCTTTGATGCTGAGGCTGGAAGGCCACGATACTCGCGTCGCCGAGAATGGCGAAGAAGCTCTTGCCATTGCAAGGCTTTTTTTGCCGGACGTCATGATCCTCGATGTCGCCATGCCGCGCATGGATGGCCTGCAACTCGCCCGTTGCATTCGGGCAGAGCCGTGGGGCGGCGTCGTCCTGCTCATCGCCGCAAGCGGATGGGCGCAAGCAGAACATAGAAGCCAGTCGCACGCCTCCGGCTTTGATCACCACTTAGTGAAACCGGTTGACCCGACGGCGCTCTCAGAGTTATTGCGCAGTTCGCCGTAATTGAATTCGTTTGGTCCGAACAGCGGGCGCGATTGGCCGCGTTCTATTTGATCAACTAAACGCTTGCTAGGGAAAGCGTTTACATAAGAAGCGCCGCTAAGGGTAGGACTACGTTCTAGCGCTTCCGGCGTGCTCGCTTGGTCTGCGAGGCAGGAAACTTTGGAGACCAGAATTCGACCAACTGGCGAACTGTCTCTGCCCTGATAGCTTCGGTCTGACGACGGCCCTCGGCCATCAATTGCCGGCGGATAGGGGAACTCGCCCGATGCGCGGCGCTTAGCCAGACACTCATCCAGGGATTCTTGGCCAGCCAAGGATTTTTCATAGTAATAGTCCAGAGATATGAAGCGCCCGATTCGGCGTGTGGACCATGTTGGACCGTTCGGCAAAGCATCGCTGTAGTCGGTCTGCGCGACGTGCGTAGGATGCATCGCACTACGCGAACGTCGGGTTAGTTCGAGACGATCTGACGCAGTGGACGCCTAAGGCAAGCCTGCTCCAACGCATGTGGGGCCCGCTTTTTCATTTCGGGCGCTCAGACAGAGGTGCGGCCGGGCGGGATTGTAGTAATATTCCTACCGCAGATTGCCAGCCCGATTTGTCCGTTTGCTTACAGAAGTGGGGGCTCGACGTAAATACGCTACATGATCGTGCCGATGGCAAGCGCGGCCTGTATCGAAGTGGCAGCAGAAGGAGTTTGCGTGGCTTCATCAGTACAATTGCGGCTGCTGATTACTCTTCTGGCTGCCGCCTCCGCGTCGGTTGCATTTGCCCAGGACTTGCGCGCGCCCGAAACGTTTTCCTCTATTGCCAATCCGGCTGAGCGCTCCCGCGCGCTGTTTACTGAGGCGGGTCGCGTGCTTCAGCATCCGCGTTGCCTCAATTGCCATCCAGTCAGCGATCGGCCGTTACAGGGCAATGACTCTCATCCCCATTCGCCGTTGGTTGTGCGCGGTGCGGACGACAAGGGCGCTACCGGAATGCGCTGCACGACCTGCCACCAGGCTGCAAACTTCGAGCCGTCGGGCGTGCCGGGACATCCGATGTGGCATGTCGCACCGGCGTCGATGGCGTGGCAGACAAAATCGTTGGGGCAGATCTGCGCGCAAATCAAGGATCCGCGCCGCAACGGTGGCAAGACCGCTTGCGGCGATCCACGAGCACATGGCGCACGACTCCTTGGTGGGCTGGGCATGGATGCCTGGCGGAAATCTCGTGCCCGCGCCCGGCACCCAGGCGCAACTGGGCGCTTTGATTGCCGCGTGGATCAAATCTGGCGCCGCGTGCCCCGCCTGACGACCAATCCGGCGGATCAGGCCCTTCCCAATTAAGGAGTTCTTGAATGTCCGTCACACTGATAGTCAACGGCACGCGTCGCGAATTCGAAGGTGACCCGAACACCCCATTGCTTTGGGTCATTCGCGAGGACATTGGCCTCACCGGCACCAAGTACGGATGCGGCATCGCCCAGTGCGGCGCCTGCACGGTCCATGTCGACGGGCGACCCCTGCGTTCCTGCTCGGCGCCGGTTTCGGCCGTCGCCGATCGCCCAGTAACGACGATCGAGGGACTCTCGTCGCGTACGGCCAAGGCGGTGCAAAAGGCGTGGGTGGATTTGGACGTCGTGCAATGCGGCTACTGCCAGTCGGGACAGATCATGTCGGCGACAGCGCTGCTCGAGCAGAAGCCCAAGCCGAGCGACACCGACATCGACCATGCGATGGCGGGCAACATTTGTCGTTGCGCGACCTACCAGCGAATCCGCGCGGCGATCCACGCCGCGTCCGCGCAACTCGCAGGCTGAGGAGCCGCCATGCATCCGCTGATAAGTGGTTTTCACGCCGACGAGCAGCGCAGCATGCTGGCGCTGCTTGGCGACCTGCAATCGAGCGCGCCAGTGCTGTCACGCCGCGTATTCCTGCAAAGCGCCGGAGCAACCGGCCTCGTACTCGGGTTCGGCTGGCTGGCGCCCTCGAGCGCCGACGCCGTGCTGCCGGGTGCCGAGAGTGCCGCTGCTGGTCCGCTCGCGCCGAACGCCTTCGTCCGTGTGGGTACGGACAACCTGGTCACCGTGATCTGCAAGCACCATGAGATGGGTCAGGGCAATACGACGGGCCTGGCATCGCTGGTGGCCGATGAACTCGATGCGGACTGGGCGCTGGTGCGCACCGAGTACGCGCCGTCCGACGCAAAGCTCTATAACAACCTCAACTTCGGACCGATGCAAGGAACCGGCGGCTCGTCCGCCATCGCCAATTCGTTCCTGCAATACCGTGGCGCCGGCGCGACTGCACGTGCCATGCTGGTCGCCGCGGCCGCCGAAACCTGGCAGGTGCCGGCAAGCGAAATCCGGACATCGAAAAACACTCTCACCCATGCGTCGGGACGTCGCGCGACTTACGGCGAGATGGCGATCGCTGCAAGCAAACAGACGCCGCCCGCCAATCCGCAACTGAAAAGCCCGGCGCAGTACACGTTCATCGGCAAGGATCGCTCGACGCTCCGCGTTGATTCGCCTTCCAAGTGCAACGGCACGGCGATGTATACAGCGGACGTGAAGCTGCCGGGATTGCTCACGGCGGTGATTGCATGGCCGCCAAGCTTTGGCGCCAAGCTCGTGTCTTTCGATGCTACCGAGGCGAAGAAGGTGCAGGGCGTCACCGATGTCGTTGAAGTACCTGAAGGCGTGGCCGTGGTCGCGACGGGAACATGGGCGGCAATGCAGGGCCGGCGCGCGCTCAAGGTGCAATGGGACGAGTCTTCGAGCAAGGCACTCGATTCGGATGCGCTGCTGGCGGACTATCGCGCTCGCGCCGCGCAACCTGGCACACCGTTCACCAAGCCGACGACACAATCCGCGGCTGCGGTTACAGGCAAGACCATCGGGGCGGTCTACGAGTTTCCGTTCCTAGCGCACGCGTCGATGGAGCCAATGAATTGCGTTGCATGGTTGCACGACGGCATCCTCGAGACGTGGTCCGGCCACCAGTTCCCTTCGTTCGACCACATGTTCGCGGCCAAGGCGGCCGGCTTGCCGATGGAGAAGGTCAAGCTGAACACGCTCGTGTCTGGCGGAAGCTTCGGCCGTCGCGCCAATTCGTGGAGCGACTTCACCGTTGCCGCCGTGAACGTGGCCAAGGCGATCGGTGGTCGTGCCCCGGTACGGGTGCAGTTCACCCGCGAAGACGACACCGGCGCCGGAATGTATCGGCCGATGTACGTGCACGCCGTCAAGGCGGGACTTGACAGCAAAGGCAACATCGCGGTCTGGGAGCACACGATCGTGGGCCAGTCGATCATGGCGGGCGGGCCTATGGCCATGATGATCAAGGATGGGATCGACCCCACATCGGTGGAAGGGGTCGACAAGAGCGTTTACAACCTACCGATGCTGGCCGGTTCGCTGCACTCACCCGTGCTGTCGGTGCGGCCGCTGTGGTGGCGCTCGGTGGGCAACACGCACACAGCGTACGTGATGGAAACGATGATCGACGAGCTTGCCGCCGCCGCAGGCCGCGATCCGGTCGCCTTCCGCTTGGCGCTCCTCGAGAAAAGCCCGCGCGCCGCCCGTGTACTCAAGCTGGCGGCGGAAAAAGCAGGCTGGGGGAAGCCACTGCGCCCCGGTGTCGCGCAGGGTATTGCGGTGCACGAATCATTTGGTTCGTTCGTCGCGCAGGTCGCCGAAGTTTCGCTGCGCAAGAGCAAGGTCAAGGTCGAGCGCGTGGTGTGCGCCGTCGATTGCGGCGTGCCGGTCAACCCGGACGTAATCCGCGCGCAAATGGAAGGTTGCATCGGCTTCGCCCTCGGTGCGATGTACTACGGCGAAGTCGAGATCAAGGACGGGCGCGCGGCGCAGCGCAATTTCGACACCTATCGTTCATTGCGCATCCACGAGATGCCCCGAGTCGAGGTTCACATCGTCGCAAGCAACGAGAAGCCGAGCGGCGTGGGTGAACCGGGTGTTCCGCCACTTGCCCCCGCCGTGGCTAATGCGGTTGCCAAGCTGGGCGGGCCGCGCGTGCGCCGGTTGCCGCTGACGCGCGCCGGATTGGTTGAAGTCTGACGCGGCGATCGATTATCCGAGTTCCATCGCTATCTCATCGATGTAGCACCAGCTCCAGTCTTCGCCGGGCTCGAGCGAGGTCACGATCGGATGCTGTGTCGAGCGGAAATGCTTTGTCGCATGCCTGTTCTTCGAATCGTCGCAGCAGCCGACATGGCCACAGGACCGGCACAGGCGCAGATGAACCCACGTGTCGCCCGTGGCGAGGCACTCTTCGCATCGTCGGTATTCGGATTGCTCGTCAGTACGGTGTTCAGATGGCTACAACGCGATGACATGACACCGCTCCGGGCGCGTCGGGTGCTCGCAGTGAATTCAATGGCGACTTTGCATGGAGCGACTATGTCGTGCAGCAAGGGTTTGCCTACGCGTCGCAGAACAAGGGAGTTCTCAATCTCCAGTTCACGACATCGGCCGATCCCCGCTCGAGACTGCGTCGAATGTATTCGATGGCGGAGTCGATTGGGAAGGAACCTTCGTCGACGAAGCCGCGCCCAATCTGCTCACCGATCTGCCGCCGGCTATCCTCAACTGGCCCCGACTACGTTGCCTCGCTCTATAACCCGGTCAGCACCGCAGCGAAGAACATCATGGCGGCCGGTTACGCGCCTGACATCGTATTGCCGGCTGTACCGGCCGGTGCAAGTTCGCAATCGCTATGCAACTATTCAAATTCGTTCTGGGCAGTGACGCAGTGCCAATGGCAAAAGCGGCTCGACCCGACCTACGACACTTATGGAAGTGGAACCGGGACCTATAACTATGTCCAGAGGCTCTCGTTCTCTGATGTAGGCGGTCAGATGGCGTATTTTCCGAACACCGGGCGGATTGAACGGCCCCTGATCACCGTCGCCGGTACGATGGACTCGCTGTTGCCGATCGATCATCATGCCCGCGCTTACGCTCGCAAGGTTGACGCAGCCGGTGACGGCAACAACGGTCACGGTAATGACGGTCGTAACCCGGCGTACCGGCTGTACGAGGTTCAGAACGGCAACCACATCGAGACCTACCAGGACTTCTTCCCGCAACTCGAATTGATCACCCCCCACGCGCAGCGCGCGTTCGACCTCCTGATGCAACACGTCGAGAAGGGCGCCAAGTTGCCACCCGACCAATGCATTACACGCTCCGGAGCGATCTCAACAACACCGGCACAGCCGGGCCACTGCGCAAACCTGTTCGTTCCCTGAAACTCGCGTCGTCCCTTAAGGCCCTGCTGAATTCCGGCAGGGCCTTTCCTCATTTTTTCGCGCTGAACCGGATTGGCGGACGTCCAAGTTATCCACAAATTCAGTGGACATCCCTGTGGACTAACACGCTATCGCCGCACCTAGCGCGGTCTACCGCGAGGTGCCAGCAACTTGTGCAAACAACGGCCAACCCGGAGGCTGACCGTCTGCGCGATGTGAAATGATTCAGATATTTGCCGATCAAACCCTTGGCTCGCCTTCGGCGTTAACGAGGATCGTCGGGCCGGGCGGCACGGTCAGCTGCGCGCGATGCTCAAATCCTCCGAACACGTAAGTGACGTCCCAGTAGTCCGCACGTGCCGAGGCCGGCACCGACTCGCAGCGCTGCACATTTTGGCTGTAAACCAGCCCGTCCGAACTGCGGCCGACGTTTGCACCCACCGCTGCACCGCTCACGATGCCTATGCCGGTGGCGATATCCTGCCCGCGGCCGCCGCCAATCTGGTGGCCGATGACGCCGCCGATGGCCCCGCCGACGATCGCGCCGGGAATGTTCACGCCGGCGGGCTTGCTGTTGTCAATTCGTGTGGGTTCCACCCAGCAGCGCTGCTGAGGCGCGCCGACGACGGCGCGGACATACGTCACGGGTGCCTCATACAATCGCTCGTTTCCACGCCTGCGGTAGTCGGCAATCGTCGCAGGGTAGGTCGCGCGCATCGAGGCCGCCACGCGCTGCGCGTCGTCCGCCTCGCGCTGCGCGACGGCCGCCTGGAGCTGCGCTGACTCCGCCTGCCTCCTGCTCAAGTCGGCACTCAACTGTGCCTCGGTCGCCTTACGCGTCGCGAGGGCCGCCGCTTCGTCGCTGCGGACACGCGCGACTTGCTGGCTCATTGCGGCACGCTGGCTCGCCAGCGTCGCAAGCTTGTGAACTTCGCCGACCGAGCCACCTCGCGCGGCCAAATCTTCCGCTTGCCGCAGCGTGTCGACCGCCTGGCCGAATTCCAGTGGCGCGTAGGCAGCGACTTGAGGATTGCCGCGCGCCGCATTCACGGATAACCGCGCATCTTCCATGAGCGGATCGCCGGGTGGCACCGAGGTGCAACCCGCCGCTGCGAGGACCGCCAGGATGACAATAGAACTGCGTGAGTTTCTGAGCATGATTTCCTCCAGCCGAGCACGTGAACTGAAAGCTTGCGAGCCTTTTGGGATAGGCTATGTCGCTTCACGCCGGTGGAAAGTCGGACGGATTGCGATTCGGATGTAGGCCACCCCTACCGACGCGAGGGCGGAGGATCTCCGATTACCACGCCGTCGGTCAGACACCCGTCCGGGGCGTCGCACGGTCGATGATCGCCGCGCAGTCCACGCCGCGCGGGAGCGTGCCGTAGTTGTGGGTGCCAACGACGTGCAGACGCGACGAACAGAAAGCATCCGCTACGTGCGTCGGCGCATGTTGCAGCAAAAGCGCCGCCTGGATCGCCAGCGCCATCCGGTCGACGATGTCACGGGCGCGGTACTCGATGTCATCGTCGTCACCGAGGTCCTTGCGCAATGCGTCGACCCAGCGATCGAGCGTGGGCGCTCGCGCCCTGCGCCTTTGTCACTTCCTGGAAGAACGCTTCGATCGATCTCCGGCGCGTTTCGCATGGCTCGCAACACATCGAGGCACTGAACGTTGCCACTGCCTTCCCAGATCGCGTTGACGGGCGACTCGCGGAATAGCCTGGGAAAGGGACCGTCTTCCATGACGCCGCTGCCGCCAATGCACTCCATCGCTTCGTAGGCGTGGCCCGGTGTGCGCTTGCAGATCCAGTATTTCCCGACCGGCGGTGCCAGGCGAACCAACAGATCTTCATGTGGGTCAGCGCGATTGTCCATCGCGCGAGCGATGCGCATGGTCAGCGCAAGCGCACCTTCGTTTTCGAGCACCAGGTCGGCCAGCACATTGCGCATAAGCGGCTGCTGGTTCAGCACTTTGCCAAAGGCGGTACGGATCGAGCAGTGGTGCAGCGCCTGCGACACCGCCGCGCGCTGGCCGGCGGAGGAGCCGACCATGCAGTCGAAGCGCGTCATCGCAACCATCTCGATGATCGTGCGCACGCCGCGTGCCTTCCTCGCCGACCCGCCACGCGAGCGCGCCGCGCAGTTCGGTCTCGCTCGATGGCGTTCGAAATGTTGCCCATCTTGCGCTTCAGGCGCAGCAACTGAAATGGGTTCTTGGTGCCGTCGGGGCGCCACCGCGGCACCAGAAAGCAGGTCAGGCCGCCGGGCGCCTGCGCCAGCACCATGAACGCGTCGCACATGGGTGCCGAGACAAAGTATTTGTGACCGACCAGCTCGTAAGCCGCCGCAGTTCCCTCTGCGCCGATCGAGTATGCGCGGGTGGTAGTTGGCGCGCACGTCCGAGCCGCCCTGCTTCTCGGTCATCGCCATTCCGATCGTCAATCCCAGCTTGTCCGCATAGGGCACGTTGCGCGGGTCGTAGATTCGCGCGGTGATCCTCGGTTCCCAGCTCTCGGCCAGTTCAGGAGTCGTACGCAGCGACGGGACCGCCGCGAAGGTCATCGTGATCGGGCAGCCGTGTCCCGCATCGACCTGCGTGTGCATGTAGGTTCGCGCCGCGCGGGCGACGTGCGCGCCGGGCCCGGGTTCGGTCCACGGGCGACGAGTGCAGGCCGTGCTCGATCGACGTTTTCATCAGCGAGTGGTACGCGGGATGAAACGTCACCAGGTCGATCCGGTTTCCAAAACGATCGTGGGTCTCGAGTTCCGGGGCGAACCGATTGGCGAGCGCGCCGAGCGCGAGGTAGTCGGCCGCTGCCGGTGAGTGTGCCGAAAGCGGCGAGATCGTCGTGCGCCCAGGCAGCACCCTCGCGACGCACCGCCTCCTGCAGCGCGGCATCCTGCAGGTAAAGATTGAAATCGACGAGTTCGCGCGACGACGTTCTCGACGCTGTGGGTTTCGCCGAGAAGCATGTGGTCTTTCAACTTGGCCTCCGGGTGTCATCCAACCGGTCAGGAGATTCCAGACCGGCGTTCTTGGAGGCAATAGCGCAGGCGCGTCCAAACGCCCGGCGGATTACTGCCGAGGCGCCCGAGTCGCATACATGGAGATATATTTGATTTGAGTCGGCGGGGATCGTCCTCGGCGACGACGGCGGAGCGAGGCTACGCGCTTGGCGCGGCATCCCACTTGGGCTTCATTTCCTTGCCCCACTTCTTTGGGTCCTCGTTGTGCATCTTTTCCATCTGCTTTGCGACGTCGGGATGATTCTGGATTACGTGCTTGGTCATCACCGAGACCATTTCGTCCCACGATCCGGCGGATAATTTCTTGTCGCAGGTGCCACCGAGCTCCCTGCAAGTCAATGTTTTCATGCGGAGGCCTGCCAGTAGTGGAGAATCCAATTGTGGATTCTGCGGTCTTGGCTAAAACCGCTTGTCAATTCTCCCTGGATCCAATTGTCGCCGCTTTTGCCTACAGCGTCTGTCAGCATTCAGGGATCGGGTTTGTAGGAAGTGTCCGATCGCTGTGAGTCCGGCTCGACGCGCTGACAGCGCGCGCACGACATACGCTTCATGCGCAGCGATAAGCCCAAGTCAAGTTCACCCGGGGCTTAAGCAAAGGCACCGGGGGGCAGTGGATCGATCTCGAATTGCCCGGAGCCACATATTGGGTAGCTCGCCGGACCGGCGTTCGCGGATGAGCCGTTCTCCAAGCCAGGACCGGGATCGCCCGAGCGCTGGCCAGCCAGACTATTACTGAAGGCATACCGTCCGTCGCCCCGACAAAGGGATCGCTTTTCCGGGCACGCTCATTGCTGCCCCTACGAGACCGGCGAAATAAGGTTGACCGCCGGCGATGCTGACGTTCCGGTTACCCGCGAACGTAGCGCCAAATCGAGGAGCTAGCGATGATGATTCCTTTGTGGTGTGCTGTGGTGGCGTTCATTTTGGGCGGTACCTTTGGCGTCCTGGGTCTGGCAGTCCTCTCCGGGATGCCTGGTAGGGACGATCCGGACATGACAGGGGCGAACACCGTCGGCCACGTGCATTGACGGTTGGCATCGCCGCCTGGCGCGGGTACGCGGTTTCCACTGCGCGATTTTGCGGGTTGTGACCGGCTGCGTCACCGCGCGGGAGGGACGGGCCGCGGGCATTCCCCTGCCATGTCGGACCTGGTTCCAGTCAGAAGCGGCTCACCTTAGTCGTTGAGCTTCATCTTGATGGTCCACGTTGCGCGGGGCTCTCTCGCCGGGCGCTTCGCCACTGCGCGCAGCGGCGCGTTCAATTCTCCACAACCGCGCCGCTCACCGGCGCATTCAGCTCGACCAAAGCCTCGTTCGGCTTGGTGGATCCGAACGCTCGTCATGAGCCGGTGATCGGCCGGTCAGTTGGGTACCGGCTGCCATCGCCATTCCCGCAGCGTGCCGAAGCTTGATATCCTCCCACGCTGCCGCCAGGTCGCGGCATCCAGTTCAATAATCGCGAGGATCGATGAAGGTCACGCTGGTGGGATCCCGGTATTTTGGCGCCCAGGTGTTCGAGTCGCTGCGCAAGGACGGTGTCGAGCTCGCGCGCGTCGTCGCTCCGGCGGAGGACGACCGCCTTGCCCTGGCAGCGCGGGCAGCCGGCGTGCCGCTCCACGTGCTCGAGAATCCGAAGGTAGTGCCCGCGGAGGCTATTGCCGGCGGCACGGATCTCATCGTTGCCGCACACACGCACGCGCGGGTGAGCAACGAGGCGCTGGCGCGTTCGCGCTTTGGCGGCGTGGGCTACCATCCTTCGCTGCTGCCGCGGCATCGCGGCATCGCCGCCGTCGAGTGGACGATCATGGAAGGAGACCCCATCGCCGGCGGATCGGTCTATCACCTCGCCGATGGCTGGGACGCGGGCGCAATCGCCGCGCAGGACTGGTGCTTTGTCGCCAAAGGCGAAACCGCCCGCGAACTCTGGGAACGCGCGCTGGCACCGATGGGACTCGCGCTGCTGGGCCGCGTCGTTCGTCACGCCGCCGAACATGGCGAGCTTCCCGCCACTCCGCAGAACCCGCGCTTCGCGACCAAGGCGCCGCTCGTGCACCGTTCGCTGTCGCTGACCGACGAGCACAAGCTGCGACGTCGTGTCGCTGGTGGTTACCGCGATAGGATCGGACCGCCCGGGCCTCGTCCGGCAGTTGTCGCAACGCGCGCAGGGGTTTGGCGCGAATTGGGCGGGCAGCCGTATGGAGAGTATCGCCGGCCAGTTCGCGGGCATGGTGCATTTCGAAGTTCCCGTGGCCAACGCCGACGCGCTTGCTGCCGCATTGCAGGGACTGGAATCCGCTGGATTGCGTATCGTGATTGCCAAGACGTCGCACCCGCCAGCCCCGGCCGGGCGAAGGATGGTGATGCTGGAGCTGGAAGGGCCCGACCGGCCGGGAATCATCCGCGACCTTTCCCACAGTCTCGCGGAACGTGGTGTCAGCATCGAAGAGCTGCACACCGAGATCGTCGATGCCCCCGATAACGGCCACACGTTCAAGGTGCAGGCGGTGCTGGCCGTGCCGGCGACGCTCGCCAACGATGAATTAAAGCGTAGCCTGGACGCGTTGGAGAGCGACATGGTGATCGACCTCGACGCCGCGTAGTGCGCGGCCGGTATCGGATCCCTGACAAGCGTGTCATCGGCGCGTCTCGCGTCCGAGTGACACAGCCGGAAATTTGCTATCGTCGCAACTGGCCGGATTCGCGGCCGATTCCGGAGGCGTTCATGGCAACGGAAACGAATGGCCAGGCAACCTTGTCGCGGCGCAGCAATGCGCTTGGCGTCCATTCGCTGAATCGTTTCGTGTTCACGGTCCCGGACCTGGCGCCCGCCGAAGAGTTTTACGGATCGTTCGGGCTCGACGTGCGGCGCGAAGGCAATCGTCTCGATCTCTACACGCACGGTCATCCCCACTGCTGGGGCAGCGTCTACGCGAATGGCCAGCCGAAACGAATCCAGTATCTGAGCTTTGCCGCGTACCCGGACGATTTCGGCGCGTTGGCAGAACGCGCGCGCGGCGCGGGTGCCGCCGACCCTCATCCGCTGTCGGATGGTCTGGGCGCCTGGACGCGCGATGCCGATGGAACGGCAATCCAGGTCGTCGTCGGCCCAAAGGTGTCTCCGGCGACCAAGACTGCATACCAGCCGCTGCCGCCGCCCTTGCCGGGCAAGGGCGCCGCGCCCGGCCGCAGCGCGGCATCGCCGGTGCGGCCCCGACGTTTGTCGCATGTGCTGCTGTTTTCGCCGGACGTGCCGGCGCAGGCGGCGTTCTACGAGCGCGTGCTGGGATTGCGCCTGTCCGATCGTTCCGGCGACATCATCGCGTTCCTCCATGGCCCGCACGCGAGTGATCATCACCTGCTTGCTTTTGCAAAATCGGAGGCGCCGGGACTGCACCACTCGAGCTGGGACGTCGGCTGCTTCGACGACGTGGGGCAGGGCGCTGAGCTCATGAAGGCAAAGGGTTACGGACACGGATGGGGCGTGGGCCGGCACGTGCTGGGCTCGAACTACTTCTACTATGTGCAGGATCCCTGGGGCAGCTGGGCCGAGTATTCGTACGACATCGACTTCGTCCCCGCCGACGTCGACTGGCCGGCCGCGGATCATCCTCCCGAGGACTCGTTCTACATCTGGGGGCCGACGGTCCCCGACGACTTCATCGTCAATCGCGAACAACCGCGAACCGCCTGAACCGCTGGCGCGAAAACAGCGGCACGCCCCGCATGCGGCGATGCCGACCCAAGAGGAGGAAGCTCGATGAGAACCGGACACCGCTTGATCCGCTGGCTGGGCGCCGTCGTTTGCGCTGTCGCATTCCTTGCGTCCGGCGCGCACGCCCAAAGCGGGCCGCCGATCAAAATCGGCAGCACGCTCGCGCTGACCGGCCCGCTCGCAGCCACGGGCCTCGTCCACAAGGTCGTCGGCGAAATCTATGTCGAGCAGTTGAACAAGCGCGGCGGCCTGCTCGGCCGGCCGGTCGAGTGGATCGTCAAGGACGACCAGTCGAAGCCCGACCTCGCGCGCACGCTGTACGAACAACTGCTCACCGTCGACAAGGTCGACCTGCTGATGGGTCCGTACGCAACCGGCGCGATCCTGTCGGCGATGGGCGTCGCGCAGCGCTATGACAAGGTGCTCGTCCATCACACCTTCGGGATCCCATCGCTCGCCAAATACGACAAGCAGTTCCCGGCGTGGTCGCTGGGACCCGATCCCGGAAATACGGTGCCGACGACGGTGCTGAATGCGCTGGCCGCCTCGCCCAAGCCGCCGAAGACGATCGCCGTGGTCACCAGCAAGTTCCCGTCGGTGCATTTCATGTCGCTCGGCGCACGCGAAGTAGCCAAGAAGCGCGGGCTCAATGAGGTGCTGTTCCTCGAATGGGACTTCGGCAACCTCGACTACGCGCCGATCGCCGCCCGCATCAAGGACGCCAAGCCCGACTTCCTGTGGGTCGGCGCCATCGGACTCGAGGGCACGCAGTTGCTGGAGGCGATGAACAAGATCGACTACGCGCCGGTCGAGCACTTCTACATGTATCCGGCGCCGGGGCCAATGTCGAAGTCGCCGCTGGCGAAGAACGCGCTGTCGATGACGGTCTTCGAGGAGCATCCGCCATACTCCAACGCGCCGGGCGCCAAGGATTTCATCGACCTGTATCACGAGCGGGCGGCGAAGGCGGGCATTCCCGACACCAATGTCGAAGTTCAGGCCGCGGCGTCGTTTACCGCATGGCAGATTCTTGAAGCCGCGGTGCGCGCGACGAACAGCCTCGACGATGCGAAGATGGCGGCGTGGCTCAGGGCCAACAAGGTCGACACGATCCAGGGCAAGCTGCGCTTCGACGGCCCCAGCAACTATGGCGACGACCTGATGCGCGTCAAGCAGGTGCAGAACGGGCGCTGGGTCACTGTCTATCCGAAGGAATACGCGGCTCCGGGCGCGACGCTGCTCGTGCAATGACGTTTCCGAGCGGGACACTGCTCGCCCAATCGGCGCTGTCCGGCGTTTTCATCGGCAGCATGTACGGGCTGCTGGGGATGGGCCTCGGCCTGACGTGGGGACTGCTGCATATCATCAACCTGGCGCATTTCGGGCTGGCATTTCTCGCCGCCTACGTGTGCTATCAGCTGGCCAGCGTCGGCGGCATGGATCCGCTGGCCACGCTCGCGCTCATCGTCCCGCTGTTCTTCGCACTCGGCGTGGCAGTGCAGGGTTTGCTTTCGCGGTTTGCAGTATCGCCACTCAATTCCCTGCTCGCTACCTTCGGCCTGACGGCAATTATCGAGGCGGTCATCCAGTACTTCTGGACCGCCGATTTCCGCAAGCTCGAGTCCGCTTATGCCGGGCAGAAGCTGCGCGTGGGCGATCTGTTCGTGCCGGTGCCGGAACTCATCACGCTGGTGTTGGCGCTGTTACTCGGATTCGGCATCTGGGCGGCGATGCGCTACACGAACCTTGGGCGCGCGTTGCGCGCGCTGGCGGAGGACGCGCCGATGGCGGCGGCGTTCGGCGTGAACAGGCGCGCCCACGCGCTGCTGCTGGCGGGGCTCTGCGGCGCGCTCGCAGGCATCGCGGGTGTGTGCCTCGCCCTGTCCTTCACGCTGACACCGTCGCAGCTCTATGCATGGGTGGGCGTCGTGTTCGCCGCCGTGATGCTGGGAGGTTTGGGTTCACCGCTGGGTCCACTCGCCGCCGGCATCGTGATCGGGGTCAGCGAAGCAGTGACGATGGCATTCGCGTCGCCGTCATGGGCGCCGATCGTGTCATTTTCGCTGCTGATCGCGCTGCTGCTGCTGCGCCCGGGTCGCACCTGAAACTCGACCGGACGCTGATCGGGATCGCTGGTGCGGGTCTGCTGCTCGCGGTCGCGCCATTCCTGCATCTTCCCGGATTCTACGAGTCCTTCCTGTACCTCGTGTTCCACTGGATTGTGCTCGCCACGTCGTGGAACATCCTGAGCGGCTACTCCGGGTACTTTTCGTTCGGCCACGGCGCGTTCTTCGGTGCCGGCGTCTACACGACGGCGGTCCTGGCCGGAAAGTACGACGTGCCGTTCCTGTGGACGCTGCCTGCCGCCGCTCTGGTCGCAGCGCTGCTGGGACTGGGACTGGGCGCAGTGGTGTTTCGCGTGCGCCACGTGCGCGGCGAGCTGTTCGCGCTGCTGACGCTGGCGGCCACTTTCGTGCTGGCGACCATCGTCCTCAATACGCCTATCGACGGCGGTCCCGGCGTGTACTTGTCCGCGGTCGCCGTGCCGAAGCTCGCGCCGACTCCGTCCGGCGCGTTCTACATGATGGCGCTGCTGCTCGCTGTCGCAGCGGTGGCCATTGCCTACGCAATTCCGCGGGCGCGGCTCGGACTCGGATTGTTCGCCATTCGCGATGACGAGGATGCAGCGGAAGTCATCGGCGTTCCGACCTATGGCTACAAGCTCGTTGCGCTCGGCGTCTCCTGCGCTCTCGCCGGCGTTGCGGGTGGCATCCAGGCGCTGTTCGTGTCGTACGTCACCGCAAATGGAACTTTCAACATCACGGTGCCGCTGACGGTTATCCTGATGTGCGTGCTTGGCGGCACGCGATTCTGGGCAGGTCCGGCGATTGGTGCCATCGCGATCACGATCCTGCTGTACGCCACGACGGCGGCTGACCAGGCAATCGCCGGCAAGGCTGTCGTCGGCGCGATTCTCGTCGCGGCGATCCTGTTGATGCCGGAAGGGATCCTCGGGCTCGCCTTCGCCCGGCGCAGCCGCGGTGTATCCGGCGCATCGGCGCTGGTTCCGGCCGCAATAGTCCCTGGGCCGGCGGATGCCGTCGGCGCGGCGATCCAGCTGCGCATGGCGGAGGGCGACCAGCCGGCACTGCTTGCAGTGCGCGGCGTTGCCAAGTCGTTCAAGGGGGTGCGTGCGCTCGACGGCGTCGACGTCGACGTGCGCGCGGGCGAGATTCTCGGCGTGATTGGTCCCAACGGATCGGGCAAGTCGACGCTGATCAATATCGTGAGCGGGCATTTTCGCGCCGACGCCGGCAGCGCACGTTTCGAAGGCACCGACCTGCTTGTGCTGCCCGCGCACCGGATTGCGCGATCCGGCATTGCGCGCACCTACCAGATCCCGCGGCCGTTCGCGCACCTCACCGTCCGCGACAATGTCGCGCTGGCCGCCATGTTCGGCGGCGCGGCGCTCGATCGGCATCGCGCGAACAAGGCCGCCGCGCACTGGCTGCAGTTCACCGGACTCGCCGCGCACGCCGACGCCTATCCGGGCGCTCTCAATTTGCACCAGGTCAAGTTTCTCGAACTTGCGCGTGGGCTCGCCGCGAGTCCGCGACTGCTGCTGCTCGACGAGGTGCTCTCCGGCCTCACGCCGGCGGAGATCGATGGCGCCGTAGATCTCATCCTCCGCATTCGTGCGCAAGGCACGACCATCGTTCTGGTCGAGCACGTGATGCGCGTGGTGACGGCGCTCGCCGAACGCATCGTGGTCCTCGACCAGGGCCGGGTGCTGGCCGAAGGTCCGACCACCGAGGTGATGGCGCGCCCCAACGTCGTCGCTGCCTACCTGGGCGCGCCCCGTGCTTGAGGTGCGCGGCCTCAGGGTGGACTACGGCGCGGCACCTGCGGTGTCGGAGGTATCGCTCGACCTTTCTTCCGGCGAAGTTGTCTGCATCCTGGGGCCTAACGGTGCGGGCAAGTCAACGCTGATCAACGCGGTGGCCGGCCTGCACCGCGCTAGCGCCGGACGGATTGCGATGGACGGGCGCGATCTGACCGCGCTACCCGCGCATCGCTATTGCAGCGCCGGCATCGCGATCGTACCGGAAGGGCGCCGGTTGTTCACGCGCATGAGCGTGCGCGAAAACCTTGAAATTGGCAGCTACGCGCGCGCAGCGCGCAAATCGCGCGCACGGACGCTCGAGCGCGTGTGCACGATGTTCCCGGCCCTGCGTGACAAGCTCGACGCGCCCGCAGGCTCTTTATCAGGTGGCCAGCAGCAGATGGTCGCGATCGGCCGCGCGCTGATGGCGCAGCCGCGGGTGCTGCTGCTCGACGAGCCGTCGCTCGGCCTATCGCCGTTGATTGTGCAGGCGATGTTCGGCGCCGTCCGCGATGTACGCGCGAGCGGGACATCGGTGCTGCTCGTCGAGCAGAACGTGGCCGCGGCGCTGGAGATCGCGGATCGCGCGTATCTTCTCGAAGAGGGTCGGATCGTTGCCGAGGGGACGCCGGACGCGGTGTTCGGCGACCCGGCACTACGGCGCGCGTACCTGGGTGCCGCCACGGGTCCCTGACCGTCCCGCGGAAATCCATCGCAGCCGGCCCGCAACATCCTGTTCGGCGCACGGCCCGTGGCACTCGCCGGTACCGACCCGAGCGGCTGGTCCCGTTTCCGGCGACCGGCATGAACGCGTCAGGGCGGTGCTATACGAAGGTCCGCGCTTCACCGGTCGTTCATACGTCATCGAGGAAAACGTGCTCCGCGACCTGGACCGAACTCGGTTCAACGATCGCGCATCCTCGTTGCGGGTGGAGCGCGGATATTGGATGTTTTGCAGCGATGCACAGTTCGCGGGAGAGTGCCTCACCTTCGGGCCTGGTGAATATCCTCAACTCCCGGCGCCATTGGATAATCGCATCTCCTCGGGGCGCAGGATCTCGCGCGATTACCCGTACCGCGAGCAACCGCATTGGGGTGGCTGACGTCGAGTGCTTACAACTGAGGCGACAGCAAAGCGGCCGCGTGCTCCCACGCTTTCTCGGCCAGGGGCCGCGACTGCCATTGCTCGAAGGTCATGCGCTTGGAGACGCGCAGGTCCCGTTCGAAGATCTGCACCTGCTTGCGCGCAAACTGCTCGTCGATAATGTTGAGACTTGCCTCGTCGTTCAGGCGGAACGACCGGTCGTCGAAATTGGTCGATCCGACCGAAACGAGCAAATCGTCGGCGACGAGGACCTTGGCGTGGAACATCGTCGGTTGATACTCGTACACCTCCGCACCCGCGGCAAGCAGGTCGCCCCACAAGGCGCGTGAGGCGCGGCGCACGGTCTCGGCATCGGTATGGGGGCCGGGAGTGATGATGCGCACGCGCACACCGCGCTTCAACGCGGCAAGGATGGCGTCGCGCGAAAGCTCATCCGGCACGAAATACGCCGCCGACAGGTCGATACTCCGCACGGCGGCGTTGATGATCATCAAGTACATCAGTTCCATGCTCTCGCTGCCACCCGAGGGCGAACTCGCGAACATCTGCCCCTCGCCGCCCCCGGTCGGCGGGATCTGGGGAAAGTAATCGTTGCCGTCGAGAACGGTCCCGGTCGCCTTCATCCAGTTGTCCGCGAACACCGCCTGCATCTGTGCCACGACCGGACCCTTGGCCCGGAAGTGCGAATCGCGCCAATGGCCGGCGTCCTGAGCGTGGCCCGTCCATTCTTCTGCAATCCCGACGCCACCGGTAAATCCGGTGACACCGTCGATCACGAGGAGCTTGCGGTGGGTGCGGTTGTTGAGTTTGTTGAGGTTGTACCAGCGAGGTTCGTGAAACTTGCGGATCTCCACGCCGGCCTGTTCCATCGTCGCGAGGTACGTCTTGTCCATCTTGCTGCTGCCCAGCCAGTCGAGCAGGACGCGCACCTTTACGCCCGCGCGCGCGCGTTCGGCCAAGGCTTCGGCAAAGTCCTTTCCGATCTGCCCTGACCAGTAGATATAGGTCTCGAACGAGATGCTTCGCCGCGCACCCGCGATAGCCGCCAGCATCGGCGGAAATATCTCGTCGCCGTTGACGTAGACCTCGAAGCTGTTGCCTGGAAGGATGACCGGACCAAGCATAACGCTCAGCGTGCGGCGGAACTGCGGGTCGTGGATCGAGTAGAGGTGCCCGATCTGCCGTTTGACCTTTTTCTCGCCCGTCATCAGGTTGAGGACAACGAGCACGCATACCAGCGTAACCACGGCCGTGATTATGATGGTCCACAGGCGCGACCTGCTTTCGACGCGAGTCGGCATGCTGCGCTGATCAGTGCGGGGTGCAGGAAATCAACGCAGCATGAATCGTCGTGCGGTCAATCTCGCGGCTGCGACGGCTCCGAGATTCCGGCAAGCGCTTCGGCCGCTGGCTTGATCTCCGAGTGGTCGACCGCGAAATCTCCAAGCGCGACAATGCCCACCAGTCGTTTGTTTCGGTCCACGACGGGAAGCCGCCGGATCTGATGTTCGCTCATCAGCTTGGCCGCATCCTCGACGGTATCGTCCTCGTAGGCCCAGCAAACTCCGGTCGACATGATTTCACGGACTTTCGTCGTGGGGCCCTTGCCTTCGGCCACCGCGCGGATGGCGATGTCGCGGTCGGAGAGTGCGCCGATCATGCGGTCGTTTTCGCCGACCGGCATCATCCCGAAGTCGCCGTCACACATCGTTTGCGCTGCCTCCCTGATGGTCATTTCCGGGCTGATGACCTTGACGTCGCGACTCATGACATCCTTGAGCTGGTGTTGCATCGTATGTCTCCTCAAACCAATCGTTATCTGGAAGCGGGTCGGCGCAATTTAAGCCAGCGTCGGCAAGCTCGCGCGGCATCTCTTATCCGCTCGAGCCCTATGCTGAACAACCTCGGCAAACATAACATTGCTGCGATGAGCCAAGCAGTCTCGCGCACTGAAACCCGTGTAGGACAAGCTTCTACAAGGCGCCGTGATCCGCTGTCGCGATGACTCCCTGCAGTTGCCGCATGTCGGGATGCGCCGCGCGACGCGCTTTGCCAATTGGCGCGTCCTCCTACACGTGAAAGCGGGGGTCAGGTCTTTCCCGTCATTTCCGTGGCGGCTAGGCTTTCCACGTCCCGATGGTCGATTCCTCGGGAATGAAACTGGGTACACCTCTCTACCAATGATCAGGAGCGAAAGCCATGGATATCGTCTGGATGATTCTAATCGGATTCGTCGTTGGACTATTGGCCAAGATGTTGACGCCGGGACGCGACCCCGCCGGGTTTTTCATCACGGCAGCGATCGGTATCGTGGGATCTCTCATTGCGACATACGGCGGCCAAGCGCTTGGACTGTATCGCGCCGGCGAACCGGCAGGGTTCATTGGCTCGATTGTTGGCGCAGTTGTGCTGCTCGCGATCTATCACATGGTGCGCCGCGGCCCGACGACGACCTGACGGTTGCCTGACCGCGAACCGTGGTGATGCCGCGCACACGTTTGCATCGTGGCGGGCATCACCACGCACATTGATCGGAGACAAGGATGCAGCTAGGCGACCAGCAAGGCAGTACCAATGTCGAGGACCGTCGCGGCATGGGAATGGCAGCGGGCGGATTGGGTGTCGGTGGCGTGGTCATTGCCTTGATCGCCTATTTCCTCGGATTCGACCCCGGAACCGTCATCAACGCCGTCGAGCAGACCAGCCCTCAGGCGGAAACGCGCACGGCGCCGAAAGGGGTGCCTGCGGATGAGGCGGGACGATTCGTCTCCAAGGTGCTCGGCAGCACGGAGAAGGTGTGGGGTGGAATATTCCAGCAATCCAATGCCCAGTATCGTCCTCCGACGCTTGTGCTCTATGACGGGCAAGTACGCTCGGCATGCGGTATAGCGCAATCGGCAATGGGCCCGTTCTACTGCGAGGGCGACCAAAAACTCTACATCGACCTGGCATTCTTCCGTGAGCTTCAGACGCGTTTTCGTTCCCCAGGCGACTTCGCGCAGGCCTATGTCATCGCCCACGAGGTGGGTCACCACGTGCAGAATCTCACCGGGAAATTCGAGGAGGTTCACTCCGTTTCACGTGCCGAAGCCAACCGCACCTCTGTACGCATGGAATTGCAGGCTGACTGCTACGCAGGTGTCTGGGGCTTCCACGCCGGCGCCATGAACCAGCTGGATTCCGGCGATATCGCCGAGGCATTGAACGCCGCGATGGCAATCGGAGATGATCGTCTGCAGAAGCAAACGCAGGGACGTGTAGTTCCGGAGGCCTTCACCCACGGGTCATCGGAGCAAAGGGTGCGCTGGTTCAAGCGTGGCGTCGAGTCGGGAAATCCCAAGGACTGCGACACGTTCTCGACCAACTCGCTTTAAGGGTACAGCTTCGTAGTACGAGCTTTGCCGTACATCCCATTTGAGAATGCCCTGATAAAAAATGGCGCGGTGTCCTGTGAGGGACGCCGCGCCACGAGTTGCTGTCGCTACCGATAGTTGTTATTTGCCGTCGCGATCGAGATCTCCAGGTATCGCGCGCTCGACGCGGTCCCAGGCGGCACGAGTTGCGAGCTTCGCCTCATTCCAGGTCAACCGCGACTGTCCCTTGACGGTGTCCCAATCATTGGCGAGCCGATCCTCGACTTGCTCGAATCGACCGCCAAGCCGTGAGTAGCCGTCATACCCTAGCCGATACGCAGGTTGATAGTCGTCGTATGTGCGACCCATCGTGTAATAGGGGGCATTCACATACGATCCGCGCCAGTACGCATCTTCGGCTGCTGGATTGACTGCGCCGGCCAGACCCTTTCCCGCCGCGCCGCCCGCCACCGCACCTACCGCAGCACCCGCGATCATGCCCACGGGGCCACCAACTGCACCTACCGCTGCACCGGCCGCCGCGCCACTTCCTGCGCCGACTCCCGTCCCAAGGTGGTGCTCGCCGAGTTCGTCACCGGCTTTTGGATTGGCAACTTCGCCAGCGCCCTTACCGGCAAGACCACCGGCCACTGCGCCGATGGCGGCTCCAGCGACCATGCCGGCGGGGCCTGCCACTGCACCTGCGGCGGAACCCGCGAGCGCACCAGCGCCCGCGCCCGTGCCTTTCGCGAGGTTATGGTCCTCGCGGCGGTCTGCGTAGTCAGGGTTGGCAACCTCCGCGGCACCTTTACCCGCGAGACCGCCGGCTGCACCTCCAATGGCTGCGCCCGCTGCCATGCCGACGGGTCCGGCCGCAGCGCCGATCGCGGCGCCGGTCAGCGCGCCACCAGTCGCGCCCACGCCACTTCCGATGGGATGCTGTTCCGGTTCGCCGCCGGCGGTTGGATTGACCGCTTCGCCCGCCGCATGGCCAGCCAATCCGCCGGCTACGGCACCGACGATGGCGCCAGCAGCAGCGCCGACTGGACCCGCGGCGGCGCCGATTGCCGCGCCCGCCAATGCGCCACCGGTCGCGCCGACGCCCGTGCCTACGGGATGAGAACCGGGTTCGCCGGTGATGGGGTCGAGATTGAGGTCACCGATATTCGGATCTTTCGCGTTCGGACGCTTTTGAAGTGTCGGAGGTATATTGGCCATGTCTGTTCCTTGAAGGGTGGATAAGAGGTCTCGGCACAGCTGCCTGTTGCCCGATCGCACGGGCCAGGATTTCTGTGCGGGACAAATCGAATCCTCTGCTATTCGCGCGCGCGTTGACGTAGGACGCGGGATTGATTTTGCCAAGGACCGACACTCATTCGTGTAGCGCAGCCTGCATCGCCTCGGACGAGACGCAGGAATTCACTGACGACGATATCGACGCTCCGCCGACAGAATGCGCGAAGGGAACCGGCGACGATGGGCTCGTCGTTGATGCCGTCTTAGTAGCGAATTCGATAGAGTCCCGTTGAGCGGGGCCAGGTTCGTGAACGGGGATTGTCGGTCCGTTGACGACACAAGCGGCCGCCAGCGAGCGGTCGCTTTCTTTTGACTGTCGGTCTTGCGCGGAGCGTCGTCATTCGCAAAGCGCGACGATCCACGACTGCATGTATTCGGCGCCGTCGATTCGCTCGAAGCCCGACAGCGTGAAGGCCTGCGGGCTCATGCCGATGATATGCACGTCCAGAAGCCTGGGGCGTTCGGCGGAGGGGAGCACGCTGCGCTCATCCCAAAGCAGCGCGGTGCGCAACGCGCGTTTCAACTCCTCGTCCCGGCACTCCTCGATGCGCAAGTCGCCTATCAGCGCGGGCCGCTTCATGACCTCGCGCCACGGCAGGATGCGGCCGCGATGGCGAAGGGGACGGACGGAAAAGCGCATCGGGATATACCGCATGGATATACGGTACTGTAGCACCACCGACCGTCCACGCCTCACGAGCTCTGCGGCGGATTTCCCGCCGCCCGGGCGCCTCCGGATTTCGCCCACGCTGCGAGCAATTGCTGATGTAGCGCGCGCGAGAGGAACGCTTCGCGCTGCCTGGGGTCTTCGATCCCGGCCAGCGTGCGTTGCATCTCGGCATGCCCGGCGGCGAGCATAGCGTCGGCGCGACGGTCGCCAGCCGCCTCCAGAACGCGATGACAGTCAAACAGCACGCCGCATTTGTCGGCGGCCCCGACGCCCGCATCGAGCCGCGCGATGATTAGATCGACTTCGTGCAGCGCCCCCGCCATGTCGCCGCCTGCCAACAGCGCGGACGCGAGGCCGGCCGCTGGCATCTGCGCCCAGTACGGCATCTCGATCTCGCTGAACAAGTCGCGTGCGGCCTTGAAATGTCGCGCCGCCTCCTCCCATCGTTGTTGCGCCAGCGCGGCGTCACCGCAAGTGGTCAGCGTTTCCGCTTCCTGGCGACGGTCGCCAATCTCGCGCATGATGCGCAGTCCTTCCTGTGCCGACTCGAGCGCTGCGGCGGGCTCGCCTTGCGCTGTAAGCAATTCAGCCATCGAATGGTGCATTGATGCCTGGACGGCGCGATTGCCTGTCTCGCGCGCCAGCATCAGGCTTTGCGATTGCCACTCGCGCGCACGATCCAGGTCGCCGAGTTGGACCGCGAGGATACTCAGATTGCCCACCACGGTGGCGGCATGGAAGCGGTCCCCGATTTCCAGCTTCAGCGCTGCTGCCGCTTGGTACCAACGACCCGCCTCCACAAGGGACTTGCTGACCATGGCCAGGTTGCCCAGATTGTTGAGGTGTTCGCTTTGCGCCACCTTGTCGCCTACCGCGCGTGCCAGCAGAAGACCGGTCTCCGCATGCTCGCGCGCGGCGTCACAACGATCCATCCGGTAGAGCGCGTCTGAAGCCGCGCCGTGGGCGTTTGCCGCCTCGATGGACTCGCCCGGCCCCGCTGCGGCCAGAGCGCGCTGCGCTGCTGCCAGCGCCTCGGGCCAGTCACACGCGCCGGCGTGCCAGCGGGCGCGGCTGGTTGCCGCCTGCGAACGCAACCGATCGTCACCCAACGCGTCGGCGAGACGTTCCACTTCATCCAGCGCTTCTGCCTGCGCCTGGCGCTCCGAACGATGCGAAAAGACCGCCTGCCGCACTTGCATGACCGCAAAGCGGCGCCGCAGGTCGCATCCGGCTGAGTCGAGTTCCAAGACCTTCTGGGTGTGCGCCATCGCGGCTTCGTCGGCGTGCCGCTGAAACGCGTCGTCCGCCGCACGCGCCCAGTATTGTGCCGCGCGCTCATCCTGACCCGCGCGCTCGAAGTGTTCGGCTATCAGGCCCAGGTATTCGCCGCTGCGACCTGCGCAGCGCTCCTCAAGCCATAGCGCGATCTGACGATGCTGTTCCTTCTTGTGGCGCTTCAGCACGCTTTCATAGGTGACCTGATGAAGCAGGTGATGCTTGAACACGTATTCGTGCGTGCCATCGAAGGCGCTGGTGTCGCGACCCAGCGCGAGCTCGCGACGGCCCAGCGCCGGCAGTGACAGCGGCGCGTCCGACTGCAGTTGCTCGAGCGCCTGGTCCCAGAACACATGACCGATCACGCTGGCTTGTTGCAGAGCGCGCTTTTCCGGCGGAGGCAGACCGTCGATGCGCGCCTGGAGCACGCCGGCGAGCGTAGTGGGTACGTGCAGGTTGCGCAGCCGTTCGTCCGCGACGGCCCACTGGTCGCCATCGATGCGGATGGCGCCATCGTCGATCAACATCTGCGTCAATTCTTCCATGTAGAAGGGGTTGCCCTCTGCTCCCCGAGTCAGCAGGTCGCGCAACGCGGCGGGCGCGTCGGCCACACGGCGCAGCAGCGCATCGGCGAGTTCGCGACTGCGTTCCAATGGCAGTGCGCCGATGTCGATGCGCCGGTGTGCGGCCAGCGCCACGTTCCAGGGCGTCTGGCGCTCGAACAACGTCGGACGCGTCGTGCACAGGATCAGCATAGGCACTTGGACGCACGCTTCTGCGAGTTGCTGGATGAAGTCGAGCGAGCCCTCGTCGGCCCAGTGCAGGTCTTCGAGTAGCAGCAATACCGGCTCTCCGGAGCCAGCGGCCAGCCTGGCGAAGTACTGCTCCGCGACGCGAAAGGCGCGCTGCCGCAGCTGCTTGCCGTCGCCGATGATGCCGGCGACGTACCGGCTGGTGCTGTAATCGAGGCCGATCAACTGGCCGAGCAGCGCCGTGGACTCGTCGGAGTCGTTGCCCAGCACCCGGCCCAAACCGTCGGCGAGCTTGTCCTGCGCCTGTTGCAACGAGTCGCTGTCCTGAATCTCGAAGCGCCAGCACAACAGGTCGCGCAACACGCCGTAGGGCTGGTGCAGGCCCTGCGGCTGGGCGCGGCCGCGGAACAGCCAGACTCTTTCCCGACGCAGCTCGATGCATTGCTCGAACTCCGTCACCAGGCGGCTCTTGCCCATGCCTGCGTCGCCAACCAGCGTGATGCAGGCCAGCGAGCGGGTCGCCACGACGTCCTCGAACATACCGGTGAGCTGGCCGAGTTCGACGTCGCGGCCGACCAGCCGCGTCTCGACACCGTCGATTCCGCGCCGGGTGCCGCGAAAAGCCCTGGGCTTCGCACCGCTGACGAGGTACGTGAGGATTGGCTCGTCACGGCCCTTGATCAGCAGCGGCGGCTGCGCCTGGACGTCGAACAGGCCACGCACCTGGCGCCAGGTGTCGTGGCTGATGCGCAGACAGCCGGCCGGCGCGGTCTGCTCCATTCGCGCGGCTATGTTGACGGTCATGCCCATGGCCGTGTTGCCGGCTTCTACGCCATCGCCAAACAATGCAGTGCCGGTGTGGATGCCCACCCGCGCGTCGAACCCGCGAAACCGATGCCGGTTCAGCACCTCGACGGCGTGCAATTTGGTGGCGTCCAGGAGTGCGAGGCCCGCACGAACCGCGCGTTCCGGATCATCTTCGCGCGCGCCGTCTGCGCCGAAAGCAGCAAGCAGCCCGTCGCCCATGAACCGCAGCACCCGGCCCTGATGAGCTTCGATCACCGCCTTGAAGCGCGCCAGCGCACCGTCCATCACTGCGTAAATGTCTTCGGGATCGAAGCGTTGGCTGAGCTCGGTGGAACTCACGACATCGAGAAACAGGATGGTCGTTTGCCGAAGCGACTGGCCGCGGGGTTCGACGGCGATCGATCCCGCCAGCGCCGCGAGTTGGGCGCGCAAGGGGGCCAGCGCCGCATCCACGAGCGAATCTCCGAGGGCGTTCCGCTGGGATTCGAGTCCGTTGATGGCAGCTTCGAGCTGGCGCCGTTGTGCGGACATGGCGGTCGAGGGATTCCAATCCGTGGGAGGCCACATCAACGTCCTATCGCGACGGTTGCTGTGACCTCCCGCGTGTACTCGGCAATCGCGCGCTCGAGGTCCGTCAACTCTTCGCAGGGCAACAGGCAAATCTCTCGTAGCGCGGCGAGGTGCTTGCGTGCGCCCGCCATGTCTCCGGTAAGAAGATACGTTTCGCCGATGTACTCATGCGCGCCGCGATGGCGAGGGTCGAGCGCGAGCGCATTCCGATAGTGCTGGAACGCGAGGTCGTATTGCTTCATGTTCCGGTAGGAGAACCCGAGGATGTTCTGCAGGTCGGCATTCTCGGGGTGGCGCATTTCCGCGCGCTTGAATCGGCGCGCCGCTTCGGTCCAGTCCTTTTTCTCGACCGCCTGCTTGCCCGCCGCATAGTCGTCGTCGCGACTGGCGAGATCGGGATCGGCTTCGGTCGGGTCGGCTGCGGCGATGGTTGCGAAAGCCGCGACCACCGCGACCACCGCGCACAGCAGAAACGCGCTAACGCAGCCGGCAAGGCGATTCAAAGCTGCGCGAGCCTCTTTGCATTCGCGAGTTCAGGCCGCGTGGCATCGCCGTCCTTTGCGAGCGTCACGAGCTTCCGATAGTAGGTTGTGGCCTTCGCGCGGTCGCCCGCCATCTCGGCGGCGCGTGCCGAACCCAGGTAGTTGCGGAAGCGATTGGGTTCGCGGCGCTGCGACGCCTCGAACTCGAGCAATGCGGCCTCGGGTTGCTTGACCTCCAGAAGCATCTCGCCGAGCATTTCCCGCGCGGGAACGATGCGTCCGGGCGTGACGATGTGCTTTTCGTTGCGGTCCTCGAGGTCGGCCGCCGCGCGCATGAACTTGAGCGCCTCATCCGATTTGCCTTCGCCCAACGCGATCCATCCCGCGGCGGCAAGGCGCTGCACCTCGACCTCGGTCGCCCAGTACGTATTCTTCGCCGCCAGCAGTGCCTTGTGCAACGCTTCGAGCTGCTCGGCATCCTTGCGCGCTGCGGCGAGGTCGCCGCTGCGCGCCGCGCCCACACTGCGGGCGAAGTACGTGATCGATTCGACAAACGGATAGGTGCTCCCGGACGGCTGCAGCTTGGCCGCTTCGGCCCACGCGCCGCGTTCGAAGGCGTAGCGCGCCGGCATGGCGGCGATGGCATAGGGTGCGACGAAGCGCGGGCTGATGCCGCTCACCTTCATCGCTTCGCCGATGCTGGCACGGGCATCCGCGTCGCGCGCGAGTTGCAGGTACGCGTACACCATGTAATCGCTGGCGTGGTAAGCCTCGTCTGGCTCATTCCCCGCCCTGGCGACTTCGCGCGAACGCAGGTTCGTGGCGGCGGACTCCTGCCATGCGCCCACGCGCGTGAAGATGTGCGAAGGCATGTGCAGCGCGTGCGGCGCGTCGGGGGCAATGCCTGCATACAGGCGCGCGGCGACGACCCCCTTGTCGGCAATGGGCGGCGCGTCGTAGCTGTGGATGAGGTAATGCGCTACGCCGGGGTGGTCGGGATATTTCTTGAATTCGGGTTCGAGGATCGCGGCCGCTTTCAGGTAGGCCGCGTAGGTCTGGTCACTTTGCGTCTGCGTCCCGGCGATGTACAAAGCGGAGAAGATCTGTGCCTCGTCGTCGGCGGGGTAGCGCTTGGCCAGCGCCTCGTAGGCGTTGGCGCGTGCGATCTGCCGCTCCTTCTCGGGCCGCGTTGCAAAGTCCTGATAATAGGCCGCCACAGCCTCGATGTAGTCGCGCTCGCGTTGCGTTTTCGCGCCGATGCGGCGGCCCTGGTCGATCGCCGCCTGCGCCTGCTCTGCGCCCTTCGCCGACGCGCCCTGTCCGGCCAGCGGGTTCGACATGAGGAGCGACGCGATCCCCCACGTGGCGATCGCGCATTGGGGATCGTCCTTGAGAACGTCCTGGAAAGCCTTCTCGCCGGCGGAGTACCAGAACGAATGCAGCATGGCCACCGCGCGCTCGAAGGCCGCTTGCACTTTCGGATCGCAACTCGTCGCGAACGAGACCTTCCCAAGGGTACCGGACTGGGAATCCGCATCGTGCGCGCGGGCGGGGCCGCACATGGCGAGGACTGCAAATAATGAAAGGAGAATCGGGCGGAGCTTCATGGCGCCTCCTTGGAGTTTGGAAGCAGCGGCGACGAAGGGTCGGTTCGCCGCGCGAAAATTCTGCGCGCTCACTCGATGAGTCGTCAAGGGCACGCCCGCCGATTTCTCTACCGACCCGGCGCAAGGTACCATCCGCCTGTTCCGACTCACCGGCGCGCAGGGCGAGTGCCGGCGCCGTTGCCCGTCGACCTGAACGCGCGACTTCGCGGTCGATTCCCGCTTCCGTTTCCTCGAGAACCAATCATGCAGAGAGACAGTTACCCGCACCACGCTGGCCGTGCTGTCTATCGTCGGATTGATTGCCGCGTCGTTCTGGATCATGCGCCCCTTCCTGGTCGCGCTCGATCTGGGCCACGATGATCGTCGTCGCGACGTGGTCGCCGATGCTTTCGCTGCAGCGCCGGCTGGGTGGCCGTCGCACGCCGGCGATCATCGTAATGACGATCGCGATGCTTCTCGTCTTCGTGCTGCCGTTCTGGGTTGCGATCAGCACGGTTGCGGAATACAAGGACGAGGTCGGCGTCTGGACGAAGTCGTTGCACGACGTGAAGATTCCGCAGCCGCCCGCCTTCGTCGACACTATCCCCGTGGTCGGCGCAAAGATCGCCTCGCGCGTGGCGTGATGCGGCGGCCGAAGGCTGGGCGGCACTCGTCGCCAAGCTGCAGCCGTACCTGGTCAGGTTCCTGCAATGGCTGGCGGCCGAGGCTGGAACCGTCGGCATGCTGATCATTCAGGTGATGCTCACCATCGTCCTCACCGCGGTCATGTACGGCCATGGCGAAACGGCAGCTTCCGCGGTTCGCCGCTTCGGCCGCAGGCTCGCCGGCGAACGCGGCGAGCAGGTGATCAGGCTTGCCGGCGGGGCGATCCGTGGCGTCGCGCTGGGCGTCGTCGTGACCGCCCTGGTGCAATCGGTCTTGGGCGGCTTCGGACTCGCGGTCGCCGGCGTGCCCTTCGCGGGTCTGTTGACGGTGGCTGATGCTGATGTTCTGTCTCGCGCAGGTCGGTCCATTGATCGTCCTGATACCGGCGGTGATCTGGACCTACTGGACGGGCGACACCATGTGGGGAACGCTGCTGCTCATCTGGTCAGGAATCGTGGGCACGCTCGACAACTTCCTGCGTCCGTTCCTGATAAAGAAAGGTGCCGACTTGCCGTTGCTGCTGATCTTCGCTGGCGTTATAGGCGGCTTGCTTTCGTTCGGGCTGCTGGGCATTTTCGTCGGCCCGGTGGTCCTCGCCGTTTCCTACAAACTGTTCCAGTCGTGGGTCGATGAGACTGCAGAGCCCGCGGTCGTGCACGATGCCGCCGCGCCCGCCCAACGCCAGCGGAATCCCGGCGCCACGCGATCGTGACCTGACTCAGCCGGGATTGGTCGCCGACACGATCCACGTAGAGCCAACCAGGTTCACGCGCCCGTCGGCGTCGGCGAGTTGCTCGAACGCCTGCTCGACCGCCTTGCGTATGGTTGGAAGGTGAGCGTCGCCCATCTCGCGCGCGAAGCGCGACGTCGGTCCGATGCGCATTGCGTATTCGGTGGCATCTTGCGGCGTTTCGCCCAGTGCGAGCATCTGGTCGAAGCGCCTGAATTCGATGTCGGCAAAGCCGGCCCCGGCGAGCAAGGTGCGAACGCGCTCTTCATCCGCGAATGCGAACGGCCCGGGCGCATTGGGATCGGCCGGTGGCGGCGTGACCGCCATGGCGGCGCGCGCCGCGACGAGAGGTGCCATTGCCCACGCGTTGTCGCGCGGGGTACGCCAGCACACGAACACGCAGCGACCGCCCGCGCGCAGCGATGCGCGCAGGTGGCGAAACGCTGCCGCTGGATCGGCGAAGAACATCACGCCGAAGCGGGAGAACAGCAAGTCCATGCCGGCGGGCAGCGGCGTGGAGGAGGCGTCGGCTTCGCGGAATTCGAGGTTCGTGCGCCCGGCCTGCGACGCGCGAAGGCGTGCAACTTCGAGCATCGGCTGCGACACATCGACGCCGAGCACATTGCCGCGCTCGCCCACGATGCGGGCGATCTCGATTGTCGTGTCGCCGCATCCGCAGCCCACGTCGATCACACGTTCACCCGCTTGCGGCGCGGCCTTCGCGAGCGCGGCGACGCCGAAAGGCACGACGACGGCGTCGATTTCGCGCTGGTGTTCGGCCCATAGCCGGCCCATCGCGCCGTTCCAGTCGGCAATCTGTTCCGAGTTGTCAGTCGGCATGGCATGCTTTCAGTGTGACGTTGGAGGTGTAGCGGATCCGTCGCTGCAATGCCGCGCGAATCAGTTGGCGCGTAAAGCCGACATGGCCCGCCGGGTCGCGTGCCAGACAGAGGTCGGCGCTGCCGGCGTCCTCCGGACGGTAGTAGACCCCACAGTTGGGATTGATTTCCAGCATGTACGGTGTGCCGTCGCTGTCCACGCGCAAGTCGCAGCGGCCGAAGCTCGCACCTTTGAGGGCGACGAAGAATCGGGCCGACGCATCGCGTAACTTGGCGTCGAGAATCGGATCCGCGACCGGAAAGGCCGACATCCTGTCGTAATCCACCCACTTCAATTCGGCGTGCTTGAACGACTCGCCGTCGGGAAACCGGTACTGCATCGGCGTGTAGGTTACCGGCGTCGCGGAATCGTCCGGATTCTCCGCGACGAGCACCGTGCATTCCGTTCCCGCGATGAACTCTTCCACAAGGGCCGCTCCGTGCCGGCGCATCATCTTGCGCCCTTGCTGGCGCAGTCCCGCGGACGTCATGACACGCGAGCGCCGCGACAGATCGACGCTTGAATAACTGCTGTAATGTTTGACGAAGAGCGGAAAGCGCAGGACCCGGGCAGCATGATCGAGGTCGGCATCGCTCCGTGCCAGCACGTAAGCCGGTGTGGCGATGCCTTCGTCCCGGCACGCACGCTTCATGTCTTCGCGCGACGGCTCATAGTATTCCGACGTCGCCCCCGTGAAGGCGACGCCATGCGCCTCCAGCGTCCTGACGACTTCGATGCCGGGTATGTCCTGGTCCGCGGCGCCATCGCAGAGATTGAAGTAGAGGTCGAAGCCTTCACGTATGCGGCGCTCGACCTGCGCGACCGAACTGCCTTTCCTCAGGAATTCCACTTCCCATTGGGCTTCGGGATAGAAAGGTCGCGGATCGCATGGCCAGTCATCGGCGGCGAAAGGGATGGCGAGCAAGTCCTGATTGGTCAGCAGACAGATGCGCACTTCACTTCTTTCATGAATGCTTCCAGACTTTGCCGCGGTTTGGGCGAAGGCTGACATGGTAGGTCACGGGCGCAACGAATTCCAGCGGAGATCAGATCAATCCCGTGGCGAAGGGTGCAGGCACCCGGCACGGCGAAAGATCACGTGATAGCGGGACGCCCGGCGGAGGGACAGGTCATATCCCCGCCATAGGCTCTGAAGGGACCGCAGACTGCGCGTATAGGTCCGGCGCCGCGCGCCGCTCGGGCAATGCCCGTTGGCAACGCTACTTGGCGGGCGCTGCCATCGACGCGTACGGGAGGCTGGAACTCTTGAGGCCGATCGGAATGCATCCGGCAATGAACAAAATCAGCGTGAGGCAGACCAGGTTTTTCAATTGTGTTCCTGCTTGAACGTCATAAAGGCCTATCGTTCGCTCAAACGTGCGCCGGGTCAAGAAATCCATGCATCCTGACGAGGAACGGGTTGCCATATGGCCACAGTCGCAAGAAATCCCGCCGGCACGACCGCCGGATGCAGCGCCCAGTCCGACGGTTGATAGGGCGGTGGCCCGTCCAGAAGCGCGAGGCGGCCGTCGAGCGATACATCGAGAAGGCGGAACGGCGCGGCGAGAGCGTCGCCGGTTGCCTTGCTCATCGCCTCCTTGCAGGTCCACAGGCGCAGGAATCCTTGGCGGCGCGCGTCCTCCGCCAACGGCGACAACCCTCGACGCTCCCGATCCGACAGAAACTTCCGCGACAGCCCGTCGGCATTCACTTTCCGCAGCGAGTGCTCGACGTCGACGCCGATGCGCATTCCGTGCTGCGGCCGGCAGGCGACGCCGATGAGCGCCATGCCGCATGTGTGCGACACGTTGAAGTCGAGCGACGCTTCTTGCAGCTCCGGACGCCCGCGGCGACCGCGTACCAACGCGACCGCAGAAGGCGCGACGCCGAGAACTTCTCCCAGTAGCGTGCGCAGAGTCGCACGACCGACAATCCAGCGCTGGCGAAGGAGTTCGGTTCCGAACCTTTGAGCGCGCGCGGCTTCTTCGCTCGAGAGCGTGCGCGCGAGTTCCGCGACGTCACGTTCGGCTCGATCGAGGGCCAGCCACCACAACCTGATTCCGCCGGGGATTGGCGGCAACGAGAGCGCATTGCCACTCGCAGCCGGCGCGTCAAGATTGCCCGGGGACGGGAAGTCGTCTACGCTCACGCCGTCTTCCATGGTTTGCCGATGCGTTGGCATTTGCGCCGCACTTCTCTCACCCCATGCATCGCCTGCTCAAGTTCCTCACCCGATTGCCGCTGCCTGTTCTCTATGAACTGAGCCGGGCCCTGTTTCGGGGCGCGTACTACGTGTTCCGCTGGCGCCGGCCGCTCGCCGCGGCGAACTTGCGCAATGCGTTCCCCGAAAAGACGGATTCCGAGCGCGCCGCCATCCTCAAGCAATCCTACCGCAATCTTGCCGACCTGATCGTTGAAACGCTTTATGGCTATGGAGCGAGTCCGGCCGACATGCAGGCTCGCGTTCGCATCGAGAATCCCGAGCTGATCAGGAAATGCGCGGAGCAGGGACAGTCGGTCGTGCTGCTTGCGGCGCATTTCTGCAATTGGGAATGGCTGTTGCTGTCCGCGGGGGTGCAACTCGGGATCCCGATCGACGCCGTATACAAGCCCCAGAAGGTCGCCGCCTTCGATCGCTTTCTGCGCGAAGGGCGCGCGCGCTTTGGAGGCAACCCGATCCCGGCGGACAACTTCGTGTTCGAGGTGATGAGACGCAGGAGCGAGGCGCGGGCCTATGCGCTGGTCGCCGACCAGACGCCGCAGAGGCAGGAGGAAAAGCACTGGACGCATTTCCTGAACCAGGACACCGCGTTCTATGTCGGCGCAGACAAGATCGCCAGGATTCTCGACGCGCCGGTGTTCTTTGTCGCGATGCGGCGCGAACGCAAGGGCTATTACTCGGCGCGGATCAACCTGCTGGCGGGGCCGCCCTATTTGCCGCGTCCGGAACGCGACGCGGACCACGCGACGGGCGCCGAGATCATCGAGCGCTATGCCCGCGCGCTCGAACACGAAATCCGCGAAAGCCCCGCGGACTGGTTATGGATCGAACGCAAGTGGAAGTACGCGAAACCCCTGTATGCCTGACCACCGCACATCGAGCCTTAAGCAACCCGCATGAAATTCCTGCTCAAGGCCGTGACGTATTTCCCGTTGCCTTTGGTTTATCCATGGGGCTGGATCATGTATTTCATCGCGTTCCGCATCCTGCGCTGGCGGCGCAAGCGCGTGCTGGAAGACGTAGCGCGCGCGTTTCCCGATAAGAGCGCGGCGGAGCGATTCGCAATCGTCCGCAAGATGTACCGCAACCTGGGCGACGGCCTCATCGAAGCGTTGTGGGGGTACGGCGCGTCTGCGGAGGAATTCCGACGGCGCGTGGTGATGGAGAATCCGGAGCTGGTCCGCCATTACGCGGATGCCGGCAAGACCGTGCTGCTTTTGTCCGCGCATGTCTGCAACTGGGAGTGGCTGTTCCTCGGCGCGGGGGCGCATTTCGGCATTCCGATCGACGTCGTCTACCGACATCAGGGATTGCGGTCCGTGGACGAATACGTGCGCGATGCCCGCGCACGGTTCGGCGGCCGCGTCATCCCGCGCGAGGATTTCATCTTCGAGATCATGAAATGGTCGGGCGAGCCGCGCGCCTACGCGCTGGTCGCCGACCAGACCCCGAAGAAGAAGGAAACCAAGCACTGGACGCGCTTCCTCAACCAGGACACAGCGTTCTTCCTGGGCGCGGGGAGGATCGCGAACTTCATGCAGGCGCCGGTGCTCTACGCGGCCATGCGCAGAATCGGCCGCGGACAGTACTCCGTGCGTCTATTCGTTCTGGCCGAGCCGCCCTACGAAGAGGGTACGGACGTGCTCATTTCCGAGCGCTACGCGCGCCGGCTCGAGGAGGAGATCCTGGCCAGTCCCTCGGACTGGCTTTGGCTGCAGAAGAAATGGAAGTACCCCAGGCTGCCGGGCGAATGACGACGCGTTGCACGACTTCGCGTCAACGCGCAGCGTCGAGCTTGGCCGAGAGGTAGCCGGCCATCGCGCGCACGGTCGGATACTCGAAGAAATCCGTCACCTCGAGGCGACCCGGATACCTGGCCTCGATCTTCTCGTAGATCTGCGCCAGCGTCAGTGAGCCGGTCCCCAGTTCGAACAGGTTGTCGTCCGGAGTCAGTTTGCGCGTGGGCATCGCCGCCTGACAGATCGCCAGCAGCGATTCTTCCAGGCTGTTGCCTGCGATGCCGTGTCCCTCCTGGTGCGCGCCTTCATGCGCCTTGAGCCTGGCCAGGAATTCATCGAAGCGTCCGGTCTCATAGTCGCGCGCAAGCGCAAAGCGCTGGACCTTGCCGCTGGTAGTCTTGGGAAACTGGCGGACGGGAATGACCGCGGCGACGGGAATCCCGGTGCGCTCGTTGACGACGCGTTTCACCTTGCGCGCCTGAGTTGCGAATGCCGCGACGTCGTCGTCCTTGGTAAGCAGGAAGACCAGCACGTCGTCGGTCGCCGCATGCACGGCTCGAGTGCCTGCGGCGGCCGCACGGCCCGGTTCGACACCGGCGTGCTGCGCGAGGACCACCTCGATGTCCTGCGGAAAGTGGTTCTGGCCGGCGACGAACAGGATCTCCTTGATTCGCCCGGTGACCACCAGGTCATCGCCGAACATCGTGCCCAAGTCGCCGGTGTCGAGAAACCCGTCGGCCGTGCGCGCCGCCGCGGTCGCCTCCGCATCGCTGTAGTAGCCCGCGCTCACGTTGTCGCCGCGAATCAGGATGCGGCCGACCGTCCCTGGCGGAGTCGCGACGCCGGACTCGTCGGCGATGCGTACTTCGCAATGCCGCACCGCACGCCCCACGCCCACGAACTCGACCGCGTCGTCGGTGCCGGCAGCGACCGGTTGCACTCTTTCGCCCGGCCCGAGCGAGCCACGCGCGAGCGACAGCGTCGACAGCGGCGCGCCCACCTGCAGGAAACGTAACCGCGAGGCTGGCCTCGGCGAGGCCGTACACCGGGAACATGACGTTTGCCGACAGCCGCGCGGGCGCCATTGCAATCGGCGAACTGGCGGCAGAGATCCGCCGCGATCGGCTCAGCGCCATTGAAGATGACGCGTACGGACGACAGGTCGAGCCCGGATATCTTGGCCGGGTCGTGCGACTTGAGATAGTGCATGTAGCCGAAGTTCGGCGAGCAGGTCACGGTCACCCGGTGCTCGCTCGTCTTCGCCATCCACAATCCGGGCCGCCGCACGAACAGCGCGGTAGGCATCAGCCAGTGCTCGGCGCCCGAAGCGACCGGCACCAGGTGAAAGCCGATCAATCCCATGTCGTGGGTCAACGGCATCCACGAGAGGCTGGAGTCTTCGGATGTGGCACCGATGCCCGCGGCAATCGCGTCGATGTTGGTCATCAGGTTGCGATGGGTGAGAATCACGCCCTTGGGCTCGCTCGTCGAACCCGACGAGTATTGGACGAACGCGACATCGTCGGGCGTCGGCGACGTGATGCTGGCCGGGTCGCGCGAGATCGGTGATCTCGTCCATGAACACGACGTGGCGATCGAGTCGGACAAGGGATGCGGCGAGACCGTTGCCGAGCGCGTAGGCTTTCAGGCGATCGAATGTCTTGCGTTCCGTCACGAGGCCGGGGCGAACGAAGGCGATCCAGCACGCGGAAAAACTTGGCCTTGTGCTCATCCGCGTTGCCGGGCGCAAGCGGCACGGCCACGATGCGGCCCAGTATGCACGCCCAGAACGCGTCGACGAATGGCTCCAGACCATCGACCAGGATGATCGTTTCAGTCTCCGGCGCGGCGCCAATCGCTTGCAGGTGCCCCAGGATGCCGAGCGCACGCTCGCGCAGCCGCGAATACGGCACGCGCCGTTCGTTCGCTTCGCCGGCGATGAAGTTGACCCCGTGTGACGTGGCGGCAGCCTTGGCGAGGGCGTGGGTCAGCGTGGGCAGCGGCAGTTCGGTCATGACGGGTGATGGGTACGCTAGCGGACACGTGGAATCATACGCAATGGATGGCGCATGCGCAGGTTCACCTGCGGTTCCCGTTCGATTTTCTGGCCCGGAACAAGTTCCAGTTCGAAGCGTCGCGCCAGCGTGGCGACGTGGGTGTGCATTTCCACCAGCGCAAGATGCTCGCCTATGCAAGCGCGCGGACCGAGCCCGAAGGGCAGGTAGGCGAAGCGATTGCGGCGTTCGGTGCTGGCCGGAACGAAGCGCTCCGGATCGAAGCGGTCAGGATCGGGCCAGAAGTCCGGATGCCGCTGCACCAGATAGGGCGAAATAAGGATGTCCGCCTTGGCCGGAAGCTTCAGGTCGCCGATCGTGCCCGCGGCGATGGTCCGGCGCGTCAGCAGCCATCCTGGCGGATACAGCCGCAGCGTCTCGTCGATGGCCCGGCGCGTGAATGGGCAGGTCGGCGAGGCCCCCGTAGGAAGGCACGTCGGCATCGGCGGCATCGACCTCGGCGTGCAGCGCCGCCGCCGCGTCCGGCGCCTGGCTCAGCAGGTACCAGAACCAGTTGAGGGAACTGGCGGTGGTCTCATGGCCGGCGACGATCAGCGTGAGGATTTCGTCGATCAGCTGGCGATCGTTCATCGGCTCGGCCGTCAGCCGATCGCGCGCATCGATGAGGTGCGAGACGATGTCGTCGTGCCGCACGCCGTCGCGGCGGCGTCGCTGCACATCGTCCAGGATGGTGGCGCCCAGCTGCCGGAACTTGTACGCAAAGGCCAGGTTGCGTTCCGTATCGTCGGTCAGCAACGCGAAGGGATTGCCGCCGGGACCTTGGGTGAGGCGCGCGAGATCGTCGCCGAAGAGCGCCTTCAGCACGACGTCGAGCGTGACCTCGCTCATGTCCTGCGTGACATTGACCGAGGTGCCGGCCGCGGCTGCAATGGCCCATTTTTTCGCCAGCGCCGAATTCGCGGCGTGCAGGTGCGGCATCCAGGTCGCGATGACCGTGCGATGGAACGAAGGCTGCACCATCCGGCGTTGCGCGCGCCACGCTTCGCCTTCGTTCGTCATGAGGCCGTTGCCGAGCAGGATGGCCACGCGATCGATGCCGATGCCCTTCGTGAAATTGGCGCTGCGGTCAACGAGGACATGGCGCACGTGATCCGGATGCGTCAGCACCCAGAGGTGGCGTTGCAGGATGGGGGCGTAGATGCGAAACGCGTCGCCAAGCAGGGCGAAGTTGCGTTCGAGCACGGACAGCGCGTCCGATTCGAAGCTGACGTCGATCGGCTCTGATGCCTCGGGTAGTTCGGGATGAAAGACCGGCGCGCTCATCTGTCAATCAAGACATTTGCGAAGATGAACGGCAGTTGCGTGGCGCGACCTCGCGCAACGCGGCGCGGTCCTACGACCGCGCAACCGCAATCCCCAAATCCGGGGAGCTTACTCCTGCGCGACGCAGTGCGTCAGTTGCCCCAGGCCTCGACCTCGGTCAGGCGCGAGTACCCACCCACGCCTCCGGTGATATTGACGCGGATACGGTCGGTGGTGGTGGCGGTGAAGGACACCTGCCGCTTGACCAGGTTGTTGCCGGCCACGCTGCCCAGCGTCACCCAGGCCGCGCCGTTCCAGCTTTGCACCTGGAAGGCGGTCACTCCGTATTGAGTGAACGTCAGCGTACTCGACGGATCGACCGGGCTCAGGTAGTTGTCCTGCATCGAATAGACGATGACATGGTCGATCGTCTTCGCGCCATTGAAGTTGATCTGCACCCAGTCCGGGAACGCGGCGCTGGTGCCATCTTTCCAGGCGCCGCCAGTGTTCCAGTTGAGACCGGCACGGTCGCCGTTGTTGACAGCGGTAACGGTCAACCCGTAGCCAACCCCGGAGAAGGTGCTCGAGGCGGTTGCCACGCCGCCATTGGCCGCGAGCGCCACGTTGGTGGGCGACCCGCCGCCTCCGCCGGGACCGACCATCTGCGACAGTGCGGCGCTGGTCGACGCCAGGTTGCCGGCGTTGCCACCGTAGCTGGCCGCGATGCCGTGCGTGCCGGCGGAAAGGGATGCCGTGGTGCATGCGGCGGTCAGCGTGTTGCCGCTGCCGGCCAGCGCCACGGCGGTGCAACCTGCGATCGGCGTGCCATTGTCCGTGAAGGCGACACTGCCCGTCGGCGCGCTGCCGGTGACGGCTGCGGTAAGCGTGATGCTGGACCCGACGACCGACGGATTCGCGGGACTCGTCAGCGTGGTGGTCGTCGGCGCTAGTGCGGAACCGCCGACCGCCGACCACGCCTCGACCTCGGTCAGGCGCGAGTAACCCCCCACGCCTCCGGTGATATTGACGCGGATGCGGTCGGTGGTGGTGGCGGTGAAGGACACCTGCCGCTTGACCAGGTTGTTGCCCGCCACGCTGCCCAGCGTGACCCAGGCCGCGCCGTTCCAGCTTTGCACCTGGAAGGCGGTCACTCCGTATTGCGTGAACGTCAGCGTACTCGGCGGATCGACCGGGAACCCGTAGTTGTCCTGCATCGAATAGACGATGACATGGTCGATCGTCTTCGGGCCGTTGAAGTTGATCTGCACCCAATCCGGGAACACGCCACCAGTGCCATCTTTCCAGGCGCCGCCGTTGCTCCACTGAAGACCCGAGCGGTCACCATTGTTGACGGCCGCAGCGGTCGACAGGTAGCCAACCGCAACGAAGTTGCTCGAGGCGGTTGCCACGCCGCCGTTGGCCGCGAGCGCCACGTTGGTGGACGGCCCGCCGCCGCTGACGGAATTCACCACTTGCGACAGTGCGGCGCTGGTGGACGCGAGGTTGCCGGCGTTGCCGGAGTAGGCGGCGGTGATGCTGTGGGTGCCGGTGGCAAGCGCGGCGTGGCACAGGTCGCGGTGCGGGTGTTGCCGCTGCCGGCGAGCGCCACGGCGGCGCAGCCAGCGATCGACGTCGCGCCATCCTTGAAGTTGACGGTGCCGGTGGGCGCCGTGCCGGTCACGGTGGCCGTGAACGTGACGCTCACGCCGGCGGTCGACGGCGTCAGCGATGTGGCAACCGTTGTCGACGTGGCGACGGCGCCGGCATTGACGACCTGCGACAACGCGCCGCTGGTCGACGCGATGTTACCGGCGTTGCCGCCATAGGCCGCGGTCATGCTGTGCGTGCCGGCGGCGAGCGCGGACGTGGTGCACGTGGCGGTGCGGGTGTTGCCGCTGCCGGCGAGCGCCACGGCGGCACATCCGGCAAGCGACGTTGCGCCGTCCTTGAAGTTGACGGTGCCGGTGGGTGCCACGCCGGTGACCGAGGCCGTGAACGTAACGCTGGCACCGAACGCGGACGGCGTTCCGGAGCTGGCGAGAACGCTGGAGGACGCCGCCTTCACCACTTGCGACAGTGCGGCGCTGGTGGACGCGAGGTTGCCGGCGTTGCCGGAGTAGGCGGCGGTGATGCTGTGGGTGCCGGCGGCAAGCGCTGCGGTGGCGCAGGTCGCGGTGCGGGCGTTGCCGCTGCCGGCGAGCGCCACGGCGGCGCAGCCAGCGATCGACGTCGCGCCATCCTTGAAGTTGACGGTGCCGGTCGGCGCCGTGCCGGTCACGGTGGCGGTGAACGTGACGCTCGCGCCGGCGTTCGACGGCGTCAGCGATGTCGCAACCGTTGTCGACGTGGCGACGGCGCCGGCATTGACGACCTGCGACAACACGCTGCTGATCGACGAGATGTTGCCGGCGTCGCCGCCATAGGCCGCGGTCATGCCGTGCGTACCGGCGGCGAGAGCGGACGTGGTGCAGGTGGCGGTGCGGGTGTTGCCGCTGCCGGCGAGCGCCACGGCGGCGCAGCCGGCGAGCGACGTCGCGCCGTCCTTGAAGTTGACGGTGCCGGTGGGTGCCAAGCCGGTGACCGAGGCCGTGAACGTGACGCTGGCACCGAACGCGGACGGCGTTCCGGAACTGGCGAGGACGGTGGAGGAAATCGACTTCACGCCTTGAGAAAGCGACGGGCTCGCGGACCCGGTGTTGCCGCTGCCGCCACTGTAGTTGGCCACGATACTGTGCGTGCCGGCGGCAAGCGTTGTCGTGGCACAAGTCGCCGTTCGCACATTGCCGCTGCCGTTGACCGTTGCTGCCGCGCAGCCGGAAATCGAGGCACCACCATTCGTGAAGTTGACGGTGCCGGTCGGCGAGACGCCCGTCACGGTGGCCGTGAAGGTCACGCTGGAGCCCGGGTTCGACGGATTGTTGGAACTGGTGAGCGTCGTGGTGGTCGGGGTGCCGGCAGACGTCGAAACCTGCACGAGGATCTGGCCGTTGGCGCCAGGCGTCGCCGACACTACATTGATCGAAATATTGGTGGACGGATCGACGAAGGGTGCGGCGCCGACGAGCAGCGCGGCGTCGCCGAACGATCCCGTCGCCGGCGTCATGTCGAGGATCTCGGTATCGTCGCTGCCCGAGGCCTTCTCGAACGGATATTCGATCCGGACCTGCACGCCATTGTTGGGATAGTTCGCACCCGTGATGAACGTATCGAACGTCCCCACCGGCTGCCGGTATTCCAGCCAATAGGTGCGGTTGGCGTTGGACGTGGGAATCCGGACCGCGTAGGCCGGAAGTCCCGCCGTTTCGATGGGCGACAGCGTATAGGTGGCGGTGCCGCCGGCGTGCGTCTTGACCTGGCTCGGCGCGAACCAGCCCAGGATGTCCTTTTGCGCGGCGTTGAAATGTCCGGCGTTGCCGTTGCCCATCGTGCTGAACGGGTCGCCGTATTCCGCGACGGCACCCGTGGCGCCGCAGCCGATCGGCGTGCCGGTGCAACGCAGGCTGCCTGCGTGCAGCAGGCCGAAGTTGTGGCCGAGCTCGTGGGCAATTACCAGCAGATTGGTCGAGTTGTTCGAATACGCGCGCGCCCAGCCGACATACGCCAGGCCCGACCAGCCGCATCCGGAAACATTGTTGAAGACATAGAGAATCCCGGTATAGCTGGCGACGTTGTAGCCGCGCGCCGTCGCTGCAGCTTCCGCGGCGCTTGGCGATGGCGTTGATGTCGCACGTGGCGGGCTTCGCGACTTTGGCCAGCAGGAAGCCGCCGGCGCCGTTGTCGGCGACCACGCCGGACAACAGTTGCTGTCCGTAGGAGCACTTCCTTGTAGTACTCCTTGACGCTCTTGGTCGGCAGGTTGCCGAACACTGCAGTGTTGAGCGCCGCCGGCGTGAACGGATCAGCGTTGTAGACCCAGGGTGCGGCGGCGTTGGTCGGAAATTTGATGGGAAGGACGAGGTAATTGGTGGTCGCCGACGCATCGGCAGTGGCGGCGGAATGGCCTGGATCACGATCTGATCGGGGACGACGCTAAGGCCGTCCTCCGCGATCGTGCCCTCGACGTTGACTTCCATTCCGGTGGCGAGGCTGCTCGGGAGGAATGGCATCGCGATTTCCGTCGCGCCGCCGCGGGTATCGAAAACCTGGTACAGAAACTGACTGGATCCGGTTTCGAAATTGTCGTGGTGGGCGACCGTGAAGCGGCCGTCGACTTGCGCGGTGGAGGCCTGCCGCGACCTGCGCGGACTTGGGCGCGACGGCGATCGATACAACGTGATCGACGGTGAAGGACGTACCGGTACGACTGCCGAGGACGTTGACCTGCGATCCCGTCTTGAGCGTTTGGACCGCCTCGCCCCGCAATGGAACACGGCTGCCGTCGCCTTGGCGCAGGATGGGATAGCGTTGCGTTGTGGCGTTGACCTTGTCGATGACCACCAGCTCTTCAATGATGCCGCTCACAGTGGTTTCTGCACCCGCAACGCCGCTGACAGCCAGCGTCGGGTCGTCGCCGACGTGATGCGCGGCAACCGGAAGGGCGCACGCCAACGCGGCAATAGCCGCCAATGAAATGAGTCGGTGGATTCGGTTCAGCATTGTCAGAAAGCTCCGTTCGAATGGGCCGCAGGCAGTAGGCGTATCCCGACATTATGCCATCGTCATTGGGTGCGGACTAGTGCCTGTATGCACGTGGCATAGCAAGAACCGGACCCTGACGGCGCAGCGTCATTCCTCGAAACGTATACAAATCAATAGGTTAAAAAAAGATGCACGCCGATTTCGGCCCTCGAGCCGACAGGCGGCAGAAAAACAACGCATTTGGAGCGGGGAATACGGCGGCGAGACAAACCTCGGGGTTACGCCCAGCGTCGGAACGGTGACGCGTTGGCGTCAGCGCCGCTTGCCCATCAGCGAACCGAGTACGCCGCGGATGATTTCGCGCCCGACGGTAGAGCCCATCGTGCGCGCGGCGCTCTTCGCCATGGCCTCGATCATGCTGTCCTTGCGGCCGCTGCCGGTCATAAGGCCGCCGAGCGAGTCCTTGATCGAGCCCATGATTGTACCACCGCCGTCGCTACCGGCCGGCAGCGGACGGCGCTGCCGTGGACGTCGCGGCGCGGCCTTTCAATTTTTCGTAGGCCGACTCACGGTCGATCATCTTTTCATAGACACCGGCGACGGGCGACGCGGCTATGACGGCGCTGCGTTCCTCCGGGGTTATCGGGCCGATGCGGCTCCCCGGCGGCAATATGTAGACGCGCTCGACCATTCCGGGGCGGCCCTTTTCATCGAGGAAGGAGACCACGGCCTCGCCGACCCCGACCTCCTGGATTGCCTTTTCGGTGTCGAACTTCGGATTCGGGCGCATCGTCGTCGCGGCCGCCTTTACCGCCTTCTGGTCGCGCGGCGTGAAGGCGCGCAGCGCGTGCTGCACGCGATTTCCAAGCTGTCCCAACACCGTGTCGGGAACATCGAGCGGATTCTGCGTGACGAAGAACACGCCCACGCCCTTGGAGCGGATCAGGCGGACCACCTGCTCGATTTTTTCCAGCAACGGCTTGGGCGCGTCGGTGAACAGCAGGTGCGCCTCGTCGAAGAAGAATACGAGCTTGGGCTTGTCCGGGTCGCCCACTTCCGGCAGGCGCTCGTAGAGTTCCGACAGCAGCCACAGCAGCAGCGTCGAATACACCTTCGGCGACTGCATCAGCTTGTCGGCGACCAGGATGTTGATGTTGCCCTTGCCGCCGTCGCCCGTCTGCAGCAGGTCGTCGACGTTCAGCATCGGCTCGCCCAGGAACCGGTCGGCGCCCTGCTGCTCGAGTCCTAAGAGCCCGCGCTGAATGGCGCCGATCGACGCCGCGGACACGTTGCCGTAATCGGTCTGGAATGTCGCCGCGTTGTCACCGACGTGTTGCAGCAGCGCGCGCAGATCCTTCAGGTCCAGCAGCAGCAGGCCGCGGTCATCGGCGATCTTGAACGCAAGCGTGAGCACGCCCTCCTGCGTGTCGTTGAGCCCCAGGATGCGCGCCAGCAACAGCGGACCCAAGTCGCTGACGGTGGCGCGGACAGGGTGGCCTTGCTCGCCGAACATGTCCCAGAACACGGTCGGGCAGCCGGCGAATGCGGGTTCGGCAACCCCCAGCAGCGACAGGCGTTCCTTGAGTTTGGGCGACATCTTGCCGGGCTGGCTTAGGCCCGCGAGGTCGCCTTTGACGTCGGCCATGAACACCGGCACGCCGAGGCTGGACAGCCGTTCGGACAGCACCTGCAGCGTGACGGTCTTGCCGGTGCCGGTGGCGCCGGTAATGAGGCCATGGCGGTTGCAGAGGCGCCGGCAGAATGAAGCATTCGACGTCGCCGTGCTTGGCGATCAACATGGGCTCGGGCATGGGACGGCATCCTCAGGGTTAGGTTCACCGCAAGTGTAGCCTCGAAGGCTGTGCCGGGCTGCGGATTGGCAACCGCGATCGCCCCAGCGGACCGCCTGCCCCCCGTAACGGGCGCGGCCGCCGTGCGGCTTCAATTCCGCATGAAAACATGCTATGATTCAAGGCTGTAAAAAGAGTATTCGCGCTGGACGGAAAAACGGTCCGCGTCAACAACACATTCGGCGGGACAAGTAACGGATGGGCTGGGCACAGCTCATTTTTTTTTGGCTCAACGCACATTAGCGAAAATTAGCGAAAACTCGCGCAAAAACGGCGCGAACCGAAACGCAAATGAACGGGAAACTGGGCGAATTGCTGGCATCCACGCTGCCCCCGATGGGGTATGAACTGGTCGACTGGGAAATGTCCCGGGGCCGGATGGTGCGCGTCTTCATCGACAAGCTAGCGGGTGGCGCTGAGGGTAGTACCGACGGAATCAGTGTCGACGATTGCGCGCGGGTGAGTAATCACCTGACGCGGCTGTTCACCGTGGAAGACATCGATTACGAACGCCTTGAAGTGTCGTCGCCGGGACTGGACCGGCCGCTGACAAAGATCGCGGATTACACCCGGTTCAGCGGCGAAGAAGCGCAGGTCCACCTGCACGAGTTGACCGATGGTGTGCGAAAGGTAAAGGGAATACTGAGGGGAATCGTGCATGGGACCTCGGGCGACAGTGTCCTCGTGGAAACCGAAACCGGTGTGCGGACGATTCCGTTCGCACTGATCGACCGGGGCCGGCTGGTGCCGAAGATCGAGTGGAGAAAAGCGAAATGAACCGCGAATTGCTGCTGCTGGTGGATGCGCTGGCGCGCGAGAAGAACGTGCCGAAGGAAATCGTCTTCGTCGCACTCGAATCCGCGCTGGCTTCGGCGACGAAGAAACGCTTCCCCAAGGAAGAGATCGATGCGCGCGTGTCGATCGACCGGGAGACTGGCGACTACGACGCGTTCCGGCGCTGGACCGTCGTGCCCGACGAGGAGCACGAGGAGCCGGCGCACCAGCTCGCGATCACTGACGCCGCGGCGAAGGATCCGGAGCTCAAGCTGGGTGACGTCATCGAGGAGCCGCTCGAGCCGGTCGAGTTCGGCCGCATCGGCGCCCAGGCCGCGAAGCAGGTCATCCTGCAGAAGATCCGCGACGCCGAGCGCGAGCAGATCCTGAACGACTTCCTCGAGCGCGAGGACAACCTGCTCACCGGCACCGTCAAGCGCATCGAGCGCGGCAGCATCATCGTCGAGTCGGGCCGTATCGAAGGCATCATCCCGCGCGACCAGCTGATCCAGAAGGAAATGCTGCGCGTCGGCGATCGCGTGCGCGCCTATGTGATGAAGATCGACCGCACCGCCAAAGGCCCGCAGCTGATCCTGTCGCGCATCGCGCCGGAGTTCCTGGTTCGCCTGTTCGAATTGGAAGTGCCGGAAATCGAGGAAGGCCTGATCGAGATCAAGGCCGCCGCCCGCGATCCCGGCATCCGCGCCAAGATCGCGGTCAAGTCCAACGACCCCCGCCTCGATCCGCAGGGCACCTGCATCGGCATGCGCGGCTCGCGCGTGACGGCCGTGACCAACGAGCTGGCCGGCGAGCGCGTCGACATCATCCTGTACTCGGAGGACCCGGCGAAATTCGTCATCAACGCATTGGCGCCTGCGGAAGTCCAAAGCATCCTGGTCGACGAGGAAAAGCACGCGATGGACGTCGTCGTCGACGAGGAGAACCTCGCCATCGCGATCGGCCGCAGCGGACAGAACGTTCGCCTGGCGTCCGAGCTTTCGGGCTGGCAGTTGAACCTGATGAGCGTCGAGGAATCGGCGCAGAAGCAGGAAGTCGAGACCGGGCGCCTGCGCCAGCTCTTCATCGACAAGCTGGACGTGGACGAGGAAGTGGCCGACATCCTGATCGCGGAGGGCTTTACGTCGCTGGAGGAAGTCGCGTACGTGCCGATCACCGAAATGATGGAGATCGAATCGTTCGACGAAGACACCGTGAACGAGCTTCGCAGCCGCGCCCGCAATGCGCTGCTGACCGAAGCGATCCAGCGCGAGGAGTCCGTCGAGCATGTCGAGGAGGCGCTGCTCGCTCTCGAAGGCATGGACACCGACGTCGCCGCCAAGCTTGCGTCCAACGGCATCACCACGCGCGACGCGCTGGCGGATCTCGCGACCGACGAATTGACGGAGATGACCGGCATTGCCGACGATCGCGCCATCGACTTGATCATGAAGGCGCGCGCGCACTGGTTCGAGCCCGAGCCGGTGGCGGAGACTGCCGGAAGCAGCGCAACGAAATGAGCACCAACTGAACAGCGAAGCAAGCGCGTAACTCGCGCAGGAGATCGGCATGGCGCAGACAACCATCGAACAATTCGCATCTGAACTCAAGATGCCCGCCGGCGCGCTGCTCGAGCAGCTCGCCGCCGCCGGCGTGTCCGCGAAGAAGGAAGGCGACAAGCTCACCGAGGTCGACAAGACGCGGCTGCTCGACTATCTGCGCAAGCAGCATGGCGCCGCGGCCGAGCCGAAGAAGCGCATCACGCTGACGCGCAAGCAGACCACGGAAATCAAGGCCGCGGACTCCACCGGCAAGGCACGCACGATCCAGGTCGAGGTGCGCAAGAAACGCGTGCTGGTGCGCCGCGACGAAGAGGCGGCGGTGCCCGCCGCTGCCGAGGAACCGCCGGTTGCTGTCGAAGTCGCGCCGCAGGTCGTCGCGGAAGCGCCGGTCGTGGAAACTCCGGCCCCGGCGCCGCGCCGCTGACTGCGGACGTGCCTTCGCGGCCGCCAGCGAAGGCCAAGACATCCGGGCTCAAGCTGTCGCCGGAGGAAATCGCGGCGCGGGAAGAAGAAGAGCGCAAAGGCCAGGCGCTGCAGAAGCGGCAGTCTGACGAGATCAAGGAAAAGCAGCAGCGCGAATCGGCGCGCAAGACGAAGAAGGAACGCGACGCCGAGGAGGCGGCTGCCAAAGTCGCCGCGGACGCCGAAGCGGCTGCAGCGGCAACCGCCAAGGCGGCGAGCGACACCGCCGCGGCGGCCAAGCCGGCCGTAGCGAAGGGCAAGGTTGCGACGGAAGGCACGCTGCATCGTCCGGCCGCCAAGCCGGGCGAAAAGCGCGACCGCACGACCAAGAAGGCGCCCGGCCAGGTATTCCAGGAGGAGGCCGCGCGCCGTCGCGCGCTCAAGCTGCGGGGCGATACCGCGGGCGCGTCCGGCGCCGGATGGCGGGGGCCGAAGGTCGGTGGACGTCATCGCGACGACGAAGGCGGCGACGCCACCGGCGGCACGACCGGACCGGTCGTGCGCGAAGTCTCCATTTCGGAAACGATCTCGGTCGCTGAACTCGCGCACAAGCTGTCGGTCAAGGCGGCCGAAGTCATCAAGGCCATGATGAAGATGGGCACGATGGTCACGATCAACCAGGTACTCGATCAGGAGACGGCGATGATCGTGGTGGAGGAGATGGGCCACAAGGCCATTCCCGCCAAGCTGGACGATCCGGATTCGCTGCTGGCCGAGACGCAAGGCGATCACGCCGCCGAATTGCTACCGCGTCCGCCGGTCGTCACGGTCATGGGTCACGTCGACCACGGCAAGACGTCGCTGCTCGACACCATTCGCCGCACGCGCGTCGCGAGCGGCGAGGCGGGCGGCATCACGCAGCACATCGGTGCGTACCACGTCACCACGCCGAAGGGCGTCATCACGTTCCTCGACACGCCGGGCCACGAAGCATTCACGGCGATGCGCGCGCGCGGCGCAAAGGTCACCGACATGGTCGTGCTGGTCGTGGCTGCCGACGACGGCGTCATGCCGCAGACGAAGGAAGCCATTGCGCACGCGAAAGCGGCGAACGTGCCGCTGGTCGTCGCGATCAACAAGATCGACAAGCCCGAGGCCAATCCCGACCGCGTGAAGCAGGAACTGGTCGCGGAATCGGTGTTGCCCGAAGAATACGGCGGCGACGTGCAGTTCATCCAGGTCTCGGCCAAGACGGGCGATGGCATCGATCGTCTTCTCGAAGCATTGCTGCTGCAGGCCGAAGTGCTGGAATTGAAGGCCGCCAAGGACGCGCCCGCGCGCGGCATCGTCATCGAGGCGCGGCTGGACAAGGGGCGCGGTCCGGTCGCGACCATCCTGGTGCAATCGGGCACGCTGAAGCGCGGCGACATCCTGCTGGCCGGCGCGGTGTTCGGCCGGGTACGGGCGATGACCGACGAGGCCGGCAAGTCGGTGAACGAAGCCGGTCCCGCCATACCCGTGGAAATCCAGGGACTGTCGGATGTGCCGCTTGCCGGCGAGGACGTGATGGTGCTGGGCGACGAGCGCAAGGCGCGCGAAATCGCGCTGTTCCGGCAGGGCAAGTTCCGCGACGTGAAACTCGCCAAGCAGCAGGCCGCGAAGCTCGAAAACATGTTCGGCGAAGTGGGCGAGAACGCGGTCAAGACGCTGCAGCTCATCGTCAAGGCCGACGTGCAGGGCAGCTACGAGGGACTGTCGCAGGCGCTCTCCAAGCTGTCGACCGACGAGGTGAAGGTCAACATCGTGCATGCGGCCGTCGGCGGCATCACGGAGTCCGACATCAACCTGGCGCTGGCGTCGAAGGCGGTCGTGATCGGCTTCAACGCGCGCGCGGACGTGCAGGCGCGCAAGCTGGCCGAAGGCAGCGGCGTGCAGATCCGCTACTACAACATCATCTACGAAGCGGTGGACGACGTGAAGGCGGCGCTGTCCGGCATGCTCACGCCGGAGAAGAAGGAAGAGCGGCTGGGGCTGGTCGAGGTGCGCGAGGTGTACAAGATCTCGAAGGTCGGCACCGTCGCGGGCTGCTACGTGCTGGAAGGCACGGTCAAGCGGGGCGCCAAGATCCGCGTGCTGCGCGACAACGTCGTCGTGCACGACGGCGAACTCGATTCGCTGAAGCGCTTCAAGGACGACGTGCGCGAGGTGAAGGCCGGATTCGAGTGCGGCCTGTCGGTGAAGAACTTCAACGACGTGGAGAAGGGCGACCAGCTCGAGGTCTACGAGATCGTGGAAGTCTCAAGGACGCTGTAAGGAACCGTGAAAAGAACTTCTGCAGCGCGCGACGCGCGTCGGCGACCAGGTCCAGAAGGAACTGGCCGATCTGCTGCGCAACGAAGTCAAGGACCCGCGCGTCGGGCCGGTGACGGTGACGCACGTCGACGTCACGTCGGACCTGTCCCACGCGACGGTGCATTTCACGCACTCGGCCGGCCGCGACAAGGCCGACGAGACGCTGGCCGCGTTGGCGCGCACATCCGGCTTCCTGCGCAGCGCGCTGTCGCACCGGCTCGACCTCTATTCCGTCCCGCAACTGCACTTCGTTTACGACGATTCGATCGAATCGGGGATGCGCATCTCGCAGTTGATCGACGACGCGATCAACGCCGACAAGAAGCTCGAGTCGGGATCGTGACCGCGCAAGCGCCGCGCACCCGGCGCATCCGCCGGCGTGTCGACGGTGTGCTGCTGCTGGACAAGCCGTCGGGTCTCTCGTCGAACGCGGCGCTGCAGCGCGCTCGGCGCGCGTACGACGCCGAAAAGGGCGGCCACACCGGAACGCTCGATCCGCTGGCCTCGGGATTGCTGCCGCTGTGCTTCGGCGAGGCGACCAAGTTCGCGCAATTCCTGCTCGACGCGACCAAGCGCTACACGGCCACGGTCCGCTTCGGCGTCACGACGACGACCGGGGACGCCGAAGGCGACGTCATCGAGACTCGTCCGGTTGCGCTGGCGCGGTGCGACGTCGAGTCCGCGCTCGCCGCCTTCACGGGCCGCCTCACCCAGATCCCACCCGCGCATTCCGCGCTCAAGTTCGAGGGGCGCAACCTGTACGAATACGCGCGCGCCGGCATCGACGTCCCGCGCCCGCCGCGCGAGATCGACATCGCGCACCTCGCGCTGCTTGCCTGGAATTCGCCGGACGCGGTGCTCGATGTCGTGTGCAGCAAGGGAACCTACATCCGCGTGCTGGCCGAGGACATCGGCCGGTCATTGGGCTGCGGCGCGCACCTGGCGGGTCTGCGCCGGACGGCCACCGGCGGATTCGGGATCGACGCGGCGGTTACGCTCGCGGACGTGGAAGCCATGGACGATGCCGCCCGCGACAGCATGCTGCTGCCCGTCGCCGCGCTGTTGCGCGAACTGCCGCCGCTGCGACTCGCCGCTGCCGACGCCGCTCGCTTCAGGCAGGGCGGCGCCGTTCCGGCACCCGGGCTTGTGGACGGCGCGTGCGCGGCGTTCGCGGGCGAGGAACTGCTGGGGGTCGCCGACACGGCGGCGGGCGTGGCGCAACCGCGCCGGGTGGTCGCCGCCACGCCTTCGACAAGCGATCGACATGGTTGAAATCTAAGCGTTTTTCGGGCTATAATCCCGCTCTTTGCCAAGCAAACAAGAGTGATACTGAGAAAGAAGGAAGGTTAAGGAAATGTCCGTCACGGTTCACGACAAGGCGAAAGTCATCGCCGAAAATCAGCGCGGCAAGGGCGACACCGGCTCGCCGGAAGTGCAGATCGCGCTTCTCACCGCACGCATCAACGGTCTCACCGATCACTTCAAGACCAACGTCAAGGATCACCACTCGCGCCGCGGGTTGCTGCGCATGGTCTCGCGCCGCCGCAAGCTGCTCGACTACCTGAAGTCGCGCAACACCGACAGCTACCGCGCGCTGATCGAAAAACTGGGCTTGCGCAAGTAAACCGGCCGAACGTCGTGGATTTCCCACCGCACACCGCCGCCGAATAATCCCGCGATGGCCGCGCTCGTTTCCTGAGCTGCGGCCGTTTTTTTTCGCACATGAGTCGTTTTACGGAACCTATCCCATGTTCAAGCACGTCAAGAAATCGATCCAATACGGCGCCAACACGCTGACCCTCGAAACCGGTGAGATCGCCCGCCAGGCCGGCGGCGCCGTCATGGTCAGCCTGGGCGACACCGTGGTTCTGGTCACCGCGCAGGGCGCCAAGAGCGCGCGCGTCGGACAGGACTTCTTTCCGCTGACCGTCGACTATCAGGAAAAGACCTACGCCGCGGGCAAGATCCCGGGCGGGTTCTTCAAGCGCGAAGGGCGCCCCTCGGAAAAGGAAACGCTGACGTCGCGCCTCATCGACCGGCCGATCCGTCCGCTGTTCCCCGAAGGCTTCTACAACGAAGTGCAGGTGATCGCCACGGTGATGTCGGTGGACCCGGAAGTGGATCCGGACATCGCAGCGATGATCGGCGCCTCGGCGGCGCTGGCCATTTCCGGCCTGCCTTTCGACGGTCCCATCGGCGCGGCGCGCGTCGCCTATGTCGACGGCCAGTACGTGCTGAATCCGACCAAGACCGAACTCACGTCGTCGCAACTGAACCTCGTCGTCGCCGGCACCGAAGCGGCCGTGCTGATGGTCGAGTCGGAAGCCAACGAGCTCCCCGAGGAAATCATGCTGGGCGCCGTGGTCTTCGGCCACCAGCAGCAGCAGGCGGTGATCGAGACGATCCACGCGCTGGTCGAAGAAGCCGGCAAGCCGCTATGGGACTGGGCACCGGCACCGAAGGACGAGGCGATGGTGGCATCCGTGGGCGCGCTGGCCGAGCCGCTGCTGCGCGAAGCCTACCAACTGCGCCAGAAGCAGGCGCGGCAACAGCGCCTGAAGGAAGTCATCGCCAAGGTCGAAGCCGAATGCATCCCGGCCGACGCGGCGCCAGGCTACGCCAACAAGGTGAAGGATTTCATCTTCGAGCTGGAAGCCAAGATCGTCCGCCACCAGATCCTTTCCGGCGAGCCGCGCATCGACGGGCGCGACACGCGCACCGTGCGGCCGATCTCGATCCGCACCGGCGTGCTGCCGCGCACCCATGGCTCCGCGCTGTTCACGCGCGGGGAGACGCAGGCGCTGGTCGTCTCCACGCTGGGCACCGCGCGCGACGAGCAGCGCATCGACGCGCTGATGGGCGAGTACACCGACCGCTTCATGCTCCACTACAACATGCCCCCGTACGCCACCGGCGAGACGGGGCGCGTGGGCACGCCCAAGCGCCGCGAAATCGGCCACGGCCGCCTGGCCAAGCGCGCGCTGCTCGCCGTGCTGCCGACCGCGGAAGAGTTCTCGTACTCGATGCGCATCGTCTCGGAAATCACGGAATCGAATGGTTCGTCGTCGATGGCCTCGGTCTGCGGCGCTAGTCTCGCGCTGATGGATGCCGGCGTGCCGACCAAGGCGCACGTCGCCGGCATCGCGATGGGACTCATCAAGGAAGGCAACCGCTTTGCGGTGCTGACCGACATCCTGGGCGACGAGGATCACCTGGGCGACATGGACTTCAAGGTGGCCGGCACCGACCGCGGCATCACGGCGCTGCAGATGGACATCAAGATCCAGGGCATCACCAAGGAGATCATGGCGGTCGCGCTGTCGCAGGCGCGCGAAGGCCGCATGCACATCCTGGGCCTGATGCAGCAGGCGCTACCACACGCGCGCACGGAAATCTCCGCGCACGCGCCGCGCATGTTCACGTTCAAGATCAACCCGGAAAAGATCCGCGACGTCATCGGCAAGGGCGGCGCGGTGATCCGCGCGCTGACCGAGGAAACGGGCTGCACGATCGACATCAAGGACGACGGCACCGTCACCATCGCGTCGGTCAATTCCGACGCCTGCGACGCCGCGCGCAAGCGCATCGAGCAGATCACCGCGGAAGTGGAGGTGGGCAGGATCTACGAAGGCCCGGTGCTGCGCCTGCTCGACTTCGGCGCGATCGTGCAACTGCTGCCCGGCAAGGACGGCCTGCTGCACATTTCGCAGATCGCGAAGGAGCGTGTCAACGCCGTGGCCGACTACCTGAAGGAAGGCCAGATCGTGCGCGTGAAGGTCATCGAAGCCGACGAAAAGGGCCGTGTACGGCTGTCGATGAAGGCGGCGGCGGAAGAAGATGGCGCCGGCGCAGCTCCGGCGCCGGCTCCGGCCGCCCCGTCCCGGCGGAAGTCGAGCCGATGAGCCCCGCCGACTGACGTTTCGCATCGCCAGCGAAGAAGGGGGCGCCTCGGGCGCCCTTTTCATTGCAGTCTCGACTGCAGAGCATGCGCGCCGAGCGGCGTATGATGCGGACACACGAAGCCGAAGAGGATCAGTCATGATCGCATTGCCGTGGATGGCGCGCCTGCGCCGCATTGCGCTGAACGCGCTGGCGATCGGTCTAGCCAGCCTCGCCATGGGCGCATCGAGCGAAGAGCTCAAGGTCGTGCTGAGCGGGAGTCAGGAAATTCCACCGGTGACGACCGCTGCGTCCGGAACCGCCACGATCACGGTCAATGCAGACAAGACGGTGACCGGCAATGCGACGATCGCCGGCATGGCGGTCACCGTAGCGCATATTCACGAAGCGGCAGCCGGCACCAACGGCGCTATCATTATTCCGCTGGTCAAGACCGCGGACAATGTCTGGTCGCTGCCGCCGGGAGCCCGTCTCAGCGACTCCCAGTACGAGAGTTACAAGGCAGGCAAACTCTATTTCAACATCCACAGCGAGGCACACCGCAGCGGCGAAATCCGCGGTCAGATCAAGCCGTGATCTGGGCACGGTTGACGAATGCCAGGCGTCATTCGATGACGCTGTCGGCGCGCAGCTCCAGCTCGCGTGGAATATCGATGCCGAGCGCGCGCGCAGTCTTGCGATTGATGACGAATTCCAGCATCGTGGGTTGTTCGATCGGAAGGGTGCCGGGCTTCGCACCCTTCAGTATCCGATCGACGTAAGTCGCGGCCCGACGGTAGTGCAAAGCCAGGTCCTGGCCGTAACTCATGAGGCCCCCGGCCTCCGTCATTTCCCGGCTGGAGGAGATCGTCGGCAATCGGTTGTCGCCGGCGAGTTTGACCATCCGTCGCTGCTGGACGTCGAAAAAGGAGTCGGACGTCACGATCACGGCCTGCGCGCCGGCGCGAGAGATGGCGGCAAATCCGGCATCGATCTGGCTCGTGTTGGCCGCCTCGACGGGCAGCACCTTGATTCGACGGGTGTAGGCGCTGCCCTGGATCTGCTCGAGGATGAGCGCGTCGCTGGGATTGGCCGGATTGATCAGCACCGCAACCAACGACAGCTTCGGCACGGCGACTCGCAGCAATTCGAGGTGCTTGCTGCTCACTTCGGTGACGATATTGGACAGGCCCGTGATGCTTCCGCCGGGACGCGACAGGCTGGTTGCGAAGCCCTCGCCGATCGGGTCGGGCACGCCGACCATCACGATCGGTGTCGTTTGCGTTGCATGATGCGCAGCCTGGACACAGAGCGTCGTCACCGCCACGATCACATCGACTTTCAATTGCACGAGTTCTGCGGCCAGAAGTTCCAGTCGTTCGTAATTCCCCTCGGCGAACCGCCAATCGACGGCAAAATCCCGCCCTTGGGTGAGACCCAGCTCACGCATTCCCTGCAGAAAATTTTGCTGAACGCGCGGCAACGCGGCGCCGGCCGCCAGGAACCCGATGCGCGCAATTTTCGGTCGCGGCTGGGCCAAGGTCGTGAAAGGCGCGACCAACAGGCCGGCCAGCGCGGCGTTGAATGCACGCCGATCCATCATCGCATCACGCCGTACGTTTCATACGCTCAAGGGTTGCGCGCGGTGACGAACCACGTGCTCGATGGTCCCCACACGCCGTCGCTTCGGGAATACCGTGCGAGCGTCTCGTGCAGCGCCGTGGCGACGGCGTCCTTGCGCCTGGCGCCTTCATCGCCCGCGAGGCGAATGATCTCGCCTGCAGGTCCCAGCGACATCGCGAATTCGACGGCTTCGTGCAGATCCTTGCCGACGCAGATGTCGGCATCGAAGCGCTCGAACGCGATCCGGTCGAAGCCCGCGCTGCGCAACATCGAGCTGACCATGTCCGGGCCGGCCATCGAAAACGGTCCCGGCCCGCAGTGCACCTGGTCCGTGTCCTCGTGGGCAACGACCGGTACCATCTCCCGGACCTTGAGTTCGGCGTCATGCAGCCACGGATTTTCCTCTCGCCGGCGCCAGACGATCATCATGAGCTCTCCGCCCGGCTTGAGCGCCTTGCGCATGTTGCGCATCGCGGCGCCCGGCATCATGAAGAACATCGTGCCGAAGCGAGAGAACACATAGTCGTAGGGTCCGCGAAGGTCGTCGGTCTGGACGTCGGCAATGAAGTAGGTCGCGTTGGCGATTCCCGCTTCGCGCGTTTCGTCCCGGGCTGCCTTGATGAAGTTCTCGGCGCAGTCGACGCCTACGGCTTCGCCCCGCGATCCCACGCGCTGGGCAATGAGGCGCGTGCTGTCGCCGAACCCGCATCCGACATCGAGCACGCGCGTGCCCTCGGGAAAGGCTTGCCGGTCGAGCGCGGCGTTGCTGTGGGCCGCAAGGCCCTCGATCAGCAGGTGCTTGAAGCGGCAGAACTTGTCGAACAACACCGTGTTCCACGCGGCGACGACAACGTCGTTTTCTCCGGACATGGGAAGGTTCCCCTAGGCGGTGGCTCTTTTGGTAATTCGCTGGGCGCGCGAGTTCGTTAGTGGTATCCGAGTTCCGCGCGCACCTTGCCCCGGAACACGTAGTACGACCAGCCGGTGTACATGAAGACGATCGGCAGGATGACCAGCGTACCCACGAGCAGGAACGCCTGTGAGCCCGGCGACGACGCGGCATCCCACAGCGTGATCGTCCACGGCACGACGTACGGAAACACGCTGATCGCGAGGCCGAGATAGCACATCGCGAACAAGCCCAACGCGGCCAGGAACGGGACGAACTCGCCACCGCGCGCGAGCGACCGCCAAAGGGTGAGCGCGATGGCGGCGGTCACGATGGGAACGGGAGCCAAGTACGCCATGTTCGGCCACGTGAACCAACGCGCCGTGATCTTCGGCTGCAGGAACGGCGTCCACACGCTCACCATTGCAATGAACGCGAGCACGCCGATCAGGCACGCCTTGGCTTGGGTACGCGACCGTGCCTGCAGGTCGCCTTCGGTTTTCATCACCAGCCAGGTGGCGCCGAGCAATCCATACCCGAACAGCAGGCCAGCGCCCGTGGCGAGCGGAAACGGCTTGACCCAGTCGAAGCTGCCTCCGGCGAAGTGCCGTCCTGATACCTCGAAGCCCTGTACATAGTCGCCGAGGATCACGCCCTGGAAAAACGTGGCGGCGAGCGAGCCCGCGAAGAATGACCGGTCCCACCAGTGGCGCCCGGTGTGCGCCTTCAACCGGAACTCGAAGGCGACGCCGCGAAAGATGAGGCCGAGCAGCATCAGCAGGATCGGAAAGTACAGCGCGGGAATGATGATCGCAAACGCCAGCGGGAAGGCCGCCATGAGCGCGGTGCCGCCCATGATCAGCCACGTCTCGTTACCGTCCCATATCGGCGCGACGGAGTTCATCATCAGCGTCCGGGACGCGTCGTCGCGCGCCAGCGGAAAAAGGATGCCCACGCCGAGGTCGAATCCGTCGAGGAGCACGTACATGAACACGCTGACGGCGAGAATGAGGGTCCAGACTGGAACGAGGTCGATGTGCATGGCTGGATCCTTACACGTCGGCGGCCGATAGCGGACGCGCAGGCCGTTCGGTGAGCTTGGCGTCGTGCACCTCGAGCTCGGTGGGCGGACCCGCGCGCGCGACGCGCAACAGGTAATACAAACCTGCACTGAAGATAATCGCGTAGACCGCCATGTACATGAGCAGCGAAAGCAGAACGTCGAGTCCGGTGATCGAAGGCGACACCGCATCGCGCGTGCGCAACAGGCCGTACACGACCCAGGGCTGCCTGCCGACCTCGGTCACCGTCCAGCCGGCGATCACCGCCACAAACCCCGCGGGCGCCATGAAATTGCACACGGCGAGATACGCACGCGATTCGAACATGCGTCCGCGGATGCGCAGCCACGCGCCCCACGCGACGACGGCGAGCATCACGAGACCTACCCCTACCATCACCCGGAAGGCCCAGAACACGATGCCAACGGGCGGGCGGTCGCCCGGCGCGAAGGCTTTCAGTCCCTTGACCACGCCGTTGACGTCGTGGGTGAGATAGAAACTCGCCAGACCCGGGATTGCGATCTCGAACCGGTTCGTTTCACTGACGGAATCGGGAACCGCGAACAGGACCGCGGGCGCGCGTGCCTGCGTCTCCCATAGCCCTTCCATCGCGGCCACCTTCACCGGCTGGTGCTCGAGCGTGTTGAGCCCATGGGCATCGCCAAGCGCGACTTGCAGCGGCACCAGCAGGATCAGCAGCCCGAGACCCATCGACATCGCGCGTCGCGATTCCGCAATGTGCTGGCCCACTCTTAGATGCCAGGCCGAAACCGCGACGACGACGAACGCGGTCGTGATGTAGAAGGCGGTGACAGTGTGCGCGATCCGGTAGGGAAACGATGGATTGAAGATCACGTCAACCCAGTCCTTCGCGAAAAAGCGCCCGTCGATGATCTCGTAGCCAGCCGGCGTATGCATCCAGCTGTTGGCCGACAGGATCCAGAACGACGAGAACAGCGTGCCGCTGCCCACCATGACGGCGGCGAACAGATGGGCCCATTGCGGAACCAGCTTGCGGCCGAACAGCAGGATGCCGAGGAAGCCGGCCTCGAGGAAGAACGCGATCAGGCCTTCGTACGTGAGCAGCGGCGCCAGCACGTTGCCGGCGGTATCCGAGAGTCCGCTCCAGTTGGTGCCCAGCTGAAACGGCATCACGATTCCCGACACGACGCCCATGCCGAACGAGACCGCGAACATTTTGGTCCAGAACAGCGACAGGCGCAGATAAGTCGAGTCGCCGCGCCAGAAGTAAAGGCCCTCCAGCACGACGATGTAAGACGCGAGCCCGACGGTGAACGCAGGCAGCAGGATGTGGAAAGCGATGAGGAATGCGAACTGCAGGCGCGACAGCAGGACAGGATCGAGTTCCACGTGACGCTCTCCGACGGAATCCGGCGACAAGTCTACCGCGACCCGGCGTGAAGCCACAAAAAAACCGCGGCCCGAAGGCCGCGGTCTGCTTGCTGGAACTTCCGGACGACGTGTTACGGCGTGTCGATCCGAACGATGGTCGGGTTAGGCAAGCCTGGAGCGCCGCCGTAGACCACCGAGCCGAGGTACTTCGTTGCCGGGGACAGCCCACTGGTACTGATATTGATGCTACCCGTGGTACCGACCGTTGCCAACGGAGGCGCCGTGACGATCATGTTGCCTGCAGCCGTGCTGCCTAGCGCCCAGCTGAACATCGTGAAGTTCGCTGTACCGATTGGCACCGCAAAGCCAAGGACACGCACGGTGTAGGTTCCCGCCGACGGACTGAGGAGGTTGACCTCCTCGGCCGTCGTTCCACCGCCGCTTGACCCAACCAGCGTGCCGCCAGAGTTGTAAACCTCGAGGTCGAGGTCACTGGCTTGGTCGATTTCGGAGTCGAACAACGAGAACCGCGCATAGGTCGTGCCGGCCGGTATGACGACGGGGAAGTTCACAACACCGCCAGTCGCGATCGACCCCGGCGCTTTGGCCGCCGGAACCAGCCCACGCGCGTCAGCGGTAAACGGTCCGTTATACCCGAACGTGACGTTGTACGTGCCGCTGACTTGCGCAGGTGCCGCGAGTGCGACCGGCCGGAGCACAACCGGGCTACGCACGACATGGCCATTGCTGCCGGTCAGGACGATCGCACCCTGCGTGTACGCGTTGATTGTCGCCGTATTGTTCGTCGTAAACGTGATGCTGAACTGCTTGGTCGCGCCGGGAGCAATTGAGAACGGCGCTGGCAAGCCGACCGTGATACCCGCGAGCCCGGTGGAGGAGAACGTGTACGTCTCCGTCGCTGCGCCAACGTTCTTCACAGTCCGCGTCACGGTTTGCGCACCGGCGAGCGCACCGATCGCGATAGACGGATAGTTGAGATTGCTCGGGTCGATGGCGATCGAAGGACAGTACGAGGCGGTGAGTTGTCCCGTGCCGCACAGGAACGCAAGCCAGTCGTTGAAGCCGGCGTCGTACACGAGACCCGGATTACGGGCGCCGTTTGGCACGACCTGACCCGCGCCATAAGCGAACGCCCCGCCGGCGATCGGCGTGGTGTCGTTGCGCGTTTGGCTCGCGGTCGTCATCAGTGCCGACTTGATCATGGCCGGCGACCATTCCGGATGCAGCTGCTTGAACAGCGCTCCGATGCCAGCCATGTGCGGGCTGGACATCGACGTCCCGGAGAGGAAGTCGAAGTTGTGGCCAGCTTCAATGGGAGACATCGCTGCCAGCACATCGACACCCGGCGCCATGATGTCGGGCTTCAGGATATCCCCCGCGCCGGCACGGGCTGGGCCGCGCGAGGAGAAATCTGCGACGTCTGGGGCCGTGACCGGAACCAGCACACCAGCGCTCAGGCTGGCCGTCGGGTTCGCCGTTGCGCCGTACGCCAGGATGGCCGCACGATCGGTAACCGCCAGGTGCACGGTCGGCACGAAGTGCAGATCGGCATTGAGGGTATTCGGACTGGTGTTCGTGAGGATCATCCCGACGCCGCCTGCGTCCTGGACCGCAAGGCTCTTGTGGACGCGGTCATTGGTGCCACGGTCGCAGACTACGATCTTGCCCGCGACCTTGGCGGGATCGAGGACCGGTCCCGACTCACCGAGGAAAGCGAGATTGTCTTCGGCTGTGAAGCAAAGCCGCACGGCCGCCGCGTTTGCACCGGCCAACCCTGCGTTGATCGACAGGATCAGCGGCGAGGACGGCACCGCAGCGCCCAGGCCCACGCCTGTGTACGTCGCGTCGTTGCCAAGCGTCGCCGTCGCCTGATAGACCCGATCCTTGGTTCCTGCGGCAACCGTTGTCAGCCACGGGCTGTTGTGCGCCACGGTTGACGCTCCCGGTCCACTGTTGCCCGCGGACGCCGCTACGAACACACCCGCATCTGCCGCGAACAGGAACGCGACTTCGACCGGGTCCAGGAAACTGGTCGTCGAGCCGCTGATGGAGAAGTTGATGACATCGACGCCGTCAGAAACCGCCTGATCGATCGCGGCCACGCTGTCGGAGGTGGCACATCCGGCAAGTACCGACTTCGATCCCCCAGCAGACCTTGTAGACAGCGATTCGCGCACGCGGCGCCATGCCGCTGATGTTGCCCAGGTCGTTGCCGTTGACGACCGCATTGACGTTGTAGTTTCCCGCGGCCGTACCGGCGGTATGGCTCCCGTGGCCGGCGGCACCGCGCGGCGACCAGAATTCGTACGGGAACAATCCCTTGATGTGCGCCTCACCGCCAAATCCCTCGCCGTACCATTGGGCGGCGATCAATTTCTGGTTACAACTCGAGCCACTGAAGCCTTCGCCCGGTGTGCACTTGCCGTGCCAGCCGGGGAGTTGCTGATAGACCAGCTTGCCGCTTGCATCGCGATCCGAAAAGCTCGGATTTTCGGGCCAAATGCCCGAATCGACGATGCCGACCACGACACCCTCGCCGGCGCCACCGCTGTTAGGGCCTTTCGCGATAATGGGATTGCCGTTGCTGTTGCCGCTCAGCGTCGACCAGAGACCGCCCGGCGCACTGAGGCCGAGAAATGCCGGCGTCGAGGACGTATCCATCGTGCGGATTTCGTCCTTGCTCACGGCGAGGACGCCGGGCATCGATTTCAATGCTTCGACTTGCGCGTCCGAGAGTTCGGCCGCAAAGCCATTGAACGTGAACTTGTAGCTATAGGCCTTTCTTGCTCCGCCGACACCACGCAACGCGGCGTCATGCTTCGCAGTCAGGTAATCCGCGTATTTCACGACGTCGTTGCTCAACGGATTGATTTTTTGGCCACGACTGGGCTTGGTTGCTTTGAGGCCCGCAATGCCACCGCTATACGCGACCACCGGCTGGTCGCTCATCTGCACGATGTAGAGCTTCGATTGGTGCTTGACGACGCCAGGTGCGGCGTCGTTTGCGGCGGAAACTGCGTGCGGCACTGCCAGCGGCATGGCGAGCAATACCGCCAGCGCCCAGCGCCTAATGGAAAATCTTTTCGACATTGGAACCCCCAGGAAATTGGAAGACAACTTCATCCCACATCTTGTGCACGGCGTGGAGCGTGGCAGTGGAATACAACTTGGTCGCCACTCCGCCACCGTGCGGACCCGTAGACTACACGGGGAAATTCGCGACGACAACCGTTTCCGCGCCGGGCCGACGACCGGCGACGAAGTTGCTTGACCGTGCAAATCCGATGAGCTTGGCTTTACTCAGCGAGATGCTTACCAGCGCGATGTGGCTACTTGTTCGATGCTGGCCGCGGTCCTTCCAAAACGGCTTCGCCGGAAACGGTGACAGTTACTTCGGAATTTCCGCCTTCCATCGCGACCGGCGCGGACTTCGCCTCGAAAGCCATCGCGCGCATGACCGGCTGCGGGTGGAACGCGTCATTGGACTGGATCGCGACGTTGCCCACGCGCCAGGTGTCGAAACCGAAGCCACGCGCGGCGTCGGCCGCACGCACCTGCCATGCCTTGATCGCCTGTTGGGTCAGGCCTTCCTCGGCCTTCCTGCGCGACGCCGCGCTCACGGAGAACTGGGTGCCGTCTACGACCAGCCCGCCTTCGGATTGGAGTTGCGTGATCAGCGCCGACATCGACGCGAAGTCGCTGCCCTCGAGCTTTCAGCGTCTGCGCGACGCGCCACCGTACCGGCTGGTTCTTCTCGCGTCAACTGATTCGACGAGTAGCCGGAGGTCGACGCCTCGACGCCCTTCGCGGCCCTTGCGAGGGCAAGCGCCTTGGCCATCCGCGTGTTGACGACGTTGGCGGCCGCTGCCGGATCGGCGTTGTCTGCTTCCGCGCGCATCCACGCGAGCATGCGGTCGTTGGGAATGCTCGCCGTCGCCGACGCGGAAAGCGAGACGGCCGAGAGCGGCCGCGCGAATTGAGGGGCCGGCTGTGCCGGGACTTGCGAGCTCAGGATGAACGCGATCGATGCGACGGCGACGGCAGGCGTAATGAAACGCGGGATCGTGATCATGAGAAAGTCCTTAATGCGGGAAAGCGTTGCTCGAGCGCGTCGATAGCGGCGCGGTTCGACCAGGAGAAACATTTTTCGGCGGCCTCGCGCCAAGGCAACCAGGCGAATCGCAGGTGCTCGCGCGGGTTGAGAATAACGGGCACTGGCGCGGCAATTTCAAGGCCGAACACGTGCTCGGTATTGTGGGTGACGCCAGGTTGATAGCGGTGCCGCCACTTGGGATAGATTTCGTACACGTTGGAAAGGCTCCAGTCGGTCAGGTTACCCAAGGAGTGGGCGTCGATGCCCGTTTCCTCGAGAAGCTCGCGCGATGCAGTCGCGAGCAGCGACTCGCCCGGTTCCTGGCTCCCGGTCACCGACTGCCAATGGTCGGGAAAGTCGGCGCGCTCCAGAAGCAGCACCGTGCGATCACGTGTGTAAACGAGGACCAGAACGGAAACGGGTTGCTTATATGTCACCGCGCCCGGTTCCAAAGCGAACGGTCAGGCGACGAAAGTCCAGAACCCCACGTGCCGTTCCTTCCAGAACTCGGCGGCTTCCGCGAGCAGGTCCTCGAGCGTCGCCCAGTCGTTGGGATGATCCTTGCGATAGGCGCCGGCGTGCGACAGCACGATCGCGCGGCCGCTCTTGCCCAGCCAGTCGCTGTCCTCCAGTACGTCGGCCAGTGCGTCGAAATTGTGGCCGAAGTGTTCGGGTAGCTTGAGGGCGCGATCGAGTTCGGCGAACAGTGTTGCGCGATCCTTGGCCACGCCGAGATTGGCCACCGCGAACTTGAGGTGCGCGTGGGCTGCGGCGGCCTTCAACGCTTCCGTCGCTCCGGTCCAGGGATGGACGCCGGCGTCGTCGACGACGGCCAGGTCAGGCGCCTTCATTCGCGGATCCTCTTGAACGATTGATAGTGATCACTGGTGTAGAAACAGGCATCGGGCGACTTGGACGGACCCCCGCAAATGATCCGGCGCGCGCCACGATTGCTGCCGCCGGGGGTATGTACCGTGTACTCGTGATAATAGCCTTTGTGCCCGGCCGGAAGCAGCCCCTCGCGGTTGCGGAACACGACGCCGTCGCGGTCGTACCGGAAGGGGCCGCCATTGCGGATCTGGTGCAGGACTTCACGGCCTTCCTTCGGCAGGTCGGCCACCGCGATGTCCGGCAGCGCCTCCGGCGTCGCGCGCGCGAAAGCGGGCGGCGCGCAGGAAAATGCCGCCGCCAGCAGGACGCCGGCGGCGGCATTTCGGAAGCGGGCGCTGCTGACGTTCATGCGCGCAGTTTAGCTCCAAAAACCTAAGCAAGCTTGACCGAGTCGCGTCGGCCGCACCTTGATGTGCAGGTCGCGCAGTTGCTGCTCCGTAACGGGCGTGGGCGTATCGATGAGCAGGTCCTGCCCGCGCTGCGTTTTCGGGAAGGCGATCACGTCGCGAATCGATTCGGCGCCGCACATCAGCATCACCATCCGGTCGAAGCCGAAGGCGATGCCGCCGTGTGGCGGCGCGCCGTACTGCAGCGCGTTCAGCAGGAAGCCGAACTTCTTCTGCTGGTCCTCCGGGGAGATGCCGAGCGCCGCGAACACCTTTGCCTGCACTTCGGGCCGATGGATGCGGATCGAGCCGCCGCCAATTTCGGAGCCGTTCAGCACGACGTCGTAGGCCTTGGCGATCGCATGCTCCCGGGATCCGTGGCGAGCAGGTCTTCATGCCCGTCCTTCGGCGCGGTGAACGGATGGTGCTTGGCGGCCCAGGTCTTCTTCTCGTCGTCGAACTCGAACATCGGAAAGTCGACGACCCACAGCGGCTTCCAGCCGTCCTGCGCAAAGCCGCGCTCGTGTCCGACTTTCGTGCGCAACGCGCCCAGCGCGTCGTTGACGATTCGTTCCTTGTCGGCGCCGAAGAAGATCAGGTCGCCGTTGGCGGCGCCGGTGCGCTTCAGGATTTCGCGCAGCGCGGGCTCGCCGAGGAACTTGACGATCGGCGACTGCAGGCCTTCGTCGTTGACCTTGGCGACGTCGTTCACCTTGATGTACGCCAAGCCCGCCGGCACCGTAGATCTTCACGAACGTCGTGTAGTCGTCGATCTCCTTGCGCGACAACGTGCCGCCTCCGGGTACGCGCAATGCGGCGACGCGACCATTGGGCAGGTCGGCCGCGGCGCGGAAGACCTTGAAGTCGACAGTCCGCATGAGGTCGGTCAACTCGGTCAGCTCGAGCGCCACGCGCAGGTCCGGCTTGTCCGAGCCATAGCGCGACATCGCTTCCGCATACTTCATCACGGGGAATGGATTCGGCAAGTCGACGCCCAGCGCCTCCTTGAACATCGTGTGCACCAGCGGCTCGATCAGCGCGCAGATGGCGGCCTCGTCCAGGAACGACGTCTCGATGTCGATCTGCGTGAATTCCGGCTGCCGATCCGCGCGCAGGTCTTCGTCGCGGAAGCACTTGACGATCTGGTAGTAACGGTCGAAGCCCGACATCATCAGCATCTGCTTGAACAATTGCGGCGACTGCGGCAGCGCGTAGAAGTGACCGTGATGGACGCGCGACGGCACCAGGAACTCGCGCGCGCCTTCGGGCGTGGACTTGTAGAGGATCGGCGTCTCGATGTCGACGAAGCCGTGGCCGTCGAGGAAGCGGCGCGCCGACGCGGCGGCACGGTGGCGCAGCATCAGGTTCTTCTGCATCTGCGGGCGGCGCAGGTCCAGCATCCGCTGTTCCAGCCGGACCGTTTCCGACAATCCTTCGTCGTCCATCTGGAATGGCGGCGTCAACGAGGCGTTGAGGATTTCGATCGTGTGCGCGAGCATCTCGATTTCGCCGGAGACGAGGCCGGCGTTGACCGTTCCCTCGGGCCGCGGCCGCACGAGACCGGTCACCGCGATGCAGTATTCGTTGCGCAGCGTTTCGGCGGTCGCGAAGGTGGCGGCACGATCGGGATCGCAGACGACCTGCACCAGGCCCTCGCGGTCGCGCAGGTCGATGAAGATGACGCCGCCATGGTCGCGGCGGCGATGGACCCAGCCCATCAGCGTGACGGTCTGGCGAGGAAGCGGCGATCGATGCGGCCGCAGTAGTCAGTGCGTTTCACGGGAAATCTCCGAAAGGTTTGCGGACGGTGCAATCAGTTGATCAGAGGCGTCGCAGGCAGCCGGCGCGCACGACGCAGCGGCTATCGGCGCCGCGTCTGCTCGTCGCTGCCCGGTCAATTTCGGGAATGCGTGGCCGCGGGTTCGCGCGGCGCGGCCGGCGATGCGGGAAGTGCGGGCGGGGCCGGTCGAGGTGCATGCGCACGCGGCGACACGACGCCCATCGAGATCACGTACTTCAGCGCTTCGTCGACGGTCATGTCGAGTTCGTGCACTCGCGAGCGCGGCACGATGATGAAATAGCCCGACGTCGGATTCGGCGTGGTCGGAACGTACACGCTCACGTGGTCTTCGGCGAGGTGCGTGGCCACCGCCGGCGCGGGCGTTCCGGTCAGGAACGCGATGGTCCAGCTGCCCTGGTGCGGAAATTCGACCAGCAGCGCCTTGCGGAACGCATTGCCGGAGTCCGAGAGCAGCGTGTCGCTGACCTGCTTGACCGACGAGTAGATCGACTTGACGACCGGGAATGCGGCCCAGCACGTTTTCCCAGAAGCGGATCAGCCGTGCGCCAAAGAAATTGGCGGCGATGACGCCTGTCAGCAACAGCAGTGCAAAGCTCAGCAGCAACGCCGAAGCCGGGAATGTGGAAGCCCAGCAACCGGTCGGGTTGCGCCGCATCCGGAAACAGCAGCAGCGTCTGGTCCAGCGTCGTCACCAGGAAATGCAGCACCCAGATCGTGATGCCAAGGGGCACCCAGACCAGCAGACCGGCGATGAGATAGCGCCTCATGGTCGTAGGCGGCCGGCGCGCGGCCGTCAGGCGCCCGCCGTCGGCGTGCCGCCGCTGGGTGCGCTGGTCGTTGCCGGGGTCGAGGGCTTGGCTTCCGTGGCCTTGCCGACTGTCCGAGCGTCGTGTCTTTTCCCGCGCCACCCTTGTCCGTGCCTGCCGAAGCTGAATCGGCGCCGCCGGCTTCCTTGCCGCCGGCTGGCTTGGCCGCCGGTTTCGCGCCGCTGCTCCGGAAGTCAGTCTGGTACCAGCCACTGCCTTTCAACTGGAAGCCGGCGGCGGACACGAGCTTGGTCAGCGTGTCCTTGCCGCACGCGGGACAAGTCGACCAACGGCGAGTCGGTGAATTTTTGCAGCGATTCGAGCTCGTGGCTGCACGCAGAACAGTTGTATTCGTAGATCGGCATCGCTGGTCGGGTCCGGAGATCGAATTCGCGCAAAGCGCGCGCAAAGCGCTTGATTCAAAAAGAATAAATGGCCGGCAATTATACCGCGAAACGCGGCCGGCAGGGATTTTGCCGATGCGACGGAACGCGGCTTCCGATACATGGGTGCCGCACCGCCGGAAACAAAGTGGCTTATGCTTGTTGCCTGCAAGCGCTGGGTGCCGGGGGGCACGGATGGAGAACATCGTGGCGGCGTACTGGGTCTGGTGGGTGCTGGCGTGCGTGCTCGTCGGCGCCGAGTTGTTCACCGGCACCTTTTACCTGCTGGCGGTCGGCGTGGCGTTCGTGGTCGGCGGTGTTGCGGCGTGGCTGGGCGCATCGACGCCGGTGCAGCTGATCATCGGCGGCGTATTGGCCGTGCTGGGGACCATTGCCGCGCATCAGTGGCGCAAGCGGCATGCGGCGCCCGCCCCGCAGACAGGACTCGACGTCGGTCAAGAGGTCCAGGTTCTCGCCTGGAACGACAACGGCACCGCGCGCGTCAACTATCGCGGCACGCAGTGGGATGCGGCCGTCGCGTCGCCGACCGACAAGCGCGCGCAGACCATGTACATCGTCGACACGCGCGGCTCGACGCTGGTCATCGCGATCCGGCAGGCCCTGATCACCACTTCGTCGCCAGCACGCGAGGTCAAACTCATGACGGAACTGGGAGATATCACCATGTTGAACGGTTCCTACCTTGTCGGGCTGGCGTTCTTCATCGTCGCGGTGATCGTCGTGGTCAAGGCGATTCGCGTCGTGCCGCAGCAGCACGCGTGGGTCGTCGAGCGCCTGGGCCGTTTCTATGCGGTGCTGGAGCCCGGGACTCAATTTCGTGATTCCGTTCGTCGACCGCGTCGCGTACCGCCACGACCTGCGCGAGATTCCGCTCGACGTGCCGTCGCAGATCTGCATTACGCGCGACAACACGCAACTGCAGGTCGACGGCATCCTGTACTTCCAGGTCACGGACCCGAAGCTCGCGTCGTACGGCTCGTCGAACTACGTGCTGGCGATCACGCAGCTCGCGCAGACGACGCTGCGCAGCATCATCGGCACGATGGAGCTCGACAAGACGTTCGAGGAGCGCGACCAGATCAACGCGCAGGTCGTGAACGCGCTCGACGAGGCGGCGGCAGCTGGGGCGTCAAAGCTGCTGCGCTACGAGATCAAGGACCTGACGCCGCCGGCCGAGATCCTGCGCTCGATGCAGGCGCAGATCACCGCCGAGCGCGAAAAGCGCGCGGTGATCGCGACGTCGGAGGGCAGCCGCCAGGAACAGATCAACGTGGCGATCGGCGCCCGCGAGGCCGCGATCGCGAAGTCGGAAGGCGAGAAGCAGGCCGAGATCAACAACGCGCAAGGCGAAGCGCAGGCGACGCTGCTCAATGCCGAGGCGAACGCCAAGGCGATCCGCCAGATCGCCGACGCGATCGAGTCGCAGGGCGGGCTGCAGGCGGTGAATCTGCAAGATCGCCGAGCACTACATCAATGCGTTCGGCCTTCTCGCGAAGACCAACAACACGTTGATCATGCCGTCGAACGTGGCGGACATGGCCGGGCTCATCGCGACCGCGATGACGGTGGTCAAGGCGCAGGGAAAATGAGGGAAAATGAGAGGGAAGTGAGCGAATGGATCTGAAAGGCAGCACATTCGTCATCACCGGTGGCGCATCGGGCCTGGGCGCGGCGACGGCGCGCATGATCGTCGCCGGCGGCGGCAATGCGGTGATCTGCCGATCTCAAGGACGGACGCAGGCAAGGCGCTCGCCGCGGAGCTCGGCCGCGCGGCGCGCTTCGTGAAAACCGACGTCGCCGACGAGGCCAGCGGCAAGGCGGCCGTTGCCGCGGCGCATCGACGGTTCGGCGGCGCTGCAGGGACTCGTCAGTTGCGCTGGCATCGTCCATGGCGAAAAGGTCGTCGGCAAGGAGGGGCCGCACGCGCTCGCCGGCTTCGCGCGCACGATCTCGATCAATCTCGTCGGGATGTTCAACCTGATCCGGCTCGCGGCGGATGCGATGAGCAAGGGCGCGCCGAACGCCGAAGGCGAGCGCGGCGTGATCGTGAACACGGCGTCGGTCGCCGCGTTCGACGGGCAGATCGGGCAGGCGGCTTACGCGCGTCGAAGGGCGGCATCGTCGGCATGACGCTGCCGATCGCGCGCGAGCTGGCGCGCTTCGGCATTCGCGTCATGACGATTGCGCCGGGCATTTTCGACACGCCGATGATGGCGAGCTTCCGCCCGACGTGCAGGAGGCGCTGGGCAAGATGGTGCCGTTTCCGCCGCGACTGGGAAGGCCGGCGGAATTCGCGTCGCTCGTCGCGCGAGATCATCCGCAACCCGATGCTGAACGGCGAAGTGATCCGCTCGATGGCGCCATTCGCATGGCGCCGCGGTGAGTACTCCGGGGGACACCCCCTGGGACGTCCGCGCGGACGAGGAAGTCCGGAGCCGCCGCAATCGGGTCGGCTCGCCCGACGCTGCATCGCGCAGGGCTTCGCCTGCCACAGGGAGGCGATCAGTCGCGCCGAATGAGCGCGAACGCGAGATCGTCATCGCGATGAAGAACACGAGCGTCCAGCCGGGAATGGCGAGCCCCAGGAATTCCCAGCCCTTCTCCGCGCATTCGCCGCTGCCCGCGAAGACTCTCTTCACGACGTCGATGAACGGCATCGTTTCCAGCATGTAGGAAAAGCCCATGCCGCACGCCGGCACCTGGTCCTTCGGCAGCGACTGCAGCCATACGTGCCGCACGGCGAACGCGCTGCCGCCGCCCGCGAACATCAGCACCAGCCCTGCATACATCGCGGCGCCGAGCGTTGCGCGGATTGTGGATGAACGCCGACAAGGAACGTGATGCCGATCAGCGAGACGGCAATCCGCTGGAACACGCACAGCGGGCAGGGCTCGAGACCCTGTCCGTATTGCAGCCACAGCGCCCAGCCCATGAGTCCGGCGCAGACGAGAAAGCCCAGCAGATAGGCGATCCGGCGCGGCGGCAGCAGAATCAGCGCGAGCGACGACACGCCGATCGCCATCACCGCGATGCGGTACGAGCGACTGCGACAGCGACGGCGTCGCTGCCGAACCAGCGGAAGAGGATTTCCTGCCCGAGCAGCGCGAGCGTGAGGACGAGCCCGACCCACGGCCAGGGAACGGTGGCATAACGCGTCATCGGCTGGCTTTCGCAAGGCTTTGATCGATGTCCCAGAGGATATCGTCGACCGCCTCCAGCCCGACCGACAGCCGGATCATTTCGGGCAGCACGCCGGCGGCGCGCTGCTCGGCCTCGTCCAGCTGCCGGTGCGTGGTCGACGCGGGATGGATGACCAGCGTCTTGGCATCGCCGACGTTGGCGAGATGCGACAGGAACTGCACGCCCTCGATGAACGCACGCCGGCCGCGGCGCCGCCGCGCACGCCGAACGTGAGGATGCCGCCGGCGCCGCGCGGCAGGTAGCGCCGCGCGAGCGCCTCGTAGCGGTTGCCTGGCGAGCAGCGGATAGTTCACCCACTCGACCGCAGGATGCGCGGCCAGGTGATGCGCGACCGCGAGCGCGGACTCGCAATGGCGCGGCATGCGCAGGTGCAGCGTCTCGATGCCCTGCAGCAGCAGGAATGCGGACATGCGGCGCCAGCGTCGGGCCCAGCGTGCGCATCGTTTCCATCCGCGCCTTCATCGTGAAGCCGAAATCGCCGAAGGTCTCGTAGAAGCGCACGCCGTGATAGCCGCGCGACGGCTCGGTCATCTGCGGGAACTTGCCGTTGTCCCACGGAAATTTGCCGGACTCGACCAGCACGCCGCCCATCGTGGTGCCATGGCCGCCCAGGTACTTGGTGACCGAGTGAATGACGATGTCCGCGCCGTGCTCGAATGGGCCGGCACAGATACGGCGAGGCCAGCGTGTTGTCGACGACCAGCGGAATGCCCGCGCCGTGCGCGATCTCCGCGATGGCCGACAGGTCGGCCACGTTGAGCTGCGGGTTGCCGATCGTCTCGACATAGACGGCCTTGGTGTTGGACTTGATGCGCCGGCCGGAAATTCTCGGGATCGTCGCTGTCGACGAACGTGGCCTCGATGCCGAACTGGGCGAAGGTCACGGCCAGTTGCGAATAGGTGCCGCCGTACAGCGAACGCGACGCGACGATGTGATCGCCGTTGCGGCAGAGCGTGAGCAGGGCGAGCATCTGCGCGGCCATGCCGGTCGCCGCGGCCAGCGCGGCGCGGCCGCCTTCGAGCGCCGCGACCCGCTCTTCGAGCGCGGCGACGGTCGGATTCGAAATGCGCGAATAGACGTTGCCGAACGTCTGCAGGTTGAACAGGCTGGCCGCGTGGTCGGCGCTGTCGAACACGAACGACGTCGTCTGGTAGATCGGCAGCGCGCGCGCGCCCGTCGCCGCGTCCGGGATCTGCCCGGCGTGCAGGCAGAGCGTGTCGAAGCCGAATTTGCGGTCGGCCATGAGCTGTCAGGATCCCGGCTTACCGGCCGCCGGACGAGATGACGCCGGTGTTCACGCCGGCCCAGTGCAGGCCGCCCAGGATGCGCGCGTGCTCGATCTTCACGCAGCGGTCCATGCACCACGTCGAGGCCGGCGTCGTTCGCGATGCGCGCCGCCTCGTCGTTGCGGATGCCGAGCTGCATCCACAGCACCTTCGCGCCTTTGGCGACGGCCTCGCGCGCGAGGCGGGAATCTCCTCCGGACTTGCGAAAGCAGTCGACCATGTCGACCGGACCGGGAATCGCGGCGAGCGTCGGATAGCAGCGCTCGCCGAGCACCTCGTCGTAGGTCGGGTTGACGGGAATGATCCGGTATCCGTGGTCCTGCATGTACTTCGCCGCGAAGTAGCTCGGCCGGTACCAGTTGGCCGACAAGACCGACGACCGCGATCGTCCGCGATTGCGGCGAGGATGCGGCGCAGGCCCGCGATGTCGTCGACGATGGGCATGTCAGTCGGGGAATCAGTCTGCGCGGACGTTCGCGGGTTGCGCGACGGCAGGCGCGGCGGCGACCTTGGGCGATCTTGGACAGGCTCGCATCCGGATGCCAGCCGAGGACCACCAGCATGAACGCAAAGCTGATGACGTAGGCCAGCGCGACGTGCCATCCACCGCGCACCCACGCGACCGCGGAACGCGCCGCCGGGAATTGACTGGCCAGCGCGACGCCCGCCGACGAGCCGAACCAGATCATCGAGCCGCCGAAGCCGACGGCATAGGCGAGAAAGCCCCAGTCGTAGCCCCCTTGCTTCAGCGCAAGCGCGGTGAGCGGAATATTGTCGAAGACCGCCGATACGAATCCGAGGCCGAACGCCACCTGCCAGGACGCGTCGGGCAGTTTGTGCACCGGCATCATCGACGCGGCAAGCACCAGCGACAAGCAGGAAGATGCTGCCGCGGATCGCGCCCGGCATTTCCTCCCAATGCGGCCGACGCAGCGGGATGCACACGAGAATCGCCAGCCAGACCGCCGCGCCGATGAACGGGAATGAGTCGGAGAGCGCGTTGAAGCGCGTGTTGACGACGACGTTGACGACGATGGCGGTGAGCAGGATCGCGGCGACGATGGCGACGCGCACCCAGTCCACGTGCACGTTCGGCGAAGCGTCCTTGCTGATCGGCGAGTAGCGGTGCTGCTGGAAGCGCCGCGGGAATGCCGAAGATCACCAGCGCGAGACCGGCCGCCACGTAGGCCTCGAACACCTGCAGCGGATTGACGCCGGCGATCCACATCATCGTCGTCGTCGTGTCGCCGACGACGCTGCCGGACCCGCCGGCGTTCGACGCCGCGACGATGGCCGCCAGGTACCCGATGTGCACCTTGCCGCGGAACACCACGTTGGCGATGGTCCCGCCGATCAGCGCAGCGGCAATGTTGTCGAGAAAACTCGACAGCACGAAGATCATCACGAGCAGCACGAAGCCGCCCTTCCAGTCGTCGGGCAGGTAGCGCGGCAGGATGGCGGGCACGCGGCTGCTCTCGAAGTGCTTGGACAGCAGCGCGAAGCCCAGCAGCAGACCGAGCAGGTTGGCCAGCAGCACCCACTCGTGTGCGAGATGCGCGATCAGCCCGCCGATTCCCGCACCTTCCGAAAACGGCGAGAACAGAACCTTGAAGAGCGTGATGACCACCACGCCGATGACGGCGACCCGAAGGGTGTGGTGATGAAACAGCGCGACGCCCATCAGCGTCAGCCCGAACAGGATGAAGTCGATCGGGACGCCGGCGATGGCTGGCGGTTCGGGCAGCGGGGTTCCGGCGACGGCGGCGGTGGCGGCAGCCGCAACCAGGCTCAGGGCCAGTCCGACAACGACGGGAAAGGCCAGGCTAGGGGGGCGGAACTTGGCAGTGAGCGGCATGGGCTTCCTGGGACCGAAGGGCGTTTGAAGGGCGGTCCCCCGAGGGAACCCGTGGCGGCCCGACCTGCCGGGTGCCGCCGCGCGTTGCATGGTGACGCGGATTGTAACCGCTTGAATCTGCTCGCAGGCGCCCGTCGGCGGGTCTGGTCGTCGGTGCGGGCACCGGCTCCATTTTTTGGGCACTGTTTGCCCTGGAACGCCCCGCGATTTCAGCGGCCAGGCACAGGCCTGATCCTTGCTTGTATGGTTCAACTGTAAACGCAAATGGTTGAACAACGTCGACTTGCGGGGTCTATCCTGGAGGCCATCCTCGGCATCCGGAAGCCCTTCGCGGCCGGCCATTGTGTTGCCCGCTAACGAGAAGAATGCCCGCGCCATGGCACTGCCGCGACCGCTGAATCGACTGGAGCTCGCTCTACCGCCGACCCTCGCCGTGCCGATGGAGCGGGAGGCGCTGGCCGCGCTTTCGCAGCACAAGCTGAACGCGCTGGGCGTGCCGCTCGCCTATGTCGACCGCAACCAGCGCTATCGCTTTGCCAACAAGGCGTTTCTGGATTGGCTGGGCAAGCCGGCGAACGACGGTCCTCGGACGCGAGGTGATCGAGGTCCTCGGCCGCGACGTCCACCAGCTCTACCACGCATACATCGACGCCGCCCTGTCCGGCGAGCGCACCGTGTTCGAGCGGCAACTGGTCACTCCGGGCCGGCCGCCGATCTGGATTCGCGTCGACTATCTACCCGGATCGTGCCGCCCAAGGCAACATCCGCGGCTTCATCGTCACCTACAGCGACGTCGACAACCTGAAGCGCCTTGAACTCGAGGCCGGACAGCGCGAGCACCGGCTGCGGCTCGTGACCGACAGCGTCGGGCTGCCGATCCTGTACTTCGATCGCCAGCTCAAGCTGCGCTTCGCGAACAAGCCGTTCGGCACGTGGATCGGCGTACCGGCCGACGACGTCCTCGGGCACGCGCTGAAGGAAGTCCTGCCTGCGGACGCTCTGGCGGAAATGCAGGGCTACATCGAGCGCGCGTTTTCCGGCGCGACCGTGTCGTACGAGCGGCGCGAGCGCCAGCTGTCGGGCGAATCGCGCTGGATGCGCATTACGCTCTTCCCCGACCGCGAGGTTGGCGGCCGCGTCGGCGGCGCGTTCGCCGTCATGGCCGACATCGAAGACGACATCAAGATCCGCGACGCGCTGAAGTCGCAGGAATCGCAGATGCGCCTCTTCGCGGACAACATTCCGGGCCCGATCGCCTACCTCGACCGCAATCTCAAGTACACGTTCGTGAACCAGGCGTTCGCCAACTCGGTGTGCAAGCCGCAGGACGAGATCTACGGCAAGACGCCGTTCGAGGTGATGGCCTCGGATGTCGCCACGTTCATCCGGCCGATCGTGAAGCGCGCGCAAAACGGCGAGCACGTCGAGTACGAGCGGATCGGCACGACGCCCCAGGGCCAGAACCGGTGGATGCACGGCCGCATCGCGCCCGACCTCGACGTGTCGCGGCACGGTGCGCGGCCTGTATTGCACCGAATACGACATTCACGACCTCAAGCTCACCGAGCAGGCGCTGGCCGCGCGCGAGGAGCAGCTGCGCCTCTTCACCGACAACATTCCCGAGCCTGTCGTCTACCTCGACGAGAACCTCCGCTACGTATTCGTCAACGAATCGTTCCTGCTGCTGACCGGCCTCGAGCGCAACAGCGTCATCGGACGCACGTCGGCGGAAGTCACGGGCGCGGAAGACTACGCGGCGCTGGAGCCCTTCATCCTGCGTGCCGTCGCGGGCGAGGCGGTGACCTACGAGCAGACCATCGTCGACGCGATCGGCCGCACGCGCTGGCTGCGCGGGCGCATCGTCCCCGACTCGAAGTTCGACGGAACGCTGAAGGGCCTGTACATCGTCGGCCACGACATCACGGACCTGAAGCAGGCGCAGGACGCGCTGGCCGCGCGCGAAGGCCAGCTGCGCGCGATCATGGACGGCGTGCCGGCGCCGGTCGCCTACATCGACCGCGAGGAACGCTGCCACTACGTCAATCGCACGTTCCTGCAGTTCTTCGGGCTGACCGAGGCGCAGGCCGTCGAGATGCGGCTGCGCGACGTCGTCGGGCACGGCATCTACCAGAGCGCGCAGGCAATGCTGACCCGCGCGATGGAAGGCGAATCGACGGCGTTCGACCGGCTCGTGCCTGGCGCCAACGGCGTGCGCCGCTGGATGACCATTCGCGTCGTCCCCGACGCGGCGCCTTCCGGCGAAGTGTACGGCGCGTTCGTGCTGATGAACGACATCCATGGCCTGAAGCAGGCGCAGGAGGCATTGCGCGCGTCCGAAGCCGAGTTGCGTCTCATCATGGACAACGTGCCGGCGCGGGTGTCGTACATCGACCGCGACTACAAGTACCTGTTCCTCAATCGCCACAACGAGGATTGGCTGGGCGAGAACCGCAAGGAACTGATGGGCCGCCAGATCTCCGAAGTGAACGGCGAGGAGCGTGCCGCGCAACTGTCGCCACTGCTCGACCGCGTGCTGAAGGGCGAGACCGTTTCCACGGAAAAGCTGTTGTCGCAGCCCGTCGGCGAACAGCGTTGGGAAGCGGTGCATTACGCGCCCAACCGCGACGCCGAGGGCAACGTGATCGGCATCTACGCCGTGCACACCGACATTCACGACCAGAAGCGCAACGAGGAAGAACTGCGCCGCGCGAACTGGATGCTGTCGTCGCACATCAGCAATACGCCGCTGGCGGTGCTGGAGTGGGACCGCGACTTCCGCCTGGTTCGCTGGTCGCCGCAAGCGGAGCGCATATTCGGCTGGAGTTCCGACGAGATCCTCGGCATACCGATTGTCGGACAGTCCGCTGGTGCACGAAGACGACCGCGAAGGCTTCGCCGGCCTCGTCGGCAAGCTGATGGGCGGGGAAGAACCGCGGGCGACAGGTCTGACGCGCAACCACCGCAAGGACGGCGGCACGATCTGGTGCGAGTGGTACCACTCGGCGCTGCTCGATGACGAAGGCCGTATCGTGTCGATCCTGTCCTTTGTGCAGGACGTCTCGTCGCGGATCCAGGCGGAAGAACGCCTGCAATACCTGGCCACGCGCGACGCGCTGACGGGACTTCCCAACCGCTTGCTGCTGCACGAGCGGCTGACGCAGGCGATCGCGCAGGCCAAGCGCAGCGGCCACCGCGTCGGCGTGCTGTTCATCGACCTCGACCGCTTCAAGAACGTCAACGACACGCTGGGCCACCGCATCGGCGACGAGCTGTTGAAGCGCGTCAGCGCCGCGCTGTCGGGCGCGCTGCGCGAAACCGACCTGCTCGCGCGACTGGGCGGCGACGAGTTCATGGTGATCGTCGAGGACTTCGACGATCCAGCGGTTCTGGGCCGGATTGCGCAGAAGCTGCTCGACGCGATCGCGCAGCCGTTCGAGATCGAAGAGCACGACATCTACGTCACGTCGTCGATCGGCATTGCCGTGTATCCCGACGACTCGGACGACCCGGAAGAGCTGCTGAAGCACGCCGACGTGGCGATGTACCGCTCGAAGGAACTCGGCCGCAACACGTTCCAGTTCCTCGACGCCAACCTGGCGGAGCACCGGCTGCACCAGCACACGCTCGAGATCGCGCTGCGCATCGGCATTGGCGGACAACGCGCTGCGGCTGCACTACCAGCCCGTGATGCGCATCCACGACCGCGCCATCGTCGGCGCCGAAGCGCTGTTGCGCTGGACGGACTCCGAGCACGGCAGCGTCCCGCCCCAGGTATTCATTCCACTCGCCGAGGAATCCGGCCTGATTCACGCGCTGGGCGAGTGGGTGCTGAAGACCGCAGCCGCGCAATGCGTTGCCTGGCGCAAGGCGGGCATGGAGCTCAAGGTGTCGGTCAACCTGTCCGCGCGCCAGTTCTACCGCGAAGACCTGGCGCAACGGATCTCGGACATCGTCAAGACCGAAAAATGCGATCCGTCCTGGATCGAACTCGAGGTCACGGAGACGAGCCTGCTGCACGACCTCGACGCCATACGCAAGGTCCTGCACCAGCTGCGCGATGAGGGCTTTACCGTCGCGATCGACGACTTCGGCACCGGCTACTCGTCACTGACGCACTTGAAGCATTTCCCGATCGACACGCTGAAGATCGACATCTCGTTCATCGCCGACCTCGAGACCGATCCGCAGGACGCCGCCATCACCGAGGCGATCATCGGCCTCGCGCGCGGCCTGGGATTGAAAGTCGTCGCCGAAGGCGTGGGCAGCCGCGAACAGCTGGAATTCCTCGATATCCACGGCTGCGACAGCTTCCAGGGCTTCTGGCTGAGCAAACCTTTGCCTGCGGACGAATTCGCTACGCTGGTCGCCGCCCGGAAGTAACGTGTCCAAGCAGGCCTGTCTCGAAGGCGGAGTCAGGTCATATCCGTGATGCGCAATCGTCCTTGGTCCGGGAGTTGCGGTAAGGTACATGCGTGGGAAGCATTTACGACCTGATCGATCAGACACGCGATCGTGCGACCTGCCCTGGCATTGCGGCCCACGTAGGCGTCCTCGCCATTGGCTGACTTGAACGTACGCGCGCAAGGCTTTGGCGCGACCGCGCTAACGCGGTGGCAGGACCCTCTGGCGACGCTGGGCGCAATTGCGGTCATCGTGACAGCCGCTGTCGTTTACAACAAATGGCTGCTGGATCCACGCATCTTCTTTTTCGCCGACGACTGGCATTGGCTCTGGCGTGCCGAGTTCCTGCCGTGGAGCGGAAATTTCTCGTTCCTGCCAACGGCCGCATACAACGATCGTCCGATCGGAGCTGTCGCGGTCAAACTGATGTACGGGGCGTTCGGCCTTGATCACTCTCGCTTCCAGCTTGTCCTCATCTTCCTGCACGCACTCAATTGCGTGCTTCTGTATGCCATAACGGTTCGCTATTCCGGCCGCGTCGGCGCGCTGCTGGCATCGCTGCTCGCGGCAACATGGTTCTCCGCGCTGGCCGCTGTCGGATGGCTTGCCGCAATTTTCGATCTTTTGGGTGCGACGCTTTGTCTGGCAACGGTGGCTTTTCGCCAGCTCGCGATCAAGTCCGGCAGCCAATTTCGCTACGACCTGGCAGGCGCGGTGTGCTATCTGCTGGCAATCAGGACCAAGGAATTCGCAATCGGCACCCTGGGCGTCTTGTTTCTGATGGGCGTCGTCGCGGAAAAACAGAGCGTGCGCGCCACCATCAAGCAACTGGTGCCCTATCTCATCGTATTTGCCGTGCTCGCAGTGCGATACGCCCAACTGCTGGCAACCGCCCCCCCGGCGGAAGACGACCCGTACCGCCTTGTCTTTTCAGTTTCGACCGTAATTGCGAGCCTGCGCTTCTACCTGTCGAATCTGTTCTACGCCGACATCGTCGCGCCGTGGGTACTCGGCATCCTTGTCATCGGAGTGGTGGGCGCGCTATTGACTGCGACCGCGCACCAGCGGCGCGTAGTCGCATTCGGGTTGGGCAGTTTTGTGATCATGTTAGGTCCAACATTGTTTCTGGTGACGTCTGCCACCACCGCGTATCACGCGCTCTACCTCTACACCCCACACTTCTTCATGGCGCTCGTGGTCGGCGCACTCCTTGGCGACCGCTATGTCTCTCGGATACTGACTCTCGCCGTCGCATTGATGGTGTTGGAAGCACCGCAGATGACCCACTTCCGGGACAACACGATCGGTTACCACTATGAAACGGGAGCGGCCAATCAAGCGATGTTCAACTCAGCCGTGAGATTGTTGACGCCACTTCCCCGTGGTGCAACGGTCTTTGTTTCCGGAGTTGAGCCGTTTTTCAACCCCTTCTCGTATGGGCCTGGCAACGCGCTAAAGTCGCGTTCAAGGACTTCGATCTCGCGGTGGAGGTGGAAAAGCCAGAGGGTGAAATGGTAGCGAAATTTTGCGATACGGGCGGGGCCAGGCGCTTTCTCCGGTTTGATGGAAAGCTGGCGGTGGATGTGACCCCTGAGGTCGCTGGGCATTGTGGCGACCTGAGACGGGCGCTGGCGCCATGACCGGAACACCGAAGCGGACGTCCAGCATCGGCGCGCCCTATTTGTTTTGCGCGAGCCAATCGGCCAGCGCTTCGGCCGCCGCCTCCCATTCCGGTTCCAGCATCAGCATGTGCGCCATGCCGGGCAGAATCGTCGCGTCGACGCCGTGATGCCGCGCGGTGGCCCTGGCGTCGGACGGCGTGCAGATCCGGTCGTCGTGCGCGCCGAGCACCAGCACAGGTGACGTGGGCCGTTCCGGCAGCGCCATGTGCAGCCGCAGCGACATGTCGAGCAGCGCGCGCGGCGATTCCATGTTCATGTGCCGCTCGCGCTTCAGTGAGGATGGCTCTCGGGACGCCCGTGCTGAAATAGAACGGCCGCAGCGTGGCGAGCAGGCCGTCGCTGAGTTGCGAAGGATCGAACTGGGCGAGCTGCGAAACATAGTTTGGGTGCGCGGCGGCCAGCCTCGCGGCGACGGAAAGCAATCCGGCGGGAGGCACCGGGGCGAGCAACGCGGCCGCACGCACGGGCCGCGTTGCCAGCATGCGCTCGATGACCGCGGCTCCCATCGAATGGCCGATCAGGATCGGCGCGGCGTCCAGCTGTCCGGCGACGTGTTCGACGTCGGCGACGAAGTCGTCCAGGCCGGCGACGAACAAAGAGCCGAGTCCGCCGCTGGCGCCGTGTCCACGCAGGCTCAGCGCATAAGCGGGCCAGCCGCGCTCGGCGAACCAAGGCAGGAAGTAAGGCGTCCAACACCAGGCATCACAGTAGCCCCCATGGACGAACAGCAGTGGCGGCTTGCGCGTCGCCCGCTTGGGCAATTGCGACAATACTTCGAGGCGCGTTTCAGGAGGTAACATCAGGGACAAGGCATCGGGATACGGAGGGCCGGGCTCGGGCGTGCGATATATTCGGCGCGGAACGGGATTGGGATCGGCGTCGGCTTGCCGGTCGCCGGTTCCGAGCGTTGATTCGTTGATTACCTCATGCCCGCCGACCACAAAGGGACGATTGTGCCAGATCGCAACGACGCGCCGGTGTTGACGGACTACGATCCGGCGTGCCGCCGCTGCCCGCGGCTTGCCTCGTTCCTGGCGGAGGTCAAGCGCGAATACCCGGCGTACTGGTGCAAACCCGTGCCTCCCTTCGGCGAGCGGGCCGCGCGGCTGGTCGTCGTCGGCCTGGCGCCGGGAATGCACGGCGCCAACGCGTCCGGTCGCCCGTTCACCGGCGACTACGCCGGAATCCTTTTGTATGCGACGCTGCATGCCTATGGCTTCGCCACGCAGGCTACGGGCACTGCACGCGATGATGGCCTGCGCCTCATCGACTGCCGCATCACCAATGCGGTCAAGTGCCTGCCTCCGGAAAACAAGCCCGCACCCATCGAGGTCCGCACCTGCAACGACTACCTGGCGGCTGATCTTGCCAGCGTCCCGGAGGGCGGCGCGATCCTGGCGCTCGGCCGTATCGCGCACGAAGCGACGTTGCGCGCACTCGCGCTGAAAGCCCCGGCGTTCGCCTTTGCCCATGGCGCCGCTCATGCGCTGCACGGGCGCCGCGTGCTGGTCGACAGTTATCACTGCAGCCGCTACAACACCAATACTCGCCGCCTGACGCCGGAAATGTTTCATGCCGCGTTCGACACCGTCGTGGCGCATCTTGCGCTCAGCGCGAAGGCGGCCGCATGAATGGCGCAGGGCCGTCCCAAGGCGCGAATGAAATCCCCCAAGGGGAGAATGGCACCTCCCAAGGAGAATGGCACTCCGGAGAATGGCACCCCCTCGGCGGGCAGCGCAGCGCCAGAAGTGGTCAACGAGGCCGCAGGCGCGGGCAAGGCATTCGACGCACGGGAGCTTCTGGCGTCGCTGCCCCACCGGCCCGGCGTGTACCGAATGTACAACGCGGCAGGCGAAACGCTGTACGTCGGCAAGGCCCGCGACCTCAAGAAACGCGTCGCCAGCTACTTCCAGAAAACCGGCCACGAAGCGCGCATCGCGACGATGGTGGCGCAGGTCGCGCGCGTCGAAACTACGGTCACGCGCTCGGAAGGCGAGGCGTTGCTGCTCGAGAACAACCTTATCAAGTCGCACGAGCCGCGCTACAACATCCTGTTCCGCGACGACAAGAGTTATCCGTACGTTTGCCTGACGGGCGAGCCCTTCCCGCAACTGCGTTTCCATCGCGGCGCGCTCGACCGCCGCAACCGCTACTTCGGTCCATTCCCTGGCGCCGGGGCGGTGCGCGAGGGCATCGCTCTGCTGCAAAAGGTGTTCCTGCTGCGAACTTGCGATGAAACCGTCTTCGCCAACCGTTCCCGGCCGTGCATGCTCTACCAGATCCAGCGCTGCACGGCCCCGTGCGTGGGCTTCATCGCCGAAGACGAATACCGCGAGGACGTGCAGGGCGCCACGCTGTTCCTTCAGGGCAGGGCGGGCGAAGTGCTGACACAACTCCAGGGGCAGATGGATGCGGCGGCCGCGGCGCTCGAGTTCGAGCGGGCGGCACGCTTCCGCGACCGGATCAATCGCCTGCAGCTCTTGCAGGCTCGCCAATTCGTCGAGAGCACCACCGCCGGCGACATCGACGTCGTGGCCGCGGCATTCGAGGGCGGCTTGGTCGCGGTCAACGTGGTGATGATCCGCGGCGGGCGACATGTGGGGGACCGCACGATATTTCCCCGGCACGCCGATGCGATGAACGTCGGTTCCGGCAACGATGTCGTGTCGGCGTTCCTCGAGCAGCATTATGTCGAGCGTCCGGTCCCGCCGACGATCATCGTGCCGGACGTCCTGGATCACGCCGCGCTCGCGGAAGTGCTGTCCGCGCAGGTTCAGCGCAAGGTGGAAATCGTCGGCAATCCGGGCGGCGAGCGCCGCGTGTGGCTGACGATGGCGATGCAGAACGCCACATTGGCGATTCGCCAGCGGCTCGCGCAGAAGGCGACGCAGGAGGATCGCCTGGCGGCACTGCAGCAGGCGCTGGGTCTGCCGGCGTCGGCACAGCGGATCGAATGCTTCGACGTGTCGCACACGATGGGCGAGGCCGCGGTCGCCTCCTGCGTGATCTTCGATCGGCTCGCGATGCAGTCGTCGGAGTATCGCCGCTTCAATGTGACGCCGGAGCAGGGCGGAGACGATTACGCGGCGATGCGCGAGGCGCTGACCCGGCGCTGTGCGCGCATCGTCGCCGGCGAGTTTCCGCCGCCGGACCTGCTGGTAATCGACGGCGGCAAGGGCCAGGTCGCGGCGGCCGCCAACGTGCTGGAGGAGCAGGGCATGCATGGCGTGCCGCTGATCGGCATCGCGAAAGGTCCCGAGCGCAAGGCGGGCCTGGAAGACATCGTGTTCCCGGACCGCGATGTCGTGCTGAACCTGCCTTCCGACCATCCAGGATTGCATCTGCTGCAGCAGATCCGCGACGAGGCGCATCGCTTCGCGATCCAGGGCCATCGCGCGCGGCGCGGCAAGGCGCGCACCACGTCGGCGCTCGAGGACATTGCGGGAATCGGCGCCACGCGGCGCCGGGCACTGCTGACGCACTTCGGCGGCATACGCGGCGTGCAGGCGGCCAGCGTCGACGATCTGGCGCGGGTACCCGGCATTTCCCGCGCGCTTGCGGAGCGGATATTTGCGGACCTGCATTGATGCGGAGCCGCGAGGCGGAGAGCCCGCGAGTTAGAATCACCCGTAACGCCACGTAGCCAGCACAGCGGCGGATTCTCGGACGCCCATGCCGATCAACACCCCCATACTCCTGACCTGGTTGCGGATCGTCGCAATCCCGATCTTCGTCGCCGTCTACTATCTTCCCGACACCTGGTTGTCGCCGGTAGCCAAGAACTGGACGGCGATGACCATTTTCTCGGCCGCTGCCATTACCGACTGGCTGGACGGCTATCTGGCGCGCAAGTGGGGAGAGACCAGCGCGTTCGGCGCGTTCCTCGATCCGGTGGCCGACAAGCTGATGGTCGCCGCGGCGCTGATACTGCTGGTGCAGTTCGGCCGCGCGGAAGCGTACCTGGCGATCATCATCATCGGGCGGGAGATCGCCATCTCCGCATTGCGCGAATGGATGGCGCAGCTGGGCAAGACCAAGAACGTCGCCGTCGCCTTCGTCGGCAAGGTCAAGACCGCGGCACAGATGACTGCGATCATCGCGCTGCTGCTGTGGGAGCCGCTGATTCCGGGCCTGCCCACGCCCGTGCTCGGAGCAGTTTGCGCTGTGGGTGGCGGCCATCCTCACGCTGTGGTCGATGTTTCATTACCTGCGGCTCGCAGCACCGCACCTTGCCGTCGACAGCGTCACGGGCGCGCGGACGACGATCATCGGAAAACAAGAACGGAAGGACACGGCCGCGCCCGGAATAGCTCCCGCTCGCAGCGGGTCAGGACGCCATCGCCGCCAGGATGAATACGTCGACTGGCTGCGCGAAACCCTTCAGCGACAGTCGGCCCTGCGGGCAACGTCTCGGCGGCGTCGTCCAGCGCCGCGCGCATCCGGCGGTTGATGAGGATCTGGCCGCCCTTGGCTTCGTCGCACAGCCGCGCGGCCAGGTTGACCACGCCGCCGATCGCCGAATAGTCCCAGCGGCCCTCGAAGCCGAACGCGCCCAGCGTCGCGAAACCCTGCGCCATGCCGATTCCCAGGTCGAGGTCATGACCGGACTTGAGCCATCGCGTGCGCAACGGCACGAAGCGCGGCCTGCATCTCCAGCGCCATCCGCGCCGCGCGCAGGGCCGGATCGGGAATCGGCAGCGGATCATTGAAGAAGATCAGGATGCCGTCGCCCGCGAAGCGATCGACGGTGCCTTCGCAGCGCGTGACCAGCGTGCCCATCGCGGCGTGGAACTCGCGCAGCACGCCTTCGACTTCTTCGGGCTCGGCGACGTCGGTGAAAGCCGTGAAGCCGCGCAGATCGAGGAATACGTAGCAGATCTCGCGGCGATGCGGGGCTCAGGATCGATTTCTCGCCGCCGGAGGTAATCGCATCCGCGACATTCGGCGAAAAGAATCGCCGCAACTGACCCAGCCGGTCGATCTGCGCGACCTGCTCGTCGACGCGGTCCTTGAGTTGCGCGTTCCACGTCTGAAGTTCGGCGGCCTGCTGCCGGACTTCGTCCTGGAGCGCCTTGACCCGCAGCAGCGAGCGCACGCGCGCGAACAACTCGCCCTGGTTGATCGGCTTGGTCAGGAAATCGTCCGCACCGGCCTCGATGCCCTTGACCCGTTCCTGGTCCGGGTCCAGCGCCGTGACCAGCACGACGGGCAGCAGCGCCGTCTCCGCCTCGGCGCGGATGCGGCGGCAGACGTCGTAGCCGGACAGGCCGGGCATCATGACGTCGAGCAGCACCAGGTCGGGCGGATCCGACGCGATCTTCGCCAGCGCTTCCTCGCCGGAAGCCGCGGTGCGTCACCGTATAGCCCTTGACGGCGAGCACGTCGGCGAGGAGTTTCACGTTGTTCGGCGTGTCGTCGACCACCAGCACCTTCGCCGCCGTGCTCATCGCGGGCACCGTCACTTTGAGGGAACTTCCAGCAGCTTGCGCACCGTGGCCAGGAACTCGTTCAGGTTGATCGGCTTGCCCACGTAGGCGTCGAAACCGGCCTCGGTGATCTTGTTGCGGTCATGCTGCATCACCGACGCGGTGACGGCGGCGACCGGTATGTCCGCCGTGGACGGGTCGGCGCGCAGGACGCCGATGCGCCTCGATGCCGTTCATGCCCGGCAACTGGATGTCCATCAGGATGAGATCGGGCTTGCGCTCGCGCGCGAGCACGATGCCGTCCTCCGCGTTGCCCGCCTCGATCGTCTCGTAGCCCTTGACCTGCAGCACGTCGCGAACGAGCTTCAGGTTCTTGTCGTTGTCTTCGACGATCAGTATGAGGCTCATGACTTTATCGGCAATGTGAAGGTGAACGTCGAGCCCAGGCCGGGCTTGCTGTCGACGCTGATCCGGCCGCCATGCAACTCGACGAAGCGGCGGGTGAGGGCCAGTCCGAGCCCGGTGCCCTCCTGCTTGCTCGTGTAGTGGCGCCCGACCTGGCGAAACTCCTCGAACACGGCCTCCTGGTCTTCCGGGGCGATGCCGATGCCCGTATCGTGTACGGCGATCGATGATGTTGTCGCCCTGGCGCCGCGCGCTCACGTCGATCCGCCCGCCGTCGGGCGTGAACTTGACCGCGTTGGACAGCAGGTTGAGGAGGATCTGCTTGAACTTGCGCTCGTCGGCGACGACGTCGCCCAGTTCGCGGTTCCACGTTCTGCGCCATGGCAATGCCGTGGCGTTTGCGCGCGCTCGCGGATCAGCGTCATCGCATTGGCGATCGCGGACGGCAGGTCGAATGTGCGACAGGTCGAGTTCCATGCGCCCGGCCTCGACCTTCGACAGGTCGAGGATGTCGTTGATCAGGTTGAGCAGGTGCCGGCCGGAGGAGTGGATGTCCTTCAGGTAGTCGTCCTGCTTTTCGTTGATGTCGCCGAACAGGCGCTCGAGCAGCACCTCGGAGAAACCGATGATCGCGTTGAGCGGCGTGCGCAGCTCGTGCGACATGTTGGCCAGGAACTCCGACTTGTGCTGGTTGGCGACCTCGAGCTGCCGGCTCTTGTCCTGGATCTCGCGGAACAGGCGCGCATTCTGGATCGCGATCACCGCCTGGTCGGCAAAGGTACGCAGCAACGCAATGTCCTTCTCGGTAGAAGGGTCCCGGATTTTCGCGGCCGACGCTGATTGCGCCAAGGCCCTTGCCCTCCCAGAGCATCGGGCGCAATGATCACGGCCCGAACGCCGACTGACTTGTAGCCTTCGCGGCTCTTTGGAGGGACAGTCGCGTCTGTGGCGACGTCCGGCACGTGTTCCACGGCCCGCGAGAGGATGGCGTTGGCGCTGATGGACGCTCCGGCGACGATCGGGCCGACGACGTAGTCTTTCTGATCTGCGGCGGGCCCGCGAAAGGCTTCGATGCGCAGCAGTCCGTCGTCGCCGACAACCTCGATGGCGATCACCTTGCCGGCGAAGAGACGCTCGCAGCTGGTCAGGATCCGGTCGAAGACCGGCGACGTATCGGCGATCGAGCTGCTGATCGCAGCGAGCACTTCACCGGAGGCGCGCTGCTGGTCGAGCGCTTCTCGCGTTTCGTTGACCAGCCGCGCGTTCTGGATCGCGATAACGGCCTGATCGGCGAACGTCTTCAGCAGCGCGATGTCCTTGTCGGAGAATGGACCCGCGTAGTCCCGCGCGACCCAGATGGCGCCGATTCCCCTGCCTTCCCACATCATCGGCGCGCCGATGGCAGCCTTGATTCCGAAAGCATGGAATGCCGTGCGAGCGTGCGTCGGGACTTCAGCGAGACTGGCAAAGTGCACGACACCGCGAGTCGCGATGGCGCGGCCGGTGGCGCTGGCTTCGTCGACTCTGTGCGGATAAACGCGCTTCACATCGTCCTGGTTGGGACCGTGATAAGCGCCGAGATGGACCAGGCCGTCGTCGCCGACAAGATCGATCACGGCAAGCTTGCCTGTGAACAGCCGCTCGCAGCTGTTGAGGATCGTTTCGAAGACGGGCGACGTGTCGGCGATCGAGTTGCTGATGGCGGCGAGCACTTCACCTGCGGCGCGCTGCTGATCCAGCGCTTCCTTGGTTTCGTTGAACAGCCGGACATTCTCGATCGCGATTGCCGCCTGATCGCCGAAGGTCTGCAACAGCGCGATTTCGCGCTCGCTGAACGGGCGCACTTCCCGGCGGCGCAGCATGATGGCTCCGAAGGGCACGCCCTCCCGGTACAGCGGCGTCACGAGCAGCGTGCGATTGCCGAGGCGGCGCGAGATCTCGGCGCCGACCGGATACTCCAGAGCCTCGTCGAGCACGTCGTGAACGTGAATGGTCTTGCGCTCCAGCACGGCACGGCCGGAAATCGACTCGTGACTGATCGGCAGGACCGCGGTTGCGGCGGCCTCTTCCGGCGACTCACCCATGGACGCGACGTGGCGCAGCACATTGCCGTCGGTCAAGTGAATCGATGCCGCCGAAGCGCCACAGAGATTCACGGCGCGGTCGGCAATCGCGTCGAGCACGGGCTGGACGTCCGTCGGCGAACTGGAAATGGCACGCAGGATTTCGCTGATGGCGGTCTGCTGCTCCAGACCGTCCTTGGTCTCGTTGAACAGTCGCACGTTGTCGATGGCGATGGCGGCCTGGCGCGCGAACGTCTGGACCAGCGCAACCTGCTTCTCCGAGAACAGACGGGCCTCCGTTCGCCACAGCGCGATGGCACCGATCGCGTGATCCTCGCGCATCAACGGCACCGCCAGCAGCGTGTGATGACCAATACGCCGCTGCATCTCGCGTCCGACCGGATATTCGTCCTCGGGCTCCAGCGCGAGGTCCTTCAAGTGGATGGTCGTCCCGTCGAGAACGGCCCGGCCCGCGACCGAGCCCGCGACTGATCGGAATGACCTCGCCCACCGCGGTCGGGAGTATCTGCGGATCCCCTGGCGACGAAACGCAGGTTCTCGCCCTCGACCAGCGCAACGATCGGTCTGCGCGGCGTCACAGAGCTTCAGCGCACGCTCGGCAACGACATTGAGCACCGGCTGCATGTCGCGTCGGCGATGTCGATATCACGCGCAGGATTTCGCTGATGGCGGTCTGCTGCTCGAGGCCTTCCCTGGTCTCGTTGAACAGCCGCACGTTGTCGATGGCGATCGCGGCCTGGCGGGCGAACGTCTCCACGAGCGTGACCTGGTCGGCGCGAACAGTCTCGGTTCGCGTCGATAGAGGAAGATCGCACCATACGCGCCTCCTTCGCGAATCAACGGAACGGCGAGCACCGTACGGCACCCGAGCCGCTGCATGTTGTCCCGCGCGCCGGGGAATTCGGTGTCCACAAGCGGGACCACGTCCTCGATGTGAATCGTCTTGCGATCGACGGAGGCGCGACCCGTGATGGACGTCCTGTCGAGTGGCACGGGCAGGTCAGGCGGGCTGCCCGGTCCGATCGAGAATTCGGCGCGCGGGAAACAACATATCCCCCTCGACCAGCATGATTCGCGCATACGGCGCATCACACAGGTGGGCCGCACGCTCCGCGACCGCGTTCAGCACCGGCTGCACGTCGGTCGGCGAACTCGATATCACGCGCAGTATTTCGCTGATCGCCGTCTGCTGTTCGAGCGAGTTGGTCAGCTCATGGGTACGCTCGTCGACCTTGCGCTCGAGCCCTGCATAGGATTCGCTCAACTGCCCGGTCATGCGGTTGAACTGGTCCGCCAGCGCCTCCAGTTCGTCCCCGGTCCGGATGCGGATCTTCTGGTCCAGGTCTCCGTCGCCGATGCGCCGCGCGCCCTCGTCCAGAATGCGGATCGGCTGCACCATGCTGCGTGCGAGCGCCAGTGCGGCCAGCGCAGATATCACGAGACCGGCGAGCAGCAAGAGTCCGGTGCGAAGGATCGACGTGTACAGCTTCTCGTACACTTCCTGCACCGGTTGTTCGACAAACACGCTCCAGGCCAGCGGTTCGATGGCCGCGACCGAGGTAAGCACGTCCGTGCCGGCGAGGTCCTTGGACAGCATGGCCACGTCTTCAGGACCATTTGCTCGTCGTGCGCCGCCTTCACGTGGGGCAGGTTGGAGAGGTCGGTCTTGCGCAGCACCAGGCCGATATCCGGATCGGCGATCAGGAAACCGTTGCGGTCGACGACATACGCCTTGCCCTTGTCGCCGATCTTGATGCGCGAAACGACGTCCCAGATGAACTTGAGATTGACTTCGGCTACGGTCACGGGTCCCGTTTCACTTCCGGAACGAATGGCGATGGTCATGTACGGTTCGGTTTCCTTGCGGAAGTACACTGGTCCGAACCAAGGCTTGCCCTTCCGCGCGTTGCGGAATGCGGCTTCCTGCGAACGATCCTTGCCCGAGTTGATGATGTCCATGCCCAGACGGGACACGGCGATCTGCTCGCGGCCGCCGGCGTCCAACTGCGCGATGTCAGTCACCTCCGGCGCCTGGCGGAGCAGCTTCAGGAATTCGATGCGGCGAACCTCGACGTCGGCGGCGTCGAGCTGCGGCAGAGCGGCGTAAGCCAGTTGCTGCTCGATCTGATGGATGTACTGCTCGATCCTGGACGCCGCCGCGACCGCCTTTTCGTGCTGCAGGTTCGGACAGCGCCGTCTTGATTTCCTGATACGAGAAATAGATGCTGATCGCGCCCGACGCGAGCAGCGCGCCGGTGACCAGCGTCAGGATGAGCACCAGGTACTTGCGGAACAGCCGTCCGCGATGCGCGTCGCGATTGGTCGGTGTTGCGGCGACGGGGAGGGCGTGGCCTGACATCGTGCGCTACCGTACGCGATGTGGGCCGGTCAACGCAAATGACTGCGCCATGATACTAAGGGCTCCACGGTGCCGCTGAGCGGGGTGCGGCGGCGAGGGCGCATTATTGCCCATTCCGTCCCCTGCACGGGCTCGCGTTTGACCCGAATGGCCCGGAAAAGCTATAATCTAGGGCTCAATTCCCTGATAGCTCAGTTGGTAGAGCGACGGACTGTTAATCCGCAGGTCCCTGGTTCGAGCCCAGGTCGGGGAGCCAGATACTTCAAGGGGTTGCGTCAAATCGACGCGGCCCCTTTCGCATTTTTTTACGACGCTTGTGGGGTGTTGCCGATCCTTTTGATCCGGCTAAGGTCGCCCGAGGCCGGCAACTGCACACCAGCACGCTCTCTTATCAAAGTAAGGCGCGATCCGCATAAGCGCGGGTGGCCCACCCTTTGCATCAAACGAGGAAGCGAACCGTGATTGAAACACTGAAGTGTCTGAAGAAGTATGGCCAGCGGCTCGACCTGGAAATTGCCAAGGAAATGGGCCTGGCACTTGCAATCGTGCAGCAGCAGCTTACAAGCCTCGCTGCGACCGGGGACATTATCGTTTGCAGGGTGACGCGTTTCGAGAACGGCAAACAGATCGACGCGTGGCAATGCCGGGTGTCCGGGCATGTCCCGCCGGTTGCCCCCGGACGCAAGGCGAAGGCGACTGCATAGTTCCAAACGAGCAGTTGCACTCGGACCGCAATTTTCGAACGCGAGGAGCGGCTATGTCGGCAAATTGCACGCGCACGGCCGCTGCGGGGTCGGTGATCGCGCGCGTCCCGCCATTGGCCAGCAGCGCTTGCCAGGTCCACCGATGACATGAACATGCCTCCCGTTCTTTTCTCGCCATACGCGCTGCGCGAACTGAAACTTGCCAATCGCATCGTCGTGTCGCCGATGTGCCAGTACTCCGCGGTCGATGGCCGGGCCACGGATTGGCATCGCATCCATTGGGGACAGATGCTGCAGTCGGGAGCGGGCTTGTTCACGATCGAGGCTACGGCGGTCTCGCCCGTCGGTCGCATCACGCACGGCTGCCTCGGACTGTACGACGACGGGTGCGAGCAGGCGATAAAGGAGCGACTTGCGAGCGCGCGCGCCAACGCGCCCGCAATGCCGGTTGCGCTGCAACTGGCGCACGCGGGGCGCAAAGCCTCATCGCGCAAGCCGTGGGATGGTGGTCAATTGATCGCGATCGATCAGGGCGGATGGAAGCCGTTGGCACCCTCGGCAATCGCGCAAGGCGAATACGAAACGCCGCCGCAGGCGATCGACGCGGCGATGCTGCCTGGCATCACGGGCGAGTTCGTCGCGGCCGCCGGTCGGGCGTTGCGCCTTGGCATTGACGCGATCGAACTGCACATGGCCCACGGCTATCTGCTCAACGAGTTCCTGTCGCCATTGGCGAATCGGCGCGAAGACAACTACGGTGGTTCGTTCGAAAACCGCGTGCGCTTTCCGTTGGAAGTTTTCACTGCGGTGCGCGCTGCATGGCCTTCGGACAAACCGCTCGGAGTGCGCATTTCCGCTACCGATTGGGTCGATGGCGGCTGGACGCTCGACGATTCGCTGGTGTTCGTGCAACGGCTGAAGGCACTGGGTTGCGACTGGATCGACGTCTCGAGCGGCGGCATCTCGCCGGCACAGAAGATTCCGGTTGGACCGGGTTACCAGGTGCCGTTGGCACGAGCCATCCGCGCCGCGGCGGCAATCCCGACGATGACGGTGGGTCTCATCACGGATGCGCTGCAGGCCGACGCGATCGTGAAGGCGGGGGACGCCGACCTGGTGGCGCTGGCGCGAGCGATGCTTTGGAATCCGCGCTGGCCGTGGCACGCGGCGGCGACCCTCGGTGGCCAGGTCCAGGCGCCCAAGCCGTATTGGCGGGCCGCGCCACGTGATGCGGCGAACGTGATCGCGCACGCCAAAGTGGGCATGCGCTGACCACGCGGATCGCGACTCAATTACCTTTCAACTGGCCGCGGATTTCGCCGCCGGGATTCTTGGCGCTGTGCACGTTGACATACAGCTTGCCGGCTTTGTAGCTCTCGTATTGGGCTTCGGTCAGCTTGGCGCCTTCCGCCGCGGCGAAGGTGTTGTCGCCGGTCTTCACGAATGGCACGATCACCGGCCCGTTGGCGCCTGCCGCGGCTTCGTGGATGTGCGATGCGGTTGGCGTCATGCCCGAAACGGTGACCGACGCGGTCACTGACCGGTCAGCCTTGATGTCGACGGTGGCGGTGCCAGTGGCGGTTGTCGCGACCGCCGGAACTTCGCTTGCACCGTCCAGCGTGATCTTTTGGCCACCTACCATCGGCGACATCGTCGCGCAGCTGGCGAGCAACCCCACCGCGCCGGCGACAACGAGGGCCGACGTTCCTGCAAACCTGCTTGCCATCTTGATCATTGTTCTCTCCATTGTGTGAGGTGCCTGCCGGGTGCGGCGTGCCGAACGCGCCGCGGTAAACGCACTAACATAACACTTGACGAGGCTTAGCGAACGAAAAAACGCGGCAGTCGCGCCCCCGGCCCGAGCGCCGCAGTCGGGGCGCGATCCATGCCAACAGGTTTATTCGCCAGCGCATTCCCGCGATTCGGCCGCGCAATTATTGCGGTGCATCAAGGCAGTATAATTGCGCTTCAAGCCATGAATGGAGATGGAAATGAGGCAATCCCTGCTGGCAGTCGCCGCGCTGTTCTGCTTTGGCGTCAACGCGGGCGTTGCCGCCGCGGCTGAAAGTTCAGCGCCGGCCAAGCCCGCGCCGAGGCCCCCCGTGGCTGCCGAACCTGCGTCCATCAAGGGCAAGGTACTGGAGGTCAAGGACGTCGAAACCTACACGTACTTGCGGCTGCAGACCGGCAAAGGCGAAATCTGGGCGGCAGTCGGCAGAGCTCCGGTCAAGGTGGGCGCGGATGTGACCATCGAGAACGTATCGATGATGGCCAACTTCGAGAGCAAAGCGCTGAAGCGGAAATTCGACCAGATCGCGTTCGGCTCTCTGGCGGGATCCGGCGCCGCGGCGCACGCGCCCGCCGGTGACATGGCGACGGCGCACGCAGGCGTCGGAAAGGCGGTCGACGCGGGCGACGTCAACGTCGCCAAGGCCACGGGACCGGACGCGCGCACGGTAGCCGAGGTCGTCGGGAAGAGGGCAGATCTCAAGGACAAGACGGTCGTGGTTCGCGGCAAGGTGGTGAAGTTCACGCCCGGAGTGATGGACAAGAACTGGATTCATCTGCGCGACGGCACGGGGTCGGCGGCGGACGGCACCAACGATGTCGTAGTGACCACCAAAGACGAAACGCAGATCGGTGCCATCGTTGTGGTCAAAGGCGTCGTGCACACGGACAAGGACCTGGGGTCCGGCTATTCGTACAAGGTGCTGATCGAGGAGGCCACGCTGCAGAAGTGACGGAGTAATTCCGGGGCGCGCGCCGGGACGATCACCGCAGTCGCCACGCGGAGCGGTCACGAAACGCCTGGCGCGATGACGGGGATGACGAACACAATCGCGACCAGCAGGATCAGCAGCACGGACATGCCGCTGTTGGGCAACCACGTTTTGGCCGTCACCGAGTCAAACCACGCGCCCTTCGGTTGAGCCCGCAGCAGGATCAATATGCGCTGGAAATTGCGTTTTCGAGATCGGCGATGAGGTCGCCGGTATCTTCGATGCCCACCGAAAGGCGCAACAGGTCGGCCGGAACCGGCGTTCCTGCTCCTTCGATGCTGGCGCGATGCTCGAGCAGGCTCTCGACGCCGCCCAGCGATGTCGCGCGCTTCCACAACTCGACGTGGGCGGCCGCGGCGATGGCGGCCGCTTCGCCCGACACCGTCGCCCCGCTTCGCAGGCGAATCGACAGCATGCCGCCGAACCCGCCGCGCATTTGCCTGGCGGCGACATCATGTCCCGCGAACGCCGGCAGCCCGGGGTAGAGCACTTCCAGTATTCGCGGATGTCCGGTGAAGTGTTCGGCGATGGCCCGTGCGCTTGCACAGGCCGTGCGCACGCGCGGGAAAAGGGTGCGCATGCCTCGGGTAAGCAGCCATGCCTCGAACGGCCCGAGCACGCCGCCCAACTGTGCGCGAAGGGCCTTCACGCGCTGCCACTGCGCCGAGTCTTCGCGCGTCGTCAGCGTTCCGGCAATCACGTCCGAATGGCCGTTCAGGTACTTGGTCGCCGAGTGCATGACCAGATCCGCACCCAGGTCGAGTGGTCGCGTCAACACGGGCGTGGCGGCAGTTGAATCGACGGCGACCAACGCGCCTGCGGAATGCGCGAGCCCGCAGATAGACTCGATGTCGGAAATCGACCACAGCGGGTTGGCGGGTGTTTCCAGCCAGGCCAGCCGCGTGCGGCCGGGCTGCAGCGCCCGGCGCACCGCATCGATGTCGGTCATGTCGATGAACTCGACGCGCAGGCCCCACTGCGTCGCGAACGTCGCCAGCCAGTTGCGCAGCGACCAGTACATGACCTTGGGCGCCAGCACGTGATCACCGGGCGCCAGCGACAGGAACACGGCGGTCGCCGCCGCCATGCCGGACGCAAACAGCAGCGACGCGTTTCCGCCTTCCAGCGCGGTCAGCACAGCCTCGGCCTGATCGAACGTCGGATTGTTGTCGCGCGCGTAGATGCGGCCGGAACGGTACTGGTTGTCCGCATCGCGGATGAAGGTCGTCGACGTATGGATCGGCGGGGCGATCCCGCGCGTCGCGTCATCCACCCAGCCCAGTGCCTGCGCCGCGATGCTTTCGGGCTTGACCGATTTCTCTTTCATTGTTGGATAAGTCGTACGGACGAGTCGGCGATAGCGCCGAATGCCTATACCGGTACTTCGCCCAGCACCGTGCAGCGGCGGATCACCCGTCCCTGCGTGGCCGGGTCGTACGCAGTCGCGCGATGCATCACGCAGCGGTTGTCCCAAAGGATCAGTTCGCGCGGCGTCCAGCGATGTTCGTAGGTCAGGTCCGGATGCACGGCCAGCTTGTTCAGTTCTTCGATGAGCGCGCGTCCTTCCGCATAGGGCATGCCGACGATGTACTCCGCGTGATCGCCCAAGTAGATGCATTTGCGCCCGGTCTCGGGGTGCGTGCGCACGATGGGCTGGTCGACCGGCGGTTTGGCCAGCCGCTGCTCGTCGGTCATCGGGTCTTCGCCGTGCCGGCGCGTGCGCGAGAAGTCCAGGTTGTGTACGGCGCGCATGCCGGCGATGCGCTGCCTTCCACGCCGCGATCGAGGCGCTCGTACGCCCCGTACATGTCGCAGAAGTGCGTCTCGCCGCCGGTCTCGGGCATGACCTCGCCGTAGATGATCGTCGCCTGGCCGGTGACGCGCGACCACGAGCCGTCGGTGTGCCACTCGAGCGTTCCCTTGTCCGGGTGGTGCCCGTTGGGCTTGCCGTTCTCGTCCAGATTGGACAGCCGGTACAGCTCGGGGTAGCCGTCGGCGTGATACTGGTTCATCACGTGGATCTGCACTTCGCCGAAACGCCGGGCAAACGCGACCTGCCGGCCCGGCGGCACGTCCTGCGGCGGGAACAGCAGCACCTGGTAGCGCAGGAACGCCGCGTAGATCGCGCGGAACAATTCATCGGACATATCGTCGGCGAGGACCACGCCGGATAGTTCGGCGCCGAGCGCGCGGCGACAACGGACGCACGGCGAAGGGCAGGCGGAGATCAGCGGTTGTGTTCATGGCGGAGAACACCTCGTTCACGGGTCACTTGGGACAAATGTACCCTACCCCGGTGGGGCTCTTGAAGCACCCTACCGACTCGGGGAGGAGCAGCTTAGGCAGCCACAGCACGATGTCCGGAAACATCACGACGAATGCAATGGTGAGAAAGAATACGCCGTACAGCGGCAGCGAGCGAATCACCGCGCGGCCAAATCCGACACCGACATATTTCGAAGCCACCAGCAGCGACAGCCCGTAAGGTGGCGTGATCAGCCCGAACACCAGCGTCGTGATGACCACGACGCCCATGTGCAGTGGATTGATATTGCGCGACTTGCGTCAGCTTGGTGATGATCGGCATGAAAATGATGATTGCCGGCACTGCGTCGATGAAGTCGCCGACGATCACGAACAGCACGACCAGCAGGAACATGATCAGCGCGGGATCGGTGCCGGCAATGGCCGTGATGTAGCCGGCAACGATGTCGGGTCCCTGCAGGTACGCGACCATCCAGCCGAACGCGGAAGCGCCGGCCACGGCCGCGAGCGGCAGCGAATAGAGCAGTCCCGCGTACATGAAGTCGCGCGGCAGCTCCCTGACATGCGTCGGCCGCAGCACCGGGATCAGGACGACGAGAATATAGACGCACGCGACCATCCCGGCTTCGGTGGGCGTGAACCAGCCGGTCAGGATGCCGCCCATGATGATGACCGGAATGATCAGCGGCAGCGCGGCGCCGCGCGCGGCGACCGCGACTTCGGTGAACGGCGCGCGTTTTTTCATCACGCCGACCGGTCCCCAGAAGTAGCTGTAGATCATGAGCCCGATGCCGATGAGGACACCCGGCACCACGCCGGCCAGGAACAGGCCGCCAATCGACACGTTGCCGGTCGCGCCATAGACGACCGCCATGATGGAAGGTGGAATCAGGTTGGCCATCGTCGACGCCGACGCAATCAGCGCGGCGGTGAAGGCGCGGTCGTAGCCCTCCTTGCTCATTTGCGGCGCGACCGTGCGGGTCAGGATCGCGACATCGGCCACCGACGAGCCGGAAATGCCGGCGAAGAACATGCTGAACAAGGTCACGACCTGGGCCAATCCGCCGCGCAAGTGTCCGACCAGCGTTTGCGACAGCCGGATCATCCGATCCACGACGTCGGACGACGCCATTAACTCACCGACCAGCAGGAAGAACGGAACCGCCAGCAGCGTCTCGGAATCGATGCCGTGAAACAGCTGGCCGACCATCGATTGCAGGCTGACCGGCGTGAATGCCGTCGCGACGAATACGCCGGCCATCAGCGCGAACGACACGGGTACGCCCATGTACCCGAAACCCAGGAACAGCGCACCCATCAGGATCAGCACGGCGCCCGCGGTCATGCGACGACCTCTTTGCCGGCGCCGCGGTCGCTGAAACGCGCCCCGGGATCGCTCATTCGACCATCTCCGGAATGTTGTCGCGGTCCTCGGGGCCTTCGAATCCGTGTTTCCAGCCGTTGACGAGCTGTTCGATCGTGAACAGCCCGATGAGAATGCCGGCCGCGGGAACGATCGCCGTGTAGACCGCCAGCGGCAGCAACGAGGGCATGCGGAACGATCCCATGTCGAGGACGGCATTCTTCCAGCCGAACCAGATGAGCAGGCCCGAAACGATCAAAACGATCACGCGATTGTGCGACTCGATGAACGTGCGCGGCCCGCCGGTCATCCTCTTGGTGATCTCGGTCAGGTAGAAGTGGTCGTTGCGGCGTGTCGCCGCTGCCATCCCGACGAACACTCCCCACGCGAAGAATGCCGTGGTGACCTGCTGCAGCCACAGCCACGGCGCGCCCAGCGTTCGCGTGACGACGTCGCAGAAGACAGTCAGCGTGAACATGAAGATGCACACGCCGCACAGGACCATCAGCACCGCCTCGAGGACGTCGAACGCCTTCCACTTGAGGTGGCGGTGGCGTTGGAGGATCAACGCGCGGAAATTGGCCATCTAGGAAACTGCAGGCATCGGCAGGATGGACAAGACGATCGACCGCCGGGGACGCACGACCGCGCCCCCGCGCACCGGCTGCTCCGCTATTTGACTTCGCGGACGAGCTTCAGGATCTTGACCGCGTGCGGGCCGAGTTCCGCGGCCAGCTGGTCCGTGACGGGTGCCGAAGCCTTCATGAACCCCGTCTTGTCGACGTTGTCGACGACCTTCACGCCCATGGTCTTCAGCTTGTCTGCGGAATCCTTCTCCAGCTTCAGCGCCATCGCGGGCTCGACCTTGCCTACCTCCGCGGCCGCGGCCTGCACCCAGCCCTGTTGCTGCGGTGTCAGGCTGTTCCAGGTCTTGTCGCTGACCCAGATGCAGTTGTTGTTGGCCTCGTGCTCGGTCATCGACAGGATCGGCGCCACTTCGTAATGCTTGTTGGCGAGGTAGACGTTGACGCCGTTCTCGGCCACGTTGACCACGCCGGTCTGCAGCGACGTGTAGACCTCGCCGAACGGCATGTGCACGGTCTGCGCGCCATAGGCCGGGAACAGCGTGTCCTCGGTCTTGGTCGCCTGCACCCGCACCTTCTGCGCCTTGACGTCCTCGATCGACTTGATTTCCTTCTTGCTGTACATGTTGCGCATGCCCATCGTCATCAGGCCGAGCACCTGCGCGCCCTGCACCTGGTCCTTGACCATGTCGCGGAATGCCTGCGTGATCGCCGGGTCGGCCAGCACCTTGGCAAGGTGCGCCTGATCGCGAAAGATGAAGTGCAGCGACAGGACGCCTGCCTGCGGCGCCAGTGTCGAAGCATTGGCCGTCGACGTGATGACGAAATCGATATCGCCGGCACGCATCTTCTGCAGCATCTGCGGTTCCTGGCCCAACTGTGCGCCCGGGAACTGGTTGATGCTCATCGTGCCGCCGCTCACCTCCTTCAGCTTCGCATCGAAGATGTTCGCGGCAATTCCGTAGGCAGTGGTATTCGGCTGGTCATAGGCGAAGCTGAACGTCCGCGTCTGTGCGTTCGCAAGGGTCACGAGGCCCGTGGCCAACGCTGCTGTCAGTGCGGCCAGAACGGTCCGGCGCCGAAGCTTTCCGATTTCCATGATCCGATCCTCCTTACGTTGATTTCCCGGGATATCGATTCCCGTGGGCGCCGATCGCGTTCCGGACGATAACGGGCTGTCGCGGTAAACGCAATGGGCGGTGCGTCGCCGCCCGCTGCATCGTGAAAACACTTCGACCGCCGTCTAGATGCCGGACAGCGGTTCGCTTGCAACCGCTAGTGGGTTCTCCCACGCGCCGGTACACTTCAAGTCCAGCGCAAGACACGCGCAAACGGGGTCCGGGCGTGGAAGTATTGTCGGCCATCACTACCTTTCTGTTCACGGACATCGAAGGCAGCAGCCAGCTCTGGGAGCGCGATCCCGAGCGGATGCGCCTGGCGCTGGCTCGCCACGATGCGATAGCGCGGGACGTGGTGGAGGGCAACCGGGGTGTCGTGGTGAAGACGAGCGGCGACGGGGTTCACGCGGTGTTCGACGACCCCTCGGATGCCGTCGCCGCGGTGCTGGCGATGCAGCAAGGCCTGAGCGATGCAGCAGCCACCGGCGGCGTCGCAATTCGCGTGCGGTGCGGTCTGCATGCGGGCCGGGCCGAGCATCGCGACAACGACTTTTTCGGCAACGTCGTGAATCGTGCCGCGCGCATTTCGAATGCCGCGCATGGCGGACAGGTGCTTTTGTCGCAGGCCGTGGCTGTGCTGGTGGCCGGTCGGCTGCCTTCCCAGGCAACGCTGCGCGATCTGGGGTACGTGCGCCTGCGCGACCTTGCGGGCCCGGAGCGCATTTATCAGCTCATGCATCCGAAGCTGCGCGAGTCGTTTCCCGCGTTGCGCTCGCTGGAGGCGACGCCGAACAACCTGGCGTTGCAGCTGACGTCGTTCGTCGGCCGCAAGCGCGAGCTCGAGGAAGCGCGGACACTGCTGCGCAACACGCGGCTGCTGACGCTGTGCGGAGCCGGCGGTATCGGCAAGACAAGGCTGTCGCAGCAGCTGGCTGCCGAGGTGATGGACGATTTTCCCGACGGCGTCTGGTTCGTGGAACTCGCCCCACTGTCCGATCCGCTTCTCGTGCCGCAATCGGTTGCCATCGTTCTCGGTGTCAAGGAGGAAGCCGGCCACCCGGTTGTCGAGGCATTGATCAAGTATGCGAAAGATCGGCGGCTGCTCATCGTTCTCGACAATTGCGAGCATCTGGTCCAGGCGTGCGCGGAGCTGGCGTCGCAGCTGCTGCAATCGGGACCACATCTGAAGATCCTCGCGTCGAGCCGCGAGTCGCTGCGGGTTTCCGGGGAAGCGAGCTATCCGGTACCGGCGCTTGGCGTGCCGACGCCGGGAAAGGCGGTCGCGCTTCCCGCCATGACGCAATACGAGGCCGTACTCCTGTTCGTCGATCGGGCAATGGCGGCACTGCCATCGTTCCAACTTACCGAACAGAACGCTGCCGCCGTGGCGGACATTTGCCAGCAGCTGGACGGGATCCCGCTGGCGCTCGAACTCGCAGCAGCGCGCGTGCGCACGCTGTCGGTGGAATCGATCGCGGCCCGCCTGGGCGATCGCTTCCGGCTGCTGGCGGGCGGAAGCCGCACGGCCATGCCGCGGCAACAGACGCTGCGTGCGCTGATCGATTGGAGCTACGACCTGCTCACCGAAAACGAGCGCGCGCTGCTGCGAAGGCTCGCGGTATTCGCCGGCGGCTGGACGCTCGAGGGCGCCGAAGCCGTGGGGGCGGCGGGCAGCATCGGCGAACAGGATGTCCTCGACCTCCTGTCGAACCTGGTCGAGAAGTCGCTGGTCAACATGGAGGTCGAGGGGCAACGCTATAGGTTGGTGGAAACCGTCCGCCAATACGCGCAGGACAAGCTCGACGACGCCCAGGAAACAGACGCAACCCGTTCCCGGCATCTGGCGTTCTTCCTCGCGCTCGCGGAAAAGGCAAGTCCTGAACTGGTGGGGCCCAATCAGGGCGTTTGGCTTGCGCGGCTCGATCTCGAAGGGGAAAACCTGCTGGCGGCCCATGCCTGGTGCGACCAGGCGCAGGACGGCGCGGAACTTGGTCTGCGGCTGGTCTTCGCGATCAATTTCTACATGTTCTATCGGGGCTTGCTCGCGCTGCTGCATCGGGCGACGCTCGAAGCCCTGGCGCGCTCCGAGGGGCGGCCAACGACCGCGGCGCGATGTCGCGTGCTGCACACGGCCGGCAAGGCGAGCCTGTTTATGGGCCGCTTCGCCGAGGCGCAGGGATTATTGGAGGAGGCCATCGAGGTTGCAAGGGAAATTGGAGATGAACAGCGCCTCGCGATGATCCACGATGAATTGGGAGGCGTGGCAATGGGCCAAGGAGATCTCGTTACCGCGCGCCACCATGCGGAACAGGCGCTTCTCCTCGCCAGGAGCCACAGCGATCAGCGGGCGCTGGTATCAGCCAATTGCACGCTGGCGCAACTGTGCCGGATGGAAGGCGACCCCGACGCGGCGGAGCCGCTCTACGCACAGGCGCAGGCGCTGGCGCGCGCCATCGGTGACCGCGAAAGCATCGCGATCACGCTGCTCAATCTTGCAATGGTGGCGGTGGGCCGCAGCGATGGCGATCGGGCGCGCCCGATGCTGTTGGAGGCGCTGACGATCGCCCACGATATCGGTTCCAAGCCTGCCGGGCAGAGCGCGCTCGAAGTAGCCGCCGGACTAGCCTCGCTGCGCAAGGATTGGTCGCGGGCGGCGAGGTGCTTTGGAGCCGCGGAAGCGCTGATGGCGCAGACAAGCTTGCAGCGCGATCCCGCGGACGAGGCATTTCTCGCCCCACTGATAGCTCGTGCCCGCGAAGCGTTCGGTGACGCCACCTTTGACGCAGCCGTTACCGCCGGCCGGATACTCGGCTACGACGAGGCCACGGCCGAAGTCCGGACTTGGCTGGAGGCGTGGCGATGAGCGCCGCCGCAGTTGTGCTAGACCCCGGTCCGCTCCTCTCCGGTTACATTCGCCGGCGGTTCATCGCGCTCAACTATTCCAGATCCTTGGGTCTTTCTTGCATTTGATTCCCGAATGGGGATTTTCCTTGTAGACGTTGATTTCGTATTCGTACATCCTTTTGTCGTTGTTCTTGTCGATGCCAGTGAAACTGTGTTCCGCCACCATGCGGCCCTTGGCTGGTAAAACTGGTGATTTGGGTCGGAGACGTCGGGCTTCAGTTGCACGCCTTCACGCTGTGCGAATCGAAATTTCGCGTCGGCCGAGGCGTCGTCCATTTTCCAGCGAATGACGCGGTCATTTCCGTCTACCTTGATATCGGGATTCACGGAAACGACGCAAGGGTTGGTGTCCGTCACAGTCACGACGACGTCGCAGCTGGCGTTGCACACCTGCGCAGACGATGGTGGAGTGGCTGCATCTCCTGCCGCGAACATCCAGTCAACAACGCAGCGCCGATGCCGACGCAAAGCAAGCCGATCATTCGCATTTGCATTCTCCCCATGTGTGGATCTGCGAGGCGCGCTGCCCGCTGTACGCGCCGAACCCCGGCGAAGCCTGTCGTCCGCGAGGCGCCGTTCAACTCTTCCGAGTGTCTACCTTCATGAATCGTGCGTTGGTCAGTTGTTCCAGATCCGCGGGTCCAGTGTCGGGCACGGTGTCGGGGTCCAAGCTGTTCGATATTGATCGCATAATCGTAGGGCGTCGGCTTTGCGTAGTTATTGTTCTTGTCGCGCCAGTGATACTTCCTATTGGCGCCGTGCGGCACCTTGTCGTAGAACTGGTTTTCCGGGTCGACCGCTTTCAGGACGACGCCATTGTGCGTATCGAATCGAAAATTCAGGTCAACCGCGGCCTTGTCAAGTTCCCAGTGAATGGCACGGTCTCGACCCATAATCTCGACGTCCGGTCGATCCACCGAGATGACGCAAGCCGGGGTGACGGAGACGGTAATGACGCAGTCAGCGTCGTTCGTGCATTTGAACGCCGAAGGCGGAACATCCAGGCTCCGAACCGTGCTGCACGCCGTCAACGCGACGGTCGCAACGCCGACGCACAGCAAGCCGATCATTCGCATTTGCATTCTCCCCATGCTGGACTGGAAGCGAACCGGCTCGCCGGGTGCGCGTCAGCGCAATCGCCGCCGGGAGCCCGCGGTTTGTACACTACTCGGTATCATTCCGCGTGGAGCATAGCCACTTTCCATGGGAATGAAAATCGGAATATTCGGCAATTTCCGTCCCGTGTCCCATCAATTGGCGTCCCGGTAGGAGCGCGCTGGCCAATCGGCTATCATTTCAAGTTCGTGGACTGCCGGAAATGACCGGGCGCGGTGCCGGATTCCTGACCGATGAACCAATTCCAACAATCGACGGTGAAAGTGCAATCCCGGATTTCGAGATACCTGCTCATCGTCGCGTTGGGCCTTGTCGCTGCCGGCTGCGCCATGGTTCCGCGTTCGGGGTCGGAGCAGACGGTATCGCAGACCGCGAATCTCGCGGTCTTGCGCGGGATCGCGATCGGTCCTGTGCTCGAGGACCGGATCCTGGCGCTGGACCCCAACCACCTGAGCGCCTCCGACGTGACGACACTGGCGTCGGGTCCCACACCGCGCATCATCATGGTGCACGGTGGCATCTATCCCGTGCACCTTGCGATGGAGTCGTTCGGCGAATTCCTCGTCGGCATGGGGTATCCGGAGTCGCGAATCCGCGACCCTGCGACCGGCGAATGGTCGTATAGCCCCTACGACAACAGCGAGAGGATCGCGGGACTTGTCGCGTGGAGCTATGAGCACGACGGATTGCGTCCGATGCTGATCGGTCACAGCCAGGGCGGGCTGCACGCGGTGAAGGTCCTCAAGGAGCTGGCCGGCCAGCGTTCACAGAAGCTCTATCCGTGGAACCCGCTCACTGGTGCGGCAGAGAATCGGACGACGATCACGGATCCGTTGACCGGCACCGAGCGGCCGGTGATCGGCACGACGGTCGCATATGCGTCGGTCGTCGGCGCCGGCGGCTGGGCGCTCGCACTGCCGCACCAGTGGGAGAATCTCGATACGTTGCGCAAGATTCCCGACAACGTGGACGAATTCACCGGCTACTTCATCAGCGTCGACCTGTTCGCGCTGAGCTTTCCCGGCAATCCGCTGGATCGGCGATACGAAAACAGCGGCAAGCCGAATGTTCGCAACGTCGTGCTGCCCGCGACGTATAACCACGTGACGGTTCCCGTGACTTCCGCTCTGGCGCAGGAAGCCGCGGTGCGGGACTGGGTCAACGCGTTTGTCCCGGGCAAGGACATGGATGCGTCCGGCTTGCCCGGTGATGCCGCATTCCACGTAATGTGGGCTGCAGACGTCTGGTACAGCATCAAGAAGCACTGGTGCCTCGAGGCGCAGAGCCTCATTCGTGCGCGGCGCGCGGCGCTCGGGCGACCGTAAGTGCTCGCGCGGTATCAGTGGCCTGCCTACATAGTCCAGAGACCCACCCGTGTATGCTGAAGTGCGTCTTGCGATGCGATTGTGATTTCTTGTCGATGCAGGCGCCTCCATCCGCGAGGCGCTAACCAACAGTGAGGGCGCACCATGGGAATGATCGACTTCGTGAAGGAAGCGGGAGAGAAACTATTCGGACGCGGGCACGCGCAGGCCGCCATGAACGAGGCCAAGGCGGACCCGGCCAACGAAGCAAAGATCAGCGCGGCGAACGGAGCGGCGGGCGATGCCATCCTCGATTACATCAAGGCGCAGGGGCTTTCGGCCACCGGACTGACGGTGACATTCGACGGCGCCAAGGGGATCGCCAGCGTGTTTGGCGTTGCGCCCGACCAGGCAACGCGGGAAAAGATCATTCTGTGCTGCGGCAATGTCGCCGGCGTGTCGGCGGTGACGGACATGATGACGGTCGACAAGAGTGCGCCGCAGGCGACCTATTACACGGTCGTGGCGGGAGACACGCTCTCCAAGATTTCCAAGGCGAATTACGGCGATCCGAACAAGTACATGGCGATCTTCGAAGCCAACAAGCCGATGCTCTCCGATCCGAACAAGATCTATCCGGGACAGGTGTTGCGCATCCCGCCGCAGTGAACCTGGACGAACTCGATCTGATCACGCTCGGCCGGCCGGTCGGGGGTGGTGTGTGCCTGGCGCGCGGCGCGGCATCCGCGCCGGGCCACGACATTCCGCACCCGATCGGAGATCCTGACGAGGATGAAGGGCTCCCCGGCGAGGATGACGACGACGAGGATGAGGACGAAGAGGACGACGAGGAGCCGATGCAGGTTTGACCGGCCTCGTCGGAGCTGTTTTTGCACCGCAGCAGGAAATCCATTTTTCAGGTATAATCAGAACTCTTGCGGCGATCTGCGAGCGTTTTTGCGATTAGACTGAAGGTTGCCCGCCGCAATTTTCACCCCCAAGGCAACCGGATCATCGGCTCCTAATCTTCCGGACGCGCATGCTGGCGCCCGAGTCTCTGCCCCGTGGCCTTCGTGGCCTCCCGACGGCAGCTTCCGGTTAGCGACGATGGCTTTGCAGTACGTCGACCCGGTCGCGGCTTCACGAGGCGCGTGGGAATGCGTTGTTGCGCGGTAGCCAGTCGGCTCCGCGTGCCGGCTTCCCACAACCATCTTCGTTTCCGCCTGTCCGGACTTTTCGGGGTGCGGACCGCCTTGGGCGAGCGTCCGCGTCATGCCCCTTGCGGCGCTTTGCGCGACAAGCGTGTCGCCGGTGCCGTGCCGTCCATGATTGGAAACGAGCATGCGTTTTGAAGAACTGAACCTCGCGCCGCAAATCCTGCAGGCGCTCACCGCGTGCGGCTACGATAAGCCGACGCCCATCCAGGCCCAGACGATTCCCGCGCTGCTCGAAGGCCGCGACGTCATCGGCTCGGCGCAAACCGGCACCGGCAAGACCGCAGCTTTCGTGCTGCCTGCGCTGCACCGGATCGCGGCGCAACCGAATGCGCCGGTCGGTCAGCACCGCATGTCGAGCGTGCCGCGCGTGCTGGTGCTGGCGCCGACGCGCGAACTCGCGCAGCAGGTTGCCGAGCAGGCGGTCCGCTACAGCCAGGGCCTGCGCGTGCGCACCGTGTGTCTCTACGGTGGCGCGCCGTACCCGGTGCAAAACCGCGCGCTGCAGCGCGGCGTCGATCTGCTGGTCGCGACGCCCGGCCGCCTGATGGACCACGTCGAACGCGGCCGCGTCGACCTGTCGCAACTGCAGGTGCTCGTGCTGGACGAAGCCGACCGCATGCTCGACATGGGCTTCATCGACGATGTCGAGCGCGTGTGTGCGCTGACGCCGGCGACGCGCCAGACCGTGCTCTTTTCCGCGACCTTCGACGGCGCAATGGGACGGCTTGCCGCGAAGCTCACCAGGAATCCGATTCGCGTCGATGTCCAGGGCGAGAAATCGTCGCAGCTGGCGATCGAGCAGCGCGTCCATTTCGCCGACGATCGCTCGCACAAGTACCGCTTGCTCGATCACCTGCTCGCCGACACGGGAATGGGGCAGAGCATCGTCTTCATCGCGACCAAGCGCGATGCCGAGGCGCTCGCCGTCAAGCTGCAGGGCGAGGGCCACGCGGCCGCCGCGCTGCATGGCGATATGAACCAGTTCGAGCGCAACCGGACGCTGGCGAACATGCGCCGCGGCGGTGTGCGTACGCTCGTGGCGACCGACGTCGCCGCGCGCGGCATCGACGTGCCCGGCATCTCCCACGTCATCAACTTCGACCTGCCGCGACAGGCGGAAGACTACGTCCACCGCATCGGCCGCACCGGCCGCGCGGGCGCGTCGGGAATCGCAGTCTCATTCGCCAATCACGCGGAACGCGGCACGCTGCGCAACATCGAGCGCTTTACCGGCGCGGCGATCCCGGCGCATACGATTCCCGGCCTCGAGCCGCGGGCTCGTTCCTCGAACGCAGGCGAGACGCGTCGTCCCTCCTATGGCAAGCCCGCGCCACGCGGCCGTTCGTATGGCGCACCGTCGGCCTTCGCGCGCGACGGGAAGCCGGGTGGATTCCGCCAGCGTGATGGCGCGTCGGGCGGCTTCAGCCGCAAGAACGACCGCAGCCGCTAGGCGTTCAGTTAGTCGTCCAGTCCGCCGAAGCGCTCGTAGAACGTCGCATCCGCCGGCGGGAAAGTCCTCGTGCGGATTCGCCAGCGTCGCCGCCAGGTGACGCTCGGCGCAGCGGTGGGTGAGGGAGTAGAAGTCGCGGCACAGTGCGTACGCCGCGGCACCCGGCCAATCGAGCGGCAGCAGCGCGGCGGGAAGCAGCGGATCGCGCAGCAGGACGCGCCGGTAGGCGTGGATCAGCATCGTGCGCACGACGAAGCATTGCTGCGGATCGTGGGCGCCGTCGCCGGTCGCGCGGAAGCGCTCGATGACCGCGCCGAAGCGCTGCAGGAAGCGGCGGTAGTCTGTCGCCAGCAGTGACAAATCCCAGGCCGTCGCGACCGCTTCGGTCAGCGGCCGGCGCCCGGGCAGGTCGAACGCCCTCGCAACGAGCAAATGTTCTGCCACGCCCGGTGCGTCCAGCGCGTCAGGCAATGCGCGCGAACTCTGGGCGGGCCGCAGGAAAACGGTGGGACCGAGCGTGCCGAAGCCGGCCCAGACCAGTTCCTCGCGCAGCGCTGTTCGCTTCGCGGACGGCACGGCGTCGGCCAGCAACACGTCCCAGCCACCACTCCAGTCGTCGTCGGGCCGGGCGTAGATGCGCTGGTGGGCCGCGTCGAAGCGCCGCTTGCCTTCGCGGGTCAGCCTGTAGCGGCTTACCCGGCCGTGGGTCGCGGCGTCGAGCCAACCGTCGCGCGCCAGCCGGTAGACGCTGGTGCGGACGAGCCGTTCGTTGATGCTCGAAGGTCGCCATCAAGCGGATCAATCCGGACAGCCAGACACTGCCGCCGTGCGGCGCCAGCGCGTCGCCCCAGACTGTGACGATCAGCGACCGGGCGCGCGGAGGCTCGGCCTTCAGCGTACGCTGTATCCAGCGCGCGACCGCTGCATCCGTATTTGCCCGAACCGCGGGCCCCCGGGCGGAACGATGTGATACGGAATCATGTTGACGCATGGAGAAACTGTATCATATGATTTCGCGGTCGTGCCGCCCGGCTCGGGCGCCCGGCGATCGAAGGAGGAGGCTCGCGATGTATGCACAGATGGTCGAGACCGGACAGCAGAAGGTCCGGGTCACTGAGGACATGTCGGACGAGGAGCGCGCTTTCCAGGCGCGCGTCGACGCGGACATCAAGATCGAGCCCAAGGACTGGATGCCGGACGCGTACCGCAGGACGCTGGTGCGCCAGATCCAGCAGCACGCGCATTCCGAGATCGTCGGCATGCTGCCGGAGGGCAACTGGATCAGCCGCGCGCCGTCTCTGAAGCGCAAGGCCATCCTGATGGCCAAGGTGCAGGACGAAGGCGGCCACGGACTTTATCTCTACGCTGCGGCCGAGACGCTGGGCGTCTCCCGCGACAGCCTGATCGACGACCTGCACGCCGGCAAGGTCAAGTATTCGTCGATCTTCAACTACCCGACGCTGACGTGGGCGGACATCGGCGCGATCGGCTGGCTGGTCGACGGCGCCGCGATCATGAACCAGATTCCGCTGTGCCGCTGCTCCTACGGGCCGTACGCGCGTGCGATGGTGCGCGTGTGCAAGGAGGAATCGTTCCACCAGCGCCAGGGCTTCGACATCCTGATGACGCTGTGCCGTGGCACGCCCGAACAGAAGGCGATGGCGCAGGACGCGCTCAACCGATGGTGGTGGCCGTCGCTGATGATGTTCGGGCCACCCGATGCCGACAGCGTGCATAGCGCGCAATCGGCGAAGTGGAAGATCAAGCTGCTGTCGAACGACGAGCTGCGCCAGCGCTTCGTCGACCAGACGGTGCCGCAGGCCGATTATCTCGGCATCAGCATGCCGGACCCGGATCTCACGTGGAATGCGGACACCGGCCACTACACGTTCGGCGCCATCGACTGGAGCGAGTTCCACGCAGTTCTGAAAGGCAATGGACCGTGCAACCGCGAACGGCTCGCTGCCCGCGTGAAGGCATGGGACGACGGCGCGTGGGTGCGCGATGCCGCCACTGCGCATGCGGCCAAGCGCGCGGCGCGACTGAACAAGGAGGCCGCATGACCGCCGCCATGAGCACCGAAGGGCCGTCCCAAGGTGCGAATTCCGCCCCGTTGGGGGCAGCGAACGCAGTGAGCGTGGGGGTCAAGGCTGGCCTCTGTGGGAAATCTTCATTCGCTCGCAGCACGGACTTGCGCACAAGCACGTGGGCAGTCTGCACGCTCCGGACGCGGTGATGGCAATCAACAATGCGCGCGATGTGTACACGCGGCGCAATGAAGGCGTGTCCATCTGGGCCGTGAAGTCGACGGATATCGTCGCCTCCGCTCCCGGCGACAAGGAAGCGCTGTTCGAACCCGCCAACAGCAAGGTCTACCGGCACCCGACGTTCTTCCCGATGCCCGAAGAAGTGAAACACATATGAGTGCCCCCACGCTTGCGGTGTCATCGGTCAATTCGGCCGCTGCGCTGCCCCCGGAGGGCGCGCCATTCGCGCCTTGGGACGGCGCCTGCGGCGCTCATTCCGCAGTCACTGTTCGAGTATCTGCTTCGTTTGGGCGACACCGATGTCGTGCTGGCGCAGCGGCTCGGCGAATGGGTCGGCCACGGTCCGGTGCTGGAAGAGGACATCGCGCTCGCCAATGTTGGCCTCGACCTGTTGGGGCAGGGGCGCATGTGGCTCTCCTATGCCGGCGAAGTCGAGGCGCGTTTCTGCGACCATGGCCGCAGCGAAGACGAACTGGCTTTCCTGCGCGATGGCGGCGCGTACCGCAACCTGCTGCTCGCGGAAATGCCCAACGGCGATTTCGCGGTGACGATGGCGCGGCAATGCTATTTCGACCAGTTCCACCTGCTGCAGCTGCGCGCGTTGACTCGGTCGAGCGACGCGCGCGTCGCGGAAATCGCTGCCAAGGGCGTCAAGGAGGTGACCTACCACGCCGAGCGGAGCATGGACTGGGTCATCCGGCTGGGCGACGGCACCGACGAATCCCATGCGCGGATGCAACGGGCACTCGACGCGCTGTGGATGTACACGGGGGAGATGTTCACCGCCGACGCAACCGAGCTCGCGTTGGCCGAAGCGGGTATCGGCGTCGACGCGCGCACGCTGCGCGAACCCTGGCTGGCCGCGGTCGGCGCCGTGATTGGCGAGGCGACGCTCGAGATGCCGACATCGGAGTGGATGCAGGGCAGCGGCGGTCGCGGCGGCAAGCAAGGCATCCACACCGAGCACCTGGGCCACCTGCTGGCGGAAATGCAGCACCTGCAGCGCACGTACCCCGGGGCGCAGTGGTAATCGGCGCGACCGCGGAGGACGCGCGCGCATTGTCCGCGCCGTGTGGCCGACCCGACCTCGACGTCGTATGGGCGGCGCTTGCCACCGTGCCGGATCCGGAGATCCCCGTCATCTCCATCGTCGAGCTCGGCATCGTGCGCGATGTGGCGTGGGAGGGCGACCGCCTGATTGTGAAGGTCACGCCGACGTACTCGGGCTGCCCGGCCACGGAGATGATCAATACGCTGATTCGCGAGGCGCTCGCGGTCATCGGCGTGTCCGATGCGGTCCTGGTCAACCAGCTTTCGCCCCCGTGGAGCACCGACTGGATCGCGCCGGAGGCCAGGACCCGGCTCAACGGCTACGGAATCGCGCCGCCGCATGTCATCGGTGCGCGCGTCGATGTGGCGGGCATCAGTCCGCTGCGCCGCGCCAGCGTCGTCGTGCCGTGTCCCCGCTGCGCGTCCGCAAACACGCAGCTGTTGTCGCAGTTCGGCTCGACCGCATGCAAGGCGCAGTATCGGTGTCTCGACTGCCGGGAGCCGTTCGACTATTTCAAGCCGCATTGAGATTGCCTTAGGCACCCATGAGCAAGTTCCATCCGCTGCAGGTCGAAAGCGTCGAGCGCGAGACGCGCGATGCCGTCGCAATCACGTTCTCGATTCCCGAAGCGTTGCGCGCGCAGTACCGGTTCGACCAGGGACAACACCTTACGCTGCGGGCGAGCCTGGGCGGCGAGGACATCCGCCGCTCCTACTCGATTTGCTCCGCCGTGCAGGACGGGAGGCTGCGCATCGCGGTAAAGAAGACGCCAGGCGGCGTGTTCTCCACGTGGGCCAACACGTCGCTGAAAGCCGGCGACATGCTCGATGTCATGCCGCCACTCGGGCATTTCAACGTGACGTTGTCGCCCGAGTCCGCGCGACATTACCTCGGATTTGCCGCCGGCAGCGGCATCACGCCGCTGTTGTCCATCGTCAAGACGACGCTGGCGGCCGAACCGGCGAGCCGCTTCACGCTCGTCTACGGCAACCGCGCGTCGGGTACGGTGATGTTCAAGGAAGAACTCGCCGGGCTCAAGGACATCTACCTTGGCCGCTTCAACCTGGTCCATGTGCTTTCGCGCGAGGCGCAGGACATCGAACTGCTGCACGGCAGGATCGATCGGGCGAAGGCCGACGCGCTGCTCGCCCAGTGGGTGAACCTGGCCGACGTGGATACGGCGTTCGTGTGCGGACCCGAAGGCATGATGGATGCGGTTATCGCCGCGTTGAAGGCGCGCGGCTTTCCCGACGCGCGGATCAAGGTCGAGCGCTTTGCCGCGAGCATCCCGAAGCACACGCACGTCGCCCACGTCGCGCCGACACCGGGACATACCGAGTGCGAGGTGACCGCGATCATCGATGGCGCCAGCCACACGTTCGTGCTGGAAAAGGCGAAGGAGAACATTCTCGAGGCCGGACTGCGCAACGGCGTGGAACTACCCTATTCCTGCAAGGGCGGCGTGTGCTCGACCTGCCGCTGCCGCCTGGTCGACGGCGAGGTGGACATGGACGTCAACTTCGCGCTGGAGGACTACGAGGTCGCGCGCGGCTTCATCCTCTCCTGCCAGAGTTACCCGGTCACGGACAAGGTTACGATCGACTTCGACCAGACAGGCAACTGAGTGGCGGCGGAGCGGTAGCTGAGCGGGAGCGGCAACTGAGCGGCAACTGAGCGGCGCCCGAGCGGAATGCTCCGCTGCGCTTGATATAGACTCACGGAAAACACGAAGGAGTCCGCCTTGTCCCATCCCTTGTTCGAACGCCATCGCGCAATGCTCGACCGCGCGGTGACGGCCATCGGTGACCGCAGCTACTGGAGCGCCTTTCCGGAATCGGCCAGCCCGAAGAATTATGGCGAAGGCGCGGCGGAGGCCGGCAAGGCCGCTTTCGACGGGTTGCTGGGCAAGCGCTTCGCGATGCTGCAGCCGGGAACGGTCGGCCACGTGGGCGCGGAGAAGTCACCGTACGGAATGGCGCTCGGCGTCAGCTATCCCAAGTCGGACCTGGATTCGCTGCTGGCCGCGGCGAGCCGTGCCGAAGACCAGTGGAGGAAGGCGGGCGCTGAAGCGTGGGCGGGTGTGTGCGTGGAAATCATCGTGCGCCTGAACAAGGCCAGCTTCGAGATCGCCAACGCGGTCATGCACACCACCGGGCAGGCATTCATGATGGCCTTCCAGGCGGGTGGCCCCCACGCGCAGGATCGCGCGCTGGAAGCAGTCGCCTATGCCTGGGACGAATTGCGCCGTGTGCCCGAGCGAGCCTTGTGGGAAAAGCCGCAGGGGAAGAACGAACCGATCAAGATGGAAAAGCATTTCCGCATCGTGCCGCGCGGCGTCGCGCTCGTCATCGGCTGCTGCACGTTTCCGACGTGGAACGGGTATCCAGGGATTTTCGCGAGCCTCGCCACCGGCAACGCGGTCATCGTCAAGCCGCATCCCGGCGCCATCCTGCCGCTGGCCATTACCGTGCGCATCGCGCGCGAAGTGCTTACGGAGGCGGGCTTCGATCCCAATGTCGTCACGCTTCTCGCCCACGACGCCGGCGACGACACGGCCAAGACCGTGGCGCTGCGGCCCGAGGTCAAGATCATCGACTTCACCGGCAGCACCGCCAACGGCCGCTGGCTGGAGGAAAACGCGCGGCAGGCGCAGGTCTATACGGAAAAGGCCGGCGTCAATCAGATCATCATCGACTCCGCCGCCGACATCAAAGGAGTCGCGCGCAACATCGCCTTTTCCCTTGCGCTCTATTCCGGGCAGATGTGCACGGCGCCGCAGAACATCTACATTCCCAAGAAGGGCATCGACACGGCCGACGGAGTGTTGAGGTTCGACCAGGTGGTTGCCGCCATCACCGAGGGCGTACAAAAGCTACTTGGCGATCCCGCACGCGCAGTGGAAGTGCTCGGTGCGCTGCAAAACGACGGCGTGGCACGGCGACTCGAGGCTGCGCGATCGCTCGGAACCGTCGTGCTCGATACGCAGGCAATCGCGCATCCGGCATTTCCCGATGCGACGGTACGCACGCCGCTCATCGTCAAGCTCGGTGCTGCCGATCGCGCGGTCTACTTGAACGAGTGGTTCGGCCCGGTTGCCTTCGTCATCAGCACCGAATCCACGGAGGAAAGCCTCGCCATCGCGCGCGACACCGTGCGCGGTCACGGGGCGCTCACGCTGTCCGTCTATTCGATGAGCGACGACGGTCATCGACGAGGCGATCGACGTCGCGGAAGACGCGGGTGTCGCGCTGTCGATCAACCTGACCGGCGCGGTGTTCGTCAACCAGTCAGCCGCGTTCTCGGATTTTCACGGGACCGGCGCCAATCCCGCCGCCAACTCGGCGCTGACCGACTCGGCGTTTGTCGCGAGCCGGTTCCGCGTCGTGCAGCACCGGCGCCACGTGTGATCCGTGGCCTACGAGTCGATCCTTTATGAGAGTGCAGCCGGCGTCGCGCGCCTGACGCTCAACCGGCCAGACCGGTTGAACAGTTTCACGGCGAAGATGCACGAGGAATTGCGCGATGCGCTGGGCCGGGTACGCGCCGATGCGTCGGCGCGCGTGCTGCTTCTTACCGGCGCCGGCCGTGGCTTCTGCGCCGGACAGGATCTTTCCGACCGCGCGGTTGCCCCAGGCGATGCGCCCGTCGACCTCGGCGCGTCAATCGAAGCGAACTACCGGCCGCTGGTGCTCGCGCTGCAGTCCTTTCCCTTGCCGGTCGTCTGTGCGGTCAACGGCGTCGCGGCGGGTGCCGGCGCCAACATCGCGCTCGCCTGCGACCTGGTCATTGCCGCGCGATCGGCGAGCTTCATCCAGGCGTTCTGCAAGATCGGTCTCATCCCGGATTCCGGCGGCACGTACTTCCTGCCGCGCCTGGTCGGGACGGCGCGCGCGATGGGTCTTGCACTGCTCGGCGACAAGCTCCCGGCGCAAACTGCGGCGGACTGGGGACTCATCTGGAAATGCGTCGACGACGCGGACCTGACGCTCCACGGTAGAGGCGTTGCTGGCGCAACTGGCGCAGGCACCGACTCGGGGACTGGTGGCCACGCGGCGCGCGCTGCATGCCGGGTCCGCCGCCACGCTGGAGACGCAACTCGACCTCGAGCGCGACCTGCAGCGCGAGCTGGGATACAGCGCCGACTACCGCGAAGGCGTCGCCGCGTTCCTCGACAAGCGTCCGCCGCGGTTCACCGGAAAGTAACGTGGCGAGCGCGCTGCCGCGAACGGCGGAAGTCGGGGTCATAGGGGCGGGCGCCATGGGTGCCGGCATTGCGCAAATCGCTGCCCAGGCGGGCCATCGCGTATGCCTGTTCGACACGCGCATGGGCGCCGCGGACCAGGCCAAGGCAAAGATCGGCGAAACCTTGGCCACGCTGGCAGCGAAGGGCAAGATCGACCGCGCCGCGGCGGATGCCGCTTCCGCGCGAATCGGCGTCGTTCACGCGCTCGGCGCGCTGGTCAGCGCCGGCCTGGTCATCGAGGCGATCGTCGAGGACCTGGGCGTCAAGCGCGACCTCTTCCGCGAGCTCGAAGTGGTGGTCAGTCCGGATACGATCCTGGCCACCAACACGTCGTCGCTTTCGATCACGGCGCTGGCCGCCGGGATGAAACGCCCGGGGCGCGTCGTCGGAATGCATTTCTTCAATCCCGCGCCGCTGATGCCGCTGGTCGAAGTGGTCAGCGGCCTCGCCACGGCCGCCGACGTAGCCGACACCATTTACGCCACCGCGAAAGAATGGGGCAAGGCGCCGGTGCGTGCGCAATCCACGCCGGGATTCATCGTCAATCGCTGTGCGCGGCCATTCTATGCGGAGGCGCTGCGCGTACTCGGCGAGCGCGCGGCAGCACCCGAGACGCTCGATGCCGTCATGCGCGAGGCTGGCGGCTTCCGCATGGGTCCGTTCGAGCTGATGGACCTGATCGGTCTCGACATCAACATCGCCGTGACGCGAAGCGTGTGGGAGGCGTTCTTCCACGATGCGCGTTTCACGCCGTCCGTCGCGCAACATGAGCTGGTTGGCGCGGGCTTCCTGGGGCGCAAGACGGGACGCGGTTTTTACGATTATGGCGCGGATGCCGTCAAGCCGACCCCGCCGCGGAGGCGCCGCGTCCGCGGCCCGCAAAAATCGCTCGCTTGGGCGAATTGCGCATAGGCGCGCCGCTGATTGCGCGCCTCGCGACGGCCGGTATCGCGACCGATGTGGCGATCGCCGATCCACGCTTTCCGAACGGAGCGCTGCGTGTTACGGGAAACGAGGGCAATGTCGCGTGGCTGGTTCCGGGCGATGGCCGGACGGCAACCGCGATGGCGGCGAAGGCCGGCATCCGCGACATCGTGGCCTTCGATCTGGCGCTGGATTATGGCAGCTGTCCGCGCCTTGCCGTGGCCCGGGCCGATACCTGCGGCGATGCCGCGTTCGCCGCGGCGGTCGGCGCGCTGCAGGCAGCAGGCATCGCCGTGACGCGCCTGGACGATGTCGCGGGGCTGATCGTGCTGCGCACTGTCGCCATGCTTGCGAACGAGGCGGCCGATGCAGTGACGCAAGGCATCGCCAGCGCCGCGGACGTCGACCTGGCCATGCAAAAGGGCGTGAACTATCCGCGCGGTCCGCTCGCGTGGGGAGACGAGCTCGGCGTGGCCTTCGTCCGCGACACGCTCGTCAATCTGGCGGCCCACTATGGCGAAGACCGGTACCGGCTGTCGCCGTTGATCGCGCGCCGCTGGGCGAGCGAAGGCAGGCTGCTGCAATGAGCGCCGCAGGGCCGTCCCAAGGCGCGGAATTGCGTGCCCTTCTCGGGGGCAGCGAACGAAGTGAGCGTGGGGGTCGTTCATGACCACCGCCGCGCATCACGAGCTCCCGCTGTCCGCGGAAGAGGCACAGGACCTGGCGCAGCGCTGCGCCGATGCGATGTACTCGCGCGACCGCGCATCGCAGGGGCTCGGCATGGCGATCGTCAACGTCGCGCCCGGATTCGCGGTGATGACGATGACGGTGCGCGCGGACATGCTGAACGGTCACGCCACCTGCCACGGCGGCTTCATCTTCGCGCTGGCCGACAGTGCCTTTGCCTTTGCCTGCAACAGTCACAACCTGATCACCGTCGCGGCCGGGTGCACGATCGAGTTCCTGGCGCCGGCGCGCGAGGGCGACGTGCTCACGGCCACAGGGCGCGAGCGCGCGCTTAGCGGACGAAGCGGCATCTACGACATCGACGTCACCAATCAGCACGGCGCGACGATCGCCGTGTTTCGCGGCAAGAGCGCGCGCATCAAGGGTCACGTCATCGCCGGCCAGTCCGGCCACGCGGAATAGCCGGGAGGAGCCACGATGCCGTCGAAGCGTCCACGACCGGATGAACTGGAGCCCATCGAACGGGCGAGCCGCGACGAAATGGCGGCACTGCAGCTCACGCGCCTCAAGTGGACGCTCAAGCACGCCTACGACAACGTTCCCCATTACCGCAAGGCGTTCGACGCCAAGGGTGTCGCGCCCGGCGACCTGAAGACCCTCGCCGACCTCGCGCACTTCCCGTTCACGGTCAAGTCGGATCTTCGCGACAATTATCCGTTCGGGATGTTCGCGGTGCCGCGCGAGCAGGTCTCGCGCATTCACGCGTCATCGGGCACGACGGGCAAGCCGACGGTCGTCGGCTACACGCGCAAGGACATCGATACCTGGGCCACCGTGATGGCGCGCTCGATCCGCGCCGCCGGAGGGCGCGCGGGCGACATCCTGCACGTCGCGTACGGCTACGGCCTCTTCACCGGCGGACTCGGCGCGCACTACGGTGCGGAGAAGCTGGGCTGCACGGTGATTCCGATGTCCGGGGGGCAGACCGAGAAACAGGTGCAGCTCATCCAGGACTTCAAGCCGTCGGTGATCATGGTCACGCCGTCGTACATGCTGGCAATTGCCGAGGAAATGGAGCGCCAGGGCATCGATCCCGCCACGAGTTCGCTCGAGATCGGCATCTTCGGCGCCGAGCCGTGGACACCGACGATGCGACTGGCAATCGAGTCGAGGCTGGCGATGGACGCGATCGACATCTACGGTCTGTCCGAGGTGATGGGTCCGGGCGTGGCGCAAGAGTGCATCGAGACCAAGGACGGCCTCACCATCTGGGAAGACCATTTCTACCCGGAGATCATCAATCCCGAAACGGGCGCGGTGGTTGCCGACGGCGAATCGGGCGAACTGGTGTTTACGTCGCTGACCAAGGAAGCTCTGCCCATCATCCGCTACCGCACGCGGGATCTCACGCGCCTGCTGCCGCCAACCGCGCGCGCGATGCGCCGCATGGAAAAGATCACCGGGCGCTCCGACGACATGATGATCATCCGCGGCGTCAACGTGTTTCCGACGCAGATCGAGGAGCTGATCCTGAAGGATGCCGCGCTCGCTCCCCACTATCAGCTCGAGATCACGCGTCCCGGGAACCTGGACGAACTGACGGTCATGGTGGAACGCGTGCCGGCGGCGGGGTCGGCCGATGGCAACGCCGCGGGCACGCGCCTCGCGCATCACATCAAGAGCCTGATCGGCGTCACGGCGGAGGTGCGCGTTTCCGCGCCGGGCAGTATCGAGCGCTCGCTGGGCAAGGCCAGGCGGATCGTCGACAAGCGTCCCAAGACCTGACGTCGGGAGCAACCCGCGCCCCGGGACGAATCCGGTGCCGGGTCTACCCCACTGGAGTCGCAATGGAACTATCGTTCAGTCGCGAAGCACAAATGCTGCGCCTGGGACATGGGGCCGTGTTCCATGGCGAGGGCATTCTCGCGATCACCAAGGCGCTGCTGCAGTCGGGCGTAGCGTATGTCGGCGGCTACCAGGGCGCGCCGGTGTCGCACCTGCTCGACGTTCTGGTGCAATCGCACGAATACCTGGCGGAATTGGGCGTGCACGTCGAGGCGTGCTCCAACGAGGCGTCGGCCGCAGCCATGCTCGGCGCGTCGATCCACTATCCGCTGCGCGGCGCGGTGACTTGGAAATCGATCGTAGGTACCAACGTTGCCGCCGACGCGCTGTCCAATCTCGCCTCGCCGGGCGTGCTCGGCGGTGTGCTGATCATCGTCGGCGAGGACTACGGCGAAGGCGCCAGCGTTATCCAGGAGCGCACTTACGCGTACGCGCTCAAGTCTTCGCTCATCCTGCTCGATCCGCGGCCGGAGCTGGCCCGCATGGTGCGGATCGTGGAGGACGGATTCGCGCTGTCGGAAGCGTCCAACATGCCGGCCATGCTGCAGCTGCGCATTCGCGCGTGTCATATGCGAGGCAGCTTCGTTTGCAGCGATAACGCCGCGCCTGCGGTGTCGCCGTTGCACCTGATGGAGGAGCCGGCGGCATTCGACTATGCCAAGCTGGCGCATCCGCCGGTCACGTATCGGCAGGAGAAGCTGAAAGGGGAAGAGCGCATTCCCGCGGCGCGCCGCTATATCGTCGAACACCAGTTGAACGAGGTATTCGTCGGACACTACGACGACATCGGCATCGTCGTGCAGGGCGGCCTTTACAATTCGTTGCTTCGCGCGCTCCAGCAGATGGGACTCGCGGATGCGCTGGGCAACGCCGGTCCTTCGATCCTCGCGCTCAATGTCATCTGCCCTCTGGTCCCGGAGGAGATCCACGCATTCTGCGCGGGCAAGCGCGCGGTGCTCGTCGTTGAGGAAGGCCAGCCCGAATTCATCGAGCAGGAAATCCTGGCCATTCTGCGCCGCCGCGACGTGAACACGCCGGTCCAAGGCAAGGGTGCGTTGCCGATGGCGGGTGAATACACGGTGGAGGTCATCGCGCGGGGCCTGGCGGATTACCTTGCGCGAATGGCGCCCGAGCTGGACATCGCGTCGGGCACGGCGTGGCTGGCGCGAACGACGGGGCGGCGCGACGCCGTCGCAGCGCAGCTCGCGAAGCCGTTGCCGGCGCGGCCCCCGCAGTTCTGCATCGGCTGTCCGGAGCGGCCGGTATTCGCCGCGCTTAAGCTTGCGCAGCAGGATATCGGTCCGGTGCACATCGCTGCGGACATCGGCTGCCACGCGTTCGCGACGTTCGAGCCATTCTCGATGGGACATTCGATCCTCGGCTATGGCATGAGCCTGGCCAGCCGCGCGGGCGTGTCGCCGATGATGAACCGCCGCGCGCTCGCGATCATGGGCGACGGCGGCTTCTGGCACAACGGATTGCTCACGGGCGTGCAGTCGGCGCTGTTCAACGGCGACGACGCCGTTCTGGTCATTCTCAAGAACGGCTATACGTCGGCCACCGGCACGCAGGAGATCATTTCCACGCCCACTGCCGATGCCAAGGGCGACGCCGCGGACAAGCAGGAAAGCCAGGTCCACACCAACCGGCTGATCGAGCAGACGCTGGAGGGCATCGGCGTCAAGTGGCTGCGCACGGTGAACAGTTACCACGTGGCCGACATGCGTGCGTGCGCTCGATGATGCGTTCACGACGGAATTCGCGGGTCTCAAGGTCATCATTGCCGAAGGCGAATGCCAGCTCGAGCGCCAGCGACGCGTCCGGCCGTGGCGGGCGCAGATGCTGCAGAAGCGGAAGCGGCTGGTGCGCGTCAAGTACGGCGTGGACGAGGACACGTGCTCGGGCGATCACTCGTGCATCCGCCTGTCCGGCTGCCCGACGCTGTCGGTGAAGGAGAGTACGGATCCGCTGCGCGTCGATCCGGTGGCCACGGTCCTCGACGGGTGCGTGGGGTGCGGGCTGTGCGGCGAAAACGCGCACGCGGCGTCGCTGTGCCCGTCGTTTTATCGCGGCGAGGTGATCCAGAACCCGAATTGGCGCGACCGCGTCGCGGCGCGCGTGCGCTCCGCGGTCATCGCGCTGTTCCAGCCTGCATAGCCTGCAAGTCGAGCACTCAGTGAATTCCACGACGAACGCCGAATCGCCGGTCACGATCCTGATCGCCGCGCTTGGCGGCGAGGGTGGCGGCGTGCTGGCGGAGTGGCTCGTCGATGCGGCGCGGCTGGCGGGCTATCCTGCGCAAAGCACCTCCATTCCGGGTGTTGCGCAAAGAACCGGTGCCACGACCTACTACGTCGAGGTCTATCCGCGGCAGTTCTCGGACCTGCAAGGACGCACGCCGATCCTGAGTCTGCTGCCCGTTCCGGGATGCATCGATCTGGTCGTCGCGTCGGAACTGCTCGAGGCGGTGCGCACCGTTCAGGCGGGGATGGTCAGCGCGGATCGCACAATGCTGGTGACGTCGACCAGCCGGACGCTGACCACGGCCGAGAAGATGTCGCTGGGCGACGGCCGCATGGATTCCAGCCGGTTGCAGGAGGTCGCGCGAAGCCACAGCCGCCATCTGGTGGCGTTCGACATGGAGCGCCTTGCGCGCGAAAGCGGCACCAGTCCGAGCGCCGTGATGTTCGGCGCGATCGCCGCCAGCGGCCTGCTTCCGATCGCCCGCGAACAGTTCGAGGCCACGATCCGGCAATTCGGCCGCGGTGCCGACGCCAGCCTGCGCGGTTTCGCGCTCGCGTGGGATGCGATGCGCGACTGCTCGATGGGGGCCGCGGCGGCCGAAACCGCTGCCACGCCGCCGATTGCCCATCATGATGGAATTTCGCGCAGCGCGGCACATGCAGTCGACGCAGCGTTTCCCGCGCCGGTGCGCGAGTTCGCAAGATTGGGCTACGACCGGCTGAACGATTTCCAGGACGGCGCCTATGCTGATCTGTACGTCGCTCGCCTGAAACGTGTCCTGACCGCGGAGACGAGCGCGGACAAGACGGGGATGCACGCCTTCGCGTTGACGCGTGAAACGGCGCGATTCCTTGCGCTCTGGATGGCGTTCGACGACGTCGTCCGGGTGGCCGACCTCAAGGTGCGCGCCAGCCGTTTCGCACGCGTGCGCCGCGAAGTCGGAGCGGGCGATGGCGACATCGTGCGCATCGTCGACCACTTCAAGCCGGGCATTCCGGAATTTGCCGCGCTGCTGCCGCAACGGATCGGGAAGCGACTGGCAAGCTGGGAACGGCGGCGGCAGCACGTGGGCAAACCGCCTCTCGCGATGGCGCTGCATTTAAGGACCGATACAGTCACGGGCTTCCTGGCGCTGCGCGCATTGGCCGGATTGCGCTGGCTGCGCCGGCGCGGAGGGCGTTACAGGCTGGAGCAGGAAGCGATCGAACGCTGGCTCGGCGCGATAGAATCCACGGCGAAGTCCGATTGGCAATGCGCGTACGAAGTGGCGCTATGCGGTCGCTTGATCAAAGGTTACGGAGCAACCAATGAGCGCGGCAAGCGCAATCTCGAGCACATCGTCGAACATCTCGTGCAGGGCGGTGCGTTTGCTGCGGACACCGAGCGTGCTGCCGCCATCAGGCTGGCGCGCGAGTCTGCGCTCGCGGATGAAGGTGGCAGCTGCACTGGATCGGCTGTTGGTACAGGTTGGAGCGCCAGCGCGGCCCGTCGTTGCACAGCCGATCCTGTGGTCGAAAAAGCGGCCTGTGACGCATGCGGCTAAACCGTGATGAGTGGGCGACAATGAGCAAGATCCATGTGACTCGCTTCACCATCGAGTTCGGCGACTGCGATCCGGCCGGGATCGTGTTCTACCCCAATTACCTGCGCTGGATGGATGCCGCGTCGTTGCACTACTTTCGCGCCATGGGTGTCCCACCGTGGCAGGAACTCGCCGCGCAGACCGGCATCATCGGCACACCGATCGTCGATGTCTCGGCGCGATTCGTGCGTTCCGCGAGTTACGGCGACATCATCGACGTCGAATCGACCATTGCCGAATGGCGCGGCAAGAGCTTCCTGTTCCGGCACGTCATTCGCCGCGACGAGGAAACCCTGGTCGAGGGCCAGGAAGTTCGCATCTTCGCCCGGCGCAGTCCCGACGACCCGAGGCGCATCCAGGCAGTGGCCGCGCCGGAGGCGTTTCGCAGGCTGTGCGAGTGACAATGTCGACAGCAACACGAATTCACAACACGTCGCGGGTATCGGCGTAACAACACCGCGGCAAAGCGTTCCATTGGGAGGTAACGAATGCAGGAAATCGCCGGCATCCCTGCCGCGGCAGGTAGCACGACGTTCGGTCCCGGCGGCCGCCTGCTGCTCGCCTGCTCGAAATACCTGGCGATTGCCGGCGGACTGGTCTTCGTCGGCCTGGTCGCGATGTCCATCGTCTCCATCGTCGGCCGCAAGGTATTTTCCTGGGTGGTGCCGGGGGATGTCGAACTGCTGCAGATGTGCGCGGCGTTCGCGGCCGCATCCTTTTTTGCGTATTGCCACATCATCAATGGCGACGTCAAAGTCGACTTCTTCACCCACAACCTCTCGCCGAGGGTGATCGCCAGGATGGATGCAATGGGCTCGCTGCTGGTCGGCCTGTTCGGCGCGTTGATTGCGTGGCGGACCGCGGCGGGTGCATTGTCCCTCAAGGAGGTCGGCGAGACGTCGGCCATCCTGGGCATGCCGGTGTGGATAGCGCAGGCGCTGATGGTGCCGGGTTTCCTGCTGCTCGCCTTGGTGGGCTTCTACATGTGCGTCATGCACCTGCGCTACGCTGCGCGGGACTCGAGCGACGACCGTCCCGCATGACCGGCATCGAAGTCGGATTCGTGATCTTCGGCGTCATGCTGGCGCTGATGGTCGTGCGCGTGCCGATCGGCATCGCGATGTTCATCGTGGGGGCCGCCGGCTACGTCTACCTCACCGGCGGCAACGTGACAGCGCTGTTGAACTCTCTCAAGAATCTGGCGTACGCGCGCCTCTCCAACTACGACCTGGTCGTGATTCCGCTGTTCCTGCTGATGGGCCAGTTCGCGACGCATGGCGGACTGAGCAAGGCGCTGTTCCGTTTCGTCGGCGCATTCCTGGGACATTTTCGCGGCGGGGTGGCGATGGCGGCGATCGGCGCGTGCGCCGGCTTCGGCGCGATCTGCGGGTCGTCGGTGGCGACGGCCGCGACGATGGGGCAGGTTGCTTTGCCGGAGCTGCGGCGCTTCGGCTATTCGGGCTCGCTTGCGACAGGGGCGTTGGCGGCCGGCGGCACGCTCGGCATCATGATTCCCCCCTCGGTGCCGCTGGTCATCTACGCCATCCTTACGCAGGAGTCCATCGGCAAGCTGTTCGTGGCCGCGGTCCTGCCGGGAGTCATCGCGATGCTGGGGTACATGCTGGTCGTGAAGATCGTCGTCACGATGAAGCCGGCGGCAGGCCCGGCGGGGCCGCGCGTCGCCTGGCCCGAGCGCTTCCGCAGCCTGCTGCTGGTGTTTCCGGTGCTGCTGGTGTTCCTCGTGGTGATCGTCGGTATCTACGGCGGCTGGGCAAATCCGACCGAGGCGGCGGCCATCGGCGCCGCAGCGTGTGGCGTGATCGCCGTCGTCAGCGGGGGCATGCGCGTGCGCGGCCTGATCGACAGCGCGCTGGGCACGGCGCAATCGACGGCAATGATCTTCCTGGTGCTGCTGGGCGCGGACATGATGAATTCGGCGCTTGCACTGTCGCAGATGCCCGTCGAGCTTGCCAACTGGGTGAAGGCAAGCGGCTTCTCGCCGATGCTGGTGATGATCATGATCCTGGTGATCTATATCTTCTTAGGCTGCGTGATGGACGCGCTGGCGATGATCCTGCTCACGATCCCGATCTTCTACCCGATGGTGATGGCGCTCGACTTCTGGGGCATGTCCAACGACGACAAGTCGATCTGGTTCGGCATCCTCGCGCTGATGGTCGTCGAGATCGGACTGGTGCATCCCCCAGTCGGGCTCAACGTCTATATCATCAACCGCCTCGCGAAGGACGTTCCACTGACCGAAACGTTCAAGGGCGTCGTGCCGTTCCTGCTGTCCGATTTCGCACGGATCACGCTGCTCTTGTACTTCCCGATAATCTCGCTGTACCTTGTCCATGCATTCAAGCACTGAACCGGTTGCCCCCAAGGAGGAGAACACAATGAAGTCCCGTACGGCTGCAAACATTCTCGTTACCGCAATTGCGCTCGCGGCTGGCCCTGCGCTGGCGCAAGAGCTGACGCTCAAGATCCACCACTTTCTTCCGCCGAAGGCCACCATTCAGGCGCTGGTGTTCGAACCGTGGTGCGAGAAAATCGGCAAGGAATCGGGCGGGCGCATCAAGTGCCAGATCTATCCTGCGATGCAGCTGGGCGGCACGCCGCCGCAGCTGTTCGACCAGGCGCGCGACGGTGTCGCCGACATCATCTGGACGATTCCGACCTATCAGGCCGGTCGCTTCACGAAGTCCGAGGTGTTCGAGCTCCCATTCCTCGCGAAGAACGCCGAGACGGGCAGTCCGGCACTGTGGGAATATGTCCAGAAGAATTCGCTGGACGAATTCCGCGGTGTGAAGCTGCTGGCAACCCACCTGCACGACGGTTCGTTGCTGCACTTCTCGAACAAGCGCGTGACGAACCTCGACGAGCTCAAGGGGTTGAAGGTGCGCGCCCCGACGCGCATCGGCACCAAATTCCTGACCTCGATCGGCGCGGTTCCGGTACAAATGCCGGTGCCGCAGGTGACCGAGTCGCTGGCCAAGTCGGTGATCGACGGCGCGATGGTGCCGTGGGAAGTCGCGCCGGCCATCAAGCTGCAGGAAGTCACGAAATATCATCTCGACACGGCGCCGGGCGTGGGCAAGATGTCGAATTCGATATTCGTGATTGCGATGAACCAGGCAAAGTACGACAGCCTTCCGCCGGACTTGAAGAAGGTCATCGACGCCAATTCCGGCATCGAGTTCTCGAAACAGATCGGCAAGATCTTCGACGGCACGACCGAACCCGCGAAAAAGCTCGCGGCCGCGGCGGGCGGCGTGTTCGACACGCTGTCGCCGGCGGAGCTCGATCGCTGGACGAAGGCCACGGAAGGCGTCGACAAGGAATGGTTTACGGAAGTCAGCGCCAAGGGCGGCAACGGGCCGGCGCTGCTCGACGACGCCCGGGCGCTGATCAAGAAGAACGGCGGCTGAATCGCGCGATTTTCGAGTTCATTGCAGTCGAATGCCGCGTCCATCCACGGACGCGGCATTTTTTCTGGGTATCATGAATGGCTGAAGGCAACCGGTGGACGCCCGTGCTCGACAAATCCCTCACGCCAAGCTTCATCGTGCAGCAGCTGGACAGCTATGTGATCGGGCAGAACGACGCCAAGAAGACCGTCGCCGTCGCCGTCTACCTGCACTATCGGAAGATCGAGCGGCTGCTCGAGGACGACTCGCCGGTGACCAAGAGCAACGTCCTGCTGATCGGCCCGACCGGAACCGGCAAGACGCTGCTGTGCGAGACGCTGGCGCGCATCCTGGGAGTTCCGTTCGTCACGGCGGAGGCGACCTCGCTGGCGCAGACCCGCTACGTCAACGACGAGATCGAAGCCATGCTGCGGCGACTCGTCGACAAGGCGGGCGGCGACGTGGATCGCGCCCAGAGCGGCATCGTGTTCATCGACGAAATCGACAAGCTGAAGGCCACCGACGCGCAGCCGCGCAGCGTTTCGGGCGAGAGCGTGCAGCACGCGCTGCTGAAGATCATGGAAGGCTCGCCGTTCAAGCTGGGCGACGGGCGTTTCATCGACACCACCAATATCCTGTTCATCTGCGGCGGCGCATTCGTCGGACTGGAGGAGATCATGTCGCAGTCCAACAGCTACGGCTACATCTCCACGTCGCAGGGCGACAACAAGGCGATCATGGATCGCCTCAACGCGCGAATCAAGCCGACCGATCTGTTCACGTTCGGGCTGATTCCGGAATTCACGGGGCGCCTCCCCGTCATCGCCCGCTTCCGGGACCTAGACCGGAGCATGCTGGTCCGGATCATGACCGAGCCCAAGGGCTGCATCTACGCGCAATTCCGGGACATCTTCGGCCACGAAGGCGTCGAGCTTTCCGTGGCGCCCCGCGTGTTCGAACAGATTTCGGAGCTGGCGATGGAATACCGCACCGGCGCGCGCAGCCTGCGGGGAATCTTCGAGGAGCTGATCACGCCGATCCTCTACCTTGTGCCGGATAATCCCGACATCCGGAAGGTGACGATCACGTCGCTGTTTTCCGATCCTGCCTACGTTCGCGGGGAGCGCGTTTCATGAATACAAAGCAATTCGCATCGCATGCCGATGTGGAGGAGAAGACGATCAGCTTCGATCGCCTCTCGGACCACGCCTATGCCTATACCGCCGAGGGCGACCCGAATACGGGAGTCGTCGTCGGTGACGACGCGGTGATGGTCATCGATACGCAAGCCACGCCGGTGATGGCACAGGACGTGATCCGGCGCATTCGCGAAGTGACCGACAAGCCGATCAAGTACGTGACGCTGTCGCACTACCACGCCGTGCGCGTCCTCGGCGCGACTGGCTACAAGCCGGAACACATCATCGCCAGCCGCGATACCTTCGATCTCATCGTCGAACGGGGCGAGCAGGACATGAAAAGCGAGATCGAGCGCTTTCCTCGGCTCTTTCGCGCGGTCGAGTCGGTACCTGGACTGACCTGGCCGACCATCGTGTTCGAGAAACGCATGACGCTGATGCTGGGCAGGCTGCAGGTGGAGATCATGCAGCTGGGACGCGGCCATACGAAGGGCGATACCGTGGTCTGGCTGCCGCAGGAAAGGATCCTGTTCTCGGGCGACCTCGTCGAATTCGACGCCACGCCGTATACGGGCGACGCCTACCTGACCGATTGGCCGGCGACGCTCGACGCCATTGCGGCGTTGCAGCCGCAAAAGCTGGTGCCGGGGCGAGGCGCCTCGCTGCAGACGCCGGCCGAGGTCAAGGCAGGTCTCGACGGCACGCGTGCGTTCGTCACTGCGATGTTCGAGTCGGTGAAGCGGGGCGCGGCGGCGGGCCTCGACTTGCGTACCGTTTACAAGGACACGTACGCGGCGCTCAAGCCGCAATTCGGACATTGGGTCATCTTCGACCACTGCCTGCCGTTCGACGTCACGCGCGCGTACGACGAAGCCACGCAGTACAAGGATCCACGCATCTGGACCGCGCAGCGCGACAAGGAAATGTGGCTGGCGCTCGAAGGCTGAGGATGCTCGGCTGATTCACTCGGCTGCGCCCTCAGTTCGTTCACTCAGTTGCGTACCTCAGTTGCGTACATACACCAACCCGGTCTACGAGTATCGCCGTCCGCCGGAGCTGAACGGCCCGGCCCGGCATTGCGGCGTCGTGATCGTCGGCGCGGGACCGGTCGGACTCGCCGCGGCCATCGATCTCGCGCAGCGGGACATCCCGGTGCTGGTGCTGGACGACGACGACACGGTCAGCGTCGGGTCGCGCGCGATCTGCTACGCCAAGCGCACGCTGGAGATCCTGGACAGGCTCGGTTGCGGCAATGAGGTCGCGGAAAAGGGCGTGAGCTGGAACGTCGGCAAGGTCTTTCATGGCGACGAGTTTGGCGTACGAGTTCGCGGTGCTGCCGGAGCCGGGCCACCAGCGCCCCGCCTTCGTCAACCTGCAGCAGTATCATTTCGAGGAATGCCTGGTGCGCCGCGCCGAGGCACTTGCCGCCGCCGAAATCCGCTGGAAGCATCGTGTCGTCGGTGTTAGCGCCGGGAGCGAGCGGATGTCCGCGTGCGCGTGGCGACCCAGGATGGCGACTACGAGTTGACGTGCGACTGGCTGATCGTCTGCGACGGCGCGCGCAGCCCGGTCCGCCACATGCTCGGGCTGGATTCCGAAGGTCAGGTGTTCCGCGACCGCTTTCTGATCGCGGACATCCGCATGACGACGGATTTTCCGACGGAGCGCTGGTTCTGGTTCGACCCGCCGTTCCACCGCAATCAATCGGTGCTGCTGCACCGGCAGGCCGACAATGTCTGGCGCGTCGATTTCCAGCTGGGCTGGGATGCGGATCCCGACGAGGAGAAGAAGCCGCAGAACATCGAGCCGCGGCTGCGCGCGATGCTCGGTCCCGAGGCCGACTTCGAACTCGAATGGGCGAGCGTCTACACGTTCCAGTGCCGGCGCATGCAGAAATTCCGCCATGGCCGCGTGCTGTTCGCCGGCGACGCGGCGCACCTGGTCAGCCCTTTCGGCGCGCGCGGCGCGAACAGCGGCGTGCAGGATGCGGACAACCTGGTCTGGAAGCTCGAGCTGGTGCTTCGCGGGCAGGCGCCCGAATCGCTGCTCGACACCTATGACTCGGAGCGTGTCGCGGCGGCGGACGAAAACATCCTCAATTCGACGCGGTCGACCGACTTCATCACGCCCAAGAGCAGCATTTCGCGCACGTTCCGCGACGCGGTGCTGGCGCTCGCGCGCAGGCACGCGTTCGCGCGCAGGCTGGTGAACAGCGGCCGGCTGTCGGTGCCGAAGGTCCTCGCCGATTCCTGTCTCAACACGCCGGACGGCGATGTATTCGCCGGAACGATGGTGCCGGGCTCGCCGGCGGCAGACGCGCCCGCGCGCGGCCCGTGCGGCGACTGGCTGCTCCGGCACCTGGGCGGCGGTTTCTCGCTGCTTGCGTTTGGCGACGACATTTCACCGGACGCCGCGCGTAAACTCGCCGAAGGCACGATTGCATGCCGAGTGGTACAGGTGGGCGGCGCGCCGCGCGATGACCGGATCGTGATCCAGGACAAGGATGGCCTGATCGCCGCCCGCTATGATGCACAGCCCAGAAACGTGCTACCTGATGCGACCCGACCAGCACGTGTGCGCGCGGTGGAGATCATTCGACCCGACCGCGGTGCGCGCTGCGATCGATCGCGCGACCGGCAACGCCGGAAAGGACGCGCAATGGGTGCATTGATCACCGATCCGAACATGGCGGCCCCCGACGATTTCTACGAAGACCTGCTCGGGCTGCACCGCGACTTGACCGACGCGCAAAGCGCGCTCGTCAACGCGAAGCTCATCCTGTTGCTGGCCAACCACGTGGGCGACCGCGATGTCCTGCGCCAGGCGATGGCCGCGGCGCGCGAGGACGTGGCCCCGGATGCTGACCGCAGAAATTCCCACACGCCTCAAGGCAACCGACCATGACGACGACCCGCAGGCGCCCACCGGGCGTTCCCCAAGCGGCGGCGAACGACGAGCCTGCCGCAACGTATCAATCAGGCTTCGGCAACGAGTTCGCCACCGAAGCTCTGCCGGGCGCATTGCCGGTCGGGCGCAATTCGCCGCAGCGCGCGCCTTACGGCCTGTACGCGGAGCAGCTTTCGGGAACGGCGTTCACCGCGCCGCGCGCGCGCGAACCGGCGCTCGTGGACCTACCGGATCCGCCCGTCGGCGATGCATGCGCCGTTTTCCAGGATCGGACAACGGCCGCATCGTCAGCCGCTTCGGCGACGTTGCCACGCCGCCCAACCAGATGCGCTGGGACCCGCTGCCTGCGCCGACCGCGCCCACTGACTTTCTCGACGGGCTGGTCACGATGGCCGGCAACGGCGATCCCGCGGCGATGTCGGGCTGCGCCATTCATGTGTACGCCGCCAATCGGCCGATGCAGGATCGCTTACTTCTACGATGCCGATGGCGAACTGCTGATCGTGCCGCAGCAGGGGACGCTGCGCCTTGCACACCGAGTTCGGGCGAATCGACGCCGAGCCGCAGGAGATCGTGGTCGTCCCGCGCGGCGTGCGCTTCCGCGTCGATCTTCCGGGCACGACTTCGGCAAACCCGGCGCGCGGCTACGTGTGCGAGAACTACGGCGCCCATTTCCGGCTTCCCGACCTCGGGGTGATCGGATCCAACGGGCTCGCCAATCCGCGCGATTTCCTGACGCCGCACGCCGCCTACGAGGACCGCGAAGGCAAGTTCGAGCTGGTCGCGAAATTCCTGGGCAACCTGTGGGCGGCACCGATCGGCCATTCACCGCTCGATGTCGTCGCGTGGCACGGCAACTATGCGCCGTACAAATACGACCTGCGGCGCTTCAATGCGATCGGATCGATCAGCTACGACCACCCCGACCCGTCGATCTTCCTGGTCCTGCAGTCGCAAAGCGACACGCCGGGCGTGGATACGATCGACTTCGCGATCTTCCCGCCGCGCATCCTGGCGATGGAAGACACGTTCCGGCCGCCATGGTTTCATCGCAACGTCGCCAGCGAGTTCATGGGACTGATCCACGGCGTGTACGATGCCAAGGCCGAGGGCTTCATGCCCGGCGGCGCGAGCCTGCACAACTGCATGAGCGGTCACGGGCCGGACGCCGAGACTTTCGAGAAAGCCAGCGCCGCCGACCTGTCGCAGCCGACGCGCATCCGCGACACGATGGCCTTCATGTTCGAGACGCGGGCGGTGATCCAGCCCACGCGCGCGGCGCTCGAATCCGCGCAGCTGCAAAGCGAATATTTCCGGTGCTGGGAGGGTCTCAAGAAGAACTTCGACCCTTCGCGGCGCTAGTTGCACTGGAGCGCCTCAGGCCTCCGTCGGCACGAGCGCGTGACGAAGCGCTACACTGCTCCCAACGACGCGTCAGGGCGTTGGATTTACTATCCTTTACGAATGCCGAAGAAGGCGCGCCGGCCTGCACTGGCGGACCGGCGCCTGATCGCGCGGGTCAGGGGTACAGCGAGACGTACCCGTTGATCCAGTCGAGGATCGGCTGCCGATCGATCCGATAGCCCCATGCGCCGCCCCTGCAATTGAAGTTTATGAACGATGTCACCGCCATAATCGTGCGACTATCCTCGAGCAGAAGCGGGCTGCCCGAGTCGCCTTGGCACATTCCGCCGCCGGTACCCGGAGCGTTCGTGACCTGAATGTTGTACCCGTCGGTGAACTGGTTGTTCATGTTTATGAGCTGAACGGTTCCCGCGACGCGTTCGAACTCGAAGTCGATGACAGGCACCCAGCCTTCGGCGCCGTAGCCGACCACGTCGAACTCCACATTCTGCTTCCCGCGCCTGGTGGCGAGGCTGTCAAGCGTCCCAGCTTCCGGCAGCACGCCATACTCGGCCAGGAACACCGGCTGGTCGAGCACAATGATGCCGAGATCATGCGTTTCCGGGACGATCTGGTGCCCGGGCCATTCGGGATGCGGATGCGCCGTTCCGGTGACCGAGAGCGGGCTGCCATATTCCGGCCAGCCGCCCGGAACCATCAGAGGCTTGAGGTCGCTCTGGAACCACACGCTGGCCGGTCCGGGTACCAGGTTGGTGCGGGGCAGCGTGGTGCAATGCGCGGCCGTCAACACGACACGGGGCGAGATGAGCGTCCCGCTGCAGTACCGAACCCACTCAAGGGAGTCGTTGTAGACAAGGATGTTAGCTACGTAGGGATGATCGTTGTTGTCAGGCTCGCCGAACTGCACTGCGGACGCCGGCATCGCGACGGCAAGTCCGATCGCTGCGGCTGCGGCGAGCGTTGCCGTGACGAACTTGGTACGAGAGCGTGGAGACATGATGTGCTTCCTTTCAATGGCAGCTTGGTTGGCCGGGATCCTTCCTGCGTTGCGCCGGTCGCTTAAGAGCCTGTCGTGGCACGCAGGGGCCGGATTCACCGTCCGCTACGTCATCGGCTCTGTCGGGCAGAGTAGGAGCGCGCCGAACGGGAGGAAAGCTGCTTGCGACGAGTCCGGGAAAAGACGGACCAGAACCGGAAGAACCGGGAGTGAACTCGGTGCGCTGTTGATTCAATTCCAGAACAGGTGCGGCGCTCGAATCCGGTAGCGAGGGCATGCGCACACAAGCAACGAATGTCGCTTGGCCGCCAGAGACCGCTCGCATCGCTGCCGCGGCGGACTTCGACACCGCTCAACTAGGCTGACCCCACGGTCCGTCGTGGCGCGCCCTATTTGAAGGCGTACGTCAGCCGCGCGTAGAACACGCGTCCGCGCGGGTCGGCGTAAAAGGGGTCCCAGCCTGCGGGTGCGGCATTGGTGAAAGGTGGCGCACGGTCCATCAGATTCTTGACGCCGAGCGTAATCGTCGTGTTCGTGAATCCCGCGTAGCGACCCTGGATGTCCCAGATGTCGTAAGGCGAAACGCGTCGCGGCAGCGGGGTCGACTGTTCGCGTCTTCAAAGCCGCTTTGATACGTCTGCGCGAGCGTGGCGCCCCAGGAACCGTAATCCCAGTTCAGCGACGCGTAGTGCCGCCAGCGCGGCAGGGGTCCTCCGACCGAAACGCGGCCAACGCCGGACACGTACGTTGATCCTTCCGGCTGGATCTTCCAGACGCTGATGTAAGTCCCGTTGAGGCCGAAGCTCAACCGGCCGAAAGAGGTATCCGGTCCGCGCCAGCTCACGTCGACGTCGAACCCCGACGTGCGCACGTGGCCGAGGTTCTGGTTCAGGAGCAGGACGGTCTGGATCGGGCCGGGTAGGTTGGGATACAAAGGATTGATGGGTCCGCGGACGATATTGGTCGGCTCGTAGTACGCGAAGTTGTTGAAGATCGCGTCCTCGCTGAGCTGGCCGATGTTGTTGTTCTTGTTGATCTTCCAGTAATCGACCGCGAGCGACAGTCCCTTGACCGCTTCCCAGACGACGCCGGCATTGAACTGTTCCGACTTCTCCGGCTTGAGGTCGGGATTGCCGCCGCTTGCCGTAGGAAATAATGCTTCGCAATCCTGAGGCGATCCGGTAATGGGGCAGCGCACCGGATCGTCATGCGATTCCTCGGTGGTAAAGCGCTGTTGCGGCGTGTAGACGTCGTAGAGCGTCGGCGCGCGAAAACCGGTGCCCCAGGAGCTTCGCAGCAGCAGCATCGGTAGCGGCTGCCAGCGCAGCGCGACCTTGGGATTGGTCGTGCCTCCGAAATCGCTGTAGTGGTCGTAACGCGCGGCGAGCTGCGCCTCGACGGTTTTCAGGATCGGCACGATGGCTTCGACGAACAGCGACCCCACATTGCGGGTCGCGGCGACGGGTTGGCTGGCGAGTCCGCCCAGCTCGCCGGAGGTGATGAACGATGCGAACTGGTTGTCGAGCCGCTCGCGCCGTGCCTCGCCCCCGAGCGCGATCGCCAGAGGGCCGGCGGGGAGGTTCCAGACTTCCTTCGATCCCCTGAGGTCGAGCTGGACCGTGGTCCCGGTGGCCGTGTGCGCGTCGCCACTCAGCTGAGTCGCCGCGAGCAGCGCATCGCCTTTGGGCCCGGACGCGCCGAAGGGATTGATGAGACCCGTCGCGAACGCGTCGACGAGGCGCTGGGTGGAAGCCCAACCGCTGGTGAAGTCTTCGCTTTGTTGATTGCGGCTGTAGATCAGCGCCGCGCCGTAGGTCCAGCCGGCCGCGATCCCCTCGGCGCCGACGACGGCGCGCCAGGCGGAGGTCGTGACGTCGACGCCTCGCGGCCCCAGAGGGATCGCTCGGTAAAACAGGTTGAGGTCGCCGGAAATCCCGTTGGCCGCGGCGAAGTCGGTCGGATAGTACGGGCCGCCCTCGGGATAGAGCAGCGGATTCCCCGTGTTGGTCGTAAATTGCGAAACCGGCATCGGCGCCGCCCTGATCGTCATTTCGTTCCGCGTGTAGCCGAGCTCCGCGAACAGCAGATGGTCGACGTTGAGCTGGAATGCACCGCGAGCCGAAGACCCCCAGCCGCTCGACCGGGGGAATGGCATTGACCAGCGGCGCGAAATCGAATCCGCACGCCGGGATGTCAGGGAATCGGAAGAGACGATGGAGGCGCGCAGCCGCTCGCGTAGCTCGGATTGTAGAAACCCCTCGGTGACAAGATGTTGGCTGGAAACGTGTTCGGCGCCAGGGTTGATGACACCTTCGTCGGGCAGGTAACCCGTGCGGGTATACGGGCGTGCGGTATTCGCAAGCGCCTGGTCCTTCTGGTAGCTCACAGTGGCAAAGACGTTGAAGCGATCCTTCAGAAGATCGCCGTAGCCGCCGGTGACGACCGCCTGATACTGGTCTGCCGCCGCCGTGCTCGGTCCAGCCGCCGTAACCCGTCGCTTCGAGGCCCTGGAAATCCTTGCGCAGGATGAAGTTGACGACGCCGGCGATCGCGTCGGCGCCGTAGATCGCCGAGGCGCCGTCCTTGAGGATCTCGACGCGCTCGACCGCCGAAAGCGGGATCGAATTCACGTCTACGGCGCCGCCGTCGAACGCGTAGTTCGCGACGCGGCGTCCGTTCAGCAGGACGAGCGTCGAGCCGCTGCCGATGCCGCGCAGATTGACGCTCGACAGACCCGGCACACCGGCCCCGAGTGAGCTCATCCGGTCGTTCTGGCCGACGATGTTGGCCGAGACCTTCGCCATCATCTCCGCCACCGTCGTCGAGCCGCTGCGCTCGATTTCCTCGCGCGTGATGACCTGTATGGGCAACGCCGATTCGATTTCGGTGCGCGGAATATGCGACCCCGTGACCTCGATCCTTTCGAGCTTGACGATGGGGTCGGTGTCGTCCTGCGACCACGCCGGTACGGACGTCGCGGCTAGGAGAAACGTGGCCGAGGCGTTCACGACCGCATGCCCGAACAACGCTGTCACGGTGCGTGGCGTCAGTCGATTTGGCCGAGACGAAGTCATGCGACTCCGGCAACGGGCGCCGTCGATAGCGGAACGGCGATCGATCATCGCGACGACGCCGCGCGGCGCGTTCGCCGAGAGCGTCAGGCGGCCCGCGGACCCGTACATTCCGGAAAGTCGGGCCCGGATGTTGGCGAGCCCAGTGCCGCCGCCTGACGACTTGGCGAAGCCGCCGCCGGAATCGGAGACCCGCACCTGCAGCTCGCCGTCTTTCGCTGCCGCGCTCACGTTCACGGTTCCGCCCTCGGGCAGCGGCGCGAGCCCATGTTTGATCGCATTCTCCGCGAGCGTCAGCAGCATCATCGGCGGCAGGCGGGCATCGCGCAGCGACGCCGGAATCGTGATGTCGAACGCAAGCCGGCGGCCCATCCTGATCTTCTGGATGCCGAGGTACGACTCCGTCAGCTCGGCTTCTCGACCGAACGTCGAATCGGCCGCCCGCATCTGTGGCAAGGCGACCTCGAAATAGCGCATCAGGTTGTCCAGCATCGTCGCGGCGTCGGCGGGATCGGTCTGAAAGAGCCGGCGGACGGTGGCGAGCGCGTTGAACAGGAAGTGCGGCTCGATCTGCGCCTGCAGCGTCCGCAAGCGCGCTTCCTCCATCCGCTGGACAAAGCGGGCGCGGGCGCTCTCGGCCTCCTGCGCGCGGGCGACGCTTTCGTCGCCTTCGCGGAGGTAGACGAACACGACCGCGAAGAGCGCGCACAGCGAGCCGTGTTTGATCCACGCCCCGATGATCGGCAGCGGGAACTGTTCGCCGTAGCAGGCCTGGAAGGAAGCCTGGAGGGAGCCGCCGCATTCCACGGCGGCCTCCGTAACAACCCAAGCAGCGACGCCCGCGAGCGACGACAGCAGAAAGGCTACGGCCAGCGACCGCATAACGCAGCGGAGCGCTTGCGCGGGGCGAGGTTGTACGTCGCGACGACGGCGAGCACGATCGGCGCGGCGACGATCAGTCCGTATGCGGTCATTCTCACTGAATCGATCAAAAAGACGTCCAACGTGTCGCCCGCCCACAAACCCACGATGTTCCGGCGCACTCCGTTGATCAGGCAGACGAGCGCGACGAGACCGAGCCCCTTCCAGGTCAGGCCGGTGAACCACGGCTCTCGCGGCCTCGGACTCGGCGGCGGAAGCGTTGGGAGCGCATCTCGACTCGTCTTGAACCGTGGTCTTCGTGCGTATCCCCCGGGCGGCTGCAAGGCTGGCGGAAAGAGTTGGGCGAATCGACCGTTGTGGCCCCATCTGCCAAGGCGCGGCGCCCTCCAGCGGAAGCTCGAAGGCCGCTTCGGTGAGTCCTCCGTCGCGCTGGCTGCAGCAGGAGGGCGGCATCGCGGCCGTAGAGCGCTGACAGCCGTTCGCGAATGTCGGCGATGCTCTCACCTTCTCGGGTAGGAACGAATCCTTCGCCGCTGTCGGTGACTGCAAGACGCACCTTGCCGTCGGCAATCCCGGCGCGAATACGGAGCGACTGGGGACGTGAATCGCGTCTGGACGGCTGCGAGCGCGTAGTCGAGGAGCGGCAACAGCATCATCGGCGGCATGCGCGTTTCCGCCACCGCGGTCGACGACTCGATCTCGTAAGTGAGTCTTTCGCCGAGGCGCACCTTCACGATCGCCAGATACGCCCGCGCGAGCTCGACCTCCTGTCCGACCGTCGAAGACGTGTCGCGCATCTTCGGCATCGCCGCGCGGAGGTAGGCGATCAGCTCGTCGATCATCCGTTCTCCGACCGGCGCATCGCGCTCGTAGAGCTGCTTGACTTGCGCCAGCGTATTGAACAGGAACTGCGGCTCGACTCTGGCCTGCATCGCCTGCAGGTCCGATTCGACGCTGCGCTTCTCCGCTGCGATCCGTTCCATCTCCGCACCGTGCATCCGTGCGCGGGCGAGGGCCGCGCGGCGGCGCTCGTTGATCACCCAGACGACGCCGGCACCGAACAGCACCGTTTCAAGGAATATGTAAGACCAGGCGCCGACTCGGAGGTGTCGGGCCGTCCCATTCCAGCACGACGCCAAGCACGACAGGTCCCGCGGTGAAGGCCAGAAGAGTGCCCGCCGCTGCTCCCGCGACGACCGCGAGCGCGTAGGCGCCGCGGCGATCAGGATCCTTGCCAGTGGCGCGATCGGCGGCAACCATCGCCAGCAGCAACGCGAACGCCTTGATCTCGTCGGCAACGAAGTGGCCCACCACCCAGTCGGGCGGCCTCACCCGGGTCACCGCGCACGCCCAAGCAGTGAAGGAGAAGCAGCCCGAGGCCGAGCAGGAACGTGGTACCGATCTGCCGGCGCGTGATGTTGCGCCATGCTTCGAGCACGACGCGCGGTGTCAGACGGGTAGGCGGCGAGCGCTCGCTCATGTTCTCGCTCCGGATGGGCTACATCTGCTTGAACAGGTGCACGTACGGCTCGCTCACCGCCAATGTCTCCTTGCGCTCTTTCAGCTTCACCCTCAAATGCCCGCCGATGTCGCGCGTGACGCCGGCGATCGCGTTGACGTTCACCAGCGTCGAGCGGTGGATCTGCCAGAAGATCTGCGGGTCGAGCTCGTCGATCAGCTCCTTGATCGGCCGCCGGATCAGCGATTCCTGCTGCGGCGTGACGACCAGCGTGTACTTGTTGTCGGCCTGGAAGTAGCAGATCTCGTCGACCGTGATCAGGCGCAGGTCGTTGCCCTGCGAGGCAGTGATCCAGCGCAGGTACTCCTTGCGGGCTGCCGGCCTGCGCGAGCAGCCTTCAGCAGCCCGTCGAGATTGGCGGGTGCGCTCGCGACCCTCTCCTTGAGCCGCGCGACGGTGGTGGCGAGTCGCGCGGCCGAGAAGGGCTTCATCACGTAGTCGACGGCACCCTGCTCGAAGGCGGCGACCGCGTACTTGTCGTAGGCGGTGACGAACACGACGTGGCACTTGCCGCTCGCCTGCTTCGCGACCTCGAGCCCGGACATCCCGGGCATCTGGATGTCGAGGAACAGGATGTCCGGCGCGTACCGATGAGCGCGCGCAGCGCCTCGATGCCGTCCTCGGCCTCGGCGCAGATGACGAGCTCGGGCCAGAGCTTTCGCGAGGGTGTCGCGCAGCTCCGCGCGCAGGACCGGCTCGTCTTCGGCGATCACGGCCTTTAACACGCTCGCCTCCCCTGGCGGTCGATTCGATTCACCTGCCGATCTGCCGCCGGCCTTGGCGCCATTAGATCTTACGGAACGGAAACCGCCAGCGGCAAGCCGGATGCCGCCAATGTAGGTGAACTGCCGAGCCGGAGGCGAAAATGCGACAGAATCGGCCAATTGCGGTGTGGATCCGGTCGTGGGGCGAGTGAAACCAGTCGGAAATGCGACGAATTTGTCTGCAAGGAGTTGCGGATTCCTGTTCGCCGTCGGCGTCCCACCGCCATTTCCGCGCCGTCGGTCCAGTAGAATTGTCCCTTTGACGAACGGAACACTCGTATGAGCTACGAAAACATTCTCGTCGAGACCCGCGACCGCGTCGGTCTCGTCCGTCTCAATCGGCCGCAGCGGATGAACGCGCTCAACGATGCACTGGCCAAGGAACTCTCTCACGCGCTGCATGCATTCGACGCCGATGACGGCGTTGGCTGCATCGTCATCACCGGCAACGAGAAGGCCTTCGCCGCCGGAGCGGACATCGGCGCGATGGCCGAGTGGGACTACGCCAAGGTGCATCGCGACGACTACATCACGCGCGACTGGGAGGACGTCATCCGCATCCGCAAGCCGGTCATCGCGGCCGTCGCCGGCTATGCGCTGGGGGGCGGGTGCGAGCTGGCGATGTCCTGCGACACGATCATCGCCGCGGACAATGCGAAATTCGGCCAGCCGGAAATCACGATCGGCACCATCCCCGGCATGGGCGGCACTCAGCGCCTGCCGCGCGCCATCGGCAAAGCCAAGGCCATGGATTGGTGCCTGACGGGACGCATGGTCGACGTGGTCGAAGCGGAGCGCGCGGGGCTGGTGGCACGCATCGTCCCGGTGGCGGATCTGGAGAAGGAGGCGCTGGCCTTCGCCGGCAAGATCGCGTCGTTCTCGCTGCCCGTCGTGCTCAAGGTCAAGGAGGCGATCAACCGCGCGTACGAGTCGTCGCTGGCCGAGGGGCTCAAATTCGAGCGCCGCGAATTCCACTCGACGTTCGCGCTCGACGACCAGAAGGAGGGCATGCGCGCGTTCGTCGAAAAGCGCAAGCCGACGTTCAAGCACCGCTAGCGTAGAGCGCGGTATGCCGGCAGCTGACGACCGCGCAGATTGGTAAACTACCGGACATGGACCGCTCGTTGCAGGACATCGTTGTCGACCGGCCGGAGCAAGGCGTCGTGCGGCTTACGCTGCATCGCCCGGATTTTCGCAATGCGCTGCGAACGCAGACGCTTGCCGAAATCGCGGCGCAGCTCGACGCCGCTCAGGCCGACCCGGCAACGCGCGTCGTGATTCTCACCGGCGGCCTCGACTGCTTCGCTGCCGGCGCCGACGTGCGCGAAATGGCTGCGTTGGGCCCGCTGGAAATTCTGACGCACGAGCGCCAGCGGTACTGGCGGACGATCGCGACGTTTCCCAAACCTCTCATCGGCGCCGTGTGCGGCTACGCGTTGGGTGGCGGGTGCGAGCTGGCGATGTGCTGCGACATCCTCGTCGCCGGCAACAACGCGAAGTTCGGCCAGCCGGAGGTGAACCTCGGCATGATCCCGGGCGCCGGCGGCACGCAGCGCCTTGCGCGCACGTCGGCAAGGCGCTGACGATGCAGATGGTGCTCACCGGGCAGCCGATCGGCGCGCAGGCGGCGCTTGCCGCCGGCCTGGTCGTCGAGGTCGACGAGCCGGAAAGCGCGCTCGCACGTGCCGTTGAAATCGCGTCGATCATCGCCACCAAGCCCGCGCTGGCTGTGCGCCTCGCCAAGGAAGCGGTGCTGCGCGCCTATGAAACGCCGCTGAGCGAGGGGCTGGCCGCCGAAAGGCAGGCCTTCGCGCTGCTCGCATCCAGCCACGACAGGAACGAAGGGATCGCCGCCTTCCTCGAAAAGCGCGCTCCCGCATTCACCGGCCGCTGAACACTACGGCCATCACCCGACCAGGAACCGATCATGCGCAAATTCATTTCGCTGTTCTCGCTTCTTGCCGTTTCCATCGCGCTCACTGCATGCCAGTCGACGTCGATCAACTCGGCGTGGTTCGACCCGAACTTCAAGGGCGGACCGATGAAAAAAATCGATATCGTGGCGCTGGGCACCAATCTCGCCAACCGTCGCGTGGCGGAGGATATCTTCGCGCAGAAGCTGCGTGACGCCGGCGTCGACGGCGTTGCCGGCTGGACCGTGATACCCGACGAGGCGCGCGCTGCGCAGCAGCCGTTCACCGAGGCGGTCACGCGCACCGGCGCGCAGGGCCTGCTGGTCGTCAGGTTGCTCGGCGTCGATACGCGCACACAGGTGACGACGACGATGGTCCCGACGACCGGCCCGATGTGGGGCGGACCCGGCTGGGGTCCGGGCTGGGGCGGCGGTTGGGGTGGCGGCTGGGGCGGTGGCGGTGCGTTCGGCCCTGCGATGGTGCCGGTGCAGGAAGTCTCTCAATACGACCTGGCAACGGTCGAGACCACGCTGTTCGAAGTGGCGACCGGGCGCCCCATCTGGTCGGCCAATACGCAGACGATCAATCCGTCGAACGTTCAGCGCGAAGTGCCCGGCTTTGCCGACCTCATCATCGGCCAGCTGAAGGCGCGCGGATTGATCGCCGGAGCGAAGTAGCGACGGAGGAAACGCCAATCAGGGCGCGGGCTTGAAGCGCATTGCGGCGCCGTCGCTCAACGTCAGCACGAGTTCGCCGCGATCCATGCCGTAGGACGTGGCCTGCACGAGGCTACGCAGGAACTCGGCGTCCTGCGACGCGGGCAGGCAAGCCATGCGGGTAAGCGCGATCGCGCCGAACTTGATTTGTGTGCCGTTGACTTCGTAGCTGCCGCTGCCGCGATTGCAGTCGGCGCGCACGTTGACGCGTCCTCCGCCGTCGAAGGACAGGGTATACCTCTCCGGCCCCGTCGCGACGACGGCCGGCGCGCTGCCCAGAGTTGTGCGCTGCCATTGCCATACGGGCCCGACGATCATGTCGGACGCGGCGGTGATGACCGGTGGCAACGCGTTGGCGGGAACGTACGCAGGAGCGCTCCCCGATGCCGAACCCGCCGACGGCACGTTCTGGCAGCCGGTCGTGATCAACGCCAATGCGCAACTCAGCAGTGCTGTCCGATTCATGATTCATTTTAGCATCGTCGCCTAAGTGTAATACCGGCTCGCGTTCGCGAGCGCGGCGGCAGAGAGCGTGCCCCGGGTTAGAATCTCCGCGACTGAAGCGTCACGTGCAAGAACTCCAAGGCGACATGTCCGGCGATTCCGCGCTACTTTCCGCATTGCAGCCGCAGCGCATCTGGGATCGCTGTGATGCGCTTGGCCGCCTGTCGGAGCTGCCAGGCGGGCTGACCCGTGTGTTTCTTTCCCCGGAGCAACGCCAGGCGAGCGACCTCGTGCTGAGCTGGATGCGCGAGGCGGGCATGGAGGCGCACGTCGACGCCATCGGCAACTGCGCTGGCCGATACGAGGGCAGTCGTCCCGGGCAGCCTTGCCTGATGCTGGGTTCCCACCTGGACACCGTTCGCGATGCCGGAAAGTACGACGGCATGCTCGGCGTGATCACCGCTATCGAATGCGTGCACGCGCTGCATGCACTGCGGGTCGCGCCTCCCGTTCGCGGTCGAAGTCCTGGGCTTCGGCGACGAAGAGGGCGTGCGCTTCGGCTCGACGCTGCTGGGAAGCCGCGCGGTGGCCGGCACGTTCGATCACGCGGTGCTCGACAACGCCGACGCGCGCGGCGTGACGATGCGCGACGCGCTGCGCAATGCCGGCCTCGATCCTGCGCAAATCGCCGCGGTCGCGCGCCGGCCCGGAGACGTCCTGGCGTACGCTGAATTGCACATCGAGCAGGGGCCCGTGCTCGAAGCGGAAGGGCTGGCGACGGGCGTCGTCACGGCCATCAACGGCGGCAACCGCTTCCAGATCGAACTGACGGGCATGGCCGGACACGCGGGAACGGTGCCGATGGGACTGCGCCGCGATGCGTTGGCCGCGGCGTCCGAATGCGTGCTGGCGATCGAGCGCATCGCCGCCTCGATGCCTGCGGTCGTGGCCACTGTGGGCCGCATCGAGGCGCTGCCGGGAGCGATGAACGTCATTCCCGGGAAAGGTCCGGTTTTCGCTGGACGTGCGCGCACCCGCCGACGACCTGCGGCACGCGGCCGCCGCGGCAATGCGCGCCGCCTGCGAGGCGATCGCGCGCTCGCCGCAACATCGGCATGGCTACCACGCTGTTGTGGGAGGCGAAAACCGCGCCCTGCGACGCCGACATGCAACGACAGTTCGCCGCCGCGATCGAGCAGGAGGGCGGTCGCGCGCATCGCCTGCCGTCGGGCGCCGGTCATGACGGCATGGCACTGATCGCCATCGCGCCGATCGGCATGCTGTTCGTCCGCTGCACAGGCGGGATCAGCCACAATCCGGCGGAGGCGGTGACGCTCGCCGACGTCGCCGCGGGCGCGCGCGTCCTCGCGCGGTTCATCGCGTCGTTCACACCGCCGCGCAAGCCGCCGGAGGTCTCTTGACCGCGGTTACCGGTTCGATCCATGCGTTCGTGGCGGCGCACCGCGGCGACGCCGAGCGCTTTCTGGCCGAATTGGTTCGAGTGCCTTCCGACAATCCGCCCGGGGATTGCGCGCCGCACGCGGAAAAGTCAGCAGCATTGCTGGAAGCGTTGGGCTTCGTCGTCGAAAGACATGTCGTGCCGGACGCTGCGGTCACGGCCAACGGCATGATCAGCTGCACGAATCTGGTGGTGCGGGTGCGCTTCGGCGCCGGCGACGGACCGGTCATCGCGCTCAACGCGCATGGCGACGTCGTTCCGCCCGGCACCGGCTGGACAACCGATCCCTACGGCGCCGAGATCCGGGACGGTGTCATGTTCGGACGCGGCGTGGCGGTGTCGAAGGCGGACTTCGCAACCTATGCATTCGCGCTGCTCGCGTTGCGCGACGCCGCGGCCAAGGGTGCGGCGCTGGCCGGCGTGGTCGAGTTGCATTTCACCTACGACGAGGAGGTGGGAGGCGCGATCGGACCGCAGTGGCTGCTGCAGCAGAAAATCTGCCGGCCCGACCTCGTGATCTCCGCCGGCTTTTCCTATGGCATCGCGACGGCGCACAACGGCTGCCTGCATTTGCAGGTCGACGTCTCCGGCAAATCCGGCCATGCCGCGGAACCGCAAAAAGGCATCGACGCGCTCGAGGCGGCGACCGGGATGCTCTCCGACCTCTATGCAATGCGCAAGACCTACGCCGCGACGCGATCGTCCGTCCGCTGGTATCGGATCGCCGACGCTCGTGGTCGGGCTGATCGAGGGCGGCATCAACACCAACGTCGTGCCGGACCACGTGACGCTTCCGCATCGATCGTCGCATCATTCCCGAGGAGAACGCTGCGGATGTCGAAGCTGCGTTGACGGGCCAGATTCGTGACTTCGCGGCGAAGTGGCCGGCGGTCCAGGTTGGCGTCAAACGCATCCTGCTGGCCGTGCCGTTCGTCCCGATTCCGGGACAGGAAAAGCTTGTCGCAGCGCTGCTGCGCCATGGGAAAGCTGTTATGGGCGAGGACTTCGCGACGCATGGCCTGCCGATCTATACCGACGCGCGCCTGTACACGACCGCGGGCATCCCCGCGGTTCTGTATGGCGCCGGACCGCGCACTCTTGCCGAGGCCAACGGCCACCGCGCCGACGAGAAGTTGGTGCTCGACGATCTCCATCGCGCAACGGAGGTGGTGGCGCTGGCGTTGGCGGACCTGCTCGCGCCGCGAAAACGATAGTTGGCCCGGGCTGGCGATGATGCGAAAGGCGCGAGCGCAAGCATGACCACCGCCGAACGCGGCACCGCTCACCACGACCCGCGCGACCCGCGACTCGGGCGTACGGTGAGCGCGCTCGGCGTAGCGCAAATCATTTCGTGGGGCTCGCTGTTCTATACGATCGCGGTCCTCGGCAGCGCGATGCGCAGGGACCTCGGCATTTCCGATGTCGTGCTGTTCGGCAGCTTCACCGCGGGTCTCTTCCTGTCCGGTGTTGCGTCTCCGCTGGTCGGCCGGGAAATCGACGCGCGAGGCGGACGCAGCGTGCTCGCCGCCGGATCGGTGCTGGGCGCGCTGGCCATGGCTGCGCTGGCCGCATCGCAGGGGCCGGTGACCATGCTTTTCAGGATGGCTGCTGGCCGGCATTGCCATGTCGGCGAGTCTCTACGATCCGGCGTTCGCCACGCTGCACCAGGTCTCCGGCACCTCGTACCGGCGCGCGGTGACCGCGCTCACGCTGTTCGGTGGCTTTGCCAGCACGGTGTTCTGGCCGCTGTCGCAATACCTGCTCGACGAAATCGGCTGGCGCCAGACGTTCGTGGTCTACGCGGGATTGCATCTCTTCGTGTGCCTGCCGCTGCACCTGCTGCTGGTTCCACGCAGGCATGCCGCGCGTTCGGTCGCGGAGGCGCCGCACGCGCAGGCCGCGGTGCGCACAGGCGACGGCGCCGTGTTCGCGTGGCTGGCCACGGCGCTGGCGCTGGCGGCGTTCATGGGCACGGCGATGGCGGCGCACGTCATCGACCTGCTCACCGCGACCGGACTTGAGCGCGCGCGACGCCGTCCTGGTCGGCTCGCTGATCGGCCCGATGCAGGTCGCCGGGCGCGTGATGGAGTTCGCGTTCGGCCGTCACCTCCGCGCATTGGCGGTGGGAACGCTCGCATTCGCGCTGATGGCGGCGTCGCTGGCAGTGTTCACGCAGGTTCGCGGCATCTGGATCGTCGCGCTGGCGTTCGCGATGATCTACGGCTGGAGCAACGGCGTCATGACCATCGTGCGCGGGACGGTTCCCGCGGAACTGTTCGGCCCGCGAGGCTATGGCGCGTTGCTCGGGCGCCTGGCGCGGCCGCAGTTCATCCTGAAGTCCAGCGCACCGCTGGCGCTGACGCTGCTCTTCACGATCGACCCGGCGAAGACGATGACGCCGTACGCGTTGCTGCTGGTCGCCGTCGCGGCCTTCGTGGCGTACCGCATGGCGGTCGCCGCGGCAGGGAAGCGCAGCAGTTCGGACGAGTAGACGATGAAGCGCGGTGCCACCGGAGCGCCGGATGCGGCTCAAGGCCGTGTGCCGTCCGCCTGCAACCCGACCGTTTGCGACTCCGGGAAGTACCTCCGCTGGAAGTACAGCGCCACGTTGACCAGCCCGATCAGCACCGGCACTTCGACCAGCGGCCCGATGACCGCCGCGAACGCCGCGCCCGAGTTGATGCCGAACATGGCGACGGCCACGGCGATGGCGAGCTCGAAGTTGTTGCAGGCGGCCGTGAACGAGAGCGTCGCCGTCTTCGCGTAGTCCGCGCCGACCCGCTTGCCCATGCAGAACGAGACCAGGAACATCACGACGAAGTAGATGAGCAGCGGGACGGCGATGCGCAGCACGTCGAGCGGAATGCGGACGATTGTCTCGCCCTTGAGCGAGAACATCACGACGATCGTGAACAGCAGCGCGACCAGCGTGATCGGGCTGATCCGCGGAACGAAGCGCTCTCGTACCAGTCTCGCCCTTGGCGCGCACCAGCACGAAGCGCGTGACGGCAGCCGGCGAGAAACGGAATGCCGAGGTAGATGAAGACGCTCTGCGCGATCTCCGCGATCGTGATGTCGACCTGGCACCGCCTGCAGGCCGAGCCACGCCGGCAGCACCGTGACGAAGAAGTAGGCGTAGACGCGAGAAGAACAGCACCTGGAAGATCGAGTTGAGCGCGACCAGGCCCGCCGCAGTACTCGGTGTCGCCCTGCGCCAGGTCGTTCCAGACGATGACCATCGCGATGCAGCGCGCCAGGCCGATCAGGATCAGGCCGACCATGTACTCGGGCTTGTCGCGCAGGAAGACGACGGCGAGCCCGAACATCAGCAGCGGGCCGATGACCCAGTTCTGCACCAGCGAGAGAGCCAGCACCGCGCGGTTGCGAAAGACCTCGCCCAGCTCCTCGTAGCGGACCTTGGCCAGCGGCGGATACATCATCAGGATGAGCCCGACCGCGATCGGGATGTTGGTCGTGCCGCTTTGATACTTGCTCCAGAATCCGGCGACGCCCGGGAAAACGTACCCGGCCATCACGCCCGCGAACATGCCGAGGAAGATCCACAGCGTCAGGTAACGGTCGAGGAAGCCCAGCTTGCGGCGGAAGGAAGCCACGATTGCCGCCTGTTCGCCTAGGAGATCGCCGGACGCAAGGTCATCGCTCCGGGCGAACGCGCCGTCATGTCAGATCGGCATTTGCCGGCGACTGGCCAAGCTCGTCCAGCTTGTATTGCAGGCTGAGCCGATCCAAGCGTGTTCAGCGGCAGGCTGGTGAAGATCCGGATGCGATTCCCCAGGACATGGCTCGCTTCCGAAAACGCCTTGCGCATTGCGTCGGGGCTGCCGCCCACTGCGGCCGGATCGGGCACGCCCCAATGCGCGGTGATGGGCTTACCCGGCCACACCGGGCACACTTCGCCGGCGGCGTTGTCGCAGACGGTGATGACGAAATCCAGGGTGGCGCGCCGGGTTCGGCGAAGCGTCTCCCAGGACTTGCTGGCAAGACCCTCCGTCGGCATGTGGCTCGCGCGCAGCAATTCCAGCGCCAGCGGATTCACCGTGCCCGTCGGTTGCGATCCTGCGCTGAAGGCGCGGAAGCGATCCGCGCCGACGCTGCCGCAAGATCGCTTCCGCGATGATGCTGCGCGCGGAATTGCCGGTGCAGAGGAACAGCACGTTGTAGACGCGATCCGGCATGTCGTGGTTCGCGCGATGTCAGCAGCAAGTACCTGAGGTGTTGGCCGCTTTGCCTGGCATTGAAGCGCCACTCGCCTTGGGTGAACAGCAACCCCCGGCGGCCTTTGCTTCTTCGGTGTCCGCACCGAACAGCGGAATCGAATCCAGCGTGTGGAACGCTTCCCAGGCGATGCCCTGAGGATCGGTGACCCAGTGCTTGTCCGATTTCACATAGCAGCAGAGCGCGCCGGGCTCGGCGACGGTAGCCGTCGCATCGGCGGCTTCGAACTGCGTGCGAATGCCCGCAAGTTCTTCCGCCGACTCGGCTTGCAGTCCGAGGTGGTTGAGGCCGGCGGCACGCCCGCGCTGCGAGATCGCGAAGTTGACGCGTGGATCGTCGAGCATCCATTTCGCGTAGTCGTCCTTCGCGGACCGTGGGCGCCTTGCCGAACAGGTCCGAATAGAAGCGGATGCTGGCCGACAGGTCGGGGACACCCAAGTGAACGTGGAATCGCTTCATGACTTTCCTTTCACGCGCTTGACGGTGGGTCCGCAGGCCGCGGGCGCGCAGCCCGGTCCGCAGTCGGCGCTGCCCGTGGCGCGGCAGCAGTTTTCGGTGAGATAGCTGACCAGCGAATTCATCGCGGCAACGTCGGCCTGATACCAGATGAAGCGGCCGTCGCGGCGGTCGCCGATCAACCCCGCGCTTGCGAGCTCCTTCAAATGGAACGACAGCGTGGCGGGCGCGAGCTTGAGGCGGAGTGCGATAGCACCAGGCGTGAGGCCGGTCGGCGCGAATTCGACCAGCAAACGGAAAATGGCCAGGCGCGTCTCCTGGGCCAACGCGGCAAGTGCGTCGACAGCCTGAGCGGCATCGCCTTGGCTCGCTTTCAGCGCGGTATTCGATTTCATAATTCCAATATTATCGAAATATAGGGCGTGTCAAGCCCGCGCTGGTCATGAGCTGGCGACGGGTGCCGCTAGCGCCGGCGCATGCTGCCGCCAGCGCCACAGCCGCCACAGCACGAACGGAATGCCGATGACTGTCAGCAGACTCCAGACCAGGACGGCATAGTCGGAAGGCCGCCGCGGCGGCGGGATCAGGTCCGGATCGCGCAGCGCGTCGGGAAACGGGCGCGGCGGGACCGGCACGATTTGCACCAGCGCCGGGTCGTTGGGAATGAGCGCCCTGTATTCCCACGTGGTCGCAGCGGGCGCGTCGCCGAACGCGCGACTCGACGGGAACTGTGGAAAGCGCACGAACGCGAGCGCGTCGAGATCCTCCGCCAGCATCCGCGCGAGCAAGCCGTCGCCGTCGGGAGTCGTCCCTTGTGCCGAACGCGCAGCAGCGTCGCGAACGCCTCTTCCAGCGCGGCCGCGGGCAAGAGCCGCGTCTGGTCGGTGCGCAGGTAGTCGAAGGCGAGCTTGGCCTTGCCGATCGAAAGCTCCTTGAGCGCGATGAACGGAAAGCCGAGCCAGGCCAGCGTGCGCGACGTCGGGCCGCGCCGGGGAATGTTCCAGCCGAGCGCGCGCAGCACGTCGATGCTGATGCTCGCGCAATTCATCGTTCGGGTGGTAGTAGACCAGCTGGTGCCGCCAGAACTGGTTGTACACGCGGTTGAGCGCCGATTGCACCAGCACGGCCGCGCGCTCGTCCTTCAGCACGGCGACGACCATGTACGAGGGCCGGTACCAGCCCTGGCCGGAGTTGAGGTCGGCAAGATAGTTGTCGAGCGGAACCGGCGCGGCGAGGATGCCCTTTTCGCTCTCGACGTCGAGCGAATAGAAATTGTTGACCAGCCAGTCGCCGATCTGCGCCGTCGGCCTGCGACGCGTCCGGTGACGAGCGCGAAGTGCCCGCCATGCGCCTCGTCGTCGTCGCCCTGCGCGCCGTTGACCATGAGCGCGAGCACCGGGCGACCCGTCCAGTCGCGCGGGCATGCCGGTCCGTCTGCCACAGCGTCGACGCGGCGTACGGGCTCTGCGCGCCGCCGCGCGGTTCCTCGCGCATCAGGCTGCGCAACGCTTCGGCGCGGAGGCAGGCCGGCCGGCAGCGTTCGCGGCGGGGGCGCTGCGCCGCCGACGCGGAAGTCTTCCGGCCAGATCGTGCGCGCGACGAATCCGTCGTCGGTCGGCGTGCCGCGCACCGTGACCGTCGCGCTGCCGGAAGAACGCGACCGACGACGCGTCGTAGTACGAGCGATTGAGCGGGATCTTCGCGACGGGACGGAACGGCAGCGCGCCGCCGCGCGTCACGAGTTGCGTCGCGTCCTGCGGACAGCCGCGCGCCGCGCACGATGTCGGGTGCGGCCACCCACACCAGCGGCGGATAGTCGATCGGTGCTGCGGGCGGGCGCGCGGCGGCCCACGCGCGTACGTCGTCCTCCGCGTGCACGCCGGTGGTGAAGCCGGACACCGGATGACCTGCCAGCGGCACGGCGATGGTCTGGTCGCGGAAGTACCACAGCGCCTGGCGGATGGTCGGGCAATCGCGGCATTCGCCGGTGGCCAGGCGGAAATCCTGCGCCGGATAGAGGCCGAATGCGCCGGCGGCGGTGGCGGGCTGGGGCACGGTCGTGGCGGTACTCAAGGCGGAGAACATCATGGCGATAATCGGCGCGAGCCGCGTCGCGCAGCGGCCTAGATGTGAAACCACGTCGCGATGCCGAAGCCGGTTGTCATGCCCGTGTTCTATCCAACCGCGATGCGCGGCGTCCCCGCCGCGATCGATGCCGATGACCGCGGCGTCGTGCGAATCCTTCGGCACGGAAAAGCGCCAGCACATCGTCGACGCCGTTCGGGCGCGCAGGCGACGAGCAATCCGCCCGGACGTTTGCGGATCGGTGAGCAACGCGCGTTCGGCAGCGCCGAGGGACGGCGCCAGATCGACGTGCTCGTGCACGCCCGCCCAGTTGCGTGCCGACGCACCCGTCACGATGCCGTCGTGCGCCAGGCGCATGACGTCCGGATGCAATGGCAAGCGCGCGAAATCGATCGTTCGCCGCGACTCCGCTGCCGCGGCAGATCTCGCAGCAGGTGGCCGAGCAAGCCGAAGCCCGTGACGTCGGTCAGCGCATGCACGTCTGGCATCGTGCCCAGCGCGATGCCCGGCGTGTTCAGTTGCGTCGTGCTGCGCGAGCATGGCCGCGTAGCCGTCGGGCGCGAGCAGTCCCTTCTTCAGCGCGGCGCTGTAGATGCCGACGCCGAGCGGCTTGCCGAGGATGAGCACGTCGCCGGGCCGCGCACCGGCGTTGCGCTTGACGTTCGCCGGGTCGACGACGCCGATGGCCACGAGGCCGTAGATCGGCTCGACGGAGTCGATCGTGTGGCCGCCCGCAATCGGGATGCCCGCCTTCGCGCAGATCGACTCGCCGCCGGCGAGGATCAGGCGGATCGTGTCGATCGGCAGCTTGTCGACCGGCATGCCGACCAACGCGAGCGCGAACAGCGGCGTCGCGCCCATCGCGTAGACGTCCGAGATGGCGTTGGTCGCGGCGATCGCGCCGAAGTCGAAGGGGTCGTCGACGATCGGCATGAAGAAGTCCGTCGTCGCGACGATCGCCTGGCGTTCGTTGAGCTGGTACACGGCCGCGTCGTCCGATGTCTCGACGCCGACCAGCAGCGCCTTCGGCAGCAGCCCCGGCGCGGCCCGGCCGAGGATTTCCTGCAGCACGCCGGGTGCGATCTTGCAGCCGCAACCGCCCCCATGCGAGAACGACGTCAGCCGCAGCGGAACGGGGTCGGGGGCATTCACGGCAGGTTCCAACGAATCATGTGCGAAGCAGCGATTCGATAACCAAGGATACCCATTCTAGCGTCCTGCCTAACCGGCGTTGCTGCGTTGCAAAAACCCCACCGATAACAAGCCCTTGGCGCTGGCACTCCTTTCCTTGTGCCAGCAGCAGGCGTAGCATCGCGGCACCGACAAGGTTCGGGCGTGAATCCTGCTTCAAGGGAGTGGATATGCGCCACGCACAATGTGACCTGGCGGTCCACTGGAGAGCAGGGCTTTGAAGCCGACGGATATCGCACACCCGGACTATTTCCACAAAGTCGTCGATTGTCAGTGGGCCTGCCCGGCCCATACTCCCGTCCCCGAGTACATCCGGTTGATCGCCGCAGGTCATTACGGCGACGCGTATCTCGTCAACTGGAAGTCCAACGTCTTTCCCGGCATCCTCGGCCGTACTTGCGATCGGCCGTGCGAACCCGCATGCCGCCGCGGACGCGTCGAGGAAGGCTCGCCGGACATCGCGAACAGCAAGGCGAAGCCCGAACCCGTGGCCATTTGCCGCTTGAAGCGCGTCGCCGCGGATTTCAAGGAAGACATCCGCGACCGCTTGCCTCCGCCGGCGAAGACGAAGAACGGCAAGCGCGTCGCGCTGGTCGGCGCCGGGCCCGGCGTCGTTGACGGTTGCGCGCGATCTGGCGCCGCTCGGCTACGAATGCGTCGTGTTCGACGGCGACGCGCGCGCGGGCGGCATGATCCGTTCGCAGATTCCCAAGTTCCGCCTGCCCGATTCCGTGATCGACGAGGAGGTCGGCTACGTGCTCGACATGGGCGTCGAGTTTCGCAGCGGCCAGCGAATCGACAGCATGAAGCAGCTGCTGGCGGAAGGATGGGATGCCGTGTTCGTCGGCAGTGGCGCTCCGCGCGGCCGCGACCTCGACATCCCGGGCCGCAAGGAAGCCGCCGCGAACATCCACATCGGCATCGACTGGCTGTCGTCGGTGTCGTTCGGACACGTGACCAAGATCGGCAAGCGGGTCATCGTGCTCGGTGGCGGCAACACGGCGATGGATTGCTGCCGATCGTCGCGGCGCTTGGGCGGTGAAGAAGTGCAGGTCGTGGTGCGCTCCGGTTTCGACGAAATGAAGGCGTCGCCGTGGGAGAAGGAAGATGCCATGCACGAGGGCATTCCCATCCACAATTACCTGGTGCCCAAGGCGTTCACGCACGACAACGGCAAGCTGACCGGCGTCATGTTCGAGAAGGTCGCACCGCAGAAGGATGCCAAGGGACGGCGGCAGCTGGTTGCCACCGGCGAGCCCGACGTCCATATGCCCTGCGATGACGTGCTGGTCGCGGTCGGGCAGGAAAATGCGTTTCCGTGGATCGAGCGCGACGTAGGGATCACGTTCGACGATTGGGGAATGCCGATCGTCGACAAGACGACGATGGCCTCTTCGCGCGCCGGTGTCTTTTTCGGCGGCGACGCGGCGTTCGGCCCGAAGAACATCATCTGGGCCGTCGCGCACGGCCACGACGCCGCCATTTCGATCGACCATCATTGCCAGGGCGTGCCGGTGTCGCAGCGGCCCGCGCCGCACGTGAACCTGATGTCGCAGAAGATGGGCATCCACGAGTGGAGCTACGACAACGCGATCCACAACGACAAGCGCTATCGCGTCCCGCTCAAGGACACGGTCATCGCGTTGCGCGACATCCGGACCGAGGTCGAGCTGGGCTTCGACCGCCGTGTCGGCTACGCCGAGGCGCAGCGCTGCCTCAACTGCGACGTCGAGACGGTATTCGCGGGCAAGCTGTGCATCGAATGCGACGCGTGCGTCGACATCTGCCCGATGGATTGCATCACCTTCACGCAGGACGGCGAGGAAGCGGACCTGCGCGGACGGCTCAATGCCCCGGCGCTGAATCTCGCGCAGGATTTATATGTGGCCGGCGACCTGAAGACCGGCCGCGTGATGGTCAAGGACGAGGATATGTGCCTGCACTGCGGCCTGTGCGCCGAACGCTGTCCAACCGGTGCCTGGGACATGCAGAAGTTCCTGCTCGACATGGCGCAGGCGGACGACCGCTGCCACGCGCCGAGCGTCGCGACGACGGCGGCGAAGAGTCCCGTCCGCTCGCGCAGCTCCGCTGATGGGTTCGGCGGCGGAATGACGACATGACTTCGTCGACTGCCACGGTTTCGCGCGTCAACGACTTCGTCGTCAAGTTCGCCAACGTCAACGGCTCCGGCTCCGCGTCCGCGAACGGCCTTTTCGCAAAGGCGATCCTGCGCATGGGCGTGCCGGTCGCGGCGCGCAACATCTTTCCCTCCAACATACAGGGCCTGCCGACGTGGTTCGAGGTGCGCGTGGTCGAGGCCGGCTGGCGCGGCCGTCGCGGTGGCGTGGACATGGCGGTCGCGATGAACCCGCAAACGTGGGACAAGGACCTCGCCGAAGTGGACGCCGGCGGCTACGTCTTCTACGACTCGACCAGGCCGTTGCCGCCTTCGAAGTTGCGCGCCGACGTGACGCCTATCGGTGTTCCGCTCACTGCGATCTGCAATGCCGAGTACAGCGACCCACGGCAGCGGCAGCTGTTCAAGAACATCGTCTACCTGGGCGCGTTGTCGGCGCTGCTCGATATCGAACCGGCGGAGATCGAGCGGCTCTTCGGGGAACAGTACAAGGGCAAGGAAGCACTGCTCGCGTCGAACGTGAAGGCGCTGCATTTGGGGCGTGATTACACGCTCGCCAATTTCGAATGCCCGCTGCCTGTCCACGTGAAGCGCAGCGACCGGGTCGGCGACCGGATCTTCATCGACGGCAATACCGCATCGGCGCTGGGCTGCGTCTACGGCGGCGCGACGGTGGCAGCGTGGTATCCGATCACACCTTCCTCGTCGCTGGCCGAGGCGTTCGGCAGCTATTGCCGCAAGCTGCGCACCGACGCCGGCTCCGGCAAGAAGCGCTACGCGATCGTGCAGGCCGAGGACGAACTGGCATCGATCGGCATGGTCATCGGCGCCGCGTGGAATGGCGCGCGCGCGTTCACCGCGACCTCCGGGCCCGGCGTCTCGCTAATGCAGGAATTCCTGGGGCTCGCGTATTTCGCCGAGATTCCGGCCGTGCTGTTCGACGTGCAGCGCGGCAGCCCGTCCACCGGCATGCCGACGCGCACGCAGCAGGCGGATCTCCTCTGCTGCGCCTACGCGTCGCACGGGGACACCAAGCACATCCTGTTGTTTCCCGAGGACCCGACGGAATCGTTCGAGTTCGCGGCCACGGCGTTCGACCTCGCGGACCGCCTGCAGACGCCGATCTTCGTCATGCTTGACCTGGACATCGGCATGCAGGACTGGCTCACGGAACCGTTGGCGTGGGACGACGCGCGTCGGATGGACCGCGGCAAGGTGATGACTGCGGAGATGCTCGATGCAGGACGGGATTTCGGCCGCTATCTCGACGCCGATGGCGACGGCGTGCCCTACCGCACTTATCCGGGCACGCATGCGTCGAAGGGCGGCTATTTCACCCGGGGCACTACCAAGGACCGCTATGCGCGGTACACGGAGGAGGGGCCGGCCTACGTGGACAACATGCAGCGGCTGCAGCGCAAGTTCGAGACGGCCAAGGACGTGGTGCCGGCGCCCGTGATCCAGCAAGGGGTGAAGCCCGCGAAATCGGGCGTCATCTGGTTCGGCTCCACCGGCGCGGCCATGAGCGAATCGCTGGTGGGTCTCGAGGCCGAGGGCATTCGCCTCGACCAGATGCGCATCCGCGCGTTTCCGTTCGCGGACGCCGTCGCGGATTTCATCCACGCGCACGAGCACGTCTTCATCGTCGAGCAAAATCGCGACGCGCAGATGAAGTCGCTGCTGGTCAATGAATGCGGCATCGACCCGGCCAAGCTCATCTCGATCCTGCACTATGACGGAACGCCGGTGACGGCGCGGTTCATCACGCGCGAGATCGCCGAGAAGGCGCGCCTGTTCAACGTAGTGCCAATGCGAAAGGTGGCGCCGTGACGTACCTCGCCAAGCCCAAGATCCATCATCCGTCGCTGCCGAGGAATGCGCTCGGGTTCACGCGCCGCGACTACGAAGGCGCCATCTCGACGCTGTGCGCAGGATGCGGTCACGATTCGATCTCGGCCGCGATCATCCAGGCATTCTTCGAACTCGACGTGCCGCCGCACCGAGTCGCCAAGCTGTCGGGGATCGGCTGCTCGTCGAAGACGCCGACCTATTTCCTGGGCAACTCGCACGGATTCAACAGCGTTCACGGCCGGATGCCGTCGGTGCTGACGGGCGCCGCACTGGCCAACCGCGACTTGATCTACCTCGGCGTTTCCGGTGATGGCGACTCGGCGTCGATCGGCTTGGGCCAGTTCGCGCATAGCCTGCGCCGCGGAGTGAACATGGTCTACATCGTCGAGAACAACGGCGTGTACGGCTTGACCAAGGGCCAGTTCTCCGCCACCGCCGACCGCGGCAGCAAGAGCAAGAAGGGCGCGATCAACCGCGACGAGTCGATCGACCTCGCGATGCTGGCGTTGACGTTGGGCGCGACCTTCGTGGCCCGCGGATTCTCCGGCGACAAGGTGCAGCTCGTTCCGCTGATCAAAGCAGCCGTCCAGCATCGGGGCGCCGCGCTGATCGACGTCGTCAGTCCGTGCGTCGCCTTCAACAATCACGTCGGCTCGACCAAGAGCTTCGACTACGTGCGCGAGCACAACGACGCTGTGAACCGGCTCGACTTCATCTCGTCGCGCGACGAGATCACCACCGACTACGCGGAGGGCGAAACGCGGGATGTGCAGCTGCACGACGGCGGCACGATCCGGCTGCGCAAGCTCGATGCTGCCTACGATCCCACCGACAAGGTCGGGGTCATGGCCTACCTGGAAGCGCATCGCGCGGCGGGTGAGGTCGTCACCGGCCTCTTGTACCTGCATCCCGACAGCGCGGACCTGCACGACGCGCTGGAGACGGTCGCGGTCCCGCTCAATTCGCTCGGAGACGCCGACCTGGTGCCGGGGAATGCCGCGCTGGCGTCGATCAACGCCAGCCTGCGCTAGCCTGCCGCTCGCTCGCCCGTGCCAACGGATTCGGCGTGGGTTCGCCGATCTTGTGCAGCGTGTTGCGATCGGTGTGGTGAAACGGCTCCGCCTGTCCGGGGATCACCAGCACCGTGTCCTGTTCGTAGGACCAGGTGCCGTCGGCGTTGACCGTGACGGTGATCGTGCAGCTCTCGGTACGGAACGCGTGCTCGAGGAATGGCACCGAGATGATCCCGTTGGTCAGCGACCCGCGCGCGGCCTCCAGCCGAAACGACTTCGCGCCGGCCTCGGCGCGTCCGGTCAACATCGCCACCTGCGCCCGGGGAATCGCCAGCGTATGGATCAGCTCTCCGGTCGCCGGTTCCCACAGCCAGTAACCCACCTGGTCATGGAACGTGTTCGGATCATCCGGCTCGAAGATCTGCGTGTGATAACGCAATCCGTAGAAAAGCTGCGGCCCGTTCACCTGGGCGTCGATCGGATGCAACTCATAATGCTCGATGTATGTCTTCCGCTCGGGTCCGTCGGCCTTGGGATTGACGTCGAAGCCGCGCGCTCCGGTCCAGACGCCGGCCAGTGCGGTCAACGGTCCTAAATTGGCGAGCGTGTCGACTTCGGTTTCGGCTTCGGTGTAGATGTCCTCGGAATACTTGTGCATGGATTGCCCGGCGTGTCGGTCGAATGCCCTAATATACCTGCCGCCACCAGGATTGATCAGAACAGCGAGTCCTGCTCCGGTACGGGCGGCGGAGGTTCGGACTCGGCCGCGGCCGCGTGCAGTTCGGCTTCCTCCGTGCGCACGATAAGCTTGGCGTCGTCGTTGCGCACGCTGTTCACGCGTACCGACACCGGGTGGTAGCTCATCGCATCGGCGGGGAAGGGCGCGAACAGGTCCGCGGTGTCCTCGTTGGCGACGTCGAGCCAGCGGTCGAACGAAACCGGCGCGACGATCACCGGCATGCGGTCGTGCAGCGGCGCCAGCAACGCATTGGATCGCGTGGTGATGATGGTGCACGTGTCGAGCACTTCGCCCGCCGGAGACAGCCAGCGTTCGAGCAACCCGGCGAGTGCGAACGGCGCGCCGTCCTTCATGCCGATGTGGAACGGCTGCTTGGCGCCCGGATGACGTCTGCTTCCATTCGTAGAAGCCATCCGCCGGCAGCAGGCAACGATGTTTCTTCAGCGCCGTGCTGAAACGACGGCTTGTCGGCCAGCGTTTCCGCGCGCGCATTGATCATCCTGTTTCCGATCGACGGATCCTTGGCCCAGCGCGGCACCAGGCCCCACCGGACTTCGACGAGTTCGCGCTCTCCCGCAGCGTTGCGCCGGATGACCGGCACATCCTGCATCGGCGCGATGTTGTAGCGCGGAGGCATCTGCGCCGGGAACGGCACGCCGAACGCGAGCGCCAGGGCCGCGGGCTGAGTATGCAGTTCATAGCGTCCGCACATGCCGGCCCGCCTGCTACTCCGCGTCGAGGGTGTCGGGCGTGACCAAAAGCCTGTGCGCCGTCCGCGCGACCTGCAACGTGTCCCAATAGGCGTAGGCGCCCACGGCCGCGGCGCCGGCAACGGGTACCCAGCGGCTCGCCGCCGTGCCGACGATGCGCCGGGCGACGGTTACGCCCAAGGTTTGCAGCGCGCTCTGCAATGCGCCCGAGGTCAGCTGCTGGACGATCGCTCGCTGGCCGGCGCGGACGACGACATCGCGCATGACATGGCTGGCCGCATGGCGAAACAGGCAGTACAGCATGTGGGTGCGGGTCAATTCCGCGCTGCGCCCGTACAGCCCGAAGATGTCGGAGACCATCTGCCGCTGCGTTTTCCAGATGAGGTACAGGTCGGGCAGCACGGTCAGCATCCCCAGCGGACCCGGGGGCAGCGCCAGCGAGCCCGACAGCACGGCCGCCTGCTTCGCCGCGCGCCTGGCAATGGCGGCGGCTTCCCGCGCCGGGTCCGGCACCTTCCGCGTGCGCGGCTGTGGCACGTCGGCAATCACCCGTTCAATGGTGCCGGCAACATCGTGCCCCGACGGCTCGATGGTTGCAGGAGGAGAGGCAGCGTTGCTTCGGATCATGGGCGGCGTTTGCGCTGGAAAGGCGATTCTGCACTGAGGCCATCGCGGCATCCTCACTATAGGCGGCGTGGGGTGACCTCGCAATCAGCCAGATGAGGGCGACGCGGAACGTTACAATCGGGACTCTGTTCAAAACCACCACGCCACGACGATGAAATTTACGGTTGCGCTGCGCAAACCCCTTGCGCGATTCAAGCCGATCGTCGGACGCTAACGACGATGCGCGTTTTCGGGTTTGCCGGATGGTCGGGGAGCGGCAAGACGACGCTGATCGAGCAGGTGATCCCGCGCCTCGTGGCCAAGGGTCTGACCATTTCACTGGTCAAGCATGCGCATCATTCGTTTGACCTGGACCAGCCGGGAAAAGACTCGCATCGGCATCGCAGCGCGGGTTGCAGCGAGGTGTTGGTGTCGTCGGGGTTGCGGTGGGGCCTGCTCCACGAACTCCGCGGCGCCCGGGAGTTGACACTGCCCGAGGCGCTTGGCCGCCTGTCGCCCTGCGACCTGGCCCTGGTCGAAGGCTACAAGGCGTACCCCATTCCCAAGCTTGAAATCTGGCGCGAATCCGTCGCCAAGCCGTTGCTCCATCCACAGGATTCCCACATCCTGGCCATTGCGACGGACCGCCCAGGATCCTTCGCCCGCGGCCACATTCCCGTGTTTGCGCTCGACGCCCTGGATGAGATCGCAACATTTATCCACACCTACGCGGGCGCTTGGCCAAAGCCCGATTGACTTAGGGCAGGACGTAGGAGTAGCTTGAACTTGCGGCATTTCCGTGTGACCAAAGCCCGTCGTCTTCAGCAGGAAACGGCCACCTCTATCGCCCAGTTCCGTTATGAATAAAAATCAGCTACTTGCAGCTTTTTTTGCAACCATTACTGGAGCCGCGGCGGCGTTTCCGGCGGTGGCGGATGAAATCGTGCCGGTGGCGGACATGTCAGGGTTCTACGGCGGACTGTCGATGCGCGAGCGCGGCGCCGAATCCGAAGGCTTGCAGTTCGGGCATCTCGCCTCCGCGTGGAACAAATTCACGCTGCCGGCCAGCGACGACAACGGCGCGCGCACGTTGGCCTACGGAGGCTACCGCTGGGCCAACGATATCGCTGTCGAAGCCGCGGTCGCATCCGCGGATCGTTTTGCGCTCCACCAGGAAGGCAGCGCCGGCGGACGTGGCATGGGGTTCGCGTTCGCGAACGCGAGCGACGCCGTCGCCAAGACCTGGAATGCGGACGTGTATACGACGTGGGGCTTCGCGAAGAGATTCTCGCTGTACGGCAGGCTGGGTTATGCGCAGAGCGAACCTGCCGTCCTCTACCCGAGCGGCCTGGCGGCCAGCGACGTCCGACGCAATCGCGATGGCGTCAATTACGGCGTGGGCTTGCGGTACGACCTCAATACGTTGCTCGGCCTGCGTCTCGAATACGCGCGCTTCGGACGCCCAGCGACCGAGGCGATGCCCGGCGTGCTGCCGGACTCCGACCGAGTCCAGTTCGGCCTGCAGTTCCGGTTCTGATTATCCCGCCCCGTTTTTCTGGCGGCGAAACCGCGTACGGTCGACGATGCGCAACCAGAGCGCAACCGTGGCTGCACAACGAAGACCCGGCTGCGCGTAGAATCGGGGCGCTCCGGTCCCGCCGCTCCAGCGGACCCCGCTGCCGCGACCACCCCATGCCCGATTCGCAGACCGCTACTGCCGTTACCGTCCACCTCGTCTATCTCGCGCGATTGCGTGAAGCATTCGGGCGCGCCGACGAGGCGCTGACCCTGCCCGGCAACGAAGTGTCCGTGACCGCCGTCCTTGCGGCGCTGCGCGCGCGCGGGGGCGCGTTTGCCGCGGAGTTGGCCTCGGGCCGCGCCGTGCGCGTGGCTGTCAATCACGCGCTTGTCGCGGTGGACTCGCACTGTGCGTGACGGCGATGAAGTCGCGCTGCTCCCACCGGTGACCGGTGGTTGAAGGAACCTGCAGGGCTCCATGACCGTTCGCGTCCAGACCGCCGATTTCGACGCGGGCCAGGAGATTGCCAGCGCTGCGCGGTGGAGACATGCGGGTCGGGGCCGTGGCGACATTCATCGGCACGGTGCGCGACGTCAACGATGCGGCGCACGTCACGTCGCTCACGCTCGAGCATTATCCCGGGATGACAGAGAAGGCGCTGGAAGCCATCGTCGCCGAGGCGAGGAGTCGCTTTGACATTCTCGACGCGCTGATCATTCATCGCGTCGGCACGCTGGCTCCTGCCGACCAGATCGTGCTGGTCGTGGTGACCAGCGCGCATCGCGGCGAAGCGTTCGACGCCTGCCGCTTCCTGATGGACTACTTGAAGACCCGCGCGCCGTTCTGGAAGAAGGAGACTACGCCGCAGGGCACACGCTGGGTCGACGCACGCGCCAGCGACGACGACGCCGCGGCACGCTGGGATCCACCGACCGCGGTGCCACGCTGAAGCGTCGATCGTCCCGTTCTTCCCATTAGCCACCATGCCCGCCACGGCGCTCATTGCGATTGACTGGGGGACGACGTCGGCGCGCGCCTATTGCCTGGGTGCCCGTGGCGACGTCATCGCGACCCGCGCGGTTCCACTGGGCGTCATGCACGTGCAGCAAGGATGCTTTCCCGAGGCGCTGACAACGTTGCTTGGCGATTGGCACGACGTGGCCGCGCCGCGGTTGGCGTGCGGCATGGTCGGCAGCCGGCAGGGTTGGATCGAGGCACCCTACGTCGAGTGTCCCGCGCCGCTCGCAACACTCGCCGCGGGAATCGTGCACGTTCCCGGCGATGCGCTGGCCATCATTCCAGGCGTGCGCACGCGCGATGCGAATGGCATTCCAGACGTGCTGCGCGGCGAAGAGACACAACTCGCCGGCGCCGTCGACGAAGACGAGGAGCGCGTCCTCGCCGTCCTTCCCGGAACCCATTGCAAGTGGGCGCTGGTCGAACGCGGACAGCTCGTCGATTTCTCGACCTACATGACCGGAGAGCTCTACGACGTCCTCCTCGGTCACAGCATCCTTGGCCGTCTGGCGCAAGCCTCGGGGCAGGAGCCGGGCCCGGCTTTCGCGCGCGGCGTGACCCGCGGCTTGGGCACGGGCGGATTCAGCCACGACCTGTTCGGCGCGCGCACGCTTGCGCTGACGGGCGAACTGGCGCCAACCGAGGTTCCGGACTGGCTGTCCGGCCTGCTGATTGGCCGCGAGGTGCGCAACGGGCGTATATGGGCGCAGCGCAACGGCTGCGACGGCGCCAGCGTGCGCCTGGTCGGCACCGATGCGTTGATGGCGCGCTATGCTGCCGCGATGACGCTGGCGGGCATCGCCGTGGCCCGCGCGCCAGCCGACTCCGCGGCGCGCGGCCTGTGGCGTATCGCGCAGCATGCATCGCTTCCCTTGTCCCTTCCTCATTGAATCGACCACCGCATGAATCCATTGCTGCCCTACCTCGATCCGCTGCCGTTGATCGCCGTTCTGCGCGGGATCACGCCCGAGGAGATCCCCGCGATTTCGGGAGCGCTGATCGCAGAGGGCTTCCGCGTCCTGGAGGTGCCGCTCAATTCGCCGCGGCCTTTCGAGTCGATCCGGCTGCTCGCGAACGCATGCGGCGACCAGTGCCTGGTGGGGGCCGGCACCGTGCTCGCCGTGGCCGACGTCGCGCGCGTGCGCGACGCGGGCGGCAAGGTGGTCGTGATGCCGCACGCGGATACCGCGGTGATCCGCGAAGCCAAGGCGCTCGGCCTGGTGTGCGTGCCAGGCGTGTCGACGCCGACCGAAGCTTTCGCCGCGCTCGCCGCGGGCGCCGACGGCCTCAAGATGTTTCCGGCCGAGGCGCTGCCGCCCGGGGCGCTCAAGGCATGGCGTGCGGTCCTGCCGCGCGATGCGTTGGTGTTCGCCGTCGGCGGCATCCGGCCCGACAACATGGCACCGTACTGGACAGCCGGCGCGACCGGTTTCGGCACGGGTTCGAACTTGTATGCACCGGGCGCGCCGGCCGAGGGCGTCAGGGCTGCGGCAGCGGCCTATGCTGCTGGGTTCCGCGCGTTGCCGGTAAGATAAGCGGCGTCCTTCGCCCTAGGAGAAATGATGAGATTTCCTACGCGTGCGGCCGTGGCGATGACGCTGCTTGCGCTGGTAGTTCCAGCGGCGCCGCCGGCGTGGGCGGCGCGCGGCACGATTCGCTGCGAAAGCCGAAACAACAATCGAAATTTCTGTCGCGTCGACACCGAGAACAATGTTTCGCTGCGCCGCCAGTTGTCGAACGCGCCATGCACGCGCAACCGCACATGGGGATTCGACCGCAACGGCATCTGGGTCGATCGCGGGTGCCGCGCGGATTTCGAGTTCGGGCGCAGTTCGAACAACTCGCGCAACAGCAACAACAATGCGGCGATCGCGGCCGGAATACTGGGCGCGTTCGCTATTGGCGCGGCAATCGGCGGTTCGCAAACGCCGAACACGCCGCCGCCTCCCGTCGTTGCGCCGGCTCGGCCGCCGTCCTGGGCCGTTGGCACCTTCACGGCCTGGGATCCGGATGCCCGCAGCACCGTGATACTGGACGTCGTCGGCGACGGCAGGGTTTTCCTCCGCAATGACCGCGGCCAATCCATCAGCCAAGGCAGTTTCCGCGATGGCTCGGTGTTCTGGCGCAACGGCAGCCGCTCGTGGCTCGCCCGTGAGGGTCCAGGAGTGATGCTTGGCGACGTCGCTTCGGGCAGGCACTTCAATTTCCGGCGCAGCTGAGCACAAGGTGGCCATGGCTCAGGACAGGCTTGACATCGTTGCGCTCGGTGAACCGCTGATCGAGTTCAACCAGACGCGGGCCGCGGATCCGCGTGCCTATGTGCAGGGCTTCGGCGGCGACACGTCGAACATGGCCATCGCCGCGGCGCGTCTCGGCGCGCGCGTAGGTTACGTCACGCGTCTGGGCGGCGATTCCTTCGGTCGCCTGTTCCGCGAATTGTGGTCCGAGGAACGCGTCGACATGCGTGGCGTGGCAATCGATGCCGACGCGGCGACCGGCGTCTATTTCGTCACGCACGGCGCGCAGGGTCACGAATTCTCCTATCTGCGCGCAGGTTCTGCGGCCAGCCGCATGCGGCCCGAAACGCTGCCGCTCGACGTCGTGCGCTCGGCGCGGCTGCTGCACGTGTCCGGCATCAGCCAGGCGATCTCGGCCAGCGCGTGCGATACGGTGTTCGCCGCAATCGACGAGGCAAGCGTGGCTGGCGCGCTCGTGACCTACGATCCCAACTTGCGGCTCAAGCTCTGGCCACTGCCACGGGCACGCGCGACGATATTGGCAACGATGGCTCGCTGCGATTGGTGCGTCCCCAGTCTCGACGATGCATTGGTGCTTGTTCGGCGGGGACGCCGCCGGAGCGGTGGCCGCCTGCCATCGTGCGGGCGCGAGCGGCGTCGTGCTGAAACTGGGTGCCGAAGGCTGTATCGTCTCCGATGGCGCGCGCCAGCAGCACGTTCCCGCGCACCGCGTCACGCCGGTGGACGCGACCGGTGCGGGCGACTGCTTCGACGGCGCATTCGCAACCCGCCTGCTCGCCGGCGACGATCCCTTCGCCGCCGCTGCGTATGCCAACGTCGCGGCGGCGCTTGCCACGACCGGTTTCGGCGCCGTGGCTCCGCTGCCGCGGGATGCCGACGTGCGCGCCGCGCTGGGCAGGGTCGCCGCGTGACCGCGGCGACATTTCTCCCTGACCTGTACTTCGGGCAAGGTCGCGCTCGTGGTGGGCGGAACAAGCGGGATCGGCGCGGCCATTGCCGATGCTTTCGCCGCACTGGGCGCCGTGGTGACGGTCACCGGTGCCGCGCGCGAGGAATGCGACGCAGCGCGCGCGTCGCCGCGCTTCCGCTGCCGTGACGCGGTCGCACTGGACGTGCGCGACGACGCGGCGGCCACCGCGTTGATTGCCTCGCTGCCGCGGCTCGACGCGCTGGTCAACTGCGCGGGCGTCATCCGTCGCGGCGCCGAGCACGATGTCGCCGTATTCGCCGAAGTTCTCGCGATCAATCTCACGGGCACCATGCGCTGCTGCGCTCTGGCGCGCGAAAAGCTGAAGGCCGCCAGTGGCGCGATCGTCAATACGGCGTCCGTGCTGTCCTTCCTCGGCGGCGGCCTCGTGCCGGGTTATAGCGCGAGCAAGGGTGGCGTTGCGCAGCTGACCAAGTCGCTGGCCATCGCGTATGCGCCCGACGGCATACGCGTCAACGCCATCGCGCCGGGCTGGGTAACCACGCCATTGACGCAGGCGCTGCAGGACTGATCCGCAGCGCAGCGCGGCAATACTTGCGCGCACGCCGCTCGCGCGCTGGGCGGCGCCGGAGGACATTGCCGGTGCCGCCGTTTTCTTGTGTTCGCCTGCCGCCCGCTTCGTCACCGGTGTCGTGTTGCCGGTGGATGGCGGCTATCTGATTTCATAGGGGGGCCTATGCCGATTGGAACCGCAGTTCGTTACCTCAAGAAGCACGATTGGGAGAAGGCGCACATGATCGTGCAGGAAGATTCGTCGACGCTCGGGTGCTGGGCGCACGGCATTGTTCATATGCAGGAAGGCGACGTCGCCAACGCGCGCTACTGGTATCGCAAGGCGCACCGCGACTTTCCCAAGGTCTACGACGAAGCTGCCGAGATCGCGGCGCTGGCGCGCGCCATCAAGGAAGGAACGGAGTGAATGCTCCGTTGATCCTGCCGACTTCCGGCATCCAGCCGGAAATTGCCGTCGCGGCGCTGCCGGACGACGAGCGCGTGTGGGTGCCGCAGGCGAAGGACGTCTGGTTCCGTCCGCTGCTGCTCAACACCGTTTCCGGCGGCTGGTGCAACCTGCTGCGCGTGCGCAAGAGCGGCGTGCTGTCGCGGCACCGGCATCCGATGCTGGTCATCGGCTACGTGATCAAGGGGCGGTGGAAGTATCTCGAGCACGACTGGACGGCGGAGGAGGGCAGCTTCGTCTACGAGCCGCCCGGCGAGATCCACACGCTGACGGTGCCGGACGACTGCCCGGAAATGATCACGTTCTTCAATATCAGCGGCGCGATGATCTATGTCGACGCGGACGGCCGCCAGAACGGTTACGAAGACGTCTGGAGCAAGATCGACATGTGCCGCGATCATTACGCGAAGTGCGGGCTCGGTGCAGCCTACGTCGAACAGTTCATCCGGTGAGACGCACGAATTGAGGGCCCCATGATTGGTCAGTTCGCGGCGGTCGGCGCCGGGGCGGCCTTCGGCGCCTGGCTGCGTTGGGGCCTTTCGGCATGGCTCAACGTACGCGCGCCGAAATTTCCGCTGGGCACCTTGGCGTCCAACCTGATCGGCGGCTACCTGGTGGGATTCGCAGTCGCGTATTTCCTGGTGCGGCACGACCTGTCGCCCGAGTGGCGGCTGTTCGTGATCACCGGATTTCTCGGCGGGCTGACGACGTTTTCGACCTTTTCGGCGGAGGTCACCGAACTGCTCGCGCGCGGCGACTATGCTGCCGGGTTCGCTCTTGCCTCGGTCCACCTGTTCGGATCGCTGCTGCTCACGGCCGCGGGCTTCGCGACGTTTCGCGCGCTCGCGTGATGCGATAATCATCGGCCCCGCCGTTCCGGGGCGCTTCGGCCACTGCACGGCGACAACAACCCTGGAATTTCTACCATGCCCCAAGCCATTCGCATCAACGAAGCAGGCGGACCCGACGTCATGGTGCTGGAGGATGTGGCACTCGGTTCGCCCGGACCGGGAGAGGCGCGGGTGCGCCACACCGTCGATCGGCGTCAACTACATCGATACCTACCACCGGACCGGGCAGTACAAGCAGCCGCTGCCCGCGGGCATCGGGCTCGAAGGCGCCGGCGTCGTCGAGGCGGTGGGCGACGGCGTCGACTACCTGAAGGTTGGCGATCGCGTCGCCTATAGCGGCGGGACTCCGGGTTCCTACAGTACCGAGCGGATCATGGCCGCCGAGCGCCTGGTCCCGATTCCCGCTGGCGTCAGCGACGAAGTGGCGGCGACGCTGATGCTCAAGGGCCTGACGGTCCAGTATCTGTTTCGGCAGACATTTCCGCTGAAGGGTGGCGAGACGATTCTGTTTCACGCCGCGGCCGGTGGCGTCGGGCTGGTGGCGTGCCAATGGGCGCGCGCGCTCGGTGTGACGATGATCGGCACCGTCGGCTCCGACGAGAAGGCGGCGCTGGCCAAGGCGAACGGCTGCACGCATACGATCGTGTACACGCGGGAGGACTTTGTCGCGCGCACGAAGGAACTCACCGGCGGCAAGGGCGTTCCGGTCGTCTATGACGCGATCGGCAAGGACACGTTTCCGAAATCGCTCGACGTGCTGCAGCCGCGCGGCATGTTCGTGAGCTACGGCAGTTCGTCGGGGCCGGTTCCGGACTTCTCGATCATGCTGCTTGCGCAGAAGGGATCGCTGTACGCGACACGGCCGACGCTGTTCACCTACGCCGCGACGCGTCCGCAGCTGCTGGCGATGGCCGACGACATGTTCAAGCTCGTCGCTGCCGGCAAGTTCAAATCCGAAGCGCGGCAGCGTTTCGCGCTCAAGGATGCCGCGGCGGCGCATCGCGCGCTGGAGTCGCGCGCGACCACCGGCGCCACCGTGCTGATGCCCTAGACCTCGGTCATGCGTCCCGCGCGGTTGAGCAGCGCACGCGCGCCGTCGGGCAGTTCGGACGCGGTGAGTCCGAGCGGCCCGATGCCCTGCGCGACGAGCGCGTCCGCGGTGGCGCCGTGCAGGCATACGGCGTAGCGCAGCGCGGTCTTCGCCGGCAGTCCCTGCGCCAGCAGCGCACCCAGCAGGCCCGACAGGACGTCGCCGCTGCCGGCGGTGGCGAGCGCTGGTCCGCCGCTGGCATTGATGTCCCAGGTGCCGTCCGGATGCGCGAGCACGCTGCCGGCACCCTTCAGCACCACGTTGGCTGCAAGCCGCTGCGCGAGTTCGCGCGCGGCACCCATGCGGTCGCGCTGGACGCTTTCGACGTCCGTTGCCAGTACGCGCGCGGCTTCGCCCGGATGCGGCGTGGCCAGCGTCGGCGCGCTGCGGGACCGGGTTGCGGCCAGCAGCGCGGGATCGCGCGCGATGAGATTGAGAGCATCGGCATCGAGCGCGACCGGAATCGGCAACGCGAGCGCGCGCTGCAGCAGCGACCGCGCGGCGTCGCTTGTGCCCGAGGCCGGGGCCGACGACCAGCGCATCCGGATTGGCGTCGAGCACCGGGCCGGCGTGGCGCAACATCAATTCGGGCATGCTGGCGTCGATCTTCGGCGGGTCCGCCATCAGGAAACCCAGCCAGACTTTGCCGGCACCGGTGCGCATCGCAGCGCGTCCGGCCAGGATCAGCGCGCCGCCCATGCCTTCGGTGCCGCCCAGGATGCCGAGCGTGCCGAACGTGCCCTTGTTGACATTGCGCGAACGGCGCGCAAGAACCGCGGGCAGCGTCGCCTCCAGCGTCGGCCAGTCGAGTCAATGGCCGAGGGGCGTCGGGGGCAACGCGAGTCCGAGCGAATGCACGGAAATCTCGCCGCAGTGATCCGGCCCGTCCGCGGTCAGCAGGCCGGGCTTCCGCGCGATGAACGTGGCGGTTGCGGTTGCGCGAATGGTCGGACGCTTGGGCGGTACCGGTGTCGGCGTCGAGGCCGCTCGGGATGTCGAGCGACAGGATCGGTGCACCGCTGCCGTTCGCCCATTCGATCCATGCAGCGCAGGCGCCGTCCGTCGGCCGGGCGAGTCCGATGCCGAACAGGCCGTCGATGATCAAGCGCGGGACGAGCGCCGGCGACGTGCCGCGACAGTGGCGCCGCCGGCGGCGACGAACGCCTGCTAGGCCGCGGCGGCATCCGGCGGCAATCGCTGCGCATCGCCGGCAAACACGACCTGCACGTCATGGAACCAACTCATCAGCCAGCGCGCGGCGACGAACGCGTCGCCGCCGTTGTTGCCGGGTCCGGCGAGGACGACGATGGGTCCGCCGCGATCGCCCGCCATTCGCCGCGCCACTTCCGCGGCGGCCAGTCCGGCGCGCTCCATCAGGGGCAAGCCGGCATGTTGCGCTTCGACCGCGCGCAGTTCGGCGACGTCGAGAATCGGTGTCAGTTGGGCAGGCATGGACCGATTATAGGGGCGCAATCGGACGGGTCGTGGCCCCGGGGCGTGACGAAGGCGCGCTTCGCCTGCATAGACAAACCGGTTGCCCCGCCGCTAAACTAGCCCCGAGGCCGCGCACCGTCAGCTTCCCCGCGGCGCAATCCGTTTCCATTCCCTTTCCGCAACGTCTGCACGGACCTGCCGTGCACTATTGGAGGTCGCAATGAAGTTTCTCCCCAAGTCCGCATTCGTGCTGGCCGCCGCCGTGTTCGCGCTGGGCGCCCATGCGCAGGACCTCACCGGCACGCTGAAGAAGATCAAGGACAGCGGCACGATCACGCTGGGCGCGCGCGAGTCGTCGGGCGCGCTGGCCTACACGCTGGGTGACGGCAAGTACGTCGGCTTCCATACGGAAATGAGCGAGAAGATCGCCGCCGACCTCCAGAAGCAACTCAAGATGCCGAAGCTCGACGTCAAGTTCCAGCCGGTGACGTCGCAGAACCGCATCCCGCTGGTGCAGAACGGCACGGTCGACCTGGAGTGCGGCTCGACCACCAACAACGCCGCGCGGCAGAAGGACGTCGCGTTCGCGATGACCACCTACGTCGAGGAAGGGCGCATCGTCGTCAAGGCCAATTCGCCGATCAAGGGCATCGCCGACCTGAACGGCAAGACGGTCGCCACGACCACCGGGACCACGTCCGTGCAGACGCTGCGCAAGAACAAGAAGGCCGCGAACATGGACTTCAAGGAAGTGTTCGGCAAGGATCACGCCGACAGCTTCCTGCTGCTCGAGTCCGGCCGCGCCGACGCCTTCGTGATGGACGGCCAGATCCTCGCGGGTCTCGTGTCCAAGTCGAAGAACCCGGCCGACTACAAGATCCTCGGCGAAGTGCTGAGCGTCGAGCCGATCGCCTGCATGATGCGCAAGGACGACCCGGCGTTCCAGAAGGCGGTCGACGCCAGCATCCAGGCGATGGTCAAGAGCGGCGACCTGGCCAAGATGTACGACAAGTGGTTCGTGCAGGCCGATTCCGCCGTCGAATACCAAGGTCGGCCTGCCGCTGTCGGACGCGACCAAGCAAGCGTGGATGAGCCCGAACGACGAAGCCGATGGAAGAGTACGCCGTACAGTAGGCAAGCGAACGCGGGGGCGGCGCTAAGGAGGCGCCGCGCCGGGCGCGGTGCGGGCGAGGGGGCGGCTTAGATGAGCTGGGATTGGCAGGTATTTTTCCAGGATACCGGGGGCGGTCAGACCTATTTTCACTGGATGATGTCGGCGTGGGGCTGGACGCTGCTGGTTTCCGCGTGTTCGCTGGTCGTCGCGCTGTCCGTCGGGTCGCTGATGGGCATCCTGCGCACGACGCCGGTCAAGGCGTTCGTCTGGATCGGCAATGCGTGGACCGAGCTGTTCCGCAACATCCCGCTGCTGGTCCAGATCTTCCTCTGGTACCACGTCATCCCGTCGATCTGGAAAACGCTGCAGGGCGTGCCTGACTTCGTCGCGGTGGTGATCGCGCTGGGCTTTTTCACGTCGGCGCGCATCGCCGAGCAGGTGAAGGCGGGCATCCAGGCGCTGCCCAAGGGCCAGCGCTACGCGGGCCTGGCGATGGGCCTCACGCTGCCGCAGACGTACCGGTACGTGATCCTGCCGATGGCGTTCCGGATCGTCATTCCGCCGCTGACCAGCGAGTCGATGAACATCATCAAGAACTCGTCGGTGGCGTTCGCGGTGAGCATTTCCGAACTGACGTTCTTCGCGATGCAGGCGCAGGAGGAGACGTCGCGCGGCGTCGAAATCTACCTCGCCGTCACGGGCCTGTATTTCATCTCGGCGTTCGCGGTCAATCGCGTTGCGGCGGTCATCGAGAAGCGGGTCCAGGTGCCCGGCATGATCGGAGGCGGCAGATGAGCCCCCACGCTCGCAACACTGCGTTGCTCGCCTTCGGGGGTCACCGATGAACCTGACCTTCGCGTTCTTCGACTGGAACGTCGTCTCCAGCTTCATCCTCAAGGGCTTCATATTCTCGGTGCAGCTGACGCTGTTCGCGATGGTCGGCGGCATTGCGCTCGGCACCGCGATCGCGCTGATGCGCCTGTCCGGCAAGAAATGGCTGGTGCTGCCGGCCGCGTTCTACGTGAATACGCTGCGCTCGATCCCGCTGGTCATGGTGATCCTGTGGTTCTTCCTGCTGATCCCGCTGCTGATCGGCCGGCCGCTGGGCGCGGAACTGTCCGCGATCATCACCTTCACCGTGTTCGAGGCGGCGTACTACTCGGAGATCATGCGCGCCGGCATCCAGTCGGTGCCGCGAGGGCAGGTCTCGGCGGGTTACGCGGTCGGCATGACCTACGCGCAGTGCATGAAGCTGATCGTGCTGCCGCAGGCGTTCCGCAACATGCTGCCGGTGCTGCTGACGCAGACGATCATCCTGTTCCAGGACACGTCGCTGGTCTACGCGGTCGGCGCGTACGACCTGCTTGAAGGGCTTCGAGGTCGCGGGCAAGAACTTCAACCGGCCGGTCGAAATGTACCTGCTCGCCGCCGTCACCTATTTCGTCATCTGCTTCAGCTTGTCGATGCTCGTGCGCCAGCTGCAGAAGAGGATCGCCATCATTCGCTAGAGCTGCGAAGGAACGAGAGAACGCGCCATGATCGACATCAAGGACATTTCCAAGTGGTACGGCAGCTTCCAGGTGCTGACCAACTGCACGACCAGCATCAAGAAAGGCGAGGTCGTCGTGGTGTGCGGCCCCTCGGGTTCGGGCAAGTCGACGCTGATCAAGTGCGTGAATGCGCTGGAGCCGTTTCAGAAAGGCGACGTCGTCGTCGACGGCATTTCGATCGCCGATCCGAAGACGGACCTGCCCAAGCTGCGCGCGCGCGTCGGCATGGTGTTCCAGCATTTCGAGCTGTTCCCGCATCTGACGGTGACGGAAAACCTGACGCTGGCGCAGATCAAGGTGCTCAACCGGCCGAAGGACGAGGCAATGACGCGCGGACTCAAGATGCTCGACCGCGTCGGCCTGATGGTGCACAAGGACAAGTTCCCAGGGCAGCTCTCCGGCGGCCAGCAGCAGCGCGTCGCCATCGCGCGTGCGCTGTCGATGGACCCGATCGTGATGCTCTTCGACGAGCCCACGTCCGCGCTCGATCCGGAAATGGTGGGCGAGGTGCTCGACGTGATGGTGCTGCTGGCGAAGGAGGGCATGACGATGATGGTCGTCACGCACGAAATGGGCTTCGCGCGCAAGGTGAGCCATCGCGTCATCTTCATGGACCGCGGCGAGATCGTCGAGGACGCGAGCAAGGACGATTTCTTCGGCAAGCCGCGCTCCGAGCGGGCCCAGCAGTTCCTGGCCAAGATCCTGCAGCATTGAAATTGTTCGCCAGGCTGGGACTTCTGGTTCTTGCCGCTGCCGCATTTTCGGCGTCCGCGGCGGAGTTTCCCGACCACGCCATCACGATGGTCGTGCCGTTCCCGCCGGGAGGCGTGGCGGACACCGTGGCGCGGCCCGTGGCGGACGCGATGAGCCGCGACCTGCAGCAGCCGGTCGTGATCGAAAACAAGGCGGGCGCCGGCGGCGGCATCGGCATGTCGCTGGCCGCGAAGGCGAAGCCCGACGGCTACACGATCCTGCTGTCGCTGGCGTCGTACACCGTGCTGCCCGAGGCCGACAAGGTCCTCGGCCGCGCGTCGCTCTACACGCTGGAGCAGCTGAAGCCCATCGCGCGCTTTACCGCGGATCCGACGGTGTTCGTCGTGCGTGCCGACGCGCCGTGGAAGACCTGGGCCGAGTTCGCCGCAGCGGCGCGCGCCAATCCGGGGAAATACACGTTCGGCTCGTCCGGCAACTACGGGACGATGCACGTGCCGATGGAAATGATGCTCGCCACCGCGGGCCTCAAGATGACGCACGTGCCGTACACCGGCGCTGGTCCCGCGATCGTCGGCTTGCTGGGCGGCAGCATCGATGCGGTGGCGACCGGACCGGCCACGGTCGTCCAGCAGATCAATGCCGGCAAGCTGCGCGCGCTCGCGCAGTGGGGAAACGAGCGCCTGGTCGCGCTGCCGGATGTGCCTACATTTCGCGAACTCGGCACCAACGTCGACTATGCGCAATGGTCGGGATTGTTCGTCCCCGCCGGCACGCCGGATGCCGTCGTCAAGCGCCTGCGCGATGCCGCGCGCGCGGCCGCGAACGATGAACGCGTCAAGCAGGTGATGACGACCGCGGGCAGTCCGATCCAGTATCTCGACACGCCGGAGTTCCAGCGCTACGTCGATGCGGATGCGGCCAAGATGGCCGAAGTCGTGAAGCGCATCGGCAAGGTCGAGTAGCCGCGACCGCGCGTTCGCTGAAGCGCGGCGGGAAACTTACTCGAATTTCTCTCCGGAGTCCTTGACCACCTTGGCCCACCGCGCCTTCTCGTCGCGGATGAAGGCGCCGAATTCCGCCGGGGAACCCGGGCGCGTCTCGGCGCCGGCCGTGACCAGTCGCTCCTGCATTTCCGGCGTGGCGAGAACCTTGGTCACGGTCTGATGCAGCTTGTTCGACGATTTCCGGCGGCGTTCCTGCGGGCGCCACGATGCCCTGGAATGATCCGGTCTCGAATCCAGGCAGCCCCGATTCGGCGACGGTGGGAATGTCGGGTGCCGCCGCGAAGCGCTTGGTGCTGGAGATCGCAACGGCGCGCAGCTTGCCGCCCTTGACCATCGGGTAGGTGGCGAGCATGCCGTTGAAGAGCACGTCCGCCTGGCCGCCCGCGACGTCCGCTATCGCCTGCGCGCCGCCCTTGTAGGGAATGTAGGTCCACTTGATGCCGGTGCGCATCGCGAAGTCCACGCCCGCGAGGTGATTGGCGCCGCCGATTCCCGATACCGCGAAATTGAGCGCGCCCGGTTTCGCCTTCGCGAGCGCGATCAATTCCTTCACGTCCTTCGCGGGCAACGCGGCATTCACGGCCAGCAGGTGCGGCGAGTACGCCACCATGACGACGGGCGCAAAGTCCTTGACCGGATCGAACGGAAGCGTCGGGAAGATACTCGGGCTGATCGCGAGCGAGCCGATGTCGGCGAGCAGCAGCGTGTAGCCGTCGGCGGGCGCCTTGGCGACGAAGTCCGCGCCGACGTTGCCGGTCGACCCGGGCTTGTTCTCGACGATGACGGGTTGCCCCAGCGCGGCGGTGATGCCCGGGCCCAGCGCGCGCGCGAGGATGTCGGACGTGCCGCCCGCCGGGTACGGCACGATGATGTGGATCGGCTTCGACGGATACGGTTGGGCGGCCGCAAAGGAGATCCCGAGCAAGGCGGCAGTCGCGACGAGCAAGGCGAGTCCGGTACTACGCGTCAGTGATTTCATTGGCGTTCCTTTCGCAATTCGAGCACTGGAGGCAGGCAGCCGCATTGTGGGGACCTGCGACGGTACAGTCAACGGCGGGCGGGTGCCAGCGTACACTGCGACACCTGCTTGGCGCGATAAGTGCTTGCTGCGCTAACGTCAACCAATTGCCGGAAACCGACGGATCGATATGACCTTCCTGCGCGTAGTTACGCTCGCAATCATGTATGTCGCTGCCTCGACTGCCATCGCGAAGACTGTCGAGGTCATCGAATATCGCAATGCGAGCCTCGGCCACTATTTCATGACGTCCGATGTAGCGGAGATCCATGCGCTCGATTCCGGACAGATGCCCGGCTGGACGCGCACGGGACAGAAATTCGACGCCTACCCCGGCGCTCACACGGGGGCGAGCCCGGTGTGCCGCTACTACATTCCGCCCGCGCTCGGGCGACTCGCATTTCTACTCTGCATCGGCAGCGGAATGCGCGCTGGCACACAGCAAGTTCCCGTCGTTCCAGGAAGAGTCGACGGCGGTGATGTACATTCGACTGCCGGATGCGACGCATGGGCAGCATGCCCGGCCGGCGACACGCCGGTGTACCGGGTGTGGAACAACCGCGCGGACTCGAACCATCGCTATCACGATCGATCGCGACGCTCCGCGACGCAGATGGTCGCGCAAGGCTCGATCGCGGAAGGCTATGGCCCCAACCAGGTCATCATGTGCGCGCCGCCGCACGACGACGACCCGGAACCCGTCGCGTCCACGCTTCCTCCGCCGTGCAAGGGCAACAATCCGCGCGTCGCGGTTGCCGAACGCTCCGCACGGCATGTACGTGTGGAATCCGAGCCAGAAGCTGCTGCCGTTCCTGGTCAAGGACGTCATTGGCAAACGATGTGAACGGCAACTTCAAGGACCCGACGCTGTGCGGCGCGAGCCTCGTCATTTTCTGGTCGTCGGTCGAAACCATCGAAAGGCGTGTATCGACTGGGAGCGTCGATAACGGCGGCCGCAAAGCCGTTCACCGACGCCGGCCTGACGGTGAACCTGCTGTTTCTCCGAGGCGACCGAAGGACCGACGAACACGGTTACGCCGGCGTGGGTGACCGCGCCGGTCAGCAGCGGCGGCGATGGCGTGCCTACGGTGTCGTGCGCCGGCCAGCCGACGATGCCCGTGTACTTCGATCCGACCTACGAGGCCGACTGGAAGGCGTTCATCGCGGCGGCCATGCAACCAGTTCAGCTATGGCAACTCGCCGCTGGCGGCCAACGTCGGGTACATGCGATTTGCGACCGCGGGCGGCGCCGAAGCGTTGCCGCCACCGGGTTACAACGACGGCGGTGCCTGCCAAGCCGCTGTGGACCGCCGCCGGCTACTCGTACGACGTGTGGAACACGCACGAGGCCAACATCATCAATGCGATGGGCAGCAGTGCCGACCGACAAGCATCAGTCGCTGACGACCACCAGGACACGGTCAGCGTGCCTGGTCAATCTATGCATCGCGGGGGCAGTGTGGACGCGTAGCGTCGGGATACCGTCAACGCTTTGATCCGTCCGTCGTAGCCCCTCCTGGCACAGGCGTCGGCCGTCGCAGCGCCCGCAGCGTATAATCCGGCTTTACGCGCTCCCAAAACGCGATGTCCGAAATCCTCTCGCTGGTCGGGCGGCCGGCCCTGTCGAAATTCCGCCTGGCCAAGCTGCGCGAGGGCCTCGCCGCCGCCCGCCCCGCGTCACAATGTCGCCAGCATCAGCGCGACGTTCCACCACTTCGTCGAGATCGTCAGACCGCTCCGCGCGGGCGAGCATGCCACGCTCGAGCAGTTGCTGACCTACGGTCCGGAAGCGACGAAAGCCACAACTGCCGGGGCCACGTCGCTGCTCGTCGTCCCGCGTCCGGGCACGCTCTCGCCGTGGTCGTCGAAGGCCACCGACATCGCGCACAACTGCGGGCTGGACGCTGTCCGGCGCATTGAACGCGGCGTCGTGTACGGCGTCGTGACGGTCGACGGCGCGCCGCTCGAATCGGAGGATCGCGACCGCGCTGCTTCCGCTGCTGCACGATCGAATGATCGAGGCGGTCCTGCCGGACGTGGCCGATGCGGCGCAATTGTTCGCGCACTTTCCGCCGCAGCCGTTGACGTCGATTCCGCTGCTGGCGGAAGGACACGCGGCGCTCGAGCGCGCCAACACGTCGCTCGGGCTCGCATTGGCTCCCGACGAGATCGATTACCTCGACGCCAGCTTTCGGGCGCTCGGCCGGGATCCCACCGATGTCGAGCTGATGATGTTCGCGCAGGCCAATTCGGAACACTGCCGGCACAAGATCTTCAATGCGCGATATATCGTCGATGGCGTGCGGCAGGACCACAGCCTCTTCGGCATGATCCGCGAGACGCACCGGGCGCACCCGCAGGGAACGGTCGTCGCGTACTCGGACAATTCGGCGGTGATGGAAGGCGCGACGGTCGCTCGCTTCTACCCGCGCGAGGACGGACGCTACGGCGCACGCCGCGAATTGACGCACACACTGATGAAGGTCGAGACGCACAATCACCCGACGGCGATCGCGCCCTTTCCCGGCGCGGCCACGGGTTCCGGCGGAGAGATCCGCGACGAAGGTGCAACGGGCGTCGGCGGCAAGCCCAAGGCGGGGCTGGTGGGGTTCACCGTGTCGCACTTGCGCATTCCTGCGCTGCCGCAACCGTGGGAAGCCGACTACGGCAAGCCGGACCGCATCGCCTCCGCGCTGTCGATCATGCTCGAGGGCCCGATCGGCGCGGCGGCATTCAACAACGAGTTCGGGCGGCCCAATCTCGCCGGCTACTTCCGCACGTTCGAGCAGCGGGTTGCGGGTGAGGTGCGCGGTTACCACAAGCCGATCATGATCGCCGGGGGCTTGGGCAACATTCGCGCAGAGCACACGCACAAGCACGCGCTGCCCGCGGGCGCGTTGCTGGTCCAGATCGGCGGGCCCGGATTGCTGATCGGCATGGGTGGCGGCGCGGCGTCGTCCATGGCCACCGGCGTGAATACGGCCGATCTCGATTTCGATTCCGTCCAGCGCGGCAACGCGGAGATCGAACGCCGCGCGCAGGAAGTCATCGATCGCTGCTGGCAATTGGGTGAGCGCAATCCGATTCTGTCGCTGCACGACGTCGGCGCGGGGGGCCTGTCCAATGCATTGCCGGAACTTGTGCATGGCGGCGGCGTTGGCGGCACGTTCGACCTGCGCGCGGTGCCGTCGGAGGAGCCCGGCATGTCGCCGCGCGAGATCTGGTGCAACGAAGCGCAGGAGCGCTACGTGCTGGCGATTCTGCCGGAGTCGCTCGCCGACTTCGCCGCGTTGTGCGAGCGCGAGCGTTGCCCATTCGCCGTGGTCGGCCGCGCCAATGCCGAAGGTCGCCTGGTCGTGGGCGACCCGCATTTCGGCAACCGGCCCGTCGACGTGCCGCTGGACGTGATCCTCGGCAAGCCGCCGATGATGACCCGCGACGTAGCACCACGTGCCGCGGCCATTGCCGCCGCTCGACCTGACCGGCGTCACCGTCAAGGATGCGGCGTATCGCGTGCTGCAGTTCCCTGCCGTTGCCGACAAGACGTTCCTGGTGACTATCGGCGACCGCACGGTCGGCGGCCTGTGCTCGCGCGATCCGATGGTCGGACCCTGGCAGGTGCCGGTCGCCGACGTCGCAGTCACGCTGATGGATTTCGAAGGCTACGCAGGCGAGGCGATGGCGATGGGCGAGCGCACGCCGCTGGCGCTCATCGATGCACCCGCGTCCGGACGCATGGCGGTCGGCGAAGCGATCACCAATATCGCCGCGGCCGGCATCCGCGAACTGGGCGACGTGAAGCTCTCCGCCAACTGGATGGCGCCGGCCGGGCATCCGGGCGAGGACGCCGCGCTGTACGACACCGTGCGCGCCGTGGCGATCGACACGTGCGTCGCGATCGGACTGTCGATTCCGGTCGGCAAGGACTCGATGTCGATGCGCACGACGTGGACCGACAACGGCATCGCCAAGGCCGTGACCGCGCCCGTTTCGCTGATCATCTCCGCCTTCGCGCCGATGGATGATGCGCGAAGCACGCTGACGCCGCTGCTGCGACTCGATGCCGGCGATACGCACATTGGTGCACATCGACCTCGGAGGAGGCCGGCATCGCCTGGGCGCCTCGGCGCTGGCGCAGGTATACGGGCAACTCGGCAACGACGCGCCGGACCTGGATGATCCGCGGCGGCTGGCGGCATTCTTCGCGCTGGTCCAGCGGCTGCATGCGCGAAGGCCGGCTGCTCGCCTATCACGACATCGGCGATGGCGGGCTGTTCGCGACGCTGGCGGAAATGGCGTTCGCGTCGCGCTGCGGCCTGGACGTCACGCTCGATGCCGCGCCGGACGCGTGCCTCGCCGCGCTGTTCGCCGAGGAACTGGGCGCGGTCGTGCAGGTGAAGGCCGAGCGACGCAGCTGACGTCGATCGCCGCCGCACGCGCGGCCGGCTTGCTCGCGGCAACGGTTGGCTCACCGACACGCACCGGCAGGATCGCCGTCACCTGTCGCGGCGCGCACAGTGCTCGACGAGTCGCGGATCGACCTTCACCGCGCGTGGTCGGCGACGACCCACGCGATGCAGCGGCTGCGCGACAATCCCGTCGTCGCGGACGAAGAGTACGCGCGCATCCTCGACGCCGATGATCCCGGCCTCGCGCCGCACCTGACCTTCGATGCCGATCGCGACATCGCCGCGCCGTTCATCGCGACCGGCGCGCGGCCCAAGGTCGCGATCCTGCGCGAGCAGGGTGTGAATGGCCACGTGGAAATGGCGGCCGCGTTCGATCGCGCCGGGTTCGATGCCTACGACGTGCACATGAGCGACCTCGCCGCGGGTCGCCGGTCGCTCGCCGAATTCAAGGGCTTTGTCGCCGGCGGCGGCTTCTCGTATGGAGACGTGCTCGGCGCCGGAGAAGGCTGGGCCAAGTCGATCCTGTTCAATCCGGCGGTGCGTGAACAATTCGAAGCCTTCTTCGCGCGCGCGGACTCGTTCGCGCTTGGCGTGTGCAACGGCTGCCAGATGATGAGCAACCTGCGCGGCATCGTGCCTGGCGCTTCGCATTGGCCGCACTTCGTGCGCAATGCGTCGGAACAGTTCGAGTCGCGGCTGGTGATGGTGGAGGTGCACACGATCGCCGTCGCTGTTCTTTGCCGGCATGGAAGGCAGCCGCCTGCCGGTGGCGACGGCGCATGGGGAAGGGTATGCGGAATTCCACGATGCAGCACAGCTCGCGGCCGCGCAGCCGCTCGTCGCGCTGCGTTTCGTCGACCATCGCGGCGCTGCCGACCGAAGCTTATCCGTACAACTGCAATGGTTCGCCGCAGGGCATCACGGGACTGACCACGGCGGATGGCCGCTTCACGATCCTGATGCCGCATCCGGAGCGCGTGCATCGCAGCGCGCAAATGTCGTGGCATCCGGACGGCTGGGGTGACGCTTCGCCGTGGATGCGCATGTTCCGCAACGCGCGAGTGTGGCTGGGATGAACGCGCGAGAAACGCGGGAGACGCTCCATGTCGCTGACCGTGTACGCCATCGACGGCATCACGCCGGTCGTCGACCCGACCGCCTACGTTCATCCGTCCGCGGTCCTGATCGGTGACGTCATCGTCGGGCGCGGGTTGCTACGTCGGGCCATGCGCCAGCCTGCGCGGCGACTTCGGGCGCCTCGAAATCCGCGCAGGCGCCAACCTGCAGGACTCCTGCGTCATGCACGGCTTCCCGGGCACCGACACGATCGTCGAGGAGGACGGACACATCGGCCATGCCGCCGTCCTGCACGGCTGCGTCGTGAAGCGCAATGCGCTGGTGGGGATGAATGCCGTCGTCAACGACAACGCCGTCGTCGGCGAGTCGGCGATCGTCGCTGCGATGGCGTTCGTAAAGGCTGGCTTCGTGGTGCCTCCGCGCACGCTGGTGGCAGGTGTCCCGGCCCGGATCGTGCGCGAACTCACCGAGCAGGAGATGGCGTGGAAAGTCGAAGGCACGCGCAGCTATCAGGAACTCACGCGGCGCAGCCTGGCGACGATGACGGCGACATCGCCTTTGCCTGCGCCGGAGACCGGATCGCAAGCGGCTCGTGCTCGGCGAACTGCTGCCGCTGTCGGAACTGAAAGCCGGAACGAAAGGCTAGAAGCCCACCGCGTGGCCGTCGCGGCGGGAGTCCGACGCGGCGACGTAGCCGTCGTCCGCCTTGACGATGAACTGGCCGGCGCCAAAATCCATGTAGGAGTCGGGCACCGATTCCATCTTGTGGCCGAGCGCGATCAGGCCAGCGCGCAATTCGGGCGACGCGGATGCCTCGAGGTCGAGTGAACCGTCGGCGTTGACCTTCCATCGCGGCGCGTCGAGCACGGCCTGCGGGTTCATGCCGTAGTCGAGCAGGCGCACCAGCGTCTGCACGTGTCCCGGCGGCTGGATCGGTCCGCCCATCACGCCGAACGCCGCGTGCGGCCCGCCGTCGCTCGTGACGAATCCCGGAATGATCGTGTGGTACGGCCGCTTGCCGCCGGCGACCTGGTTGGGATGGCCAGGCTGCAGCACGAATCCCGCGCCGCGGTTCTGCAGGCTGATGCCGGTTCCGGGCACGACCACGCCCGATCCGAAGCCCATGTAGTTCGACTGGATCAGCGACACCATCATTCCGTCGTCGTCGGCGGCGCACAGGTAGACGGTGCCGCCGCGCGGCGGATCGCCGGGACCGAAGTCCTGGGCGCGACTTGGGTCGATGAGACGGGTGCGTGCGGCGATGTAGTCACGATCGAGCAATGCCTCCGGCGGGAACGGCATCGTGCGCGGGTCGCTCACATACCGGTAGGCGTCGGCAAAGGCGAGTTTCATCGCCTCGACTTGCAGATGCTGCGCGGCGACGGAATCGCAAGGGTGGCGCGCGAGGTCGACCTGCTCGAGCATGCGCGAGCGCCATCAGCGCGGAGACACCCTGGCCGTTCGGTGGAATCTCGTGCACGGTGTAGCCGCGATAGTTCTGCGCGAGCGGCGTGACCCAATCGGCTTCGTGCGCGGCGAAGTCCGCGAGCGCGTGTCCGCCGCCTGCAGACTGCGCGTGCGCCACCATCGCGGCGGCGAGAGAGCCGCGGTAAAATGCTTCGCCCTGCGTCGTCGCAATCGTCTCCAGTGTCGCGGCCATGGCGCGACACGCGAACAATTCGCCGACGCGCGGCGCGCGGCCGCGCGGCATGAAGACGTCAGGCCAGCCCAAGTCCTGTGGCAACGCCGGCACCGCCAGTGCCCATTTTTCCGCCACCACCGGCGACACATGCCAACCGTCGCGCGCGTAGCGGATGGCGGGCTCGAACAGGTCCGCGAAAGGCAACTTGCCGAAGCGCTTGGACAGCGCGACCCATCCGGATACGGCACCGGGTATCGACACCGACTCCCACCCGCGTTCCGGCATGGCGGCACGGCCCGCGAATCGACCCGGCGACCACGCCATCGGGGCGCGGCCCGAAGCATTCAGGCCGACCAGTTCGTCCCCGCTCCACAGGATCGCGAACAGATCCGAACCGATGCCGTTGCTGCAGGGCTCGACCACGGTGAGCGTGATGGCCGTGGCCAGCGCGGCATCCACTGCGTTGCCGCCGCGCGCCAGCATCGCGAGACCGGCTTGCGCCGCAAGCGGCTGCGACGTCGCGACGGCGTTGCGGGCAAGGACAGGTTGGCGGCGCGACGCGTAGGCGTTCGACCAGTCGAAAGGCATCACTCTTCCTGAAAGGCTTCTTCGCGCTTGCGGCGGATGTTGGGCAGCGCGATGACCAGGATCAGCAGCGACCGCGGCGGCGAGCATCACCGCCGACAGCGGCCGGGTCAGGAACACGGTGGGATCGCCACGCGACAGCAGCATGGCGCGGCGCAGGTTCTCCTCCATCATCGGGCCCAGCACGAAACCCAGCAGCAGCGGTGCCGGCTCGCATTCGAGCTTGACGAAAAGCACGCCGAGGAAGCCGAAGAACGCGGTCTGCATGACGTCGAAACTGGCGTTGTTGATCGTGTACACGCCAATCGCGCAGAACAGCAGGATGGCGGGGTAGAGCAACCGATAGGGCACCGTCAAGCAGCTTGATCCAGATGCCGATCATCGGCAAATTGAGCACGACCAGCATCAGGTTGCCGACCCACATCGACGCGATGAGTCCCCAGAACAGTCCGGGATTGCTGGTCATCACCTGCGGTCCGGGCTGGATGTTGTGAATGGTCATTGCGCCGACCATCATCGCCATCACCGCGTTCTCCGGAATGCCCAGCGTCAGCAGCGGGATGAACGACGTCTGCGCGCCGGCGTTGTTGGCGGCTTCCGGTCCGGCGACGCCCTGGATCGCGCCCTTGCCGAACTGCGACGGGTCCTTGGCTACTTTCTTCTCGACCGCATAGGACGCGAACGCCGCGAGCATCGCACCGCCGCCCGGCAGCAGGCCCAGGAACGAACCCAGTCCCGTTCCGCGCAACGCCGCGGGCCACGCCGCCTTGAACTGGTCCTTGGACAGCCACAGTCCCTTGACCTTGCTCGCTACCCGCTCGCGCTTTTCCTGCGACTCGAGATTGGTGATGATCTCGGCAAAGCCGAAAAGACCCATGGCGACGCTCACCACGCCGATGCCGTCGGTCAGTTGCGGAATCCCGAAGTCGAAGCGGGCCACGCCGGAATTGACGTCGGTGCCGACGATACCAAGCAGCAGTCCCAGCACGATCATCGCGATGGCCTTGAGCAGCGAGCCGTGCGCGAGCACGACCGCGCCGATCAATCCCAATACCATCAGCGAAAAATATTCGGCCGGACCGAACTTGAGCGCTAATTCGGACAAGGGGACGGACACCGCGGCAATGAACACCGTCGCGACGCATCCCGCAAAAAAGGAGGCGAGGGCGGCGGTCGCCAGCGCGGCGCCGGCCTCGCCCGTTGCGCGCCATCTGGTGGCCGTCGAGGCACGTCACGGCGGAGGAGGTCTCACCCGGCATGTTGATGAGGATCGACGTCGTGGAACCGCCGTATTGCGCGCCGTAGTAGATGCCGGCCAGCATGATGAGCGCGGAAACCGGCTGCAGCGCGTACGTCGTCGGCAGCAGCATCGCGATGGTGGCGACCGGTCCGATGCCGGGAAGCACGCCGATCAGCGTACCCAGCAGCGTGCCGATCAACGCGTACATCATGTTGATTGGCGTCAGCGCAACGGAAAAGCCGAGCGCCAGATGATTGAACAGTTCCATCGCGTCAGCCGGTCAGGAAAGTGGGCCAGATCGGCAGCTGAAGCTTCAGGCCGATGATGAACACGCCGACCGCAAGCGCGGCCAGCAGGACGCCGCTGATCAGCGCCTCCTTCCAGCGGAATTCCGAGCTGGCGGTGCTCGCGATGACGATCAGGATCACCGTCGACAGCGCGAGACCGGCGTAGGTGACGATGAGCCCGAACAAGACGACGCTGAACAGCACGACGATTGTCGGCCGCCAGCGCCAGGCGGGAATCGCAACGCCTTGCGTGCGCAATCCGCGCAGCGCAATGACGCCACCAAGCGCGATCAGCAGGAGCCCGAGGATGCGCGGAAAGTAGCCCGGTCCCATGCGTGCGGCCGTGCCCAGGTTATAGCGCGAGCCCAGGACCAGCGCGGCGATGCCGACCAGAACGAACAGAAACCCGGCCCAGAAGTCCTTCGGATTGCGGATGCGCGCCACGGCTCCCCCGGTTGGCATTTTCGCTTTGGGCGCAAGAATAGCACCTACCCGTGCCGCACAAGAAAAAAGGGCGGGCCGCGTGGCCCGCCCTTCCAGTGATACTTGCTGCGTGTGCTTTACACGCCGTTCTTGACGCGCAGTTCCTTGAAGTACTTGTCCAGGTGCGCGGCCTGCATCCGCTGCTGCAGTTGCGGCTTGACTTCGTCGAACGGCGGTACCTTGGCTTCGCGGATTTCGTCGACCATGATCACGTGGTAGCCGAACTGCGTCTGCACCGGCACTGTCGAGAACTTGCCCTTCGGCGTTGCGACCATGGCGTCCGAGAACGGCTTGACGAAGCCGGCGGGCGCATTCCAGTCAAGATCTCCGCCCTTGTCCTTCGAGCCCGGATCCTTGGAGCGCGCCTTGGCGAGCTCGTCGAACTTGGCGCCCTTCTGCAGCTGCACGATGATGTCCTTGGCCTCGTCTTCCTTCTCGACCAGGATGTGCTTGACGTGATATTCCTTGTCGCCGATCTGCGTCTTGATCACGTCGTATTCCTTGCGCAATTCGGCTTCGGGAATCGGATTCTTCTTGACCCAGTCGGCGACGAACGCGCTCACCAGCACGGTCTGCGACGCCAGATCCATCTGCGTCTTGATGTCGGCGTTCTTGTCGAGGTTGGCCTTCTTCGCTTCCCTTGCCAGCAGTTCGCGCGTGTTCAACTCCTCGCGAACGGCATTGCGGAGTTCGGGAGAATCGGGCTGGCCCTGCTGCAGGCGCTGCTTCAGCATCGTGTCGAACATCGGCTGCGGGTACAGCGCCTTGCCCGTCGAAGCGGGCGCGGGTGCTGCGGCCTTGGGGGCGGTGGTTTGTGCCTGGGCTGCACCCATGGCAAGGGACGCGGCGATCGATGTGGCGAGAATCGCGGCGAGGACTGGCTTTCTGGTCATTGCGTACATCCTTTCATCAGGAAGGGAATTCGTCCGGAGCGTAGGCGCGAATGGCAAGCGCATGCACTGGATAGGGGATGAGGTCGCCCACGCGATCCAGCACCGCGCGATGCCGCGCGAGCCGCGTGAGCCCCGAAAATTGTTGCGAAACGATCAACAACGAAAAATGCCCGCCGCCGCCCGCGGCACCGGCATGTCCGGCATGCTCCGCACTGTCGTCGGCCAGCTCGAATACGCTGGGCGCCAGCGGGGCCAGACGAGCCTCGAGCGTGCCCGCGATACTGGCCGGCTGCGTGCTCATTGGTGGACCCCCACGCTTGCGGCCGTGACGACGAAGGCCGCTGCGCTGCCCCCGGTGGGGAAGCTATTCGCGCCTTGGGGCTGCCCGGCGGCGCTCATTGCGGCTCCTCTTTCGGTTCCTCGATATGGCGCGCGAGCATCAGCCCCTGCGCCAAAGCGAACACCAGGAAAAGCCCGATACCGCCCCAGACCTTGAAGTTGACCCAGGTTTCCAGCGCAAAGTGGAATGCGACATACCAGTTGAGCACCGCCATGGCAAAAAGAAAGGCGGTCCACGACCACGTCACCCGCGACCACACGGCGGGCGGCAGCGTGATGTCCTTCAGCAGAGCGCCGATCAAGTCGCGCCCGAATGCGAGCTTGCCAACCGCCAGTATGGTGCCGAACAGGCCGTAGAGCACCGACGGCTTCCAGCGGATGAACACATCGTCCTTGAGCCAGAGCGTCGCGCCGCCGAACACCGCGATGATCGCGAACGACATCCAGTGGATGGCCGAGAGCTTGCCCTTCCATTTGAACCAGGCGATTTGTGCCACCGACGCGATCATGGCCACCGCGGTCGCGAAATAGATCCCCTGCCACTTGAAGGCAACGAAGAAAAGCAGGAGCGGGAAATAGTCCGCGAGTAACTGCATGGGATCGAAGGATGCGCCGGTCCGCCTTAAGGGCGCCTTAGTCTTCCCCGGGGGGAACGTCGTGACGCCGGGCAAGCCGGAAAAAGCCCATAGCGGGCAACCGCCCATTATAACCGATGCGCCTCCGCAACTCCTCGGCGCATGTTTTGCCGGACGTCAGTCCGCGTGGCCGTCGGTCGGCGCGGCGCCGAGAAGCCGTCCCAGCTTGGGCCAGTCGAACGCGGCCCCTGGATCGGTCTTGCGGCCGGGCGCGACGTCGCTGTGGCCGACCATGTCCCGGATGGGGTAACGCCGCCGAAGGGCGCGGGCGAGACGCGCCAGCGTCACGTACTGCGCGGATTCATAGGGCAGGTCGTCGGTCCCTTCCAATTCGATGCCCACGGAGTAGTCATTGCAGGCGGGGCGTCCGCGCCACGACGAAACGCCCGCGTGCCATGCGCGGCGCCCGCAGGCCACGAATTGAACCAGCTCGCCGTCGCGCCGGATGAAGAAGTGCGACGAGACCCTGAGGTGGGCTATTCCCGGGTAGTAGGGATCGGCGGCGGCGTCGAGCGTGTTGGTGAAGAGCCTGGCGACGCCGTCGCCGCCGAACCGGCCAGGCGGCAGCGAAATGCCGTGGACAACGATCAGCGAAATCGGCGAGCCCGCGGGCCGATCGTCCTGGTTGGGCGAGGCGACCTGCGCGGCCGCGCGAGCAATGCCTTGCGTGTCGATCACGAGCCGCTGTGCCTTGTCTTCGCCCTTTGCTTTGCGAACCGAAGAGACTGCGCGCCGACTTATCATCTTGGACATCCCGTCGGCGGGGCGAACGAGCTTCCAATGTTGTTCCACGTCGACGCCATGGACAGGCAAGGCGTCGTGTCCATCCCGCGTATTCCCACGGCTCCCGCGGCTGCCGGGGCGTTGAGCGCATTCGCGAAGCGTTGTTCGAGCGGCATCTTCGCCGGCTCGGATCCATGTCCGAACACGGTGATCGACTCCATATAGATAGGTTGCTGTCGCAGCTGCAGGTCCTCTGCAGCCTTCAGGTCGAACAGGATGCTGCGGGTCGATTGGCTCGCCGAGGCATTCGGCCCGGCAGGCGTCGCGCGGAGCGGCGAGACTTGTGCCCCCGCGGCCGTCGCTATCAATGCGAGCAGAAGAGGCGTGCGTTTGCGCCAATCGTAATTCATCTTCGCCCGGTGCGTGCGCGCTGCTCGGACGGCGTCCTCTTGAATCGCTGGCGATACCAGCGCGAGAAGCCGCTCGGCGCCGAAAAACCAAGAAGCAGCGACACCTCGGCGAGTGGACGATGCGGATCCTTGACGTATCGCTCCGCGAGTTCCAGCCGCACGGCTTCGACCAGTTCGGAAAAGGTGGCGCCCTCATTCGCCAGTCGGCGGTGGACCGTTCGCCGGTCGATGCCCAGGTGCTGGGCAACACGATCGATCGTGCACGTCCCAGTGCCGAGCAACATCACGACCAGCTCGCGCACGCGCGTCGACATGTTCGCGGTCTTGCTCGCGGGGTTGGCCTCCAGCATTTGCCGTGCAAGGCGCGCAACCACCGGATCGGCGTCCGGATTGACCACATCGAGATCGCCACGCGCACAGACGATTCCGTTGAAGTCGTGGCCGAACTCGACGTTGCGCCCGAATACCCGCTCGTGGATGGAGCGGTCGGTGGGTGCGTCGTGGGCGAAGCAGACGCGTCGCGGTCGCCACTCGGCACCCAGGAACGTGCGCAGCATCCGGAAGGCCACGCCGATCGCGAGCTCGGTCGACTGCCGCACGGATCCGGAACCGCCGACGATCAATTCCTCGCGCAGCACGACGACTTCGTGGCTCTCCTCGATCGTCAGGAAAAGCGCCTCGTTGAGGCGGTTGCTGTAGCGCACCAGTGCCTCGAGCGCGAGCCGCATGGTCGGCTGTTCGCGGATCAGAAGTCCCAGCGGCCCGAGGTTCGACAACCGGCGCGCCTCGGCCATCAGCAAGCCGAACCCCTCGACGCCGCTTCGTTCGGCCGACGCCTCGAGAAGCCGCCGCACCGCGTCGATCGGTACCTTGAGCTCCGGCTCTTTCAGGCAGCGCGAAGGCACGCCGAATTCGCTCAGCATTCGAGACGGATCGAGGCCGGCATGCCGCGCGACTTCGGCGTAATGGGTGAGGCTGGCGCCGCGAATGAGTCCGTTCATCGACAGTCCAAAGCTGTCCCGGATAGATAAGTCTATGTCACGCGAGGTTAATCCAAAAAAGGGGCCAGCGCTCAGAATCCACGGCATCGAAGGCCGAAGAGCGCCTCGACAACCGCGGCGTCGCCACCGACCCCGCACCGAGGAGAGAAATACCCATGGCTTTTACGGCGCGCCACGTTGCCTTCGACCCGGCCGACCATCGTCCGGTGCCGCGCCGCTACGCGTGGTCGGTGTTCGCGGTCATGTTCCTGCTGATGGTGGTCGACTATATCGACCGCCAGGTCGTGGTGTCGATGTTTCCCCACCTCAAGGGTCAGTGGAACCTTTCGGACAGCCAATTGGGCGGTCTTGTCTCGATCGTCTCGATCACCGTCGCGCTCGGCGCGGTTCCGCTGTCGCTGCTTGCCGACCGGTGGAGCCGCGTCAAGAGCGTATTCCTGATGGCGATGGTGTGGAGCCTCGCCACGATCTCGTGCGCGTTCGCGGCGAGCTATGGCCACCTGATGGCCGCGCGAGCGATGGTAGGCGTGGGCGAGGCGGCGTACGGCACGGTTGGCGTCGCGTTGCTGGCAACCCTGTTTCCGGCGCGGATGCGCAGCACCGTGATCGGTGCCTTCCTTGCGGCCGGAATGATCGGATCGGTGCTGGGCGTCGTGCTCGGCGGATACATCTCCCAGCGTTGGGGCTGGCAGGCGGGATTCGGCGCGGTCGGCATTCCCGGGCTCGTCCTGTGCGTCGTGTTCCTGCTGGTCGTGCGCGATTACAAGACGGTTGCGTTGCCCTCCAGCCGTACCGCGGCGAATGACCAGCGGCTTAACCGCACGCGTCGTGGTCACCGAACTGTTGCGGCCGCGCACGGCGCTGGTCACGTGCATTGGCGCCGGTCTCAACCTGCTGGTGGTCTCGACGATCTGGGCATGGCTGCCGAGCTATCTCAACCGCTACTACGGTCTCGCGACGGATCAGGCGGGACTCAGGACGGGCATCGTGGTGCTGGTCGGGGCCGTGGGCGCGCTCATCTGGAGCAGGCTCGCCGACGCGCTGAGCGCCCGGATTCCGAACGCCCGTCTGATCGTGCCGGCGGTCGCCGCGGTGTTGACCACGGTGTTCATGTGCGCCGCTTTCGTCGGCCTGCCTCCGGGCAACGCACAGTTCCTGCTGATCGTCGCCGGCGGATTTGTCATGGCCGGCAGCATCGGCCCGACCGACGCCGTCGTCGTCGACGTCATCCACCCGGCGCTGCGGGCTACGGCTGCCTCGGTGCTGTCTCTGATGCGGAACCTGTTCGGGCTCGCGGGCGGTCCGCTGCTCGCCGGCATGCTTTCCGATGCGTACGGATTGCAGTTCGCGATGGAGGTCGTGCCGCTGATCTGCCTGGCCGCGGCCGCCGTATTCCTGCTGGCGGCGCGGACTTACCAAGCCGACCGCAGGCGCGTCGGCGACGTCGAGCCCGAGCTCGACGTCGAACCAACAGAACCTTTCGACCCGCTTGACGCCGGAACCGGAGTCATCGCTGCCATGAAGATCATCGAACCCATCAATGCGGCACGCGCGGCCCGCCCGCGCAAGAAGGCGAGCGGCAACTGGAACCCGGACTGGGAGCCATTTGCCAAGCTCGATCCCGCCTGGACGGAGAAGGCGATTGCGCTGGCGCTCGCACCGGCGGTCGCGGGCGTGCTCGACGCAAAGACGATCGAATTGATCGGCATCGCGCTCGACGCTTCGTGCACGCACATGTACGCGCCGGGCGTGCGCCGGCACATCGAACGCGCGCTGAAGGCGGGGGCGACGAAAGCGGAGATCACCGCCGTATTGCAGCTCGCGAGTCTGCAGGGGATTCACAGCATGTGCCTCGCAGCGCCGATCCTGCTCGACGAACTCGAATTGCACGCGCAACGCCAGGCCTGACGTCCATTCACTTCGAAATTCAAAGGGTAATTGCCATGAACTTCCTCGACGGATCGCTGTTCCCCGAAAACCAGGAAAAGCTCGTCATCACCGCCGCACCGTACGGCCCCGAGTGGGTGCCTTCGGACTTTCCTGAGGACATTCCCGTCACGATGGAAGCGCAGGTCCAGAAGGCAGTGGATTGCTACAACGCGGGCGCCACCGTGCTGCACCTGCACGTGCGCGAACTCGACGGCAAGGGCTCCAAGCGCCTCTCCAAGTTCAACGAGCTGATCGCCGGCGTGCGCAAGGCCGTTCCCGACATGGTCATCCAGGTCGGCGGCTCGATCTCGTTCGCGCCCGAGACCGACGGCGCCAAGGCCAAGTGGCTGTCCGACGACACGCGCCACATGCTGGCCGAACTCGATCCGAAGCCGGATCAGGTCACGGTCACCGTCAACACGACGCAGATGAACGTCGTCGAGCAGATGGAAATCGACGACCTCGCCGGCACGTCGCTGGCCGAGCCGCAGAACTACCAGGCCTACCGCGAGATGATCGTTCCCTCCAGCCCAAGCTGGGTCGAGGAGCACGTCCGCCGCCTGAGCGCTGCCGGCATCCAGAGCGCCTTCCAGTTCTACAACATCAACAGCTACGAGACCGTGGAGCGGTTGATCCGGCGCGGCGTCTACAAGGGCCCGCTGGTGATGAACTGGGTGGCGATCGGCGGCGGCATGGACCAGCCCACGATCTACAGCCTGTCCAACTTCCTGCGCGCCATCCCCGACGGATCGATGCTGACGGTCGAGAGCAGCATGCGCAACGTGCTGCCGATCAACATGATGGGCATCGCGATGGGCCTGCACGTGCGCTGCGGCATCGAGGACAACCTCTGGAATCAGTCGCGTACCGGGAAGATGACCACCGTGCAGCAGATCGAGCAGCTGGTGCGCATCTCCCGCGAGTTCGGCCGCGACGTGGCCAGCGGCAAGGAAGCACGCGAGATCTGCAAGATCGGCGTGTTCTACGACACGGTGGAAGAGACGCTGGCCGCAAACGGCTTTGCTCCGAACGCCAAGGGCCGGCAGCAGGGCTTCCTGCGCAAGGTCGCGTGAGGATGAACATGGCACACGCAATCCGATTTCACGAAGCCGGCGGACCCGAGGTCCTGCGCTGGGAGGAGGTCGCCGTCGGCAACCCCGGCCCCGGCCAGGCACGGCTTCGCCACGTGGCGGTCGGCCTCAACTTCGCGGACACGTACTTCCGCGCGGGCTCTATCCAGTACCGCTGCCGAACGGCATCGGCGTCGAAGCCGCCGGCATCGTCGAAGCGGTCGGCGACGGCGTGACCAATGTCGCACCGGGCGATCGCGTGACCTACACCGGCTTCGTCAACACGCTCGGCGCGTACAGCACGGAGCGGATCATTCCCGCGGCACCGCTGATCAAGCTGCCGCCTGCGATCTCCTGCGAGACCGCCGCCGCGATGACGATGCGCGGACTGACTTCGTCCTACCTGCTGCGCCGCATCTGGCCGCTGCGCACCGGCGACACGATCCTCCTGCATGCTGCCGCGGGCGGCGTGGGCCTCATCGTCTCGCAGTGGGCGAAATTCCTCGGGCTCAACGTGATCGGCACGGTATCGACGGAAGCCAAGGCCGCGGTCGCGCGCGCGCACGGCTGCGACCACGTGATCCTGTACGGACGCGAGGACGTGGCGAAGCGCGTGCGCGAGATCACCGATGGTGTCGGCGTCTCGGTCGTCTACGACAGCGTGGGCAAGGACACCTTCGCGGGTTCCATCGACTCGCTCAAGCGCCGCGGCCTGCTCGTCTGCGTCGGCACCGCATCGGGTCCCGGTTCCGCCGATCGACGCGACACAGCTCGCGGTGAAGGGCTCCGTCTTCGTGACGCGCCCGGCGCTCGCCGACTACATCGCCGATCCTGTCGAGAAGAACGCGCTCGCGAAGGAGCTCTTCGGCCACGTCGCCGCCGGCCGGATCAGGATCGAGATCAACCAGCGCTACGAACTGCAGGACGCGGCGCAGGCGCACCGCGACCTCGAATCGCGCAAGACGACGGGTTCGTCGATCTTCGCGATCTGACGCATGAGAGGACCGGACATGACGACCGACACGACAACCGCACCGGCTGCGGCACACATCGCGACGCGCGGCTCCATCAAGGTCGAGCAGCTTGACCTGCGCCATCGGCGCCGAGTTGTCCAACGTCAGCCTTGGCGCGGCGTCACGCGACGCCGGGCTCGTCGCGGAGATCCGCGCGCTGCTGCTCAAGCACCGCGTACTGTTCTTCCGCGACCAGGACATCACGCGCGCGGAACACGTCGCCTTCGCGCGGTATTTCGGCGAGCTCGAGGACCATCCGGTCGCTGGGCAGCGATCCTGATCACCCGGGCCTCGTTCGCATCTACAAGTCTGCCGATACGCCGGTCGACCGTTACGAAAACGCGTGGCACACGCGACGCGACGTGGCGCGAGAAGCCGCCCTTCGGCTGCGTTCTGCGCTGCGTCGAGTGTCCGCCGGTCGGCGGCGACACGATGTGGGCGAACATGGCGCTCGCCTACGAGAAGCTGCCCGCCGACGTCAAGACGAAGATCGCGCACTTGCGCGCTCGACACAGCATCGAGGCCTCCTTCGGCGCCGCGATGCCGATCGAGAAGCGCCTCGCGCTCAAGGCGCAGTTTCCCGACGCGGAGCACCCGGTCGTTCGCACGCATCCGGAGACGGGCGAGAAGGTCCTGTTCGTCAACGGGTTCACGACGCACTTCACGAACTATCACACGGCGACGAACGTGCGCTACGGCCAGGATTACAGCCCGGGAGCGTCGCTGCTACTCAATTACCTCATCAGCCAGGCGTTCATCCCGGAGTACCAGGTGCGCTTCCGGTGGCGGCCGAACAGCGTGGCGATGTGGGACAACCGCAGCACGCAGCACTACGCGGTGATGGATTACCCGCCATGCGATCGCAAGATGGAGCGCGCCGGCATCATCGGCGACCTTCCATTCTGATCGGCGAAGCGCATCGGGACTGAAGGCCCGGCGTTTTCGGAACGGCAGATAGAGCGGCCCGCGCGCTAGCACCGGGCAGCGGAGAAGGTTGCGTCTCGTTAAAGCACGGGAGCGCATTGGGTTACGGCAAGACCAGGTGAAGTGGCGGTTGTGAACAACGAATCGAATTTCAATTTCTATGGGAAGCTAGACATGCAGCGTCACATAAATGCGGCCATCGGCTGCACGACATTCCGGCGGCGGGCGGTGGCGCTCGCAGTCGCCTCCACACTGACGGCGGCGATGGGCAGCGCAAACGCATTCGAGATCGACACCGGCAATCCGGACCTCACGGTGCGGTGGGACAACACCATTCGCTACAACCTGGGCGCGCGCGTGCAGGATCAGAACAGCCAGATCATCGGCAACCCAAACTTCGACGACGGCGACCGCAATTTCAGCAACGGATCCATCGTCACCAACCGCGTCGACGCACTGTCGGAATTCGACGTCGTCTGGAAGAGGAAACTGGGCTTCCGCGTGAGCGGCGCCGGATGGTGGGACAGCGCTTACAACAGTCTCGACAACGCGAACACGGCAACGGCCAACACGCTCGTCGACGGACTGCCGGTGGCCGGCGTGTTGTCTCCCTATACGAAGCGCTACGCGAAGGGCGCGTCGGGCGAATGGCTGGACGCATTCGGATTCGCGAACTTCGACATCGTCGACGTACCCTTCAACGTCAAGGCGGGCCAGCACACCGTGTTCTGGGGCGACAGCCTGCTGCTGGGCGGCGCCATCCATGGCGTGTCCTACTCGCAGAACTCGCTCGACGTCTGGAAGGGCTTCGCCACGCCCGGCGCCGAGGCCAAGGAACTGTTCCGGCCGCGTGGCGGCCTCACGCTGCAGGCGCAGCCGCTGCAAGGAACTGTCGGTCGCCGGGCCAATGGTTCTACAACTGGCAGGCGATCCGCGTGCCGGAATCCGGCAGCTACCTGACGGTGAACGACGGATTGCAGTTCGGCGGCGATTCGACGCTGTTCAGTCCCAACCCGTATGCCGCGCTGGTTCCGGGCGCGCCCGCCTACCTTCGCCTCTGGAACGAGAACACGACGCCGGCGTCGCGCTACTCATCGAGCCTGGGCGACTGGGGCGTTTCCGCGCGGTGGAGCCCGCTATGGCTCGATGGAACGCTGGGCTTCTACTATCGCAATACGACCGACATCGCGCCGCAGGTCGTGGCGACGCTGGGCGCCGTGACCGGCGTGCCCGCAGCGACCTGCACGGCAATCGGCGGCACAGCCGTGCCGGGTGCCTGCGTGGTGAACAAGAATGCCACGACGCCGGACGATCTGACGAAACGGGGCAAGCTCGGAACCTACAGCCTGGCCTACGGCGACGACATCCACATTGCCGGCGTCACGCTGGCGAAGGATTTCGGCGGCGTCTCGGTCGGCGCCGAATTGTCCTATCGCGAAAACATGCCGCTCAACAGCGACCCGGTGATCGTGCTTCCGGCGCCGCTGGTGGCGAGCACTCCCGGCGCCATCGCGACGACGGCGGTTCCGACCCACGGCACGCCGGGCGCGCTCGGCAATACGATGCACGGCGTCGTCAATGCGATCAACATCTTCCCCAAGACCGCGCTGTTCGACATGGCGACGGTGCAGGGCGAACTGACGTGGATGCAGTGGCTGAAGGTGACGCAGAACGAAGCGGTGTTCCGCGGCCGCGACAACTACACCGCGATCGACAAGGTGACCAGGAACTTCTTCGGGCTCGCGCTGAACTTCACGCCGACCTGGTTCCAGGTGTTCCCGGGTGTCGACATGCTGGCGCCGATCAGCTGGAGCGGAGGCCTGTCCGGCAACGCGGCCGTGCTCTTCGGCGGCAATGAAGGCGGCGGCAACTACAGCGCGGGTATCGCGGCAGACATCTACCAGAAGTACCGGATCGATCTCAAGTACACCGGCTACTACGGCGATTATTCGACGGATCCGACGCGGCTGACGCCGGCGGGTGGCGTCATGGGCGTTCCCAACGGCGTCAACGCGGCGTTGTCCGACCGCGGCTGGGTTTCGCTCACGTTCAAGACCACATTCTAGGAGGAACGCAATCATGCATCGAAAGACAATACTGGCATTCGCCATCGCGTCGCTGGTCGCCGGATCAGCGCTCGCGGCGGTCTCGGCCGACGAGGCCAAGCAGTTGGGAACGACGCTGACGCCGGTGGGCGCCGAGAAGGCGGGCAACAAGGACGGCACGATTCCCGAATACACGGGCGGCATCAAGGCACCGGCCGGCTTCCAGGCCGGGACCACCGTGAGGCCGGACCCGTTCGCCAGCGAGAAGCCGCGTCTGACGATCACCGGCAAGGACGCCGCGACGCAGGCCGACAAGCTCACCGAAGGCACGAAGGAACTGCTCAAGCGCTACCCGACGATGCGCGTCGACGTCTATCCGACGCATCGCACCGTCGCGGTTCCGCAGCGGATCCTCGACAACGCGCTCAAGAACGCGACCGGCGCAAAGACCGTCGATGACGGCGTTGCGCTGGAGAACGTCCTGCCCGGCTATCCGTTCCCGATGCCCAAGACCGGATCCGAGGCGATCTGGAATCACCTGCTGCGCTACAGCGGCCTGGGCTACGACGGCCCGCGCTACAGCAACTACAACGTCGACTCGGCCGGTGTCGCGACGCTGGCGGTGACCGCCGACGCGTTCTGGGCATGGCCGATCTACGACCCGAAGAAGTCGGGCGTGCTGAGCGCCGCGGAGCCGTATTTCTACAGCAAGCTGCTCTACGTCGGCCCCGCCCGACGCAACGGCGAGGCGGTCATCATCGTCGATGCGGTCAACCCGCTGAAGCAGCCGCGCCGCGCATGGCAGTACCTGCCGGGACAGCGCCGCGTGAAGCTCGCGCCGGACCTTTGCTGCGACACGCCGAACCCGGGCGCCGCGGGCGCAGGGACGTGGGACGACGTGTCCGTGTTCCAGGGCGCGATCGACCGCTTCGACTGGAAGCTCGTCGGCAAGAAGGAGATGTACGTTCCGTACAGCAGCTACCGGCTGACCTATCACAAGGAAACCGCCGACATCACGAAGCCCAACCACATCAATCCGGACCTCGTGCGCTGGGAACTGCACCGCGTCTGGGTCGTCGAGGCGACGCTCAAGCCGGGCAAGCGCCACATCTACACCAAGCGGGTGTTCTTCCTCGACGAGGATAGCTGGATGGCGGTCGCGTCCGACCAGTACGACGCCAACGGAAAGCTGTATCGGTCGAGCTTCGCGTTCCAGTCGTACAGCTACGACGCGCAGGCGCCGTTCGGCGACACGTTCGCAATCTACGACTTCAATTCCGGTGCGTACAACATCACCGGACTGTTCGGTCCGCACAACGGCCTCAAGTACATGACCGAGCTGCCGAGAGATAGCGCCTGGTCGCCCGAGGCATTGGCCGGCGCTGGATTGCGCTAACTCGCTACAACATTGCAATACATGCCGGTCAACCGGCAGGGCGCGCCACGAGCGCCTTGCCGGCATGACCAGGCTGGACCTTCGACATCATGATGACCTTCCGCACCTTTGCAGCCGCCGGCTTCGCCGCGCTCGCCACTGTCGCTCGCCGTGCCTGTACAGGGCGCGGCGTTCGCCGACGTGCTCGACACGCCGGCGCAGTCTTCGCCGCTCGCGGGCAAGTCGTTGCTGCAAGCGGTCGCGAAGGCGGGCGGCCGGCTGGTTGCCGTCGGACAGCGCGGACACATCGTCGTCTCGAGCGACGGCGGAAAGAACTGGAAACAGGCGCCGGTGCCGGTCAGCTCGGACTTGACCGCCGTTTTCTTCGCCGACAGTGAGCACGGATGGGCGGTCGGCCACGACGGCGTCGTGCTTCACAGCGCCAACGGCGGCGAGAGCTGGCGAGTGCAGCTCGACGGTCGCAAGGCGAACGACCTGCTGCTCGCGGCGATGGAAGCGAAGGCCAGGGCCGCGCCGGCCTCCGCCGACGCGAAGGCGCTGCTGGCCGAGGCGCGGCGCTACAAGGAGCAGGGCGCCGACAAGCCGTTTCTCGACGTGTGGTTTGCCGACGCCATGAACGGCTACGTCGTCGGTGCGTACAACTTCATTTTCCGCACCAATGACGGCGGCAAGACCTGGGAACCGTGGTTCGACCGCGTGGACAACCCCAAGTTTTTCAATCTCTATGCGATCCGCCCGGCCGGCGATGATCTCTATATCGCCGGTGAAGGCGGGCTGGTGCTGAAACTCGACACCGCGGCACAGCGCTTCAAGGCACTCGCGGTTCCGTACAACGGCAGCTTCTTCGGCGTCGCGGCCGCTGGGAAGGCCGTCGTCGCGTTCGGCCTCCGCGGCAATGTCTACCGCAGCGACGACGCCGGAGCGACATGGACGAAAGCGGACGCCGGGCTGGTCGCGACGATCGTCGGCGCGACGCGCCTCGCTGACGGCACGCTGCTGCTCGCCGACGCGGGCGGGCGCGTGGCGTCTACCCTCGACGGCGGGCGCTCGTTCCGCAAAGTCGTGCTCAAACAGTCGATGCCGGTCACCGGCCTCGCGGAAATCGGCGACGCACGACTCGTGCTCGTCGGCCCGCGCGGCGTGGCCGTTACGGACTCCACGGCGCCCTGATTCGGCGACCGCCAAGGAAACCAGATCGTGACAGCCATCCCTATCACCGACGACCCGATGCCCATCGTGCGGGATCTCGCCACTTTCGACCGGAACTCGGGCAACTGGCTCGAACGGCTGGTGTTCAACCACCGGCTGGCGCTGGTCGTCGTCTGCGCCATCGCTACCGCTACTGCTCGGCTACGCTGCGGCCACCCGGCTCGTGCTGAACGCGAGTTTTGAAAGGATGATTCCGCAGAGCCAGCCGTACATCAAGAATTACCTCACGTACCAGAAGGACCTGCGCGGGCTGGGGAATGCGCTGCGCGTCGTGGTCGAGAACGTCGACGGCGACGTCTTCGATCCCGCGTATATCGAAGTACTGAAGCAGGTCAACGACGAGCTGGTCCTGACGCCGGGAGTGGACCGCGCGTGGGTGAAGTCGCTGTGGGCGCCCGGCGTGCGCTGGACCGAAGTCACCGAGGAGGGTTTCCGCGGCGGGCCGGTGATGCCGGACTCGTACAACGGTTCGCCGCAAAGCGTCGAGCAGCTGAAGCAGAACATCGCGCGCTCGGGGATCGTCGGCAGCCTCGTTGCAACGAACTTCAAATCGAGCATGATCTTCGTGCCGCTGCTCGAAAAGGAGCCCGGCACCGGCAAGCGGATCGACTACCACGGGCTGTCGCAAGTACTGGAGGAGAAGATTCGCGCGAAGTACGAGGTTTCCAGCGAAGGCAACGCCGCAGCGGCCGGCAAAGCGACGCCGAACATCCGGATCCACGTCATCGGTTTCGCGAAGCTGATCGGCGAGCTCATCGATGGGCTGTTCAAGGTGATGATGTTCTTCGGCATCGCCGCCGTCATCGTCACTGCCGTCATCTATGCCTACACCCGCTGCGTGCGCAGCACGGCGCTGGTCGTCGCCTGCTCGCTGGTCGCCGTAATCTGGCAATTGGGGCTGGTCGCGCTCGCGGGCTTCGAGCTCGATCCGTTCTCGATCCTGGTGCCGTTCCTCGTGTTCGCGATCGGCGTGTCGCACGGTGCGCAGAAGATGAACGGCATCATGCAGGACGTGGGCCGCGGCACGCACAAGCTCGTCGCAGCGCGTTACACGTTCCGCCGGCTGTTCCTGGCGGGGCTGACGGCGCTGCTCGCCGATGCCGTCGGGTTCGCCGTGCTGATGGTCATCGACATACCGGTCATCAAGGAACTCGCGCTGACGGCGAGCATCGGTGTCGCCGTGTTGATCTTCACCAACCTGCTTGTTGCTTCCCGTCTTGCTGTCGTACAGCGGCGTCAGCGCGAAGGCAGCCCAGCGCAGCCTGCGCGAGGACAAGGAGGAGCGGCGTGGCAAGGGTCTCGGCCGGTTGTGGCTGTTGCTCGACCGCTTCACGACGCGCCGCTGGGCGCTCGCCGCCGTCGGGGTTGCGGCCGGACTTGCCATCGCCGGCTTCGCGGTGAGCCTTCATTTGAAAGTCGGCGACCTGGACCCGGGCGCGCCGGAACTGCGTCCGCAATTCGCGCTACAACCGCGACAATGCCTTCATCACCGCCAACTACGCGCTGTCCTCGGATCAGTTCGCGGTGATCGTCCGCACCGGCAAAGAGGGTTGCCTCAAGTACGAGACGCTGGTCGAGGCGGACCGATTGGCATGGACACTGAAACAGGTGCCCGGCGTGCAGACCACGGTCTCGCTCGCCGACGCCACGCGGCAGATCACCGCGGGCTCATTCGAGGGAAACCCCAAGTGGCTGACGATCAACCGCAATCAGGACGTGCTGAACTATGCGGCGCAACAGGCGTCCGTCAACAATCCGGACCTGTTCAACACCGAGTGTTCGGTCATGCCCGTGATCGCCTATCTGGCCGATCACAAGGCCGACACGCTTGACCGGGTGGTGCAGGCCGCCGCGGACTTCGCCGAACAGCACAGCGACAAGGACAGACAGTTCCTGCTCGCCGCCGGCAGCGCCGGCATCGAGGCCGCGACGAATCTCGTCGTCAAGGACGCGAACCGCACGATGCTCCTTTACGTCTACGGCGCGGTGATCCTGCTCTGCTTCATCACGTTCCGCAGCTGGCGCGCGGTCGTCGTGGCGGTCGTCCCGCTGATGCTGACGTCGATTCTCTGCGAAGCGCTGATGGTCGTACTCGGGATTGGGGTCAAGGTGGCGACGCTTCCCGTTATCGCGCTCGGCGTCGGCATCGGCGTCGACTACGCGCTCTACCTGCTGTCCGTTCAGCTCGCGCAGCAGCGCGCGGGCATTCCAGCTGAAAGATGCGTACAAGAAGGCGGTCCAGTTCACGGGCAAGGTGGTCGCGCTGGTCGGGGTCACGCTCGCCGCTGGCGTCATCACGTGGGCATTCTCGCCGATCAAGTTCCAGGCCGACATGGGGATCCTGCTGACGTTCATGTTCGTGTGGAACATGATCGGCGCGCTGGTGCTGATCCCCGCACTGTCGCATTTCCTGCTGCCGACGACCGTGGCCCGCAAGCGCCGGGCGCGGAATGAGCAGCCGGTGCTGGCCTGACGCCCAAGCCTCACATTCAAGGAAGCTTCAATGAACACTATTACGCGGACCCCGTCGGCGCACGATTCGCCGCTGTCCATCGGGCAGATCCTGGAGCAAGGCGTTGCGAAGGCGCCGACGCAGGAAATTGTCTATGGCGACCGCATGCGCTATACGTACGCGACACTCGCCGAGCGCGTGCGCCAGCTGGCGTCGGGCCTCGCCGCGCTGGGCGTGACCCGCGGCTCGACGGTCGCGATCATGGACTGGGACAGCCACCGCTATCTCGAGTGCTTCTTCGCGGTGCCGATGATGGGCGCCGTACTGCACACGGTGAATGTCCGCATCTCGCCGGAGCAGGTGCTGTACACGATCAATCATGCGGCCGACGATGTAATTCTCGTCAATACGGAATTCCTGCCGCTGCTGTCCGCGATCCACGATCGGATCCGGCCGGGTGTCAGGTTCGTGATGATCGACGACGGTGCGGCGCCGCCGCCGCAGAGCGCGATCGAGTTCGCCGCGGAGTACGAAGTGATGCTCGGCCACGCGTCCGACGAGTACGCGTTCCCGGCGCTCGACGAGGACACGCGCGCAACCACTTTCTACACCACCGGCACGACCGGCCTGCCCAAAGCCGTCTATTACAGCCATCGCCAACTCGTGCTGCACACGATGGGCGTGAGCTACGCGCTGGCGCATGCGCCGCATGCGACTCTCGGACCGGGCGACGTCTATATGCCGATCACGCCGATGTTCCATGTGCACGCCTGGGGCCTGCCGTACGTCGCGACGATGCTGGGTGTCAAGCAGGTCTACCCGGGCCGCTATGTACCGGATGCGCTGCTTCGCCTCATCGCCCGCGAACGGGTCACTTTCTCGCATTGCGTGCCGACGATTTTGCAAATGATGCTGGGCAGCCCGGCGGTCGACGGCGTCGATCTTTCCGCCTGGAAGGTCATCATTGGTGGCTCGGCGCTGCCGGTGCCGCTCGCGCGCGCGGCCGTCGCGCGTGGCGTCGACATCATCGCCGGATATGGCATGTCGGAGACCTGCCCGATCCTCACGCTCGCGCACCTCATGCCGGCCATGCGCGATTGGGATGCCGAGCGGAGCCTGCCGTACCGATGCAAGGCGGGGCGACCGATTCCGTTCGTGCAGTTGCGCATCGTCGACGCCGACATGAACGACGTCGCGCATGACGGGGCGAGCCAGGGTGAGGTCGTCGTGCGCGCGCCGTGGCTTACGCAGGGTTATCTCGGCGAACCCAAGCGGTCCGAGGAACTGTGGCAGGGCGGCTGGCTGCACACCGGCGACGTCGGCACCCTCGACAGCTACGGATACCTCAAGATCGTCGACCGGATCAAGGACGTGCTGAAGACCGGCGGCGAATGGGTGTCATCGCTCGACTTGGAGGACATCATCCTGCGCGCTCCCGGAGTCGCCGAGGTCGCGGTCGTCGGCGTGCCGGACGACAAGTGGGGCGAGCGGCCGGTTGCGCTCGTCGTGGCCAAGAGCGGGAGCGCCGCTCCTTCGGCGGAAGCGATCCGCCGCCACGTCGCGGAACACGCGGAACGTGGCGAGATCTCGCGGTATGCAGTTCCCGACCAGGTCCACTTTGTCGATGCCATTCCCAAGACCAGCGTCGGCAAGCTCGACAAGAAGGTGATCCGGGCGAATCTGGCCGCGGCGTCGGCGCCGGCGGTGGCAACTGCACACTGACGAAAACCGCGGTGCTGCGTTGAACGAATTGAATCGCATTGCGCCGACGTTAGTCATCGTCCCCGGCTTGCGGGATCACGTGCCGGATCACTGGCAGACGATTCTCGCGCAGCAATTGCCCGAGGCCGTGACGGTACCGCGCATGGAGCGCGATAAGCTGTCCTGTGCCGCGTGGGTTACGCTCCTCGACCAGTCGCTTGCTGCGATTGAGGGACCTGTCGTCCTCGTTGCTCACAGCGCGGGGGTCATGATCGTCGTCCACTGGGCGCGTCGGCATCGCCGCGCGATACGGGGAGCGCTTCTGGCGGCACCCCCCGATTTCGAGTCGCCTTTGCCCGCAGGTTATCCCACGCAAGACGTGCTGCGCGAGAACGGCTGGCTGCCGACGCCGCTGGCGCCTTTGCCGTTTCCTGCCATCGTAGCGGCGAGCACCAACGATCCGCTGGGGCGCTTTGATCGCGTTGCAACACTTGCGCTAGCCTGGGGAAGTCGCCTGGTCGACGTGGGTGCGGTGGGTCACCTCAATCCGGCGGCAGGATTTGGCGAGTGGCCTCGGGCCAGGCAGTTCATCGCCGAGCTGGTAGAGTTGCCGGACCATCGCACCGGCCAGGCCTGATGTGCGGACGCGAGTGGGAACGAAAGCGAGCGAAAGCGAAAGCGAAAGCGAAGTGACAATGCGATCCTCATTCGCCTCGATACCGGTTTTCGTGTCCCGCTGGCGCGGAGAGTTCACCCAAGGCTGGCCCGGCGTGCTCATGAGCGTGGTTATCGCCGTGGCGGCGACGTTCATTGCCGATCATCGCGGCGGGCCGACGCTTCTCTACGCGCTGCTGCTTGGCATGGCGCTCAATTCGGTGGCGACCGAAGGCCGGGCCAAGCCAGGCGTCGATATTGCCGCGCGACGAATCCTGCGTGTGGGCGTGGCGCTGCTGGGCGCGCGGATCACGTTCGAACAGATCGGCGGGCTTGGCTGGCTCAATGGCGGGCTCATGGTCGCCGGGGTCGTCCTGACCATCATATTCGGGTTCGGCGCCGCGAAAGCTCTCGGGCTCTCGCGCCGGCTTGGTGTCCTCACCGGTGGCGCTACGGCAATCTGCGGCGCGTCGGCGGCTATCGCGATCGCGACGATCCTGCCGCGCGACGAACGCTCCGAACGCGAACTGGTCTTCACCATTGCCGGCGTGACCGTGCTGTCGACGCTGGCGATGATTGTCTACCCGGTGCTCGCGAACATGATCGGCCTCGATGCACAGCAAACCGGGGTCTTCCTGGGCGGGACGATCCACGACGTGGCGCAGGTGGTGGGAGCCGGTTACAGCATCTCGCCCGAGGTTGGCGATTACGCGGTCCTGACCAAGTTGCTGCGGGTGGCAATGCTGCTGCCGGTGGTGACGGTGATTTCGCTCGCGGTGCGCCATCGCCTGCAAGGCAAGGGGGAAACCTCCACCGGCGATCCGCTGCTGCCGCCGTTCCTGCTCGCGTTCGTTGGTTTGGTGATCGTGGGCAGCCTCGGGCTCATCCCCAAGCCGATCGGCGACGCACTCAACGATGTCGCCCGTGGTTGCCTGGTCGTCGCGATCGCCGCCGTCGGTCTCAAGACCTCACCGCTCGAAATGAAAAGGGTTGGCGCGCGCGCGTTCGCGCTGCTCGGTTTCGAAGCCGTGTTCCTGGCTGGCACGGTGCTGGCAGTGCAACGGTTCCTCGGCTGATCCGACTGCGGAGCAGTCGGCGTACACACGCAGTTCTCGGCGCGTCGGCGTACACACGCAGTTCTCCCGGCGCCCGGAGGATCCAGATGCTGCAGGGCCACTTGCAGTGCGGATCCACAAAAATCAGCAATGTTGGATAGCATTGCAGAGTAAGTAATCATTGGGGGCAATTTCCGCTCGGCAGCGGTTGCATCACGCGGGTAGGTATTGGACGCATTGCGACGTGTCAATTCTTTTGAAGCCGTTTGTGAATGGCGGCGAGGCCAAAAACAATCAACAGGAGAAGGATCCAGGCAAGCAGCCAAATCGAGTAGCCATTGATCTTGGATCCCGTGGCCTGCCACGCGTAATACGCAACGACCCCCTCCGCAATTACCGGATACGCAAAAGCCGCCACAGCCAGAAAATACCGCCCCATACCAGGATCGGCCAGTTGGTATGCAGTTGCGGTTGTAAAGACGTGAAGGCCGATGCCGCTCATTGCGACGAGCCGTTGCCCATTGGTCACCAGAGCCGCGAGTACGTTTACTTGCGCATTGGCCATGATGTCCACCTGCTCAGGAGGTTCGATTTGGAGTAACCGCGCCCTAGTCGTAGAGGCCGTGCGTGGCAAAGAACCCTTGCCACAAGGCATTTGCTTCCTGCGCAACACCATCCATTGCGAGGCGGCTACCGTGTCCGGCCAGGTTATCCCGGCCCAATCGCGAAGCGAATTGATGGCGACCGCAAAATCGAATACTGGGATCCAAATGTCGTCGGCACACCAAGCCAGTTTGTACTGAAGGTCTTGCTCGCGATCTTCGGCAAGGCGAAGCAGCTTGAGCGGGCTGTCGAAAATCGCCCTAGCAATCGCCCGCGGCTCCTTCAGCTTCGGCAAAATGACTCCGTGTGCGGCGCAATCGGGCCGATTGCGGCGGCGGACGACCCAGCAGAACACGCAGAGTATCTGTGGAATCTACGGTCCGAGGCGAATTGAGGCATTCCGTTACGGTCCAGAATTCATTTCATTTCCTGGCAATTCGACGCAGAGGCTTCTTCACAGCTGCCTGCACACATGATCTTGCCGCTAACCTCCAGCGTGACTTGGCCTCCGGGCAGAGCAGAACAAGTCACCTTGCCGAACAAGTCGCGCACGCAGCGTCCCTTACCGCATACAGCTTGGCCAGAGAGGGTCACGACGAGTTCGCCGCCCAACGGAGGACAGCTGGTCTTGCCGGAGAGGTGATCCTTGAAGCAACCTTCAGGAACAACTTGTTGCGCTTGAACTTGCGAAGCGACGATCATTGCGAAGCTCGACACCGCAAGCAGCGATAGAAATTTCATGGCATTCTCTCCGCGATGCGATCAATTCCAGAGGGAAACGGGAGCGGGGGGCTATTTGATGCCCAAACGCTCCATCCGGTAGCGCATGGCGCGGAACGTGATGCCGAGAAGTTTTGCCGCCGCCGTGCGGTTATAGCGCGTCTTCTCCAGCGCCTCGTTGATCGCTGCGCGTTCGACGCGGTCCAGGTAATCCTGAAGCGGCCACTTGTCGCCGGGGGGCACCGCGGCATCCGATTCTTCCGCCAGCGGCGTCAGGTGCAGGTCTTCCGCCGAAATGTGCTGCGGGTCGGCCGCGAGCGAAAGGCCACGCTCCAGGATGTTCTCGAGTTCGCGCACGTTGCCCGGGAACGGATATCGCTCCAAAGCGACGATTGCTTCCTGGTCGAGTTGCGCCACCACGCCGCGCGAAAGCTTGGTGAGGATCGCGTTGGCGATGAGCGGGATGTCTTCGCGCATTTCGCGCAAGCTGGGCATCGCCAACTCGATGACGTGCAGCCGGTAGTAAAGATCCTGCCGGAAGTCACCTGACTCCACCAATCCGGCAAGCTTCTTGTGCGTGGCGCTGATGATGCGCACGTCGACCGGATCCTCCTGCGTGGCGCCCACTTTGCGCACCTTCTTTTCCTGGATCGCGCGCAGCAGCTTGACCTGCATGGCCAGCGGCAGATCGGCGACCTCGTCCAAGAACAGCGTGCCTCCGTTGGCGGCCTGGAAGAAGCCGTCGCGATCTGCCTCGGCGCCGGTGAACGCGCCCTTGCGGTAGCCGAAGAATTCGCTCTCCATCAGGTTTTCGGGGATCGCGCCGCAATTCACCGCGACAAACGGCTGTTCGCCGCGCGGGCCATTCAAGTGAATCGTCCGCGCCGCGAGCTCCTTGCCGCTTCCCGACTCGCCGTTGACGAAGACCGGAGCCTGGCTCTTCGCCAAGCGTTCGATGAGCCCGCGGACCTGCTCGATTGCCGGGGACTCGCCGAGCAGCCGATAGGAACTTGCCGGCAGCGTCTTCTCCGGCACCTTTAGCGCCTGTTTCACGAGCGCGCGCAATTGTTCCAGCGCCACCGGCTTCGCCAGATAGTCAAACGCGCCGGCCTTGAGCGCGGCGACCGCGTTTTCTGCGCTGCCGAAGGCGGTGATCACCGCGACCGGGACGTCGAGGCCTTTTTGCGTGATGTGCTCGACGACGCGCAGCCCCTCACCGTCCGGAAGGCGCATGTCGGTGAGGCATAGGTCGAAGGGCTCCTTGTCGAGCAGTTGCACCGCTTCGCCGACGGTCTGCGCGCAAACCGTGTCCAGCCCCATTCGCGACAGCGTCAGCTCCAGCAACTCGAGCAGGTCCGGTTCGTCGTCGACGACCAGGATCCTGGGTTGGCCGCGTATTTTTCTTGCCATGTCTCTTCTCCCTCACATCCTTCAAAGGCATCAGGCCGGCTGTCCCGGCGTCAGAGCCCGCTTCAACGTCATCCGGAAATACGCGCCCGGCCCCTTGGGCAGCAGCTCGAGCGCGGCGCCGTTCGCGTCGGCCAGCTCCCGCGCAATGTACAGGCCGAGGCCGGTACCGCCCGGCCGCGTCGTGAAAAAGGGCTCGAAGATCTGTGGCCGCAGCTCCGCCGGAATACCGGGGCCGTCATCGTTCAGTTCGCAAATCACCGCATCGCCCATGTAGCCGGCGCGCGCCACGATGCGGATGCTGGCCTCCTTCTTCTGGCAATGCTGCCACGCGTTGCGCACGAGGTTCCATACGATCTGGTTCAGGTGCCCACGGTCGAAGATGATGAGGAGGTCGTCGGGAATCTGCATCGATACGCCGCCCGCGGGCATGTTTTCCGCCGGCACGATCTCCTCGATCAGCGAGTGCATGAATTCGGCGAAATTCACCACTTCAGGCTGCTGGCGATCGCGCCGGTTCAACTGCAGCACTTCGCCGACGATGCGGTCGATGCGCTTGGCGTTGTTGCGGATCATCCCCAGCAGCCGCGAGCCTTCGGGCGCCACCGCACCATCCTCCTCCAGCAACTGCGCCGCCTGATTGATCGCCGACAACGGATTGCGAACCTCGTGCGCGATCGACGCAGTCAGCCGGCCCATCGCGGCGAGCTTCATCTGCTGTGCTTCCGTCTGGGCCCGCCCCAGGTCTTCGAGGTAGATCAGCGTGCCGCCGTTGAGGCCCGACCCGATGCGCACGAGGCGCACGCGCAGCAGCCGCTGCGTCGCGTCCACCTTGAACGGTTCGAGCGTCTCGCTGAAGTCCTCCTGCCAGCGCCGCCAGTAGTCGTGCAGCGTGGTGCTGAACTCGGCCAGGCGCATGCCGCCGCGCATCCGGCCGAAGCCGCCCAGAAGTCGGGTCACCTGCGCATTGTGGCCGCGGACGATGCCGTTCAAGTCGACCACCAGCACGCCGTCCTGCATGTCCTGGATGATGAGTCGGTTGACCTGCTCGAGATTGGCGACGTCGATGCCCCGCTGCGCCGCCAGGTCCTCGGATTGCTTCGTGTACCGGCCGAGCGCGACGGCAATGCCGACGGTGGTGAAATAGCCGAATCCGATGATCCCGGTCTGGAACAATTGCGCGCCGCCCGCCTGACCGTTCCATACGCGGAACGCATCGAGGCCGAGCAACGCGATCGATGCGAATCCTGCCTGGAAGAATGCTGTCTCCTGGCGCAGCAACCACCCCGCCGCGGCGAGCTGCGGGAACAGCAGGATCGGCAGCGGCGCGCCGAAGCCGCCGCCGGCGAACATGATGAGGCCGAGGAAGAACACGTCGCCGAAGAGCAGCCCGAACAGCATGTGCGGCAGCGGCATCGGCAGCCGCTCCTGCTGGACCCACCAGAACGATGCCAATCCAAACAGAAAATACAGGCCGACGCCGGTGATGAAAGCGTTGGGCGTGGCGATGTTGAGGAGCTTGGGGTCGATCAGCAGCGCCGTTCCCAGCAGAAAGGCGGCGCACACCGCGCGATACAGACTGACGATCCACAGGATGCGCCGGCCCGAGTCGCTGAGGGACACGCGGCAGCGGTGGCGGCTCGAACGGTGGAATTGCGGGGGCGGGCTGCATGGGCTCGGCTTTGGGGAAGACCCGCGCCGTCAGACAGACGTGCGCTTGCGGTTGGGACAGGCTGGATCACCACACCGATAGCCGTCGGGCGTAGTCGTGGCATCGGGCGCCGGAAGGAAGACCCCGCACTCCACGCACCGAATCATCGGCGTGGCCGGCGGCGTGCGCGAATTCGCGTGCCCGGATTCGCTGTCGCGCCGGTTGCGCAGCTTCGCCGAGTTGAACAGCCGCAGTGCGAACAACACCGCAAACACGACGACCAGCCAAAATATGACTTTGCCCATAGGCCCTTTTACAGGATCTTGCCGGGATTCATGAGGTTGCCCGGATCGATGGCAGCCTTCACCGCGCGCATCAGCTCGAGTTCCACGGCGGACTTGTAGCGCGCGAGTTCGGTCCGCTTCAATTGTCCCACGCCATGCTCCGCGCTGAAGCTTCCGCGCCGGCGCGCGACGCAATCGTGGACGATCCGGTTGACTTCGGCGGCATTCGCCAGGAACGCGTCCGCCGCGACGCCTTCCGGCGCCGACAGGTTGTAGTGGAGGTTACCGTCGCCCAGATGGCCGAAGACGACCAATCGCGAGTTCGGGAACGCGGCGTCGAGGGCGGCGTCGCATTCGGCCAGGAACGCCGGAATGCCGGACACGGGCAGCGAAATATCGTGCTTGATGTTGGGGCCTTCCCGTCGCTGCGCTTCGCTGATGTTCTCGCGCAGCGACCACAGTTTCGCCGGCCTGCTCGACCGACTGCGCTACAACGGCGTCCATCACAAGCGCGCTGTCCACGGCGGACTCCAGCGCGCCTTCGAGTAGCGGCACCAGCGCGGTGTCGACTGCGCTGTCGTCGGCCTGCACCAGCACATACCATGGGTGGCCGGGCAGCGGATCGGGAACTGCCGCATGGTGCTTCAGCGACAACGCCAGCGCGAATCCACTGATCAGTTCGAAACCGGTCAGGCGATCGCCGAGCGACGCCCTGAAAAGTGCCAGCAGGTCGACGGCTGCACTTACGGAGGGAACTGCGCACAACGCGGTGGTCCGCATCCGCGGGGCGGGAAAAAGCTTCAACGTCGCCGCGGTAACGATGCCCAGCGTGCCTTCGCCGCCGATGAAGAGCTGCTTCAGGTCGTAGCCGGTGTTGTCTTTGCGCAAGCCGCGCAGCCCGTTCCAGATGCGGCCATCGGCGAGCACGACCTCGACGCCCAGCGTGAGGTCGCGGGCATTGCCGAAACGAAGCACTGCCGTTCCTCCGGCGTTGGTCGATACGTTGCCGCCGATCGTGCAGCTGCCTTCAGAGGCCAATGACAGCGGGAACATGAGGCCGGCGTCCGCGGCCGCGTGCTGGACGGCGGTCAGCGGGACGCCCGCTTCCGCGGTAATCGTCGCATTGGCCACGTCCAACTCGCGAATGCGGTTCATGCGCGCAAGCGAGAGCACGATTTCGGTGCCCGTCGGATGGGGCGTCGCGCCACCGCACATTCCGGTGTTGCCGCCTTGCGGCACGATGCCGACACGATGTTCCGCGCACAGCGTCACGACCGCTGCGACTTCGTACTGTGTTCGCCGGCCTGACGACGGCGAGCGCCGCACCGTGAAAGCGGTCGCGCCAATCGGTGAGGTAGGGTGCCACGTCTTCGACCGCGGAAAGCACATTGGCGTCGCCGACGATTGTCCTGAGTCGGGCGTGCATGGTTGCGCCAATATCCGCCATGGGGGAATATTAACAAATGAGGCGAAACGCCCCGCGGCAGTCCCACGACAGGAGGAACCATGAGCGGCGACAAGAAAAACCCGGGTCCGGCCGCCGGAGGGGGCGGAACCCCATTCTCACCGCAGGACGCGATGGAGTTCATGCAAAAGATGTGGAACCCGCTCGGCGTGACGATGCCCGGTTTCGGGATGCCGGCCGCGGCCGCGCCGGCGACGCCTGGCGCGATGCCGTTTCCGAATCCGGCGGCGATGTTCGCGGCGCTCGACCCGGCGGAAATCGACCGCAAGATCGCCGAGCTTCGAATCATCGAGAACTGGCTTACGATGAGCGTGTCGATGATGCAGATGAGCATCAAGACGATGGAATTGCAGAAAGCGTCGCTCGAGGCCATGCGTGGCTCGATGGGCAGCGCGCAAAAATGATCATCCTCAACAACAAGCGATCGGGAGCAAACGCATGGCTTTGACGCTGTATGCAGGATCGGGTTCGCCGTTCGCCTGGCGAGTGCAACTGGCGCTTGAGCACAAGGCGCTTCCCTACGAGCTGAAGATGTTGTCGTTTTCGGCGGGCGACACAATGAAGCCGGAATTCATTGCGTTGAATCCCCGCCATCAAGTGCCGGTGCTGGTCGACGGCGACTTCGTGCTCTACGAATCGAATGCGATCGTCGAATACTTGGACGAGGCCTATCCTGGGCGAGGCGCACCGCTGTTTCCAGGCGACGCCCGGCAACGTGCGCTGGTGCGCAGGCTCATCGAGGAAATCGACAACTACTTCTACCAGGCCACCAGCCAGGTGTCGACGCAGGCGTTCTGGATCAAGCCGGAGGAGCGCGAAGCCGACAAGATCGCGGCGGGCCGCAAGGCGGTCGTGGATGAAGCGGCGCTGTTCACGCGAGCGATGAAGGGCGATTTTCTGGCCGGACCGCTTTCCGCGGCGGACTTCACGCTCTATCCAATGGTTGCAGGGCTGTGGCGCGCCGAGATGAAATTGCCCGATCTCGACGCGGCGGGAATGCTCACGCCGGAACTGCTTGCCTGGAAGAAGCGGATCGAGGCATTGCCGAATTTCGACCGGACCACGCCGCCGCATTGGAAGACACCGCCCGTCTAAAGTGGCGATCAGGGCAACGCAAAATCCGGAGCGCCGGTCCGCCATAGCAGGAACGCGAACAGGTCGGTGGTCTCGTCTGAAGTGTGCGCGGAACTGGTGCCGTGACCGGCGTCGAAATTGACGCGCAACAGCACCGGATTGCCCTGTTCGCCGAGCGACGCGCTGATTGCCTGCAACCTTGCTGCCATCTTCCCGGGATCCCACGGGTCCACCCGAGCATCGCGAAAGCCGATCGTCAGCAGCGCCGCCGGATAGGCGACGCCTTCCGCGGCGCGCGCGTAGCTGCTCATCGCCAGCAGATCCGCCAGGCCGTCTTCGGTCGTCACGGTGCCGAATTCCGGCACGTTAGCGGGTCCGGCCGCGCCCGTTTCGCTGCGCACCGTGTCGTGGAATCCGGACTGGCTGACCATCGCAGCGAACAGGTCCGGGCGCTCGATCATCGCGTTGCTCACGGTCAGGCCGCCGGCGCTGCCGCCAATGAGCGCAAGCCGGTTCGGCGCGGTCCAGCGCTCGCCGATCAGCCATTGTGCCGCGGCAATCACGTCGCGCCAGGAGTTGGACTTGGTCCCGCGGTATCCGGCGCGATGCCATGCGTCGCCCAGTTCACCGCCGCCGCGCACGTGGGCAACCGCATAGACGCCACCGCGTTCCAGCCAAACGGCAAGCGATGGCCAGAACTGGGGCGCCTGGCTCACGCCATACGCACCATATGCTTCGAGCAGCAACGGCGCGCTGCCGTCGCGCGCGACGTTCCTGGCGCTGATTATCGTGACCGGAACGCTCGACGCCGTCATGGCTCTTCACCGTCACATCGGTGGCGGCGTATGCGCTCCAATCCGCGCCGGAACGCGGAAGCAGCCCGGTAAGTGCAAGGGCGCCGGTCTTGCCATCGACGCTGTAGTAGCTCGGAGGCTCGGTCCAGCCAGCCACCCGCACCAGCGCCCCTGCGCGCTGCGGGTCGGTAACGATTTCCTCGATGGCGCCGCGGTACGGTAGTTTCAATTCGGTGCCACGTGCGATGCCCGCGGTCTTGGGCAGCGCGGCGGCGGCTTTGGGGACACGCGCTCGCGCGCCACCGCGAGTGGCGGGCGCCGCGACTCGCTTCAACTTCACGTTGTATTCGAGACGTCGCAGCGTGTCGTACCCGCTGCCATCGCTCTCGTGCACGTACAGCGCGTCCTTGGCCACGTGCACGCTGCGCAGCACGTGGTCGGACGCAGCGACGACGACTTCGGCGTCGGCGAGCGCATAGGGCTGCGGATCGCGCAACGACCAGCGCACGACCTGGTTGCGATCCGCGTTCTCGTGGGTCAGCAGGTAGATCCATTCCCCGCGCAGGTCGAAATCCGTGATGCCCTGGTCCGCGGTGGCGAGTTTGCGCCAGGGTGTTGCCGCGCCGCGAAGTTGTGTAAGCGGGGCGACGTACAGCGTGAACTCGTCCTGCACGCCGTGGCCGACAACGCCGATGGCGAATGGCGAAACCGGAGACACGTAGACGGCCGGTGTGTCGTCTCTGTCGATGGCGATGGCCGGGTCGAGGCCGCTGCCCAACAGGGCGGTATCGCGTTCCAGCCCACCCGGCGCGAATGCGCGCATGAAGGCGCGGCTGTTGCGGAATTGTTCGGGGGGCGGTTCGCCCGCCGCGCGCGCGCGATGCTGCGTGTAGAAGAGCACTTCTCCATCGTACCGCCACGCCGGACCTGCGCCGCGCGCGCGAGGAATGGGCGCGCCGACCTGCTTGCGCGTGGCGACGTCGATGACCCGTAGCGTGACGTCCTCGCTCCCGCCCAGTGCCACGCCGACCGCCAACCGCCTGCCGTTGGGCGAAACGCTGAAATATTCGATCGCCGCGTGCTGACCGTCCTGGTCGTACTGCGCAGGATCGAGCAGCAGCCGCTCGTCGCCGCCGACGCCCTCGCGAAGATAGAGCTTGAAGGAGAGGTCCTCCGGCGCGCGCTTGAGATATACAAGCAATTCTCCAGCTGACTGCACGTCGCGTATGTTGGTCTCGGTATCGATCAGTTGCACCAGCCGCGCGCGCAACGCCGCGCGTCCCGGCAGCGCGTCGAGAACGCGTCGCGCGTAATCGTTCTGCGCATGAAACCATGCGATGACATCCGGCGAGCCCGTCTCCTCCAGCCAGCGGTACGGATCGTGGACATTGCGCCCGAACATCGACTCGACGGTGAAGCCCACCAGCGTGTCGGGAGGAGCGAGGTTGAGCGCGAATGCGCAGCGCTGGGATGCCGCTGACGCGAGCAGGAACGCGACAGCAAGCGCAAGCGCGCGTACCTTCGTGCGCCGTCCGCTACCCGTCATCCGAACGTACCCAGCCACGCGTCACGGCGCGCGATCGTGGATGGACCGGGGTCCCCATCGAGCGTCAACCACGCGGTGTCGAGCGGGGCCGGTTGCAATTCCAGTTCGAACGAGCGCAGTTCATCGCGCCTGAATGCGTGAACGGTCATTGGCTCGGTGTCCCGCGGACGCATCAGTTGCGCGGCAAGCAGTTCCTGGGAGGCCCTGATGCCGCCGATGGCGACCAGCGTGTCGCCTGCCGATAATCCAGCGCGGCTCGCGGGTCCGCCGCGCGTGACCTGGGTCAGCTTCAGGTCGGGGCCGACGCGCGCACCGAGCGTGCTTGCAGGCGTCTCGCCCTGTGCCGGTTTACCGCCTCGGTCCTTGAGCCCGGTTGCTGCACGCAGGTGCAGCGTCACGCCGAATTCCTCGAGCAATCGGGCAAGCGGCGGGTCCTCCGTGCCGGACACATGGCGTGCGAAGAAATCGCCGAGGTCGCGACCCGCCAATTCGCTTGCGAGCTTTTCGATCGCGTCCTCCGGAACACCAATGCCAGGTTGCCCGTGCCGCATCCATAACGCCCGCATCAGGTCGTCCAGCGAGGTGCGCCCGACGAAACGCAGTGTCAGGTCAAGCGCCAACGCAACGAGCGCCCCCTTTGCGTAATAGCTGACGCCGGAATTCGGCGAATTCTCGTCCTGCCGGTAGTGTTTGATCCACGCGTCGAAGCTGGACTCGGCGAGGCTTTGCGTAAGGCGGCCGGGCGTGCGCAGTACGGTAGTCAGCGTGCGGCCGACCAGCTCGAGATACCGTGCGGCCGGGATCAGACCGCAGCGCACCAGCGCCAGGTCGTCGTAATACGAGGTGATGCCCTTCGAACGCCCACAGCTGGCGCGTGTAGTTCTCGCGCGCGAGGTCGTAGGGCGCGAAGACTTCGGGCTTGATGCGCTTGACGTTCCAGGTATGGAAATACTCGTGGCTGGCCAGACCCAGAAAATTGAGGTATCCGTCGCTGATTTCCGTAACGCCCGGCTGCGGCAATTCATCCCGCCTGCAAACGAGGCTGGTACTTGCGCGGTGTTCGAGGCCGCCATAGCCATCGCCGACCGCCAGAACCTGGAACAGGTACCGGGCGACGGGTGCCGGGCTGTTTTCCGCTCCGCCGAAGAGATCGATGTGCCACTGGCAGATGCGGGACAGGTCTTGCGCCAATCGCGGCAGGTCGGCGCGAGCGTCGCCGGTCACCGCGATGTCGTGTTGCGCGCCGCCCGCCATGAAGGTTGCCGTGGCGAACGTTCCGGTTTCGACCGGATGGTCGATCAATGCGTCGTAATTCTCCGCGCGATAGCGGCCGAATCCGTACGGCGCGGCCAACACGACCGGCAACGTGGTCGCAACGCGCCATTCACCGAATGCCGGGTCCGGCGGCACGATGTCCACAGTGCACGGCGCGTCCTCGCGCCCTTCGGGACACAGGAACACGGCCGAACCGTTGAAGTAACCGCGAGTTCCATCTAGGTACGCCGTGCGTACGGACAGGTCGTAGGCGTAGACATGAGCGACGACGGTCAACGGTCCGAAGCAGGGCGCAGCGCGCCAGAGATCCTTTGCTTCCTTGGTGATCGGGACTTCGCCACGTTCGGCTTCGGCCCGGACGTGCACGAAGTGCCGCGCGAATTCGCGAATGAGGTAGCTGCCCGGAATCCATGTCGGCAGCCGGAAGCGCTGTCCTTCCGGATCAGGATCGACCACCGTCACGCTGACCTGGTACAGATGAGCGTGCGGATCGAGGGGCACGATGTGGTACTGCGTCGGAGGAGACGGGGCGGTCATTGGCAAAAGGAGAAGTCCCGCCAAGAGGTGGCGCCCCGGAGACGAATCGAACGTCCGACCTGCCCCTTAGGAGGGGGCTGCTCTATCCACTGAGCTACCGGGGCGAAGGCTGCATGAGGCGAACGCGGATTTTACCGGATCGCGCTTCTGCGCCTAAACTTACCGTAGACGCCCGGAATCGGCCATGGACCTACAGTTGCTCGAAGGACGCGGACAGCACGATCTGACCCCACTTGGGCGGCATCCGTTCCCGGGGGCGGCGGCGCGTGCGCATTAGCGGGTCACGCGCCGTGCTCGCCTGGCTCCGCCCGGATGCGCCGTTTCCCCCGCTGTCCGCGGCCATGACGGAGCCCAATGGCCTGCTCGCCGCCGGCGGCGACCTGTCACCCCAACGCCTGGTCGCGGCTTACCGTCGCGGCATATTCCCGTGGTTCTCCACCGGCCAGCCCATCCTGTGGTGGAGCCCGGATCCGCGAATGGTGCTGTACGTCGACGAGTTCCGCGTATCGCGTTCACTGGCAAGGCGCGTGCGCCGCTGCGATTTTGAAATCAGGATCGACACGGCATTTCACGACGTCATCGACGCATGTGCAGCTGTCCCACGCGAGGGTCAGCGGGGCACATGGATCACGCCGGAAATGGTGGATGCCTATTGCGAGCTGCATGAGCGACGCATAGCCCATTCGGTGGAGAGCTGGCGCGACGGGCAACTGTGCGGCGGGCTCTATGGGATGGCCATCGGGCGCGTTTTCTTCGGGGAGTCCATGTTCGCGCACGAAACCGATGCTTCCAAGGTCGCGCTCGTTCATCTGGTCGAATTACTGCGGCGGCAAGGCGTGCCGCTTGTCGACTGCCAACAGGAAACGGCCCACCTGGGTTCGTTCGGCGCGCGTCCCATACCCCGGGCCACGTTTGCAGCACATCTGAGCGAATTGATACACTCGACCGAACCGGTCGCCGGGTGGCGCGCGGGGGTCTTCGAGGCATCCGAGATCGAGCTGCGATGAGCAAGCTAAACGACCTTCCCCTGACCTCGCTGCAGTTCTACGCGACGGCGCCGTATCCATGCAGCTACCTGCCCGACCGCGCCGCGCGCTCGCAGGTCGCCACGCCCAGTCACCTGATTGATTCGAGGGTCTACAGCGAGCTTGTCAGGCTGGGCTTTCGCCGCAGCGGCGCGTTCACTTACCGACCCTATTGCGACCATTGCCGGGCGTGCGTGCCCGTGCGGGTGCCTGTGGGCGACTTCCAACCCGGGCGGACTCAAAGGAGAATTCAACGGAGTCACGCGAAGTTAACAGCAATTAGGCGCGATTTAGCCTACGATAGCGAACATTACGCCCTATATTTGGCCTACCAGCGATATCGCCATCCGGGTGGCGGCATGGATCAGGACAGCCGTGAGCAGTACCAGCATTTCCTGCTCCACAGCAACGTGATGACCGACCTTTACGAATTCCGCGATGAGGGCGGCCTGCGCATGGTGAGCCTGGTCGACCAATTGGGAGACGGCTTGTCCTCGGTCTACACGTTCTTCGATCCGGGTGTTGCCGGCATGTCCTACGGCACCTATAACGTGCTGTGGCAGATCGAACGCTGCAAGGCGCTGGGATTGCCCTACCTGTACCTTGGCTACTTCATCGCCGAGAGCCGGAAGATGGCGTACAAGGCGACGTTCAGGCCGATCGAGGGTTTGGTGGGTGGGGTGTGGCAGAGGCTGGGGGCGTGAGTTCATGCCGTTGCGACTATTAAATCTCAAGCCCGGATCCATTCCTCTGACCCGTGTCGTTCCTCACATTTTTCTGCCGCTAGTCGAAGCGAACGCGCAAGGCAGGGAACTTGTTCCAGTGGTGCGCGACATCGTCCAAAGCCTGGGATTCGATAGTTTCGCCTACGCGTTAAGCACGAATCCACGTCCTGATAAGGACGCGCAGCTTTTCGTGTTCACGACAATGCCGGCGGAATGGATGGTTCTTTACGACCAGAAAGCCTACGTGGAAGTAGATCCACGCGTGCAACTGGTCTTTGACAGCACGTTGCCGCTGATTTGGGATCAATCCGACCTGCGTGGAAGGAGTAACCGTGGCGACGAATTTCTCAACGATGCGGCCCGCTATGGTACGCAGAGCGGTATTGCGTTCACGCTGCATGACGTCGGCCACGGCGGCATCATGATTGTCTATAACTCTCGACTTCCTATAATGGATGAGGCTCGAGTTGAGATGATCCAGAGGAATCTCCCTGACCTTTTGTCATTCGGGCACTATTTTCATGAGTGGTTTATGAAATCGGTCGTAGACAAGGGATTTCCGTCTAGGCTCAAGGGCGCGCCGCTTTCCAGTCGAGAACAGGGTGTATTGCGAATGGTCGCACGCGGGCTTACGACCGATGACATTGCTTGCAAACTCGAGATCAGTGAGCGTACGGTCAGGTTCCATCTAGATGCGGTGCGAACGAAACTCGGAGCCGCCAATCGACAAGAGGCTGTTGCGAAGGGCATTCAGTTAGGATTCGTCAGTCCGCACATGTGATTCGACCCGAGCACCGTTTCGTATCCGTTCGCTTTTCAGCCCGTGGTTTAGGGACATGCGAACCGACACGACCGTTAATGACGAAAAACGTCGGATTCGTTCCCGGCCAGGCATTGGGATGGGTATTACCAGAACCATGGATCGCCTTCGGGTGGGCAGGGCGCAGCGGTCAGACCATTGGTTTCCGCCGATGAAGGTGGGGGATTGGGCTATACGCGCAAAATTTAATAGGTTTGGGTGTCCTGCAACCCGCTATTTCATCCTGGAACGACGCGTTTGGCCCCCGGGTCGTTCGTGCTGAGCTGCTGCTACTTGGGAGAAGCCGGCGCAGGAGTCCATTTGCCGATGGGATCCAAACGCCTGACGTCGACTTTCTTCGATCCGATCGGGAAGCTTCTGATGGTTTCGGCATGGATATTGCAGGATTGGGGGATATGGCAATCTTAAGCAAAGGCGTATTGTCGCGGAAAGCCACAAACTGTGACCGGCTACTCAATGCCTGCTAACCCTTTTGAGTCTGCGCCCTAACTGACCATGAAATGGGTTTCAATCATTGCACCCAAGTTCCGGCAGATCGTCGGCGCGAGTGTCCGTGATCCCGACATTGAACAAGCATGGCTGCGGGTCATCGTCTGCGTAATTTCATTTGGTTACGTTTGGTATTTGGTCATTTCCGAGGGCGCCTTTACACCCGGTCTTACTATGGGGTTCGCGGCGAGCATCGGCGACGCGCTTGTCGGCGCCGGAATGATCTGGTGGATGCGCGGACACCAGCTGCACAGGGTCCCACTGCGATACCTTGGAATCGTAAGCGACAACACGGCACTTACACTCGGCATGGCCGGGGCGGGCGAGAGCGGTGTAGCGATGATAGGTGTCTACCTCTGGGTGACCATAGGCAACGGTTTCCGCTTCGGACCGCGCTTCCTGATGGCGTCGTATTGGGCGTCAATTCTTGGCTTCGGTTTGCAGCTCCTGTTCGTACCATTCTGGGCACAACACCAAGCAATTGGTGTCGGGTTGATGCTGGCCGGCGCCGTGGTGCCACTGTACGTATTGGTCCTGCTGATTCGATTAACAGCACAAAAGGACGCGGCGGAACAACTTTCGAATGCGAAGAGCCGGTTTGTGGCCAATGTTAGCCACGAATTGCGCACGCCACTCACAGGCGTCTTCGCTGTTTACGACATCCTGCGAAACCGCAAGATGGTGCCAGACGACCGCCAACTCATCGGTATGTTGGGTAGTTCGATCAGCACACTCAAGGCGTCGGTCGATGCGGTGTTGCAGATGTCCAAGCTTGAGGCCGGATCGGAGCGCGCTGAAAACAAGCCGTTCAACCTCTGGTACTTGCTCCATCAAGTGGCTGCGTTGGTACGACCGCAAAGTGCCGCCAAAGGATTGGCCTGGACCATTGAGGTGCACCCTGACGTTCCCGTTACGGTTTCTGGCGACGTCAGCCACCTAAGCCACGCGCTGGGCAATCTGCTAAACAACGCATTCAAGTTCACACATCATGGAGGAGTCACGCTGCGGGCGTTTGGCACGTCGGGCGGACGTGTCCGATTCGAAGTAACAGACACTGGCATCGGTATTTCCCTCAATCACCAAGAGCATTTGTTCGAGCGTTTCGTCCAAGTCGACAATTCGTCCACCCGACGATATGGTGGCACCGGATTGGGTACTTCAATTGCTCGGGATCTTGTCGAATTGATGGGGGGAAGGATTGGCGTAATCAGCGCGCCGGGGAAGGGCAGCACGTTCTGGGCCGAATTGCCCCTCGTCCAAGTCACTCAACAACCCGACACAGAGTGGGGAACGCGGCGCAAGGTGCTCATGGTTGGCCACGAAAGCGAGTTTGGAGCATCGGTCATCCCCTCGCTGGAGAAGGCCGGCCTGGAAATTGTTCTTGGTGGCGACAATGTCCACGACGTTCGTGAATTGCTGTCGAGAAACGCTGGGGGGCTACTAGCGGCGTTGTTCGCGATGTCGCCCAGTGATGCCATCAGCTATTCCGAGGAGGTCTTGCCTTCAGGTAGTGTGACGTGTCCATGGATCGTCATCGCCGATGGTTGCGGCGAAGGCCAACGCGCGGCGCTGGTACGCACGGGATGCGCGGCAATACTTGACGCGCCGAACCGCCCCGAATTGCTGCTGGTCACGCTGGCAGGATTGCGCAATCGCCTTGATCTGCCTGACTCGGCGCAGGATATGGCGCCCGGGGTTGGCAGCGTCAACGCACTCGAAATCTTGCTCGCCGACGACAATCGCAGCAACCAACTTCTCCTCTCCAAGGTACTTAGGGACGCGGGACACAACGTCACCCTCGCGGAGAGTGGCGGTGCAGCCTTCGACATAATGGGCGCCGAGAAGATCGACCTCGCCATTCTCGATCTCAATATGCCGGACATGAGCGGACCAGACGTAATTAAACTTTTCCGGGCGAGTTCGATAGGTGCCAATCGATTGCCGATAATGATCTTGTCGGCTGATGCGACGCCGATTGCCAAACAAGAAAGCTTCGAGGCGGGCGCCGACGAGTTTGTTACCAAGCCTGTTACAACGGCGACGCTGCTCGCGACGATCGAGCGCATGATGGCTGGGTCTGTCGCGCGCGGGGAACAGGCAAAGAATATTCATGAGGCAGAAAGTACTGTATGGACGAAGCCGCACATCGAGGCGGCGCAGTCATTGCAGTCCACAACATCGATGCTCGTCGACACGGACCGCATTGCGGCTGTGCGCCGAATTGCACGCGGTGATGTCAAGTTCCTCGATACCTATGTAAATGCGGCGTTCTCGGAACTGGAACAGGCAATTGGCGACCTTCGCTTGGCTGTTCGCAAAAGGGATTGCCGGGCCGCACGGGACCATCTCCACATCATTGAAGGCACGGGAGCGTCGGTAGGAGCCGTCGCACTGGTTGCAAATTGCAAGTCAATACGCGAGTACATCGACGTTCCGGACGACCCCGATCGTGCGAGCGCGCTGGCTGAACTCTCGACTACCTACACGCTGACCAAATCGACGGTCTTGGCAAGTCTGCATTCCCCGCGCGAGAGTGGTTCGCGATCCGGTGCCAAGGCTGATAAAATGCCGTAATGAAACCCGAAAATGATTACTCTTATATTCTCCAACGGCTGCGGAGCGTAGTTCCCGACAAGGTCGCCGTCGACCCCGAGATGCTCGTCCCGGAGGCTCGCCTTGCCGACATTGGAATCGATTCTTTTTCTCTGATCGAGCTGGTGTTTCTTGCCGAAGAGGAATTCCACATAAAGATCCCAGTCGAGGGCCTCGAGGTTACGACGGTCGGTGATGTCCTAGGGGTGATCGCCCATCGGTTGCAGCTCAAGGCACCGCCCGCGAATTCTGGCGTTCCGTCGGCCTTATAGCTGCTGTACCACCAGCACACCCGCGGTTCCGCCAACTGCAAATGAATTTGATAGTGCCGCTCGCACGCGCGCCGTCCGACCGTTGTGCGGAACATAGTCGAGATCGCATTGCGGATCAGGCACGTCCAGATGCGCAGTTGGGGGGACCCGTTGTCGCTGTATAGCAAGCGTGCAGATAACCAGTTCCAACGCACCCGCCGCACCCACTAAGTGCCCGTGCATGGACTTGGTCGAACTCACCGCAATTGATTTCGCCCGCATACCGAAGACGTCCTTTATTGCCTGCGTCTCGGTCGCATCGTTGAGTTTCGTGCCTGTGCCATGTGCATTGATGTAATCGATGTCTTCGGGCGCCAATCTGGCGTCGTCAATTGCCTGCCGCATGGCCAGAGATTGCGCGGCAACAGCGGGCTGTGTGATATGGCTCGCATCGTTGCATATTCCATAGCCAGATAATTCGCCATAGATCTGGGCGCCGCGCGCGGTCGCGCTCTCAAGATCCTCCAATACGACCATCGCGGCTCCGTCACCCAATACAGTTCCGGTTCGATCGCGGCTAAACGGTCGGCACGTCGCCGAAATGTTTTCGGATCGTTCGGGAGCAAGCACCTGAAGTGCTTGCCAGGCCTTGATAGACACGTATGCGAAAAGCGCTTCTGCGCCGCCGGCGATCATCACGTCCGCATAGCCGTGCCGAATGCTTCGCATCGCCTCCCCGATCGACACTGCCGAACTCGAGCATGTCGTTGTATAGGTGAGCGTCGGGCCCGCAAGCTTGTACGCAAGGCCCAGGTGCGCTGCAGGTCCGTTGTACATGATCTTGACTAGCGTAAATGGCGCCAAGCGGCTCGCACCTTTGCGGAAGATCTCGGCGTAAGCTGCTTCCTGGCTGATTGTCCCGCCGAGCGAAGTGCCGACGGCGGCACCAATTCGCGTTTTATCTAGACTGTCGATATCTAAGCCAGCGTCTCGCACCGCCGCGTCCGCAGCGAGCAACGCGTATTGACTAATGCGATCGGTCGTGACGCGTTGCACGCGGGATAGCGCTGCCCACGGTTCGCCGGGAACTGCTGCACCTATGGTTTCGTAGCTTCCTACATCGGACTCTAGCCGGATCTTGCGCACCGCGGATTCGCCTCGCAGCAGGGCGTCGAACATTGCATCGGCACTGCAGCCGTGCGGTGAAGTGACGCCAATGCCAGTGATGACGACGCGGCGTCTTGTCATGCAGCAATAGCCATAGGCGCCCTTTGGTCTACTGCAACGGAGAGCGGCTGACCGAAGATGGCCAGTTGACGCTGGAACAGGCGCTGCATCCACTCTAGGCTTCGAGTGTCCAGACCAAGCGCGCAATCAACCCAGAGCTTCACGATGTCATGCAGTTCTTGTAACGCGACGGGGTGAATTATGCGATCCACCGCGTTCATTGCGTTGTGTGCAGCTCGCTGGTTCTCGCGCTGACGCATGATTTTCCTGATTTCGTCGCGTCCGTTGCCAGTATCGACCAAGTAGTCGACGAGACCGAGGTCAAAGAGCTCAACCGCAGAATACATGCGCCCACTCCGCACCATTTCATTCGCGACACGGCGACCGACTCGGCGAGCCAGGAAGCTCATGCCCCCCATACCCGGGAACATGTTGAACAGCACTTCAGGAAAGCCGGCCTTGACGTGCTTTTCTGCGACTATGATCTCGCACGACAGCGCGGACTCGAAACCTCCACCAAGCGCGTCGCCTTCGAGTAACGCGAATGTGGTTACGCCGCGTAGGCCATGTGCAGTGTAATTGCGATATTGGACGTCGATTGCGGCGCGGGCATATTCAGTCAGACCAGCGTGATCCCGAACCGATATGAGTCGTTGGAAATAGCCAAGGTCACCACCGACGTTGAAGACCTGCGGGATGGCCGAATGCAACACAATGTAATCTAGCGGCATAGTTTCCGAGTTCGTCGAAAAATGACTTTCGATCAGTTGGCTCCCTCGCTCAAGGTCGTGCAGTAATTCTAGGTTGAAGCAAGGTATGCCTTCCGGTCGCCATGTCGACCACAGTGCTCTCGCATCGCGATCGTACTTGCACGAAAACTGGCTGGATACATCGATGTCTATCGTGCCATCTGGATGTTCCACAACGTGACTGGCGCTGCGATGGGCGAGAACCGATGCGTCGACAATGGCGTTCATTTTTACCCCTCTAAGGTTGAACCCGGAAATCTTGCTGAAAGAAGTGTTGCTCAAATTGTCGCTTTTTTAGGCGTTTGTATAAGCTTTTCTGTTACCTACAAGGGCACTCTATCGCACGCTTCAAGGGGTTACAACGGTGGTTACTCAAATTACGTGAGTGTTCTCAAAGAATTCTGGCCAGGATAGCGATCTAAGCCTGTAGAAATCAGTATGTTCTCGCTGTAGAGATCAGATGACCAATCTCGCATAACCATCGGAAAGAACACGAAAAATGACTTAGTCCCTCTCTGGCATCCCCGGATCAGATGTCGTACGGTAAGGCGACCTATAGCCAGATTGTACGCTACATTTGGAAGGCAACAATTTTGTCCCGCGCGGCAAAGCGCCATACAAAGACATCTCTACATGCGCACGTCGCCATTGTTTGCGCTGCAATGGAACGGCTCGAATGGCCTGCTACGAACGCTCGTCTGAATAGCATGTCGCTGAGAGCAAGGGACAAGCCGAGTCTGGAATCGCATCCGCGGGCATTTGATATTCTCTGGCCGTGCTGATCACCGACATCCCCTTTCGCGCCCGAGTCGACCAACTTCGTCAGCTCTTTCTGGTTCGCGCTGGAGACCTGCGCGAAGAGCGTCTGCTCCGCCAAGGCCGCGGCTGGATCCACATCCCCGGGCAGGGGCACGAAGCGCTTGCCGCGTTGGCCGCCGCTCTACATGCGGATGACCTGCTGTTTCTTTATTACCGCGATCGCGCTTTGATGCAGGCTCGCGGCGTGACGCCGCTCGAAATGGCGCGGGAGTATTTGGCGACCGCCCATTCGTCGTCGGGTGGCCGCCAGATGCCGGTTCACGGTTCTTATCGACGTCTCGGCATCTATCCTCCCGCCACGCCCACTGCCTCGCAGTGCCTGCCGGCCGTTGGTGCCGCATGGGGAGTCAAGCTCGCGGGCGAGCCGCGCGTCGTGCTGTGCACGATCGGCGATGCGTCCACCCGCCAAGGAGAGTTTTACGAGGCCGTGGTCCAGGCCGTGCAGGACCGCTTGCCGATCGTCTTCGTAGTCGAGGACAACGGTTACGGGATCAGTACGTCCACGCTCGACCAATTGCCATTTCGCCTCGGCATTTTCAATCCGGACTTTGTCCGCCATGTCGACGGCCGCTCGGTGGATGCGGTCGCCGTCGCAGGCAGCGAGGCCATCGCCGCTGCCCGCCGCGGCGACGGGCCCAGCCTCCTGTGGGTTGAACTCGACCGGCTCACTTCGCATACCAACAGCGACGACCATCGCATCTATCGCTCTGCCGCCGAGATCGCGCTGATGAAGAAGCGCGATCCCGTCGCCAGCTATGCAGCATCGTTGATCGCGAGCGGAGCGCTCGACGAGGCGCAGGTGCATGCCTTGCAGGACGAGGCGACCCTGGAGGCGGACGCCGCGTATGCCGCCGCGGAAATCGAGCCTGCGCCTGCCGCTGCGTCGGCCAACACCAAGCTCTTCGGGCCGTGCGATCCGGACGGCCATGTTCCGCCTTTCGAACTGGAGGACTCGGCCAACACCATGGCGGGTGCGCTCAATTCGACGTTGCGGGAAGTGCTGTCCCGCATCCCCAATGCCGTGCTGTTGGGCGAGGACGTGGAGGATCCGAAGGGAGGCGTGTTCGGATTCACCAAGGGATTGTCGACGCGCTACCCCGGTCGCGTGGTCAATTCCGCGTTGGCGGAGGCGACGATCGCCGGGATGGGCATCGGCCTGGCGGCAACCGGATTCCGGCCCATCCTGGAAATGCAGTTCATCGATTTCATCGCACCGGCATTCAACCAGCTCCTCAATCAGGCCGCGACGCTGCGCTGGCGTTCCAACGGAGACTGGACCTGTCCGGCAGTCTTCTATGCGCCCTACGGAGCGTACCTTCCTGCTGGCAGCACCTGGCATAGCCAGTCGAACGAGGGCTTCTGGACTCATATTCCCGGCTTGCGCGTCGCCGTGCCGAGCACGCCGGCTGATCTAGCGGGGCTGCTGTGGAGCGCCATGCAGGAATCCGATCCGACGTTGCTGCTCGTTCCGAAGCACATCATGCGGGTGCGCCATGAGCCGGTGCCCATGCGGGCTCGCGGCTTCGGCCGCGCGCGCATCGTGCAGACCGGCAGCGACATTACTGTCGTGACGTGGGGCAATTGCCTTGAGGTCGTGCAAAAGGCAGCCGCGCATCACGCGGACCGCTGGTCGATCGAAATCATCGATCTGGTGAGCCTCGTGCCGTGTGACTGGGCGGCGATCGACGCGTCGGTCGCGCGCACCGGGCGCCTGGTCGTCGTGACGGAGGACGCCCGCACCGGCAGTTTCGGGCAGGCGATCATCACCGAGGCCGTGGGTTCGCAGGCGCGCTTCAACCGCTTCCTGTCGCCGCCGCTGCTGGTGGCGCGCGAAGACGGACACATCCCGTTCAATCCTGTCCTGGAATATGCCGTCCTGCCAGACGCCACGCGAGTGCACGCCGCGCTTGCCGAAGTGATGCAATGAAAGTGATGAGCGAACACGGTGCGCGGGAGATTCGCGTTCCCCAGTTGGGCGAGGGCCTGCGCGAAGCGCGGATCGTGGAGCTCTTGCGCGCTCCCGGCGCGCCGCTGCGCCGCGGCGACTCGTTGTACGTCATCGAGACCGACAAGACCACCGTCGAACTCGAGGCGCCTTTCGACGGCACGCTGCTCGAATGGCGGGTCGCCGTCGGCGACGTCGTGGAAATCGACTCCACGGTAGCGCTGGTCGCCCCGGCGGGCACCAAGGTATCGGCCGCGTCGCCCCAGGCGGAACGCATCATCCCGCCGCGAACGCGGGCGCATGCGCACGAGCGAGGACTAGACGACCACGCGCTCGCGGTCATTCCTTCTGCGTCGAACAAGCTGCTGCCGGAAGACATCGACAGGTATCTGACTGCGCGCGCCGCGGAATCGCCCGAAAGCGAAGGAATGCGCGAAATTAGAGTAACGGGCGGCCACCGCGCGCTGATTTTCAGGCTACGGCGCAGCGCGACGCTGGTCATTCCGGGAACGCTGGCCATCGACGTCGCCTGGTCCGGGCTCGAGGCGGCCGCCACCATGGAGGGCAGCGCGCGGGCGACGCAATTTCAGGTGTTCGCGCACGCCGTGGCGCGCGTGGCGCGATCGCATGCCAAGTTCCGCTCGGTGATGGTCGGCGACGATCGCATTCGCGAATACGATCACGTCAACGTCGGCATCGCGCTGGCGCGGCCGAATGACGAGCTGATCATCGCGGTAGTGCGCAAGGCGGAAAACATGAACCTCGCCGAATTCACGCGTGCGGCCTCGCGCGGCATGCGGGCGGCGATCCGCGACGGCGCCGAGGCCGCGGCGGACACGCAAATCCTGCTGACGCACCTGGGCGAATTCGGAATCGTGGATTCGGTGCCGACGCTGGTGGCGCCGGCCAGTTCGATATTTTTCCTCGGGGCGCCGCAACAGCCGTCAGGCAAAGTGCGCATCGCTGTGACGTTCGATCATCGCCTCATCAACGGCGCCGCCGCGGCGCGCTTCCTGGATGACCTCGCGACCGCGCTGACACGCCGCTGATCTGCTGGTCCTACTCCAGCGCTCCCGCGATGCCACGCTTCATGCGGTAGCGGCGGCGTCGCTGCGCTTGGCGGCCTCGTCCACCATGTCGCGGATCACGGCGGTCAGATCGGATTCGACCGCCATTTTTCCATCGACGCTTGCCCGGCCATGGATCTTGGCCACCCCGCGCGACGCCCGCTTCATCGTGCATTCGAGCAGCAGCTGATCTCCCGGGACGACGTCGATGCCGAAATGGCACTTGTCGAATCCGGCGAAGAAGAAGATGGTCTTTCCGATCCGGCTCATCATTCCGGAGTAGTGGCACAGCACGCCGGCCGCCTGCGCCAATGATTCCAGCAGCAGCATCTGCGGCATCACGCGTCCCGCAAACGGCAATCCGTCGAAGAATTCGTCGTTGTGGCTGACGTTCTTGATCACCCGTACCCATTGGTTGGGTTCGCACGCTTCCATTCGGTCGATGAGCAGGAATGGATAGCGGTGGGGAATGTGCTTCAGGATCTCGGAAATGTCCGACGGGGGAAGCTGCGTGGCAGTCGTCACGGGTACCTCGAAAAGGGCAGGATTCGCTCGGGTGGGTGCCCATCGTACGGTTTGGTCCGTCGTCCCGCAACCGGGACCGGAACGGTCAAATGACTGCGGCACAGCTCCCCGCAACGATATAATCTCGCTTTCCTTCGCGCGCTCCCGGCATTCCCCATGAAAATCCTGGTCCCGATCAAGCGAGTCGTCGATTTCAACGTCAAGGTCCGCGTCAAGCCCGACGGGTCGGGGGTGGACACGGCGAACGTGAAGATGTCGATGAACCCGTTCGACGAAATCGCCGTCGAAGAAGCGGTGCGGCTCAAGGAAAAGGGTATCGCGACCGAAATCGTGGCGGTGACGTGCGGCACCGCGGCAAGCCAGGAGACGCTGCGCACCGGGCTCGCGCTCGGCGCGGACCGGGCGATCCTGGTGGAAACCGATGTCGAGTTGCAGCCGCTGGCCGTGGCCAAGCTGCTGGCCGCGATCGCAGCCAAGGAGCAGCCGCAACTGATCATCCTGGGCAAGCAGGCCATCGACGACGATGCGAACCAGACCGGACAGATGCTGGCCGCGCTGCTCGACTGGCCGCAGGCGACGTTTGCGTCGAAGCTGGATATCGCCGACGGCACAGCGACCGTGAAGCGGGAGGTCGATGGCGGCCTGGAGACGATCCAGATGAAATTGCCGGCGGTCGTGACCGTCGATCTGCGACTGAACGAGCCGCGCTACGCGACGCTTCCGAACATCATGAAGGCGAAGAAGAAGCCGCTGGAGACGACCAACCCCGCAGCGCTCGGCGTGGACGTGACGCCGCGTCTCGACGACGCTGAAAGTGGTGGAGCCACCCAAGCGCAAGGGCGGCGGCCGCGTGGCGGACGTGCAGGAACTGGTCGCCAAGCTGCGCAACGAAGCCAAAGTCATCAACTGAGAACTCGACATGTCCGTCCTCGTCATCGCCGAACACGACCACGCGTCGCTCAAATCCGCGACGCTGCACACGATCACAGCGGCGTTGCAATTGAGCGGCGAAATGAAAGCCGAGGTTCACGTGCTCGTCGCCGGCCATGACGCCGGCGCCGCCGCGCAGGCCGCCGCGAGTGTCGCCGGGCGTGGCGAAAGTGCTGCACGCGGACGCCCCGTATCTCGCCATGCCAACGGCCGAAAACATTGCGGCGACGGCGCTCAGCCTGCTTCCCGGTCCGTACACGCACGTGCTGGCCGGCGGCCACGGGCTTCGGCAAGAACCTGTTGCCGCGCGTCGCGGCCAAGCTCGACGTCGCGCAGATTTCCGAGATCACCAGCCGTGGTGTCGCCCGATACGTTCGTGCGCCCGATCTATGCAGGCAACGCGTTCGCGACCGTGCAGTCGAAAGACGCGGTCAAGGTGATCACGGTGCGTGCAACGGCGTTCGACGCGGCTGCCGACGACCGGGGGCAGCGGGACGGTGGAGACCATCGCCGCGCCGGCGGACACTGGCCACGCCCTGGTGACCGGGCAGGAACTGACGCAATCGGAGCGTCCCGAATTGACCAGCGCGCGAATCGTGATTTCGGGCGGGCGGGGCTTGGGCAGCGGCGAGAATTTCAAGATGCTCGAAGCGCTGGCCGACAAGCTCAATGCCGCGCTCGGCGCATCGCGCGCGGCCGTCGACGCGGGCTATGTGCCCAATGACTACCAGGTCGGGCAGACGGGGAAGATCGTCGCGCCGGACCTGTACATCGCCATCGGCATTTCCGGCGCGATCCAGCATCTCGCCGGCATGAAGGACAGCAAGGTCATCGTCGCGATCAACAAGGATGCCGAGGCGCCGATCTTCCAGATCGCCGATTACGGTCTCGTCGGCGACCTGTTTGTACTCATTCCGGAACTCACTGCGGCGCTGGGCTGATCTCGCTTCTCCGGCGCCAGGAGGGCGGTTCGCTTTTAGAGCATTTCGTCCAGAGCGCGGCGTTAAGCTCGCATCGTCGCATCCCAATATCCAACGCGGATCACGCGCATGAGCACCTATCACGCCCCCCTCGCTGAATTGAAATTCGTGCTGAACGAGCTCGCCGGCCTGCAGCAGGTCGCGAAGCTCCCGGGATTCGAAGACGCGACGCCCGACACCGTTGCGGCGATTCTCGACGAAGCCGCGAAGTTCGCGACGAATGTCCTCGATCCGCTCAACGTGTCGGGAGACCGCGAAGGCTCGAAGCTGCTTCCGGACGGCACGGTCAGGACGCCGGCGGGATTCAAGGACGCGTACAAGCAGTTCTGCGACAACGGCTGGAACGGGCTCACCAAGAATCCGGAATACGGCGGCCAGGGGCTGCCGCAGCTGGTGCAGACGGCGGTCGAGGAAATGTGGCACGCGTCGAACCTGGCCTTCGACCTGTGCCCGCTGCTCACGCAAGGCGCGGTCGAGGCGATTCAGCTGAAGGGCTCCGACGCGCTCAAGCAAACGTACCTGCCCAACATGGTTGCCGGCACATGGACCGGCACGATGAACCTGACCGAACCGCAGGCCGGATCCGACCTCGCCGCCGTGCGCACGCGCGCCGTGCCGCAGGGCGACGGCACCTACAAGCTGTTCGGCCAGAAGATCTTCATCACGTTCGGCGAGCACGATTACACCGAGAACATCATCCACCTCGTGCTCGCGCGCACGCCCGACGCGCCCGAGGGCGTGAAGGGCATCTCGCTGTTCGTGGTGCCGAAGTTCCTGGTCAACGACGACGGCTCACTCGGCGCGCGCAACGACGTGCATTGCGTGTCGCTCGAGCACAAGCTCGGCATCCACGCGAGTCCGACGGCGGTGATGGTGTACGGCGAGAAGGGCGGCGCGATCGGTTACGTGGTCGGCGAGGAGAATCGCGGCCTCGAATACATGTTCATCATGATGAACCTGGCGCGCTTCTCGGTGGGCATGGAAGGCGTCGGGTTGTCGCGATCGCGCCTACCAGCGCGCGGTGGCCTACGCGAAGGATCGCGTGCAGGGCAAGGCGGTGGGCTTGGACAAGGCCGCCAAGGCGGGCCCGATCATCGACCATCCGGACATCCGGCGCATGCTGATGACGATGCGCGCGTACACCGAAGCGATCCGCGCCGTCGCCTATGTCACGGCCGCCGCCCTCGACAACGGGCACGCCCATCCCGATGCCGGAAGCGCGCAAGCGGCACCAGGCGTTCGCCGATTTCATGATCCCGATCGTCAAGGGCTGGTCGACCGAAATCGCGCAGGAGGTGACCTCGCTCGGCGTGCAGGTTCACGGCGGCATGGGCTTCATCGAGGAGACCGGCGCGGCGCAGCACTATCGCGACGCCCGCATCATCACGATCTACGAAGGCACCACGGGCATCCAGGCGAACGATCTCATCGGACGCAAGACGGCACGCGATGCCGGCGCCGTCGCCACGGCCGTGGCGGCCGATATCGACAAGGTCGCGGCCAAACTCGCGTCGCACGCGGACCCCGTGCTCAACGCCATCGGGATGCAGCTTGCCTCGAGCACCGCCGATCTGCAGTCCGCAATCGACTGGCTCGTGCCCGCTTTCGCCCAGCACACGCGCGCCGCGCATGCTGGCGCGGTTCCCTATCTCAAGCTGTGGGGACTCGTCGCCGGCGGCTGGCAGATGGGCCGCGCAGCGCTGATCGCGCACGCGCAACTCGCCGACGGTGTTGGCAATGCCGATTTCCTGCGCGCGAAGATCGTCACCGCGCGCTTCTACGCCGATTGCCTGCTGCCGCAGTCGTCGGGCTACGCGCATGCGGTCACGCACGGCGGCGACAGCGTACTGGCGTTGCCCGTCGAGGCGTACTGACGCGGGCACCGCGCCAACGCACGGCTTCGTGCGGTGGGCCACGGACGACCCGGCGAAAGGGTGTTACCGTCGGGAATGTCCTACAGCGCATTGCCCGGAGCGCCGATGGACCGTGCTCCACGCGCCGCGTCAAATGATCCCGCGTCCGCGAATCTCCGCGGAGGCACACCAGGAAATTTTTTCATGAAGCATGCCCTCGCAACTCTGGCGATCTTTGCCGTCTTCGCGTCCGACGCCACGGGCGGATACGATTCCGCCCTTCGGTCCCGGCCCGAATCCGGTCGGCTGCAGCAACGTCGCGCAGGAGTTCGCGCGCGTACCGATCGGCGATTCGGCGCAGGACTACTGGGAAGGCAAGAGCGCCGGCAGCACGCACCGGTACATCACGGACCTGCTGGCCGATCCGGCCAACACGGTGACCGTCAACCTGCCCATCCCGAACGACGGCGGGCTCTTTGGCCAATATGCGGCGCAGTCGTTCCCCTATGTGGTCCTGGTTTGTTACCCGACGTCGAATGCCAATGCGCGCCCGGACTATCCGTTGCCGACCGGCGACGTGGTCCCGCACATGCAACGCGGCGCGCGAAGCGCCCATTTTCGCGGATGCCACGGCACGGTATCCGATCCTGCTGTTTTCGCACGGACTCACCGGCAGCCCGTTGTCCGGCGACTACCTCAACGCGGTGCGCCTCTTCGCGAGCTGGGGCTATGTCGTCGTCGCGCCTTTTCATGGCGACCTGCGCTTTGCCGACATCAAGCTCGATAGTTTCAGCGATTATTTCTACGCACTGCTGAACATCAAGGATTTCGTTGCGATGCAAGCGGTGCGGCCGCTGTCGCTGTCGTCGGCGCTGGATTCGGTGCTGGCAGGAACGCAGTTCGCCGATCACGTGGACGCCACGAAGGTCGGCGGCTTCGGCGCCAGCCTCGGCGGCGAGTCGTTGCTGCTGATGGCCGGCGCTCAGCTGACGACCACGGTGGGCCAGGCGTACAAGCAGGTCACGTTCGATCCGCGCCTCAAGGCTGCCGCCACCTACGTTCCGTATTTCGGACAGGTCGTCTTTCCGGCATTCGGCCGCGACCAGAACGGACTTCGCGATATCACGCTGCCGTTGCTCGCGATCAGCGGTACGGCTGATACGACCGCGCCCATCGCCGCCACCGAACAGGGATTCGCGTTCCTGACCAATACGCGTCAGCTGGTGGCGTTGACCGATGTCGAGCACGGATTCAATCCCGGCCTTCTCCGACGAGATCTTCACCTGGTCGCTGGCATTTCTCGCGGGCCAGTTGTCTGGCGACCCGGTGGCGCGCGCGACGAGCGCACGCATGACATCGGTAGCAGGTGGTGGAGACGACGTGTTGAAGACCGACTACATCGCGCCTTCGCCGGCGCAGGCCGACGAACGCATCGTCATCGAATACCGCAACGACGCGCTCAACCACTATTTCATCACCGCCGAGCCTTCCGATGCGGCGATTCTGGATGCGGGCGTCATTCCGGGATGGCATCGCACGGGATTCAACTTCAAGGAATGGGCGAGGGGACGGTCCCGGCCTTCCCGCGTGTCGTTTCTTCGGCACGCCGGGCATCGGCCCCAATTCGCACTTCTACACGATCAGCGACTACGAGTGCTCGTTGACCAAGGCCAATCCCTACTGGCTCTACGAGGGCATCGCCTTCAATTCCGACGCGCCGGTGGGCGAGGTATGCGCGGCGGATCGCGTTCCCGTCGTCCGTCTTTACAACAACGGCATGGGCGGGCAGGCCAGCCATCGCTTCGTCACCAGCCACAGCGAAGTGCGCGAGATGGTGCAGCGCGGATGGATGGTCGAGGGCGTCGTGTTCTGCGCAATTCCCTGAGCGGGGCGACGAGGTTGCGCTGCGTCAGGACTCGCTGCGGAATGACTACGACGCCGTGGCGGGCGAACGCGACGCCGACATCGGTGCCGACCGCGATTCCGCGGTCCACCGCGATGGAAATCACGAACAGTTCGCCGATCGGCGAGTCGAGCGTGTACTCGATGAGACCGCCCAGATAGGCCGCCTTGCGCACGGTCGCCTGCAATGGCGCATTGCCGTGCGGAACGATCGTGATTGCTTCGGGACGGATCGACAGGTCGACTTCACCCTCGGGCAGGCCGCGATGGGGAAGCTCCAGCGTCATTCCGCCGACGCGGACTTCGCCTTGCGTGGCATCGCGCTCGGGTCAGGATGCCGCGAACGCGATTGGCGTCGCCCATGAATCCGGCGACGAAGGTGTCGCGCGGCTGCTCGTAGAGTTCGCGCGGCGTGCCGGCCTGAGCGATTCCTCCGTTGTTCATCACGATGATGCGGTCGGACACGGCCATCGCTTCGGCCTGGTCGTGCGTGACGTATACGACGGTCAGCGCCAGCCGCTGCTGCAGGTCGCGGATTTCCTCGCGCATCTGCCGGCGCAGCCTCGCGTCGAGATTGGACAGCGGTTCATCGAACAGCAGCACGCCGGGTTCGAGCACGAGCGCGCGCGCGACCGCCACGCGCTGCTGTTGCCCTCCCGACAATTCCGACGGCAGGCGCCGATCGAATCCGGTGAGGCCGACGGTTGCCAACGCGACGCGCGCCCGTTCGTCCGCGCGCGACGTGGGCATGCCGCTCACGACCAGCCCGTACCGCACGTTCTCGAGCACCGACATGTGCGGGAACAACGCGTAGCTCTGGAACACCATCGACACGTCGCGGTCCGCGGCGGAAACCCTGGAAACGTCGCTGCCGCCGATGAGGATCGCGCCGTCGCTGGGCAGTTCGAGGCCGGCGATCAGGCGCAATGTGGTCGTCTTGCCGCAGCCTGACGGTCCGAGCAGCGTGACCAGCGTTCCCGCCGCAATGGTAAAGGAAAGGTCGCGAACCGCGGCGACGTCGCCGAACAGCTTGCTGACGGAGCGGAATTCGATCGAGGCGGCAGTCATGGTCGCGGACGGATAATCATGCGGCGGAGCCGGCCAGCGAGCCGACTTCCGCGGTCGCGGCGCTGCGCCTGCCGAGCCTGCGCTCGCCCACGGCCCACTGGATGATCCAGATGATGACCAGCATGAGGACGATCAACACGGAACTGTACGCGATCGCGACGCCGTAATCGCCGTTCACGACGCGATTGATGATGTAGGTCGTCGCCCACTCGTATTGCGCGGACACCAGGAAGATCACGGCCGAGACCGTGGTCATGGCGCGGACGAAGCTGTAGACCAGCGCCGCGACCACCGCGGGCTTGAGCAGCGGCAGCAGGATGCGGCGCAACGTCGTCGCGCTGCGCGCTCCGAGCGTGGTTGACGCCTCATCCAGGCTGGGATCGATCTGCGCCATGGACGCCATGCCCGCGCGCACACCGACCGGCATGTTGCGGAAAATGTTGCAAACGACCAGGATGATCGCCGTGCCTGTGATCTCGATCGGCGGCACGTTGAAAGCGAGTATGTAGGACACGCCGATGACGGTGCCGGGAATGGCGAACGAGAGCATCGTGCCGAACTCGAACAGCGCCTGCCCGGCGAATTTCTGGCGGGTGAGCAGCCAGGCCGCGAGAATGCCGATCGCCGCGGTAAGCGGCGCCGCGATCGCCGACAACTCGACCGTCGTCCAGAACGAGTTCCACGCCGCACCGGTCCAGAGCAGGCCGTGCGGTCCCCATTCGATTCCGAATGCCTTGACGTAGTGTCGGAAAGTGAGCGTGTAGTCACGGCCCCACGTCTCGACGAAGCCGCCGGCGAGCGCCATGCCGTAGATCACGATCGTGAGAAAAACCCAAGGCAGCACCACGCTGTAGCACAGCCGCCGCGCGCCGGCGGGCAGTGGCGTGGGGACGCCGGAATCACCTTTTCCAGACAGCGTGGCATAGACCTTTTTGCCGAGCGCGCGACGCTGCAGGAAGAAGGCACCCAGCGCGAACAGCAGCAGCACGAGCCCCAGCGTCGCGGCGCGGCCCTGGTCCAGCTGCGCGCCGACGACCGAGAAGAATATCTCGGTGGACAGCACGCCGAAATTGCCGCCAAGCAGGATCGGGTTGCCGAAGTCCGCGATGGACTCGATGAATGTGATCAGGAAGGCATTGGCGATCCCCGGGCGCATCAACGGCAGGGAAATGTCGGCGAACGTGCGCCACTGTCCCGCACGCAGCGTTTGCGCGGCCTCCTCCAGCGCGGGCGAAACACCTTCGACGACGCCGATCAGAACCAGGAAGGCGATCGGCGTGAAGGCGAAAATTTGTGCGACGAGGACGCCTTGCAGGCCGTACAGCCAGCGCGTCGGCGTGACGCCCAAAGCCCACTCCAACAGCTGGTTGACGAGTCCGGAGCGGCCGAAGAGCAGGATCAATCCCAGGCCGACGACGAACGGCGGCGTGATGATCGGCAACACCGAGAGGACGCGCAGGAATCGCTTGTACCGGAATTGCGTGCGCGTGACCACCAGCGCGAACGCAAGACCGAGCGCCGTGCAGCCGACCGCACACGCTAGCGCCAGCACGAGCGTGTTCCACGCTACGCCGCAGCGCGTTGTGCCGACGATGCAACCTAGGCCCCAGATCTTTTCGGTGAACAGCCGCGCGGCCAGTGCGGCAAGAGAGTATTCCCCGTCGTTGCCCTGGATCGCTTGCACCAGGATCGTGAAGACCGGAAAGAACGTGAATACGGCAATGAGGACGGCAATTGCCACCACCGTGCCGGCGACGAAAGCGTCGCCCTTGAAAAAACCTCGTCCGGCAAGGCCCAGCGACAGCATCATCGCGAAGGCCGTGGCCGTGAAGCACGCGCCAAGACCCATGCCAAATTGCCGAGCGGGGAGCGGTCCGAACACGTCGGAGAGTACGGCGTAGTTCCAGCCCGCCGGGCCTATCGCAAAACCCTGCGCCAGGATGTAAGCAAATGCCGGCGGCACCGATCGCGATCAGGCCATTGGCCTGGGAATGACGTCCGATGCGAGGCGCAAGCAATGCAGCGGCAGCGGCCAGCAGCGCGAAAAGCGGTAGCAACCAGGAGCGGCCGTAGCGAAGTGCCTGCAGCATCGCCGGCGCGTTGTCGCTGTGCGACCAATTGCGCAGCCAGGCCACACCGAGCACGCTGTCCTGCAGCGCGTACCACGGGAGAAGGGTCAAACCCGTCGCGCCGACGAAAAGCCAGGCGATGAGGGCGCGTTGGTGTGGCCTCATCACGCGCTACTTGGGCGCCGAATTGATTTCCCTTTCCCAGCGTTCGAGCAGCCGCCTGCGGGTGTCGGCTGCGCCGAACCTCGAGAAGTCGTAGTCGATAACCTTGACGTCGGTAAGCTTCGGAACCATCTTGGGCAAAACGACGTTGCGGTTGGTGGGAATCGCGTATTCCTTCAGTTCCAGTCCGATCTGCTGAGCGTTGGCAGTCAGCGCCCAGTCGTAGAATTTCCTGGCGCCCTCCTGGTTTCGTGCGCCCTTGATGACGGCGACGCCTGCGACCTCGTAACCCACGCCTTCGCAGGGCAGGACAGGGACCACCGGGAAGCCGCGGACGATCTCGTTGATCACGCCGTGCAGGACGGTGCTTCCCACGTACACCTCGCCGCGGGTGATCGCGGTCATCGGCCCGATGCCGGAACGGGCATAACTCGTCACGTTGCGGTTGATCTCCGCCATGAGCTTGAATGCGTCGTCTTCGCCGAATACCTGCACCAGCGTGGCCAGCATCAGGTAGGCGGTGCCCGACGTCGTCGGGTTGCCCAGCATCACTTCATTTTTGTACATGGCGTTGACGAGGTCTCTCCAGCACTTCGGCGCGGGCAGCTTTTTCTTGTCCCCGATTTCCGAGTTGTATCCCAGCGCCAGGATGCCGCCGTAAACGCCGGCAACGCGGCCCGCGGATGCCTTCGTGATTTGCTTTGCCCAGTCATGAAGTTCAACCAGGTTGACCGAGCGGTATTCCTCGAGCAGGCCGTCATCTGCGGCCTGAAGATAGGAATCCGCAGGACCGGCCCACCAGACGTCGCCCTTCGGGTTGGCGCGCTCGGCTTTGATCTGCGCGAACATCTCGCCGGTGGCCTTCTGGATGACGGAGACCTGGATGCCGCTGGCCTTCTCGAACCCGATCGCCATGCCCTGGCACCAGGCCGTGTTGGGCGAGCTGCAATACAGGTTGAGCTGCGCCTGGCCAAGCGACGGCACGAGGAACAGCGCGAGCGCGATCAGGATCGGGGTCGGTCCGCGATATTTCATGTGTTCAGCTTCCTGCAGGCAGCTGCTGCGTTGGTTCGCCGGTATGCGTCACTCAGTTGCGTCACTCAGTTGACGTTCACTTCGCCTGCGAGCCCACATCCTTGTCCCATCGCTCGAGCAATCGCTTGCGTTCCGCCGAGGCGCCGTACTTCGCGAAATCGTAGTTGATGAGCTTGATGTCGGCTGTCTTCGGCGATAGCGGCGACACCGGTGTGTTCACGTTCGACGGAAGCTGGAACTGCTTTGCCTGCGCCGCCAGCGCCTGGGCCTTGGGCGTCAGCGCCCAGTCGTAGAATTTCTTTGCGTTGTCGAGGTTGCGCGCACCCTTGACGATCGACATCGAGCCGATCTCGTAGCCGGTGCCTTCACACGGTGCAGCGCTGCGCACCGGAAATCCGGCCTGCGCCTCGGTCACGACGTCGTGAACGAACGAAACGCTGGCGAGCGTCTCGCCGCGGGCGACGGCCTTGATCGGTCCGACACCGGATCGTGGATAACTGTTGATGTTCCGGTGCAGCGCCTTCAGGTATTTGAAAGCGTCCTCCTCGCCGAACACCTGCACGATCGTGGCGATCGCGGTGTAGGCGGTGCCCGAGGCATTGGGATTGGCCATCTGCACTTCGCCTGCGAATTCCGGCTTGACGAGATCACGCCAGCAGGCAGGCGCGGCAATCTTCTTCCGGGCAAGAAGCTCGGTGTTGTAGCCCAGTCCGAGGACGCCCAAGTAAAGGCCCACCGTGCGGTACTTTGCCTGCTCCGCCTGCTTCTGGGCCCACGGCTGCAACTGCGCGAGCATCGGCGACCGGTACTCGTCGGTCAGGCCCTGCTCGGCGGCCTGCAGGTGCGGGTCGCCGGTGCCGCCGAACCAGAGGTCGAGTTTCGGGTTGGCCTTTTCGGCGGCGATCTGCGCGAAGGATTCGCCGGAGCCCTTCAGCGTCAGGCCGACCTTGATGCCCGTTTCCCGTTCGAATTCCGTTGCCGCCAGGCTGCACCATTCCGCCTGCACCGGACAGATGACGTTCAGCTGCTGTGCCGACACAGGCAACGACAGCGCGGTCAGCAGCGCCAGCGAAACCACGAACAGGGATTTCGAAACTGCGGACATGCATTTCTCCTCGACGCACAACATCGTATGAGCGCTATAAGCGACGAAGGTAATATTCGTTCATCGCGCGGAGAGGGTCAACCTGTGCCGGCGGCCCGCGATCGAGACGGAGAGGATACCCATGCCGAAGGCCATCCGCCTGGGTCTGGATCTGGGTGGAACCAAGATCGAAATCGTCGCGCTCGACGGGCAAGGCCGCGAGTGCCTGCGTCGCCGCGTGGCCACGCCGGTCGCGGGTTACGACGCGACGCTTGCCGCGATGGCGGGGCTGGTGCGCGAAGCCGAGCGCGAGCTCGGGTTGCCACCGAACTTGTCCCCGGTGGGCGTAGGAACGCCGGGTTCCGTTTCGCGCGCCACGGGGCTGCTGCGCGGATCGAATTCCGTGGCGCTGAACGGCCGCCCGCTGCGTGAGGACCTCGCGCGTCTTCTCGGGCGCGACGTGCGCATCACCAACGACGCGAATTGCTTCGCGCTTTCCGAAGCGACGGATGGCGCGGGCCGCGGTGCCGACGTCGTGTTCGGAGTCATCCTCGGTACCGGCGTCGGCGCCGGCGTCGTCGTGCACGGGCGCGCGCTCGATGGCCCGAACGCGATCGCGGGAGAGTGGGGACACAATCCGTTGCCCTGGCCGCGCGACGACGAACGACCCGGGCGCAAATGCTACTGCGGCCACGCGGGCTGCATCGAGACGTGGCTTTCGGGTCCCGGCGTCGCTGCGGATCATCAGCAGGTAACCGGTTCGGCATTGGCCGCTCCCCGGATTGTCGCTGGTGCGGCGGCGCGCGATGCGGCGTGCGAGGCCACCGTTGCCCGCTACGAGGAGCGGCTGGCGCGGTCTCTTGCCCACGTCATCAACATCGCTCGATCCCGACGTGATCGTGCTGGGCGGCGGCATGTCGAACGTTGAACGCCTCTACGTCAACGTTCCCCGGCAATGGGGCGCGTGGGTGTTCTCCGACCGCGTCGACACGCGGCTCGCCAGGCATGCGCACGGCGATTCGAGTGGCGTGCGCGGCGCCGCATGGTTGTGGGACTGAACGCGGTCCCAGTTACATTCCGACGTAGTTGGGTCCGCCGCCGCCTTCGGGAGTCACCCAGTGGATGTTCTGGCGCGGATCCTTGATGTCGCAGGTCTTGCAGTGCACGCAGTTCTGCGCATTGATCTGCAGCCTTCGCGCATCGGGCGCGCCGCCCTCGACGGCGACAAATTCGTAGACGCCGGCCGGACAGTAGCGCTGTTCCGGGCCGTCATAGAGCGCGAGGTTCACGTCGACCGGGACGTTCGCGTTGCGCAGCTGCAAATGGACAGGCTGGTCCTCTTCGTGATTCGTATTGGACACGAACACGGATGAAAGCTTGTCGAACGTGAGCACGCCGTCCGGCTTGGGGTAAGCGATTTCCGGCGCCTGCGCAGCGGGCCGCAGCGACTCGTTGTCGGGCTTGGCGTGACGCAGCGTCCACGGCACCAACGCGCCAAGTCCGAGATCGTTCAGCCACATGTGGATGCCGCCATGCGCAGTCCCGGGCCACATTCCCCAGCTAAGACCGGGCTTCACGTTGCGCACCTTGTACAGATCCTCGTACACCCAGGACTTGCGCCAGGCCTCGGGATAGTCAACCAGTTCGTCGTGGGCGCGGCCCGCGCCCAATGCGGCGAACGCCGATTCCGCCGCGAGCATGCCGGTCTTCATCGCGTTGTGGCTGCCTTTGATCCGCGGCAGGTTCACGAATCCGGCCGAACAGCCGATCAGCGCGCCGCCGGGAAACGCGAGCTTGGGCACGGATTGCAGTCCGCCTTCGTTGATCGCGCGCGCACCGTAGCCCAAGCGCTTGCCGCCCTCGAACGTCGTGCGGATTGCCGGATGCGTCTTGAAGCGCTGGAACTCATCGAATGGCGAAAGGTGCGGATTCTCGTAATTGAGATGAACCACAAATCCGACGGCCACGAGATCGTCGTCGAGGTGATACAGGAACGATCCGCCGCCGGTGTCCGTGTCGAGCGGCCACCCCTGGCTGTGCATGACCAGCCCCTTCTGGTGCTTGCCCGGCGCGACCTGCCACAACTCCTTGAGGCCAATACCGTATTTTTGCGGGTCGATCCCATCGCGCAGGTTGAACTTCTGCATCAGTTCCTGCGACAGCGAACCGCGGCAGCCCTCGGCGAACAGCGTGTATTTCGCCAGCAGCTCCATGCCTGATGCGTAGCCCGGCTTGTGCGAGCCATCGCGGGCCACGCCCATGTCCCCGGTGGCGACGCCACGCACGGAGCCGTGGTCGTCGTAGAGAATTTCCGCGGCCGCGAAGCCCGGGTAGATTTCTACGCCGAGCGCTTCGGCCTGCGTCCCCAGCCAACGGCAGACATTGCCCAGGCTGACGATGTAGCAGCCGTGGTTGTCCATCAGCGGAGGCAGTGCCCAGTTCGGAATGCGATAGGACTTGGTTTCGGTCAATATGAGGAAGCGGTCCTCGGTCACCGGCGTGGTGATCGGCGCGCCTTGCTGCTGCCAATCGGGCAGCAGTTCGTTCAATGCCTTGGGGTCGATGACCGCGCCGGAAAGGATGTGCGCGCCGATTTCGGATCCTTTTTCCAGAATGCAGACGGACAATTCGCGGCTTTGCGTGGCGGCGAGCTGCTTCAGCCGGATCGCCGCCGCGAGGCCCGATGGGCCGCCCCCGACGATCACCACGTCGTATTCCATCGCTTCGCGTGCCATGGGGCTTATCCTCTAGGATGCGGGAAAATGTCGGGTGGCCCGACGCGCCATTATAATTGCTGGTTCCTTTGCTACTGCTCAAACGTGACCGCTTCCCGCCACCTTGTCCATGTCTCGCGACAATCGATTCGCTGGGGCGACATGGATGCGTTCGGGCACGTCAACAATACGGTCTATTTCCGTTATATGGAACAGGCGCGCATCGAGTGGCTCGTGGCGCGAGCCCCGCAATGCGCTACGACGGACGGCGAGGAAGGCAGCGTCATCGTCAATGCCAGTTGCGATTTCCTGCTTCCGCTCGTGTACCCCGGCGAACTCGACGTGCGGATGTTCCTGGGCGAACCCCGCCGCAGCAGCATCGACACCTTTTACGAGATCTGGAGCGACGGGCGCAAGTTCGCCGACGGTGCTTCGCGCATCGTCTGGATCAAGCGCAGCACGGGGCGTTCGACGCCGATTCCCGACGCCGTCAAGGCTTTGCTTCAAGCCGGCAGCGGTTGACAATGACGACCGCGGTCCCGCTCTGGAAACCAACGCCGCAACGCATCGCGGCGGCCAATCTCACCGCGTTCGCGGCGAAGGCCGGCGCCCGCCACGGCGTCGACTTCGCGACTTACGACGCGCTCTGGCGCTGGTCGGTCGCCCACAAGGCCCTGTTCTGGCGCGAAGTCTGGGATGACGCCGGCGTCATTGGAACGCCCGGCGACGTCGTGGTGGCGCACGAAGACCGGATGCCGGGCGCCGCATGGTTCCCCGAGGCCAGACTCAACTTTGCGCAGAACCTGCTCGAGCGCAAGCGTGCCGACGACACATCGGATGCGCTGGTGTTCTGGGGCGAGGAAAATATGCGGCGGCGCATGTCGCACCTCGAGCTGCATGCACTGGCTGCACGCGCATCGGCCGCCTTCGCGGCCGCCGGCATCGCGCCCGGTGACCGCGTCGCGGCGTACCTGCCGAATATCCCCGAAGCGGTGATCGCGATGCTGGGCGCCACGTCTCGAGGCGCGACATGGTCGTCGTGCTCGCCCGAGTTTGGCGTGCAGGGCGTGCTGGACCGGTTCGGCCAGATCGAGCCTAAGATACTCGTCACCGTCGACGGGTACCGCTACAACGGCAAGGTGATTCCGATCCTCGACAAAGTTGCCGCCATCACGAACGGCCTGCCGTCGGTGGAGAAGGTGGTGGTGATTCCCTATTTGCAGGAAACGGCAGGTGCGTCCGACCATCTCGGCCCAGTGCGCGGCGCCGTCGCGTGGGATGCCTGGCTCGCGCCTTTCCTGCCCGGCCCCATCGACTACGTGCCGTTGCCATTCGCGCACCCCCTCTACATCCTCTATTCATCGGGCACCACCGGCGCACCGAAATGCATCGTGCACACCGCCGGCGGCGTTCTGCTGCAGCACCTCAAGGAACACCGGCTGCATGGCGACGTGAAACACGGCGACCGCATGTTCTATTTCACGACCTGCGGGTGGATGATGTGGAACTGGCTCGTCTCGGGCCTGGCCTCCGGCGCGACGTTGCTCCTGTACGACGGCTCGCCGTTCATCGAGCAGGGCCGGATCCTGTGGAAGTACGCCGCCCTCGAGCGGATGACGCATTTCGGCACGTCCGCGAAATTCATCGATGCGCAGAAGAAGATCGCGCAGGTGCCGCGCAAGGATTTCGATCTCGCGCCGCTGCGCGTCATGTTCTCGACGGGCAGCCCGTTGAGCCCCGAGAGCTTCGACTATGTATACCAGTGCGTGAAGGAGGACCTTTGCCTCGCGTCGATTTCCGGTGGCACCGACATCGCGTCGTGCTTTGCGCTCGGTTCGGTGACGCTGCCGGTTTGGCGCGGCGAGCTGCAGTGCCGCGGCCTGGGCATGGACGTCGATATCTTCGACGACGAAGGCGCATCGGTAGCCGGCACGAAGGGCGAACTGGTCTGCAAGTCCGCCTTTCCCGCGATGCCGGCCGGATTCTGGGGAGATACGGACGGCGCCGAATACCGCGCGACGTATTTCGAGCGCTATCCGGGTGTGTGGCGCCAGGGCGACTGGGCCGAGCTCACCGAACACGGCGGCGTCGTGATCTATGGGCGCTCGGACGCGACACTCAATCCCGGCGGCGTGCGCATAGGCACCGCGGAAATCTACCATCAGGTCGAACCGATGCGGGAGATCGTCGAATGCCTGGCCATCGGCCAGGCCTGGCCCCCGGGGGAATGCACCGACGCGCGCGTCGTGCTGTTCGTGAAGCTGCAGGAGGGCCTGACCTCGGACGAGGCGCTGGCCACGCGTATCCGGCAGGCGATCGGAGCCAATACCACGCCTCGCCACGTGCCCGCGAAGATCGTGCAGGTCAGCGACATTCCGCGCACGCGCAGCGGCAAGATCGTCGAACTCGCCGTAAGCGATGTCGTGCACGGCCGCGACGTGCGCCACAGCGAGGCGCTGGCGAATCCGGATGCGCTCGCCCAGTATCGCGACCTGGAAGCGCTGAAGCATTGAGCGCGTTGCCGCCGTGACGACCCACGCCCTCGCCACTACCAGAGACGGTCGTGCCATGCTGATCGATGCTGAACGCTCGATGTTGCTGGTCATCGATCTGCAGACAAAGCTGGTTCCCGTGCTCGCCGAGCATGAGCAGGTGGTCGCCAACGCCGCCTGGCTGATTCGGGTCGCGCAGAAGATCGGCGTACCGGTCGCCGCGACGGAGCAGTATCCCAAGGGGCTCGGTCCGCTGGTAGCCAAGGTGCGCAAGCTGATCCCGGACGAGCGCGATCGGCACCAAGAATCATTTCTCGGCGGTGGCGGCGCAATGCCTGGCGGCATTGCCTGGCCACGACCGTGCGCAGGTCGTGGTCGTCGGCGCCGAGGCGCATGTGTGCGTGATGCAGACATCGCTCGAGTTGCTCGAAGACGGCAAGGAAGTGTATGTGGTGGCCGATGCCATCGCGGCTCGCCACACTGCAGACCGCGACGTGGCAATTCGGCGCATGCGCGAAGAGGGCATCCGCATCGTGACGCGAGAGATGGTCGCCTTCGAATGGCTGGCCGTGGCGGGAACGCCGTTGTTCGCCGAGATCAACCGGGAGTATTTCAAATGAGTTTCAAATGAGTTTCGGGTGCGTCAAATGAGAGTGCCACGGAAAATGCCGGCATGAGCTTTCTCGCCCTGGTTGCCGCGCTGGGTCTCGAACAATGGCGCGCATTTTCATGGCGCGCGAGCGTCGAGCGTGCGTTCGTGCGCTACGCCCGGTGGATCGAGCGGAAATGGAATGGCGGCACGTCTCAGCACGGCTGGCTCGCGCTGGTTGTCGCAATCGCGCTGCCGGTCATGGTCGTCGAGGGCGTGTTCCTGGCCGGCTGGCTGGAACATCCAGTGGTCGGCCTGGTCCTGAACGTAGTCGTTCTGTATTTCATGATGGGATTCCGTCGCTTCAGCCACGCGGTGTCCGCCATCATCAATGCGTTCAAGGCGAACGACCTTGTGGAGGCGCGGCGCGCGCTAGCAACGTGGCGTGGCGGCGGCGTAAGCGAGTTATCGAGCGACGACGTGGCGCGCCTGGCGATCGAGCGCGGCCTCGTGGACGCCTATCGCCAGGTCTTTGGGGTGATCTTCTGGTTCGTGATCCTGCCCGGTCCGGCGGGCGCGGTCCTCTACCGCGCCGCGGCCCTGCTCGCCGAAGAATGGGGAGCGCTGCCGTCGGGCATCGAACCCACGCCGCTCACGCAGGCGCGCGACGAATTCGGCCGTCCCGCGCGAATGCTGCTGGCGCTGCTCGACTGGATTCCCGTGCGCCTCACCGCACTGTCATTCGCGATCGTCGGCGATTTCGAGGACGCCGTGGCGTGCTGGCGTACGCAGGCGCACCTGTGGGCGCGTCAGGACGGCGGCCTCGCCATCGGTGTCCTGCTGGCGAGCGGTGGCGGCGCGCTGGGCGCGCAACTGGGCGGGCCGCTGCCCGTGCTGGTCGGCGACCCGGACGTGCGGGCGGAACTGGGCACCGGCGAGCCGGCCGGGCCCGGACATGCTGCCTTCCGCGGTGGGACTGGTGTGGCGGGCGCTGATTCTCTGGCTGCTGGTGATCCTGCTGATCACCGTCGCGAACATCGTCCCCTGATAGCGCGGCGTGGCGCGGCGCGACTAGCGCGCTGGATCCCGGATCGCGCGTGACTCGCGGATCATGGCGTGCAGCAGCGCAATGCGATGCCTCGCGACCCGTCCGTCGGACACCGCCGCCTGGACCGCGCATCCGGGTTCGGCATCGTGATGGCAGTCGCGAAAGCGGCAGTGTCCCAGCAGCGGACGCAGTTCGACGAAGGCTTCCGCGATGGTCCCGGGCTCGAGGTGCGCGAGCCCGAACGCCTTCATCCCGGGGGAATCGACGATCCACGTGTCCGTGCCCAGCGCCGGCAGCGGGTAGAGCGTCGTCGCCGTCGTCGTGTGGCGCCCGGTAGCCAGCGCTGCCGAGACCTCGCTGACGCGTATTGCCGCGGAGGGAATCAGCGAGTTCACGATCGTCGACTTGCCCATCCCCGATTGGCCGACGAGCACGGAGTGATTCCCGGCGAGCCACGCGTTGATCGGCGCGGCATCGCGCAGCGCGGACAACTCGACGATGGCGTAACCGAGTGCGGCGAACGGCGCCAGGCGCTGCAGCAGCTCGGCGTACTGCGGCAGGTCCGACTTGTTGGCCGCAAGCACGAAACGGCAGCCCTGGGATTCGGCGGCGATCATCCAGCGGTTGATGAGCTCTTCGTCCAGGCCCAGGCCCGGCGCCACGACGCCCACGATTTGCGTGACGTTGGCCGCGATTAGCTTTTCGCGAAATGCGTCTGACCGGTAAAGCAGGCTCGTGCGAGGAGCGACGGACTCGATGGCGCCGCCCGCCGGCCATGCGGGCGATGCCGACCCGGTCGCCGCATGCGATCTGCAGCGAGCGTCCCTTCTGCACGCACTCGACCGTTTCGCCATCCGCCAACGTCACGGCGTAATGGCGGCGATAGGTGGCCACGACCAGCCCCTCTGCGGTCCCGTCATGGACTCCCGTGCCGCGAGCAGCGGTCAAGCGAGCAGACGTTCCGCTTTGGCCGCGCAGATGACGTCGTTCAGCGTGACGCCCCCCGCGCTATGGGTCGTGAACACGACCACGCAGCGGTTGTAGTGGACCTGCAAGTCGGGATGGTGGTCTTCGTGATGGGCGATCCAGGCCAGCGCGTTGACGAAGGCCATCGTCTCCGTGTAATTGGCGAACAGGAACGTTTTTTCGATACGGCCGCCGCTGGCAAGCCAGCCTTCCAGCGCCGCGACGTGCGCGGCGAGCTCGTCCGCGCCCAGAGCCGGCGCGCCCTCGCGGCAATGCATCGACGCCAGCGCGAGCAGCCGCGTGTCCAGCATGTTGTGCACCGTCCTCATGCGGGTCGCATCGACGGAACGCCCCGCACCATTGCCTCGATATGGGCAATCCGCACCGCCGCCGGCGGATGCGAATCGTAGAACGCCGAATGCAGCGGATCCGGCGTCAGCGTGGACGCGTTGTCCTCGTACAGCTTGACCAGCGCCCGCGTGAGCGCGACGGCATCGGCATTGCGCGTCGCGTAGGCGTCGGCCTCGAACTCGTGCTTGCGCGAGTAAAGCGCGCTCAGCGGCTCGAGCACGAACGTGAACACCGGCAGCGCGAGGAGGAACAGCTCGAGCGCCACGCCGGGCCGCGCCATGCTCACCGCGAGCAGCGCATCGGGAATGCCCAGGCCGGCGTAGAACCAGGGTTCGCGGGCGAACCACGCGAGCAGCGCCAGGACGACGAGCGACATGGCCGCCGACCAGGCAACGCGCTTGGCGACGTGCCGCAACTTGTAATGCCCGAGTTCGTGCGCCAGCACCGCTTCGATCTCGTCCGGGCACCAGCCGGGTCAGCAGCGTGTCGAAGAACACGATCCGTCTTGGCGCGGCCGAAGCCGGTGAAATACGCGTTGCCGTGACCGGAGCGTTTCGATCCGTCCATCACGAACAGCCCGGCCCGCGCAAAGCCGCAACGCATCAGAAGCGCCTCGATGCGTTCGCGCGCCGGCCCGGCCGCGAGCGGCGTGAACTTGTTGAACAGCGGCGCGATCAGCGTCGGGTAGAGCACCAGGATCAGCAGCTGGAACGCCATCCACGCGCCCCATGCCCACAGCCACCACAGAGCGCCGGCCGTGCGCATCAGCCACAGCACGAGCACCAGCAGCGGCAGGCCGAGGACGACGGCCACGGCGACGCCCTTGGCGAGGTCGGTCAGCCACAGGCCGAGCGTCATCCGGTTGAAACCGAAGCGCTCCTCGATGCGAAACGTCTGCCACCACGAGAACGGCAGGCTGACGATACCGTAGAAAATGCCGGTCACGGCGAACAGCAGCACGTCGCGCCACAGCGGCGGCACCGCGACGGCTTCGGTCCATCCGACGACCAGGCCGCAAGGCCGCCGCCGAGCGTCATCAGCACCAGCATCGCGCGCGTCGACGAACGTGTGCGAGCGTGCCGAGTCGCTGCTTCGCGACCGTGTAGTCGGCAGCCTTCTGGTGCGCGGCGAGGCCGATGCTGCGATGCGAACGCCGCAGGCACGGCGTCGCGGTGCGCGACGACGTGCGCGATCTGCCGCCGCGACGAGCCAGAGCGCGGACCAGCAGCGAGGCCGCCAATGCGGCGATGAACAGTGCGGAAAATGTGGTGGAGTTCACTGGACGTCGCTCCGGGTCGACATGTCGCCGGGTATTGGTACGCCGGCGCTTTGTGCGAGAATGAACATCGCATTTTACGCCAAATCGACAATGCCCCAAGACGCGAACCACCTCATCTGGATCGACATGGAGATGACCGGCCTCAATCCGGACACCGATCGCATCATCGAGGTCGCGCTGGTGGTCACCGACGGCGACCTCAACACCGTCGCCGAAGCGCCGGTGTGGGTCGTGCACCAGGACGACGCGGTGCTGGCCGGCATGGACGCGTGGAACACAGGGCACGCACGGCCGCTCCGGCCTGATCGACAAGGTGAAGGCGTCGACGCTGACCGACGCCGCGGTCGGAGCAGCACGCGCTCGCGTTCCTGCGCGAACACGTGCCGGCCAAGGCGTCGCCGATGTGCGGCAACTCGATCTGCCAGGACCGCCGCTTTCTCGCGCGTTGGATGCCCGCGCTCGAGGACTGGTTCCACTACCGCAATCTCGACGTGTCGACGCTGAAGGAGCTGTGCCGGCGCTGGAAGCCCGAATTGATGAAGGGCATCCCGAAGGAAGGCCGCCACGAGGCGCTCGCCGACGTCTACGAGTCGATCGCGGAGCTGAAGTACTATCGCGACAACTTCCTGCGCCTATGAACGCTCCGCACGCGGTGGGGCATGAGGCGCGCATTCGTCACAGGCGCACGAGCCGCCGGTCAGTGCTTGCGCGCCAGCAGGACGCCGTCGCCCACCGACACCAGGCAGCTCGTCACGCGCGGGTCGTCGCGCACCTTGAGGTTCAGCGCGCCGCAGCGCCATCGTGTCTGCGTCGGTCTGCGCGGGATCGGCGACCTTGCCGCTCCACAACGTGTTGTCGAAGGCGATCAGGCCGCCGGCGCGCAGCAGCATGCAGGCACGCTTCGTAGTAGCCGTCGTAGCCGGTCTTGTCGGCGTCGATGAACGCGAAATCGAAGCTGCCCGGACCGGGATCGCGGAGCAGGTCGCGCAGCGTGTCCGCCGCCGGCGCCAGGCGCAGGTCGATGCGTCCGGCGACGCCAGCCTCGTGCCAGTACCGCCGCGCGATGCGCGTCCACTCGTCGCTGATGTCGCAGCACACGAGCCGCCCGTCGGCGGCAGCGCGTCGGCGACGGCGAGCGCGCTGTAGCCGGTGAACGTGCCGATCTCGAGGGCGCGCCGCGCACCGATCAAGCCGAATCAGCAGCGCGAGAAGCGCACCTTGATCCGCGCCGATCTGCATCATCCCCATCGGCAGTCTTGCGGTTTCCTCGCGCAGGCGCCGCTGCAGCGGCGTCTCCACGTGCGCCGCGTTGTGCAGGTAGGCGTCGACGGCTTCGGGCAGCAATGATCGGCTCATGTCTCGACATTCGTCGCATCACGGGGCAACGCGGCCATTATGCACACTTCGTCGAGCCGCACACGTGGCCCGGTTCAGCTGAAATGAAATTCTGCAGCCACTGCGGCTCGCCGCGCCTCGCGCTGCGCATTCCGGACGGCGACAACCTGCCGCGCTTCGTCTGCGCCGACTGCGGCACGATCCACTACCAGAATCCGAAGATCGTCGTCGGCTGCCTGCCGGAATGGCAGGGACGCGTGCTGCTGTGCAAGCGCGCGATCGAGCCGCGCTACGGGCTGTGGACGCTGCCGGCCGGTTTCCTCGAGAACGGCGAGACGATCGTCGGCCGGCGCGATGCGCGAGACGCTCGAGGAGGCGAACGCGCGCGTCGAGCTCGGGCGACTTCTACACGGTGATCAGCCTGCCGCAGATCAACCAGGTCTACATGATGTTCCGCGCGCGCCTGCTGGATCTCGACTTCGGCCCGGGACCCGAGAGCCTCGAGGTGAAGCTCTATCGACGAGGCGGACATTCCGTGGGAAGCGCTGGCATTCCGCACGATCACACGCACGCTGCGCAACTACTTTCTCGATCGCAGGCAGCGTGCGTTTCCGCTGCGCGTCAGCTCGCTTGAACGGCGGCCGCCGCTGCCTCCGGACCTGCTCGCCGCAGGCTGAGCCCTCGCATCGCAACTGCGCACGCTGACGACGTCACCATCGCGCCGGCGTGCCCAGCCGGTCACCGCAGCTCCGCGCAGCGCCGTTCGCGCACAGACGTGTAGTCGCGCGCGTACGACGAGCAGGTCAGGCGCAGTTCGGCATGCGATCGTCGCGGGTTGCCAGACCCACTGGCCGTCCGCGAGCCGTGCGCCGGGCGGCGCTTCCATGCCTGCGCCGCTGCCTTCGATGCGCGCTTCGACGAGCAGCAGCCGGTCGCCCGCCAGCCGATAGTGTCTCCTCCCAGCGGGTCTTCTCGACTGAGTGCGTCCAGGCGAGCGTAGAATTCGGGCGCCCGGCAGCGTCGCCCGCACGACGCCGGCCACGAGCAGGCAGACGCGATTCAACTCGGCGGCTCGCGCGTCGGACGAGCGGCGCACGCGTGCGACACCAATGCCACGCGATGAACGCCGCGCTGGCGGCAAAGCCCGACCTCGTCGGTCCACGGCACCGCGGCGACGAGCAGCGATGCGGCGGCGAACGCGAACATGCGCTCGGGCCAGTTGAGCGGGCCGCGCAGGTAGCCGACCGCGGCACCGCCCCACAGGCCGATCGCGACGATCGCCTTGCCGACGACGTACACGGTGTCCAACCACGTTCCGCCTTGCAGCATCAGCGCCGGGGCATACACCGCCATGTAGGGAATGACGAAGCCGGCGATCGCGATGTGCGTCGCCTTCCAGCCGATCCGCATTGGCGATGCCTTGGCGATCGACGCGGCCGCGAACGCGGCCAGTGCGACCGGCGGCGTCAGGTCGGCCATGATGCCGAAATAGAACACGAACATGTGCGACACGATCAGCGGCACGCCGAGCTTCAGCAGCGCCGGCGCGGCGATCGCGCTGGTGATGATGTAGTTCGGAATCGTCGGGATGCCCATGCCGAGCACGAGGCAGACGACCATCGTCAGGAACAGCGACAGGAACAGGCTCTTCGCGCCGATCTCGAGGACGAAGCCGGCGAAGTTCGATGCGGCGCCGGTCAGCGTCAGCACGCCGATGATGACGCCGACGATGGCGCAGGCGATGCCCACGGCGACCGCCTGCTTCGCGCCGTCGATCAGGCTGCCGCGCATGATCGCGAGCGTCTCGCGTCCGCCCTTGATGACGAGGTTGACGACGACGAGCACGGCGATCATGACGATGATCGGCACGATGCCGTACTCGAAGAAGCTGGCGGTCGCCGAAGCCCAGGATGATCCAGAACACGATGCGGAACGGCATCGAGCCGAAGCCGGACGCGATGCCGACACCGAGGATCAGCACCGCCGTCAGCGCGAGGCCGACGATGCCCGAGTACATCGGCGTGAAGCCGTCGAACAGCATGAACACGAGCACCGCGAGCGGCAGCATCAGATACCACTTCCGGCGGATCGCTTCCCACGGATTCGGGCACTCGGCCTTGGCATGCCGATGAGGCCCGCGCGGCCCTGCCTCGAGATGCACCATCCAGAACGCCGTCGCGTAATACAGGATCGCCGGAATGACCGCGGCCTTGACGATCGTCACGTACGGCACGTTCAGCGTTTCGGCCATGATGAACGCGACCGCGCCCATCACCGGCGGCATGATCTGCCCGCCCATGCTGGCCGTGGCTTCCACCGCGCCGGCGAAGACCGGCGAATAGCCGAAGCGCTTCATCAACGGGATCGTGAATTGGCCGACGGTCAGCACGTTGGCCACGCCGGAACCGGAGATCGTGCCCATCATCCCCGACGAGATCACCGCCACCTTCGCCGGTCCGCCGCGCGCGTGGCCGACGAAACCGAGCGCGATGCTGTTGAAGAGGCTGATCATCCCGGCGTGCTCCAGGAAGCTGCCGAACAGGATGAACAGGAAGATGTAGGTCGCCGACACCAGCGTCGGGATGCCGTAGATGCCTTCGGTGCCGAGGTAGAGCTGGCCGACGATCTGGTCGAAGCCGTAGCCGCGATGCGCGATCGCGGACGGCAGGTACTGGCCGAACAGACCGTAGGCCAGGAACGCGGCACAGATGATCGGCAACGCCGATCCGAGCACGCGGCGCGCGGCCTCGAACAGCAGCACGATCAACGGCGGTGCCGACGACGAGGTCGGCGGTGCTGGGGTCGCCCGAGCGCTGAATCAGCGCGGCTTCGAAGACCGAGTGATAGAACGCGAGCGCGAACGCGAGCACGGCGATCAGGTCGCGTCGTACCACGCGATGCGGTGGCGGTCGGCTTCGCCGAGACCGGGTGGATGAGATACGCGAGCAGCAGCAGGAAGCCGACGTGAATCGAGCGCGTGGGCAGGCTCGAAAGCGGGCTGAACGCCGCGATGATGAGCTGGTAGGTCGAGAACGCCAGCGCGACGCCGGCGACGATCTTGCCGCGAGTCCGGTGAGCTCCCGCTTGACGCCGGTCTCGTCGAATGCGGCCTCGGCGGCACCTGGCGTCGCGGCGCCGGGGCACCTGACCGGCGCGGTCACTTGAGAAGTCCGACTTCCTTGTAGTATTTCTCGGCGCCGGGATGCAGCGGCACCGGCATGCCGTCGAGCGCGTTCTTCGGATCGATCGCCTTGGCCGCCGAATGCGCGGCGACGAGCTGGTCGAGACCGGTCCACAGCGCCTTGGTGATGCCGTAGACGCGTGTCGTTGCTGACGCCGTCGTGCGTCACGAGGTAATTCTGCACGGCGGCGGCGGGCACATCGGTGGTCTGGCCGCGATAGGTGTTGGCTGGAATGGTCGCCGGCAGGTAGGCAGGGTCGTTGGTCTTCTTGACGACGTCGGCGGGAATCGGCACCACGATGATGTCGACGGACGTCGCGAGATCGCGCAGCGCCGAAACACCGAGGCCGGCCGACTGCAGCGTGACGTCGAGCTGGCGATTCTTCATGAGCTCGACGCGATTCGCCGAAGGGCAGGTATTCGACCTTGGAGAAGTCCTTGTAGGTGAGGCCCGCGGCGGCGAAGATCGCGCGCGCGTTGAGTTCGGTGCCCGACTTCGGCGCGCCGACGGAAATGCGCTTGCCCTTGAGGTCGGCCAGCGTCTTGATGCCGGAGTCGGCGCGCGCGACGATCTGGATGTAGTTGGGATAGATGGCCGCGATGCCGCGCAACTTCTTGAGCGGCGTCTTGAAGCCGGCATCCTCGTTGCCCTTCCACGCGTCGGACAGCGAGTCGCCGAGCGTGAAGGCGATTTCGCCGCGCCCGCCTGCAGCAGGTTCAGGTTTTCCACCGATGCCTTGGTGGCCTGGACCGACGTCTTGACGGCCGGCATCGCCTTGCCGATGTCGTTGGCGAACGCGACGCCGAGCGGGTAATAAACGCCGCTCGTGCCGCCGGTCAGCACATTGACGAACTGTTCGGCGGCAACCGCAGGCGCGCTAAGCAGGAGCGCCGAGGCCGAGCGTGGCGACGCCGTGCAGGATGCGATTCATGTTTCCTCCGAGGGGTGAGTACTTTTGCGCCTTCTGGTGATTATATCGCGGCATTGCGCCCGCTGGACGCCCCGATACGGGCGTGCGAGGATCACCGAATTCGCAACCGGGAGAATTCGATTGCGAAGGGTCGACGAGCTTTTCGAGCGCTACGGCGAATCGCACCGCAATCCGGCCAACAAGGCGATCCACTGGATTTGCGTGCCGCTCATCACCTGGAGCGTGCTGGCGGCGCTGTGGGCGTGGTCGCCGGTGGCCGCCTACGTCGGAATCGCGCTCGCGCTGGCGTTCTATGCGTGGCTGTCGCCGTCGCTGGCTCTCGGGATGCTCGCGGTGCTCGCGGTGATGGTGTATCCGTTGACGTTGCTCGGAACTCACGTGCTCGTCGTGGCGGGTGGCGTGTTCGTTCTGGCCTGGATCGGCCAATTCGTCGGTCACATGATCGAGGGCAGGAAGCCGTCGTTCTTCGAGGACGTCAAGTTCCTGCTGGTCGGACCGGCGTGGCTGCTGGGATTTGTCTACCGGCGCGTCGGCATCCGCTTACTGAGCCGTCGACCTGCATCCCGGCGGCGGCCAGCGCCGCGTGCAGTTCGCGGACGTGCGCATGGCCGGTCGTTTCCACGACGCAGACGACGCGCACCGCGGACAGGTCGGGCCCGGAGAACGCGCGGTCGTGCACGATTTCCTTGATCGACGCGCCGGTCGACGCGATCAGTTCCGCGAGGCGCGCGAGACCGCCCGGCCGGTCGCTGATCGACACGGTGAAGCGCGACAGTCGGCCGTCGGCGACCAGGCCGACTTCGATGACGCGGCCGAGCATCGTGAGGTCGATGTTGCCGCCGCACAGCGCCAGCACGACCTGCTTGCCTTTGAGGTCGTCGAGCTTGCCCGCGAGAAACGCGGCGAGCGGCGCCGCGCCGGCGCCTTCGACGACGCTCTTCTCGAGCTCGATCAGGCGCAGGATCGCGAGCGCGATGTTCGCCTCGTCGACGGTGACGACCTGGTCGACGACGCGCTCGAGCGACCTCGAAGGGCAGCTTGCCCAGCAGCGGCGACGGCGAGGCCGTCGGCGAGCGTCGGCGACAACGGCACCGGGACCGGATGGCCCGCGGCGCGCGCCGCGGTGAGGCACGCGGCGTGCTCCGGCTCGACGCCGACGATCGCGCACCTGCGGGCGCGCGCCTTGACCACCGTGCCGATGCCCGCGAGCAGTCCGCCGCCGCCGACCGGCACGACGATCGCCTCGACGTCCGGCGTCTGCTCGAGGATCTCGAGCGCCATCGTGCCCTGGCCCGCGATCACGTCGGCGTTGTCGAACGGATGGATGAACGTGAGGCCCTCGTCGCTGCGGCGATCTGCTCCGCGAGCACGCGCGCCTCGGTGAGGTCGGCGCCGTGCAGGATCGACGTTGGCGCCGAGACTGCCGGCAGTTGGTGACCTTGACGAGCGCCGCGAACTTCGGCATCACGACGGTGACCGGAATGCCGAGCAGGCTGCCGTGGTAGGCGATGCCCTGCGCGTGATTGCCCGCCGACGCCGCGATCACGCCGCGCTTGCGCTGCTCGTCGGCGAGCAGCAGCAGCGCGTTGCGCGCGCCGCGCTCCTTGAAGCTGCCGGTGCGCTGCAGGTAATCGAGCTTGCAGAAGATGTGCGCGCCGGTGAGCTGCGACAGCGGAATCGACTCGACGCACGGCGAGTACGTAGATGCCGCCGGCGATCCGTTCGCGCGCGGCCTCGATGTCGGCGAGCGTGATCGAGTCGGTCATCGTCAGAACGGCAGCGCGACGCCGGGCTTGGCGCGCGCCAGCACGCGCGCGGAATTCGCGCCTGGATGCGCGCGAGCGCGGCAGCGTTGTCGGCTTCGAAGCGCAGCACGATGACCGGCGTGGTGTTGGACGCGCGCGCGAGTCCGAAGCCGTCCGGATACTCGACGCGCAGGCCGTCGATGCGGATCACGTCGGTCGCGCCGGGAAACGTCTCGGTCGCCGCCATCTTGCGCGATCAGCGCATGCGTGCTCGCCTTCGGCGCAGGCGATGTTCAGCTCCGGCGTCGACACGGCGTCCGGCAGCGCGTCGAGCACCGCCGACGGATTCGCGTGCCGCGACAGGATCTCGAGCAGCCGCGCGCCGGCGTACAGGCCGTCGTCGAAGCCGTACCAGCGCTCGCCGAAGAACGTGTGGCCGCTCATCTCGCCGGCCAGCGCCGCGTGCGACTTCCTTCATCTTCGCCTTGATCAGCGAATGGCCCGGTCTTCCACAGCAGCGGCACGCCGCCGTGCCGCGTGATCCACGGCTTCAGGTTGCGCGTCGACTTGACGTCGTAGATGATCGTCGCGCCGGGCTCGCGCGCGAGCACGTCGGCGGCGAACAGCATCAGCTGCCGGTCCGGATAGATGATGTGGCCGTCGCGCGTGACCACGCCCAGCCGATCGCCGTCGCCGTCGAAGGCGAAGCCGAGCTCGCAATCGCCTTGTTCGAGGCGCGCGATCAGGTCGCGCAGGTTGGCCGGCTGCGACGGATCGGGATGGTGATTGGGAAAGTGGCCGTCCACGTCGCAGTAGCAGCTCGGTACGACCGTCGCAACCCAGCCGCGGTACAGCGCCGGCGCGAACGCGCCGGCCACGCCGTTGCCGCAATCGACGGCGATCTTCAGCGGCCGCGCGAGCTTGACGTCGCCGAGCGATGCGGTCGAGGTACGCGGGCGCGATGTCGTCCGTCGCGGTACGCGCCGCGCCCGTCGCAGCAGTTGTCCGCCTTCGATGCGCGCGCGCAGCTCCTGGATGTCGTCGCCCGACAGCGTGTCGCCGGCGATGACCATCTTGAGCCCGTTGTAGTCGGGCGGATTGTGGCTGCCGGTGACCATGACGCTGCAACCGGTGCCGCAGATGGTGCGCGGCGAAGTAGGTCATCGGCGTGGCGACCATGCCGATGTCGATCACGTTCGACGCCGGCGGCGCGAATGCCGTCGGACAACGCGCGACAGCAAGCTCCGGGCCCGACAGCCGGCCATCGCGACCGATGGCGAACGTGTCGCGGCCGCGTTCGCGCGCGAGCGAGCCGAGCGCCTGGCCGACGGCGCGCACGACGTCCGGCGTGAGCGTGCTTGCCGACGATGCCGCGGATGTCGTAGGCCTTGAAGATTTCGGGTGGAAGAGTGGTCATGGTCGGGTCAACATGATGGTGGTCGTGCGGCGCGTAGTTTCGCATGCCAGGGCATGCGCGCGACGGCGGATCGTGTTCAGCGTCCGCTGCGCGAAGAAGTCGAGCAGCCGCCGCGGCAGCCAATCGGATGTCGCCGGGAAGCGGCACCGTCGCGAAGCCCGACGTGACCGCCATGGTCGGGCTGCTCGAGCAGCACCGCGGCGCTCACTTGCCGCGCGTCCGGCAGCGACGCGCTCGGGCACGAACGGATCGTTCCTCGCGTTGAGCACGAGCGTCGGCAGCGCGATGCTCGCGCAGCCAGGGCTTGCGACGACGCGCGCGTCCAGTAGTCGTCGGTGCCGGCGAAGCCGTGCAGCGGCGCCGTGACCGCGTCGTCGAATTCCCACATCGTCGTGCGCGCGGCGACGCGCCGCGCGTCGAGCAGGCCGGGAAAGCGCCGCGCCATGGCGAGCGCTCTTGGGCTTCAGCGTGCGCAGGAAATGCTGCGCGTAGATGCGGTTCAGCGCCCTGGCCGATCGCGATGCCGGACGCCATCAGGTCGAGCGGCGCGGACACCGCCGCCGCCGCGGAGATCGTGCGCGCGGCGTCCGTGCCCGCGCGGCCGAGCCAGTTGAGCAGCGCGCTGCCGCCCAGCGACACGCCGACCGCGTAACATCGGTGCGTGCGCGGTCCGACGCGCGCGCGCACCGCGGCGAGCATCGCGCCGATTTCCTCGTGATCGCCGGAGTGATAGGCGCGCGGCAGGCGATTCGGCTCGCCGCCGCAGCCGCGAAAGTGCGGAATGACGCCGCGCCAGCCCGCGCGCCGCGAGCGTCGCCATCAGCGCCAGCGCGTAATGCGAGTCGGAGCTGCCTTCGAGGCCATGGAACAGCACGACCACCGGCGCGTCGGCGGCGCGTCGGCGCGCATCGACCAGCCAGTCGAAATCCCAGAAATCGCCGTCCGGCGTCTCGACGCGTTCGCGCCGGTAGCGCAACCGGCAGGGCCGCGGCAGCAAGTACGGCTAGATCGTCTGCGCGTGACCGCCGGGCAGCCACGCCGGAGCTGCGATAGGGCGGCGGGCGCGCGTCCGGCGATCGGCGCGATCGCATCGCGTGCCGTCAATCAAGCGCGCGCTCGAGCTGCCTGACGATCGTCTTCAGGATCTTGACGCGCGCGAAGTGCTTGTCCTCCGCCTCGACCAGCGTCCACGGCGCGATTTCGGTGCGACGTGCGATCGACCATGTCGGCGACGGCCTGCTCGTAGGCGTCCCACTTCTTCCGGTTGCGCCAGTCGTCGGGCGTGATCTTGAAGCGCTTGAACGGCGTCTTCTCGCGCGCCTGGAAGCGCCGCAGCTGCTCCGCCTTGCTGATCTGCAGCCAGAACTTGCACGACGATGGCGCCGGCGTCGACCAGCTGCTCCTCGAACTGGTTGATCTCGTCGTAGGCGCGCATCCAGTCGGCGACCGCTGCAGTAGCCTTCGACGCGCTCGACCAGCACGCGGCCGTACCACGTGCGGTCGAAGATCGTGATGCCGCCGCGCGGCGGGACGTGCCGCCAGAATCGCCACAGGTACGGGTGCGCGCGCTCCTCCTCGGTCGGCGCGGCGATCGGGACGATGACGTACTGCCGCGCGTCGAGCGCCGCCGTGACGCGCCGGATGGCGCCGCCCTTGCCGGCGGCGTCGACGCCTTCGAACGCGAGGACCAGCGAGCGCTCGCGAAACCGCTTGCGCCGCGTGAGCTGCGCGAGCCTTCGCCTGCCACTTCGCGAGCTCGCGTTCGTACGTCTTCTCGGCGAGCTTCTGCGTGAGATCGAGGTCGCGGATCAGCGCGACGTTGCCGATCACCGACGGCGCCGGCGGCGACGACGGCGCGCGGCGCGGACTTCGTTCGCCGCGATCGACCTGCTGCATCGCTTCAGCAGGATCTTGCCGACCGTCAGGTTGCGGTAGCGGTCGTCGGCGCCTTCGACGACGTACCACGGCGCCGCGCCGATCGACGTCTCGCGCAGCATCGTGCTCCCACGTGTCGTGCAACTTGCTGTAGATGCCGCAATGCCGTCCTGTCGACGGCGCGTGACGCGCCAGCGCGTCTTGCGGATCGGACTGCGAGTCGCGCAGCCGCTGCTTCTGGTCGCGTCGCGCGACAGGTGGATCCAGAACTTGAGCAGCACGATGCCCTCGTCGGCGAGCATCTGCTCGTGCTGCCGGACTCCTGCAGCATGCGCGTCGAACTGCGCGTCGCTCACTTCGCGCCGCACGCGCGCGTCGACGAGCTCGGCGATACCACGCGTTCATGAAGATGCCGATCCGCCCGCGCGGCGGCAGCGCGCGCCAGTAGCGCCACGCCAGCGGGCGCGCCTGCTCCTCCGGCGTGCGCGGGCCGAACGCGTACGTGCGGATGTGCCGCGGGTCCATCCACTCGTTCAGCTTGTTCGCGGTTTCGCCGCGGCCGCCGCCTTCGACGCCGCTGATCAGCAGCAGGATCGGGTCCGCGCCCGGCGGCTCAGTTTCGAATTGCGCGTTGAGCAGCGCCTCGCGCAGCTTCGGCTCCTCGCGCGCGTACGTCGGCCTTGGCGATCTTGTGGCCGACTTCGGCGGATTCGAGCATGCCGGTGCTCTCCTGCGTTGCGTGCGCGACCAGAACGGCTTGGCGCGCGCGAAGCGCGCCACGCGGCGGCGAGCGCCGCGCTCGAGCGCCGCGGCCTGCGCCGCGGCCCAGCCGCTGAACGCGCGCCGCGGCCGGCGATCGCCGGCGCCCGCCAGTTCGCCGGCGAGCGCGCGCGCCACCGCCGCGTCGTTCCAGCGCCCAGCTCGTCCTGCAGCGCGGTCAGCGCCTTGACGATAGGCGCGCGTGCGCTTTCTCGGGAACAGCGGCGCGAAGAATTCCGTCGCGTAGCGCAGCTTCTTGGCGGCGAGCCGCGCCGCGTGCCGCGCTTCCGGCGCGCGTGCGCGAGGTCCGTTGCCCAGCGCCAGCAGCGCGCGATGCCGGCGCTTGAGCAGCGGCCGCGCGACGTCGCGTGCGCGCGTCCGCGAGCGCCGTCGGGGTCGCGGGCTGCGCCGTCGCCGGCGAAGCTGCCAGCGCCGTGCCGCGAGCACCATGCGCAGGAACCGCGCGCGAACCGACTGCCGCGCGCGCCGCGCGCCGCGCTCCGCGCGCCGGGCCGCGGCCTGCGCGCGCCAGCGCGCGCAAGCCGGCTTCAGCGCGGCGGCATTGCGCGCCTCGCGCGAACGGCGGTCGAGAACGGCGGCAGCGTTTCGAGCGCGAACACGTCCAGTCGCGCGCCGACGCCAAGAGCCTGCGCGAGCCAGCGCAGTTCGACCACGCAGCGGCTCGACGCGCGCCGGCGCCATGCACCGGCGCGGCGAGCGCGAGGCACGCGCGCAAGCCGCCGCACGCCGATGCGCATCTGGTGGATCCATTCCGGATCGTCGTCGCGTCGAGCACGCCGCCGGCATTGCCTTCGATCTGTGCAGGCAGGCGCGGATGATCGCGGCGAAGCGCCTCCGCGGCGCTCGCGTCGCGGCGCAAGCTCGGCGATCCTCGGCGCGCACCGGCGCCGGCCGTCGCGCGGACGGCAGCAGCGCGTAGCCGCGCTCCGCCTTGGACTGCGGCTCGCACGCGCAAGCGGCAACGTCGGCGGCGAGCGCGTACGCGAGTTCGAAGAGGCGCGTCGGCGTCGCCCGCCTCGAGCTCGAGTCTCGATTTCGTGATCGGGCGCGCGCAGCCGCGTGCCGTCCACGTCGGCGCGCACCTCGCCGATGTCGATGCACAGCTGACGCCATCGTGCTGTCGGCGAAACGCGAGCGGGATGGTCGTGCGCGCGACGTCGGTCGTGAAGCGCGGCACGAGGCCGCGTCTTCTCCGCCTTGCCCAGCTTGCGTCGAAACGGCGTCGTGGCAAAGCGCAGCGGATCGAGCCGGGCCCCGCGACGCGGCCATTCGAATTCGCGCGCGCGGTCATGCCGCCGCCGCGCCGGACATCGGCCGGTCCCTTGACCGTCTGCACCCAGCTGCCGGCCGATCGCGCCGCAACGCGCAGCGCGACGCCGGCTTGGCGAGCATCGAGGTCGTCGGTGTCGTAATAGGTGCGACGTGACGCGCGCCTTGCGCGCGGGTCCGCGCCGCAGCGGCCTGCAGCAGCGGATGGCGCGCGCAGCGCGGCCGCGTCGCTTCCGGGTCGATCGCGCAGCTTGAGCTCGGTTTCCATCGGCACGGCAGCCTCGCGCAGCCGGGGCAGCGGCGCGCCGGCGCGCTTCACGCTTCGTCGGTCAGGATCGACGCGACGCGCGCGCACGGCCTCGGCCAGCTCGCGCAGCACGTCTTCCGTCGCGTCCCAGCCGATGCAGGCATCGGTGATCGACACGCCGTACTGCAGCGGCTTGCCCGGGCACGAGGTCCTGGCGGCCGGGATTGAGGTGGCTCTCGATCATGACGCCGAAGATGCGCGCGTCGCCGCCCGCGATCTGGCCGGCGACGTCGCGCGCGACGTCGACCTGCCGCTCGTGCTGCTTCTGGCTGTTCGCGTGCGAGCAGTCGATCATCACGCCGCGCGGCGAGCCCGGCGTGCGCGAGCTCGTTGCACGTCGCGTCGACGCTCGCCGCGTCGTAGTTGGTCGTCTTGCCGCCGCGCAGGATGATGTGGCAGTCCTCGTTGCCGGCCGTGTGCACGATCGCCGAGTGGCCGCCCTTGGTCACCGACAGGAAGTGGTGCGGCGCGGACGCGGCCTTGATCGCGTCGACGGCGATGCTGCACGTCGCCGTTGGTGCCGTTCTTGAAGCCGACCGGGCACGACAGGCCCGAGGCGAGCTGGCGGTGCACCTGGCTCTCCGTCGTGCGCGCGCCGATCGCGCCCCACGCGATCAGGTCGGCGATGTACTGCGGCGTGATCATGTCCAGGTATTCGGTGCCGGCCGGCAGGTCGAGCTCGTTGATCTCGAGCAGGATGCGCCGCGCGAGGCGCAGGCCCTCGTTGATGCGGAAGCTGTCGTCGAGGCGCGGATCGTTGATGAGGCCCTTCCAGCCGACGGTCGTGCGCGGCTTCTCGAAATAGACGCGCATCACGACGATCGAGATCGTCGGCGAGCTCGCGTCTTGATCGCGGACAAGCCGCGTCGCGTAGTCGATCGCCGCGTCGTAGTCGTGGATCGAGCACGGGCCGACGACGACGAGCAGGCGATCGTCGGCGCCATGCAGCACGCGATGAATGGCCTGGCGCGCCTCGAACGTGGTGGCCGCGGGGCGTTCGGACGCCGGAAATTCGCGCAACAGATGCGACGGCGGCGCGAGCTCGGTGATCTCCCTGATCCGGGTGTCGTCGATCGGCCGGGACTGGACGACGGTCCGGCGATGGGGCGACGGGTGGCGGCGAGTGGTGGAGGTCGGCACGGGACGGGTTCCTGAGAGGTTTTTGCAGCGAAAACAACATATTACCGGCATCCAGCCGGTCGTAACGCTATTGTGCCACGACGCGTGTTGCGGCGCAGGATGGCAAGGAAGCAACAGTTGCACGACGTGGTCGGCGAATTCAGGGTCTGGCGCGTTTGGGAGTGAGCAGGATGTCGTAGACTGAACTCGAAAACGGGGCGACACGCTCCACGACGGGCAGGCAGAAAATGCCGTCCGCGAGCCGAATAGCTGATCTCTTTGGAGGTATGCCCATGAACAAATTTATGACGCTGGCAGCCATCTGCATGATGGCTGCCAGTCTTCCCGCTTACGCCGCCGACCCCACGCCGGCGCAGAAAGCACAGCAGGACAAGATGGCGGCCTGCAATACCAAGTCCGAGGGCAAGACGGGCGACGAACGCAAAAAATTCATGAGTGAGTGCCTGTCGGCCAAGCCGGCCAAGGCTGAAAGCAAGATTTCCATGTGCAACAAGCAGACGGCGGGCATGTCGGGCGACGCGCGCTCCAAGGCCCAGTCAGAATGCATGAAGGGTTCCGCATCTGATGCCACTCCGGCCGTTGCCGCGACCCCGGCCAAGCCTGCGGTCGCCGCTGCGCCAGCCAAACCTGCCGCGGCTCCTGCCAAGGCACCCTGAACGGAATCGCTGATTTTTACGCTGCCATCGAAGGACCGCATGTAGAGATCGGAGTTACTGAACACGGCCGGGTGACCTCCTGTCCATCCGGCCGAGGCTGACAAGGCCGCATCGGGTAACCGAATGCGGCCTTGTTTTTGCCCACAAACACGTTAATACAACAGGTTACGCGCTTATCGCAGGAACGGATCGAGCGTATCCGAAAGATCGATTGGAAAACGCGCGGACCGCTCGCTATCTTGACATGGTGCGGCGCAGCAATTGTGTTGGCAGTCGCCGCTACCACGAGGGAGATAGCCATGAACCAGTACCACATCGACTACGACGTCCGCGCCCGCTATATCCGGCAGGCCGAGGAAATGCGCCGGGAATATATCCGCGCGTCGTTCGTCAAGGGCAGTTCGGCATTGACGCGATACGCTGCGTTCGCATGGGCAAAAGTCCGTGCCCTCGGGCGAAGAAGCCGGTGGAACCTGTCCGTCCCGGCTCCCCACCGTTGAAGCCCGGACTGTTGCCAGCATGCGCGGCGGGCTCGGTGGAACGATTTGTCGTCCCCGCGCACCGCACGTACCGAGGTCTGGGTAGAGCCGGCTTTCATCGCCTGCATTATTGCGAATGGGGAAAGGCTGACAATTCCCGCGTCGTGGTTTGCGTGCACGGGTCCCGTGGCACTGCGCGTGACTTCGACGTGCTGGCGCGCGGGCTGGCTGCGGACTTCCGGGTGATCTGTCCCGATCTCGCCGGACGCCGCGACGGCGAATGGCTCGGCACCGCGATGCGCCTCGACTTTCCGCAACTACTCGCCGATCTCAATGCGCTGCTGGCGCGTCTCGATGTCGACGAAGTGGATTGGATCGGCACGTCGCTGGGTGGATTGCTCGGCCGTCATTTGGCCAGGCAAGACGGCACGCCGATCAGGCGCCTGATGCTGCTCGGCGACGAGCGCGCCGGCATCGCCGCAGGAAATCGCCGGTGTTCGCCGCTTTCTGATGGAGGAGGCCGGTACGCATCGCCGTGAGACGTGGGAATGCGTGGCCGCGTGACGACGGACGTCTTCACACCTTGCGAATGAGCAGGCCTTTCAGGTAGTCGCTCTCCGGGAAATTCAGCGCCACCGGATGGTCGCCGCTGGCGGCCAGGTGTCCGATGATCTGTCCGTCGGCGTGTGCGTCGAGCGCAGCGCCGGCAACGATCTTCTGGAACAGTTCGGCGGAAATTCCGCCCGAGCACGAAAACGTTGCGAGCAATCCGCCCGGCGCCAGCAGCTTGAACGCGAGCAGGTTGATGTCCTTGTACGCGCGCGACGCGCGTTCGGCGTGCGCCGCCGTAGGCGCGAATTTCGGCGGATCGAGCACGATCATGTCGAACGCCGCACCCGAGTCGCGCAACCTGCGCAACTCTTCGAACACGTCCGCCTCGATGCCATTGCGCACGCGCGGAATCGAGGGTCGCGTTGCGCGCGAGATTGTCGCGCGCGAGCTCCAGCGCGTCGCCCGAACTGTCGATGGAAAGTACCGACGCCGCGCCGCCCGCAAGCGCAGCCAGCGAGAAGCCGCCGGTGTAGCAGAAGGCATTGAGCACGCGCCGGCCCGGCCGCGTGCCTGCGCACGATCCGCCGGTTGTCGCGCTGGTCCAGGTAGAAGCCGGTCTTCTGGCCGTGCACGACGTCGACTCGGTAGGCGATGCCGTCCTCGACAATGGTCACGACGTCCGGCAAGACGCCTTGCAGCGCACCGGTACGCGCCGGCAGTCCTTCGAGCGATCTTACTTCGGCGTCCGATCGCTCGAACACGCATTGCACGCCGGTGGCTTCCTGCAGGGCGGCGGCGATGACGTCGCGCCAGCGTTCGGCGCCCGCGGAAAGGCATTGCAGCACGACGACATCGTCGTAGCGATCGGCGATGACGCCGGGAAGCCCGTCGGATTCGCCGTGCAGGATGCGGGCCGCCGTGTGATCTCGGTCGAGGAGCGCGGCACGTGCCGTCGCGGCACGGGTTACCGTCCGCGTGAAGAATGCCGAGTCGATCGCCTGCCCCGGATCGAACGACCACACGCGCGCGCGGATCTGCGAAGTCGGCGAATACGCGGCCGAGGCGAGGAAGGTGCCGTCGGCGGCGACTACGGTGACGGTGTCCCCGGATGCAGGATCGCCCTCGACGCGCTCGACGGCGCCGGAGAAAATCCACGGATGGCGCAAGCGCGACGACTTCTCGCGCCCCGGTGCCAGGACGAGTGCCGGTCCCATTCCCTGGCCGGCATCGGCTGCGCGAACAACGGCGGCACGTCCTTCGCGCGGCGCGCGATGCGATTGGCGGCGGTCGACCTTCGCGGCGGTGTGCGCCTTCAAGCGACGTTCACACCGACCAGGCTGCCGATGGCGAACGTCACAGCTCCCGCCAACGCGCCGAGCGCCAGCGTGCGCAGGCCCGACAGCCACGCGCTGCGTCCCGGTAAACAGTGACAGCACCGCACCGACGCCGAACAGCGCCATCGCCGTGATGGCGATCGCGATGGGCAACGCGGCGCTGCCGGCGGCGAACATGAATGGCGCGAGCGGCACGGCCGCACCGGCGGCGAAGGCGGCGAACGAACTCGCCGCGGCTCCTACCGGGGATCCGAGTTCGCCGGGATTCAGTCCCAGTTCTTCGCGTGCGAGCGTGTCGAGCGCGTGCTCCGGATCGCCGATCAGCCGTTGCGCGAGTTTCTCGGCCTCGACCTGCGGCAACCCCTTGGCGACATAGATGAGCGCGAGTTCCTGAGCTTCCGCCTCCGGATATTCGTTCAGCTCGTCGCGTTCAAGCGCGATCTGGTACTCGTACAGTTCGCGCTGCGACCGCACCGAAACGTACTCGCCGGCCGCCATCGCAAACGCGCCTGCCGCGAGGCCGGCCACGCCGGAAAGCAACACCATGTGCGGATCAGGGCTGGCGCCCGACACGCCAAGGATCAGGCTTGCATTGGAAACGAGGCCGTCGCTGACGCCGAACACGGCCGCGCGCAGGTTGCCGCCGCCGCCCAGGTTGCGATGGCGATGCTCGACCCCGCTGCCCGCGGTCGGCACGGCATGACCGCCTTGGTCGCCCACTGCGTTGCCGTAGATCGCCATGCCGCGGACCTTCATCGCAGCGAGCACCGCGCGCAGGCGTCGTGGTCCCAGCCAATGCACTAGCTTTGCGACGAGTTTCGCCCGCTCGTCCGGAACGTAGGGCCCGGGTGGCGGATGGCCCCGCGCGGTCAGCTGCGCGCGCCAGATCGCCGCCTGCGCTTCGGCTTCTATCGCGAGCCTCGCGAACAGCGCCGCTCGCGGCGTGCCGGATTCGGCCTCGGCGCATGCGCGATAGAGATAGGCGGAACGCTGCTCCTCGCCCCAGCTCTCGAGAGGATTCATGGCGTCGCTCGACTCACCCGGCCGGCCGAGCCGCGTTCACCACGGCGTCGATGCGCGCCATCACGTCGGGCGTGAGCTTGGGCACGACCTCCAGCGCCTTCATGTTTTCCACTACCTGTGAAGGACGGCTGGCGCCGGTGATGACCGTCGAGACCCGCGGATTCTTGAGGCACCACGCGAGGGACATCTGCGCCAAAGTGCACCCGAGCGATGCTGCGACCGGTGCCAGCCGCTTGACCGTCGCGATCTTCACCGGATCGACGATGCTCTCGGCCAGCCACTCGTAGCCCTTCAGGGCAGCGCGCGAGTCCTTGGGGATGCCGTCGCTGTACTTGCCGGTCAGGAGGCCGGACGCGAGCGGACTCCAGATCGTCGTGCCCAAACCGAGGTCGTCATAGAGCCGTGCATATTCTGTCTCGACGCGCTCGCGGTGCAGCAGGTTGTACTGCGGCTGTTCCGTCACCGGCTTGTGCCAGTGATGGCGGTCGGCGATGTGCCACGCAGCGGCGATCTCGGTTGCGCTCCACTCCGAGGTCCCCCAGTAGTTGGCTTTGCCGGCGACGATCATGTCGGACATCGCGCGCACCGTTTCCTCAAGCGGCGTGTCCGGATCGGGACGATGACAATAGACGAGGTCGATGTAGTCGAGATTCAGGCGCGCAAGCGAACCGTCGATCGCCTGCATCAGGTATTTCCGGTTCAGTGTGTTCTTTTCGTTGGGGCCGTCGTTGAGGCCCCAGAAGAATTTGGTGGAAACGATGTACGACGCGCGGCGCCAGCCGGCCTTCGCGAACACGTCGCCCATGATGGTCTCGGACTGGCCCTTGGCGTAGATCTCGGCGTTGTCGAAGAAGTTGACGCCGGCGTCATAGGCCGCGGCCATGCACTCGCGCGCTTCGCCGCTGCCCATCTGGTTGCCGTAGGTAACCCAGGATCCGAACGAGAGCTCGCTTACCTTGAGCCCGGAACGCCCGAGCCGGCGATATTTCATTGCGGTCATGGAAGGTCTTTTTGGGTTGCAAAGGCGGCCCGTGGATCGGGGCGCACGCTAGAATCCGTCGTCGTCATTCTAACTTAAGGTCATTCGCATGCCTTCCCGACGGATCGGCCGTACCCGCACGCTGGCGCCGCTCGATGTAGCGGCGCTTTGGCAAATCAAGCGCATTGGCAATCCGACGTTGTCACCGGACGGCCGCGTCGTGTGCGCGCCGGTCACGTCGTTTGCGATGGACACCAACGAATCGAGGACCGAATTGTGGCTGTTCCCGACGGCCATTGCCGACGGCGACGCGACGAATCGAGGAGCGGCTGCCAGCACACGGCCACGCCGCCTCACGGCGGGCGACAAAGACAGCGAGCCGCGCTGGTCGCCGGATGGCAAATGGATCGCGTTCACGGCCAAGCGCAAAGACGACGACGAACCGCAGGTGTACCGCATCGCGCCGGACGGCGGTGAGGCAGAGCGGATCACCAAAATCGCGACGGGGGCGAGCGCGCTCAAATGGTTTCCGGACAGCAAGCGCATCGCTTTCGTGTCCAACGTGTGGCCGGACTTGAAATCGGACCGGGCGCAGGGAAAACGGCTGAAGGAACGCAAGGACTCGAAAGTGAAGGCGCACGTGACCGAGCGCGCGGCCACGCGCTATTGGGATCACTGGGTGACCGACGGGCGCGAACCCCACGTGTTTGCGTGCGACGTGGGCACCGGACAGTGCCAGGATCTGCTCGCAGGCCTCGATATCGCGCTGCCGCCGTGGGAACCATCGCCGGAGGATTTCGACATCGCTCCGGATGGGCGGCAACTCGCGATCACCGCGGACTTAGCACCCGAGCCCGACCTCATGAACCGGCGCGACATCGTGACCATCGAGCTGGCGCACGCGGCGCAAGCGCGTGCTGACCGCGACGACGGGCACCGACGACGCGTCGCCGGTGTATTCGCCGGACGGCCGATGGCTTGTGTTCAGTTCCTTCGACATCAAGCGCGCATTCAACGACCAGGGGCATCTCACGCTATGCGCGCGCCGCGGCGGGTCGTTGCGCGCGCTCGCGCCCAAGTTCGACCGCGCCGCGATGCACGTGCAATGGAGCGCCGATTCCGGCGCGCTACTGTTCCTGGCGGAGGACCGCGGGCGCGTCGGACTGTACCGCCTGCCGCTTGCCGCGGCCGAGCCGGACTTGCTTGCGCCTGGGGGAGACATCGCGGGTTTCGCTCGCTCGCGCAATGGCTCAGTCCTGGCGTTTGCGCGCGCGACGGCGAGCCACCCGACGGCGTTGTTCGCGTCTCATGGAGACGGGACGGCCGCGCGTGGCATCGAGTCGATGAACCGTGCGCTGCTCGCGCGGCATGCGCTTGGTGACGTTCGCGAATTCACGGTCAAGGGGTGGCACGGCGAGCCGGTGCAGATTTTCGTCATCTATCCGCCCGGATTCGATCCGAAGAAGAAGTGGCCGCTGTTGCATTCCATCCATGGCGGTCCGCACGCCGCGCATCACGACGGCTGGCACTTTCGCTGGAATACGCAGACCTTTGCCGCTCGCGGATACGTAGTCGTGTGCGTCAACTATCATGGCTCGACCGGCTTCGGACAGAAGTTCCTGGAGACGATCACGACGCGCTATGGCGAAAAGGAGTTCGCCGACACCGAAGCCGCGACCGACTTCATGCTGAAGCAAGGCTACATCGATCGCACGCGCATGGTCGCCACCGGCGGCAGTTACGGCGGTTACATGGTCGCCTTCATGAACGGCCACACGGACCGCTACAAGGCCTACGTGTGCCACGCCGGCTGCTACGACTGGGTCAGCATGATGGCAACGGACGCGTTTCAGTTCTTCGCCAAGGAACTGGGCGCCTTCCACTGGGAAAACCCGCCGCAGGTGATGCGCCAGTCGCCGCATCATTACGTCAAGTCCGCGAAGACCCCCACGCTGGTCATCCATGGCGAGCAGGATTACCGCGTGCCCGCGACCCAGGCGCTGCAGTACTACAACACGCTGCATGCGAAGAAGGTGCCGACCCGCCTGGTCTGGTTCCCGGACGAGAACCACTGGATCTTGAAGCCGCAGAACTCGCGGCTCTGGTACGGCGAATTCTTCGCGTGGATCGAGAAGTACGCCAAGGCCGGACCGATCCGTCCGGCGCCGAAATAGCGGCGGCTAGAGCGTGCCGGCCCCCGTCCGGCGCATGGCGGTCTCGAGGAGTTCCTGGCAGCGGACACATCGCGCGGACATGGGGGATATGTCGAGCCGCGCGATGGGAATGGGCTTTCCGCATTCGAGGCAGATGCCGTACGTGTCGTTCTTGATGCGAGACAGCGCCGCCTCCACTTCCTGAAGTTCGGCGGCGTCGCGGGCGACCTCCGCGACGTCGAGGGCAGTCTCGAGGTCGGCGACCGCCCAGTCGCCCGTCTCCTCCATGCGATTTCGCAGCCCCATAAGCGCCGGATTGTCCTGGGTGTTGAGCTTGGTCTCGATTTCCGCGCGCAGGGCGACGCGGCGGGCGTCGAGTTTCGCCTGCAGGGCGCTGCGTTGGGACGGCGTTCAGCGGGGATGGGGCGGCAGACATGGGATGCTCCCTGGAAGGGGTTGCGCGCGGGGCGCCGGTCCCGCGGATCCGGGCGCATTGCCCTGGGCCGCCACGCCGAACCGGCTTCGTTACGGGCCTTGAATCCGCCGCGCATGGCCACAGATTGGTATTGCCAGCGGCCGACCGCCTTGCATTATGTCAAGGACGTCGCCCGCGCACCAACTTTGATTTCTGAGAGGAGTGAAAACATGCAAACAGTGCAATTGTACGACCCGTTCGCCAACGCCGGACTCGAGGATCTTTTCCGCGGCCTTTTCAAGCCTGTCCAGGTGGCCAGGGATGCCGCAGTCGCCATCAAGGTCGACGTGACTGAAAAGGACAACGGCTACGTCGTCCACGCGGAAATCCCGGGCGTCAACCGCGACGACATACAGGTCACCATTGAAGGCAGCCAGGTCACGATCGCCGCGGAAGTAAAGCGCACCGTCGAGGCGAAGGAGGACAATGGCAAGGACAACGGCAAGGACAATGGCAAGTACGATGAGCGCGTGCTGCGCAGCGAGCGCTACTACGGAGCCGTATACCGCAGTTTCGTGCTCCCGGTCGAACTCGACGAGGAAGCCAGCACGGCCAAGTACGAGAACGGCGTCCTCGAACTGAAGCTGGCCAAGAAGGCCGCGGTTGCGGGCCGCAAGCTGGCGATTCAGTAAGCGTCTCGTTCGTTCCGGTCGACGCGCGCGGGGAACGTCCTCCCGCGCGTCGGCGCGGCTGCCGTCAGCGCACTCGCCTGGCGGGAAATTCTTCCTCGATGTTGTCCCTGAAGTAGCTCCATGGCGACGATGCGCCGGAGAAGCGCCGCCACATTTCGGGCGTGACACCGGTGTACTCGAATGTCCCCGCCGTCAGCTCCACGACGAGCTTCTGGTCGCGGGCGTCGTAGCCGGCGGCCGCAGGCTGCCGCCGTTCAATCGCTTCATTTCCATTGCGGGCTCCTTAGCGTCCGCGTCCCGAATGCGCTGATGCTACGATTATAGCCACGCCGCATTTCCGTGGGGTTCCCTTGACCATCCTGCATCCGGGCCGCGTATTGCGGGCTCTTGTTCTTGTCGCTTCGCTTGCGCTGACATCTGCCGAGGCGGCGAACGAAGGCAAAACGCTGCACGTGGTGCTGTCCATCGCGGAAACGAGCTTCGATCCGGCCTTCGCCTCGGATGCAGCATCCGACGACGTGATCGCCTGCATCATGGAGGCGATGCTCGACTACGACTACCTGGCGCGTCCGGTGAAGCTCGTGCCGCGCACGCTGGAAGCGTTGCCGGTCATGGAGGAGGGCGGCAAGCTCTTCACGATGAAGGTGAAGAAAGGAATTTTCTTTACGCCCGACCCGGCCTTCAAGGGCAAGCCGCGCGAACTGACCGCGGCCGATCATGCCTACGCGCTGAAGCGGATCATGGACCCGGCGGTGCAATCGCCGTGGCTGTGGATGCTCGAGGGCAAGATCGTCGGGCTCGACGACGTGCGCGAGAAAGCGAAGAAGACCGGCAAGTTCGACTACGACGCTCCGGTGGCGGGAATCACGCTGATCGACCGGCATACGTTCAAGATTCGCCTCAACGCTGCCGACCTGCGCTTTCTCTACGTGCTGGCCGTTCCCAACACCGCGGCGATGGCGCGCGAAGTGGTCGAAGCCTACGGTAACGACATCGGCGCGCATCCTGTCGGCACCGGTCCTTACGTGCTCGGCCAATACAAGCGCAGCTCGCGCATCGAACTGCTGGCCAACCCGGGATTCCGCGAAGTGACCTACACGCCGGCCGGCCCCATTCCCGCCACGTCCGAATCCGTCGCCGCCAATCTAAAAGGCAAGCGCCTGCCGCGCTTGCCGCGCATCGACGTCAGCATCATGGAGGAGGGGCAGGCGCGCTGGCTTGCACTGCTGAGCGGCGAAGTCGATTACCTCAACCTGCTGCCGGTAAACCTGATCGCCCAGGCGCTCGACAACGGCAAGCTGAAGCCCGATCTCGTCGCAAAAGGCGTGGTGCACCAGCCGCTGGTGCGCCCGAGCGTCTCGTTCACCTACTTCAACATGGAGGACCCGATTGTCGGCGGCTACGAACCGGCGCGTATTGCGCTGCGGCGCGCGATGGGCATGGCCTACAACAACGACGAGGCGATCCGCGTACTGCTGTCCGGGCGCGCGCTGCCCGCCAGCGGTCCTATTCCGCCGGACATCGCCGGCTACAACCCGAAACTGAAGACCTCGGCGCAGTTGTTCGATCCCGCAGCGGCCAAGGCGCTGCTCGACAAGTTCGGCTACAAGGACCGCGATGGCGACGGGTATCGCGAAACCCCGGAGGGCAAGCCGCTGGTTGTAGAACGCTGGTCGCCGCCGACCACGATCGCGCGCGAACGCGACGAACTGTGGAAGAAGAACCTGGACGTGATCGGCATTCGCGTCACGTTCAAATACGACAAGTTGCCGGAATTGCGCAAGATGGGACGCAAGGGCCAGATCCCGATGCGCGACGACGGCTGGAATGCCGACTATCCGGACGCCGAAAACTTCATGCAGCTATTGTATGGACCCTCCGTCGGGCCAGGCCAACTATTCGCGCTTCAACCTGCCTGAATTCAACAAGCTGTTCGATGAGGCGCGCACGCTTCCTGACTCGCCGGCGCGCACCCGCCTGTTCGACAAGATGACGGATCTGGTCGTGGCCTACGCGCCGTGGCGCGTGCGCTACAACGACATCGAGGACTCGCTCGCCAATGCCTGGGTCCGCAATTACGTTCCGCATCCGATGCGCAACGAAGGCTGGATGTACATGGACGTGGACGAGGCGCAGCGGGCGAAACGCAAATGAGCGAAAGGGAGCGCAAGTGAGCAGAAAATGAGGCTTCTGCGCACTCAATTGCGATCCCGTTCGGCGATGAATTTGCAGATCACCGCGTCGTCCAGCTCGCCGTAGCCTGCGTCGACCAGGCGCCGGAATGCCGCGTGAGCGGCGCTTGCGAATGTCGCGTCCTGACCCAGGCGCGTCGCGAACTCCGCGGCGATTCCTGCGTCCTTGGCGAGGATCTTCGCCGCGGCGCGCGGCGCAAAATCGCCGGCCAGCGCTCGCGGCAGGCGATCTGCGAACATCCAGCTGGCGCCGGAACTCGCGTTGACGACCTCCACGAAGCGCGCCGGATCGAGCCCGGCGCGGACTGCGAGCGCCAGCGCCTCCGCGCCCGCGGCCAGATTGACGGCGGCAAGCAGGTTGTTGACGATCTTGAACTTGGCGGCGGTGCCCGGCACATCGCCAACGTGGAATACGCGTCCAGCCACGGCATCCAACACGGGTTGGCAACGCGCCACGGCCGGTGCGGCGCCGGCGACCATCATGGTCATGGTGCCGTCGGCCGCGCGGAGCGGACCGCCGGAGACGGGCGCATCGACGAGTACGACGCCATGCGATTCGAGGCGCTCCGCGAGCGCGGTGGTGTAGTCGGGCGCCACTGTCGACGACAGCATGACGATCGCGCCGGGTCGAAACGCCGCTGCCGCACCGTCAACTCCGAACAGGACATCGTCAACCTGGATCCCGTCGACGACCAGCACGATCGCGATGTCGCACGCGCGTGCCAGCGATGCGGCGTGGGGATGGCATGTTGCCCCCAGCGCTTCGGCATCGACGTGGGCCTCGGCACGAATGTCACGCGCATGCGCGGGGAAATGTCCGCGCAGCAGGCTGGCCAACACGCCCATGCCCATCGCGCCGATGCCGATGACGCCGACGGTCATTGGACCCCCACGCTCACTTCGTTCGCTGCCCCCACAGGGGGCGCAATTCGCGCCTCCGGGCGGCCCTTCGGCGCTCATACGGGTTATCGCCGACGCCTACTTGGCCGGCGGCATGACGGCGTAGGGTTCGCAGTCCTTGAGCGGCGTCACCGCGCCATCGCGGATCAGTTGCAGTTCGGTGCCCTTGCCGCGCAGTTCCATCGTGCCGTTGCTGTAGCGCACTCCGGAAGCCGCCGGCAACTGGTACAGCGTCACGCGCTGCACGCCGTCCAGCAGCATGCGCGCCTCGCCTTCCGCGAACCGGACGACGAAGCGCTCGCCGTTGTAGGAGCAGGCGAACGTGCTCTTGGCGATCTCTTCTTCCTTCTTCTTCATCGGGTTTTCGCAGGCGGCCACGGCCAGCGCGGCGAAGGCGATCAACAGGGTCCAGCGGCGTGCGGGCAGGGGCGTCATGCGTGATCTACCGCGTTGGGGAGGTGACAACGAGGATAGCACCGCGTGATTGGCGCTGCCAGACGGCTACGCGATGCGTGGTCAGGCGGCACCGCGCCGCCCGGCCGGTACGAAGCGATGCCCGCGCGCATAGGAGAGCACCTCCGCCTGCCGCCCGTTCGCGATCTCGCGCTGCACGCCCTGCCACCAGGACGCGTCGAGCAGGTCGCGGTGAAAGGCCATGAACGCCTCGCGTATCCGGACGTCGGTCAGGAGGAATGTCGCGAATTCCTCCGGAAAGACGTCGAGCGGCCCCACGGGATACCAGACGTCGCTCGCCATTTCGTCGTATCCGGGAGGGGCGTTCGGTATCCGGCGGAACTTGCAGTCGGCCAGGTATTCGATTTCGTCGTAGTCGTAGAACACGACGCGGCCGTAGCGCGTGACGCCGAAATTCTTGAACAGCAGGTCGCCGGCGAAGATGTTGACGATGGCCAGCTCGCGGATGGCGTCGCCGTATTCGCGCACCGCGTGGATGCGCTGCGCGTCGTCGGCGCCCTCGAGGTAGAGGTTGAGCGGCGTCATCCGCCGCTCGATGTAGAGGTGCCGCACGACGATCCGGTCGCCTTCCTCCTCGACCTGCGACGGCGCGACGTCCTTCAGCTCGGCCAGCAGTTCCGGCGAAAAGCGGCTGCGCGGAAACGCGACGTCGGAATACTCGAGGATGTCCGTCATGCGGCCCGCGCGGTCGTGGTGCTTGACCAGCGCGTACTTGCGCATGACCTTGCCGCGGTCGGTGTCCTTCGACGCGGCGATGCGGTCCTTGATCACCTTGAATACGTACGGATAGGACGGCAGCGTGAACACGCTCATCACCAGGCCCTTGATGCCCGGCGCGACGATGAAGCGGTCGCGCGAGTGCGCAAGGTGATGCAGGAAGTCGCGGTAGAAGAGATTCTTGCCCGCCTTCTGCAGGCCGACCATCGTGTAGAGCTCGGCGGCCGTTTTGTCCTGCAGCATCGCGCGGAGAAACGCGATGTAGGCCGACGGCACCTCCATGTCGACCAGGAAATACGAGCGATTCGCGGAAAACAGGAGCGCCAGCTCGACGTCGTCCAGCAGCAGCGCGTCGACGTACAGCAGGCCATCCGGCGCGTGCTTCAGCGCGATGGCGAACGGATAGAAGTTGTTGCCGTTGACGACGCGCCCGACCATGTAGGCCGTCTGGTCGCGGAAGAACAGCGTCGACAGCACCTGGATCTGGTGATTGGCTTCGCTGACGAACGGGCGCGGAACGCGTGTCGCGGAACGCCGCCAGGACGTTGCGCAGATCGCGCCGGAAATCGGAGAACCGGCGCTCCAGGCGAAAATCGAGGACGATGTCGATCAGCGCGTTGCGCGCAGCCCTTCTCGATCGGGTAATAGCTGCGATAGGTCGGCGGGTCGGCGTCGATGTGCTCGGTGGACATCGCCGGCCGGACGAAGATGAACCGGTTGTGGAAATACGCGCGGTGCAGGATCTTGCACGACACCGAGTTGAAGAACGTTTCCGCGCATTCCGGCTGCTTGTGGTCGATGAGCAGGCCGATGAAGTGGAGCTTGGTGCGCTCCCACAGCGCGTCGGCGCCGGCCCCGTCCAGCCCGGCGGTGCGGAATTCGCTCCGGATGCGCGCGGCGGTCTCCTCGCACGCGCCGGTCGTAGAAATCGATGCGGTCGCCGGCCACATGGCGGATCGCCCGCCAGTTGGCCGTTTCGAAATGATGCTTGGCGGCGCGCGCGCAATCGCGGAACAGCGCGTAGTGGCGATCGAAACCGTCGCGCAGCACGACCGCGACTGCGCGCGCGGTGTCTTCGGCGGCGGTTGGAACCGCTGCGAGATGCGCGGTGGCGCGCGCTGGAATCACCCGATCACTTGGGGGCCGGCCCTTGCTCGGCTTCTCGCTGTTCTTCCTGCAGCACCTTCAAGTTGGCGTTGTAGTCCTCGATCGTGCTGTTGGCGAGCTTTTGCCGGGCGTCGATCTGGGTGCGCATGTCGGCGACAAAGGCCGTCGTGCAGGCGCCCCAGGCCTTCATTTCGTTCATCCACGCCTCCTTGCGGGCGTCGGTGGCCTTCTTTCCCGGATAGTGGCCGGGCTTCACGCACGACGACGCGGGCAGGGCCGAGGCGGCCGTCGCGGGAGCGGCCGGCGCGGGAGCGGCCGGCGCGGGCGTTTGCGCGATGGCGCTCGCGGCGCCGGCGGTGACGAACAGGGCGAACAACAGGCGAATGGAGGTCATGGCGAAAATAGGTTGTTGAGGGAAAGACCGCAATTCTAAACCGCGGCCTTGCCCAGTACAACGAAGGGGTCAAAGCCGGTGGCCCGGACGCCGGCGCCCACGCGTCGCGACCTCAATGCCGCATCAGCGCGGCCGCGAGCGCGGCCAATCCGACCTCGATCAAGTCCACGGCAAAGCCGTCCGTCCGCTGCGCCTGTTCGCGGGCCAGCGCGCGCTGGAACTGCGCGGCGGCCATGACACCGGCCGCGGCCCGCGCGGCGTCGTCCATCGGCGGTGCGGTGGTGGTGGCGCATCGGCCGCGGCGAGTTCGCGCACCGCGCGGCTGGCGGCTTCCGGGTCGAGGATGGCGATGGGCGCGCGGCAGAATTCGCAGGCAGTGGACGTCGCGAGGTCGATCGGCGCGCCGCAACTCGAGCAGCGGACGATCTTGACCAGCGACTTCAGCCGCTCCAGCTCTTCTTTCGGAATCGGCCGGATGAAATTCTTTTCCCTGAGGAACTGGAAGAATGGAGTGAGGCGGCCGTGGCCGCGCACGCAGCGATAGTAGGAGAACCGGGTGGTGTGCTGCAGGTCCTGCGTCTCGGCCAGCGGTGTGTCGCAGCGTGGGCAGGTCATGTACCGCGGCAATGCGCGGCGCGTCTCCGGTCGCGCGGCATGGATAGCGCGAAAAAGCTCCAGCGTTGCCCTGGGCGACAGTTGCGGGCTTTCCATCGGATCGAACCACAGCGCCTGGCAGACATCGCAGAGATCGACGACCTGCGAGCCTGCGGCGCGCCGTTCGAGGTCGAGCGCCTGCATGGGATTGCGGCAGCCGGGACAGGTCAGGCTAGCCATCGGCCGAGTGCGTTCAGGCCGGCTACGACGCTCTTTGCCGCGAACGTATTGCACGCCCGCGGGTCGCCGGATCTGCAATCCCGGTCTGGAACCACTTCATCCGCTGTTCGGCCTTGCCGTGCGTGAAGCCGTCGGGCACGACGTAACCCTGCGTCCGTTTCTGGATCGTGTCGTCGCCGACGGCGGAGGCGGCGCGCAGGCCCTCTTCGGCGTCGCCCGGATCGAGCAGGTTGCGCTTGGCGGCGTAGAAACCCCAGACGCCCGCGTAGCAGTCGGCCTGCAATTCGAGGCGCACCGACAGCGCGTTGCGCCGGCGTTCGTCCAGCTCGCGCCGGCCGCTGTGTCGAATTCGCGCATCGTGCCCATCAGGTTCTGCACGTGGTGGCCGACTTCGTGCGCGATGACATACGCCTGGGCGAAATCGCCCGGCGCGCCGAAGCGGTTCGCAAGTTCCTGGAAGAACGCCGTGTCGAGGTAGAGCTTGCGGTCGCCGGCACAATAGAAAGGACCGGAGGCCGAGCTCGCCCTGCCGCACATCGACACGACCGACTTGCGGAAGAGCGACGAGCTTGGGTGGCTCGTAGCGCGACCCCATCGCCTGGAACAGCGCCGACCAGACGTCCTCGGTGTCGCCCAGCACGCGCGCGCGAAAGCGCTTTGTCCGGATCTTCCGCGCCCTTGGCGGCTTGTCGGCTCTGGACCTGCGGGCCGTAGCCCGGAGGCGCGGACTGAGGAACGGGCGCCGGCGCCGGGACCGGCGCGCCGCCTTCCATCATGCCCAGGAACTGCAGCGGATTGACGCCGAACAGCAGGCTGACGATCACGATCAGGATCATCGCGCCGCCACCCAGCTTCATTCCTCCGCCGAAAGGAACGCCGCCACCGGACGGCTGACCTCCGGTCACGTCCTCGACGTTGTCACTGCGACGCATGTCTCCCCAGCGCATGTCAGTTCCTCCGGTTCATTTCGCCGAGGCGATCGCCTTTTGCAGGTCGCGATATTCGTCGCACTTCGTGCCGCAGATGCGCTCGAGGGCGGCCAGGTGCTCGCGTGCCTTGGCCTTGTTGCCGGTGAGCAGGTAGGTCTCGCCGATGTACTCGTGCGCGCCGCGGTGTTTCGGCTCGAGTTGCAGCGCCGCGCGGTACTGCTCGAAGGCTTCGTCATACCGGGCTTCGTGGCGGAGTGCGTAGCCCAGCCAGTTGCGCAGGTCGGCGTTCGTGGGCTCGGCGACCAGCGCGACGTTGAGGTTGTCGATGGCGCGCTTCCAATCGCTGACCTTGATGGCCTCCAGTCCGGCCTGGTAGTCGAGGTTCTGCGAAGGCGCGGACTCTTCGGTGCCGTTGCCTGCGGCGGGCGCCGCAAGCAGCAGGAGCGTCGCCAGCAGCAGCGCACGGGTCAGTGCGCCTGCGGACAACGGCGACACAATGGGCAGGGTCATCGCGGTACTCCTAAGGCTTCAGCGCCCGGTAGAGGAACGGCAGGCTGACATCCATGCGGTAGTCGACGGACGAGTGCGTGTCGTCGAACTCCTCGTACGTGTGCTTGACGCCATTCACGGCGAGTTCCCGGGATAGTATGCGCGCGCCGAAATGCAGATGATACTGATCGCGCCAGCCGCAATCCATGTAGATGCCGCGCAGCGTGCGCAGGTTGTCCCGGTACTTGCCGACGAGATTGATCGGGTCGTGCTTCTGCCATTGCTTCCAGCGCGCCGGGAGAAGCTCGTCCGGTTTCCAGGTCGATCGGCAGCCTGAATCCAAGCGGCGCATCGGGATCCGGATCGTACGACGCCGCCATGCATACTTCCATCAGCGCATGTCCTTCCGCGTCGTTCAGCTTTTCCTTGCTCCAGATGGCGTCGAGGAAGCGCCGAATGCGGCCGTCGTCGTAGCCTTCGCCGGTGCCGTCGGCATCCTTGACCGACGTCGATCCTTCCGGGTTGCCGGCGAGGGCGGCGATACCGATCGAGTTCGTTCAGCGTGCGCGGCCAATCCGTGAGGTAGCAGTAGTCGAAATAGGCGTCGCCCGAATGATTCGCGATGGCGCCCCAGTGTTTCGCGTACTTCATGCCGTGAATCATCGCGCCGTAGCCGCCCGATGACTTGCCGAAGCAGCCGCGATGGTCGCGCGAGGCCAGCGTGCGGAATTCGCGGTCGACGAATGGCACCAGTTCCTGGGTCAGGTAGTCCGCATACGCGCCCAGCGCCGACGAGTTGATGTACTGGTTGCCGCCGAGGCAATTGAAGCAATCCGGAAACACGATGATGCACGGCCCCATCCTGCGCTCGTGCATGAGACGGGCGGCGCGTTCCGGGACGTTTTCGTCGAACGGGCGCCAGCCGACGTGCGCCAGGCCCGAACCGGTATAGCCCACGAGGTCCCACAACACGGGGTAGCGCCGACCCCGGCCGCTGCTCTTGCCGCGCGCCGTCCCCTCGTCGTACCCGGGGGGCAACCATACGGCCAGCTTGCGCAACGTCGGATCGTTGAAGGGATTGTCCGCAAGGATTCTCGATTCGTGATCGAGCACGACGAGCTTGCCGGTACTCTTCAGAGATTGCTTGCGGGCCATTGCATTGTCCAGGGAAAAGTCAGCGAGTCACGTCACTGTCGATCGCGGGGATTGTAACCGGCTGCGCCAGACGCCGGAAATCGCCGGCACGCATAGCGTTCGGCGCATCATGCGCCGCGCGCCGCCAGTTCGCGCAACGCTGCCTGGAGACGCGCGTGCTGGCGCAACAGGTCGTAGTAGCGGAACTCGTTGCCGCCCTTGGCGCGCGCGACCGCAACTGCGCGGGACTTGTCCGTGGCGGGCCATCGGGCGAGGTCCCGTATCCGGCACAGTATCAGGCAATACGACTCGAATGCGGCGCGCTCGCGCTCGGGCCAACCGGTCGTGTTCCCGACGCCCAGCGCCCGCGTTGCGATGCGCGTCGCGGCGGCCACTGCCTTGGCGCGGTTGCCATAGAAGCGTTTCGCGATCCATGCGGATACGGCTAGCGACAGATCCGCCGGGTCGCAAGGCGCCGCAATGGTTGCGCTCGAGCCAGTCCGCAATTCGATGTCGGATCGCGTGAATCGCCGCAACACCGGCAACGACGCTCGGTAACCCGGCGTGTTGCGCATCCGCTGGTTTTCCTCCGCCGCCAGCGTGGCGAGTGCGGCATCGACGGGCCGGAATCCAAGGCGATAGTAGAACCAGAAGGCGCCCGACTCGAGGCCCTCACGGTTGCCGCCGCCGAATTGCGAGGGCTCGGCAATGAAATGGTTGATCGCGAAGCGCTGGCAATACACGCGCAGCACCTGGCAGAACAGGTAGGCGGACTCGCCACCGCGATACGGCGCGAACACGTTGACGCCGATCTTCGCCGTGCCGAGAAAGGGCCACGCGCCTCCATAGCCGACGGGCAGCGTGTTCTTGAACAGCATGAATCCCACGTGCGAATCGAGTGGCAGCCTTCGGCCGGGAGCCATCGTGTACAGCGCGATCGCCACGCCGCGCCCGAGCACGTGGTACTCGACGCCCTCCGGCTCCGCCGCGGCAAGCGCATCGGTTTCGCGGCCGAGGCTCGCCAGCATCGCGCGACCGGCGTCGAGCACGTGGCGCCGCTGCGGTCCTGTGAGCGCTCGCGGCGGCGCAAGGGGCTGCGACATGAGCGCGTGCGGGTCGACACCACGCTGGAGTTCGCCGTGATGGTAATAGGTCCGCTCGCGAGGACCGCGGACGAACGTGCGCGAAAGCGGGGTGGCGCCGGGACTGATCCGGATGTATGCCTTCAGCGAATCGAAAAGATATTCGCGGAGGTTGTCGGTGCAGGGCAGCCCGGCGCAATGCGCGATCAGCCATTCCAGCCGGGTTCCGCGATGCCCTGAGCTTGCCTCGCGCAGGAATTCGTCCGGCCCTGCTTCCCCGGAAAGCAATTCGAACTCCATCGCCGGCAGCGCCTGCCGCAACAGGTCCGGCAACGACGCGCCACTTTCGTCGAAGGAGTCAATCTCGGCGTGGCGCGGATGTTCGGTTGCCAGCCAGCGCGCGATGTCGTAGCCGAAGGCAATGGTCATCGGCGCCCACGCCACGCCGCTGTTGGCCAGGCGCGCACGCGTGCGTGCAGGGCCCGCGTCGAGCATAACGCGCGCGGCGGCCGCGACGCGGATCAATTCACCCTTGGCAGCACCGTGGAGACGGGGCGACTCCGGGTAGGCGAGCAGGAACAGCAGGCAGTCGTGATAGGCGAGCAGCGATTCCGGATCGATCAGTGTCGAACGCGCGCATGCGCGAAGCAGCGCCGCCTTGCGTGCAGCGGGCTCGCGGCCGAAGCGGTTCGCACATTCGCGCAGCGCGCCAACCAACTCCAGCAGCGCAGGCCCAACCTGACCCGATTTGGCGACACGACGTGAACGCGGCATGGCGATGGGCCTCGCCGGCAGGTTGATGTTGTCGCCACGCGGCCGTGACGAAGTCGTCAGCGACCGTCGTCCAGCAGTGATCCCCGGCACTTGCCGGCACCGCAGCGGCAGGCGTACTGCGCGCGCTCGCGCTTGCTCAAACGGCCGTCGATCTGCAGACGGTAATCATAGGCAAGCTCCTCGCCGGGACGAATCTTGCGCTTCGCCTCGATGAACACGCGGCCACGCTCGTCCTCGAACGTCTGGCAATTGGGATCGCAGGAATGATTGATCCAGCGCGCCGCGTTGCCCCGGATGCGGGCGTCGATGACACGACCGTCGTCGAGCTGGAACAGGAACGTGTGCGCCGTGTCGTCGGGGTCGCTGTCGGGCCGCTCCATGGCCTCGTCCCACGACGCGCGCTGGCCCTTGTATTCGACGATGACGGTGCCCCTGCGGATCGTTTCCGTGGCGAACACGCCTCGGCCGTGGATGCCTGAATTGCGGACGAGGTATGGTTTCTTCGTTGGAGTAGCGGCCATGAGTCGACGTGGTTGATGGATTGCCGGATTTTCGCACGTTGCGCGACGTGGCGATACACGCTTGAAGCCTCGCGGCCTTGATGATCAAACGCGTACGGCGTTGCAATCAGTCCTTGGCCGCTATACTTTGTGATCCACGCCATCCAAACGTAGCGGAGTCGCTCCATGCGCATCGCCCAGAACGTCACCGAACTCATCGGCAACACGCCTCTTGTGCGCATCAACCGGCTCACAGCGGGCATGAGCGCGCAGGTGGTGGGCAAGCTGGAATTCCAGAATCCGGCGCACAGCGTCAAGGACCGCATTGGCATGGCGATGATCGACGCGGCGCAGGCCGCAGGGAAAATCAGGGCCGACACGATCGTGCTGGAGCCGACGTCCGGCAACACCGGTATCGGGCTGGCGATGGTCTGCGCCGCGCGGGGCATCAAATGCGCGTTCGTCATGCCCGACACGATGAGCCGCGAACGCCGCCTGCTGCTCAAGGCGTACGGAGCGGAGCTCATTCTCACGCCCGGACCGGACGGCATGACGGGTGCCATCAGGAAGACTCAGGAGCTCGCCGCCGCCGACTCGCGTTACTTCATTCCGCAGCAGTTCGAGAACCCGGCGAATCCGGAGATCCATCGCAAGACCACGGCGGAGGAGATCTGGCGCGACACGGACGGCAGAATCGACATCTTCGTGTCGGGCATCGGGACCGGAGGCACGATCACCGGCGTGGGCGAAGTGCTGAAGGCGCGCAAGCCGGGGCTGCAGGTCGTTGCCGTCGAGCCCGACGCGTCGCCGGTGCTGTCGGGCGGCGTCAAGGGACCGCACCCGATCCAGGGCATCGGCGCCGGATTCGTGCCTGCCATTCTCAACACGAAGATCTACGACGAGGTAATCCGGGTCAAGAACGACGACGCGCTGGCGATAGCGCGACGCATGGCGACAGAGGAGGGCCTGCTGGTCGGCATCTCGTCCGGTGCGGCGACCTGGGCCGCGCTTGAAGTTGCAAAGCGACCGGAAAACGCGGGAAAGCTGATCGTCGTGATCATCCCGTCGTTCGGCGAGCGCTACCTGTCCACGGTGCTGTTCTCGCACCTGGAAGTCTGACGACGCGCATCAGCCCTCATCTTCCCTCATCTTCCCTTCGGCGCGAACCGACGCGTCGCGAACTGGCTTGGCAACTGAGGGCCTGGCGCCTGAGGCCGGCTTGGCGCCGGCGGGCTTGACCGCGGAAGTGGATCCAGTGCGGTTGCGCGATTTCTGCTTCGCCTGGCCGCCGCGCCCCGCACTTGCTCCTCGACCTTGGCCTGCGCCTGGGCCGCCGCCGCGGCTCTGTCCTCCACCGCCCCGCTGCTGACGCTGCAGGATCGGCTGCGGGCGCGCATTGGGATCGGGCGTGAAGCCCGGTACGACGACGGACGGGATCTCGCGCTTGATCAGCCGCTCGATGTCGTGCAGGAAGGCGCGCTCGTCGACGCAGACCAGCGAGATCGCCTCGCCGGTCGCGCCGGCGCGGCCGGTGCGGCCGATGCGGTGCACGTAGTCCTCGGGCACGTTCGGCAGGTCGTAGTTCACCACGTGCGGCAGCTGGTCGATGTCGATGCCGCGCGCGGCGATGTCGGTGGCGACCAGCACCTGCAGGTCGCCATCCTTGAATTCCGCCAGTGCGCGCGTGCGCGCGCGACTGGCTCTTGTTGCCGTGGATCGCCAGCGCCGTGATGCCGTCGTCGTTCAACTGTTCGGCGAGCTTGTTGGCGCCGTGCTTGGTGCGCGTGAACACCAGCACCTGGTGCCAGTTCTGCGTCTTGATCAGGTGCGACAGCAGTTCGCGCTTCCGGTCGCGGTCCACCGGATGGACTTTCTGCGTGATGATCTCGACCGTCGAGTTGCGTCGCGCGACCTCGATCATCGCCGGCGCGTTGAGCAGGCCGTCGGCCAGCGCCTTGATCTCGTCCGAGAACGTGGCCGAGAACAGCAGGTTCTGCCGCCGCTTCGGCAGGACGGCGAGAATGCGCTTGATGTCGCGGATGAAACCCATGTCGAGCATGCGGTCGGCTTCGTCCAGCACCAGGATCTCGACGTGGCTCAGGTTCACCGTGCCCTGGCCCATGTGGTCGAGCAGGCGGCCGGGCGTGGCGACGAGGATGTCGACGCCACGCTTGAATTGCGCGATCTGCGGATGGATGCCGACGCCGCCGAAGATGACCGTTGACGATAGCTTCGCGTATTTGCCGTACGTGCGCACCGATTCCTCGACCTGCGCGGCGAGTTCGCGCGTCGGCGTCAGGATCAGCGCGCGGATGGCCTTCGGACCTTGGCGCGAGGCAGCCGCGGCCGTGGCACAGGCGCTGCAGCATCGGCAGCACGAAGCCGGCGGTCTTGCCGGTGCCGGTCTGTGCGCCGGCCAGCAGGTCGCCGCCCGCGAGCACGGCGGGAATCGCCTGCGTCTGGACTGGCGTGGGTTGGGTATAGCCGTGTTCGGTGACGGCGCGCACAAGCGCCTCGGACAAGCCGAGCGTGGAAAAGGACATGACTGCTTTCGGAGAAGATCGGCCCGCTGCCCGGGAAGTGGACACCAGTCGCGGGCAAACGAGGAGACGGATACGTCGGAACGACAGCGGCAGGGGGACTGGCCAATTGCCGCGTGGCGCGATTATACCGGTTGTTGCGCGAGGACGCTGCATTCGACTGCGACGGTGTCGGTCGCATTCGAGAACCACAGGTGGCCATCCTGCACGGTGCACGAAAGCTGCATCGTGCGCTGCGCGAGCCGTGCCAGCGCCTGGCTCGCGTCCGGCGGCACCGCGAACGCGGAAAAATTCTGCAGGCGTTCCAGCGCATCGCGGTTCTTCGTCCACCACAGGTCCACGGCGCGTCCGCCATAGGCATAGACGATGACGCGTTCGGCCCGGCCGGACGCCTTGCGCAGCGATTTCTCGTCCGGCAGGCCGACGTCGATCCAACGGCGAATCGCGCCAGTGAGATCGCGCTGCATCAGGTCGCCTTCGTCTTCGGTGGACAATCCCCGGCCAAACTCGAGCGCATCGTCCGCATTCAGCGCGTAGGCGAGCAACCGCACCATCATCCGCTCGTCGGTCTCGGAAGGGTGCCGCGCCAGCGTCAGCGCGTGCGTGGCAAAGTGGCCGCGGTCCATGTCGGCAACCGCCAGTTCGGCCTTGAAGATCGTCGCTTTCTGCGCCATCACTTCACCGGCAGCACGCCGAGAAGCGCGAGCAGCAGCGGCGTCGTCACCGCTGCCAGCGCCGTGGTCAGCACGAGACTGGAGGCCACCGGACCCTCCAGCGCGTTGAATTCACGCGCCATCAGGTACACGTTGGCGCCGACCGGCAGCGACGCCATCACGACGACGACGCACGCTCTCGACCGGCGGCAGTGCCAGTGCGCGCGCGAGCAGGTAGACGACAAAAGGCGTGACGGCGAGTTTGAGCACCGCGATGGCGAGGCTTTGCCGCCAACCCGTACGAATGCCGTATTCCGACAGCCCCATGCCCAGCACGATGAGCGACATCGGTATGGCCGCTTCGCCAATCATGTGGACCGTTGCGTCGACCATGCTGGGGAGGGTCAGGCCGGTGAACCCGAACGCGGTGCCGATCAGGATACCGGCGACCACGGGATTGGTGACGACCGACAGCGTCGTCCTGGCGAAGCCGCGCACCGACAGTTCACGATGGCGCGCCCATTCGACGGAGACCGTGACCAGCGTCCACAGCAGCAGCGAATTGAACACGAGCACGAGCGACACGGTGGGCATCGCGATGTCGCCGAGCGTGACTTTCGCCAGCGGCAGGCCGAGCAGCACGTTGTTGGCGAAGATTCCGCCCATCGCGAACACCGACTGCGACACGCCGTCCAGCCGGAACACCGTTGCCGCGATGATCCGCCCCACCACGAAGACTACGAGGCAGCCGCCGAAGTACGCGATCAACAGCCGCGCGTCGACGGCGGGCAGGCTCGAGAAAGTCGGCCATCAGGTGAAACAGGAACGCGGGGATGGCGACGGAAAACACGAACCGGGTCAATGCCTGCGAAGCCTCGGCGGGCCACCGGCCCCAGTGCGAAAGCGCGTAGCCCAGCAGGACGAGCAGGAATAGCGGCGCGGTCAGCGCCAGCAGATGCCAGAAGGCGGACAACGCGCGTTCCGCTTAACCCGGCGCGAACGCCTGGATCGCGTCGGACGGGACGACATGGAATCCCGCGAGGCCGCGCTTGGCGTACGCCACCATGGCGCGCGCCACGGCCTCGTCCGCCACGGGACGGTATTTGCGCGGCACCAACGAGCGCAGCGGCTGCAGCACCATCAGCGCCACGCGTTCGCCGAGACGCTGCTCGCGGCGCTCGCCTGAGAGCAGCGAAGGCCGGAAAGCAATGGCTGCGCGATAACCGAGCGCCGCGATCGCCGCCTCCAGTTCGCCCTTTACTCGGGAATAGAACACCGATGAGCGCGCATCCGCACCCATGGCCGATACGAACAGGAACTGCTTCGCGCCCTTGCAATTGCGCGGCGCGCGCGACGGCGAGCGGATAGACGTAATCGACTTCGCGAAAGGCTTCCTGCGAGCCCGCCACGCGGATCGTCGTGCCCAGGCAGCAGAACACGTCATCTGCGACCGGCCAGGCCATTTCGGCGAGATGCCCATAGTCGACCGGATGTTCGCGCAGCTTGGCATGGGCGATTTCCAGCGGGCGCCGCACCAGCGCATGAACCGTGTCGTAATTGGGGTCGGCGAGCAGCACCACGACCAGCCGCGATCCGACCAAGCCGCTCGCGCCGGCGACGATGGCGCTTTTCGGCAAGCGCTAGCGCCCCTTGGTGCTGGCCTTGGTCCGCGGCGCGACGCGCGGCACGGGCATGGCCTTCTGCTTCTTCGCGTCCTGCCCCGGCACCACGGGCGCGCCATGCTTGCCTTTGGGTACCGGGAAATGGATGCCGCCTTTGGCTTTGGTCATGGTGCGCAACTCCTCTGGTGACGACTCATCTGCACAAGCGGGAAAGTCTAGATCAGGTCGCGCAGCGTGATGACGCGTTCCTGTCCGTTGCCGAGTTTCACTTTGACCTTGGTGCCTGGCGCGGCCTTGAAATCCTGGCGCACTACGTTCAGACCCAGCGCGGACCACGGCTTGCCATCGATCGCGACAATCACGTTGCCGGGGGCGAGCCCCGCCTTGGCCGCCGGCCCGTCCTTGATCAGTTCGACGACCTCGAAACCGGAAGCGCCACGCTCGATCCACATCCCGGAGCGATCGAATACGTCGGGCTGGCCGTAGTTCGTGTTCCTTTCGAAATACAGGAATCCGTTGGCATAGTCGAACGTGATGTTGAACTGGCGCAGGATGCCATGCCCGACGCTGCCCGCGATGTCGGCATTGGCGGCGCGACGCTCCTTGCGTCGACAGCGCGACAATCGGCTTGTCGAACGTGACGCTACCGAGCTTCAGCACGCCGGCACGGGCGAGCAGCGCGTGCTGGTAGCCGTCGGCGCCTGCGCCGGACACGAACGACTGCGTGGCGCCGAAGCGCTTGACCAGTCCGTTCGCGTCCACGAACGGCGCGGTCAGGAACAGCGAGCCGCGGCCGCTGGTGTCGATCGCGAATACGCCGTTGATGCCGTCGATGCTGCCGTCGACTTGGGCGACGTGCTCCCGCACCTTCACCGGAACTCCCACCCCGGTGCCTGCGTACGTGAAGCGGGAAGGGTCGTAGAAAACGGCACGCGAGCGCTGGAAGTCGAGCTTGATGGGAAAGCGCTTCAGCAATTCGTACCCGATGACCCCGACCACGTTGTCGACGCCTTCGACGCGGGACATGAAACCGGCCACGTCGATCGTCGTGAACAACATGCCGTCGATCGCCACGCCGCCTAATTCGAGCCGGTCGATGCGCGCGATTCCGATTTCCTGCTTGTCCTCGCCCACGACCGCGGAGCCGAAGCTTCCCTGAGGTGTCACGCCGATCGCCGTCAACGCCTTGGGCGAGATGATGTTGCCGCGATCGGTGTCGAAAAGCATCCGGTACGGCCCTTGGCCGTTCAGCATGACCGGTACGAAGATGTGTCCGTCACGGACTTCGATTGGGACTTCGGCCGTCGCCGCTCCCCCGGCGATCTCGAAGTCCGGCCGCGCGGTTGCGGGCTGCGCGAACACGACTCCGGCCAGCGGCCAGTTGTAGTCGAGCTTCTCGACGGTGATGATCTCGTCCTGGCGCGGGTCGCCGCGCGTCGCGCGCACGCGATGAGGGACCTTGACGCCTTCGACGTCGCGCATGTCCATCAGGTATTCGGTCCGCGTCTCCTGCGCTTCGCGCTCGACCAGCCGTTCGATCAGGTGAGTTTCGCTGTTGATCCAGAACTGGAACGGCCGGCCCCCCTCCGGAAGAATGCGCACGACGTCGAACTGTGCGCCGTCGTCGCTGACGCGATCCATGAACGCGATCTGCGCGGCGCCACGGTTCGGAAACCAGAAGGCGAGCTTGTCGCGGTATGCGGCGTTGACCGCCAGCTCGCGTGCGGCAGCGGAGGATTCGACGCGGGACTGGCCCGAGCCATCCTGTGACCAGGCGGTCTTCCCGTCGAAGCCGGCCGCGCCGGAGACGGGACCGATGCTGTACTTGATCAGCGAGCGGCCGGTGCCGATGTCCGCCCAGCGTTCCGCCGTACCCTTGACGCCGGCGGCACCGATGCTGACCTTGCTGTGCTGCGTGCGCAGCGAGTCCCACGCGGAACCTCCGCTCGCGGCTTTCGCGGCGTCCAGGATGGCCACGGGGTCGGGCCGGGGCGTGGCGGCGTTCTGCGCCAGCACGATTGGCGAACACAGCGCCAGGGCGATGGCCATCAGGAAGCGGCCGTACAAGGCGAACGGAAGGGACATGGGCGAGCGTAGAGGCAGCATGGGATCCTGGGTGAGCGGCACCCGCCGGGGCATCCCGAGGGGTGGCCAAAACCGCCATTGTCCTATACGTGGCGCATGGACTCCAAACGATCGATTCGCGCGAGCTGCGGGAACAGGCGAAGGCCGAGCAGCACGGCGAGCATCGTACCGATGCCGCCAACTACTACCGACGGCACCGTGCCCAGCCATGCCGCGGTGATGCCGGATTCGAATTCGCCCAACTGGTTGGATGTTCCGATGAACATGGCGTTCACCGCGGACACGCGGCCGCGCATCGCATCCGGCGTGCCAAGCTGGATCAGCGACGCCCGCACGACCACGCTGACCATGTCCGAGGCGCCGAGCAGCACCAGCGCGGCGAAGGAGAGCGGAAACCATCGCGACAGCCCGAATACGATAGTCACCGCGCCGAAGACGGCGACGGCGGCAAACATCGTGCGCCCCGCGTGGCGCTGCAGCGGATGGCGGGAAAGCCAGAGCGCCACCGCCAGCGCGCCCAATGCCGGCGCAGAGCGGAGGACTCCCAGACCCCACGGACCGGTATGCAGTATGTCGCTGGCGTAGATGGGCAGCAGCGCCGTTGCACCTCCCAGCAGCACCGCGACCATGTCGAGCGTGATCGCGCCCAGCATCGCCTGGCGGCTGCGGATGAACGCCAGACCGGCGAACACCGATTGCAGCGTGGCCGGTTCGCGGGGACGCGTGACGTGCTCGTAACGGATCCGGCGCGTCAGCAGCGACGCCATGACGAACATCGCCGCGCAGGCGCCGTAGGTCCATGCCGGCCCGGCGACGTACAGGAGCCCGCCGAAGGCCGGACCGATGACAATGGCGGTCTGAACCGCCGTGGCGCTCGATGCCACCGCCTGGGGCAGCATCCGCGTCGGAACCAGCGCCGGCAGCATCGCCTGCAGCGACGGCGTCTCGAAGGCGCGCACGCCGCCGATCACGAAGACGAGTGCGAGGATCGCGTACTGCGTGATCCAGCCCATGACGCTGCCGGCCGCCAGGAGCAGCGCGACCAGCGCTTCCACGGACTGGCACAGGCTCGCGATGCGCCGGCGGTCGTGCCGGTCGGCGACATGCCCGGCCAGCAACAGCAGCAACACGGCAGGCAGGAACTGCACGAGTCCGACGAGCCCCAAGTCGAACGCGCTGCCGGTCAACGCGTACACCTGCCAGCCGACGGCCACCGTCAGCATCTGGTACCCGATGATCGTGGCGACACGGGTGAACCAGAAATAGATGAACGGACGATGCTGCGACAGCCTCTCGGTATCGGGCGTCGGGAGTGGATTCAATCGGGAAGCAATGCGGAACGGCGCGAACTGGAATGGTCAGCGTATCACGCGGATGCGCACGTCGCCCAGCGTGACGACTTGTCCGGCGCGGATCTTGGCCGTCTTGCGCAGTTCCTGCTGGCCATCCACTTTTACCTGCCCGGAGGCGACCAGCGCCTTGCCGGCGCCGCCGCTGTCGCAAAGGCCGGAGACCTTGAGAAGCTGGTGCAATTCGATGAATTCGCCGGTCGGTGTGACTTCAAGTTCCTGCATGGCATGTCCTTCAACGTTCGCCGGACGCGGCGGAGGCGCTGTTGCGTGTCTCGAGCGCCTCCCAACGGGCGTAGGCCGCGGCGAGTTCGGATTCGCGCTGAGCAAGCTGGTCCTGCAGTGCCTTCACCGCTGCAGCGCCTTCGCGGTAGACGGTGCCGTCAGCAAAGCGGTTGCGCAGGTCCGCGGCCGTGACTTCGAGCGACTCGATCTGCCCCGGCAACGCCGCGAGTTCGCGCTGCTCGTTGAAGTTGAGCCGAAGCGCGTTCGTGCGCGCTGTCCGGGCGGGTGCCGGGGAGGGCACATCACGCGCGTGCCGCGGCGTCGCTGCGGCGAGCTGCGCATTGCGCCGCGCGTGGTAATCCGCCCAGTCGCTGAAGCCGCCGGCATATTCACACAGCAATCCATCGCCCTCGAACGCGATCGTCTGCGTGACGACATTGTCCAGGAACATCCGATCGTGGCTCACCAGGAACAGCGTGCCGTTATAGTCCTGCAACCGTGCCTCGAGCAGTTCCAGCGTGTCGATGTCGAGGTCGTTGGTGGGTTCGTCCAGAACCAGCACGTTCGCCGGCTGCGCGAACAGACGGGCGAGCAGCAGCCGGTTGCGCTCGCCACCGGAGAGCGACGCCACCGGCGAACGCGCGCGCTCCGGCGGGAACAGAAAGTCGCCCAGGTAGGTGATCACGTGCGTGCGCTTGCCGCCAATCTCGACGAATTCGGCGCCGGGATTGATGGTGTCGATCAGCGTCGCCGATGGGTCGAGTTGCGCGCGCAGCTGGTCGAAGTACGCGACGTGGAGGTTGACGCCCCGGCGCACCGTTCCGTGGTCCGGCTCGATTTCGCCCAGGATGAGCTTCAGCAGAGTGCTCTTGCCCGCGCCGTTGGGTCCAATGAGGCCGATCCTGTCGCCACGGATCACGCGCGTCGAGAAATCGTTTATCAGCGGGCCGTCGCCGTAATCCTTGCTGACCGCAAGAAGTTCGGCCACCAGCTGGCCCGAGCGCTCGCCGGCAGAAAGTTGCAGGTTTACCCGGCCCAGGCGTTCACGGCGCGCCGCTCGCTCGCGCCGCAGCGCTTCGAGTCGCAGCACACGCCCTTCGTTGCGCGTCCGGCGTGCCTCGACGCCCTGGCGAATCCACGCCTCTTCCTGCGCCAGCACCTTGTCGGCCTTGGCGTTGACCACGGCCTCGTCTTCCAATTGACGGGCCTTGCGCTCCTGGTATGCCGCGAAATTCCCCGGATAGGAGAGCAGCCGGCCGCGGTCGAGCTCGACGATGCGCGTGGCGACGGTGTCGAGAAAGCGGCGATCGTGGCTGATGCATACGACGGCACCATCGAAATTCTGCAACAACTGCTCCAGCCATGCGATAGCTGTGAAGTCCAGATGGTTGGTGGGCTCGTCCAACAGCAGCACGTGGGGCGCCCCAACCAGTGCCTGCGCCAGTGCCACGCGTTTTTGCCAGCCTCCCGACAGGTCCCGCACGGGTCGGTCCGGCGGCAGTTCGAGCTTCCCGATCACGGTGTCGACGCGGTGGGAAAGCGTCCACCCCCCGCTTTCGTCGAGCCGGCTTTGCAGCGCATCCACGCGCGCAAGGCGCGCCGCGGCATCGCCATCGCTATCTTCAAGCAAAGTCAACGCGTGATGGTAGTCCGTCAGCAGCCGACCCTCGGCGCCCAGGCCGAGCGCTACCGCATCGAAGACCGAGAGATCCGCATCGAACGTCGGCTCTTGCGCCACGCATGCGATGCGGGTGCCGGGAGCTACCCACGACTCGCCGGCATCCAGGTCGGTCATTCCCGCCAGAACCCGCAGCAGCGACGACTTGCCGGTGCCATTGCGGCCGATAAGACCGATGCGTTCGCGGGCATCGAGCTGGAAATCGGCAGCGTCGAGCAGCGGATGGTGGCCGAACGCGAGGCGCGCGCGCGACAGCGTCAGCAGCGGCATGCCAAGTCCGCCAGCGGCGCCGGCCACCCCGGCACGTGCGCCGACGGTTTCACGCGGGCGCGGGCGAGCCGTGGCCGGCGGCAGGGGCGCGCGCGGCGAGCATGTCCAGCGCGGAGCTGACCGCGCGGTCCCACAGCGGCACCGGCTCCGCCACCAGCCTGGCCGTGCCGCTGCCCAACTGCCAGGCAAGCTCTTCCGGCGTCAGGATGAAAGCGTGCGAGCGCGAGCGGCTGGTGAAGATGTATTTCGCACGCAGCGGGCTCACCCATGTGAGACGCGCGTCGATGACGCCTCCGGCGCGCTCGAAGCGTACCCACGTGCCGACGACCATCTCGCCGACGTAATCGTGGACGTTCACCTGCGGCAGCGGCGCGCTCTTGGCTTCCACTGCGTTGTCCGCTTCATCGACGCCGGCGTCCGTGCGAAGCGGCGCGAGGGGGGGATTCGCCGGTGCCGGCTTGATCGCGGCCATGTGCAGTTCGTAGAGCGTTTCGAAGAATGCCTTCGAGCGTTCCGCCGGGACGCCCACGTATTTGCATCCTGCGCGCAGGCCGCCGATCAGCGAAGGAATCATCTTCGACAGGCGCGCCCGTTGCGACGTACGCTCCTTCGCGGCAATGGACCACAGCATGTCGTCGAGCGTGGCCAGCGCCGCGTTCCACAGAGGGCTGTCGACGCCATGCTCGCGGCGCAGGCCGGCCAGGTAATCGGCCCAGATGGTGTCGATGAAGGAACGCACCTCGAACGGGATGTCGAGGCCGGCGAGCCGGTCGCGCAACACCGCGCGCACGACCGCGCGGTCCGCTTCATCCTCTTCGGCGTGCAGCGCCTCGGCCATCTCGCCTTCCAGCGCGGTCGCCGAATGCTGCCGCTCCTGCTCGGAGAAAGCCTGCAGCGAACGATCTGCCTCGCGGAACACCGTCACGTCGATGTCGAAGTCCGCACAGACCTGGTCGATTGCTTTGCGCGCGATCGCCTCGAATTGCGCGCGATAGGCGTCGTCGTTCGCGGCGCCGACCGCGGCGTCCGCCAGATGGTCGAGCAACATCCGCGCCGGATGTTTCTTGTCCGCGAAGAACGCACGATCGAGCAAAGCCGCCTTGACGATCGGCACCTGGAGCCGGCCGAACAGCGCGCGCGTGGACTCGGGAATGGTCGGATCGCGGAAGATGTAATCGAACAGGAGGCCGATCACGTCCACCGATATGACATCGGCAGGGTTGGAAATCTGCGCCGCAACCGCCGCGCGGATATGCGGGACCAGGTTCTGCGGAACCACTGCCGCGGCCGTTTCGCCCTCGCCGGCAGAACTCGCCATGCGTGCGATCGCTTGGCGAAGGTCGATCTTCTGCCATGACGCCAGCGTGGCGAACAACGGCGACGAGGTACCCAGTGCCATCAGCGGATCGAGGCTTGGAAAGTCGCCATCGCCGCTTGCGGATTCCCTGCCGGGGAGCACTTGCGCGTCAGCCGGCGCGCCGTGGCTTCCGATGGCTGCCAGCGCCGCCAATCCCTTCAGAATGTCCTCCGGGATCATCTGCGGCTGCGCCGGCGCAGCGGCGGCAACCTGCATAGCGGCGGCGCTGCGCGCACTGCGGTCGAAATTCAGCACCGGCGCCGCACCGGCTGGTGCCGAGAATTCCGGCACGACGACGTTCGCCGGGACCGGCTGATCGGCGGCGTGCAGCATTTGCGTGAATGTCGCGAGAAGGTCGCGATCGTCGGCGGGGCGATGTTCGCTGCGCGCACGCAGCGCGGCTTTGATCTCCGGCAGCACGCCGTGATCGGCCAGCAGCCGGTTGAGCGCGATGTAGAGCCCGTTGAAACCGGGCGTGAGGTCGCCCAGCAGACGTTCCATCAACGGCCGCCACACGCGGGGATCGGGATGCACGGCTCGCGACGTAGAGCCGAGCGCGTCGAGAATGTAGGGAATGGCGAACGGGTTGTCGAGATCGCGCTTCGAGCCGTCGTCGAGCAGTACGCCCACGCGCAGGTCCAGCGCGGCCAGCTCCCGCTGCGTGAATCGGGTCAGGAAGCGCGCGGCATGGGTCAGCGCGGCCTGCTTGTCATGGTCGAACGATGTAAGGACCCGCAGTTGCGCAGCCGTGGCGTCGGTGTCCGGGCGCAGGCCCTTCCGCCGTTGGCCAGCCAGCCGCTTCTCGAACAGTTCAGCGAGTGTCGTCTGGAACCGGGCCAGCCACTCGCCATGCTTCTGGCGAAAGGCGGCAACTTCGCCGTCCGGGATGTGGCTCGTGGCCTCGAACAGGTCGTCGGCGGCCTCGATGGCCGTCGTGACCTGCTCCTGGAGCTTCTTCTGGAAGCGCTCGAAGCCAACGCGCAGCAGCGCCCGCGCGTCGGCCGGGCTCAACGGCGACGCGTTGTCGGAATCGAAGCTGCTGGAGACGGCGGGCAGGGGCATGTCGCGGCAATTCTACTGCCTGTGGCTCGCGCGGTAGGTTTCCACGCCCGTCAGGATGCCCGCGGCGCCGGATCGACTGCGATTCCTCCGCATGCCCGGGTGACCCGCGCGTATTCTTCGGCGGAATCGACGGCGGCATTGCGCCTCTTCAGCTCTGCCGTGTTGAGGGCGATGAATTCCTCGAGGAAAGCCCGCAGCGCCTCCCGGACCTGTGCCTCTCCGGCATCGGCATCGCGCGCTTTGATGATCCGCTGGGCGAAGAGTTGCGGCAATTCCGCCTCGAGTGCCCTCGCTGTGTCGGTCATGTGTTCGCGAAATGCGGCGACGTGCTTCATCTCGTGCGCGAGCACGGCCGCGTGACCGCAGCCATCGTCGGTGAGTTCGCTGGCTATATAGACCGTCATGGGCGCCATTGTCAGATCGATCACGATGCGGGGCCGCGAGCAGGACCGCCCGCTGCCCGAGTCCACGATCCCCTCGACCTCGAGTGCAACCTCCTGCCGGAACTCGGTCTTGGTCAGACCCAGTGTCCGGTGCGTCGCCGGGTTTTCCTCTCCTAGCCGGGTCAGTTCCCGATAGGGGACACTGTCGTTCGTCACCAACCGGATCGCCTGTTGCCGGACTTCGACGCGCGAGGCAGGCAATTGCTCGCATCGCGTCTCGAACGACCGAAACGGGTTGTATTTCGCTGCCGTCGACGTCATTCCATCGCATCCTCCCAACAGGAGAGCGAGCGACAAGGCCGCGAGAAACCACGAAGGGCGCATGGCCGCAAGCATAACCCCGCAAATCAGGCAGGCCGCCATGGCACACTTGTGCGAACCTGGCAAGTTGCCGTCCTGCCTTGCACTGACGTACCCTGCGAGGCACTCGCCTCATTCCGTTGCCGTAAATCCGTTGCGAACACTCCATGGTCGACTTCCCCGCAATCATCACCACCGCGACCATCTGCGCCTATTGGTTCGGCGTCGGCGTCATGATCGTCAGAGTGAAGCGGCATTCCCGCGCGATACCCATCCTGTCCCCGAAGTTGCCGCTGGAGCGTTTCATGGGTGTGGTCTTCGTCCCGATGGTCGTACTGTGGATCATCCTTCCCTGGGTTGCGCAAACAAGCAGCCAGCCGCTGCTGGCGCTGCCCGAGTTTGCACGAGCGTCGCCGGCGTATGCCTGGTGCCGGTGGCTGGCCGCGCTGGTCGCCGTCCTTTGTCTGGTCATGACGGCGCGTTGCTGGGCACGCATGGGCAAGGATTGGAGAATGGCCATCGCCGTCGGGGAGAAGACGAACGTCATCACCGACGGGCCATTTCGCCGCATCCGGCATCCGATTTACGCCTTCCAGATCCTGCTCATGCTCTGCACGCTGATCGTGGTTCCCACGCTGCCCGTGCTGCTGATCGCTTTGGTGCACTTCACCGTGATGAACGTCAAGGCGCGCAGCGAGGAGCGCTACCTGCTGCAGACGCAGCCCGACGATTATTCGCAGTACGTGCAGCGCACCGGAAGGTTCTTTCCGCGCTGATATCGACTGTGGTCAGCCGGCGATTCTTGGCGCTTCACGACAATTCCCGATGTTGGATTCCGCGCGTGCGGCAACGTCATGCGATGCGTGCGATGATCTGTGCAGCGATCTGCTGCGCGCCGCTTGGCGTCCTGGCACAGACCGGCGAATCGGGCGCGCAGGCGACGTCGCCGATGGCGGCGCGTGGAGTCGATCGCGAACTGGCTCGCGCCGTCCTTGCCCTCGATTGCCGGCATGTCGACGCCAACGGCGTGTCGCGGCTGCAGGCGGCGGGCGTGGCGCCGAGAATCATCCTGCTGCAGGGCAGCCTCGCCCCACTGAACATGGAATCATTCGCGGATTTCCTGGTTGCCATGGGCTATCCCGAACAGCGGCTGCGCGACCCGCGCGACGGCCGTACCTCGCAGCCGAGTTTCGAAGGCAGCCAGCGCTGGGCGGGCACGCTGGCGTGGTATTACGAATCCGAGGGAGCGATGCCGATGCTGATCGGCCACAGCCAGGGTGGAATGATGGCGATTCGCATTCTCTATGAACTGGACGGAGCCTTCCACGATGCCATTCCGGTCTGGGATCCGGTGGCGGGTGTGGCGCTTTCCCGCACGACGATCCGCGACCCGCGCACCGGTGAAACTAGGCCGGTCAGGGGCCTCAAGGTGGGTTACGCGGCCGCGATCGCCACAGGCAAGCTGCCGCGCATTTTCCTCGGCCAATGGGACATGATCGCGAAGCTGCGCAGAATTCCCGACACCGCCGAAGACTTCACCGGCTTCTCCATACCGTGGGACGTGATCGCGGGCACGTCGGGCGACCCCGAACCTTATGTGGCCGCCGGCACCGCGCGCGTGCGCAACGTGACGCTGCCTGCAGGCACGAGCCATGTGCGCATTCCGGAAACGCTGCATCTGGCGAGAAGCGAGGTCACGCGCCGGTGGATCGACGAATGGACGCCGGAGAGCATAACCTCGGCGCCGGAGGGGCCTGGCGTCGACACCACGAACATCGTGCACGCCGCGGACATCTGGTTCAGCGTGAAGCAGCGCTGGTGCCAGTCCGCGCAGCAGGCGCTGGCGACTGAGGGACATTGATGCGCGGCAGGCTCAACCTGTTCCAGGCGACGATGCTGCGCTGGCGCGAACTGCATCCCTACAGCGCGGTGCACGCCGTCCACGTCGCGATGCCGCTCGATGCGCGACGCCTCGAAGCCGCGATCCGGCAGGAGCTGGAGGCGCGGGGCCTGACCAACCTGACGCTGGACGCCACGCGTGGTCGCTTCGACTATGGCGGCGGTGAATCGCGTTCCGTGCCAGACGTCCTGGCGGGCGGAACCGATCCGCGCGCGGTCCTTCGCGCCGAGTTCGCGCGCCAGCTGAACGAGCCATTTCCCGCGGACGGCGCCGTCGATCCGTTCCGGTTCTTTGCCGTCGACGCCGGGGCCACGTTCGAATTCGCACTGGCCTACGACCATTTCGTCGCTGGCGGGGATTCGATTGTGCTGTTGCTGCAAGCGATCGTCGCCCGCTACGAGGCGGCCAAAGGAACCGAGGGGGGCGCGCCGCCGGTTGGGCGAGTCCCGGGCCTGTATCCGGACACGTTCTTGCGGCTTCTGCGCCGGCATGCGTTTGCCGTTCTGCGCGGCCTGCCGACTTTGCCGCGGTTGGCGCTGAACTGCAGACACTCGCACCGGCCGCGCTATCTTCGCTGGCCCGATCCCACGAACGGCTTTACCGGCTTTCAGTTGTCGCCTCCTGAATTTGCCGCGGTGTTGCGCACCGCCAAGACCTGGAACGTGACGCTCAATGACCTGCTCATCGCGGTCATGCTGCAGACACTTTCTCCGCTGGCGGAAAAGCGGCAGACGGCGCGCCGGCGTGTTTACCTGGCCGCCGCGTCGATCATCAACATTCGCGGCGAAGTCGGAGTCGGCGTGCGCGACTGGTTCGGCCAGTTCTTGAGTTCCTTCCGCGTTGCGCACCGGGTGCCTCCGGGCATCGGGTTGCGCGAACTGGCGCAGGATATTCATCTGCAATCCGCCGAGTGGAAGCGACGCCGCCTTTACCTGCAGACGCTGGTCGTCATGTTCTACAGCGGCATCGTCTGGCGCTTCCTCGGCCTTTCGCAGCGGCAGCGCTTCCATGTCAAGAACTGGCCGGTCTGGGTCGGCGTCACGATGCTCAACGTGGATGCGTTGTGGCGGGAAGGAGGGGCCGACGCCAAGGCGCCCGCATACATGCGTGGCGTGTCGACGGGCCCGCTTGCGCCGATGGTCGTCGCGGTCACCACAGCCGGAGGCGCGTTGGAGGCCGGCATTTCCTATCGCACCGGGGCGTTCGAGGAAGGGACCGCGGACCGGATTGCCCTCCAGGCGCGCGCGTGTCTGATTGCGCTGGGCCAATCGGCGGAGGTCGGCACGGTAGAATAGCGGTTTTGCCTGTCCTTGGCCGGCAGCGGTGCCGGAGGCTTAAGGCGGGCGGGGTACCTACCGACATCATGGCAGGCGCATTGACCGGCAAAGTGGCGCTCGTCAGCGGCGCGGCGCGGGGCATCGGGCGCGCGATCGCGCTGAAGCTCGCGCGCGAGGGCTGCGACGTTGCCGCCAACTACTACAACAGCGCCGACGAGGCGGAAGCTCTGTGCATGGAGATCCGCGCTCTGGGACGGCGCGCGTGCGCCATTGCCGGCAGCGTCGGCATTCCGGACAGCGTCGACGAGATATTCGTGGAATTCGGCAAGCACTTCGACCGCCTCGACATCCTGGTCAGCAATGCCGCCAGCGGCGTGCTCAAACCCACGGTGGACATGACGCTGAAGCATTGGCGCTGGTGCATGGAGACCAATGCGCTTGCATTGAATCTGCTCACGCAGCGGGCGCTACCGCTGATGACTCCCGGTGCGCGGATCATCGCGATGTCGAGCCTGGGGGCGCAGCGTGCGATGCCCGGCTACGGCTTTATCGGCGCATCCAAGGCGGCATTGGAAGCGCTGGTGCGCGCGCTCGCGCAGGAGTTAGGACCGCGCGGCATCCGCGTCAATACGGTCAGCGCCGGCGTGGTGGATACGGACGCGCTCAAGTACTTCCCCAACCGGGAGGAATTGATTGCCGATTTCTCGCGGCGAACCCCAGCAGGCCCCGAGCTCACGCCGCAGGACGTCGCCGGCGCGGTATTCCTGCTCTGCCTGCCCGAGGCCGGCATGATCAACGGGCACACGCTGGTCGTCGACGGCGGCTTTGCGATTTCGGGTTGATGCGAAAAACGAACCGATGACGATGTTGACATGAGCATGGATTCCGGCCTTTCCGGCAAGGTGGCCATCGTGACCGGCGGCAGCCGCGGCATCGGCCGCGCCATCGTCGCGTTGCTGGCCAGCGAAGGCGTCGACGTCACTTTCTTCTATCGCGACAATGCCGCCGCCGCGGCGGAAGTCGTGGCCGAGGGCAACCTGGGCGGCGAGGGCCGCGTCGCGGCGGAACAGGTGGACATACGGGATTCGGCAGCGTGCGCTGCCGCCGTCGACCGCGTCGTGGGACGCTGCGGCCGAGTCGACATCCTCGTCAACAACGCCGGAATGATTCGTGACAACCAGCTGGCGGCGATGGACGACGACGACGTGAAGCTGGTGCTCGACACCAATGTCGTCGGCGTCTTCAACGTGGTGCGCGCCGTGGCGCCGCAGATGATCGTCCAGCGCGGCGGCAAGATCATCAACTTGAGTTCCGTCGCCGGCGAGAAGGGCGGGCGCGGCCAGACCAACTACGCGGCGAGCAAGGGTGCAATCAACGCGTTCACACGCTCGCTCGCAGTGGAACTGGCGGCGCGCAAGATCACCGTCAACGCGGTCGCGCCCGGCGTGATCGAAACGGAAATGTCGCAGGAAGTGCGCGAGATGGCGGGCGACGCGGTCAAGGCCCGCATCCTGCTCAAGCGGTATGGCAAGCCGGAGGAAGTGGCCTACGCGGTATGGTTCCTGGCCTCGCGCTTTGCCGATTACGTCACCGGCCAGATCATCAATATCGATGGCGGCTTCAAAATGGAGTGAGGCAACGATGGCAACCGAAATCACCAAGGATGAAATCAACGCGGTGTTCCCGACCGTGGCGGAGACGATGGCCGATGCGCTTGGCTGCGACGTCGGCGACATCAAGCTCGACGTGTCGCTGATCGAAGGGCTCGACGCGGAGTCGATCGACTTCCTGGACATGGTGTTCCGCCTGGAGCGCGCGTTCAAGATCAAGATCCCGCGCGGCAAGATCATCGACAACGCGCGCGGCGCGCTGAGCGAGGCCGAGTTCGAGCAGAAGGGCGTGCTTGACACCCACCGGCCTGGCGCAGTTGCGCTCCTACCTGTCCGAGATTCCGGCGGACCGGTTTGCCGATCCGATGAAGGTCAAGGACATTCCCCGCCTCTTCACGCCGGAGACGTTCTGCAAGCTGGTCGTCCAGGCGCAACGCGAAGCCAAGGCGGCAGCCTGAAGGGCGGCTTCGTGTCATGCCCGAGAGTGCTGCTCATTTCGCCGCGTTTTCGTTTGTCGACCGCATCGTGGACTTTGTCCCGGGAAAGACCGCGCGGGGCACGTTTCATGTTCCGGTTGGCCTTGCCGGGTTTCCTTCGTGCCTGGTTGCCGAAGCGGTCGGTCAACTTGCCGCGTGGGTGTCGATGGAGCACATCGAATACCGCGGCCGGCCGGTCGCGGCGCTCGCCTTCGAGACGCGCTTCCTGCATGCCGTGGCGCCGGGCGATGAGCTGCAACTCAACGTCGAGATCGACGACGTCGACGACGACGCGGTGTCGTATCGCGGCTGGGCCGACGTGAACGGAACGCGCGTGATCGAATTGAACGACTGCCTCGGCCCGATGTTGCCGGTCGCCGAATTCGATGCCCCCGAAGCGTTGCGCGAGCGCTTCGCGCTGCTGCGCGGTGCAGGCGCGCGGCCCGACCGCTTTCACGGAGTCGTCGATCCTGAGGTGACGGTCGTCGAGCACGTTGCGGGAGAGTCGATGCGCGCAGTCATGCAGATCCCGGCGTCGGCGCCGTTCTTCGCCGACCATTTTCCGCGCCGGCCGGTGTTTCCGGCAACGTTGCTCCTCAATGCGCAGATCGGACTCGCGAGCTCGCTCGCGCGCGAGGCGAATGCCGGTCGCGCCTCCGCGGATCTGGTAGCGTCGCGTATGACGCACGTGAAGATGCGCGCGTTCATCGTCCCCGGCCAGCAGGTCGATTCCCGCGGCGAAGTGACCGGCACGCAGGACGGCGCTGACGCGCGTCGCGCTCAGCGCGCGCGACCTCGACGGCAAGATCATTGCCACGGCGCGCGTCGAGTTCGCCGCGGCGCGGAGCGTGATGCCATGACTCCACGCAAGCGGGTGGCCATCACCGGATTGGGCCTGGTTACGCCGGTCGGCAACGACGTCGCGACGACGTGGGACGCGGTCCTGCACGGCAAGAGCGGCGGCGCGCAGAATCGCGAGCTTCGACGCCAGCGGCTTTCCCGTGCATATCGCGGCCGAAGTGAAGAACTTCGACGCGCTCGAGCAGATCGGCGACCGCAAGGTGCTGAAGCTCACCAATCGTTCGCATCGCTTCGCGCTCGCCGCGGCGGAGCAGGCGCTGCGCGACGCGGGCATCCGTCCTACCGATGCCGACGCGACGCGCTGGGGCTGCACGCTCGGCGCCGGAATGATGGGCGTGGAATTTCAGGACCTGGCCGGCACCCAGGCACATTCGGCCGCCGATGGCGTCCTGCACCCCGACTTGCTGCTGTCCGATGGCCCGGCCAACGATCCGCTCGCGTTTTGCCGCAGCAATTGCGCGGAGGGGCTGTCGCTGATCACGCGCCAGCACGGCATTCGCGGCTTTGCGTCGGCCGAGCACACTGCGTGCGCGTCGGGCGGGCAGGCGTTGGGACGGGCGCTGAAGCTCATTCGCCGTGGAGTCGTCGACAAGGTGCTGGCCGGCGGCTTCGATTCGATGATCAGCCCGGTGGGCATCGCCGGCTTCTGCCTGCTGTCGGCGCTCTCGCCGGACAACGACACGCCGCAGCGCGCGAGCCGCCCGTTCGACGTGTCGCGCAACGGCTTCCTGCTGGGCGAAGGCGCGGGGTTTCTCGTGCTCGAGGAATGGCACGCAGCGCGAAAGCGCGGCGCGCACATCTATGCGGAACTGGCCGGCGACGGCAATTCGCTGTCGAGCTACCGCATCACCGATTCGCCGCCGGATGGCGACGGCCCCATCCAGGCAATGCGCCAGGCGTTGTGGAGCGCGGGTGCCGCGCCCGCCGACATCGACTACCTGAATGCGCACGGCACCTCCACCGGCATGAACGACCGCAGCGAGAGCGCGGCGATCAAGGCGGTGTTCGGTGCGGATGTCCCGCGCCTTTCGGTCAGTTCCACCAAGAGCACGATGGGACACCTGATCGCCGCCGCCGGCGCAGTGGAAGTGGCCATTGTGCGCGCTGGCGATTCGCGACGGCATGATGCCGATCAACGCGAACCTGCGCGAAGTCGATCCGGACTGCGACCTGAACTTCGTGCGCGACACGCCGCGCCGTCAGCGCGTGCGCATGACGCTGTCCAATTCCTTCGGCTTCGGCGGCTCCAACAGCTGCATCGCGCTGCGCCATCCGGACGAGACCGACGCGCTCGTGGCGGGAATCCGCATGAGCACGCCGCGTGTCGTCATCACCGCCACCGGCGCGGTTTGCTCCGGCGGCAAGACGCCGCGCGACATCCTGGCCGGCGTGCGCGAAGGCACGGTCGACGATCGCGCCGATCCAGCAGTGGGACATCACGCGGCTGGCCGACGACGATGGCGGGCGAAATTGCGAATTTCAACGCGCGCGAGATGGTCGACGATCGCAAGCTGCACAAGCTGATCCGCCGCACCGACCTGCTCGGCCTGTACGCGGCGGGCAAGGCCATCGACGACGCTGGCGTGGCCGCGCATCGCGACACGCTGACGCCCGATGCGGCGGCGACATTCAGCGACCGCACCGGCGTCTACGTCGGTTCGGGCAGCGGCAACTTCGAGAACCAGTACGATTACTTTCCGCTGCTGGCCGCCGCCAATGGCAGCCTGCCTGAATTCGGGCGCGAACTGGCCAACACGGTCAATCCGATGTGGCTGCTGCGTTCGCTGCCCAACAACGTGCTGGGCCACATCGGCATCAAGTACGGCCTGAAGGGCAGCAACGCGTGCATCACCAGCCACAGTTGCAGCGGCTCGCTGGCGGTGATCGAGGGAATGGAAGCGCTGCGCAACGGCGAGGCCGATCGCGTCGTCGCCGTGGGCCACGACGCACCGATCGAGCCGCAGATGGTGCTCTACTACTATCGGCTCGGACTGATCGCGAGCGAGACGTTGCGTCCGTTCGACATCGCGCGCGACGGCAGCGTGTTCGGCGAAGGCGCCGGCGCGCTGGTGCTGGAAACGGAAGCGTCGGCGACCGCCCGCAACGCCACGGTCCTGGGCGAGGTGCTGGGCGGCGGCTACACGTCGGAGGCCACGGGCCTGCTCGCGATCCGCGACGACGGCGATGGCCTGGCCCGCGCCATCACGATGGCGCTGGACGACGCAAAGATCGCCGCGCGCGATGTCGGCATGATCGTCGCGCACGGCAATGGCACGCGGCCGTCGGATGCTTCCGAAGCTGCCGCCATTCGCACGCGTGTTCGGCAACGACGCACCGCCGGTGACGGGTTTCAAGTGGGCGATCGGTCATCTGATCGCGGCCGCCGGCATCCTCGAGACGACGCTGGCTCTGGCCGCGCTGGCGGAAGGCGTGGTGCCCGGCATTGCCACGCTGCGCGAACTCGATCCGGATTGTGCCGGCGTGCCGGCAAGTCGCCAAGCCGCAGGCGCCGCGCAGCAAGGTCGCGCTGATCCTGTGCCGCGGCTTCGGCGGCACCGACGCCGCGCTGCTGGTTCGTGCCGCCTGAGCAATCTCGCGGGACCGAGGCCGTGACCGTCGAGGGCACGGGCGATTCGGCTGCCACGTCAGTTGGCAACTCAGTTGGCAACTCGGTTGGCAACCCGGTTGGCTCCTCAGTCGGAACCGGGTTCAACTCCAATCGCCGCTGCGGGATCGATACCGTCGAGATCGCCCGCATCGAGCGCCTGCTCGCGCAAACGCCGGCGGCCGATCTCAACCGGCTCTTCTCAGCGCAGGAGCTGGCCGACAGCGGTGACGGTCCCGGCCGCGCGGCAAGCCTCGCCGCGCGCTTTGCGGCCAAGGAGGCCTGCCTCAAGCTCTTTCCGCGCGAGACGGCGCTCGGGCAGATCGAGGCCCGCGACTTCTCGGTCGCGCGCGACAATTATGGCGCGCCGCGTCTTGCGGTGCGCTCCGGCTGCCGCCGCGTTGCTCGGACGCTACCGCATCAAGGACATCGCGCTGTCGCTGTCGCACGACCGCGTCAGCGCGTCCGCCGTGGCGGTGGCGGAAGATGACATCATCGACGTGCCGTCGTCGGGAAGATTTCTTTACCGGTTCCTGCCGTTTCGGCGCGACGTGATCCTCGACAATCTTCGCCGCGTCTACGGCGGCAGGGTGGCGGAGGATGAAATTGTCCGCCTTGCGCAGGCGCACTACGGGCACCTGTGGCGGCTGTTCCGCGAATTCCTGCGCTTTCGCTGGCTGTCGCACCAACGCAAGATGGCGCTGGTGCGCATCGAGAACGTCGAGGCATTCGCCGCCGCGCTCGCGCAGGAAAAGGGCGTGCTGCTTCTCACCGGCCACTTTGGCAACTGGGAAGTGTCGACGATCGCCGGCCTGAATCACTATCCGCAGATGCGCGGCCGGTTTCATTTCGTGCGGCGCGCGATCAAGCCGGCGTGGCTGGACCGGCTGGTGACGCGCCGTTTCAATGCCGCGGGATTCGGTGTCTTTCCGAAGCGTGGCTCCCTCGACGCAATGCTCGACGCGCTTGCGGCAGGCGATGCGATCGTGTTTCCGTTCGACCAGCACGCGCGCCCGCCCGATGGCATCGAGGTCGAATTCTTCGGCGCGCCGGCGTGGACGTTCAAGAGCCTCGCGATCATCGCGCTGGCCACGGGCGCACCGGTGCTGCCGGCCTGCAGCTGGCGCGAAGCCGGATGGGCGCCACGTGTTGCGCTTCGAGGAGCCCATGACGCCCATCGAATGCGAAAATACCAACGAGGCCATCCGCCGCAACACGCGTGCCTACAATGCGGTCCTGGAGCGAATCATCCTGCGCCGGCCGGAGCAGTGGTACTGGGTGCACCGGCGCTGGAAGACCGTTGCGCCCAAGGCGCGGCCGGGCAAGGGCAGGTCATGACTGATCGCGCATTGGCCCGCGCCAACACTGTTCATCGCCGCCCGCTTGTCATCGGCGCGATGCCGTAACATGGCCGCCATGCTGAACATGCTTCTGTCGTGGCAAGCCGCGATCATCTACGCGTTCCTGGCGTCGGCGCTGTTCGTGCATTTCCGCGGTCACGACCGGATCAGGTTCTATCGGCAGATCACCGACCACTCGACGTTCATGGCGCCGTACAACGCGCTCATGTACTTCTTTTCCGCGGTCCCCAACAAGCCGTTCATCGACGCCGACGCCTTTCCCGAAATGAAGAAGGTGACGGACAACTGGCAGATGATCCGCGACGAGGCGCTGCAATTGTTCGACGAGGGCTACATCCGCGCGGCCGCCGGCTACAACGACTTGGGCTTCAATTCGTTCTTCCGGCGCGGCTGGAAGCGCTTCTACGTCAAGTGGTACGACCAGCCGCTGCCGTCGGCGCAGGCGTTGTGTCCGAAGACGGTCGCGCTGGTCCAGTCCATCCCCAGCATCAACGGTGCGATGTTCGCGATGCTGCCGCCCGGCGGCAAGCTGGGCAAGCATCGCGATCCGTTCGCCGGCTCGTTGCGCTATCACCTCGGACTGGTGACGCCGAACTCGCCCGAGTGCAACATCCACGTCGACGGCCAGCTGTATTTCTGGCGCGATGGCGAGGCGGTGATGTTCGACGAGACGTTCATTCACTGGGCCGAGAACAAGACGGATGTCCGAGCGCGTCATCCTGTTCTGCGACGTCGAACGTCCGCTGACCAGCCGCGTGATGACGCGCATCAACAAGTGGTACAAGAAGCACATCATCAGCGCGAGCCAGACCGAGAACGTCACCGGCGACAAGGTCGGCTGGCTCAATCGCGTGTTCAGCCTCGTCTATTACCTGCGCGTGCCGGGGAAGGCGTTGAAGCACCGCTTCCGGGCGCTGTACTACGTGGTGAAATGGGTGATCCTGCTGCTGCTGGCGTGGTGGATCTTCGCGCCGCTGCTGGCGAACTGACGAAAGGAAATGCATGGGCCACTGGGTCGACCTGACCGCCGCCGACGGCTTTCGCCTGACGGCGTATCGCGCGGATCCCGAGGGCGCGCCGCGCGGCGCGCTTGTCGTCGCGCAGGAAATCTTCGGCGTCAACGGCCACATCCGCAGCGTGTGCGACGGCTACGCGCGCGACGGTTACGTGGTTATCGCGCCGGCGTTGTTCGATCGCTACGAGCGCGGCGTCGACATCGGTTACACGCCAGCGGACATCGCGCGCGGCCGGGAACTGAAGGCGCTGGCCAAGACCGATGCCGCGCTGCAGGACGTAGCGGCGGCGCGTGACGCTGTGGCGAGCGCCGGCAACGTCGGCATCCTCGGGTACTGCTGGGGTGGCTACATCGCCTGGATGGCCGCCGCGCGGGTTGAAGGCTTCGCCTGCGCCGTTCCGTATTACGGCGGCGGCATGACCGATGCCATCGCGGAGCAGCCGAAGTGCCCGGTCATGGCGCATTTCGGCGAACGCGATTCGATGATTCCCGTGACTGGCGTGAACGCTCTGGCGGCCGCGCATCCGTCGGCGCAGGTGTTCATCTATCCGGCCGATCACGGCTTCAATTGCGATCAGCGCGGCTCGCACGATCCGGCATCGGCCAAGCTCGCACGGGAACGGACGCTCGCCTTCCTGCGGCAGCACATCGGCTAGCCCGCCGGGCAGATTCGCCGCCGCGTATCGAATGCAGCGCCGCAGCACCGCGCGTTTCTGTTTTCGCGGGAGTTGAAGGCCGCGGGATGCGTCGGACGCTACCCGCGTCCCACGAACGGCATCTTGGTCGCCATCACGGTCATGAATTGCACGTTGGCGTCCAGCGGCAGGCTGGCCATATACACGACCGAATTCGCGACGTGCGCCACGTCCATCAGCGGTTCGACCGCGATCTGCCCGTTGGCCTGCGGGACGCCCGTTGCCATTCGTGCCGCCATCTCGGTACCGGCATTGCCGATGTCGATCTGGCTGCATGCGATGTCGTACTTGCGCCCGTCGAGCGACGTCGACTTGGTCAGTCCCGTGATCGCATGCTTGGTCGCGGTATACGGTGCGGAATTGGGACGCGGGGCATGGGCTGAAATGGACCCGTTGTTGATGATCCGCCCGCCGCGCGGCGTCTGGTCCTTCATTATCTTGATTGCTTCCTGCGTGCACAGGAACACGCCGGTGAGGTTGATGTCGACGACATTCTTCCATTGCTCGAACGTCAGGTCCTCCATGTTGATCGGCGGCGCACCCACGCCGGCGTTGTTGAACAGCACGTCCAGGCGGCCGAAAGCAGCCTTGGTCCGCGCGAAGAGCGCGCGCACGGACTCCGGGTTGGCGACGTCCGTCGCGACGACGAGCGCGTTGTTCGCGGTCGCGCCAGCTTCCTGGACGGCCTTTTCGAGCAACTCCTGCCGGCGCCCGGCCAGCGCGACCTTGTAACCTGCCTTGAGCATGGCGGTGGCGACGGCCTTGCCGATGCCGCTGCCGGCTCCTGTCACGACGGCAACCTTGGTGGCTTGGGTCATTGCGTTTCCTTTCGTTGGACGCCCGGCCTTGCGGGGAGCGCGCAGTCTAGCCTATGCCGGACGCCGCAACGCGGCAAATTGCGCAACGTCGGGCTGCGCTAAGCCGACCAGCTGCGCGGCCAAGCGCGCGCCGCGCGCGCCAGCGCCGCTCGATCGGATCGCGTCAGCGCTCGAACTTGACCGACAGCACAATCGACGTTTGCGTGCGTTCGATGCCCTCGACGCGGCCGATCGCGTCGAGGATGCCGTCGATTTCCTCGGTGCTGCCGGCGTCGACGGCCACTTCGTAATCGAAGACTCCGGACAGCGCGTAGACGGCGCGCACGTGAGGCGAAGCCTCGAGTTCGCGCACCACGCGCTCCGACAGCTTGGCGTTGACGTTGATCAGTACGTGTGCGGTGATCCGGTGCCGCGCAAATGCGTCAGTGACGCGCACCGTGTAGCCATTGATGACGCCGTCGCGCTCCAGCCGCCGGATGCGCTCCGCGACGGTGGTTCGCGCGATGCCCAGCTTGCGGGCGAGCGATGCCGTGGATTCCCTCGCGTTGCGGCGGAGGAGAGCGAGCAGCCGTTGCTGCTCCGCTGTGATTCGTCGATTCGTCAGTTTGGACGGCATAGTGACGGAATTATACCGTCATTACGACCATTAGCAGCCTGTGATCCGGCGGACGCCAAGCATAGAATCCGCCACGAACATCAAACCACGCGAAACCGGGGAGCTGCGACCATGACCAAACTCATCCTGTTGGGCGCCGGCAAGATCGGCGAGACCATCACCCACTTCCTGCAGGCGTCCGGCGACTATGCGCTGACCGTTGCCGACCACGATCCGTCGCGCCTCGCGCCGATGGCGGCGCTGGGTGCTGCGACCGTGCGCGCGGAATTCGGTGATCCGCAGATGCTGCGCGAACTGATCCGTGGCCACGAATATGTGATCAGCGCGTGCCCGTTCCACCTGACGCCGGCGATCGCCGCGGCGGCCGTGGACGTCGGCGCCCATTACTTCGATCTCACCGAAGACGTCGAGAGCACGCGCCGCGTCAAGGCGCTGGCGGCGTCGGCGACGACCGCCCTGGTTCCGCAATGCGGGCTCGCCCCGGGCTTCATCTCGATCCTCGCCTATGCGATGACCCGGAAATTCGATTCGTTGCGCGACGTGCAGATGCGCGTAGGTGCGCTGCCGGTCTATCCGACCAATGCACTCAAGTACAACCTGACATGGAGCACGGACGGGCTGATCAACGAATACTGCAACCCCTGCGAGGCGATCACCGACGGCCGGCTGCGCGAAACGCTGGCGCTCGAGGAAATCGAGGCGTTCTCGCTGGACGGTGTGGCCTATGAGGCGTTCAACACGTCGGGCGGGCTGGGGACGCTGTGCGAGACGCTCGAAGGCAAGGTGGAAAACCTCAACTACAAGACGGTCCGCTACCCCGGCCATCGCGACCTCGTGAAGATGCTGATCCGCGACCTGCGGCTGGGCCAGCGCCGGGAGATCCTGAAGGACGTGCTCGAGGAATCGGTGCCGATGACGCACCAGGACGTCGTGCTGGTGTTCGTCACCGTCAGCGGCATGCGCGAAGGGCGCCTGACGCAGGAGTCGTACGCCAAGAAGATCTACAGCAAGACGATCGGCGGGAAGCTGTACTCGGCGATTCAAGTGACGACCGCCGCCGGGATCTGCGCGATGGTGGACATGCTGCGCGACGGCACGTTGCCGGCCAGGGGCTTCGTGCGGCAGGAGGAGGCCGTCCTCGACAAGTTCCTCGGCAACCGGTTCGGGCAGCACTACGCCTGAATCCCCGAAGGCATTGGTCAAGCGACGCTGGCTTGTAGTCAACCATACGGGCCGCCCGTCGGGACGTCTTTGCGGACATCGCTGCCAGGGTGCTACTATGACATTGGCATGACAGGTGCCGTGCCGGCCGCCATCGGACCGGCATGGCGCGCGGAATGGAAAGGGCCAATGGACTGCACGATTTGCGGCAAATCGGCGTTGCCCGGCGCGATGTTATGCGCGCCGTGCAAGGCTGCGCTCAAGCGTGCCCGCTACGTCACGGTGCAGGAGGACATCCGGCGCACGTCGGTGATCGACATGCGGCGCAAGCCGCGCCGCGCCGTTCCCGCTGCACCGAAGTCCGGGCAGGCGCCGATTACGCCGGTTCCGATCGCCGGGCGTCGCAAATCGCTGGAGGGGCGGCGAAAGTCCTTCGGCGTTCTCGTTTTTGCCGTGGTCTTAAGCGGCGCAGGCTACTGGGGCCTGCGCGAACTTAGCGCCCGCCCGCCCGCCGATACCATGGGCGCGACCGGGGAAGCACGCCAAGTCATCGCTGCAGACTCTGCCGCTGCGCAGGACAACCAGGCGACCGTCAGCGGCGCTGCCGCTTCCCGCAGGCTCCGCGCCGGCCCCGCGCGTGACCGAATCCGCGGAGGCAGCTCTGCAAGCGCCGGCCACAATCAAACCATCGGCGGCGCCAGTCGTGAAACGTACGGTGATGGCAAGCCGTTCGACGTTTGCGACCATCAATGGCGACCCGCCCGAGGCCGTGGCGCCGCCACCGGAACCCGTCAAGATCGCCGCGGTGGCGCCATCGCCACCTCGTCCGGTGCCCGACCAGTGGCAAACCATGCGCGACGCGCTCACTTCATGCGACCGTGAGGGGGGCCTGGGCGGGTTCATTTGCGGCCAGAAGGTCCGCGTCCAGTATTGCGACGGCTACTGGGGCAAGGTGTCCCAGTGCCCAGGCTCGATCACGACCTACGATCGCTGAACGCCGGCGCGCGTGCCGCGCCGTTGCCGCGCTGACGTTGATGCGCGTGGCTAGAACGCGAAACGCGCGACCAGATAGCCTGCCGTCGCCGAAACGCCGGTGACAAGTGTGCCCCAACCCAGGTCAAGCATTGCCACGCCTGCCGACCATCCGTTGAGCGTCGCAAGATTGGTCAAGTCGTAGGTCGCGTAGGCGAAGAATCCGAACAGCGCACCGTGCAGCAGCGCGCGCGACCAATGGCCGGCATCGAGCGCCGGCAGCACCGCGAAGACCAGCACCCCGACGACATATAAAGCGTAGAACAGCACGGCGACGGGAATGTTCGGCTTGTCCAGCAGCAATGCACCGAGCTGTGACTTGGTAATAGCCTTTGGCGACGAATCCGAGCCAGAGAAAGTCCAGTCCGCAAAATACGGCCAGCGTGGCGACATAGGCGACGGCGAAACGGGTCACTTGGAGTTCCGGTGGCAACGAGCCTCCGTGCACTGTAACGCATTCGCATCGCGATGCCTCATCCTCCGCCTACGTCCCCGTCCACGGGATGCGCGCATAAGTTTGCGTATAGACTGCTTGCGTTGCCCGCAGGGAGAGACCTGTTGCGCATTGCAATGCTGTCTGACATCCACGCCAATCTCGAGGCGCTGACCGCGTGTCTCGCTCACGCGCGGGACAATGGCGCCACGCGCTACGCGTTCCTGGGCGACCTGGTGGGGTATGGCGCGGACCCGCGCGGCGTCGTGGAAATCGTCGCACGGTACGTCGAGGACGGCGCGCTAGCGGTCAAGGGCAATCATGACGAGGCCGTCGAGGAGAACGCCAAGGGTTACTTCAATGACGCCGCACGCGCGGCGATCGACTGGGCTCGTGATTCACTGGACGGCGAGCAGAAGCGATTTCTCGCGACACTCCCGCTGATGCAGCGGGAGGCAGACATCTGCTTCGTACATGCGTCCGCCGCGTCCCCGGCGCGCTGGAACTATATCGACAGCGGGACCGAGGCGCAGCATTGCATCGATGCGACGGATGCGACCTACACGTTTTGCGGCCACTTGCATGACCAGATACTGTACTTCACTGGCGGGCGAGGACGCATGGGCGAATTCCGGCCCGTTCCGGGGACGCCAATCCCGATTCGCGACCATCGCCGGTGGCTCGCCATCGTCGGCACCGTGGGCCAGCCGCGTGATCGCAATCCCGCGGCTGCATACACGTTGTTCGATCGCGGACGCCAGGAAGTCATTTTCTATCGCGTGGCCTATGACGCCGGCGCTGCCGCGGACAAGATTCGCAAATGCGGCCTTCCCGGATCGCTGGCCTACCGGGTCGAGCTGGGTATCTGATCGCGTCTGCTTCCCTTTCCCAGGAACCCCATGCTCGAACGTTTTGCGCCAGGCGCCCGACTTGGACGGATTTGTCATCGGCGAGTGCATCCACGCCGGCGGCAATGGTTTCATCTACACGGTAACCCCGCCGCCCGACCGCGACCCTGGCTTTCCGGTGGCGATGAAGGTGCCTGCCGTAGGTCGAGCTCAGCCAACCATTGCGATCGAGAGCTTCGAAATGGAGGAGATGATTCATCCGCTGCTCTCTGGCAACCACGTTCCGCGCTTTGTCTCCGCCGGCGACCTGTCTGCGACGCCCTACATAGCAATGGAGTATGTGGAGGGCGAGTCGCTGACGGCCATCATCGCTCGCGCGCCGATACCAGTCGACGAGGTCGTTCGCATCGGCGGAACGCTCGCGGACGCGGTAAGCAGCCTGCATGCCCAGGAAGTCATCCATCTCGATCTCAAGCCGGAAAACTTCATCCTGCGTCGCGACGGACTGGCGGTCCTGCTCGACTTCGGCTTCGCGCATCATGCCCGCTACCCCGACCTCCTCGCTGAGGTGCAGCACTTCGCGGCGGGTTCCTCGCCCTACGTGTCGCCCGAGCAGCTGCGCAATAAACGCAGCGACCCACGCAGCGATCTCTTCGCGCTCGGCGTCCTGCTCTATGAATTGGCCACAGGTACACAGCCATTCGGGGCGCCCACGACCTACGCCGGCATGCGCGACAGGTTGTGGCGCCCGCCGCCGCCGCCGCGTTCGCATAGCAGCTGCAATACCCCTTGGCTGCAGGAGATCATCCTGCGCTGCCTGGAGCCCACGGCGGAATTGCGCTACCAATCCGCCGCACATCTCGCCTTTGACCTGCGGCATCCGGAGCAGGTGCCGCTGACTGATCGCGCGATGCGGACGGCGACGGGCGCGTTCTCCCAGATAAAGCACTGGTGGCGTAGTCGTCGCGAACCGCCGGCGGGGCTGCGCACTGCGCACATCCAGGCGCCGGTGATCATGGTTGCGGTCGACACCGACCATCCGGACGATGAGCGTCACCCGGCGCTGCAATGGACGACTCGCCAGATCGTTTCCCTCAATCCGGAATTCCGGCTGCTGTGCGTGTCGGTGATCAGCGCGGCGCCGCTCGGTGAAGGCGCGACCGACAACGAGACGGCTTCGGGCCGCCACCTGCAGCATGTACTGCGGCTGCGGCAATGGATCGAGCCACTCAAGCTGCCGACGTCCCGGCGCTCTCTGCATGTCGTCGAATCGGCAAGCGCCGGCGACACGCTTCTGGAACTCGCGCGAGCGAACAATGTCAATCTGATCGTGCTGGGCGCACCGTGGCCCAAAGAAAGAAACTTGCGTGGCTGCGCTCTGTTGCGTCGAACGTCGCGGCCAACGCGCAGTGCAGCGTCCATATCGTCCGCGTGATCCGCGCCCCACGGCGACCGGTCTGAGCAACGAAGTGGCGTTGCACTTGACGCCGTGCCGCCGGTGCGCAACCCTTTCGCCGAGCGCCGCGGCAGCGCCCGGCCTGGAGGTAACGATGACGACACTGCGAACGCTGACCGTAGTCCTGTGCGCATTGACCGCCGCCACCTCGCACAATTGCAGCGACGCCGGTGTACTACGACGTAGTCCCGGGCGCGGGACCTCACGACGTCGCAGCGGCACCTGCGCCAGGCGGTCCCGTCTATTACACGGCACAGGCGACCGGCAAGCTCGGCATCCTCAATCCAACCAGCGGCAAGGTCGAGGAGATCGCATTGGGGCCGCGCTCGGCGCCGCACGGCGTCGTGGTCGGACCGGATGGCGCGCCGTGGATCACCGATGGCGGACAGAATGCGATCGTGCGCGTCGACCCAGCGACGCGGCAGATTCGCAAGTTCCCGCTGCCCGCCGACGCGGGCAATGCCAATCTCAACACGCTGACGTTCGACAAGAAAGGCCGCGTGTGGTTTACCGGCCAATCCGGCATCTATGGCAAGGTCGAACCGGCGACCGGCGAGGTCAAGGTCTGGCGGGCACCACGTGGCAGCGGACCGTACGGCATCGCGACCACGCCGTCAGGTGACGTCTACTACGCGTCGCTCGCGGGAAACCACATTGCCCGAATCGATACCGAGTCCGGCGAGGCCCAGGTGATCGAACCACCGACGCCCAACCAGGGCGCGCGGCGCGTATGGCCGGATTCGCGCGGGCGCCTCTGGGTGAGCTATTGGAATACGGGACAGGTGGGCATGTATGACCCTGGCACGCGCGCATGGCGAGAATGGAAACTGCCGGGCAACGCGCACACCTATTCCGTCTGGGTCGACGACCGCGACATGGTCTGGCTGACGGACTGGAGCGTGAACGCGATCGTAAGGTTCGATCCTGTCACCGAGAAATTCGAAACATACCCATCCAACCGCGGCAATGCCAGCGTGCGGCAGATGCTCGGCCGCTCAGGAGAAGCCTGGGGCGCGGAATCGGGCACCGATCGCCTGGTGATGGTGCCCGCGCGTCCGTAGTTGCATCCTCGCGGACATTCGCCGCGCCGGATGTGCGATATTCGCGGATTGCGCGACGACGCAGAACGACAAAGGAGCCGACGTGACCACGAAGCAATTCTCCGGAGGAATGCTGGTCGTCGTGGCCGTACTCGTGGGTGCGGGGAGCGCCTTGGCGCAGGCACCTGCGGGTGTTCCCCGCGGCGTCGACACGTCGCACGTCCCGCCGCCCAAGCCGCGTCCCCCGAACCCGGCAAAGCGCAGGAAGCGGTTCAGGTGTCGGTACAGTACCGGCTCGAGCTCCTCGAGGAGGATTTGCGCATCCGGCCCGAGCAGCAGAAGTTGTGGCTCAACTATCGCGATCGCGTGCTGCGGCTGGCGGACGATGCCCAGCGCACGGCGCGCACGGCGATGGCAGGAACGATGTCGGCACCGGAGCGACTGGACCGCCTTTCGGACATTGCGCGCGATCGGCTGACAGCGATCGAGGACGTCGTCGAGGCCGGAAAGCAGCTGTACGCGGTGCTGACACCCGGCCAGCAAGGCGTGGCGGATCGCCGCATGGCGGTGCCGCTGACGGCACTTGCCGGCGTCGAGCCCAGTTCCGCGACCGCGCGTGCCGGGGCGTCCGCGAATCCGCCCTAACCGGCCGACGCCACGCTGCCTGCCCGGTCGGACCGGTGGTCGTGGGCGCGGCACATAATTTCGCCGCAGCGAAATTATTTGCGTGTTCGCCCGACTAACTCGGGAGAGCGAGGTCCGCCGAAGTTCCACGCAAAGGAGTACTTCCATGTTCCATGCCGTCCCCCGCACCGTCCGCAGCCTTCTGGGCGTCGCATTCCTGGCACTCGTGCAGGCTTGCGGCGCTGCCGAGAGCGCTGTTGCGCTGCCGACGCCGGCCGTGGACATTCCCGCCGCGGCGGCCAAAGGTCCGCAAAAAGCGGTGTTCGCCGGTGGTTGCTTCTGGGGTGTCGAAGCGGTTTTCCGCCACGTCAAAGGCGTATCCAGCGCCGTCTCGGGCTACGCGGGCGGGACCGCGGGGACCGCCGATTACATGCAGGTCAGCAGCGGCACGACCCGTCACGCGGAGGCAGTGCGAGGTGACCTACGATCCGGCCAAGGTCTCCTATGGCCAGTTGCTGAAGGTCTTCTTCTCGGTCGCGCACGATCCGACGCAGCTGAATCGCCAGGGCCCGGACCATGGCACGCAGTATCGTTCCGCCATATTCACGTCGAACGACGAGCAGAAGCGCGTCGCGCAGGCGTACGTCGCGCAGCTCGATCGCGCGAAGGTCTATGCCCAACCGATCGTGACGGAGATCGTCGCGCTTCCGGCGTTCTATCCCGCGGAGGCCTATCACCAGAACTACCTGGCGCTGCATCCGACACAACCGTATATCGTGTTCAACGACCTGCCGAAGCTGGCCAATCTCAAGACTCAATTTCCCGATCTCTATACCGGCAAGTAGCGCCAGGGTCGCGAACGGTCCACTGCAAAAAGTCGTTCGCCACAATCGACGCTCGCTTGGTAGAATGCGCTCTTTGGAGCGTCACTGTTGAGCGAAGCCGGTCGGAACTGCAGCCGTTGCGGAAACATCCTGCGCCCCGGCGGCGCCAATTGTCGCCGCTGTGGCGCCGCTGTCTCCAGCGCTTACAAGCCGATCGCGGACGCGCCCGCTTCAATTTTCCTCGATACCATCCAGCTTCGCGGCCAGTCCACGGCCGACGCGCGGCGGACGGGTATTCGGCCCGCGCTGGCCGTGCTGTTTCGCCTGGCGGTCGGCCCCGCGGCTGACTACTACGCACCGCGATTCCTGAGTTACGAAAGGGCGGGGCGCGGTGCGCCGGGATGGCACTGGCCGTCCTTCCTGCTGCCGAGCGTGTGGGCGTTCTATCGCAAGCTGTGGCTGGCAGGATTCACGTTCGCGCTGCTGCCGGTGGCCGGTGCATTCGCCTTTGCGGCCATCGCCGATCGCATCGACAACGCGACGCTGCCGTGGCTGCTTGGCGCGATCCTCGCGATCTGGTTCCTGCCCGGCGTCCTTCCGGCGATCGTCGCAAATTCGCTGGTCTATCGCCGGGTGCGGCAAAATCGTCGCACGCGCCGAGGCCAGCGCGAGCTAGCGCCTCGCAGGTGGCAAGCCAGCTGGCGCGAGGCAGTCCGACATCGCTCGCCGCGGGGCTGCTGCTCGGCGGCGCAACACTGCTGCTGGCGGCCAGCGTGGTGGAACCCAGCTTGCGCGGAGCATGGTTCGAACATGAAGTAAGGGCAAAGGTGGCCTCAGCGCTGGCCAGCGTCCAGCCGTTGCAGCAGCAGGTCGAGGATAGCTGGGATCAGGTCCGTGCCATCCCTCTCAAGCTCGACGTGGATGCGCTGCGTCTTCAGGCGGCCACCGCCTTCTTCGACGAGGTGAGCTTCCGTCCAGCCAATGGCCGCCTGCGCTTGGGGCTCGGCCGATCGATTCCGGAGTTGTTCGGACGTTCCATTCTGCTCGCGCCGGCGGTCGACGCGTCACAGCAGATTCAGTGGATGTGCATTCCCGTCGATATACCCGCAAAGTATCTGCCGAAGGAATGCCGCAAGAACTAGCGGTATTCGATTACTTGCGCCAGACGCTGGCCAGCCACGGCTGCTGGTCGCGCGGCAAGCCCGCAGGCCGATAGTAGTGCTCGATTTCGGCGAATCCCGCCGCGAGCATGTAACGGCGCCACGATTCGAGGCTGTGATAGGCCCCGTAGCGCCCCCGGTTCCACCCTTCCTCATCGTTGCCGCGCGGATTCGAACTGAACAGTACGCCGCGCGGCTTGAGCGTCGCCCGCAACTGCAGCAGGACTCGCGGCAGTTCGGGTGACGGCACGTGGAACAGTGCAGCGTTGGCGAAGATGCCGTCGAAGCGCTCGACGGGAAGGTCCAGCGCGAGGAAATCCTGCTGCCACACCTCGTGTCCCTGCGCGCGCGCCATTGCGACAAACGGCGCGGCGCCGTCCAGGCCGACCGGCGAGTGGCCCAGCGCCTCGAATGCCTGCAGGTCGCGGCCGGGCCCGCAGCCGAAATCGAGAATCGCAAACGGTGGATGGGATTCGATCGCCCGCAGCAGCGCGGCGATGTTCTGGCTGACGTCGTGGTCGCGCGTGCCCTCTTCGAAGGAAGCTGCGCGCTGGGCGTAGTGCTCCAGCGTCGCGCGCGAGGTGTCGGCGGGATCGGGCGCAACCGGCGTCATCACGTCGCGCTCATTCGATCACGCGTCCGCGCGAGGCCTTGACCTGGCCCCGCTTGACCTTGCCGTCGACACGCCGCCGCTGCGAGCCGCGCGTCGGTTTGGTGGCCTTGCGTGTCCGCTGCACGGTCCCCGCGGCCTCGACCAATTCCTGCAATCGCGCCATCGCATCCTCGCGATTCTTGTCCTGGCTGCGATAGCGTTGCGCCTTGATGACGACGATACCGTCGGCGGTGATGCGCGCATCGCGATGCGCGAGCAGCCGTGCCTTGATTTCCTCCGGCAGCGACGACGCGCGAGTGTCGAAGCGCAGGTGCACGGCGGTCGCCACCTTGTTGACGTTCTGCCCGCCGGCGCCTTGCGCCCGGATGGCGGTCCATTCGATTTCAGCGGGATTGATGTCGATCATCGGGGAAGCGTCCATGCTGCCTGCCGTCCGCCGCGATTATCCGCCAACGCCGTGCGTCCGTCGCGCTTGCGTGGCGTCGGCGCCGGGCCTGCATTGCAAATCCGCTAAAATCGACATTCTTTACTCCGAACATCGAAAGATCCCGATGCGAGTCTTCAACTTCAGCGCCGGACCCGCGGTGCTGCCCGAATCCGTACTGCAGCAGGCGGCGGCGGAAATGCTCGACTGGCGCGGCAGCGGCATGTCGGTGATGGAAATGAGTCACCGGGGAAAGGAGTTCATCAGCATTGCCGACAAGGCGGAAGCCGACCTGCGCACGCTGCTGGCCATTCCAGCCGACTACAAGGTCCTGTTCCTGCAGGGTGGGGCGATCGGCGAAAACGCGATTGTCCCGATGAACCTGCTGCAAGGGCGCACGACGGCGGACTATGTCAACACCGGCGAATGGTCGAAGAAGTCGATCAAGGAGGCGAAAAAGTACTGCTCGGTGCACATTGCGGCGTCCTCGGAGGACAAGGACTTCACGTACGTTCCGGCGCAAGGCGCATGGAAATTGAGCCAGGACCCGGCCTATGTCCACGTGTGCACCAATGAGACCATCGCCGGCGTCGAATACCAGTGGACTCCGGACACCGGCAACGTCCCGCTGGTGGCCGACATGTCTTCGCACATCCTGTCGCGGCCCGTCGACGTGGCGAAATACGGCGTCATCTACGGTGGCGCGCAGAAGAACATGGGCCCGGCGGGACTGACGCTGGTGATCGTCCGCGGCGACTTGCTCGACCGGGCGCTGCCGATCACGCCTTCGGCATTTCACTGGAAGGAACAGGCCGCGGCGGATTCCATGCTCAACACGCCGGCGACGTATGCCGTCTACATCGCAGGGCTGGTGTTCGAGTGGCTGCTGGCGCAAGGCGGCCTCGCGGCAATCGAGCGCAAGAACATCGCCAAGGCGGCGCTGCTCTATGATTACCTGGACCAGTCGTCGTTCTATCGCAGCGCCGTGCGTCGGGAGGACCGTTCGCGCATGAACGTCACGTTCCGGACCGCGGACGAGGCGCAGGACGAAGCCTTCGTCAAGGGCGCGGCGCAACGCGGCATGGTGCAGCTCAAAGGCCACCGCGCGGTGGGCGGAATCCGCGCGTCGATCTACAACGCGATGCCGCTGGCCGGCGTCGAGGCGCTGGTCGCGTACATGCGCGAATTCGAGCAGCGCAATGGCTGACGGCTACCGCATCCTGACGCTCAACCAGATTTCGAGCCAGGGCCTGCACCGGTTTCCCGCCGCCCGCTACACGGTGGGCAAGGCTATCGACGAACCCGATGCAATACTGGTGCGCTCCCAGGACATGCACGCGCTGGCGATTCCCCCGAGCGTGCGCGCCATCGGCCGGGCGGGGGCCGGGACCAACAACATCCCGGTACCGGAAATGTCGCTGCGCGGCGTGCCCGTGTTCAATGCGCCCGGCGCCAATGCGAATGCGGTCAGGGAACTGGTGCTTGCGGCGCTGCTGATGGCGGCGCGCAACGTGATTCCCGCGCTCGGCTACGTGGCGGGACTCGACGGTTCGGCGCCGGACCTGGAGAAGCAGGTGGAAGACGGCAAGAAGCAGTTCGCAGGCATCGAGCTGCCTAACCGCACGCTCGGCATCATCGGCCTCGGCGCGATCGGCAGCCTGGTCGCCGACACGGCGATCAAGCTGGGAATGAAAGTCACCGGATTCGATCCGGAAATCACGGTCGACGCGGCGTGGCGGCTGTCGTCCAGCGTGCGGCGCGCCCACAGCATCGAGGAAGTCCTGAAGCAGTCGGACTTCGTCACGCTGCACGTGCCACTGCTGGCGATGACGCGCAACCTGATCGACGCCAAGCGGCTCGCCGTCATGAAACACGGCGCGGTACTCCTCAACTTCGCGCGCGACGCGCTCGTCGACGATGCGGCGGTCGTCGCTGCGTTGCGCGCGCGCAAGCTGAAGTTCTACATGTGCGATTTCCCCGGGCGCGGGTTGCTGCACGAGCCGGGCGTGGTCGCGCTGCCGCACCTGGGGGCTTCCACCGAAGAGGCGGAGGAGAACTGCGCGGTGATGGTTGTCGACCAGGTGCGCGAGTTCCTGGAACATGGCGCCATCGCCAATGCGGTCAATTTTCCGAATGTCGAGATGCCGCGCGAATCGCCGTACCGCCTCGCGATCGCCAATGCCAACGTCCCGAACATGCTGGGCCAGATCTCGACCGCGATGGCGCGCGCTGGCCTCAACATCCACAACATGGTGAACAAGTCGCGCGGAGAGATGGCCTACACGCTCGTCGATGTCGACAGCCCGATCCAGCCGGACGCGATTCGAGCCATCGCGTCCATCGAAGGCGTTCTCTCGGTGCGGGCGATACCCGCCGTCGACGCGGGCTAGGATTGCCGCAGTCGCGATCAATTCGACTTGAAGCGGACCCGCATCACCTTCTTGTCGTACTCCGCCTCTGTGGCCATCGTGATTTCCGCGCCATTGGCGGCATAGACGCGCCCGCCGCCCTTGCGGCAGATATTGCGTTCGTATTGGCAGGGGCCCATCTCCGGATTCCTCGCGCACAGGTCGCCAACCTTGGGCGCGAATTCGATCGTCGTCGTCTGGCGCACGCCGCCAACTTCCGCGACGCAAACGTAGATCGCGCCGGGAGGAATCGCGACGGGGGCCGCGGCGACCGGCGAGGATGGCGGGGCAGTCGCGGCGGGAGTTTCCGGTAGGGCGCGGCGAACCACGGCGGCGCCCTCCCTGTCGGCGGGCGGGGTCACGGGCACCGGGGTCGTCGTCACCGGCGACGGCGAACAAGCCGTCAGCAGCGCAACGAACGTCAGCAGTGCCCAAGTGCGCATGGAGGCGGCGCTAGAGGCCGAGCCACGCGATCGTGGCCGCCTCGACCTCGGGATTCGTCGCGACAAAGCCCTTGTAGCCGATGGCGTCCAGCGCATCTTTTCCAGGCTTGCTTTGCCCGATGCCCAGCAGCGCGGCGCGAATCCTGTCCTGCTCGTCCGCCGACATGGCACTCGAGACCAGAAGCTGCTTGATCGGGACGGCGCGCGATTGCGCCAGGACCTTGCCCCCCTTGTCCGTCCAGGACTTGACGACCGACTTGGCCGCGGTCGCGCCCGCCTGCGCGAAGCCGTTCTCGATATAGAAGGGGACGGCATCCTGGTAGCGAGTCGAGATGACGCGGACGCTGCCCTCCATTTCCTTGGCGTTCTGCGCATCAGGCTTGGCGGTGGTCATCTGCAGCTTGCCGGTGCGCAGCATCGCCCGCACCATCATCGCGGTGATCGAGTCGGGATCGGGCGTCACCAGCGTGCGGCCCTTCAGGTCGTCCAGCGATTTCAGCGTTCCCTCGGGGTTGATGAGCAGCGAAACCGTGTAATCGGTGAATCCGGACGTCCAGGCGAGTGCCTTGTAGCGGCCCCCCTTGACCTCCGCCATCGCGACATGCGCCGGGTGGATGAACACCAGGTCGTATTCCTGCTTGGCCATTCCGGCGCGCACGTCGTTGTAGGCCGGGACGAGGACAATCTTCACCCGCCGTCCGGTGGCCTTGCCGACGTATTCCGCGAGCGGCGTGAACTTGTCGCGGATCTCCTTGGGGGTCGCCTGGTAGGTCACGCCTTCCGTGACGCCGAAGACCAGTTCCTTTTCCTGCGCGCTCGTCCCCGAAGCCATGACCGCGGCCAGGCCCAATGCGATTGCAAACCGATACTTCATGAATCTCCCTGAATTTTACGTGGCGATAGCCCGCCTGTGACTTCGCAAGTCCGTTTGCCGACTTGAAGTGATTATAGGAACGCCCGGGCCGGTCGTTGCAATGCAGTGCGGCGGGCCTGACCGGCCGTCGGTCGCCGGCGCATCACCGCTGGTCTCCTTGGCACAGTGTATGCGTAATCGACCGGAGGCGAGCCAGTGGCCGCAAATGTGGCCCGGCACGCCAAGGAGCATCCATGAGAATTCAGAGTGGTGGTGGAGGTTGCGGCGTGACCCCCGCCGCGTTCGTCTCGGAAGTGCAGGAGTTTCGCGAGGCGGTCCGTGATGCGTCGCTGACGCTCGCGGAAAAGCGCCGCGCGCTGGAGCTGATCGTCGAACACGCCGCAACGCTTGACCCGACGGACGCCGGCTTTGCAAGCGCCGGCGTCGCGCTCAAGGAAGCCTTGTGCTCCTGGCTCGACGCGCAACAGTGCGAGGCGCACTGACCGACAGCGATATCCGCTGTCGACCTGCTGCATGAGCGACGTCCTGCCATCGCACTCATACGCCGAACGACACGACAGGCACGCCGAAGAACATCCGGTGCAGGACCATCACGCCGAATGCGACGGCGCCGCCTCCGATGACGGCCATGACGTCGTACTTGACCCGGGGAACAAATGCCTTGACTGCGCGCCGACTGATTGCCGACATCAGGTCCAGCAGCGCATACGCAAGAAACGCACCGAACAGGACGGTTCCTCGCAAATCGCCATTGGCGAGCAGGTGAACCAGCGCCCAGAGTCCCAGCCCGATGAGCATCGGATGCTTGAGGGTATGGCGAAGGTAGCCGCGCATGTTCGCCGCCGCGAACAGGATGAACGACAGCGTCAGCGCAAGCGGCGCGATGGCGATGGCCGCCGGAACGGGCGCGAAGACGCGCACGGTCGCGGGCGAATGCATATAGCCGATGACGATCAGCGCCAATCCCGCGGCCGAAACGAGCGCGAACAGGACCTTATAGCGTTGCGCGCCCAGCCTTCCGGACAGGCGTGCCCGCAGCGCCGGGAATGCCGGAACGAAATGGATGCCGAGGAACAAGACGAGACCGGCGACTAGAAGCGGCATGGTTCTCACCAGGTACATCGCGAAGGCGCGGACGCGTAGTATCGCCGATCGGAAGGGCGGCCATCGGGAGTTCCGCGTGACGCCTGCGGTATGATTTGCCGATTCCGCTCGGCGCACACACCCGCAGGCACCGAAAATGAAATACAAGGATTACTACGCGACACTGGGCGTGGAACGCAGCGCCACGCCGGACGACATCAAGAAGGCCTATCGCAAGCTCGCCCGCAAGTTTCATCCCGACGTCTCGAAGGAAAAAGACGCCGAGGAGAAGATTCAAGGCCGTCGCCGAGGCGTACGAAACGCTGAAGGACGCCGAAAAGCGCGCGGCGTACGATCAGCTGGGAAGCCATGCGCAAGGTCAGGACTTTCGGCCGCCGCCGGATTGGGAACAGCACTTCGCGCGAGGGCAGGCGTCATTCGACGACATCGACCTGGCCGACCTGTTTGCGGGCCTCGGCGGTCGCGGCGGCTTCCGCAGGGCCGATCCCAATGCGCCGATCGCGGGGCGGGATTACGAGGCGTCGGTCCGTGTGACGCTGGAGCAGGCGTTCCACGGCACCGAAATCCAGCTGGACGTGAGCGTTCCCGAATTGGACGATAACGGCGTCCCGCATCGGGTGCCGCGCGTCGTGACCGTACGCATCCCGCGCGGTGTGACGGACGGCCAGAAGCTCCGAGTGCCTGGCAAGGGGGGCAAAGGCGTGCGCGGTGGCCGTGCCGGCGACTTGTACCTCGACATTGCGGTGACACCCCATCGGCTGTTCCGCGCTGACGGCCGCGATCTCTTTGTCGATCTTCCGCTGGCGCCATGGGAAGCGGTGCTCGGCGCCAGCATTGCGCTGCCGACGCCCGCGGGAACCGTGAATCTCAAAGTGCCGGCCGGGACGCGGGCCGGGCAACAGCTGCGGCTGGCCGGGCGCGGACTCGCGCGACCGGACGGCTCGGCGGGGAACCTGTTCGCGATCGTGCAGATCGCCGTGCCCACGGTAACGGACGATGCGCAGCGGGCCCTCTACCGCCAACTGGCGGATGCGTCGAATTTCAATCCTCGCGCCCATTTCGAACGGGAGGCGACCCATGAGCCGTGAAATCGCTGAAGCACTGTCGCTGGACGAGCGCGTCACGCTGACGCTGGACCAGCTGGTCGAGATGTCGGAGTTGCCGGCTGAAGATTTGCGCGCGCTGGTCGACTATGGCGCGCTGGCGCCGGTGGATCCGGCGGCGGCGTCATGGACGTTCACGGCATCCTGGGTCGTCGTCGCAAGGACCGCCGGGCGCCTGCGCAGGGATTTCGAACTCGACGCGCACAGCCTTTCCGTGGTGCTGCGGTATGTTCAGCGCGTCGAGGCGCTGGAGGCGGAACTGCGGGCGCTGCACGCGCGGATGGGTTAGTGCCGGATCAGTAGGATCGGGGCTTGGCGGCGGGCGTGGCGGGAGCGCGCGCCTTGCCGGGCGGCCCTTGCGTTGTGGCCCCCATCGACCGGGTTCCGGGAATGGTGCGCGCCGACATTCCGGCGACGACCTCATCCACGCGCAAGTCGGTAGTTCCGCCGGCGCCAGTGAGGAACACGACGGTCGGGCAGTTGGCAACATCGCCGAAGGTCAGGTGCTCGCCGCGCGCGCGCAGCGCATCGCGTTCCGGATAACCCGAGTTGCTCATGTCCACCGGAGGATACGTACTCTGGTAGATGACGTTTTCGCTACGGTCGTAGATGACGTAGCAGATCAACGCATCGGCAGGCGTGGCCGCAGCGATGGATGTCATTCCGGCAAGAATCAGAGCGGGCAGTCCTGAACGCATGGTTGCCTCCTGTTGACTGAGTGCTATCGTAGGCTCGCCGCGGCACGAATTCAACTCTAGCGGTCGTTTGGCCGCTGGCGCCGACCTACGCTGTGGCGCGGCGGGGCGGGCCGGCGCGGTGGATGCTTGACTTTCGTTCCTGCACGGGCGTCAATACGTCTCGTGCTGCAACAGCCGGAGAAGATCATGGCTATTCGCTCGCTGCGTTCGCTGGTTGCGGGACAAACCCCGATCACCGTGCCCAAGACCGTGACTGTGGTCGAAGCGGCACGCACGATGAAACTGCACAACATCGGCGCGTTGCTGGTCGTGGATGGCTCGAAGTTGTGCGGCATCTTCACCGAGCGCGACGCGTTGTTCCGCGTGCTCGCCGAAGGCCGCGATCCGGCGGCCACGCGACTGGACGATGTCATGACTCGGCAGCCGCAGACAATCCATCCGGACAAGCCTTTCCTGCACGCGCTGCGCATCATGCACAAAGGCCGGTTCCGGCACTTGCCGGTGGTCGAGGACGACCGGCCTCTAGGCATGGTGTCTTCGCGGGATGCGCTCGACGAGGACCTCTACGAGTTGCGTGTCGATCTGGACCAGCGCGAAGACATGCTCGAGTAGCGGGCGCGCCGCGTTCGCTACATGATCCTGTTGAACCACAGCATCGACAGCAGCGCCGACAGGAATGCCAGTACGGCCGCCGCTGCGGCGAACAGCGCGGTGATCTCGGTCTCCTTTTGCTCCAGGAAAATCCGCGTGTTGAGGTTCTGGTAGATCTTTTGCAGGTCGGCGGCGGTGCCGGCGTAGAAGTATTCGGCTTTGGTGAGGTTGGCTATGGTCTTCAGCGATTCCTCGTCCAGCCGCACCCGCATCGACCAGCCCTCAGCGCCGATGATTTCGCCGCCCTGGGTGCCTATCCCGACCGTGTAGACGCGCACACCGCGGTCCGCGGCCATGCGCGCCGATTCGATCGGATCGGGACCGGTGGTGGTCTGGCCGTCGGTCAGCAGAATGATCGCCGCGCCGGAGTAGGATCCCGGCGGGACGGGTTTGGGTGCGGCCTTGTCGGGCGATTTCGCGGGGTCGAGCGGCGCGCTTTTCTGCGCCGGGCCGCGTGGATTGGACAAGCGCAGGTCGAATTCGACGTCGGGAAATATCGTCTTGAGCGACACCAGGATGCCGCTGCCGACGGCGGTACCGCGCTGGAGGCTGAAGCGGTCGATCGCGCCAAGGAGGTCCTCGCGGCTGTGCGTCGGGGATTGCACGAGCGATGCCGTCGCGGCGAACGAGACGATGCCGATTTGCGTGGTCTTCGGCTGCTCGGCAACGAACGCGCGCGCAGCCTCCTGCGCGGCGACGATGCGGCTGGGCTTGACGTCGGTGGCGCGCATGCTTCCGGACACATCCATCGCCAGGATCACCGTCTCGTGCTGTGACGGCAGCGTGACCACGGCCGAGGGACGCGCGACGGCGATGAGCATCAGCGCCAGCGACATGAGGAAGAGCAGCGGAGGCAGATGGCGCCGGAAGCGCTGCCCGGCGCCCATCGCTTCCTTGACCAGGCTCAGGCTGGCATAACGAAGCGCCGCTTTTTTCTTCCGCCGCAGCAGCAGCACGTAGACGCCCAGCAGCGCCGGAATCAGCAGCAGCAACCACAGCATTTCCGGCCAGAAAAAAATCATTGCACGGTTCCAAGGTGCTTGGGCAGGCCGCCGCCTGCGGCCAGTTGACTGCGCCGCTTGCGCAAGTCGGCGAAGCGCAGGATCGCGTCGACCAGGTCGTCGTCGGTGGCGAGTTCGAGCGCATCGACACCGGCCGAACGAAAGGCCGTGCGCAATTCGGTCTCGCGCCGCTGCGCGGCCGCGGCGAAGCGCTTGCGAAACCCGCGGTCATGAGTATCGACGAAGAGCTGTTCGCCCGTTTCGGCATCCTGGATGACCAGCAGCCCCAAGTCGGGTAACTCCATTTCCATTGGATCGTAAAGACGGACAGCCACCACGTCGTGCCGCTCCGCGAGGCGGGCGAGCGCGTCCGGCCACCCGGGCAGGCTGATGAAGTCGGACACGACGAAGATGAGCGAGCGCCGCATGGCCATGCGCGCCGCCGCGTCGAGGAGTTCCCGCAGGTTCGTTGCCTGCTTGCCGGTGGCGGCAGCACGCGTTTGCATCCGATGCAAGAGATGCAGCACGTGGCGGCGCCCGCTGCGCGCCGGGATCAGCGTGTCCATGCGGTCGCCATAGAGTAGCGCGCCGACGCGATTGCCGTGACGCGTGAGGATGCGCGCGAGCACTGCGACGAACTCGGCGGAAACAGCACGCTTGCGCAGCTTCGTCGAACCGAAGTCGACCGAAGCGCTCAAGTCCAGCAGGAACCATGCGGCGACTTCGCGTTCCTCGTTGTACTCGCGAACGTAGGGCGTCTGCAGCCGCGCGGTGACGTTCCAGTCGATATGCCTGACGTCGTCGTGATAGACATATTCACGCAGGTCCGCGAGATCCAGCCCCTGGCCGCGGAACAGCGTGCGGTAGTCGCCGTGCAACAGGCCGTCCAGCCGGCGCATCACCGTCCATTCCAGCCGCCGCAGGACGGCTTCAGGTGTCGCTGCGGCGATGGGCGTCGACGGGGACATGGCCTTCGAGCGGCCTTTCGGGCCGGGGAACGTGCTTCAGGATGCGCAGGATCAACGCGTCGGCGGTCACCGCATCGGCCAAAGCTTCATACGACAGGGACAACCGGTGACGCAGTACGTCGGGGGCGAGGTCGCTGACATCCTCGGGCAGCACATAGGCGCGCCCGCGCAGGAACGCAAGCGCGCGCGCCGCCTCGATCAGATGGATGGAGGCGCGCGGACTGGCGCCGTAGGTGACGTACTTGGCCATGTCGGGAATGCCGAAGCGATCGGGGCTGCGCGTCGCATGGGTCAGGCGAACGGCGTAGCGCATCAGTGATGGATCCACGTAGCCTGTCCGGCATTCGCGTTGCAGCGCAGCGAGTTCGTCGGTGGTGGCCACGGCGGCGACGTCCTGCGCCGCGCCGGTGACGCGCTCGACGATGACGAATTCCTCGTCTTCGCTGGGATATCCGACCAGGATCTTCATCATGAAGCGATCGACCTGTGCTTCCGGCAGCGGATAAGTACCTTCAGTCTCGATCGGGTTCTGCGTTGCCATGACCAGGAACGGCTCGGGAACACGATGCGTCTGGCCGGCTATCGTGACCTGGTATTCCTGCATTACCTCGAGCAGCGCGCTTTGCACCTTGGCTGGCGCGCGATTGATTTCGTCGGCGAGCAGCAGGTGCGTGAACACGGGACCGAGTGACGTGTTGAACTCACCGGTCTTCTGGTTGTAGATGCGGGTGCCCACAAGATCTGCGGGAACCAGGTCCGGCGTGAACTGGATGCGCTTGAACGTGCCTTGAATCGTGCGCGCCAGCGTCTTGACAGTAAGCGTCTTGGCCAGACCCGGCACGCCCTCGACGAGGAGATGGCCCTGGGCCAGCATGGCCACCATGACGCGTTCGAGAAAATGATCCTGCCCGACGACGACGCGTTTCACTTCGTACAGAATCCGCTCCATCAGCGGTGTGACCTCGCTGACGGTGCTGCGGCCGGTTGGCGAGTCGTTCATGCTCGAATTACCTCCGATCGTTCGGCGTCAGAAGGGCGAAAGGCCATAGGCCGCGGCCGCGTTCTCTATCGGCACGGCAAAGCCGATTCCGATGAATACGTGCTGTTCGGTCGGATTGAGAATGGCGGTGACGATACCGACGACCTCACCATCGGCCGTCACCAGCGGGCCGCCGGAATTGCCGGGATTCACCGCCGCGTCGAACTGGATCAGGTTGGCCAGCGCCTCGCCGCTGCGCGAACGATAGATGCGGCGCAGGCCCGATACCACGCCCGAGGAAACCGATGGGCCAATGCCGAACGGAAAACCCACCGCGATGACCTCGTCACCCACGGCCAGGTCGGCTGTCGAGCGCAGCGTCGCGGCGGGCAAATCGTCCGGGAATCTTGTCTGCCTTCAGCACGGCGAGGTCGTGCTCGGGCCGCGCGCCGACGACGATGGCCTCCGACTCGAAGCCATCCTCGAATTCGACCGTGATTCGCTCGGCGCCGGAAACCACATGCAGGTTCGTAAGGATGATGCCGGTATCGACGATGACCACGCCGCTGCCGATCCCCTCCATCGCTTTTCCTTCCTGCTCCTTTCGGTAGCCGGTGCCGTGGACACGCACAACGGAGCGGCGGACGGCCTCGTAGGCCTTGGCGGAGCGCGAGGCAGGCGGGGTCGTTTCAAGCGAGTGCAGCACAGCGGCGTCGATATCCTCCTGCGTGATCGGACGTGGCTGCCGGGTCAGGCTGGCGTGGACGAGGACGATGAGCAAAGCCAGCATCGCGCCAGCGGCGAGCAGCAACGCACGCTCGTGCCGCGTGATGAACCGGCCCCACCGTGTATCGCCCGCTGAGCTACTCGCCGGTTCGGCGCTGCCGGCAGGTGAGTCCGCCGGGCCGTCCACCGCTTCCGCGTCCGATCCCGGGACGCCCTTGCGCGTCCGGTCGGAACTGCTGTAGAGCGAGGCTCGTTTCACGTCCTGTTCACCAGTTCCGGTCACCGAACGGGCGACAATGGCGAAACGGTAGCACGCGAACGCCCGGGCGTGAACCATCGTCCGTCATGTGCCTTCCCGCATTGCACCGGGCTGACGCAGCCTCCGGCGAGCCGCGACCGCCCGCCGGCAACCTATAATCAGTAAACCTATAATCCAGCTTCATTCGTGGAGGCACCCATGAGCGACTTGAATGCGTTGCACAACCGCGCGGTCTGGTTCGACATCCCTGTATCCGACCTCGGCCGCGCCGCGGAGTTCTATCGGACCGTGCTCGATGTCAAAGTCGAGGACGTGGACGCGGGCGGCTACAAGTTCTGCGTCATCGAGCACACCGACGGCAACGGCGGCTGTCTGGTCCCGAACGCCAAGGAAATCAGCGGCAGCGCGGGTATCCTGCTGTACATGAACGTCGACGGACGTATCCGCGATGCCGTCGCGAAGACACCCGGAAAGGGAGGGAAGGTGCTGGAGCCGACGCATGGCATCGGTCCCCACGGTTTTCGCGCGATCGTTCTGGATAGCGAAGGCAACCGGATTGCGCTGCATTCGTCCATCGATGCCTGAGCGGTACAGGCTGGCGGCTGCGTGATCACGGCTGACGAACTCCGCCGCGTTCCACTGTTCGCGGCGCTGCCCGACAACGAGGCGGCGAGCCTCGCCGCCCGGGTGGCCGACGTGCGCCTTCGCGCGGGGGATTGGCTTATCCATGAAGGCGAGCAGCCGTCGTTCTTCCTGCTGCTGGAAGGCTCGCTGGAAGTACGCAAGGTCGTCCACGGCGTCGAGCGCCGTATCACCCAATACGATCAGGGGGAGTATTTCGGCGAATTACCGCTGCTGCTGGGATCGCCGGCGGTCGTGAGCCTGCGCGCGCTGGAGCCGTCGCGCGTCGCGCAGCTCGACGAGGCCGATTTCCGGCAACTGTTCACGTCGTGCGCGACGCTGGCTTCCGAACTGACGCGGACGATGACGCAGCGCGTCTCGCGGTTGCAGGCGCTTGCGGCGGAAACGGCGCCTGCGAGTGTGGCGATCGTCGGCCATCGCTTCGATATCGCTTGCCATCACCTGCGCGACTTTCTGGCGCGCAACCGGATCACGTTCCGATGGCTCGACCCGACGCGCCCGTCGGCGTCCGGGGAAATCGAGCCGCCCCGTCCTGGCGATCGATATCCGATCGTGATTCTCGCGAGCGGGGAGCGCCTGGTGACGCCGACGTTGCGCGACCTGGCGCAAAAGCTCGGGCTGCAAACGTCGCCGTCCACAGTCTCCTACGACCTGGCCATCATCGGCGGCGGTCCCGCGGGTCTTGCGGCCGCCGTCTATGGCGCCTCCGAGGGGCTCACGACGATCATGATCGAGCGCGAAGCGGCAGGAGGCCAGGCCGGCACGTCGTCGCGCATCGAGAATTACCTGGGCTTTCCCACGGGGGTGCCCGGCGAGGAACTGAGCGCGCGGGCGCTGCAGCAGGCGCGGCGGTTTGGCGCGGAACTGCTGGTAGCGCGCGAGGTCGTCGGAATCGAGTGCGCATCCGACTCCGAGAGTCACGCCGTGGTACTCGACGGCGGAGATCGCGTCGCCGCGCGCAGCGTGATCCTGGCTTCGGGAGTGTCGTGGCGGCAACTCGATGTCCCGGGCGCCGACGCGCTGGTCGGCCGCGGCATCTACTACGGCGCGGCGCGCACCGAGGCCATGAATTGCCAGGGCCAGCACGTATTCCTGGTCGGGGGAGGCAATTCCGCGGGGCAAGCCGCGATGTTCTTCGCCAATTACGCGCACAAGGTTTCGTTGCTGGTGCGCGGACCCTCGCTGGCGCAGACGATGTCGCATTACCTGATCCAGCAACTGGCGACCAAGCGCAACATCGAGATATGCACGCGCTGCAGGATCGTCCGCGTCGAAGGTGAACACCACCTCGAGGCCGTCGTCATCGAGCATCGCGACACGGGTGAACTCGTCACCGAAGCCGCGTCCGCCGTTTTCGTCTTCATCGGTGCCGACGCGAAGACCGACTGGCTGCCGGCGCCGATGATCCGCGACGAGAACGGGTATGTCTGTACCGGTCGCGACGTGATGGACCTGGTGGCAGGCAGGAAAGGCCGGTGGCCGCTCGAGCGCGACCCCTACCTGCTCGAAACCAGCATTCCGGGCATTTTTGCCGCCGGCGATGTGCGCCACGGTTCGGTCAAGCGCGTCGCATCGGGCGTGGGCGAAGGCAGCATGGCAATCGCGTTCGTGCACCAGTTCCTGGCCGCCCGCTCTGTCGCGGCCGCGTCGGCGCGGACTGACACGATGCCCGACCGGCAAGTTCAATGATCGGCGTTCCAAGGAGAATTCGTTGACTGCGACGCGCTCGGCACCCTACACCGGCATCTATCCCATAGCCCCCACTCCATTCACAGCGACAGGCGACGTCGACCTCGAGGGCCAGCGACGCGTGCTCGATTGCATGATCGACCAGGGAGTGGATGGCATTTGCGTGCTGGCCAATTATTCGGAGCAGTTCCTGCTCACCGACGACGAACGCGCCACGCTGGTCGATCTGTGTCTTGCGCACGTCGCCGGCCGCGTGCCGGTGATCGTCACGTGCAGCCATTTCAGCACGCGAATCGCCGCAGCGCGAGCCCGCAGCGCGGCCTCCGCAGGCGCGGCCATGCTGATGATGATGCCGCCCTATCATGGGACCGGCCTGCGCGCCGACGAAGCCGGAATCATCGCGCACTTCGCGCACGTCGCCGAGGCCGCGGGCATCCCGATCATGGTCCAGGATGCGCCCTTGAGCGGCGTCAGCCTGTCGGTTGCCGTTCCTGGTCCGCCTCGCGCGGGAGATTCCCGCCGTCAGCTATTTCAAGATCGAGGTCCCGGGCGCGGCCGCAAAGCTGCGTGGCCTGATCGAGGCAGGCGGGAACGCCATCGCCGGGCCTTTCGACGGCGAGGAATCGATCACGCTGATGGCGGACCTGGACGCCGGCGCGACGGGGACGATGCCGAGCGCGCTGCTGCCCGATCTTATCAAGCCCGTGCTGGAATTCCATCGCGCAGGCAAGCGCAAGGAGGCGGCCGCTGCCTACGCGCGCATTCTTCCGCTGATCAATTTCGAAAACCGCCAGTGCGGACTGCGCGCGACCAAGACGGTGATGGCCGAAGGCGGCGTCATCAAGAGCGACGCCGTGCGCCATCCGCTCGAAGCGCTGCATCCTGCAACGCGCGCAGGATTGCTCGAATTGGCGAGCGAGTTGAACCCTCTGGCGCTGCGGTGGGGCAAGTAAAGGTGACCGCGATCACGCGCCGCGAGCGCCGTTTTCATCCCGCTCGCGAAGGGATGCAATGAAATATCGTCTGCTGCCCGGCACGCAGTTGAACGTCTCCGAAGTGTGCCTGGGAACGATGACCTGGGGCGAGCAGAACAGCGAGGCCGAAGGGCACGCCCAGCTCGACTACGCGGTGGCGCAGGGCATCAATTTCATCGACACCGCGGAGATGTACCCGGTGCCACCCGACGCAGCCACGCAGGGCCGCACCGAGAAGATCCTCGGCACGTGGCTGGCACGGCGTCCGCGCGGCGACCTGGTCATCGCGACCAAGGTCGCCGGTCCCGGTCGCCGGGAATGGATCCGCGGCGGGCGTACCGATCTCACGCGCGACGTCATCGCCGAGGCCGTCGACACGAGCCTCGCGCGCCTGCAGATCGACTGCATCGACCTGTACCAGATTCACTGGCCGCAGCGCAACGTGCCGCTGTTCGGCGCGACCGAATTCGATCCGGCCAAGGAGACCGAAGGGCCGTCGATCGACGAACAGGTCGAGGGCATGGCCGCGATGATCCAGGCGGGAAAGATCCGCCACTACGGCTTGTCGAACGAGACGGCGTGGGGCGTGTGCGAATTTCAGCGCGCGGCGAAGTCGCTGGGCCTGCCCGGGCCGGTCACCATCCAGAACAGCTACAGCCTGGTCTCGCGCAGCGTCGACAACGACCTTGCCGAAGCGCTGTACCGGGAAGGGATGACGCTGCTCGCCTACAGCCCGCTCGCCGCGGGGATGCTTTCCGGCAAGTACATGGGCGGCGCCCGTCCTGCGGAGGCGCGCCTGACGCGATTCGACGGGATGGGAATGCGTTTTCGCAAGCCGATCGTGCATGAGGCGATCGATGCGTATGCGGCGCTTGCCGCGCGACGCGGCATGTCACTGGTGCAGCTGGCGCTGGGATTCGTGCGAACCCGCTGGTTCCTGGGCGCAGCGATCATCGGTGCAACGTCGCTCGGCCAGCTGGTGGAGGACATCGCCGCCGCGCAAATGGAACTCGACGCCGACACGCTGGCGGAGATCGCGGCGATCCAGACCCGCTATCCCAATCCGGCGGGCTGACGCGCTATTCCATGTCGCTGCCGAACTTGCCTTTCATCATCAGCCACGAAACGACCACCATGACGACGCCGAAGACGGCAAGAAAACCCCAGAAAAGCGCGTAGCCGTGTGCCGCCGCCACATCGGCTTCGGGGGCGTTGGCGTCGCCCGCGGACACGTTGGACAGTGCCATCCCCAGCGCAAATAGCGTGAAAAGGATTCCCATCCAGAACGAAATCAGTGCAGAGGATCTCATGGGCGAAGGTAGATGATTGGCGCAGCTGCGGAAGGCCGTCAGGGTAGCATTTCCGATCGGGCTTTTCGAGTTTGGCCGCGCCGCGTCGAAGCATGAATACGCCCGCTGACGAAACCGGCCTCGACAACCCCGTCTGGTCCTGCCTGACCACGCGGCACGCGCACCTGGCGCTGGGTGACCGCCATGCGCTGCGATACCCGCTCGAATTCTCGCCATTGGGCGGACTGCCGGCAGCCGCTCCGGAGAATCTCGGCGCATTGCAGGCGCTCGTTGCAATCGGCGATGCCGTCGCGGTGGCGGGCGCGCATGTGCCCGAATGGCCGGCGAATTGGGAGACACTGCATCGGATCACTCTGTGGCAGATGCTTCGGCGCGACACTTCGCCGCTGCCCGAAGGTGCCGCAGAGATCGTCCCGCTGTCGATCGCTGACGTCGCCGACATGCTGGCGCTGGTCGAACTGACGCATCCGGGGCCGTTCCGCGAACGCACGATCGAGCTGGGCGCATTCGTCGGCGTGCGCGAGCGCGGCCGTCTCCTTGCCATGGCGGGCGAACGCATGTGGATCGGCAACCACCGCGAAGTCAGCGGCGTCTGCACTCACCCCGAGGCACAGGGGCGCGGTCTCGCCCGCGCGTTGATGGCGCGGGTCGTCAACCGGATGCTGCGTCTCGGACAGACGCCGTTCCTGCACGTCGAAAGCGCCAACGCGCGCGCGATTCGTACCTACGAGAGCCTGGGCTTCGTCAAACGCGCGGAATTTCCGCTGCTCTACGCCATGCGCACGCGATAGCAACCGCGTCGCGTCACTTCGCCGGCTTCTTGCCCAGGTCGATGTCCATGTATTTCCACGTAAACCCAAACTGCGACGGAAAGTAGCGGAGCAGCCAAGGTTGCGTGAATGAATTGCAGAGCGGATAGACCTGCAGCGTCAGCGGGATTTTACCGGCTGGGCACTTGCGTTCGACCGAAAGGGTCAGAATCTGCAGCCAGTCATTGATGGTTCCGAACGGGCCAATGACCCTGTCGCGCTTGAGCAGCAACGTATCGCTGATCGGACGCGGGCGGGTCGGCGCATAGGCGTCCAGCCGGGACTGCATCGTCCGGAACAATTCCGTACGTTCCGGGCCCGGAGGCGTCACCAGCGCCTTTTCGAATGCGGCGTCAAACACGGAATCCTCGTAGCAGCTCATGTTCGCGCCGCCGATGGACTTGCTGTAGAACATGCTCATCGGGTTGGTACCGTCGGGCACGTCGAGCCCCCAGTCCATCGACGCCATGCCGAAGCGGCAGTTGGTCATCCGTTTGAGGCGCTCCGCGGGCGTGACGGACTCGAAGATGACGTGAACGCCGATGCGGTCGAGCATCCGCTTCGTGAATTCGGCGCTCTTGCGCGAGTTCGACGACGTTCCGGTAAGCGCGGTAACCGCGAGGGCGGAGCCGTCGGGGTTCCGCCGGTAGCCATCGGCCCCTTTGCGGTAGCCAAAGCGCTCGAGCAGCGCGTTGGCCGCCACGACGTCGAAATTGTTGGGATTGACATAGCCTGGGACGTGGCCCTCAACGCCCGGGGGCACCACCTGCTGCCGCACGGACGAAAATCCGGCGTCGAACACGCGAATCCACTCCTTGTCGTCGATCGCCATCTGTATCGCCCGGCGCAGCGCGATTTTCTCCCGCGAGTTGCCGCCCAGGACGGGATCGCGCATGCTGAAAAACGACAGCAGCGCAGTGGGCTGAACTTCGCGGACGAGGCGCACGCCGTCGCGCGCCAGATCCGGGAGCAGGTTGCCATCCTGCGTGGCCAGTTCCGGCGCGCCCAGGTAGATAAGATCGAGGTCGTCCCTGCGCAGCGCCAGCAGTTCCGCGGAGGCTTCCGGAGTGCTGGAGAATTCCACGCGGTCGAGGCCGGGCAGCGTCTTCCCGCGCATCGGTTGCGCGGCCTGCGTGCGACGCGACACCGGCGCCAGCAGGTCCTCCCAATGCAGCGTGCGATAGGACGGGTTGCGCACGAACGTGACGCGCTGGCCCGGCGTGAATGCGGAGACGATGAACGCGCCGGTCCCGACGGGACGTTGGCCGTAGGCATCGCCTTCCGCTTCGACGACTTCGCGTGCGACAGCCGCGGTCAGCGTCGATGTCAGAAGGAATGGGAATATCGGGTCCGGCTTGTTGAGCCGAATCCGCAGCGTCTGCCGGTCAACCGCGACCAGCCCGGACACCGGGACGTCATAGTCGATAGCTTTCCCGCGTCCGCCGCGCGTTTGGCCAGCGCGTCGAGGCCCTCGATCTTGCCTTCGAGCAGGAACAGTCCCTGTGAATGGATCTTCGGATCGAAGACGCGCCGCAACGCATAGGCAAAGTCCGCCGCCGTGAGCTCCCGCGCCCTTCCGCCGAAAGCGGCGTGCGGCGTGAAGAGGATTCCGGGGCGGACGCGGATCGTGAATTCGCGGAAATCGGACGAAACCTGGGGAAGGGCGGCTGCCGCGAGGGGAACGATGACCGCCGGGCGCGCGAGCGGGTCCAGCACATACAACGTGTCGTAGATGCCGGCCATCAGCATGTTGGCTTGCATGCTGTCGGAACGCGCCGGATCCAGCGTTTCCGCAACGATCGGCATGCCGATCCGGAGCACGCGTTCGGCGGCCTGCGCGGCAAATGCGGCTGCGACCGTCAACGAAGTCGCGATGCCGAGCGCGCAAATGTGCCAGGTGCGAGTGGCCATCTGACAGCCTACCAACCCTGCGGGTCAATTTCAATTGCCGTTCGCGCACTGCGTGGTGGCGCAGACAATCGTGCTGTTAAGCTTTGCCCCGTCTCGGCCAAGTGGCCGCCTCGAAGATCGACCATGCCGAATGCACAAACGACGGTTAGCCGACGCCATGGACTGGTACTGACAGCCCTGGTCGTCTTCCTGCTGCTGGGCCTGCCCATTGCCGTATGGCTCGACATCCGCAACCTGACCGAGGCGGCGCTGCGCCGGCAGGCCACCGATCTCAATTCCGTCATCACCAGCGTGCGCACGTTCTACGCGACGAACGTGGTCGGCCGGGTACTCGCCAATCCAGGATCGACGCAGGTCACGCACAACTACGAATCGATTCCCGGAGCCATCCCCATACCGGCCACGCTGTCGCTCGAATTGGGCCGCGTCATCGGCGAGCAGCAGAAGAACATTACCTACCGGTTCGTGTCGGATTATCCGTTCCGGAATCGTACGCCTCACATGCTGGACGCGTTCGAAAAGCAGGCGTTGGCAACCTTGCGCGCCGATCCGAACCAGCTGGTCACCGAGGTTTCCGACTCGCTGTTCAGCGACCGCGTCCGCCTGATTGCTCCAGTGACGATGGGTGCCGCGTGCGTCAGCTGCCACAATGCGCACGCGGAAAGTCCCAAGCGCGACTGGAAGGTGGGCGACGTACGGGGAATGCAGGAGGTCAGCATCACGCAGCCCTTCGCCGCCAACCTGTTCTCGTTCAAATATCTGTTGATCTATTTCGTCCTGATAGCGGCGACGGGGATCGACATTCATCGTTCTGCAACGGCGCCAGGCGCTGGTCATCAGCGGCATGAACCGCGAACTGGGCACAGCCAACGAGTTCCTGGCAACGCTTTCGATGAAGATCTCCCGCTACCTGTCGCCGCAGATCTACAAGAGCATCTTCAGCGGACAGACGGACGTCACCATCCACACCGAGCGCAAGAAGTTGACGATCTTCTTCTCGGACATCAAGGACTTCACCGCCACGACCGAACGCTTACAGCCCGAGCAGATCACGCGGTTGCTCAACGAGTACTTCACCGAAATGTCGCTGATCGCGTTCAAGCACGGCGGCACCGTGGACAAGTTCGTCGGCGATGCGATGCTCATTTTCTTTGGCGACCCGGAGTCCAAAGGCGAGTCGGAGGACGCGATGGCCTGCCTGCGCATGGCGCTCGAAATGCAGCGCCGCATCGCCGGGCTCAATGTGAAGTGGCGCAACGAGGGCGTGGAACACCCGTTCCGCGTGCGCATGGGCGTCAACACCGGTTTCTGCAACGTCGGCAACTTCGGCAGCGCGGACCGGATGGATTACACGATCATCGGCGCCGAGGCCAACCTGGCTGCGCGGCTGCAGGAGATCGCCGAGGCGGGGCATGTGGTCATCAGCTACGAGACGTATGCACTGGTGCGCGGCATCCTCGCCGCGCATCCGCTGCCGCCGATCACGATGAAGGGCATCAGCCGCGAGATCGTGCCATACGTGGTCGAGGCGATGCTCAACGAGGCGGGCGCGAGGATGGAGGTCTTCAGCGAGCACTCGTCGGGGCTCGATTTCTATCTCGACCCGACGATGCTCGATGCGCCGTCCGCGGAACACATACGGGGCGTGCTCCGCCAGGCGCTCGACACGCTGGAGCGGCTCAAGCCAGGCGTCGCGCCGACGCGGACCTGAACGATTTGCAGGCTGGGGAGGGGAATGAAGGAGCAAACCGGCTTTTCCGATGTCGACGGCAGCGGCCGCTCCGACGCTCTGGTCGACTACCTCCGACGCTTCGCGGAAACGTTACGGCGGACTACGGCGCGGGGGATGGTTGGTTTGCCGTGGCACGGAAAGCATCGAGTGCCACGCGGAGCTGCGTGGGGTCGATTTCGTGCGCTCCGGGAAAATACTCGAGGCGGACGCGCCTGAATCCCGCGCGTCGCAAGTCGGCATATATCGCCCGATGGTCCGCCGGGGTGGACACCTCGTCCTTTTCCCCCGATTGCAGGAAGATCGGAATATTCTTGAATTTGGAGTCGAGAACCTGGAACTGCTCGGCTGCCGCGACCAGCGTGTCCTGGTTGATGCCGGCCAGGTAGATACCGATGATGTTGCGCCCCTCGGCCGCGAAGGCGGCGGCGAGCCAGCCCGAGTATTTAGCGCCGCCCGAGAAGCCGCCGAAGGCAAGGGGCGCCTGGCCGGAGCCTTTCGATTGCGACGCCAGCGCGGCGAGCGCCGCCTTGACCAGAGCCAGGCGCAGTGGGACGTCGTCCTGCTCGACGGTGACTTCCTCGGCGGGGTCTGCGGCGACTACGATCCATCCCGCGGCCACAGCCGCTTCGGCGTAGGCGCTCATCAGCTTGCGGCTCGAACGGTACTGCGCATCGGATGTCGCGCTGATGACCAGCACCGGCCATTCGCGGGCCATGTCGAAGTTCGCGGGAACGGCAACGGTGACCAGCGCGCGGCTGACCGGCGAGAGCTTGCCGCGACCCGCCAACGTCCGCAGTTCCGTCGGCAGCTCGACCGAGAATTCGTTCAATGCCCCAGGCGTGAGGCCGGGTGCCGCGAATGCGGCCGACCGCGGCGAGCAATGTCGCCAGACAGATGCAGAAGCGGAGGAAGGCCCGTCTCATAGCGCGGCAAGCGCCGTAGAGAAGGCGCTGGAGCTCTCCGCCGCGTGCGTGACGGTGGTTTGCAGGTCGCGCACCAGCCCGTCCTTCAGGCCGTAGACCCAGCCGTGGACGGCGAGCTCCTGGCCGCGATCCCAGGCGTCCTGCACGACCGTGGTCTGGCAGACATTGGCGACCTGCTCGATCACATTGAGTTCGCAGAGGCGGTCGATGCGTTGCGATGCGTCGGCTAACCGCGGCGACACGGGCATTGTGCTTCGAGTGCACGTCCTGCACGTGACGCAACCAGTTGTCGGCAAGCCCCACGCGCCGGTTCTCGAGCGCCGCCGCGACGCCGCTGCAGCCGTAATGGCCGCAGACGATGATGTGCTCGACCTTCAGAACATCGACGGCGAACTGCATGACGGAGAGGCAGTTGAGGTCGGTATGCACGACGACATTGGCGATGTTGCGATGGACGAAGAGTTCGCCCGGGCGCAGCCCGACGATCTCGTTGGCGGGCACGCGGCTGTCCGCGCATCCGATCCACAGGTAGCGCGGCCGCTGCTGCCGGGAAAGGTCGGCGAAGAAGTCCGGGCTGGCGCGGCGGATGCGCTCCGACCATGCGCGGTTGTTGTCGAAAAGGTGGGAGAGCGAGCGCATAGAATGGGCGAGAGGCGCATTCTACATGGCCACCACCTGGCGCAACTTGCCTCCGCGTGTTTCGGGCACGGGCTCTCCGGCCTCGAGGACAATTGCCACGTTCGACAACGCGTGCTGATCGAGATAGGCGCGCAATGCGGCCATCGCCGCCGTGCCCGCGCGTGCGCGGTCCGTATCCGTCAGCCGCAGGCTCAGCCGGTCCGACGCCGTCTGCACGATCTGGAAGCGATGCACGTCCACGGCGTCCTCGACGACGGTGGTCAGCGCGAGCGGGACCAGGTGCTGCGTCGTACCGTCCGACGCGCGCAGCGTGATGACGTCGTCACTGCGGCCCTGCGACCTGGATCGCCGGCATCGGACTGCCGCACGCGCAGGCATCGACCTTGACGCGCACACTGTCGCCCAGGTCGTAGCGGATGACGGGCTGCAATGGGTTGGCGAGGTTGGTCAGCAGCACGGTGTGCGAGAGTTCGCCACGGAGGCGTGGGCTGAAATTGGTGATCGACGGGTTCGAGGATCACCCAGTCGGCATCGACGTGCAGGAAGCCCTCGCGACAGCCGTGGGCGATGGCCAGGCATTCCGATGCCCCGTACTCGTTCTGCAGCAGGCAGCCGAAAGCTCGCTCGATTTCACTCCGCGCGCGTGCCGACAGTCCTTCGCCACCGGACCACAATGCGGCAGGGCGAATGGCGAGTCGCCCCGCATCCTGTTCCTCTGCGAGAATGCTGAGCACGGTCGGATAACTCGACACGAACGCGGGCTGGTACGCGTTCGAGCGCACGGACGATATCCGGCATCGGTTGGGTGACTGAGAAACTGCGCATGTCGAGCCAGGGTTTGCCGGCCGCAACTCGCCGCCACGAAGCGATGCTGGCGAAATGATCGGTGTCCGCCGTGATCAGCGCGGCGCGTCCTCCTTGCGTCGCCACGGCCTGCCAGTCGCATCCTGCGAATGCCGGGCCGCCGAGTTGCGCGCCGACCAGCGCGTCATAGGCGGCGAGGGCGCTGCCGTCCTGCACGAAGATTCCGGGTTCGCCGGTGCTCCCCGAACTGGTCCAGACAATGTAGCGGCCGTGGAAGCGCTCGCCGATATGACTGCGCTGCGCGAGAAAGGCGGTGATCGCCGCACGCGACACCGACCGATCGGTGCACCAGTCATCGAAGGACGACATCAGTTCGCGCTTGGTGACCACCGGCAGTTCAGCGAGTTCCAGCGGACCGTCGTGCAATCCCGCCCAGGCCTCGCGGTAGAACGGCGAGCGGGAACGCGCGAATCGCACCAGCGCGTCGAAGCGCGTTTTCGCGGCCGCAGCGATCGCAAGCGCGCCAAGCGAACGCACCCACAGCGACTGCGCGGCGACCGCCGCCGTGTGCCACTGCTCGAAAACCGGCAGCAGCGGATCCGGTTGTGCCGGTTCGAATCCGGTAACCATGGCGCAGTCTAAAGGTTCCCGGTGCGCGATGGGGCCGGATCGAGCGCAATTCGAGGGAGAATGGAGCCTGCAACGAACCCTCGCAACAGGACCGAATGACAACCTTCGACACCATCGTCGTCGGCGCCGGAATTTCCGGGCTGACGACCGCCCATCGGCTGGCCAGACTCTCACGCTCGGTCGCCCTTGTCGATGCGGCCCCTGCGGCCGGCGGCGTGATCGGCACACGACGGCGCGACGGTTTTCTCTATGAAACGGGTCCGAACAGCACGCTCGACACGACACCGCTCATCAACGCGCTGCTCGCGGACCTGGGTATCGCGAATGAGCGCATTGACGCGAATGCGGTGGCAGCAACGCGCTACGTCGTCCGGGATGGGAGACTAGTCCCGCTGCCGGGCTCGCCGAGGGCGTTCTTCAGGACCAAGGCGTTCACGCTGGCGGCAAAACTTCGGCTGTTGCGCGAGCCATTCATCGCGCGCACCAGGGTGGGCGTCGACGAATCGATCGCAACCTTTGCACGCCGTCGGCTGGGAGCCGAGTTCCTCGACTACGCTATCGACCCGTTCGTCGCCGGCATCTACGCGGGCGACCCAGAACGGATTTCCGTCGGAGCCGCTTTTCCGCGCCTGCTTGCGCTCGAACTCGCACACGGGAGCTTGATCAAGGGCCAGATCGCCGGCGCCCGTGCGCGCAAGAAGGACAAGGAGGTGGCGAAGAACGCCGCGACTAGCTTCTCGTTCCGTGGCGGTATGCAGACGCTCACCGATGCTCTCGCTAAAGCTCTGCCGCCGATCGAGTACGGGACGAAAGTGCAGCGCGTCGTCGCGACGAAGGCGGAAGCTTCGCTGTTGAAGGCCTTCGCAACGGCGCGCCGGTCGCGTGGCGTGCCGGTTCGGTGGTTCTGGCGGCTCCCGCCTATGCCACTGCGACAATGATCGCGGGGATTGCGCCTGACGCGGCGATGGCGCTCGCCGCCGTCGATTACGCGCCGATCGCGATCGTCGCGTCTGCCTACCGGCGCGCCGATGTCGCGCACTCACTCGAGGGATTCGGTTTTCTCGTGCCCAGGCGCGAGCACGAGCACATCCTTGGCTGCCTGTTCTCCAGCAGCATGTTCGACGGGCGCGCACCGGAAGGAAGCGTCCTGTTGACGTCGTTCGCAGGGGGACGCCGAAACCCCGAGATCGCGATCGGCAGCCGACGTCGACGTTGCCTCCATGGTCCGCGCGGAATTGGCGGCCCGACTGGGGGCGTCACGCTGCGCCGCTATGGCAGGAAGTCGTTCGCTGGCCACAGGCCATTCCGCAATACGACATCGGCCATCTCGACCGCATGCACCGGATCGATGCCGCGGAAGCCGCGACCCCCGGGCTCTACTTCTGCGCGAACTATCGCGGTGGCGTGGCGGTCGGCGATCGCATCAAGATGGGGGAATCCACGGCCGAGCAGGTCGACGCGTTCGTCGCTGCGCGAGTCCGCGACGACGGCGCGCGCTAGTGCGAAGTCGTCGTTTCCTGACGTTGAGCAGCTGGCGAAGTTGACGTGCTCCGCGTGCCACAGGGCGAGGGTGGTTGGCATGGGACCTTCCGGGAAACGGGCATCCGCGCCGCGCAGCGCGGCGAGCGTCCTGAGACTAGATGCTACGACAGGACGCATGGCAGAGAAGCGCGCGCGCCGCAACCAGCGATCCCTGATCAGAATCAGGGTGGATTGCGCACGTCGTAGAAGAACTCCTGCATCATGAAGGTCTCGAGTTCGGCGTTGTCCCGCGCTCGCGCGGACAGCGTGATTTGTCGGCCAAGGCGGTGCGACTCCCAGAGGAACTCGGCCGTTTCATGTTCGCGGATGATGCCGATCATCTTGCGCACGACCGCGATGCGGATGTCACCGTTCTCGCCCTTGCGCACCTCGATCACCTGTTTGCTGTTGCGGCTGATGTCCTTGTTCCAGCCGTAGAAATAGAACTCGGCGTAGCTGTATTCCAGCGTCTTGACCTGGAATATGCCGCCACCGTTCTTCGGGTCCCTGCCGAACGTCGGCCGGCCGTTCATCCCGATATTGGCGGCGATGATGCGGTTCTGCCTGTCGTTTTCGGTTTCGGTGGACGGCGGCGACGATGTGCTCAACGACGCGGATGGGCGCTTCGCCGCGAGCGAGGCGTCTCGATTCGACGTAGGCGGCGAGATCGGTGGCGGCGACCGGCTGCGGCGGCGTGGGCACGGGCGGGGCGGGGGTGATCGCCGGCGTGTCCGGAGCCTGCCGCGGGACGGTCATGACCGGCGGCGGCGATGGCCGGCGCGCCTGCGATCTGGGTGGCGCAGCCTCGCGCTCGGGAGGGCGCAACGCGACCTTCGGCTCGGGCGGCGGTGGTGGGGAGGGCAGGCTTCCCGGGCGTCGCCGCCTTTGGCACCAGCTGGACGGCGAGCGGGCTGCCGGAGTCGCCCTTGTCGCGCTTCCGACGGCGTCAGGATGCGCATGTGCGGCAGATAATTCCACAGCGCCAGCGCATGGACGAGCAGCGACACCGCGAATGCCACCCGGATCGCGGAGATTCTTACGTCGTCATGTCTTTCGGCCGGCGGGCGGCGCCAGGATTTCATCGGCTACTCAACGCGGGACCGGCACCTGGAACTTGGTAATGCGAATCGGCATGGGCGGTCATCGGCAAGGGCTGTCGGAACGCCAAGGAAGGCGAATGCTGCAGGAGAATATACTCTTGCGCATAGCCGGTCCTTCCGGCGAACGCGAACTCCATTGACTACGACCGCCCCCAGATCGAAAGTTCCCCGCATGGTGATGTGGCTTGTTGGTGTTGCTCGTATTGCTGCTTGCGGGCCCGATGTTGACGCTGGCGTTCGGGCGGGCCTCGGTCACGCGGCGACTGGCGCAACGCCACGCATCGCTCGGCCGGATTGGCGCCGGATCCCGTCGACGCACGACGAAGCGATCGTGCAGGTCTATGCGAGCCGCGCCTTCAGCTGGCGTGGCGCGTTCGCCGATCACACGTGGCTCGCGGCCAAGGCCCAGGGCGCCGACCATTTCACCCGCTACGAAGTGATCGGGTGGTATGGAGGCGGCGGAAGGTCGGTGGTGTCGGTTTCCGGACAGCGCGCGCCCGATGCCGAGTGGTTCGGGGCGCCGCCGCGCTTGGTCAAGGATGTGCGCGGCGAGGCCGCCGAATCGATCATCCGCAAGCTGCCGCAGGCCGTCGCGACGTATCCCTATGCCAACACGTACCACGCATGGCCGGGCCCGAACAGCAACACGTTCGTCGCGCATCTCGGGCGTGAAATTGCCGAGCTGAACGTGACGTTGCCGTCTACCGCGATCGGCAAGGACTACCTGCCCATCGGGCAAATCGTGTCGACGACTCCCAGCGGCACCGGCGTCCAGCTTTCGCTCTACGGCGTTCTGGGCGTCCTCTACGGCAGCGACGAAGGGCTCGAGCTCAACGTGCTCGGCCTGGTGACCGGCATCGATCTTCGTCATCCCGCGCTCAAACTGCCGGGAATAGGACGGGTGCCCGGCAACGGCTAGATCGCGCGCACATTGCGGCGCGCGCCGACGATAACGCAGCGATGACGACGACACGCGAGGCCTGCGAGCGCCTGGATCGCGACGATCCGCTCGCGGGCCTGCGTGAACTCTTCGCACTGCCCGCAGGCGTCATCTACCTCGACGGGAACTCGCTCGGCGCGTTGCCCAGGGACGTCGCCGCGCGCGTGCGGCGCGTCGTCGAGGACGAGTGGGGCCGCGGCCTGATCCGCAGCTGGAACACTGCCGGCTGGATCGACCTGCCGCAGCGGGTGGGCGACAAGATCGCCCGGCTGGTCGGCGCAGGCGCGGGTGAACTGGTGGTTGCCGATGCGACTTCGGTGAACCTGTTCAAGGTCCTGAGCGTGGCGCTTGACCTGACGCTGGCGGCCGGGTCGGAACGCAACGTGATTCTGACCGAGCGGAATAATTTCCCGACCGACCTCTACATCGCCGAGTCCGTCGCCCGCGCGCGTGGAGTCGAGTTGCGGCGCGTGGACGCCGACGCGATTCCAGCGCAGCTCGACGCACGCGTTGCGGTGCTGATGCTCACGCACGTCAACTATCGCGATGGCCGGATGCACGAGATGGCCGCGATCAATCGCGCGGCGCACGCCGCCGGCGCACTCGTCGTCTGGGACCTGTCGCATTCGGCCGGCGCCGTGCCGGTCGACCTGAACGGCAGCGGCAACGCGGACGAGGCCGCCGATTTTGCCGTGGGTTGCGGCTACAAGTACCTGAACGGCGGGCCGGGCGCGCCCGCGTTCGTCTGGGCGCACCCGCGACACACCGCGACGATGGATGCGCTGCATCTCGGCCAGCCGCTCTCCGGGTGGCTCGGCCACGCGGCGCCGTTCGACTTCGCGCCGGACTATCGGCCCGCCAACGGTATCGCGCGATTCATGTGCGGCACGCCGCCGATCGTTTCCCTGGCTGCGCTGGAATGCGGCGTCGACACGCTGCTGGCAGCCGAGCCGCTGGGCGGCATCGCGGCATTGCGCGCGAAGTCGCTGGCCCTGACCGAACTTCTTCATCGCGCTCGTCGACGCGCGCTGTGCCGACCGGGGTCTCGTGCTGCAAACCCCGCGCGAGCAACGGCTGCGCGGCAGCCAGATCAGCTATGCGCACGTGGACGGCGCGTACGCAATCATGCAGGCGCTGATCGCGCGAGGCGTGATCGGCGACTTCCGCGCGCCGGACATTCTGCGCTTCGGAGTCACGCCGCTGTACACGCGATTCACCGACATATGGGACGCCGTGGAAAACCTGGGCCAGGTTCTGGACAACGGCGAATGGCGCGACGCCCGCTTCGGCCGGCGCGCGACGGTGACCTGACGACGGGACCGGTCAGGGAAAGCGGGCGCCCCAGCCCAGGCCGCCGTAATACCAGTTGCCGGCGGTATAGGTGTATCCGCCGTTCCACCACATCGCCACCGCGTTGTCCTGCACGTCGTTCCAGTAGTTGTAGTACTCCGAACTGATGCCGCCGCTGCCGCCGAGCGTGCGGCTGTAGCCGCCATCGCCCCGATCCTGGGCGTTCCAGCCGCTGTTCGGCGCGCCAGTGAAGCGGTCGGCGTTGCTCATGCTGTAGCTGGCGGCGGCGACCGGCGTATCGTTGTTGTTGCGCGCATTGGCTTCCTGATCGGCCCAGGTCGTGTCGCTCGACGCGCTGCCCCAGTTGCCGCCCGACTGCTGCTGCCATCCGTCGTTGCCCTGGCGATAGACGTTGCCGTCGGGGGCGGCATAGTAGACGTTGGGCAGCGAATACGGCTGCCATTGTGCCGACGGTGCCGAAGCGCGGCCGGCGGATGCGTACACGGCGTTGGCCCTCGTGGCCCCGCCCGGATTGCCGGCAAGGTTGGGTGGCGTCTGATCGTAGCCACGCGATCCCGCGTGCGGTCATCTGGACGGGACCCGCGCTGTTGACGTTCGCGCTGCGCACATTTCCATCGGCCGCCGGATTGGGCCGGCGATAGACATTCGTCGCCGCGGTGCCACAGCACGGGTAGCCGCCCCAGTATCCGGGAGAAAAATACGCGCCGCTGAGATACGGCTGGGTCCACGCAGGCGTCGCGAGGCCGACAGCGAAGGCATACGTGTATCCCGCCGCCCGGTTGTAAACGGGTTCCGCGGCGACGCCATACGTCGACGGCGCCGGATACCAGACATTGCCGACCCACGACATATACGAATAGCCGGTGCCGTACACGACGGTGCCCCATGGCGACACGGTCGTCCCGAGATAGCCGGGGGTGTAGCCCTCGTGCACGATGTCCGGCGTCACGTCGTAAATGCGCACGAACGTGACGAAATAGATCGGGGACGACGGCGGAATGGAATAGATCGATTCGGGGACCGCCGTGGCAACCGTCCACGGACCCGTCACGTCGGCCGCCGTGAACCAGACGCCGGCGCGCACCGCGAAGTAGGAATCCGTCGCCACCTGGATCACCGGCGCCGACGCATTGATCACGTACTTGAGCGACGTGCCGGCGATCGGACCGTATTGTGGTGCGCCGTCGAACTTCGGCGCGAACTTCGGCCCGTTCCTCCGCGGCACTTGCGCGGTCTGCGCGATCGAGTTTTCGTTCAGCGCCTGTTGCGCCTGCGGAGTTCCCGCCACCGTCATCAGGACGGCGCCGGCAAGCGATCCCGGCGGAATCTTCGCGAAGTCCGGCGGCAGCGCATTGCTGGCCACCGACGTCCACTGGCCGTTGAGCGCGGTCGCGCGGAACCAGCGCCCGGCGAGCAGAACGTAGTAGTCGTTGTTCGTGGCGTCGCGCAGCACGTCGCTCGTGGTGTTGGACGCCCACAGAAGCGCGGTTCCGACGATCGGCACGAAATCGGGGGCGCCGTTGAAGACGATCAGTTCGGTCGGAACCTGTGTCGTGTAGATGGTCGGCGCGCCGGCGGCAAGCGACGGCTTGGGATTGGCGGCGGGACCGCCGTCGAGCATGTCGACAATGCGCGCCGCAGCCACTTTGGTCGCGGCCGCATTGATGCCGGTAGGCGCGATGAAGACTGGCGACCACGGCCCCTGGATCGCGGCCGATGTCATCCAGCCGTCGAACACATGGATGAAGAAATCCTTCTCGACGCTACGCTGCAGGATCAGCGCTTTCGTGTTGATGACGCGCTGGAAGCCGGCGACGCCGGTGATCGGCCGCAGCACCGGCGGACCGTCGATCGGCACCAGGATGGCCGGCGAATTGCTGACGATCACCTTCGGCACGTTGCTCTGCACGGCCGCGGCAGGCGCGGACGTCGCCGCGAGCGCCGGTGATTGCTTCAGCTGGTCGAGCGAGATGCTGCGCACGCCCTGCGCGAATTGCTTCTGCAGTTCTGCCAGGTACGCCGCGCCGTGATCCGGCAGCGTCGGGAAGTCGCTCTTCGTGATCTTGAGGTCGTCGAGCACGACGCGGCGCGTGGTCTTGTCCACGCGCGTGCGGGCTGTCGCGAAGACGACGCCGTAATCCTCGCGCGTGGCTCCTTTGGGCAAAATCGCCATTGCGCAGCGGAAGTCGATCCTGTTGTCGGTCCAGCTGTTGACCTGCGGTTGATAGATGAGGATTCCCGCGCCGGAGAGTTTGACTTCGCGCGGCCAGGTCGCAGCCGTTGCCGGTGCGGGCGCACCCGAAGACTTGGGCGACGTCGCGGCGATGGCAGGCAACGTGGCAAGGGCGAGGGCAATCAGCAGCAGATGGCGCGCGATTCGAGAATTCATGGCGACAATTTTCAGCGGGGAAGTCACGCAGACTAACATTTTCGCCGCCGGCCCTGCCCGCTGGGGCGTCGCGGGCCAGTGTCCAACCTCCTTGGTTTGCGCAAGAGGATGCTGCTCCACGATAATGCGCGTCCAGAAACGAATAATCATCCGGAAGGAAGACCTGCCATGACCGACGCCGCGGAAGTCAAGCCGGCAACACCTGCGCCCAAGGAACCGCAGGAGCGCATCGTCGTCACCGAGCACAGTCGGGTCATCGGCGGAAAGAAGCTCGAGTACACGGCCACCTGCGGCACGGTCGTGCTGCGCGATTTCGACGCCGACGGAGCGACAGCAAGGACGGCAAGCGCCGGGGCGACAAGTCGCGCGCCACGATCTTCTTCACGGCCTACACGCTGAAGAATGTCGAAGGAAGCCGGAATCGCGCCCGTTGATTTTCAGTTTCAACGGCGGCCCCGGCTCGAGCAGCGTGTGGCTGCACCTCGGCATCCTCGGGCCGCAGCGCGTGGCGACCGACGAAATGGGCAATTCGCCGCCGCCGCCGTATGCGCTGGTCGACAACGAGCACACGCTGCTCGAGGAAGCGACCTCGTGTTCATCGATCCGGTGGGCACCGGTCATTCGCGCATGGTCGAAGGCGAGAAGGTGGCCGAGTTCCACGAATACCAGCGCGATCTCGACGCGGTGGGCGAGTTCATCCGCCTCTACCTCGCGCGCTACGGCCGGTGGGGCAGCCCGAAGTACCTGATCGGCGAGAGCTACGGCACGACGCGCGCGAGCGGACTGTCGCTGCACCTGCAGGAAAAGCACGACATCTTCCTGAACGGCGTGATGCTGGTGTCGCTGGCCGTCGACCTGCAGACGCTGTCGTTCGACCGCGGCAACGAATTGCCCTATCCGCTGTTCCTTCCGACCTACGCGGCCACGGCGTGGTATCACAAGGCGCTGTCGCCCGAGCTGCAGAAGAAGCCGCTGCGCGACGTCATCGCGGAGGCGGAAGCTTTCGCGATCGAACGAGTACAGCGTGGCGCTGCTGCAGGGCTCGCGGCTTGCGCCGAACGAGCGCGAGCACATCGCGCGGCAGGTGGCGCGCTACTCGGGTCTGTCGACGGAGTTCGTGCTGCGCTGCGACCTGCGCCCGGACGAGTGGCGGTTCTTCAAGGAGCTGCTGCGGGACCGCGGCCAGACGGTCGGCCGCCTCGACACGCGCTTCCTCGGACACGACCGCGACGACGCCGGCGAGAAGCCCGAAGACGATCCGATGCTGGCCAACCTGATCGGCGCGTACGCGGCCGGCATCAACCGGGTGCTTCAGGGACACGCTGAAGTTCGACAGCGACGCGCCGTACGTCGTGCACGCGCCGCTCTGGGACAAGTGGACGTGGAAGGATTTCGCCAACAAGTACGTCAACGTCGGCGAGAGCCTGCGGCGCGCGATGCACGCCAATCCGCACATGCGCGTGTACGTGGCGAGCGGCTATTACGACCTCGGCACGCCGCACGCCGCCGGCGACTACACGGTCAGCCACCTGGGCCTGCGCGCCGCACATGCAGAAGAACGTGCAGGTCAGCTATTTCGAGGCCGGCCACATGATGTACATCCACCAGCCTTCGCTCGCGCGAATGGCGACGGAGTTGAAGGCGTTCGTCACGCCGGCGCACAACGCCGAATGAGGTTCTTCGGCGGGTGTTCCCGGCCCGGCCGGGCGCTCACATCATGAGGGCGCTCACATCCTGGTCCGAATACAGAAGAAAGGCGAAGGGCCGAGCGGGGTGTGCTCGGCCCTTCTGCAGTCGCTCGTCTGGGAGGGGCCGACGACTGCGAAAAGCGTGTTGACGGCCGCGTCAGCTTTGCAGGCGGGTGATCGTGCCGGCGGTTACCGTCGGGACTGCGCTGGCGCCGGTGTCGGCCTGGGCGACGAGGGTCACGGGTGCCACGACCGACAGGCTGAACGTTACGACGGTCAAGGCGGCGGCCAGGAAGCCAAACGCGGTGCGGGGCGTCGAGGGTTGATAGCTTTTCATCGTGTTCTCCTAGTGAGTCGGGTGCTGGTACTGATTGGATGCAGCGTCGGGCCAATTCGGATTCACCGGTTTTTCGGCTCCCGTTCTTCCGGGCGTCGGGCCGTTGGAACGCATCCTAGGCAGGGGGCAGGACGCCTCAAGGCGCAGGCGACGAAATCCTCGCCCGGGGCGACGAAAACCCGCAGCGCCGGATGAAACGCGCGAGGTTGCGCGTGGCCGACCGCCGGAATGGCGGCCCTGGACCTGGCTTTACTTCACCGGGGGCGGCGGCGCCTGCGGGTTGCGCAGTGTCAGCGGGTAGGTGGCCAGGCTGCGCTGGCCGCCGCCGCCTACGGCGCGAACCGAGAACAGGTAATCGTCCTTGGACATCGGGACGCTGGCGCGGGTGACGTTGCCGACGAACTCGGCGCCTTGCCAGAAGGGGGCCGTGGTCTCGCGCCAGACGATCTCGTAGCCGGCGATGCCCGGCTCGGGATTGGCGCGCCAGGACAGGGTCGTCTGGTTTTCCAGGCGCATCGTCTCGATGCGCACGCCCACGGGAGCGGACGGGGCGCTCGCCAGCGATGCCAGCGCGGCTGCATTCACGCGCGCGACGCGGGATAGATATTCGAAGTCGACGAACTGCGGCAGGTCGCCGAACTGCACGCCGTCGACGACGCGCACGTCCTGGTGCTGGTGGCGAAAGTCCTCGTGCGCCTCGGTGAAACGCACGGCCGTGTAGCCCTGCGCGAGGAACGGTATGTGATCGCCGCCGCGCAGGTAGCGGTCGCGGCGATAGACGATCTTGACCGTCATCTCGGGCACGTAGCGCATGGCCGCGTCGCGCATCGTGCGCGCCAGCTCGCGCGGCGCGGAATCGTTCTCGCCGCCGGTGGCCAGCCGCTGCTGCCATTCCTCGCTGACCTGCTTGTCGGCGGGAACGCCTTCGGCGAACAAGTCGCAATACCGTCGCGTCGCGGCGGCCCGTATCGTCGTGCGCGTTGCCGACGATGTCGTTGGTGATCATCGCTTCGACGTTCACGCCGCGCTCGTGGGCGACCTTCGCCCAATGCGTCGCGCCCAGCAGCCCCTGTTCCTCACCTGCGACCGCCATGAACACCAGCGTGGCGGGGAAACGGCTCTTGGCGAACACGCAGGCGAGCTCCATCACGACGGCGGTGCCCGACGCGTCGTCGTTGGCGCCCGGCGCGTCGCATTCCGAGTTCATCACGTTGCCGCACATCGAATCGTAGTGCCCGGACACCACCAGCGTGCGTGCCTTGGCGACGGGGTCGACGCCTTCCAGCGTGGCGACGACGTTGACCATCGGCACCGCCTTCGGTACGCGCGCCGAGGGTTCCTGCACGAACTCGTCGAACTCGACTTTGAGTCGCGCGCCCGCCTCCGCGGCGCAAGCGTCCAGCGTGGCCTTGATCCAGCGCCGCGCGGCGCCGATGCCGCGCTTCGGGTCGTCGGTGACGGAGAGCGAATGTCGGGTGCCGAACCCGGCCAGCGTGCGGATGGTCGTCTCGAGCCGTGCCTGCGATACGTCCCGGACCAGGCGCGCGATCTCCGGGTCGGATAGGGCGGGGACTTCCGCGGCCGGTACGAGCGGCGCGCCGGCCATCAGCGCGAAGAACGCGAAAGCAGCCAGGCAACGGGAATGACGATCCATGGGCAGGTCTTCAGTGGGGTGGGCGATCGGTTCAATATCACGCATCGCCGGGGTCACGCAAATGCTACGCTTGCGCAAACCTAGCGCCACCGGAACCGATGCTGCTGCTTCGAACAATCTCCACCGTCCTGTTCGCCCTGCTCGTTGCCGGGATTTGCGTGCCCGCTTGGGCCACGACGTACATCAAGGACACGACGTCCGTCGAATATGCGGGTTTCGAGGGGGCCGTCGACGTCTACCGGCCCGGCGACGGCGTGTCTGCCGGCGTGGCCATCATCGCGCATGGCTTCACGCGTTCACGTATCCGCCATCGCGACCTCGGCCGGGCTCTGGCGGAATCGGGCGTCACGGCGGTGATCCCCGACTTGCCCAACGTCATGGACCTGTGGGGCAACGGTGACGCAATCGTCGATCTCGTAGACAAACTGCAGGCGGGCGGCATCGGTGAGTTTCCTCCCGGTCGCTCGCGGCTGGTCCTGATCGGCACGTCGGCGGGTGGACTCGCCACGGTACTGGCCGCGGCGAAGATGCCGGGATTGGCCGGATGGATCGGGCTCGATCCCGTCGACCGAACCGGATCCGGGAGCGAAGCCGCGGCGCAGCTCGAAGCGCCGGCGGTCGTGCTGCTGGGAGGTGCGTCGAGCTGCAATCTCTTCGGCAGCGGCCGCGTCATTGCCCGGGCGCTGCCGCATCTGGTGCGCACGCTGGCCTTGAAGGACGCGTCGCATTGCGACTTCGAGGATCCGACGACCAACCTCTGCCGCGTCCTGTGCGGGCGGTCGTCAGCGCAGATGCAGGCGCGGATTCGCGACGAAACCGTCCGCGCAGCGATCGAATTGCTGGGAATCGCCGCGGCGCGCGACTTGCCGGCAGCGCAGGACCTGCCGTCAGCGCCTGCGGACTTCGACGCGGCATCGCCCCCCGAAGCGTGCACGGAAAACTGCGCCGATGCTGTTCCTCGAGTACCGGCCATACCTTCTTCGGACTAGCGCAGCGGCGGTCGCGGAACCGGACCGCGTTCCGGCGCCGTAATCTAGCGCTCCGCGAGCTCAGCCTTGTAGCGTTCCCGCGCCTCGTGTTCCTTGCGCACGTCGCTGATCTCGCGCATCACGCCCTGCAGATCGACCGGCGCCGTGCTGGCCGCGAAGTGGCCGGTGAGATCGGTGTCGGCATGCAGCGCGCCTCGCTCGTACAGCGCCCATATTTCCTTGCCGTATTGGGTGGCGGCCAAGATGGGTGCGAACTGGCTGAAGTAGGTCGTGATGTTGGCCGCGTCTCGCTGCAGCATGGCGGAGGCGTTGTTGTTGCCGGCGGCGTTGACCGCCTGCGGCAGGTCGATGATCACCGGCCCGGTGCGGTCGACCAGCACGTTGTACTCCGACAGGTCGCCGTGGATGATGCCGGCGCACAGCATGCGCACGATCTCGCGGATCAGGACAGCGTGAAATTCCAGCGCCAGCGCTTCGCTCAGCATCAGGTCGTTCAGGCGTGGGGCGGCGTGGCCCTCGGCGTCGGTCAGCAGTTCCATCAGCACCACGCCGTGCATGAAGCCGAAAGGCCTGGGCACGCGCACACCGGCCGCGGCGAGCAGGTACAGCGTATCGACTTCCACGCTCTGCCACGCCTCTTCCTGGGCCTGGCGGCCGAAGCGCGTGCCCTTGGCCATCGCGCGCGCCTCGCGGCTGTTCTTGGTCTTGCGGCCCTCCTGGTACAACGCGGCCTGCCGGAAGCCGCGCTTGTTGGCTTCCTTGTATACCTTCGCGCAGCGCAATTCCTCGCCGCAGCGGACGACATACACGGTGGCTTCCTTGCCGCTCATCAACTGCCGGATCACGGCGTCGATCATGCCTTCGTGGACGAGGGGTTCGAGGCGCTTCGGGGTCTTCAACGGGTTTCCTAAGTAGAGGGCGACATTGTCGCATGCGTCGCCCGTCGCGTCGGGACGCTAGTACCATGCGCGCTCAACATCACGGGAGGCAGGTCATGCAAAAGCGCAAGCTGGGAAGCACGGGTTTCGAAGTCGCGCCGCTCGCGTTCGGAGGCAACGTGTTCGGCTGGACGGCCGACGAGCCCACGTCGTTTCGCCTGCTCGACGCGTTTGTCGCGGCCGGCGGCAACCTCATCGACACGGCCGATTCCTATTCGCGCTGGGTACCCGGCCATCAGGGAGGCGAATCCGAAGCCATCATCGGCCGCTGGATCGCGCAGCGCGGAAGGCACGACGACGTGGTCATCGCGACCAAGGTCGGCTCCGACATGGGGTTGGGATATCGATGCCTTCGCGCGGACTACATCATGCAGGCGGCCGAGGCTTCGCTGCGGCGTTTAGGGCTGGACGCGATCGACCTCTACCAGTCGCATTGGGATGACGACAAGACGCCGTTCGACGAGACGCTCGAGGCGTACGCGCGGCTGATGAAGCAAGGCAAGGTGAAGGCGATCGGCGCCTCCAACCTGACCGCGGAGCGCCTGGGCCAGGCACTCGCGGCGAGCGCGCAGAACGGTTATCCAAGGTATCAAACGCTGCAGCCGCACTACAACCTGTACGAACGCGCGGGTTTCGATGGCGCGCTCGCCGACCTGTGCGTGCGCGAAAACATCGGCGTCATCACCTACTTCTCGCTCGGCGCCGGGTTCCTGACGGGCAAATATCGCGGCGAAGCGGATTTTGCCAAGAGCCCGCGCGGCGCGGGAATGCAGAAATTCATGAATCCACGCGGACTGCGCATCCTGGCCGCGCTGGATGCGGTCTCGAATCGATGTGGCGCGACGATGGCGCAGGTGGCGCTGGCCTGGCTCATGCAGCGCCCCGGCGTCACCGCGCCCATCGCCAGCGCAACGTCGGTTGCCCAGCTCGACGAGCTGATGGCCGCCACCCGCTTGAGCCTCGATGCGGACGCCGTTGCGACGCTGGACGAGGCAAGCGCCTGACCGGCTGCTGCGGACATTGACGGACGTCGTCGCGGCGTGCCAGAATCGCGCCGCTTCGCAGTTCCTTGCGCGGCCATCCCCTCAACTCAACCACAGGAGAAGTCGTATGAAGCCCATTGCCACGCCTTTCCTGTCGGCTGCCGCCTGACCTGATCGCCTGAAGTTCCCGCGCCGTCGTTCCGGCGCGCCACCGACGTTTACTCCTGGCCGCTCCGCGCGAAATGCGCCGGAGCTCTTTGGCGCTTGCGCGTTGTCGCGCGCGCCGCGAGAAACGAAGGATCAGATCACATCATGGTCGAATTTGATTTCGAAGTGTTGTCCCCACTGGGTCTTACTCCCGCGCTGGCGCATCGCGCAGCGTCGCTGAGCTTTCCGGAAGGCGTGCAAGTCAAACTGTCGCGGGTCACGGAAGTCCATCGCGAATCGGTTCGCCTGCACGACGGCGGACGGGAGTCGGGCGCGCGCCCGTTGCCACGGCTCGTGCGCTCGCTGCTGGAGGAAGGCACGGCACTTGCGGTGGGCGATTGGGTATTGGCCGGCGAGGACACGCTGCGCCAGGCCTGGGTTCACGAGCGGGTACCACCGTCGTCGCACGTCGCGCGCCGCGACGGCGACGGCCGCCGTCACCCGGTCGTAAGCAACGTCGATACCGCGCTGCTGGTCATGGGCCTGGATGACGACTTCAATCCGCGCCGGCTGGAACGCTACCTGGCGCTGGTGCACGGTGATGCAATCGTGCCCGTGGTCGTGCTGACCAAGCGGGACGTCGCGGCACCCACGTCCGAGATGTTGGACCTGCGCCTCGACGCCCTGCGCGGACGCATTCCCTCGCACGTCGACGTCGTCGCCGTCAACGCGACACACGACAGCGCCGCGTGCGCGCTGCAAGGCTACCTGGGGCGTGGACAGACGCTGGTGCTGCTCGGATCATCGGGCGCCGGAAAATCCACGTTGACCAATACGCTGCTGGGATCGGCGGTGCAGGACACCGGTGCGGTGCGTGCGAGCGACAGCCGCGGCATGCATACGACGACCTCGCGGTCACTGCATCGGATGCCCGGTGGCGCGTGCGTCATCGACACGCCAGGCCTGCGCACGCTGCGTCCGGACACCGACGCCGCAACGCTTGCCGGCAGCTACGCGGATATCGAAGCGCTGGCCGGGCAATGCCGCTTCCGCGATTGCCGGCACGCCGACGAACCCGGTTGCGCGGTTCGCGACGGCGTGGATGCCGACCGCCTTCGCAATTACCACAAGCTGCTGCGCGAAGTGCGCCGCGACACACTCACGCCGCTCGATCGGCAGAAACAGGCCGCGCTATGGAAAGCGAGGGGACGCGCCGCGCATGCGCGGATGAAAGCCAAGCGCGGCGAGGGATAAGGCCGTGCCCCGGCCGTCCCCCGCCTTGTCGCGAAGGCGTCAGGCGTCGTACTTGAAGGACAGCGAAACGCGGGCGCGATAGGCGACGACCTTGCCGCCCTCGATCTTCATGTCGAGCTTACCCACTTCGGCGATGCGCAGGTCGCGCAGCGACTTCGCGGCGAGTTCGACCGCGCTTTTCGGCTGCGTCCTCCCACGAAACCGGGCTGGTGCCGATGATTTCCGTGACGCGGTAGACGCCGGAATCGCCTTTTTTCTTGGCCATGGGTATCGCTCCATCGATCGTTTTGAGAGGCGCGAACTCATTTCGCTTGCCTCGGGAGGACCATCATAGCCGCGTGGCCGCAAAGGTCAACGGCCCCTTGATGGGTGTCAGGGGAGCCGGGAAAAGGGATGAATTGCCCGCGTCTGATCCACGTCAAACCGATAGCCCGGCATTGCCGCTAAAAGGTAAGGCAATGACCGGAGGAGAGACTCATGAAGGATGGCCGAAATACCACACTGCGCGGCGTCAGCCTGCTGCACGACCCGCTGCGCAACAAAGGCACCGCGTTCACGGAGAATGAACGCGATGCGTTTGGCCTGCGCGGACTGCTCCCGCCGCATGTGCATACGCAGGACGAGCAGGCCGCGCGCGTTCTCGACAACCTGCGCAAACTCGCCGACCCCCTCGAGCAATTCGTCGCGCTGAATGCGCTGCACGATCGCAACGAAGCGCTGTTCTTCCGTGTCGTGTGCGACAACGTCGACGAAATCCAGCCCCTCATTTATACGCCAACGGTCGGCCTGGCGTGCGAACGCTTCGGGCACATCTTCCAGCGGCCGCGCGGCATGTTCATCAGCATCAACGACCGCGGCCGGATTGCGGACGTACTCGCCAACTGGCCGCTTCCGGCCGGCATCATCGTCGTTACCGATGGCGAGCGCATCCTGGGCTTGGGCGATCAGGGCGCCAACGGCATGGGCATTCCGGTGGGCAAGCTGTCGCTGTACACCGCATGCGCGGGGGTGCATCCGGCGATGTGCCTGCCCATCACGCTCGACATGGGCACCAACAACGAGCTGCTGCTCAACGACCCGTATTACGTCGGCCTGCGCCGCCGGCGAGTGACGGGCGAAGCCTACGACGAGCTGATCGAGGAATTCGTCACCGCGGCTTGCAAGGTGTTTCCCGGCGTCATCATCCAGTTCGAGGATTTCGCGAACCATAACGCCTTTCGTCTGCTCGAACGCTATCGCGATCGCATCTGCACGTTCAACGACGACATCCAAGGCACGGCCGCCGTGGCGGTAGCGGGCATCCTGTCGGCGCTGCGCGTCAAGGGGAGTGCCTTTGTCGACGAGAAGTTGCTGTTCCTGGGCGCCGGTGAAGCCGCGACCGGAATCGCCGACCTGACCGTGGCCGCGATGGCCGCCCAGGGCGTCGACCCGGCGGAGGCGCGCAAGAAGATCTGGCTGGTGGACTCGAAGGGGCTGGTCGTCAAGTCGCGCAAGGACCTGCCGGCGCAAAAGCAACCGTACGCGCACGAGCACGCGCCTGTCAGCGATTTTCTCACGGCCGTCAAGGCGCTCAAACCTACCGGCATCATCGGCGTCGCTGCCGTCGGCGGCACGTTCACGCGCGAAGTGCTGCGTGCGATGACGGACTGCAACGCGCGGCCGATCGTGTTCGCGTTGTCCAATCCGACATCGAAGGCCGAATGCACCGCCGAACAGGCGTACCAGTGGACCGATGGGCGAGCGCTGTTTGCATGCGGCAGCCCCTTCGCGCCGGTGCCGGTGGGCGACAAGACACTGGTGCCACGACAGGGCAACAACTCCTACATTTTCCCGGGCGTGGGCTTGGGCGCGATAGCCTGCGGCGCAACACGCATCACGGAGGAAATGTTCCTCGCGGCAGCCAACACGCTGGCCGCGCAGGTCACGCCTGCGGATCTTGATCAAGGAAGCCTCTATCCGCCGCTGGCGGATATCCGCGCCGTGTCGGCACGCATCGCAGTGGCCGTGGCCGAGGTCGCGTACCAGCGCGGCTTGGCGGCAAAGCCGCGTCCGGCCGATTTATTCGAGTCCGTTAAGAGCCAGATGTACGACCCGCGCTATTCGCCGCTCGATTGACTGTCCATTCTTGCCGCGCGTTCGGGCGTGTCATGCGCGCCTGATTTTCGCGCTGCTTCGCCGCCATTCCCGCATTGAAACCGGTGCGCGCGCGCTGCTGACGGGCGAGCGCCGTCGCCGTTCGCATTCGATGCCGGGCGCATCGCGCCGTGCGACATCGTTTCGGATGGACGCCCCGAAGGGTTTCGCCAATCCGCCAATCGGCTTTACACTTCGCGCAGGTGCGAAGACACCAGGAGGATGGGCGCATGGCGAGCAAGATCTGGATAAAAAACTACCCTTCCGGCGTTCCCGCCGAGATCGACCCTGACCAGTTCCGATCAATCCCGGACTTGGTGGAGAAGGTCTGCGCCAAGTTCGTCGACAAGCCGGCTTTCCACAACCTCGGTAAGTCGCTGACGTATGGCGACGTGGAGCGCCTTTCGCGCGACTTCGCGGCGTTCCTGCAGGGCCTGCCCGGCATGGAGAAGGGCGATCGCGTCGCCATCATGTCGCCGAACCTGCTGCAGTACCCGGTGGTGCTGTTCGGAATCCTCCGCGCCGGCATGACGGTGGTAAACGTCAATCCGCTGTACACGCCCCGCGAGTTGGAGCACCAGCTCAAGGATTCAGGCGCGAAGGCGATTGTCATCCTCGAGAATTTCGCCAGCACGCTGCAGCAGGTTCGCAAGAACACACCGGTCAAGCACATCATCACCAGCCAACTCGGCGACATGCTGCCGGCGCCGAAGCGCCTTCTCGTCAACATGATCATCAAGCGGGTAAAGAAGATGGTGCCCGCATGGAGCATCGACGACACCATCCCGATCCGGACGGCGCTGTCACGGGGCAAGGCGGCGACGTTCAAGCGCGTCGAGGTGTCACGCGAGGACAACGCGTTCCTTCAATATACCGGCGGCACGACTGGTGTGTCGAAGGGGGCGATGCTCACTCATCGCAACATTCTCGCCAATCTGGAGCAGACCGGAGCGTGGATCTCGGGCAGTTTCAGGGAAGGCACCGAGATCGCCATCGCGCCGTTGCCGATGTATCACATCTTCTGCCTGACCTCGACGCTGCTCTTCCTCAAATGGGGCAGCCTGGTCGTGCTCATCACCAACCCGCGCGACATGCCGGCGTTCGTGAAGGAGTTGCAGCACTGGAAGTGGAGCGTGCTGACCGGAGTCAACACGCTGTTCAATGGGCTCCTGAACACGCCCGGATTCGACAAGCTCGATTTTTCCGCGGTGAAGGTGGTCATCGGCGGCGGCACCGCCGTGCAAAAGCCGGTCGCCGAGCGCTGGCAGCAGGTGACGGGGCATTACATCACCGAGGCCTATGGCCTTACCGAGTCCTCACCCGGGGCGTCGTGCGTTCCGCTCAACTCGCCGTGGAACGGTTCGATCGGCCTGCCGATGCCTTCCACCGAAATGTCGATCCGCGACGCGAGTTTCAACGAGTTGCCGCCATGGACGGGCGTTGGCGACATCGAGAAATTCACCGGCGAAATATGCATTCGCGGCCCGCAGGTGATGAAAGGCTATTGGAACAATCCTTCCGAAACCGCCGACGGTGATGGAGGACGGCTGGCTCAAGACCGGCGATGTGGGACACCTGGATGGCGATGGTTACTTCACCATCACCGACCGCAAGAAGGACATGATCCTGGTCTCGGGGTTCAACGTCTATCCCAATGAGATCGAGAATGTCGTGGCGGCTCATCCGGGCGTGCTCGAATGCGGAGTCGTCGGAGTTCCGGACGAGAAATCGGGAGAGGCCGTAAAGGTCGTGATCGTGCGCAAGGATGCGCAGCTCACCAAGGACGCGGTCATTGCCCATTGCAGGACGCAGCTCACTGGCTACAAGATGCCTCGGCATGTCGAATTCCGCGACGCATTGCCCAAGACGCCGATCGGGAAGGTCCTGCGGCGCGAGTTGCGCGACGCGCCGAAGGGGTAGCGGCGCGAACCGGTCCCGAGACGTAGGCCTTCTCCTACGCGAGCTTGCGGCGGCGCGCTGTAAACGCGCGGGGCCGGGCAGGCGTTAGACTAGGCACGAGCCCGGAGACGGGCACTCTAGTCACGGAGAACGCATGAAAAAAATATCCACGATGGCATTGGGCATCGCCACGATGCTGCTGGCGCCCGCTGGCGGCCGCACAGGTGACCTCGTATGAATGGGACGGCATGCGCGGCAGGTATTCACCGCCGACCGCCCGATCACGGACCTCACGCGCTACGGATTCAACGATCGCGCGTCGTCGATGATCGTGCAAGCGAGGACAATGGGAGGTCTGCGAGCATCAGAACTTCCAGGGCGAATGCAGGATCCTGCGTCCCGGCCAGTATCCATCGCTGTCGGCCATGGGACTCAACAACAAGATTTCCTCGTTCCGCCGCGTCGACGGGAAGCCGTCGCATGCTTACGCGCCACCTCCGCCCGCATCCCAGGCGTACCCGTACTACCTTCAGCATGGCGAGACGTTGTATACGGCCGACGTGGTCGCCGTCCGCGCGGTGATGGGATCGCCGGAGCAGCGTTGCTGGGTCGAGCAACAGGAGGTCGTCACCAACAGCGGAGCGAACATTACCGGGCGCGATCATCGGCGGTGTGCTGGGCGGCGTGCTGGGCCATCAGATCGGCAATGGCCGCGGCAATGACGTCGCCACGGCCGTGGGTGCGGTCGGCGGGGCCGCCGTCGGCGCCAATGTGAACAGGGTGGCAGCCAGGTCGGCACGCAGAACGTGCAGCGCTGCACCACCGTGCCGGATCCGCGCAGCCGCAATACTGGGATGTGACCTATGTGCTTCCGCGGTGCCCAGCATCGCGCGCAACTGGGATTCGCGCCCGGACCAACGATAACGGTCAACGACAGAGGCGAGCCAAGGGTCTAGCGTTTGCGTCGACGAGCGACGCGCGATGTGAATTTCGTAGAGGCGCGGGCGGCGGAGGATACTTCGGCGCCCGTTGCCGTTTCCGTGGTTGCGCGCGTTTCGTCTCGCCGCAGTGCGACGCTCAACCTGCCTGCGTCTGCGCGTGCTCGGCGGCATCGGATCACGTCTAGGCCATCGATAGGCAGAAGAACCTCGCGTGCTAGTCCGCGCGGGCACGCGACGACCGGCGTTGTGCGTCGGCAATCATCCAAACGGATGAATGCCAATCTTCGATGAAACATTCATGCTGATCGCCACTTCGGCGTATTCCCGCGCGCCGGACGGTGCGTGATCGCGGGGAAATGTCGATGGGAGCGCAACCATGGCCGGAAGCGACGAACTGGTATTCGAAGCCAATCCCGATTCACCGCCGCGCCCCTTTGCAGTGGCGGCCTGGCTGGACATGTCGCCCGAGGCAATCCGGGCGGGACTCGTCGATGGCTCCATTGCGCCACCTCCCGGCGCGATGTCCGATTGGGCGCCGCCACGTTCCGTCACGCTGCTCAGCCAGGCTCGGCGCCCCGCCGCTGATGAGCAACGGTCCTGTCGACGACGTAGCGTGTGCCCTCAGCCGTTCGCAGGTCTCCGGCCTGTTTCGAGCGCTCGATCCCGCGCTGACTAACGCCGTCTTCGACGGGATCTGGCATCGCGCCGGCGACACCGACCGTCGCGCGTGCCACAACCCTGACGGCGTACCTGTCGCGCACGCTGTTCGCGGCGCCCTCGGCGCAGCGAGGCGGCGAAATCGTCCCACCAGGACCGCCGAGCTGACTGCGTTTACCTCTGGACCCGCCCACCGCGCTCGTGTCGTGGATTTGGCCGGCATGGATGGCGCCACGCTGGCCGATCTCGCGCGCACCGACGTCGGATACCGCTACGCTCTGGCGCAGCTCGACTCGGTCGCCCTTGTCGGCAATCGCGCGCCTGTTCGCTGGCGCCAACGTCGACAGTCGCCTCGACCGCTTCGATCCGGACACCGGTGAAGTGCAGCTAAGCGATGCCTGGCTTGCCGATCGCGGCAAGTTCCTCGCCTGGAAGATGGCGGGACGATGCGGGTCAATCGCTCGGCATCGACGGCGACCAGGAACTCGACGTTCGTCGATCGCGGCAAGCTCGGTGACGATGGCCAGCCGATCACGACGAAATTGACTGCCAGTGCCGGCAATGCGACGACGAACCAGGTCGTCTTCGGCGCTGAAAGCGGGGAGTCGATCAAGGGCGGTACCCGGACGGACCGCATTTTACGGCGGTGGAGGTGATGACGTGTTGCGCGGCGGCGGCGGCGCGCGACCGTCTCGAAGGCGGGCAGGGCGACGACATCGTGTCCGGAGGATCCGGCAATGACGAACTCGTCGGCAATCAAGGCGACGACGACCTCGATGGCGGCCGCGGCGCAGACACACTCGACGGTGGTAGTGGCGACGACACATTGACCGGCGGTCGTGGCGATGATGCCTTGATCGGCGGCGATGGTGTAGACACTTATGTCATCGATGCCAGGGGACGGCACCGACACGATCAGCGACAACGACGGCCTGGGCACGATTACCCCCTCGACGATGAAACGCTCACCGGCGCCGGGCTGAACCAGGACGGCACGTGGACATCGGCCGACGGTCGGCTTGAGTACTCCGTTCGACGGCGACCTTGCAGGGGAGGGCACGCTCACTATTCGCGCCTTCGAGGCTGGTGCCGATCATTCGGGCACGCCGAACAATGTTGTCCACGTCAGACAACTGGCACACGCGATCTGTGATCACGTTGGGCAATGCAGCGCGTGCCGGCAGCGCGCGGGAGCCCGGTCCGATCCCGCACCGCAGCCATTGCGACGATGTTCCGCTCGGGACCTGATCGCCGACCTGGCAGGAATAATCAGCCGATGAGATTCCGCTCGCGCATCGACCGCCAACGCCGGCGAAGGAGCGGTTCGCCGCTTGGCGCCGATTCGAGGTCGGTTGGTGCGTCGGTCGAAACGAGGCCGAACGACCGTGACGCCGGAGCCGGCATCGATCGCGCCGATCCTGGACGACGCTTCTCCAACGATGGCTTCCGAAATCGATGACGCGATCGGCCAGTTGCTGGCACCACCAGGACAATGGCTTCGCCGCGCTCGATCCAACCCGGCGTGCAGAACACGCTGCGGCGTTCAGCGGCGTGCTGGCGCCACCCGACGTTCCGTTTGCGGGAGCGACAGCGATCATCGGCAACGCGGTCGTTTCGCCGACATCACAAGCGCTTGGCGGATGACGCGGGTGGACATGCACCGCGAGCGGACGCACGCGGCAGCGTCGGTACCGACGTCACCGGATTGGCATGCAATTCGAAGGAATCGCTTACCGCAGCACTCGAGTCCTGCGGGCCCTCAGGGGCACGGACTGGCGCTAAGCCAGATCGACGAGTGGTCCGGACGAACATCGAACGATGAAGCATTGACGAATGTTGAGGTTCATCCGCGACGCGCGAAAGGAACGTCCGGAAGGCCGCTCGCCAGGGCGACTTCCTTCCCGGGCCATTGCGCCTGCTCGAACACCCTCCGTCGCCAATTCCGCGCCGATTGTTGTATTCGCTGCTCGCGTTGCTGGTGTTGTCGTCGCTGTCGCTCGTCTTCGACGTACTCGACATCGTCGCCGTTGCCGACGCAAGCTTGCCCCGCGCACAGTCTCAAGTCGTCCAGCCTGCGGACTCCGCACGGTCGTCGAAGTTGCGGTCGCCGAGGGCGAACGGTGTTGCCTGGCCACGTGCTGCTGCGTCTGGATCTAGCGTGCACGAAGCGGAGACACGGGCACTTGCCGGGTGGCTCGCGCTGCGTGCTCTCAGCTGCGGCGCATTGACGCCGACTGGCGGACCACCGTTACTGAGGCAGCCGGGAGACGTGACGGAAGGATTCGCCCACGCAGACGCACATTACCGGGCCAACCGGGCGTCCTATGTTCGATCCGCTCGCGCAGGAATGATCGGCCGTTGCTCGCGCACGACACAGGACCTTCGCGCTCGCTGGCGGTGCTGAATAACTCCGACGGACGGTGCCGATTACCGGACGGCGGTCGCGCACACTATCCGACGCCTCCAGTCCGAGGCTACGTTCGGCGGCTCTCTCGCCTTGGAGCGAGCGCGGCCCGAGTCGAGAGGAGCAGGACCTCGCTGCTCGGCACGCGTTCGAAAGCCTCCGCGCCAACCTCACACAGTCGCAGCAGCGGCTCCGTCCAGGTCGGGTCAGGCTGTGGCCGCAGGCTGGCCGCCGAACGCGCGCAGGCCGCCGGGCCGCACGGACGTACGGAAGAGGAAGCTCGCCAGCGACTCCGTCGCGCAGAGAGCGGTGGAGCTGCGGGCGCCGGCAGGCGGGCGTGGTCGAGAGACCTGGCGACCCATCGGGTCGGCACCGTCGTTTCTCCGGGCACCATACTGCTGACGCTGGTGCCGGTCGGCGAAGATTGTGCAGGTAGACGTATTGGTGCGCCACATCGACACCGACTCGTCCGTGTCGGGTCAGCGTCCAAGGTTCAAACTCGCAGTCCCTATCCGTTCCAGAAGATATGGGCTGCTCGAGCGGCACCTCGTCACGTAGCACCGACGCCAGCGATCATTCCTCCATGCGCGGCACGACGGCAGTTGAAGAGGGCTCGATACCACGGCGCCGAGCGGATCTCGCGCGCGATCGATTTTCCGTCGCGAGCATCACGTTGGATGGACACACACTGCCCTTCACCCCGCGGATCCAGGCTGTCACGGAGATCCGCCTGGGCGATCGACACGCTCCTCGAGTACCTGCTTTCTACGTGCAGAAGGCCTGGCACAAGCGGCGCACGAACGGTGAGACCGGGCCGATGCGCGACAATCCTCTGGACGTCCCCGACATTCCGTTTCGCCCCGTGACTTCTTCGGGCCGTAGGAAGTCTCTGCGACATACAGCGCCACGTCTTCGATGCGACACTGGTGCGGCGGGATTTTTCCGCACCGCGTTCCGCATTGACGTTGGTCGACGCTCTCGTACGCTCGAAGTGCTCACGCACATCGTCCGGCGCGATCGCAACACGATCACATACGAGGAAGCTTGCCGTCCCTGGTGGATGCTGAAGCCATTCCCCGTTTCCGCTGCGAGTCGAGGGCCCGACAGGACCCCCGGCGGACGGGCACCGCTCCGCCGACTGCCGCCCGCCCTATGCCGCATCGCCCTTCTGGTCAAGGCAGAAGAGGACGACCGACTGCTCATGTTTCCGGCCGGGACCCAACGAGCCCAAGGTCATACCGGAATCGGATTCGACGCCCGATACACGGGCTTCGCGCTGGAAGCCGCCAGTGCACCAGGACCCCGCTGACGACGTCCCGTTCGGGCACCGACGCCGATTCGGCTTTCGCTGGTTTTACTCCGAACTCACGGCACCGAGGTGTGGCGGCATGTGCTGTTCGCGTCATTGTTCCGTCCAGCTCATCACATCGCACACCACTGTGCCAGTCAGTCATCATCGACAAGTCATCGTCCACCAGACACCAGCACACTCGTTGTGATCGTCTCTGCGCTCGGTCTTTTCGTCCTTGTTGGCCGCACGCTGAGCTCGGATCACGCCAGATACCTGGTGTCGCACACCGCAATCGTGTGGATGCCATACTGGGCGCACGGTCTTCCGGCACATGATGCGCTTCCGCTTCGCTGTTCGAGAGCATCGACCCA
>CAVUKS010000003.1:0-461984 GCA_963742145.1 uncultured beta proteobacterium
GACCCAGTGATTCCGTTACTTCGCGGGCGCGTCCGAACTCGAAGTCCCACCCGGCGATTTCTGATCGGGCGCAGCGCGATCCATTACGCTTGTCGGACCATGCCCCGCTGGCGTCTTCTTCTCGGCCGCTGATTTGTCGGTAGAAGTCACCTGGTCCATGATCGCAGTCGGAGGATGCTTTGCCGGCGGCGCTTTTACGGCGCGATCGTTCGCCTTCGGTCCCATTTTGGTATCTGCAGCGTTCATTTTGGTATCTGCAGCGTTGGTCTTGGACTGATCGTCGGACTGTGATTTCGTGACCGCAGCGCTCGTGCTGGGGTCGGGATCTCCAGCTGCGTACGCGAGTGGTATTGAAAGCATCGCCATCAGTGTCAACGAGGTTGCCGTGGCGAGAGTAGTTCTGTCCATTTTGCCTCCTTACGGTGGATGTCCCGCGGCGCGGCGCTGGATCGCGCTTGTTCTCTGCCACACAAAAAGATCCAGGCCGCATCTTGACAGTAGCAGTCCCGTCGATCCCCTTTTATCGGTGTCCCTCCGAGATGCGGGTAGGAAGTTGCTTCTCCGCTGCCCAGATATTTGCACGCCCGCTTCGGGAGTTCTCTCCCGGTCTTCATTTGCTGCTGCTCCGGCTCCGAGACGATTTACGACCCGGCGTCCGCGCGCGTGACCCATCCGAGACGGGGAGAGGAAGTGGCCGTTTTTGGAGCGAAGTCACTTGGGCTGAACCGGACGCGCGACGGGTGGCGTCCTGCGTGTCCTCGGTCGCAACCGTGCGGCCTTCTTGGGACGCAAGTTTCCGGAACTCCTCCTCAAGTCGACTGAGTTCCGCATCGCTCAACTCGTTAACGTTGACGAGGCGCGTGCGAGCGCCCTCGATGGCCCTCAAGAGTTCGTCAAGTTTGAGGTTGAGTGCTTTGGTGTCGCGGTTTTGAGAGTTCTGCAACACGAACAACATCAGGAACGTAGCGATCGTGGTGCCGGTATTGATTACGAGTTGCCAATTATTCGAATATCCGAGAAACGGTCCCGCAGCCGCCCAAAGCAAGACGAGCGACACAGCCGCGACAAACGCCCAGGCAGAGCCCAACGCGCACGAGATCCAAGAGGCCGCCCGGCGAAAGCGTTCGTCGAGTTTGATGCTTTCGCCGGGCATACAGGTCAGCTCTTGCGCTTGTTCGAGTTCGTCGACGGCTTACGTTTGGTCGCAGCGGGCGGCATCGGTTCGCCGATGCCCAACTCGGCTTCCAGTTCGGCCTTTCGGGCGGCTAATTCGGCACCCACGGCCTCCGTGTCGATCGCCTTTTTCGCCTTGGGGAACATCTGCCCTTCTTCTTCCTTGACGTGATGGTCGATGAGTTCGCCCAATACTGTCACCTTTGCGTCGTAATGGTCGTCACCCGGGCTGGCCTCCTCCAGCTGCGCGATCAACTCTTTGGCCGACGCGTGTTCGACGTCCGCTTCATCCATCAGGTCTTGGTCATCGATCTCCGCGCGTACGGCCGGGTAGAAAATTTCCTCCTCCACCGTTGCATGGATTGTCAGGGCCGCGCAAATGCGCTCGACCAGGGCCCTCTTGTCATCGTCGGACCCATCCTCCTTCAATGATTCGAATTCCTTGAACATCGACTTGACTTCTTTGTGATCAGCCGCAAGCAACTCGATGGCGTCTTGATTTTCCGTATTGCTTGCGGCGGAAGTGGCTCGGCTATTTGGCATATGGTCCTCGGTTCGGAAAGGTGCGGCGGGCGCCACACAGCGAGCCGAGTTTGCACCTCTGAAACTGAACGACCAACTGCGGCAACGCTGCTTACGACGTAAGACGTCGCTTACATTCGCACTATCGCGTCTCTTCAGCCGTCGACCGCGCAAACATCTGCGCAATTTCTGACCTCGGTCGGCGTACCTATCCCGCAGCGAAGCCGCGGAAACCGTATCTTGTACGCGCGCACAAAATAGTTTGCGTTTCGGACTACGACGCATTCGGACAAATGCTTATACGACGTCGACACATCGCACATTAAGCTCCGCAATCGCGTACTCACGCACGCCGAGGAGAACGACAATGAGCGAACAAAACGAACGGCCGGGCATGGCCGCGGGTGCGTGGCGAAACCCTGTGAGCGTTCCCATAGCCTTGGCGCCACTACGCGCAAGGGCACAACGCAGTCCCATTCGTTGAGGAGAAAACATGAAACGAAAGAAGGCTTCCCAATTCATTGTCGCAGCGGCCTTGGCGGTCGCCGCAAGTTCGGTCTTAGCGCAAGCGGACAATACCAACTCGCGGACCGCACCATCGGGATCCTTTTCGACGTGGATGAGCGATCAATCCAAGTTGAACAATGGGTACATTACGCGCGAGGAATATATGAACGAAGCGGGTCGCCGCTGGGACTTGGCTGACAAGAACCGGAAAGGTCTCACGCCGGCCGAAGTCAACCAAATCTATGGCTACGGCTCAAGCGCCGCGGCTGCTACTCGGACCCAGGACAAGGCGGGGGGAACCATGTCTCCTGCCGTTCCGGGACCGACCAAATAGCCGCGAAGTGACCGCATGGCGAAATGGCCGCCGACGCGCGGCCATTTCCGTTTCATGCAATAGCTGGAGCGAGCATGGTCGCGGCCAACAAACGTACTTAGCTTGTTATCAAGTAGTATGGCTCCGGAAAGATCGCGGGCAAGAATAGACGCCGTGTTGACCCACGCAGCAAGGGCTGAGGACGAAAAAATTAAGGCGCCGGAGAAAAGGAGCCGCACCCCTGCCGCTCTGTGCACTCTTGCCACCTACAACGTAAACGGCGTCAACGGGCGCCTCCCGCGACTCCTGGATTGGCTGCGCGAGAAGCGCCCGGACATTGTGTGTCTGCAAGAACTCAAAACGGATGACAGCAAGTTCCCGATTCGTGCCATCGAAGCGGCTGGCTACGGCGCAGTGTGGCACGGCCAGCGGTCCCATCACGGCGTCGCAATACTCTCCAAAGGCGAAACCCCGGTGGAAATTCGCCGGGGCATTCCTGACGATGCGGCCGACATCCAGGCCCGCTACCTGGAAGCCGAAGCGAAGGGAATCAACGTTGCCTCCGTGTATTTGCCCAACGGCAATCCCGTTCCGTCGTCCAACTATGACTACAAGTTGAAATGGTTCTCCCGCTTGATCGCCTACGCGAAGGCTCTATCCCAGTCGACCGCACCTGTGGCGCTCGCCGGGGATTTGAATGTAATTCCCACAGACTTCGACATCTATAATCCCTCCCGCTGGCGTGCGGACGCGGTCATGCAGCCCGCGACACGCGATGCCTTCCGTCGGCTGTTGGCTCAAGGCTGGACGGACGCGGCACGGGAACTGTATCCGGCGGAGAAGATGTATACGTTCTGGGTGAACGACAAGGCTTATCAACTAAACAAGGGTTTCCGGCTGGACTTCATTCTGCTGAACGCCGCGCTACGGGAGCGCCTCGTCGATGCTGGCGTAGACAGTTCTTTTCGCGGGTTGGAAAAGCCGAGCGACCACACTCCGGCATGGGTGTCTCTGACCGTCCCCAAAAGACTCCGGAAGCCGGTCCCGGGACCGTAAGCAGCGAGCGCGCGATTGGCACCTTTCTAACTGGTCACCCGATCCGATAGCTGAGGCCCAGTGCTGGCGTCGCCCCATGCAATCGACATCGGGCTGATAATCGCCTCGTCGTCGTTCTTCGGGGTGTTCACGCGGGTGGAGATCGGATAGGCCTGCATCAATGCAGACGGATACGGCCTCAAGAGATCGGCGGGATCGCGGTCTGTGACGTCGAGCCATCGCGCGTAATTCTCCGGAGCAAGGATCGCCGGCATGCGATCATGAACTTTCTGACAAAGCTCGTTGGCTTCGGTGGTCACGATAGTGCATGTCAATAGAGGGGGATCGCTCCTTCCTCCCCATTTCGCCCATAGCCCGGCAAATGCGAATGCACCATCATCCTTCATTGCGATGCGAACTGGTTGCTTGGTGCCGTCGGCCATTTTCGCCCACTCGTAAAAACCTGACGCTGGAATGAGACAGCGTGCACTATGGTAGGCGTCGCGGAAACCGGGCTTGGCGCTTATGGTTTCCGCTCGCGCATTGATCAACTTGCTTCCAATCGATGCGTCCTTTGCCCAGAAGGGAACCAACCCCCATCGGACCTGCGCTAGCTCTCGCTCCCCGGCCCCGTTGATCCGAATTATCGGAACCAGCTGCGTCGGCGCTATGTTGTAGCGAGGTCCAATCTCGGGTGGGTAGCGCAAGCCGAACGCGAGCGCCAACGCGGCCGGATGCGCGTGGAGTTCGTAGCGGCCGCACATGGCTCACCCGATCGCGCGGGCTAACGGCGAACTCGACGAGCACTCGATGAGAACCTCCGGCTTAATTCGTCGACCGGCGTGGAGGCTTTCCTCTTTCCGCCGGCCTGCCTGCGGGTCGCTCGGATTCATCTGCGTGGTATGCGGGTGGGACATAGAGATTCAGCGTTACGAGCGCTGCCGTGCCATCGTTGCGAATCTCGTGGCGGTCGCCTCGCTCAATTAACAGCAGGACGCTCGGCCTGAGTCGATAGCGATGGCCGTTGATCGTGGCGCGACCTTCACCGCTTACGACGAGCAGCCATTGGTCGGCGCCCATATGCTTGTTTCCTGCGTGGCCTTCAGCGTCGCCGGGCGCGATAACCATTGTTGCTGCCTGGCTGCGCGCATTTCCAAGCGCTATCTTGAATCCCTTGCCGAAGCGGAGCGAAGTCCGGCGCATTTTTCTTTCGATACGCTGGGCGCTAGTTCAAAGATCCGCTGGATGGTGCCAGCGCCTCTCGAATGAGCGCCCAGAGGCTCGTGCGGTCGCTATCCTCACCACGCCGGCCACGTGTGCTTGCCAAAGCTGCGCCGACGACGGCGCCGACAGCCAGACAGAGGCTCGTCCATGCCAATGGGCTCGTCGTGTCGGGCCGATCGAGCCCAGCCGCCAGCGGGACTTCCGGCGTGCGTGCCGTCTGATTCGACGGCTCACCACCGGGCGCAGATGCGGTGGCCAAAACTTCTTTCGCGGTGGCGGGCTGGTCCATATTGCGCCGCGAGCCCAAGCGATGTGCAAACGCCCAAGTGAACTCTGCTCCGAGCAGGAAGATTTGCGCTGAGTAGTACACCCATATGAGCAGCACGGCGAGCGCACCAGCCGTGCCGAAGCTTGACGCAATCGCAGCCTTGCCGATGTACAGTCCGACGGCGACCTTGCCTACCGCAAACAGGAACGAAGTGACCAGCGCACCGACCCAAACGTCGCGCCAGGCAATCTTCACTCGGGGCAGGATCTTGTACATCAGGGCGAACAGGAGCGTCACGATCGCGAGGCTGACAACAAAGTCGAGGAGGTGCAGCAGCCACTCGAAACCTTCGAGGTACCCCCCCCACCAGTCGCTAAGCGCCGCCAGAGCTGCACTCAACACCAGAGATACGAGCATGAGAAAGCCAATGCTCACGACGATACCGAACGACAGCACGCGACTACGCAAAAGCCCCCAGAGTCCCTCAGGCGCCTTCACCGCAGGCGCTTTCCAGATACGGTCGAGATCGGTTTGCAGCTCGGCGAATACCGTGGTCGAGCCGACCAGGAGAAGTACCAGGCCGATCACAGTGGCGATGATGCCTTCCGAGGTCGAATTCGCACTTTGCACCATCGACTGTAGCGCTTTCCCGCCCTCGGTCCCGATTAATCCCGACATCTGGGCGAAGAGATAGCCTTCCGCCGCCTCCCTGCCAAAGACCAGTCCCGCGATGGCCAGGATGATGACAAGCAGAGGGGCGATCGAAAACGCAGTGTAATAAGCGATTGCTGCGCCCATGCTCGGCGCGAAGTCGTCGATCCAGGCGACCACGGATTCCTTCGCTAAACTCCAAAGTGTCCCAACACTTGGCATATGCGATCTCCTTATCGGCCGGGATCCCTGGCGCGCTAGTGCAGCGTGCGCGCGCCGGCAATAGGCGTGGAGATCCTGAAGAGCTCGCTCGTCATCAGGGCTCGAAATTCGCGCAGTTCCGGTGATCCCGAAGGCGTCCGGTTGACCTCGATATCCAGGAGTCGAAGCAGGTCATTTGCTCTGCCGATCAACTCGTCGAGCAGCTCGCCTCGAATATCGTGTCGGACGAGTGTCGTTGCGAGAGCGACCGAGTATCCAAGAGCCCACACGATTTTTTGCAGCCGCGTTTGTGGCTCGAGAAGGGCAGGAGTGACGCTCTGCATAGGAGGGACACCGATTCGTATGGTTGCGGTCTTTTGACATGTTGAATCATGCACAGGCCGCGATTTCGCGCATGTAGGTCGCGACCGGATATCGCGGTCGGCGATACGTGGACGCGCACTCCGGCCGCATATCCGCCCCGTGACACCAGACGGTTTGGCCCTCTGGGGAACCTCCGAAGCGGTAGGCCATAGGTCGCAGCGGGACCGAGGGTTGCCGCTCACCCCACGCGAAACAGCGTTCGTCCGACAGTGCCGTGCGGCTTCCACCTATGACGTCACATGCATCGCCGGTGCATGGTCGATTGTCCCTTCCGATGGTGAGCCGTTCAGCGATGGGCTTGCGCGTATGCGCGGGCTGCCGCGAAGTATGCGTAAACAACCAGGGGCGACAAGTATGCCGGATGGAAACGGCCAGAATACGGAAGAAGTCTCGCATCGCCTCGGCTACGTGAGGGTGCGCGGCGCGCGCGAGCACAATTTGAAGGATGTCTCGCTGGAGATTCCGCGAGATGCCTTGGTGGTCTTCAGCGGAGTGTCCGGCTCCGGAAAGTCCTCGCTCGCCTTTGGCACGCTGTACGCGGAAGCACAGCGCCGCTATCTCGAATCCGTGGCCCCGTACGCGAGACGCCTCTTTCACCAGTTCGGAGCTCCAGATTTCGACGAAATCGACGGCTTGCCGCCGGCCGTGGCTTTACAGCAACAGCGTGGCTCGCCTACCACGCGCTCATCGGTGGGCAGCGTGACTACGCTCTCGAACTTGCTGCGGATGCTCTATTCGCGCGCGGGCGATTACCCGCAAGGCCAGGAACTGCTCTACGCCGAGTCGTTTTCTCCGAACACCCCAGCAGGAGCGTGCCCGAAGTGCCATGGCCTTGGCAGTACGTACGAAGTGACGGAAAAAACCTTGGTGCCGGACGCTTCGCTGACCATTCGCGAGCGCGCGGTGGCCGCGTGGCCGACCGCCTGGCAGGGCCAGAACCTGCGCGACATTCTGACCACGCTGGGGATCGACGTTGACGTCCCCTGGCGCGATCTCCCCAAGAAGACTCGCGACTGGATTCTATTCACGGAGGAGCAACCTCAGGTCCCCGTGTACGCGGGATTCGATCTGAAAGAGACTCGGGCGGCGTTGCGGCGCAAGGAGGAGCCAAGTTACATGGGAACCTTCAGCAGTGCGCGGCGCCACGTGCTGCATTCGTTTGCCACGACGCACAGCCCAATGATGAAACGGCGTGCCGCGCAGTACATGGTCGGCGCGAGCTGCCCGCTGTGCAAGGGCAAGCGTCTACGTCGCGAGTCGCTATCCGTGAAATTCGCCGAGCTGGACATCGCGGAGATTTCACGCGTTCCATTGCGACGGCTCGGCGAGATCTTCCACCCCTATGCCCAATCCCGTTCCTCGCGGTTGCTGCACCTGCAGCGGACCCACCCCGAGAAGGCGGAAGTGACGCGACGTATTGCGGAAGATCTCTGCGCCCGCATGGCGATCATGCTCGATCTGGGACTGGGGTACCTTACGCTCGAACGCAGCACACCGACGTTGTCTCCTGGCGAGCTGCAGCGTTTGCGTCTTGCGACTCAGATCCGGTCCAGCCTTTTCGGCGTCGTGTATGTCCTGGATGAACCCTCCGCCGGGCTGCATCCGGCGGATACCGAAGCGCTGCTGCGCGCGCTCGATCGCCTCAAGGCTGCAGGCAACTCTCTGTTCGTCGTCGAGCATGACCTCGCGGTCATGCGCCGCGCGGATTGGATTGTCGACGTCGGGCCCGAGGCGGGCACCAATGGCGGCAGAATAGTCTACAGCGGCCCGCCCACGGGGATTGTCGACAACCGCGATTCACTTACCGCACGCTACCTCGTCGGCAATACGGCGGACACGACTCGGCACCAACGGACCCCAGGGGGATGGCTGCGACTCGTTGGCGTCACGCGCAACAACGTACGCGACCTTGACGTGTCGTTCCCACTCGGCGTGCTCACTGCAGTGACCGGCATTTCGGGATCCGGCAAGTCCACGTTAGTGACGCAAGCCTTGGTCGAGTTGGTGAGAGGCGCTCTGGGGCACGCGGCCGGCGACGACGACAATGAACTCGATCCGCTGGAACGCGCGAGTTTGGAACCAACGCGTGGTCATCTCGCCGGCGGATTGGGGAACGTCAGGCGCCTGATCCGTGTCGACCAGAAGCCTATCGGGCGCACGCCGCGCTCGAATCTCGCGACGTATACGGGCCTGTTTGACCCCGTGCGCGAGCTTTTCGCCGCTACGCCTGCGGCGCGACGGCGACGTTATGACGCAGGACGCTTTTCCTTCAACGTCGCCAAGGGACGGTGTCCGCATTGCGAGGGCGAGGGCTTCGTAATGGTGGAGTTGCTGTTCATGCCGAGTGTTTACACGCCGTGCCCGACGTGCCACGGAGCGCGATTCAACGCCAAGACGCTGGAAATCCGCTATCGCAAAAGGAACGTGGCTGAAGTCCTGCAATTGACTGTGGATGAGAGCGTCGCCTTTTTCTCCGGCGTCGCGCCCGTTCTGCGCCCGCTGCATGTGTTGCAGCAGGTAGGGCTTGGCTATTTGCGCTTGGGCCAGCCGGCCACCGAGCTGTCCGGGGGTGAGGCGCAGCGCATCAAGCTTGCGACGGAACTGCAGAGGGCCGCCCGTGGGGACGCCCTCTATGTGCTGGATGAGCCCACAACCGGCCTCCATCCCTGGGACGTCGAAAAGCTGCTATTGCAGCTCCAGGCGCTGGTCGACATTGGCAACACGGTCATCCTCGTCGAACACGACATTAGCGTCATCGCACAATGCGACTGGGTGATCGACATGGGGCCGGGCGCGGGAAACGACGGCGGGCGCATCGTTGTCGAAGGGCCGCCGGCCGTCGTGGCCGACTCGGCGGGGAGCAGGACTGCGCCGTTCCTTCGGCAGCTGCGCGCGTAACCATTCCTTGTGGCCGGATTACCGAGATGCGTCCGAAAACGAGCGCTTGGCAAGTGCGCTTTATTTATCGACTGTTCAACTCGCGTCTTTCGGCCAGTTGATTCGCGCTGATACCGGGACGGGGCGTCATCCGCCCGCCGAGTTTGCACATCTGTCGAAGGAACGGAGGTATTTTCGGCCAGCCGAATTGTAAGTCTCCTCCTTCATCACAATAGGCTGATGACCGGCTATGGCGACGGGCACCGATCTTGCATTCTGCCAAGGTGAAAGAAGCGGCGACTTTACTGGGCTACGACCTTCCGCGCACCGATGGAGATGCACTTCGACTCGACATCACCACGCTCCCGCAGCCCAACGAAACCAGTTGCGGACCGACCTGCCTCCATGCGATCTACCGGTATTGGGGCAGGAACGAGCCGCTGCATGTCGTTATCAAGCGGATGCAATGGCTAGACGAAGGAGGCACCTACGCGGTCTTCCTGGGGTGCGATGCGTTGCGCAACGGTTTTAATGCGCGTATCTACACTTACAACGTGACGGTGTTCGACCCCTCGTGGTTCACCGAGCCGAATATAGATCTTCGCGAACGCCTCACTCTCCAGCGAATGGCAAAGACCGACCGGCGCGTCCAGGACGCAACGGAGGCTTACCTTGATTTCCTGAATCTCGGTGGCCGCATCCGTCTGGTGAATTTATCGCAGCACCTCGTCCACGCGCTTTTGCGCAGGCGGATCCCGTTGCTCACGGGTCTGAGTTCGACATTTCTCTACCGGTCCAAGCGTGAGTTTGGAAGCAACGACGAGCCCGACGACGTCCGCGGAACGCCGGCGGGACACTTCGTCGTACTGGCAGGATGGAACGAACGCAAGCGCAAGGTGCTGGTAGTGGACCCCTACCAACCGCATCGCTATGGAACGGCGCTGCAATACTGGCTCAGCGTCGACCGTGTCACCGCGGCGATACTCCTCGGGATAGTCACCCACGACGCCAACCTGCTTGTCATCTATCCCCGAAACGACCATGACCTCTGAAAGTTCGTTCGTCGTCGTCAACCACCCGCGCGATTTTCCATGGACCATTCCCGGTGCGACCGTAGTGTCCGCGCGCGAATATCTCGCCGGCGCGCCCCACATCGAAGGTCGGCGTGCTCAGATCATCAATCTCTGTCGGCAGGATCGGTACCAAAGCCGCGGCTACTATGTATCGTTGCTGGCCGAGGCGCGGGGCCAGCGGCCGCTGCCAGAGATGAAATCGGTCGGTGACTTGCATTGCGGCACGCAGCCCACCGCTTTAACCCGGCCGGAATTCGTTGCGGCGCTTCAGGACGTTCTCCGCGACCATCCGGATAGCGAATTGACGATCGATGTAACGTTTGGACGCGATCCTGCGGGTGCCCGCGACGAACTTGCGCGACGGGTTTTCCAAGCCTTGCCGGTCCCGATTCTGCGGGTTACGTTCGAGAAGTCCGACGGTGCGTGGCGTACGTCGCGCGCGCGAGCCCTGGGCTTGCTCGACTTGGAGCCCGACAGTCGCAAGTTCGTTGCCATGGCCGCCGAGGATTACCTTCGCAAGCGTCGGACTTCGACGCGCCGGACGTCGGCAGCGCAGCCGGCCTTGGCGATACTCCATAACGCAGACGAGCCCGACCCTCCATCCAATCAGGAAGCGCTCGATCACTTTCTGCGTCTGGCAGCATCACGGGGCGCGCGGGCTGAGGTCATCACCCGCAATGATGGTGACCGTCTCAGCGAGTTCGACGGACTATTCATCCGCGATACAACGAGGGTCAACCATTACACATACGAAATGGCGCGCGCGGCGGCTGCGGCAGGCCTTGTTGTCATCGACGATCCCGATTCCATCATGCGTTGCACGAACAAGGTGTTTCTAAACGAGCTGTTCGCACGCCAGCGCATTCCGATGCCAAGAACCATGACCGTGGACCGGCACACCGATGCCGACTCCGTCGTGAAGGAACTAGGGCTGCCTTGCGTCCTTAAAAGTCCAGACAGCGCGTTTTCGCTCGGCGTATTCAAGGTGGAAACGCGCCACGCACTGGAGGACGCGCTGAGTTCGCTGCTCAGGCAGTCCGAGCTCGTACTCGCGCAGGAATGGTTCCCGACTTCGTTCGACTGGCGCGTGGGCGTACTGGACCGGCGCGCACTCTATGTGTGCAAGTATTTCATGGCGCCGGGTCATTGGCAGATAGTCAAACGAGAGGCGCAACGCAAGCTCGAGGGCTCGACCGCGACACTCACCGTGGGAGAGGCGCCCGAAGCCGTCGTCAAGACGGCGCTGCGTGCCGCCAATCTCATCGGGGACGGGTTGTACGGAGTCGATCTAAAGGAGGTAGACGGCAAGTGTTACGTCATGGAAGTCAATGACAATCCAAATATCGATGCGGGAAACGAAGATGCGATCCTGAAGGACGCTCTGTACCACGAGATCATTGGCGTCTTCCTGCGCAGGATCCGCGATCGTAACGGAATAGCGGCGCCATGACGGCCCGGTGGGTTATTCCCGCGTTTGCAGCCTATGGCATCGAGCTGGAGTATGCAATCGTCGGCACGAGCAGCCTCGAAGTCATGCCGCTGGCGTCGCGCCTGCTGGACAATCCGGTGATCGACATGCAACCGGAATTCCCGTCGCCGATGGGTTGGTGCAACGAGCTCGCCGGGCACGTGGCAGAAATTCGCAACACGCTTCCGGTGCCAACGATGGAAGGCTTGGCCGACGCGTTTCACAAGGCTATCGAGGCCGCCAACCGGAAGCTCGCAGCTGACGGTGCGAGACTCATGCCTACGGGAATGCATCCATGGATGGATCCGCGGCGGGAGACGACGCTCGGACGCGGGGCTGACGATCGAATCTATCACGAATACCATCGGATCTTCGATTGCTTCCGCCACGGCTGGTCGAACATCCAGAGCATGCACGTGAATCTCCCGTTCGCCGGCGACGGCGAATTCGAGCGCCTGCACGCGGCCGTGAGGCTTGTGCTCCCTCTCGTGCCTGCGCTCGCTGCGAGTTCACCCATTGCGGACGGCCGCCACAGCGGATCCCGGGACCATCGGCTCGCGGTGTACGCCGCGAACTCGAGCCGATTCCCAAGCATCACGGGCAATGTGATTCCGGACACCGTGGCAACCCACGCCGAGTATCAGCAGGCGGTTCTCCAGCCAATGTATGACGAGATTCATACGGAAGATCCGGCCGGGCTCTTGCGCTACGAGTGGTTGAACGCGCGCGGCGCAATCCCACGCTTCGACCGCAGCGCCATCGAGATTCGCCTCGCCGACACGCAAGAGTGCCCGGCCGCCGACATTGCGATTGCCGGGGCGATCGTCGCGTTGGTGAAATCGCTCTACGAGGAACGCACGTCGAGCCTCTCCGCGCAGCAGAGCATTGCGACGGATCAGCTCGCGACAACGCTCACCCGTACCGTCCACATGGCGGAGGATGCGACGATCGACGATTGCGAATACTTCGGCTTGCTGGGGCAGCCTTTGCGGACGTGCCGCGCCGGGGACCTTTGGCGAAACTTGCTCGCGGCCGAGACGGGGCCCTGGCGTGGCCACGTCGAGTTCATCCTGGAGCACGGCACGCTCGCGAGTCGGATCCTTCAAGCCGCGGGCGAGGACTGCAGCCGGCCGCGCCTGCGCGAAGTCTATGGAGATCTCTGCGAGTGTCTTGCGCGGGGAGACATCTTTCGGCCTTGACGCGTCGGGCCAAAATGGATCCCGCCCTGTGCATATCCGCATTAGTCCGACAGAAGTATCGGCGTGCATCGACTCGGCGCCCAGCCAGTGGCACGGTATACAAGCACATTCACCAGCGCTGGGAGAGCGAAATGGCGCGCACGCCGCAAGTCGCGATAGCACCGCGTTCAAATAGCCGCTTGGCCCAAAAGGGCAGCGCCGAGCAGCAGGCATGCAGGGAGACCCTCGGGTGAAAACGGTCATCGTCACCGATCAGAATCAGCAGTGGTTCGAGATTGCGAACGCTAGCGTCCTGACGGCGCGCCGCTACCTCGCCGAACCGGAGATCGGTAACGACGGCGCCGTGCGGGTGCTCAACCTGTGCCGCACCGGCCGCTACCAAGGACGCGGCTACTACGTGTCGCTCGTCGCGGAGGCGCGCGGCCAGCGCCCCGTCCCGGGCATCAAAACCATCGAGGACTTAAGGGCCGAGTCCTACGTGCGCGCGCTCGAGACCGAGATTCAACCGCTGGTGCAGGAGACGTTGCATCACGACGAGAGCGAGCGTTTCCAGCTCGATGTCTACCTCGGAAAACATCCCACCCACCAAGCCCTCGCCGAGCAGCTGTTCGCGAGGGTGCGCGCGCCGTTGCTGCGAGCGCTTTTTGTCCGCACAGAGGGAAGCTGGCGTCTCGATGCCCTGCAGGCCTTGGGCCTTGCGGACATCCCGCTGCAGAACCGCTCGCTCCTTATCGAGGCGGTCAACTCGTTCATGGCCGAAACCCCGGTCACCAAGCGCCAGGGTGGCAAAAAGGGCCGGCCGCGACTGGCCATCCTCTGGGACCCGAACGAACCGCACAAGCCCTCCAACGAGGAAGCGCTGCAGCGGTTCGTGAAGACGGCGCCGCTCGTAGGATTGGAGGCGGAACTCATCGGCCCCGACGCCCTGGATCGCCTGCCTGAGTTCGATGGCCTTTTCAACCGCGCGAGCCCCGAGGGAATCATCTACGAGTTCGTGCGCAAGGCGGAATCGCTTGGCATGCCCGTCGTGGACGACCCGGAGTCCGTCCTCAAGTGCGGGAACAAGGTCTTTATGCAGGAGTTGCTGAACCGGCACCGCATCTCCACGCCACGCACGCTGATCATGCACCGCGGCAACGTGGCCGAAGTAGTTCCGACGCTTGGTCTGCCGTTGGTGCTCAAGCTGCCCGACAGCGGCTTCGGGCTCGACGTCGTGAAGATCGAATCCGAAGACAGTCTGCGCAAGGAAGCGGAGCGTTTCTTCAACCAGTCGGAGCTTCTCATCGCGCAGGAGTGGCTACCGAGCGACTTCGACTGGCGCGTCGGCGTTTATGATCGGCGGCCGCTGTACGTCGCCAAGTACTTCATGGCTCCGGGCCACTGGAAGATAAACAAAGTGGTTGAAGGCCAGCAAGAGATGGTCGAGGGCAAGACCGAAGCGCTCGCCATCGGCGAGGCACCCGAGCAGGTGATCAACATGGCTGTTCGGGCGGCCAACCTCGTCGGCCGCGGCTTGTACGGAGCCGATCTCAAGCAAGTCGATGACCGCGTCTACCTCATCGAGGTCAACATCAACCCGAACATCGACGCGGGGAACGAAGACCAGGTGATGGGCGACTTACTTTACCGCGAAGTCCTTGGCGTGTTCGCGCGCCGTATCGCAGACACCGCAGGCGGCGCTGCGCAACGCCCAGCGCCATGACTGCTTCATGGAATTTGGCGTAACGGGCGGAAGCCTCCACCAACAGCGCACCGGCTGCGTCGTGGTCGGAGTGTATGAGGGCGGCAAGCTGGCGCCGGGGGCGACCGAGCTCGATACCGCGTCTGGCCACGCGCTCGATGGAGCCCTGAGCCGAGGAGACTTCGAAGGCGAGCTGGGCACGACGCTGCTCCTCACGGGCATCCCGGAAGCGGCGTCCGAGCGCGTGCTTCTTGTCGGCCTCGGTCCCGAGCAGGAATTCATCGAGAGCAGCTATCACGCCGCGCTCGGCGCGGCGACGAGTACTTTGCGCACGACGGGAGCCGCGGAGGCGACGCTCTGCCTCAACGAGCTTCCCCTGAATGGCCGCAACGTCGCGTGGAAGATCGAGCAGGCAGTGCTTGCCGTCATGGACGGCATGTACCGCTTCGACAAGCTCAAGAGTGAGCCGCCGAAACAGAAGCGCCAACTCAGGAAAGTAGTCTTCCACGTTGCGGATCGCTTGGAGGCGTCTGCGGCCGAGTCCGCCCTTCATCGGGCTGTCGCGATAGCCGAGGGCGTCACGCTCGCCAGGGATCTGGGCAACCTGCCCGCCAACGTTTGCACCCCGACGTATTTGGCGGATCAAGCGCGGGAGCTCGCCAGCCGCCACGGCTTCGAGGTAAATATTCTCGACCAAGAAGACATCGAGAAGCTCGGCATGAACGCATTTCTTTCGGTGGCGGGCGGCAGCCGCCAGCCGCCGAAGCTCATCGTCATGGAGTACCGCGGCGGCGCCCGCGAGGCGCTGCCGGTCGTCCTCGTCGGCAAGGGAATCACCTTTGACTCGGGTGGCATCAACATCAAGACCTCGTCAGAGATGGAGCAGATGAAATTCGACATGTGCGGCGCGGCGAGCGTGTTCGGCGCCGTGCACGCGGCCGCGCTAATGAAGCTCCAGCTCAACGTAGTCGGCATCATCCCTGCCGCGGAGAACATGCCCGATGGCAACGCGATCAAGCCGGGCGACGTCGTGACAACGATGTCCGGCCGGACCGTGGAAATCCTCGATACCGACTCCGAGGGCCGGCTCGTTCTTTCCGATGCGCTCACCTATGCCGAGAAGTACAAGCCGGCGGTGCTCGTCGATGTCGCGACGCTTACCGGCGCGATCGTAAGCGCGCTCGGCGAGATCGCGACCGGTGTGTTCTCCAACAGCGACGCGCTCGTGCGCGAGGTGCTCGAGGCCGGCGACAGCGCGTGGGATCGCGGCTGGCACATGCCGATGTGGCACGAGTATCAGAATACTTTCAAGTCGAGCATCGCGGATTTCGCGAACGTCGGTCCGCACGGCGACTGTGCGATCACCGCAGCATGTTTCCTTTCGCGTTTCACCGAACGCTATCCGTGGGTGCACCTTGACATCGCGGGGACGGCAACGAAAAGCGGCGAGGACAAGGGCGCGACGGGCAGGCCGGTAGCGCTTCTTGCGCATTTCCTCGCCGGCCGCGCAGCCCCGGGAGTTTCAGCCAATTTCGAGCCAGGCGCGGGAAATCAACAGCCTCGGTGAGGCGGTCTGACCCCGGTGCCCGCTGCCAGCAACGAGCGACGCTTCGATCCGTTGGTCCTATGTGAAAAGTTGCTTGATGGATTCGCGAACAGTTCCTGCGGCGCGGGAATCACCCTTGGCAAGCGCCTTCAGGTAATTGCGCGCCTGCTTGAGTGAAATGTGCGGTGGCAACAGGGGGACGTCCGGGTTGGACACCACGTCCAGCACGAACGGACGGTCCGAAGCGAGCGCGGCGTCCAGCGCGTCTTCGATTGTTCCGGGATCGTCTACGCGGAGGCCGTGCAATCCGAGGATCCGCGCATAATCGGCGTACGCAACGTCCGGCAGGTTCTGCGACGGTTCGAACTTGCGGTCTCCCTCCAGGATCCGCTGCTCCCACGTCACCATGTTCAAGTCACGATTATTGACGATGAGCACGATGAAACGAGGATCGCGCCACTGGCGCCAGTACCGTGCGACGGTGATGAGCTCCGCCATCCCGCTCATCTGCATGGCGCCATCGCCGACAAAGCACAGTGCAGGACGCTCCGGGTGGGCGAACTTCGCCGCGATCGCATAGGGAATCGCTGCTCCCATCGACGCCAGGCCGCCCGAGTGCGCCGCATGCATGCCAGGCCGCATTTTGAGGTCGCGCGAAAACCAGTGCACCGTCGAACCGGTGTCACAGGCGAGCATCGCGTTGTCGGGTAGGCGCGGTGACAGCGACCAGAAGACACGCTGCGGATTGAGGGGCACAGTATCGCTGTCTGCACGCTTTGCCAATGTCTGCCACCAATCGGCGACGTCTCGCTCGATCTTCGCCCGCCAGGCGCGATCGGTCTTTTGTCGCACCAGGGGGAGCAGCGCAGCGAGCGTCTCAGCGCTATTGCCGACAAGGTTCACTTCCATCGGATAGCGCAGGCTCAGCATTCGGGCATCGATGTCGATTTGCACTCCGCGCGCTTTGCCCTCCTCGGGAAGAAACTCGGCGTAGGGAAATCCGGAACCGATCATGAAGAGGGTGTCGCAAGATTGCATCATCTTGTATGACGCCTTGGTTCCCAGAAAGCCGATGCCCCCCGTGACGAAAGGCAGATCGTCGGGCAACACAGTCTTCCCCAGCAACGCCTTGGCCACACCGCAGCCGAGCTTATCGGCCATGGCGAGCACTTGATCGGCAGCGCCGTCGGCACCGGCGCCTATAAGCATCGCGACGCGCTCACCCGCATTTAATACGTCGGCCGCGCGTGCGAGATCGGGCGCCTCGGGCACGACGCGAGGCGCTGAGTAACCAGCGCCGGAGTGGATGGTGTCGGCCACGTGGGAAGGCTTTTCCTCCGCCAAAGCTTGCACGTCTTGCGGGACGATGACGCAGGTCGGCGCGCGCCGCGCTGTCGCGATGCGGAATGCGCGGTCGATGACGTGGCGCAATTGCGCCGGGGCCACGACCATTTGCACGTACTCGTGGGCGACGTCCTTGAACAGCGCGACGAGATCTACTTCTTGCTGGAAATCGCCACCGAGCACTCCGCGGGGCTTTTGACCGACAATGGCAACCACCGGCTGGTGGTCCGCCTTCGCGTCGTAGAGTCCCGTCAGTAGATGTATTGCGCCTGGTCCCGAAGTCGCCAAGCAGACACCAGGCCGGCCAGTGAACTTTGCGTGGCCACAGGCCATGAAGGCGCACGCTTCCTCGTGTCGCGCCTGAATGAATGCAATCCGTCCTTCACTACGATCGAGCGCACCGATAATCCCGTCGATACCGTCGCCGGGGTAGCCAAAAACACGATCGACGCCCCACACTTGCAGGCGATCGACGAGCGCATCGGCAACTGTTGGGCCCATCAGATTGTATCCGCTAGCCTCGCGGCACGGACGTTTCACTCATTGCGGTCGCCCGGAGTTTCTGACGCGGCAATGGTTTGAACTCGTGCGTGCATCTTAGTCGGCTCTGCGGCCTCTTGCGGGCCCCTGCTTAGAGCGCCCTTAGAGAGCCACGAGGGCTCACCGGTGCCGGAGTAGATCGCCAGACTTCCCCAAATTCCGGCAACCGCGATTGCCATAACTTTAGACATTAATCACTCCCACCCTTGGACTGCGGCATCGGCGCCTACCCGTCGCTTGAAATCGTAGGAGACGTGACGCCAGACCTGGTATGTCGCTGTCTCTGCGGGGCCGCAGCGCGCCGAGACGGCCTCGATAATATCGATTTCACTTCGGCGAGCGCAGTAGGCTTGCGCACGAAAACCGCGTCGGTGGCGACTGACATGGCGACCCGGATCGTGAACGAAAGGAGCACGCCGGGCTCGCAGGCGCGTTCGCTGAGCGGCAAGTCTTACCGAATGAGTATCCGATCGCCTTGCAAAGAGGTGGCGCCCAACGTATGCGGATCACCCATCCACACGCATCAACTCATGCATGCGTCATCCGTAGTCGTGCAGCGAAATGCAATCGCATCGTCGCAGGCCGTAATGTCTCGGCCGTTCCAATGCTGTACCTGCCCAGCGCATGCGCGGCGATTGCATTACCTCTTGACGCGACGCGGATCCCGGCAGACGATCCATTTCTCCGCCAATCCGAGCCGCTGTTGCTCACCTGCGATGTGACCTCGCGGGAGCTGCCTGTCGATTCGGCGTAATCCGATCGGCACGCCTGACGCAACATTGGTGGCCAATCACCTCCCGGGCTGCAAGGCATGGTTGTCCATCTGGTCGACGGCACCTATGAGCTCTTCCGTCACTTCTACGGATTGCGGCGCTTCACGAAGGGCAAAGATCGCCCGTACGGCGGAGTGGTCGGCGTGCTCCAGACAGTCATTCAGATGCTGGAGAAGGGCGCGACACATATCGGGGTGGCCACCGATCACGTCATCGAGTCGTTTCGAAACGATCTCTGGCCCGACTACAAGACCGGGGAAGGAATCGATCCGGCATTATGGATGCAATTCCATCCGCTCGAGGACGCGTTAGGCGCCATGGGTGTGGTGGTTTGGCCGATGGTCGAGTTGGAGGCGGATGATGCACTGGCATCGGCCGCGAACATTGCGGCGCGATCGCGTCGTGTGGACAAAGTCTGTATCTGGACGGTCGACAAGGATCTCGCGCAATGTGTGCGAGGCGACCGGGTCGTGCAAATGGATCGCCGCGCCAACAGGATGCTGGACGCCAATGCGGTGCGAGCGAAGTATGGCGTTGTGCCCGCATTGATCCCCGACTATCTGGCGCTCGTAGGCGATGCGGCCGATGGTTATCCAGGCATTTCGGGTATTGGTGCGGTCTCCGCGGCCCGCATGCTCAATCAATATGGACAGATCGAAGCGTTTCCGGAAAACGTGCTCGGCGCCCGGCGCAAGCAGGCGCTGTTGTTCAAAAAGCTGGCGACGCTCGAGTCCGATGCGAAACTGTTCCGCAATGTGGACACATTGCGCTGGCGCGGCCCCACCGATGCGTTCGCCACGTGGGCCGAGCGTCTGGCGGCGCCGCGCCTCCTGGAGCGGTGCCTACAGGTACAGGAGTCCATGCAGAGATAAAACGCCACGCCGAACGCGCATATCGGGCCAATCGAAATCACACGGCAACGTTGGCTGCGTCGAACCTTTGGGCGAGTCGCCTATCCAACCCTTTTTACAGCTTGAAATGTCAGGGCGCCGAACGTATGGCGCTCCGGGATCGTAAAACCCGATGGGCGCGCACCTTGACGAAAACCGAAATTTTTAGAGAAGAGGGAAACATGGTCGCGTACCTATCTTCGTGGTCTCCACGCCTGCTTTCCATACTGCGTATCGTCTCGGGGTATCTGTTTTTGTTGCACGGTTCGGCCAAATTGTTAGGTGTCCCGCAGGTCGCCAACATGAGCAACGTGACGCTCATGTCAATGACCGGCCTTGCTGGCATTCTCGAGTTGGTGGGTGGCACGCTGCTTACGCTCGGGCTCTTCACCCGACCCGTCGCTTTTGTGTTGTCGGGCGAGATGGCCTTCGCCTACTTCATTGGCCATGCAAGCAACGGTGGTGTGCTCACTCCCATACTCAACCGTGGAGATGCCGCGGTACTTTATTGCTTCATATTTTTATATGTAGCCGCGGCCGGCGCCGGGCCATGGAGCATTGATGCACTCCGTAAGGGTTCTAATGCGTGAACTGGTGTGCAAATCAATCCGCGGAGGCATGCATTCGAAACACCTCCGACACAGAGCGCACCTCGGGGAGCACATATACGATGGCTGGGGCACCTGCAAACGTAGGCTGAATGTGAGCCTCGTAGAAATCGACTGGAATGTTGATGCAACCGTAAGAAATCCGATTGTCGTCACTGGTTGGCGTGGCTAGCCGCTCCAGCCGCCGTTCTTCAGGATTCGAGGTAAGGACGCGATGCATCGACACGGCGGCATCGTAATCGACCCATATGACGTCCTCGCCTCTAGCGTTGTGCCCGCGCTCACCGACGAAGCGTCCGGCCGGCGTCGTACGCTCGTCAGGCAGCACGGCGGAAATCTGACGGTTTCCGATTCCCGGCACCGAGTCATCGCCGCGGGCACTGCCCAAAAGCACGGGAGTCGAAGCGCTCAATCGCGCATCGGCATCGAAGACGTAGAGCTGCGCCTCCCGTTTGTCGACTACGACAAACGCATGACCTGAGGCATCATTCGATGAGGCGATCCAATCCGCGATGCGACGGACGTCATCGGAAGAAGGGTGCCCCTGAAAATCCGCTTTCCGGATGAGTTCCGGGGTGGGGCGTGCCGCGTCCTGGCGTATCAGTGCGGGGGTAGGCCACCAGCACGCCACAGCCAATAGCACCCCGCCTATGCCCAGGCCCAGCACTGTTGCTTTCGCGATCTCCTTGTGGCGGAGCAACGAAACCAAAGTACGCGCGGTGCTTGCGCAACGGTCGGGGCTGTGCCCGACCGAGCGCATGTTGTGGTTCATGAACCGCGAACTCAGTTGCGGTCGGGACGAGCCATCCGCTCGCTGCCTGTCGTACCCACGGCAGTCGTATCCGTGGTGGAACCGCTCCTGTTGACGGAACGGGTATTGGATGTCCCGCTCGACGTGGCTGCGTTATTTTGCGCCGTGTCTGCGTTATTTTGCGCCCTGTTCATCTCCCTGTTCATCTGACTCGATGAATTCATGCCGGGGCTGTTGTTGGACGTAGTGTTGCCGCTGGTGTTGTTGGACGTAGTGTTGCCGGTGGTGTAGTTGGGCGTAGTGTTGCCGGTAGTGTTGTTGGAGGTAGTGTTGCCGGTGGTGTTGCCCGTGGTGTTGCCGGTGGTGTTGTTGGTAGTGTTGCCGGTGGTGTTCTTGGGCGTAGCGTTGCCGGTGGAGTTAACTGCCGGATCTGTTGCGGCGCCAGATCTGCTCGGATCGGTGCTTGTTTGCGCGTACGCAAAACCAATCATAGTGACCGCCGTGGCGGCCGCGATCGTCGAGGCGATCGATTTTCTCGACCTCATGATGGTTCTCCTTCGTAGTTGATGTGAAGTTCGCTCATGTACCGGAGCGAGGAGCCATGTTGACCAAGGGCCATCGATTGCTGCATCAGCCGAAGGCGCGTTTGCGAGTAGGTTTTTTCTGTCGGACTCTGTCAACCGCCGTTGCTTGGCTGCGTAGACGCGAGGCGCGCGGCGCAGGACGGAGCCTGATGCTGCTCGGCCTTTGTTCCGGGCCGCGCGCGGCAGAACTGGGCGGCCGCGTGGATTCTCTGGCCTTCGAATTGCTCTGCGCCGCTTCAATGGCGACGGCGAGCCACGCTGCCGGTTGAATGGCAATCGCACAGCGTAATAATTGCCGATGGTAGGTAAGAATTGCCGGCGGTGCCGTACCGCTCAGCACACCCCGACGCTGATCAAATACGGTCCACCACAGTCGCGTCGTCTTCCCTAGCGGATGTTGTAGAACCCGGAGGGACGTCGATGCCTACGGGTCCTGCAATCCGCGCGTGCTAAGGAAGTTGTTGGAGTCCTGCCTGCTTAATTTGCATCTGCGCGCGATTGCGGTACTCGGCCGGGTCATCCACGCCGCCCGTTCCCGACTTAAGGATGAAACCTTGGGCGACCAACTGATCAACCGCGCGGTTGACCGCGTCGAGATAGGCCGCCTTGCTGCCATACAGCTCCTGCACACTTTTACGGGGGTCGCCGGGCTTGCGCGTCGAGGGTGTCGTTGCAAATGCGAGTTGCGAGCTGTTCAGCCCGTTCTGTTGTCCGGCGACGTAGCCTTGCTTGCGCAAGTTGTACCCGGTGAAAGTGGCCAACGGCACTGCGATGTCCGGCATCTTGACTCCCGCGCGCTCGTTTCCCTGCGCGTCGGTGGTCAGTTGGGGCACCACGTAGTACCGGTCTCCTGGCACCGGCGGGCTTACTGACTCGTCGTTCACGCTCAACGTGTTGTATCCCCCGTTGTAACGTAGCCCGGCCGCTGCGAGATCGGGGCGGCCCGTGCTTGCGGGATTCGACGTGGCGACAGCCAGCGTCCCATCCGTAACGGACGGATAGCGGCTATCAAGAGGCTTCGCTGTTCCCTTCACCCAGCCTTCGAGGTTCATGAGCAGGGCGCGGTACATCGCAGTGCTCGACACCAGCGCCCACGGGTTAGCCGATGGATCGTCAATGCCGACGGTCCGGTCGACCGTATAGTCAGGCTGCAGGTCGGCGGCCTCGGTGGCCGGCATCGGCGTGTGCTGCGTGCCCGGCGCGTAGAAGAGGCGCACGTTGTCGGGTACCGGTATCGCCTTGCCCGGTGCCATCGGTCACGAGCAGGGACGTGCGCCCGCCGTTCGCTTCGATCGGGCTGTCGTACTGGTAGACCTTGGGGCAGGTGCGCGTCTGCGTGCACTTCCGCAACAGCCCATCGGTCTTTCCGGTCAGAGGGTCCGTGATGCTGGCGTAGGCGAATGGGAACTGGTCGCCCGGCGCGTAGTGCGTCTCCTGCTGGCGCGAGTAGTCGCCCGGCTTTGCCCAGCGATAGTTGGTGTAAGTCTTGCGCGAACCACCGACCAGCGGAAGCATTCCTTCGAAGACGATGCGTCCCTGCGCGTCCTCGTTGAATCCCTGCCAGAGAAAGTCGCGAAGGTAGCGTCCCGATTGCGAGATGCCGGTGGCGACAGCAATGGTGGGCCGGGTCGCCAAGGGGTTGGCGTTCCCGCTCGCATCCTTGCTCTCGTAGCGCAGGAACGAAATGAGGTCACGCGTCGCGAGGAACCCGAGCCCCAGCACTTTCGGGTCGACCGCCGTGAAGTCGAAAAGGTAAATCGATCCGTTGTCGCTGCCGTCGTCGAGCGCTGCCGCATAGCGGGGGTCCGCACGCAGTCCCGCGCGGTCAATCTCGACATACCCGAAACCATTGGGACCTGTATTCCCCCCCTCCGCGGTGCCGCCGCCCGGAACGTATTTCCACAGCGTCTCGGACACCACGATGGGAGACGAGGTCGGAGTCTTGCGAATGGTGAGCGTCGCGGGCAGTGCCCGGCACGCGCTTGTAGTAGGTGCCAAGCAAGTTCGCCTTGGGACTGTCGGCGATGAACTCGTCCTGTACCTTGCCGGTGATCGGGGCGTTGCCATTTGTCACGTCGCGCGCGACGGGCACGGTCATGCCGAGAACGGGCCAGGTGTTCTTATCGGAGATGGCCGCCGGCTTGTCGGTCCGGAACTGCTGCGGGCGGTCGCCCTGCCAACCGGACAAGACGATGGTGTACCCCTGATTCAGCAGGAAGGCATTGCCCGCGCCTTTGCCTCGGACGACGCCCTTCGCCTCGCTCGGCATGACCGGCCTGATGGCGTTGTAGATGTCCATCGTGTTGCTGTCCTGGAGCGCGGCCAATGCGATGGTCCTTCCTCGATTGACGACCTCGTAGAGCAATGTACCGTTCGCCTTGGCGGCATCGGTCGGCGTCAGGATCACCACGTCGAACGAGTACTTCACCGCACCCGTGCCGTCCGCCGCATTTTTCAGATCAACGATAGTCGAGGCGCATGGGTCGCTCGCCTTGACCGTGCCCTTCGCCTCGGCGAGCAGGTAGGTGTAGGTGCCGACGTTTCCGAACCGCGCACCGTTGTAGGCAAGCCCCGTCGTCTTGACGACCAGGGATTCGATTCCAGACTGCGTGATCGGACAGGCCGGCGCGAGTACGGGAGGCGCGATAGCGCTGACAGTCTTGAATGTCGAGTCGCGTTGGGAAACGGAACTGCAGCTCGCCAAGGCGGAGACTGCCACCCCGACTACCACCGCCTGAATTAGCTGCACCGCCCTCATTTCGGACGTAACCTGCATTGCATCACCTCGCAACAACTTTATTCCGGTTTCACGCCGGCCGCCTTCACCACCTTCGCCCATTTGGCGATCTCCGCCTTCTGGAATTCCCCGAGCTGCTCGGGTGGGCCGCCTCCGACTTCCACACCCAGATCGGCCAGGCGCGCCTGCACATCCGGCGTTTTCATGATGCCCGCGATCTCCGTATTGAGACGCTGCACGATCGGCTTCGGCGTGCCGGCGGGCGCGAACACCGCTTGCCACGACACGACTTCCCATCCGGGCACGCCGGCTTCCGCGGCGGTGGGCACGTCCGGCAGAGTTGCGAGCCGCTGCGGGTAGGCGACGGCGAGCGGACGCAGCTTGCCGGCCTTGATCTGTGCTCCGAGCACGATTGTCGTGTCGATGATTATCGGCACATGTCCGCCGATCACGTCCGAGAGGGCCGGGCCGCTGCCCTTGTAGGGGACGTGCGTCATGTCGACATTGGTGAGCGTCTTCAGGAGCTCGCCCGCAAGGTGCGGCGACGTGCCGGGTCCTGGCGAGACGAAGGAAAGCTGTCCGGGCTTCGCGTGGGCGGCGTCGAGCACTTCCTTCAGCGTCTTGTACGGCGTGCTCGCGTTGACGGCGAACACGAGCGGGTTGCTGCCGAGCAGGATCACCGGCTCGAACGACTTGACCACGTCGTAGGGCATGTTCTGATAGACGCTCGCATTGATCGCATGGGAGCTGATAGTGCCTCCCAGGATCGTGTAGCCATCAGGCTTCGCCTTGGCGACGAAGTCGGAGCCGATGTTGCCGCCTGCACCGGGCTTGTTCTCGATCACGACAGGCTGCCCGAGCGCCACGGCGAGTTTCTGACTGATCAGTCGCGCGAGTGTATCGGTGTTGCCACCCACAGCGAACGGAACGACGTACACGATGGGCTTGGCTGGCCACGCGGGCTGGGCGTGTATCGATCCGGCAGCGGTGCCAAGCAGTGCGCACCCCATCGCAACGATCCATGTGTTGAGACGGCTCATACTTTCGCTCCTGTCCGGGAATTTCCGACGAGGGAGTCTAGCAGTAATTGCGGTCGACAATTACGTAGGCGGGGCACAGGGCGCAACTGTCGGCACCGCTGCAATCGCCGTCACGCAGCCGTTCATCCCCGGTCTGCATGTTGCCCACGACAGCCCGAAGATCGACGCACGCGACCGCTCATGGCCGGATGCGCCGGGACTGCTTTCGATCCGGCTCAACGCCGCATCGACTTAGCGACGAAATCCCATCTGACCGGCCGCTTCCATGCCTGCAAGCAATGTCGCGAGATCGGCGCCCTTGACCTGAATGATCTGGACGCCGCGCGGCACTTCGAAAAGGCCGGGATCGAGTGCCCCGATCTGCACATCGCGGAAATTCATCAGTGTTCGACCGCGTCGGCCATGGCTCTCGCCCTCGCCCGCAAGGCGCGCGATCACACCTTCATCCGTCGCCCAGACGTGGCCCGCGAAGTGACTTCCGGAACCAGTGTTGCGTTCGACCCGTACGCGCACGGTGTCGAGCCCATTCACCCGCTCGCGTCCTTCGCGAACCTGTCGCATGTCACCGCCGCCGTTCAGCACGTCGATCGGCACCTCCAGCGCCGAGAGATCGGTCTCAAGCGCCAAGCGGGACTCAGCCATGACAAGCCAGCCAAGACCGCGATCGAGCCGCGCGATCACCGTTGACGGATGGCCAAATTGCCGGCCTACGTAGCGCAGTGCCGAGCGGGTGCGCCACAGGCGGCCGGGCGTCGTCCGCCCGTCCGTTTCGATGAGGCTCGTCGCCACGTACTCCACACGCAACTTAAGAGGGTTTGCACTCGTGGCCGCCAATGCCAGCCGACTATGCCCGAGCAGGGCGATTGAAGCGATCAGGACTTGGCGTCGCGACGGCATGAGCTAGTGACCATTCCGGGATGGGATAGTTCAAGTCCGAACGTCGGTGCTGCTCCTGGCCGAAAGCTGCCCGTAAGCAGCGACGGCTAACGACCCATAGCGGACGTTGGGAGCGGTGGCTACTGAATCACCTCATCCGCGCGCAGCAGCAGCGATTGCGGGATCGTCGAGGCCGAGCGCCTTCGCGGTCCCCAAGTTGATCACGAGGTCGAACTTATTCGGCTGCTCGACCGGAAGATCTGCGGGTTTGGCGCCCTTTCAGAATCTTGTCTACGTAAACCGCCGCCCGGCGGTTGTTCGCGGCAATGTCAGCCCCGTAGCTAAACAACCCACCCGCGGCCACGTGCTCGCGCCACGCATACGCCACTGGCAGCCGTGTGGGCTGCAGCAGCCTTTGCAACTCCACGCGCTCGTTTAGGTACATGGGGTCCGAAACTACCACGACGGCCTGCGATCGCTGCCGCACAATCTGCTCGCTTGCGGCGGCGAATTGCGCTGGCGTGTTCGCGACAACGCGCAGCGCAACGAGGTCCAGTGCGGCGCCGGCGCTCTGAGCAGCGGTCCAAAACACGGCGTGGTTCGGATTGCCCTCGTTCAACAGGATAGCAACGCGTCGGGCTCCAGGCGCAACCTCGTGCAGGATCCCGATCAGTTTGCCTAGCACCTCGTCTTGCAGGACGGCGATGCCGGTTATGTTGCCTCCCGGCTTGGCCAGGCTTGCGACAAACCCGTTGCCCACTGCATTGTTGATGCTTGTCATGACGATCGGTATTGTCTTCGTCGCCCGCTGCAGCGCGCGCGTGGTCGTCGCGTTGCCGACCAGGATCACTTCGACCTTCTGTCCGATCAGTTCGCCAGCCAAGGCATCAAGCCTATTGGCGTCGCCATTGGCATACGCGGTCTGGTATGCAACGTTCTGCCCCTCCAGCCAGCCGAGATCGCGCATCCCCTGCTTGAACGCTGTATAGCCTTCGGCGGGACTCGCGCTCGATCCGAACGATACCCACCCAACACGGTGGATCGTCGTCGTAGGCTGTCCGCGGCCGAGAGGGTGTGCGACGAGCATTCCGATGCCACCAGCCAGTAGAACGCCGCGCCGCGTAATCACCCTGTTCGCCCCACCACGACAAGAAGTGTGGCCATCGTACGCCAATAGCGGGAATTGAGAGCAGCAACGGGTGGCCGGTTCTGGCCGAAAGCAGACATTCGCGACCGTCCGCTTCCGCCCCTGAGCAGTCAGCCGTCGCCAAGAAACCAGACAACGGCAGAAGCTAAACATCCATCCCGGCGCATTACATTGCCGTCGGTTGTCAAGTGCGCCAGAATCGGTCAATTGCGAGGGAAAGCGCAATGGCGCGGAACGTTGCCCTGCTATTCACCGACATCGTCGACAGCACGTCGACCACACAGCGGCTGGGCGACGAGGGTGCCGCTGCGATCTGGACCGAGCACAACCGCCGCGCTCGCGATCTCCTTCGTCAGTACAACGGCCGCGAAATCGGCCGCTCGGACGGATTACTCATGCAGTTCGAGGAAGCCGCTGACGCTGCGCGCTATGCGCTGCAGTATCACGCGCAAATGGCCGAAATGGGGCTCGCCGCGCGTGCTGGAATGCACGTTGGCCCGGTCTTGTTTCGTGAAAGCTCCGACGACGACGTCGCGCTCGGTGCCAAGCAGACCGAAGTTGAAGGCCTTGCGCTTCCATTTGCCTCGCGGGTCATGGCGATGGCGCGCGGCGGGCAAACACTTCTGACGGCGGGGGCGAAAGAGGCGCTGGATCCTGCGACGCTCGGCACCTCCGTACAGATTCGCAGCCATGGGCATTACCGCCTTAAAGGCATCGACGAGCCGGTCGCGATATTCGAACTCGGCGTGGCGGATCAGTGTGGCTTCATGCCACCACTCTGACGCTGGCAAGTCGTACCGGGTTGCATGGGACGGCGCCTTGTGGCAACCGGTACGCGCAATCCCGCGCCATTTGCCGGCAGAACGCGACGCTTTCGTCGGCCGCGGCGCCGACCTGCAGCAGATCGCGCGCCTCTTCGACGACGGCGCGAGGCTGGTCACGCTGCTCGGTCAGGGCGGCACCGGCAAGACGCGGCTCGCCGTCCGCTACGGACATGCCTGGCTCGGCGACTGGCCGGGCGGCGTGTGGTTCTGCGATCTCTCCGAGGCGTCGACGCTCGACGGCATCCACTACGCCGTCGGCAGCGCGCTCGGCGCTCGCCTCGGTGCCGGCGATGCGGCGGCGCAGATCGCGGAGGCAATCGCCGGGCGGGGCCGCTGCTTGGTGATGCTCGACAACTTCGAGCAGGTCGCGCAGTACGCCGCCGCGACGATCGGCCGCTGGCTCGACGGCGCGCCGGAGGCGGCCTTCATGATCACCAGCCGCGAGCGCCTGAACGTCGCCGGCGAGGTGGTGCAGCCGGTCGAGCCGCTGCCGCTTAACGGGCCGGCGATCGAGCTCTTCGTCGTGCGCGCGCAGGCGCAGCGGCCCGGCCTCGTCCTCGACGACGCGCAGCGTGCCGCCGTAGTCGAGGTCACGAGTCTGCTCGACGGGCTGCCGCTCGCCATCGAGCTCGCCGCCGCGCGCATCGCCGTGCTGTCGCCGGCGCAGCTCGTGCTGCGGCTGCGCGACCGCTTCGCGCTCCTGGCCGGGCGCGGCGGCACCGGCCGCCAGGCGACGCTGCGGGCGGCGATCGATTGGTCATGGCAGCTGCTCACCGCCTGGGAGCAGTCGGCCTTCGAGCAATGCTCCGTCTTCGAAGGCGGGTTCACGCTCGCCGGCGCCGAAGCGGTGCTCGACCTCTCGCCCTGGCCCGAAGCGCCGCCGGTCGTCGATGCCATGCAGGCGCTGCTCGACAAGAGCTTGCTGCGGCGCTGGGTGCCGCCGCAAGCGTCGGCCCGCCAGGAGCTCGACGAGCCGTATTTCGCCATGTACCTCAGCATCCACGAATACGCGACCGAGAAGCGCCGCCAGCGTGGTCTCGAGGTCGAGCGGGCGCTGCAACTGCGTCACGGCCGCTACTTCGCCGCGTTCGGCAGCGACGCGGCGATCGAGGCGCTGGCGACGCACGGCGGCACGCAACGCCAGCAGGCGCTGCGCCAAGAGCTCGACAACCTGCTTGCCGCCTGCCGGCGCGCCGTGACACGGGCCGACGGCGAGATCGCGGTCGCGTGCTATCGCGCCGCTTGGGAGGTGCTGGCCCTGCAGGGTCCGTTCGGCGTCGCCGTGACGCTCGGCGGCGAGATCGCGGCAATGCCGGGCCTCGACGTCCCGCTCGCCGAGACGGCCCGGATCACCCACTCGGAGGCACTCATGCGAGTCGGCGGTGGCGAAGGGCTGGAGGCCGCGTTCACGCAGGCGCTGGCTCGGGTGCGAGCGGTCGGCGATCGCCGCCTCGAAGGGCGCATCCTCAATCGGATCGGCAACATCTGCCTCTGGGAAGGCCGCCACGGCGAGGCGCATGCCCACTACGCCGTGGCGCTCGATTGCTTTCGCGAGATCGGTAGCCCGCTGCTGCAGGCGAGGATGCTCGGCAATCTGGCGATCACGCATCACGAGCAGGGTCGCCCCGCCGAGGCCTTGGCGCATTACGAGGCGGCACTCGCGATCGAGCGCGAGATAGGCAGCCGGCGCGACGAGGCGATCACGCTCTGCAACCTGGCCGACCTGTTGGCCGGCCAGGGCCGCACCGAACCCGCGCGCGCCAACTTCGCCGCCGCGCTGGCGCTACTGCGCGAGCTGGGCGACCGCGACACTGAGGCCGTGACGCTCGGGCAGTTGGGCAGCTTCGAGTTCGGCCAGGGCCTGAGTCGAAGAAGCGCTGGCGTCGCTGCGTGCGGCACTGGCCCTGACACTCGAGACCGGCAACCGGCGCGTGCAGGCGTTCACCCTGCCCAGCTTGGGCGACGCGCTACTCGAGCAAGGTGATCTCAAGGCCGCGCGAGAGGCATTCGAGCAGGCGCTGGCGCTGCTGCGCATCGCGCCGAACCGACGGTACGAGGCCTTGGCCATCGGCGGGCTGGCAGCGCTTGCGCTTCGCGAGGGGGGCATTGAGGAATCCGCTTCTCGCCTCGCCGAGGCTGAGGCGATGATGCGCGAACTCGACGACCGGCCGCTGCTCGCCGAGTTGCTTTGCTTGCGCGGTCGGGTCGAGCTGGCACGGGCCGATCGCATGGCCGCCCGGGCTGCGCTGGTAGAAGCCGAGCAAATCGCAGCGGCGACCCGTGTCGATGCAACCTCAGTCCTCGGGCGACGCATCGAACGCCTGCGCCAGGCGCTCAGCGCCGGAAGCTGCTGATGGCGGCAACGAGCATCCAAAGCTCGGCCGGATCTGGGTCCGCCAGAGCGGAGCGGCCATGTTTGCCGTCTGCGCGCAGCTTGGCGTTGGTTGCCACCGCATCGTAGAACTGGATTGCTGACCGAAGAGTCATGTCCGGTCTCCCCGGGGAGGGCAGTGTCCATTTATCTCACGCCCTTGCAGCCATTTGGCCCCGCGCGGCAAGCAGGGATCCTGCGCAGGAAGGGAGTGCGGCACGTGCCTTGGTGTCCTCAAGACGCAAAACCCCGCCACGGGGGCGGGGTCAGTGGCGCATGTTGTGGTCGCGCAAGGTCTAGTAACTTATCTTGCCGCTAACTTCAAGAAAACCCTCGGACGTAACCAACGACGCACTCCCTGCATCGAGACTCCAACCGCTCGCGTTCGCGAAGCGGCCTGTTCCACCGCTGTACAGCGTCGTCCCTGCGAATGCAATGGCAGTCCCATCGGGGCTTGGAAACCCCTGTCCTGAGAAGGTAGCGAAAAGTTCGTCGCCGTTGGCCGCGATGTACACAAGCGTTGTCGCAATGCCGAACGGTGGCGGGCCAAGAGTGACACGCTGAGTCGCTGCTCCTACGGTCAACCCCAGATGAGTGAGGTGGCAAGTCAGTTCGATTGCCAGGGTTTGAACGGGAGGCGGGCCCGGTTCAAAATTGACTATTGCGAATGTTGCATCACACGCCCCCTTCAGTGGACGCTCCGTACCTTTAGGCCCGCCCAATGCGGCTGGCGCTATCGCGGACAATGAAAGCGTGACTACAACGGCGACGACCCGTGCGCGAATCGAACTGCCAGCGGTTCTCGCATTGCTTCCCATAGTGTTCTCTCCCTATTGAGGTGAACTGCCTAAGCCCCAAGTTCTTGGCGTGGGCGCGAGATCTTTGGCGCGCGCCTTGTGTCGCAAGCGTCGCGAGGTCAATTTGCTGGATCAGGGAGCTGAGCGGCGGGACGCTTCAGGGTGTCGCGCGTCTCGCCCGGAGAAGCCGTGCGGGATTGGCCGCGCAGATCCGTAGGTTCGCCGATTCGCGCCTGCAACGATTGCAGGCTGCGCCTTTTGGGAACCCATTGCAAATCGCGGTGTAACCCTGTCTCACGGCATGCGTCGCATACGGCTAAAGCCTGGTCCGGTTGGCATTGGCAAGTTGACTACGCCGTTGAAGGACGGGTCTCGGGAAATTTTGGCGGTGATGCCGAACAGCCGGTGTTGGCAGATTGCTGCCGAAGTCCGTTGTCCACCCAATGAAACTCGAGGTGGGCCAGAGCGAACCCTCATTACGAACAAAGAGCAGGTGTGGTGGCCTCGTTGGTACGAAATGTTCCAAATGAATTCTCCGCCACGGCGTTTCAGCACATGAGCACCCGGGTTCCGCTATCCTAGGTTGATGGAAGAAGTCGCTCCCCGCAACCTTAAGCACGTCGTTCTGGCGGTGCCTTTGGCGATTTTGCGCTTTGTCTGGCGGATCGTCAGGCGCATCTTCATCTCCATCGGAGTGCTCGTAGTGTTGGGCTTCTTGGGCTATTTCGGATTCGAATACATCATTGAGACCATTGATTCCCGATATCCGAAACAGATCGACACGCGCCTGGGCATCGACAAATCGTCGATCTCGCGCCTGCACGACCCGACATACTTTGCCGAACAATCGATGATGGTTTCTGAGGATCTGAAAACGGTCGCATGCATTTCGACACCCGAACATCGGATCCTGATTGCTGACCCATCGGAGATTCCGCCGCTCTTCACCGACGCGATTCTCGCATCCGAAGACAAGAATTTCTTCACCCACGAGGGCGTCGACAAGGGCGCGATCGTGCGCGCGATGACCAAACGCCTCCTCCAGGAGAGCCACTCGGGCGCGTCGACGCTTACGATGCAGATCGCCAAGCATCTTCGCCACGGCACCGGCCGTCCGTCGACGGAGATGGAAAAACTCGGTGACATCGTGATGGCGCTGCGGATCAAGCGTGAATTTTCGAGGCCACAGTTGCTTCTACGATATGTCAACCTGCCCTATTTCGGCCGCGGGCAATACGGGATTGAAGCGGCCAGCCGAGCCTATTTCGGAAAATCCGCGAAGGAGCTGGCGCTTCATCAGGTGGCGTTTATCGTGGCTCTCATAAACAAACCGGCGCTTCCTGACCGTTTGTTTGCGGCTGATCCAATGCTCAAGTCGCGCGAAGATATTCGCGATGCGAATTGGGTGGAAGCTGCACGCGGTGCCATCCGAGTGCTCGATTTGATGTTAGAGCAGGGTGTGATCTCCAAGGTGGAGCACGTGCGAGCTGCGAATCTTGTCGATCGATCGCTCCGCAATGAAGTCGTTGGGGCGGGCACGGGCTGCGGAACGCATGATTACTTCCTAGAGCGCGTGCGAGTCCTCTACAAGGATCGCTTCCCGATCAACAAGGGCGGGCTCACGATCTCGATCACGCGTGATGATGGACTCCAGGATGTCCTCGCCAAGGCGGTCGATCTAACGCTTCACACCTATCTCGCTCGTCACCCGAACGACTCGGACAATGGCGGGCTACGCGCTGGAGCATTCGCGGTCGATTTCGCCGGGGATGTGCTCGCTGAGGTCGGAAATGTCAACTTCAGGGAGCTGAAGTACGACGTGATCGCCACCGGTTGGCGCCAGCCGGGTTCGACCTTCAAGATCTTCACCTACGGCGGCTTGGTCGAGAAGCTCACCCGCGAGGTGCTGGCCGCTGACTCACCGCCTGGGACAGTCGACGAGATCTCCGCCGAGGTGCTCAAGCGCTGTACGCGTGCTCGATGCGCCGATCTCGGTGTCGCTTGGCCGCGGGCGCGGGCGCAAAGAAGATCGAGAATTTCTACTCCCGGTCGGAGACCGCAATACCGCGGAGAAATCTCCTGCCGCGTCGCTTTGGGCGAGTCGCGCAACACCGCGGCGATGCGCGCCGGCGCGCATGCTGGCATAAAGAATGTGATCGAACTCACGTATCGACTGGGAATGCCCAGGGACCCGAAGCACATGCTCCAGCCGTATCCGACCACCGCGATCGGCGCCTCCGAGGTCAATCCGCTGTCGATGGCGTCAGCGGCCGCCTTCTTGAACGGTGGCTTTCGAGTGACGCCCCGATTCGCAAACGATGTCTGCCACGGTGGAAAGTCGCTTCTCTACAAGGATGAGGAAGGTCGTGCGAAGGAATGCGACACCAAGGGCGCCAATCATCCTCCACAGGAGCGACTCCTTCATCCGGCGGTGTCCGCGGCGATGACTGAACTCTTGAAGAGCCCGCTCGACCTCGCGGGTACGGGCACCGCATCGGGACTTAGGAGCGGGGTCATTCCCGGTATGGATCCTCTTGAGCGACGAGATCTGGAAGTTGAAGGCCGGCGAAAGGAAGAAGCGGACGCTCGCATTTCCTTTTGAGCAGGCAGGCGAGATCGCCGGGAAGACCGGGACTGCGACCAATGCGGATGGGAAGACGTCCGACGTGTGGCTCCTGTTGTTCGTGCCAGGCCCGCCAGGAACGCCGGAGAACGGCGTCATGCTCGGTTTCTGGATGGGTAAGGATTCGAAAGATCATGCCCTGGGCGAACGCGGCTCGACGGGCGGCCCCGGCTTCGCCGAGTCCGGCGGCCGCAACTGGGTGCATTCGGCGGCCACGGTGCTCGCATTTCTCCAGACGGAGCGCGGACTCTTGAAGCCCGGATACAAGTTTCAGCCGATGATTCGCGACGAGGTGCTTCGGAATTTCGACGCGAAGACGTCGAATCCTCCGACGCAGGAGATCATTCCTGACCCGGTGAACGGCGTGATCATCGATCGGCCGGATCCGAATGAAAGGAAATCCAACCGCGCGCAGGGGAGTATGTCGCGCAAGGTCGCGGTGTCAAACGAGGGCAATGCCGCTTCGGATTCCTCCGCGAACCCCGTTCCATGAGGCACTCCGCATAGACAGTTGCGCAAAGTCGGGAGCAAGCAATCGAACTTCGAACACCGGTAGCGGCGGGCACGAGCCGCTCGGTGTCTGGCCCTAGCGGCACGCTCGCGAGCCTGGCCGCCAAATGATGCGCTGATCAGGGACCAGGCCAGTACCAGTAGTGCCGACGTAATGTCCGCTCCCGTGACGGGCGAATCAAAAGACGTGGGCCGATTTCGCCATTGAAGGTCTGCTTTCGGGCAGAGTGGCCAAGGACGGTTTTGGCCGACAACGGCCAGTCACAGGGACCGCCTACGACGTGAGCGGCCGGTGCGTCACGATCAATCCGGCACGCTCGTCTATTGGATGACCTCGTTCGCGCGCAGCAGCAACGATTGCGGGATGGAGAGTCCGAGCGCTTTCGCAGTCTTCAGGTTGATCAGCAGATCGAACTTGGTCGCCTGCTCGATGGGCAGTTCCGCGGGCTTGGCACCCTTCAAAATCTTGTCCACGTACTTCGCCGCGTTGCGATAGTTCGCTGCGATGTCATAACCATAGCTGAGCAACCCGCCCGCGACCACGTGATCGCGCAGCGCATACGCTACCGGCAGCCGAGTGGTCTGCGTCAGTTCTTGCAGCTTCCCGCGCTCGGTAAAGTACATGCCGTCCGAAGTGACCACGATGGCCTGCGCTCGCTGTCGAACCATCTGCTCGACGGCGGCGTCGAGTTGCGCCAGCGTGCTGGCAACAACGCGAAGCGATACGAGTCCCAATGCGGCGCAAGCGCTCTGAGCGCCGGCCCAGTACGCGGCATACAGCGGATTGCTTTTGTTCAACAGGATAGCGATGCGCCGGGCGCCAGGCGAAATCTCGTGCAGGATACCGATCAGCTTGCCGAACACCTCGTCCTGCTGGGCCGTTAATCCGGTGATGTTGCCGCCTGGCTTAGCAAGACTGGCGACAAGCCCGACGCCCACGGCGTTCCCGACGCCTGCCAGAACAATGGGTCGCGTCTTCGTCGCCTGCTGCGCCGCGTGAGCGCTTTGGCCGCTCCCGACAAGAATCACGCTGACTTGCTGTCCAATAAGTTCGTTGGCCAGCGCGTCCAAGCGTCCAAGCGGTCCACGTCGCCATTGGCGTAGACGAATCGATACTCGACGTTCTCCCCTTCCACCCAGCCGAGATCCTGCATTCCCTGCCGGAAGGCTGTGCGCAAATGGGCATTGGTGGCTTCTGAACCGAACGCCAGGTACCCCACACGGCGGATGGGAGCGACAGGCTGTCCCAAGCTCAACCGATGAGCGAGGAGCAGTTCAATGCCGCCAGCCAGCACAATACGGCGGCGCGTGGTCACCGGATTACCTCGTCCGCATGCAGCAGCAACGAATGCCGAACGGCGACAATACGCCCGACCCTGTCCTGCAACTGACTGAGAGCGCCCGGGGCCGCCGCCAACGTGAGCTCGCCCGCTCCAGGCACAACGAAATTCTCTCCGCGCTCATTCATTCTCCCCCTTTGGACGGTCATTATGCCCGCCTAAGCCAAGGGCAGCAGGCCGCGAGTTCTCGAGGACGGGAAGCGCTATGGAGTCTGTGATCGACTGCCAACTACCGCTTCTGGCCGAAAGCAGTCGGTCGTGCGACCAAGCCGTGCCGCGATAGCAGTTGCTCGCTTCGCCGGCGCTGTTGCGAAATGTCGACATGCCCCATCGGGACGACCTATCCAAACCGGGAACGCTGCTCCTTTATCCCTTCCGCGCCCGCGACCCGCTAACTGGGAAATGGTATCGGGCAAGGTACAAGGCCGAACTGCACCAGATTGCGTCGCGCTACGCGGAGTGGGAGATTATCGGTCCGCCTGAGATACGGTGTCCGGCCGGTGCAGCGTTCAATCCTTGGCGGACGTAGCGCCGCCCGGCGGTAGACGGCCGCCTGCGCCAGCGCTACGCTTGCGCGACGTTAGGTCCATCTAGATATGGACGCACCGTTGATTTGGTGGGGATTATCGCGCCGCCTTGGCCAACAAATGCGCCTGTGACGCTTTGTAAGCCGTGAGTTGGGGGCTCTAGTTTCGACTAGGCGTCATCACGAGTCGCCCGCGCACCGAAGGATCCGAACATGCCTTGCTATCTAATCGCGCAACTGAACATCCATGATCGGGCCATGTACGCCAAGTACGGATCTGGGTTCATGGACATCTTCACTCCTTACGGCGGCAAGTTGCTCTCCGTTGAGGAGGCGCCGGAAGTCATCGAGGGCGAATGGCGCTACTCCCGAACCGTCCTTCTTGAGTTTCCGTCTGAATCGCAGGCGCACGCTTGGTACGGCTCCGCCGGCTACCAAGCCATTGCACAGCACAGACGCGATGCGTCCACCGCAAATCTCGTCCTCATTCGCGGCGATGCAGCCTAACCCGTCGCGCAACGCGGACGTCCCGCATCCGGGGCTTCGCCCGGGCATGTGGCCGCCGGTTAGCTTGGTGCGTTAGGAACCAGTGGCGCTGCAATCGCTCGACCACGTGGTTATGTTTGTGCCGGCAGTGCGCGCCGCCACCGAGTGGTATTCATCTGCGCTTGGACTGCCCATCGCATGTCTCGATGACAATTTCGGCTACATCAAGGTTGGTTCATATAAGCTTTGCTTCCACGTCGCGGACGAAAAGGCCAACGCCGGTCACCGTGGCCAAGTTGCGTACTGGCGCGTATCTTCTCTAGCGCAAGCCTGCGCGCTGCTGGAGCGCGCCGGGGCCACGACCTACCGTGGTCCTTTGGCCATCGGCAACGGAGAGGCCGTCTGCCAAATGTCGGATCCCTTCGGCAACCTTCTGGGCTTAATCGGCACGCATGCTGGAGCCTAACCCGTCGCTCAACGCGGACGTTCCGCATAAGTGGGCTGCGCCCACGAGCGTGCCGCCGGTTAGCTTGTTCCGTTAGGCCGCATGGGTCGCGTATGCGCTATGAACTCGTGCTCCAATTCCGCGGCAGCTCGCTCGGCGATCTTGATGCTATCGTAGAGCTGGAAGACTTCCTCATCGAGCAATTGGCTGGCGCCGCAGAAGTCGATGGTCACGATATTGGCTCCGGCGAAGCGAATATTTTCATCTTCACTTCTGACCCGATCGGAACGTTCAGCGAAATTCAGCCAGTTCTTGAGCACGCCGGCCTATTACATGATGCAACGGTGGCGTATCGTCCTGTCGATGGCAACGCCTACACCGTTGTGTGGCCAGCGAATATCGGCGAGGCCTTCCGTGTCGCCTAGCCCAATAAATATGCGGCCTAACCCGTCGCTCAACGCGGACGTACGCATGCGGGGCTTCGCCCCAGTAGCGGCCGCTGGTTAGCTAGCATTCGTTAGGGACCAATTCACCACCGGGATCGCAACGTGGCCAGATCAGTCATCGCTGTCACTGTCGGGTACCTCATCTTCGCGCTGTCCGCATTCGCGTTCTTCCAAATCTCCGGTCAGCCACCGCATCAGGCAGCACCTGTGCCCATCATGATCGGAAGTATTGCCATTGGCATGGTCTTCGCACTGCTTGGAGGGTTCGTTGCCGCATGGCTCGCTCGGCGTCGGCCATTCGCTCACGGGATTGCAGTTGGTGCGGTCCTGGCTGTCGGTGCGGCGATCTCATTGCTTAACACAATCGGCAACGGCGCGGTTTGGTCGCAGGTCACTGCACTTGCGCTCATGGCGCCGTGCGCTGTCCTTGGTGGATGGCTGCGCTTGAGGCAGGTTGCTGGTGCCTAGTCCGTCGCTGAGCACGCGGACGTCCCGCGGCTGGGCTTCACCCGGGCAACTGCCTGATCAGCGTCCGGAGAATTCCAAGTACTGAGCGCGCCCGTTGACGCTCTGCAATCGCCGCCTTCGCGTCCTGCGGTCGTAGCGTTCGTCCTAGCGCGTTCTAGTCGGTCACATCACGACGCAACGCTAAGCGCGGTGGTGGGGTCGAACGCAACGGGCAGGCGTCCCTGTACGGTAGCGTACCAATTTGGTGGCCTGCAAAATTGCGCGGACTATCGCAGTGTGCTGACTAAGCACTACCGGGGGGTGTGGATATGATCTATGCGCGCCTGTACCAAGACGGCTCAAAATCCTGGTGGGCGTTGGCCAAATGCGACGGCTGCCAATCCGTCTACCGATACCCGTTGATCGACGCTGTGCGCTGGCCAGTGGCTTGCTTGGCGTGCCACCGCAAGCTAGATGTTCGGCAGGTCATTCGTGAAGAGCTGACCGAGCTTTCCGATATTCCCCCCGAGGTACGAAACACGCTCGCGGCGGACGATCACAAGCGTACCGCGCAGCGTGGGCAATCCAGATAGCCCTAACACTTCGCGCATTCCACCTTGGTTGTCGATCACATCTACAGCGGTGGGGTGCGCACTCGTGGGCGCGGCGATGCTCGTCGCTCGGCTGTTCTGAAAATGCGCTCCACGCCCTGACGCTTGACGCGCTCGGCCGGGCTTTGGCAGAATTTTCAGCGCTTTTTTTGGCCTACTAACGGGGGATCCGACATGCAAAGCGTCATGCTGCATGTTGATGGTGCGGGGGGCATCTGGGTCATCGCAAAGTGCCGCAGTTGCGGACAGGTTCACAAGTACCTCGCGACGGAAGCCATTGAACCGGGTGTCAGTTGCAAGGACTGCAAACACCCGATGGAACTCTCGGGGGCGGTGATCGCTGCGGCTGGTCGCGCCAAACAGGGCGATGGCGACGCACCCGGGACACCTGATAGCCACGCAGCGGAATAGGAATAGGCGTAACCGCAGGGGCCGACAGCGGCGGCCGACGATCCGCCGCGTCACGCCGAGTATCTATGGAATCTTCGTACGCAGTGAATTCATCTGTCGCGAACGGCTGCTTTCGACCCGAAGCGGACGCTGGACCTTCTCCGATGTAGAAGTGCGAGGTTTGGCGCGGCGAGCTATTCAATGGCTGTCCAACAGGCCGCCGCTTAGGTTGTTTCTTTAGGCGTCTCACTCTTGCCACGATGCAGCTCGTCCGTCCATCGAAAGATCATCTCGAGAGCTACATTGCGGCTCTTGAGCGGGGATGGTCCGCCAATAACGAGCGCGGAATAATCGCCGCGCAGGAAGAACTGGCGAAGATCGAAACCGATGCAGAGGCATTCATCGCGAGCCTAGAGGACCGAGAGGCGAAGGGCGCACCGGTGAAACTTCCAGATGGTTCAAAGGTTGCCAGGATTCCGGGCTATCGCCGTTGGCTATGGGACGGCGAGTTTGCCGGAAGCATCGGCTTCCGGTGGCAGCCTGGAACTACGGGACTTCCGCCCCATTGCCTTGGGCACATCGGGTACGCAGTGGTTCCATGGAAGCAAGGCAATCGCTATGCTAAACGCGCACTGGAACTCTTGCTTCCTGAGGCCGCCGCCGAAGGACTTCCATTTGTCGAAATCACAACAGACCCCGCAAATATTGCGTCGCAGTGCGTAATTTTGGCCAATGGCGGCATCCTTATTGAACACTTCACCAAGCCGCCGCAATTTGGCAACAAGCCCGGATTGAGGTATCGCATAGCCCTCCCATGAAGACGCTACCCATCGCTCAACGCGGACGTCCCGCATGCGTGGGCCGTGCCCATGGGCGGGCCGCCGGTTAGCGTGTTTCGTTGGGCGGCAAGCACACAGGTGTCGCCTACGCTGCAATGGAGAACGACGCCTTGATCAGCGCCATCTTCTTCGACTATGACGGTGTCCTCACAACGGACAAGACGGGCTCGCTCACCACGTGTCGATACGTGAGCCAAGCAATAGGCATTGACGTCTTGGCAGTTCAGGCGGCGTTCCGCCCCCACAACGAGGACCTGACGCTGGGCAAAACTACACATGTTGAGATATGGCCTGCCATCTGCCATACGCTTGGTCGCGATGTAAGTCCTACTCTGCTGCGAGAGGCGTTTGAGAGCACACCTATTAACGCCGGCATGTTCTCGCTGGCGCGACGCCTAAAGGGCAAATACTCTCTGGGGATCATCACCGACAACAAGAAGGACCGAGTCGACCACCTCAAGAGCTTCCAAGGTTTGGCGTTACTGTTCGACCCGATAGTGGTCGCTTCGGAGGTGGGTTCGAGCAAACAAAACACAGAAATATTTCGCGTGGCGTCGAATTACCTGGACCTCGAACCCGAGTCCTGCGTATTCATTGACAACCATAGAGCGAATCTCGTGGCCCCTAGCGCACTAGGTATGCAAACCATCTTCCACGATGATGAGAAGAACGACATCGCCGGCCTTGCTAAGGCTCTAGTTGCGCTTGGGGTCGTTGTTGAAAATGCCGCCTAACCCGGCGCTCAACCGGACGGGCCGACACACGACTCGTCGTAGTTCCGCATCGGCCTCTGGCCCATAGCGGCTAGTCGTGTGAGTAGGGTGTGACGGCGATAGCAGTTGCTCGCTTCGCCCGCCGCGTGCCGAAATATCGACATGCCTCATCGCGACGACCTAGCCAAACTCGGTACGCTATGCTTCTACGAAGCAAAGAGTCAGTTGCGGCGACGGACGCGAAGGCGGCGAACAAACAGGAACAGTTCCGTTACTGAATCACCTCGTCGGCGCGCAGCAGCAGCGATTGAGGCATGGTGAGGCCCAACGCCTTGGCGGTTTTCCCGTTAATGTAGAACTCGAACTTGGTCGGTCGCTCCACTGGCATATCGGCAGGCTTTGCGCCCTTGAGAATGCGATCCACGTAGCCGGGGATGCGTCGTTCGACATCCCGATAGTCCGCGCCGTAGGACATGAGCAGGCCGCGTTCCATCAATGCTTTTGCCTGTGTGATCGACGGTATCCGCAACCGGATCGCCAGCTCGCCGATCCGCTCCGCGTTGGCGCTGGAGATCGGCGTCGGGTGAATGATCAGCGCATCGGGATGAGCGCGCGTTATCGCCGCCAATCCAGGTTCCACGTCGGCGGCGCTCCCCATAGGCACCGGAAGTATCTTCAGCTTCAGGCCGCGAGCCGCCGTTTCCGTATCGCGGAGCCCAAACTGAGATCCTGGATTGGCGGGGCTCCAGATGACGCCTACGTCCGAAAGCGCCGGGACAAGGTCCTGCAACAACTGAAGCATCTTCGCCACGTGGTCGGACTGCGCCACTGTGACTCCCGTGATGTTGCCACCTGGCCGCGCGAAACTATCCACCAATCCTTCCTCGACCGGATAGCTGGGGCCGACGAACACGATCGGGATCGACCGTGTCGCTTCTTTCATGGCCTTCGTCGCCTCGGAGCCACCTACGACGACGACATCCGGATTGAGCCGCACCATTTCCGCAGCCGCGTCGCGCAGCCGTTCGGGCTTCCCTTCCCACCATCGCCATTCGATGACCGCGGTGCGACCTTCGGCATAGCCCAGTTCCCGCAACCCTTGGCGAATGACCTCCGTCCCTGCGCCCGTGTTCCACGGAAGCAGGACACCAATTCGCGGCAAGCGGCCCGCTTGCTGTGCCTCGGTAGCGAGGGCGACCATCGCGATCCCTGCACCGGCCGCGCGAATGAAGTGGCGTCGATCGATCACGATGTCGATTGGTGGGCTTGAGGCGACCCAGGAATGGAAGCATAACGGTCTCGGCATACTACGCCACCAAAGAGTTTCGCCCCGCCGTCGGATGACTGCTTCTGGCCGATAGCAGACAGCGGCCGGTGACCGCTTGCGACGCTTTACCGGCCGGTCGGCCTTTCCAAAGACCGAGACCGTCCGCATGCGGAAGCGCAGAGGTGCCCCAGGCAAACAGCATCGCAGCGGCAACAGTGCATGCGCTGGCTGCCCACCACCCACACGGCCGAACCCCAGCAACCCAAGCCCACATGATTGAAACGCTTCTCCGTCTGGGGTCACGGAGTCGCCAATCGCTGTATGCGTACGCAAGCGTTGTCGATCACTCGCCTTTAGTCTGCATTGCGAGTGCTATTGCTTCGTCGAGCGACAAAGCACGCCCTTCCTGCCGAGCATGGTCGAATGCAGCGTCGTCGCCCAATGCAGCGCAGGCCGCGCCCACGCGTCGGTCGTAGCCGGTCCGTTCATTTGGCGCCAGCGGCGATCCGATCTCCTCCCGCAGTCGCTCCGCCGCGCCCCAGATGCGGGCGGCGCTGAGAAAGCTGCCGAGAGCAGCTACCGCTTCCGCCACTCCAACCAGCGAATAGGCAATTTGCCGTCTCTCGCCCAACTCGCGGCGGATCACCAGACTCTCCTTGTTCAGCGCATAGGCGGCGGAATAGTCGCCCTCCTCCAACGCGACACCCCCGAGGGCGTTCAACGAGGTGGCGATGCCACTCCGCTCACCCATTTCCCGCATGATCGCCAAGCTCTCCTCCAGCTGCGCCCTGGCTGCCGAATAGTCGCCCTGCTCGGTGGCGACAATCGACAGGTTATTCAGCGAATTGGCGATGCCATTCCGCTCCCCCAGTTCCCGCACGATCGCCAGGCTCTCCTCGTGCAGTCCCCGGGCGGCCGGATAGTCGACCCGCGCGTTGGCCACGTTCCCCAGGTTGTTCAGCGAGGTGGCGATGCCCACTCGATCGCCCAGTTCCCGCATGATCGCCAGGCTTTCCTCGTGCAGGGCACGGGCGGCCGGATAGTCGCCCTGTTCGAGGGCCACGTTTCCCAGGTTGTTCAGCGAGCGAGCGATGCGTCCCCGATCTCCGAGTTCCCGCCTGATCGCCAAGCTCTCCTCGTGCAGGACCCGGGCGGACGGATAGTCGCCCTGATCGCAGGCCACAATCCCCAGGTTGTTCAGCGACCCGGCGATGCCACCTCGGTCCCCCAGTTCGCGCACGATCGCCAGGCTCTCCTCGTGCAGCGGCCGGGCGGCGGGATAGTCGGCCTGAAAGCAGGCCAGTACGCCCGCCACATTAAGCACCTTCGCACGCTCCAGCGTTCGCTCCTCGGCTCCCGCCTTGCCCAGGGCCCGCGTACACCACTCCCGCCCCTCAGAGAGATGCCCCCGCGTCCACCAGAACTGTTGGAGCGCCCCGCAAAGCCGAAGATCTGTTCCGGTCCTGCCTCCGCGCGGCTCCACTCCAGAGCCGCCCGCAGGTTGTCGTGCTCCTCTTCCAGACGCTGCAGCCACGCTGCCTGCTCCGCACCCGTCAGTTTCGGTTCCGCCTCTTCCGCCAAGCGCCAGGAAGTATTCTCGATGCTGCTCCGAATCGCCTCGGCGCCTCCGCTCTCCAAGAGCTCTCGCGGCGTACTGCCGCACCGTCTCCAGCAGCCGGTAGCGAGGTGTCCGTCGTTCTGCTCCACCACCACCAGGCTCTTGTCGCAGAGCGAAGTCAGCAGGTCGAGCACGTCCCGGTCCTCGACGCCGTCGCACGGCGCAGACCTGCTCCGCCGCTTCCAACGTCCACCCGCCGGCAAATACCGACAGCCGCTGCAACAGCAGCTTCTCCGGGTCGCTGCAGCAGGTCGTAGCTCCAGTCGATCAGCGAGCGCAGCGTCTGCTGGCGCGGCAGCGCCGTGCGCGAGCCCCCGGTCAGGAGTCGGAAACGCTGGTCCAGCTTGCGATTGATCTCCTCGACGGAAAGGGAGCGCACCCGCGCCGCCGCCAACTCGATGGCCAGCGGAATCCCGTCCAGCCGATAGCAGATGGAAGCGAGCGTGGCAGCGTTCTGGTCGGTGACCTGAAAGTCCGGACGGGCGAGCAGGGCACGGTCGGTGAACAGTTGCACCGCCTCGAAGGGCGCGACGGAGGCCGGCGTGTGCGCCTGCTTCGGATCGGGCAGCGACAGCGAAGGCACCCGGTACGCCTGCTCACCCCCAATGCCGAGCGCTTCCCGGCTGCTCGCGAGAATCGTCACATCCGGGCATTGACGCAGGAGCGCGTCGGCCAGCTGCGCGCAGCCGTCGAGCAGGTGCTCGCAGTTGTCGAGCAGCAGCAGCAGCCGCTTGTCCTTGAGGTGCTCGGTGAGCGTCTGGACGATCGGCTTGCCCGGCTCTTCCTTCAGGCCCAGCACCGTCGCCACCGTCTGTGGCACGAGACCCGGGTCCGAGAGCGGCGCGAGCTCCACCAACCAGACGCCGTCGGGGAAGCGCTCGAGGGAGTCGGCGGCAACCTGCAGGCAGAGACGCGTCTTGCCGCAGCCGCCCGAGCCGGTGAGCGTCAGGAGGCGAGTCCTGGCCAGCAGCCGCTTCAGCTCCGCCAACTCCTTCTCGCGCCCGATGAAGCTCGTCACCTGCTGCGGCAGGTTGTTCGGTGTGGCCTCCAGCGAACGCAGCGCCGGAAACTCCTGCCGCAGTTGCGGGTGCACGACTTGATAGACGTGTTCGGGGGTCGACAGGTCCTTGAGCCGGACCTTGCCGAGATCGCGCAGCGAAACCGCGGCCGGAAGAATTTCGCGCACGCCATCGACCACGGCCTGCGACAGCAACACTTGGCCGCCGTGCGCCGCGCTCATGATCCGCGCCGCACGATTGACGGGGCTGCCGAAGTAATCGTTGTCGCGGCGCTCGACCACCCCCGCGTGCAGTCCGCAACGCACGCGCAGCGGGACGCCATTGGTGGCGGCCGGATCGGCGAGCGCCTGTTGCAGGTCCACCGTCGCGGCGAGCGCGTCCAGCGCATCGTCGAAGACGGCATGCATGCCGTCGCCGGTCATCTTCACCACCGTGCCGTGGTGACCCTCGACCGCGCTGCGCGCAAGCGCGTCGTGGGCCGCCAGCGCTTGCGACATCCGCGCGCGCCGTCCTGCTCCCACAGCGCGGTGCTGCCCTCGATGTCGGTGAACAGGAACGTCACCGCGCCGGTTGGCAGCGGAAGCGTTAGCGCGCTATGGCTCCGACATGGAAGGAAGCGTGGAGGTCAGGCCAAACGGGAAGCGCCATTCTGCGGATCGCTACCGGTTTGCGCAACAATGGCTGGCACGCTCGGCCCACGCCGCGGCGGCCAAATTCAGTGCACGGCCTCGTTGGTTGGACGGCGCCTCGCGGATCGCAGCGGTCCCGACGTTACCGTTGAGTGGCCGCTTTAGAGGACCAGGCGCTATGACTGGTTGTGGCCGGAAGCGGACCATAGCGGGCGTCCCTCTCGCGCGACGATCGGGAGCCCTGCCGCCAAGGCGTCCAAGGCGGTGCTGCCACCGGAAAAATTGGGGGTGTCGAGCATCACGTCCGCGACTGCGAGCGCCGAACGGAATCGGTCACGCGAAAGTATGGGCAGGAGCTTGATCTGTCTGCGGGGCGCGATGCCGGCAGCCGCCAAGCCGCGTTGGAGCCGATCCATGAACGCGCGTTGCTGGCCCGGTTGGACCGCGGCGAAAAACACCAGTACCGCCCGCGGGTCCGCGGCAAGGATGGCTAGGAACAGTGAATCCTGGTCCGGCATGATCTTGTGCAGTCGATTCGGACAGATGTAAATGTGCGCATCTTCAGGAAGTCCAAAGTCCGCCCTTCGAATCTGCTGCGCGCGCGGCGGCGGGTCGTAGCGCACACCCAGCCCGGGAAGCAGGATCAGATTTTCGCCGTAGTGCGCTGCCGCGCCAGGCGGTTCCATCGCCGCGCACGAGAGAAAGTGTTCGACGAACCGGCTGCCGGTAGTCACCGGGTGGCCCCAACCGGCACACTGGATCGGCGCCAGCCGGAGGTTGGCGAACAGATTGCTCTGGGTGTGTATCCCCACGTCGGGAAGCACGAGGATGTCGGGCGCGTCGTCGCGTACGATGGTGGCCTGTGAGCCGACACCCGGACCGAGGGCATGGAAGCGATCACAGGAAGCGGCCAGTCTCGCCGTCAAATCATCAGATTGGTACCCAGTGAAGTAGCACGAGACCTCGAATCGCTCGCGCGGCAGCCCGAGAATCCAGCTACCGAAATAGCTGCCGATCGTGCAGGTGCGCAACTCGCCGGAGAGGAAGCCCACACGGATTCTTCGATCCTTCACAGCCGACCGCGCCAACGGCGACTGCAAAGCTGGAACCGCTTGAGCGAGCAACGTGCTCACAAGGGTGGCGAGCTGCGGCGATACGCGGTTTGGTATCTCGTCTATGCGGAAGTGTAGCGCCGGCTAATTAGAATTTCCCGGCCATACGCGCTTTGGCAAGCACATCTAATATTCCCGGGAGATACGGGTGTGGCCACGGGAGTGAATGGGGGGTCTTCCGCGCCTACCTGTCGGCTACCGGCAATGACGCCAATCCCTGCACACTGCCTGCACCTTGTCGCCTGTTCCCTGCGGCGCTGACGGCCGTGCAGAGTGGCGGCGAGATCTGGATGATGGACTCCGCCAACTTCAACACCGGGCCGGTCAACGTCACCAAGGGCGTCAAAGTCTTCGCGATCCCCGGCCATTGGGTAGCGTCGTGGGAAACGGCGGCGACGCGATCATCATTAACACCGTGGGCGATGTCACGCTGCGAAACCTTCAGATCCTGAACTTCAACGGGGCGTCAACGGCATCACCATACAGAACGCCGCGCCCAATAACTGCCGGTGCCGCTTCGCCATTTCAGTTTACCTCCATCGAGGTTTGGTGGTAACTCCGGGCTTACCACCATTCTTTCCACCGTCTCGACTAGATGCAAGCGAACTGGCTTAGACAACGCAAGACCTTCGTACACTCTCGGGAATGCAAGAAAACGGCCCCGCTCGGGGGCCGTCATTCTTGGGTTTGGTGGAGGTGGCGAGAATCGAACTCGCGTCCGGAAGCGCTCCACAGTCAGGACTACATGCTTAGTCGAGTCATTGTGCTCTCATCTCCGAACCGTTGACGGACAGACGGCGCGGAAACCAGTCACCTAGATTTAGCGTGTCGCCCAAGTGACCCGGACGCACGCGATCGCTCGAAATGTCCTTGCTGTGACAGTTACATCACCCGGGGTGAGCGCCCTCCGGTGCAAGGTCCAGCGGGGTTAAGCCGCCAGAGCGTAGTTTTCGTCGTTCGCAGTTATATTTGCGAGTGCCAAAGATTTACGAGGATTGACGCCTCGGCATGCCCCAATCTGCTTCACTACCCCCGTCGAGACCAGTTCACCCCCGGTGATCGATGGGTCCGTTGCCGTCCTCGCGGGCAGCTCCGGCCATTGCTGCTACACGCCAATTATACGCGCCCGCCCGTACGTTGCGAGCGCGGCGGGCATTGTCCAGTGTACGAGCTCCCCTGTACGTTGGAAGATTGGGGTTCGCCGCGAATAATTCAACCTCGGAAAGCCCATGGTGCATCCGTTGAGGTGTCTGCTGTTTGCGTTGGCGCTGCTCCTGGGTGGCGTGACGCCGTGCGCGGCCGCCGATGCGCCACTGCCCGTCGTGGATGCGCTGGACCTGAACCGGTACGCCGGCACCTGGCACGAGATCGCGCGATACCCGAACTTCTTCGAGCGCAAGTGCGAGCGCGATGTCACGGCAACGTACAGCAGCAACGCTGACGGCACGATTCGCGTCGTCAATGCGTGCCGGAAGGACGACGGCTCGATGATGCAGGCCGAAGGCGTGGCTCGCGTGGTCACGGCGCCATCGAAGCTGAAAGTGCGCTTCGCACCGGACTGGCTCGCCTGGCTGCCGTTTGTTTGGGCGAACTACTGGGTGATCGACCTGGCCGACGACTACAGCTATGCGGTCGTCGGCGAGCCGCGACGGGAATACCTTTGGATTCTCGCCCGCGCGCCGCAGATGAGCGACGGCGTATATGCGCGCATTGTGGCAAGGGTTACAGCGTTGGGATTCGACCCGGCACGCTTGGTTCGCAATCCCTAGCTCGCGTCGTTGGCAGCCTGCATCAGGGGAACGCGCTAGAATTCGTATCCCCCAGCCTTGGCAAGCGAAGCTGCGCATGAACAACGACAAACAATCTCCCGTCATCCCCGTCATCCTCTCCGGCGGCGCAGGAACGCGGCTGTGGCCGCTTTCGCGCGAGACCGCGCCGAAGCCATTCATGCCGCTGCCCGACGGCGAGACGCTGCTCGCCAAGACGGCGCATCGCGCAACGTCGCTGGCCGGCGTGACGGGCCTCGTGACGGTCACCAACCGCGACTACTACTTCCGGACCAAGGACGTCTACGCGGGCCTTGGCGCCGACGAGCCGCGCGATGCGGTCTATCTGCTCGAGCCCTTCGGCCGCAATACGGCTCCTGCCGTTGCGCTGGCGGCCCTGCTCGTGCAAGCGCGCTACGGCCCCGACGCGGTGATGCTGGTACTCGCCGCCGATCACCTGATCCGGGATCAGAGTGCGTTCGGCGCCGCGGTGTCCGTGGCCGCCCGGTTGGCCCGGGACGGAAGGCTGGTGACATTCGGAATCACACCGACGCATCCGGAAACCGGCTACGGCTACATCGAGTGCGGCGATGCCATCGCGCGACCATGCCTTCGCCGCAACGCGCTTCGTGGAAAAGCCGCCGCTCGAGCGGGCGCGCCACTATCTCGCCGCCGGCAACTACGTCTGGAACTCCGGCATGTTCGCGTTCACCGCTGGCAGCAATTCTCGCGACGTTCGCGCGCTATGCGCCCGAAGTCGTCGAGGCGCTCGAGCCCGTGTGGCAACAACTGGCAGCGAAATCGGGCGACAGCGCGCTGGAGATCGACGCGGCCACCTTCGCCGCCACGCCGAATATCTCGATCGACTACGCGGTCATGGAGCGCGCGGCCGCTGACGGCAATGTCGCGGTCGTGCGCGGTGACTTCGACTGGAGCGACGTCGGGTCGTGGCAGTCCATATCGGAATTGACCGCGGCCGACGCCCACGGAAATCGCGGCAGCGGCGAGCGCGTCGCCATCGACACGCGCGACACGTTCATCCATTCCGAGGACCGCATCGTCGCCACGATCGGCGTCGACAGCCTGGTCATCGTCGACACGCGGGATGCCGTGCTGGTGGCGCACAAGGACCACCTGCAGCGGGTCAAGGACGTGGTCGGGGAACTGAAGGCACGCGGCCACGATTCCTACAAGCTGCACAAGACCGTTTCGCGGCCTTGGGGCACGTACACGGTGCTCGAGGAGGGACCCGGCTTCAAGATGAAGCGCATCGAGGTCAAGCCCGGCGGGTCAGCTCTCGCTGCAAATGCATCATCGCCGCAGCGAGCATTGGGTCGTCGTGCGCGGCACGGCGCACGTCACCATCGGCGAGCGCGTCTACGACGTGCCGCAGGGCGAGTCGACGTTCGTTCCCGTCGGCACGCGCCACCGGCTGGAGAATCGCGGCACGGAAACGCTCGCGATCATCGAAGTGGCGTGCGGGGATTACATCGAGGAAGACGACATCGTCCGCTTCGACGACAAGTACGGCCGCGTTCCTGCGTAGGCGCAGGCGCGTTCCTAGGCCAGCACGTCGGGGTCGATCTCGCGCTCGAGGCGCGCGATCTGGTCCTTGAGCAGCAGCTTGCGGCGCTTGAGCCGCCGCAACTGCAGTTCGTCGTGCGCGGAATCGGCGGCGAGCCGGTCGATTGCGGTATCGAGATCGCGATGCTCCATCTTCAATTCCACGATGCGCTGCTGAAACGCGACGCGCTGCGGATTGCCGATGTTGTCGTCCATGCGGGCCCCTGGCTTTTCTTCTAATCCGTTCCCACCGCCGCCACCTCGTCCGCCTCGATGCGCTTGGCGCCAAAGCGGCTGGTCGCCCAGATGCCGGCAAGTATGAGCGCGATTCCCGCGACGTGGATACGGCGCAGGCGCTCGCCCAGGAATATCCAGGCGAGCACGACGCCGAACACCGGCATCAGGTGGACGAAGAGTCCCGCGACATTCGCACCCACCGCTTCGACGCCCCGATTCCAGAGGATGTAGGCAAGCACCGACGAAAAGGTCGCGACCGCGACCAGCGCGGCCAGACTGGTCCACGACCAGACGATGAATCGGCCCGCGCCATTTCGCCTACCCACAGCGGCACGACGCACAAGTCGCCGATCACCGCCACGACCAGCAGGAACGACAACATGTTGATACCGGCTGGCCGCCAGCGCAGCCCGATCGTGTAGACCGACCACATCGCCATCGACCGGATGATGAACAGGTCGCCGATGTTCAGCTGGAACGCCAGCAGCGTGTCGATGCTGCCCCTGCTGACGACCGTCAGCACGCCAGTGAGCGAAACCACCACGCCGACGACCTGCAATGGCGTCAGTTTTTCGCGCAGGAAGACCCACGAAAGCGTGATGATCATTACCGGGATGAACGAATTGAGGATCACGCCGTTCGTTGCCGTCGTGAAATTGAGGCCGAGGTAGGCCAGTCCGTTGTGCGTTCCCACGCCGATGGCGCCCAGCACGAGCATCGTTTTCCAGTGCGCCCGGATCACCGGCCAGTCGCGGCGCACGTGCGGCCACGCAAATGGCGTCAGGATCACGATCGCGAACAGCCAGCGGAAGAACGTCATCGCCATCGGCGGAATGTCGGAATGCAGCGCGCGGCCGATGATCCAGTTGGACGCCCAGAAAAGCGGCGGCAGCGACAGAAACAGATAGGGAGAAACGCCCCGGGAGGCGGGCGACGGCGCGGACATGCAGCAAGTATACGGATTCATCTCGCACGGCGCAGTCGCGAGAGAGCCCTTTGCACCGCCCGTATAATTGCGTCCTTGAACGTTCCGACACATCGCAGGTGCAAGTCCGCCCGCCGGACACGGTCGCGGAGCCTGCGCTGCCCTCGCTGCTTCCGGCCATTCCGGAACCGGGTCGCAAGACGTCCGCCGGACCCTTTGCGGGTTCGTCCGACGCGCTTGCGCTGGCGCAACTCGCGACGCGATTGCGTCGCCGCCAGGCGCATCGTCGACCGTCGTGACCGGCGATCCGCTGTCCGCGCAGCGGCTCAGCGAGGAAATTCCGTGGTTCGCGCCGGAGTTGCGGGTAGCGCTGTTCCCGGACTGGGAAACGCTGCCCTACGATCACTTCTCGCCGCACCAGGACCTGGTCTCCGAGCGGCTGGCAACGCTGTATCGCGTGTCGCGCGGCGAATGCGACGTGGTGGTGGTCGCCGCCACGACCGCGCTGTACCGGCTGGCTCCGCCGTCCTATCTCGCGGCGTTCACATTCTTCCTGCAGCAGGGCGAGCGGCTCGACGTCGAGCGCCTGCGTGCGCAACTTGCACTGGCCGGTTATGCGCACGTGACGCAGGTGGTTTCGCCCGGCGAGTTCAGCGTGCGCGGCGGCCTGATCGATCTCTTCCCGATGGGCTCGCCGCTGCCGTATCGGATCGACCTCTTCGACAACGAGATCGAGAGCATCAAGACGTTCGACGTCGACACGCAGCGCACGCTGTATCCGGTGCCGACTGTGCGCCTGCTGCCGGCGCGCGAATTTCCGCTCGATGATTCGGGCCGCACGCGCTTTCGCAGCCGATTTCGCGAGCTCTTCGAAGGCGATCCGTCGAAGTCCGACCTGTACAAGGACATTTCGCACGGCGTCGTGCCCGGCGGCATCGAGTACTACCTGCCGCTGTTCTTCGAAGCGACCGCCACGCTCGCCGACTACCTGCCTGCGAACGCGACCGTCGTTCTCCACGGCGACGTCCACGGCGCGATCGATCGTTTCTGGCAGGACACCGAATCGCGCTGGAAGCTGCTGCGTGGCGACAAGGCGCGCCCCTTGCTGCCACCCACCGAACTGTTCTTGCCGACCGACGCGTTCAATGGCGCGCTCAAGCCGTTCGCGCGCATCGAGTTGACGCGCAGCAGCGGCGGACCCACCGCCCCGCTCCCGCCGGTGCAGGTCGACCGCCGTGCCGATGATCCGCTGGTCGCGCTGAAGCGCTTCCTGGCGACGACCGACGCGCGGGTGGCGATCGTCGCGGAAAGTGCCGGGCGCCGCGAGACGATGCAGCAGTACTTCGCCGAGTACGGCTTGCGCCCGGCGCTAGTCGACGATTTCGCGGCGTTTGCCCGCGGCACCGAGCGGGTGGCGCTCGCCGCCGCCCCGCTCGCTGTCCGGCTTCGCGTGGCCGAAGGCGAAGCTCGCGTTCGTCACCGAGGCGGAGCTGTATGCGAATGTCGTCCGGCGCAGCGCGCGCGAGTCGGCGCGGCGCTCGAACGTCGACGCGATGGTGCGCGATCTGTCCGAAGTGCGCATCGGCGATCCCGTCGTCCACGAGCAGCACGGCATCGGCCGCTACCTGGGACTGGTGACGCTCGATCTGGGCGACGGCGCGAACGAGTTCCTGCAACTCGTGTACGCCAACGACGCGAAGCTCTATGTTCCGGTGGCGAGCCTGCATCTCATCAGCCGGTACAGCGGGGCTTCGCCCGACGCCGCGCCGTTGCACGAACTGGGCAGCGGCCAGTGGGACAAGGCGAAGAAGAAGGCGGCGCAGCAGGCCCACGACACGGCGGCCGAACTGCTCAATCTCTATGCACAGCGCGCCGCGCGCAAGGGTTACGCATTCGGCTTCAATCCGCACGACTACGAGGCGTTCGCGGAAGGCTTCGGCTTCGAGGAGACCGGCGACCAGGCGGCGGCGATCGAGCAGGTCATCGGCGACATGACGTCAGGACGACCGATGGACCGGTTGGTCTGCGGCGACGTCGGGTTCGGCAAGACCGAGGTGGCGCTGCGCGCCGCGTGGGTCGCGCTCGCGGACGGCAAGCAGGTGGCGCTGCTGGTGCCGACCACGCTCCTCGCCGAGCAGCACTTCCAGACATTTTCCGATCGCTTCGCGGATACTCCAGTGCGCATGGCCGAGCTGTCGCGTTTTCGCAGCGCCAAGGAAGTGAAGACGGCACTTGCCGGGCTCGCCGCGGGGCAGCTCGACCTCGTCATCGGCACGCACAAGCTGTTGCAGTCCGACGTGAAGTTCAGCAACCTGGGACTCGTCATCATCGACGAGGAGCACCGCTTCGGCGTGCGGCAGAAGGAGCAGCTGAAGCGGCTGCGCGCCGAGGTCGACGTTCTCACGCTGACCGCGACGCCTATCCCGCGCACGCTTGCGATGTCGCTGGAGGGCATCCGCGACTTTTCGGTGATCGCTACGGCGCCGCAGCGCCGCCTGGCCATCAAGACGTTCGTCGCCCCCTATTCGTCCGGGATCATCCGCGAAGCGGCGCTGCGCGAATTGAAGCGCGGCGGCCAGATCTATTTCCTGCACAACGACATCGACACGATCGCCACCAAGGCCGAGATCCTGGCGCGATTGCTGCCCGAGGCACGCATCGCCGTCGCGCACGGCCAGATGGCGGAACGCGAACTCGAGCACGTGATGCGCGACTTCTACCAGCAGCGCGTCAACCTGCTGCTGTGCTCGACGATCATCGAGACCGGCATCGACGTGCCCACCGCCAACACGATCATCATCGATCGCGCGGACCGCTTCGGCCTCGCCCAGTTGCACCAGCTGCGCGGACGCGTCGGCCGTTCGCATCACCAGGCGTACGCCTATTTGCTGACGCCGCCCGGCGATGCGCTGTCCGCGCTGGCCAAGAAGCGTCTCGAGGCCATCCAGATGATGGAGGACTTGGGGTCCGGCTTCTATCTGGCGATGCACGACCTGGAGATCCGCGGCGCCGGTGAGGTGCTCGGTGACTCGCAGTCCGGCGAGATGCAGCAGATCGGATTCCAGCTCTACTCCGACATGCTGAAGGCTTCGGTGACGGCGCTGAAGTCGGGCCGCGAGCCGGACCTGTCACAGCCGCTCGGCGTCACGACCGAAATCAACCTCCACGTCCCGGCGTTACTGCCCTCGCTGTATTGCGCCGACGTGCACGAGCGGCTGGTCATGTACAAGCGGCTGGCGAGCGCTGACACGAAGGCGGAACTCGATTCGATCCAGGAGGAATTGGTCGACCGCTTCGGTCCGACGCCCGATTCGGCGCAAGCACTGCTTTCCTGCCACCGGCTGCGCCTCACAGCCAAGGAACTGGGCGTGGCCAAGATCGACGCCGGGCCGGAGCGCACGTCGATCCAGTTCGTCAAGCAGCCGCCGTTCGATCCCGGCAACCTGATCCTGATGGTGCAACGCGACGGCCGGATCCGCTTCCATGGGCAGGACCGGATCCGCATCGAGCGCGGCGCGCCGACGCTCGCCGAGCGCGTCGCGCTGGTGCGCGATTTCCTGGCCAAGCTGCAGTGACTTCCGAGTTGCTGCCGCCGCAGATCCACGTCTTCGTCCGCGACTGGCTTTCATCGAACAACATCCTGCTCAAGAGTCCGGATGGTCACGTGCTGATCGACACCGGCTACGTACGGCACGCGCCGTTAACGCTGGCGCTGCTGCGTTCGCCCCACGCATTGGCTGACGAGCCGTTGGCCCGGATCGTCAATACGCACTGTCATTCCGATCACATCGGTGGAAACGCGACGCTCCAGCGTGCGTACGCCTGTCCAATTGCGCTGCCGGAAGGCGAGGCGCCGCTGATCGAGCACTGGGATACGAAGGCGCTGTGGCTGGACTACGCCGACCAGCGCGACCGATCGCTTTGCCGTGGACGAAATCATCCGCGCCGGGACGATGCATCCATGGGGCGATCTGGAGTGGCAGGCCATCGCGGCGCCCGGCCACGACATGGGCGCGCTGGTCTTTTTCAATCCCGAACATCGCATCCTGATTTCCGGCGACGCGCTGTGGGAGAACGGCTTTGGCTTGATCCTGCCGCGCGCCGTCGATCCCGCCGCGGTGCCGGCAACGCGCGCGACGCTGGATGTGATTGCGACACTCGATGCGCGCGTCGTCATTCCGGGACACGGCGAGGTGTTCACGGACGTGACGGGCGCGCTCGCTCGTGCGTACGCGCGCATCGCGGCATTCGAGGCGGATGACGCGCGGGTGGCCCGGCACGCGCTCAAGGTCCTGCTGACGTTCCGACTGCTCGACCGGCAGCGAATGCTGCTGGCCGACCTGCCGGCCTATGTCGAGCGCGTCGGGTTCTTTCGCGACGTCAACGCCGCGTGCCTGCACCTTCCGCCGGAAGACCTGGCCGACCTGCTGGTGCGTGAACTGATCCGTGCCGGCGCCGTAAAAATGGATGGCGCCGACCTGATTCCGGCCTGACGCGTCAGCTTACGCCTTTAACCAAGTCGGAATGACACGCGGTCATTGCGGCAGGCGCGCCACGAAAGTCCTGACGCCGTTCAGCAGCATCTCGACCGCGAGCGCGGTCAGCACGAGCCCCATCAGCCGTTCGAACGCGATCACCGCGCGTTCGCCCAGCCAACGTCCTGCAAGCGCTCGGCCGCGACCAGCACCAGGGTGGTCACGACCATCGCCGACCGTGAGCGCGACGATCCAGCGTCGCCGATCTGCGCCGGGTCGCGCGACGCCATCAGCATCACCGTCGCCAGCGCCGATGGCCCGGCGATCGACGGAATCGCGAGCGGCACGAGGAACGGCTCGCCGCCGCGCGCGTCGCCGAAGATCGCCGTCCGGGTGCGGAAACACCATCCGCATCGCGATCAGGAAGAGAATGATGCCGCCGGCGATCGTCAGCGACTCGTCGGACAGGTGCAGCCACTGCATGAACGTCCGCCCGCCCAGCATGAAAGCGACCAGGATCACGTAGGCGAAGAAGCATTCGCGCAGGACCACCTTGCGGGCGCCGCTCGGCGGGCACCTTGCCTCAGCACGACACGACGATCGGCAGGTTGCCGAACGGGTCGATGACCAGGACCAGCAGGATCGTCGCGGAGAAGAGCTCGGCGTTCATGGGCGTTAAGGGGGCGTTAAGGCGGTTCGGGCGACATCCGTCGGCGCGGGCGGACGTTTCGTCGGTGCGGCGCGCAGTATATCGCGTGGCATCCCGGCCCGTCGCCGAGATGGCATAATTGCGCGGTTCTGCATATCGTTCGCCCGAGCCATCAGGATGCCCGCGTGAAATCCCTTCCGTCGTCGTCGCCTGCACGCTCGCGCTTGCCGCGCCGCTTCGAGGCCGCGGATGTTCCGCCAGCGCGCGTCGCCGTCCGCGCGCCTGCACATCCGGCATCGAGACCGCAATACATCGACCCGACAAGTCCGCGCCGCCGACGATTTCTACACCCACGTCAACGGCAAGTGGCTCGCCGACGACCGACGATTCCCGACGGACAAGGCGAGCTGGGGCCCGGTCGTACGTCCTGCACCAGGAATCGCAGGAACGAGCAGCGCTCACTCATCGAGGCCGCCGCGGCTTCGTCGCGCCGGCAGCGCCGAAGCGCGCAAGGTCGGCGACCTCTACCGCAGCTTCATGGACGAGGCGCGGCTCGAAACGCTCGAAGATGAAGCCGCTCGCCGCCGAATTCGCGGCGATCGACCACATCAAGGACAAGGCCGAGCTGCCGGCGCTGATCGCCCGCCTGCAGCAGATCGGCGTCACTCACGCCGGTCGACCTCGACATCGACCAGGACAAGCGCAATTCGACCGCCTACGTCGTCTACCTGTCGCAAGCCGGCCTCGGCCTTCCCGATCGCGACTACTACGTCGACGACGACGATGCGCGCCTCGTCGACATCCGCAAGAAATACGGCGAGCACATCGCGAGCGATGCTGTCGATGGCGGGCAGCAAGACCGCGAAGCAGGACGCCACCGACATCCTCGCGCTCGAAACCGCGATCGCGCGCACCACTGGACCAAGGTGCGAGATCGCGCGATCCGGTGAAAACGTACCACAAGATCACGCATCAAGGACTTGCCGGCCTCTGCGCCCGGATTCGACTGGAACGCCTACCTCGATGCGACCGGCGTGCCGGCAAAGGTCTCCGACGTCGTGCTGTACCAGGCAGCTATCTCAAGGATTTCGGCGCGCTCTTCGCGAAGACGCCGCTGCCGGTGTGGAAGGCCTACCTCAAGTGGGCAGGTGCTGCGCGATTACGGACGCTTCCTCGACAAGGCCATCGTCGACGAGCGGTTCGCCTTCTACGGCACGACGCTCTACGGCATTCCGCAGATTCGCCCGCGCTGGCAGCGCGGCGTGCGAGCTGGTCGACGAGCTCGATCGGCGAGGCGCTCGGCCACGTCTACGTCGCGAAATATTTCCCGCCGGAGAGCAAGGCGCGGATGGAAAAGCTGGTCGCCAACCTGCTCGCCACCTACAAGCAGAGCATCGACGGCCTCGACTGGATGGGACCGCAGACGAAGAAGGAGGCGCAGGCCAAGCTCGCCAAGATCGTGACCGAAGATCGGCTATCCGTCGAAGTGGCGCGACTACTCGAAGCTCGTCATCAAGCCCGACGACCTCGTCGGCAACGTGATGCGGGCGAACCAGCTTCGAGTTCGAGCGCAACCTCGCGAAGCTCGGCAAGCCGATCGACCGCGACGAGTGGTACATGACGCCGCAGACCGTCAACGCCTATTACAACCCGATGATGAACGAGATCGTGTTCCCGGCCGCATTCCTGCAGCCGCCCTACTTCAACCCGGATGCGGACGACGCCGCGAATTACGGCGGCGTCGGCCGCACCATCGGTCACGAGATCAGCCACGGCTTCGACGACTCCGGCAGCCAGTTCGACGGCGACGGCAACCTGCGCGACTGGTGGACCGCGGACGACCACAAGCGCTTCGACGAAAAGACCAAGGCGCTGGTCGCGCAGTTCGATGCCTACAGTCCCGGTGCCCGGATACTTCGTCAACGGCAAGCTGACGCTGGGCGAGAACATCGCCGACCTGTCGGGCCTGGCGATTGCCTACAAGGCCTACCGGCTATCGCTGGGCGGCAAGGAAGCACCGGTGATCGACGGCATGACCGGCGACGAGCGCTTCTTCCTGAACTACGCGCAAGGCGCAGCGCGACAAGACGCGCGACGAAATCCAGATCGTCCATCGTCAAGTCCGACCCGCATTCGCCGGACCAGTTCCGCGTGAACGGCCCGCTGTCCAATCTCGATGCGTTCTACAAGACCTACAAGCTCAAGCCGGGCGACAAGCTGTACCGTGCCCCGCAGGAGCGCGTGTCGATCTGGTAGTCGATCCTCGTGCCGCGGCCTGAGCGCCGCGGCGCCTGAGGTCAGTGGAGTTTCACGCGCGGCTCGACGCCGCCGTGCAAACTCCGCCCCAGCGTGTCGAATACGACGCGCCACACGCCGTGGATCGATGCCTGGTGCATTTTGTAGAGCGACGACATACATCCAGCGCGCGATCATTCCCTGGATCAGCAGGTTGCCGCCGATCAGTCTCCCCATCAGGTTGCCGACGGCGGACAGCTCCCCCAGCGATACCAGCGAGCCGAAATCGCGGAAGCGAAAGATCGGCAGCGGCTTGCCGTCCAGGCGCGCGCCGATGGTCTTGCACCAGCAGCGTGGCCTGCTGGCGCGCAGCCTGTGCACGCGGCGGCACCACGCGCCCGCCACGGGCGCGTCTTGCCACGGGGCCGCCGCGCAATCGCCGAACGCGAAGATGTCCGGATCGCGCGTCGACTGCAACGTCTCCGTGACGACGAGCTGATTGTTGCGATTGACTTCGAGGCCGTCGAGCGAAGCGAGCCAGTCCGGCGCCTTGATGCCCGCTGCCCAGACGACGAGATCGGCGGGATAGCACGTCGCCGGACTGCGTGGTGACGCCTTGTCGGCGTGACCTCCGTCACCCGTTCGTTGGCGCACACCGCGACGTCGAGCCGCTGCAGCAATTCGGTGGCGGCCGCCGCAACGTGTTCGGATAGCGGCGGCAGGATTCGCGGCGCGGCTTCGAGCATCGTGAGCCGGATGTCGCGGCGCGCGTCGAGATGCTCGAGGCCATACGCGGCATGCGCGGCGGTCGTATGGCGGATTTCGGCCGCGAGTTCGACACCGGTCGCGCCGGCGCCGATGATCACGATGGACACGCCTGGGACTCCCCTGCGCGGCCCGCGCATCGGCTCGCACGCACGCGGAGAGCAGCCGGCGATGGAAGCGCTCGGCATCGCGCAGCGTGTCGAGGACTGCTCGCATTCTGCAGCTACGCCCGGCACCCGGAAGTCGTTGCTGATGCATGCCCACGCAGAATAATCAGCGTGTCGTAGGGCACCACGCGCGGCAGGAAGCATCGCCGCGCCGTCGTCGTCGCGCACTTCCGACAGCATGATTTCGCGCCGCGCGCGGTCGATGCCCGGTCACCGACCCCTGCCTGAAGCGGAAGTGGTGCCAATGGGCGATCGCCAGGTAGTCGAGGTCGTGCGCGTCCGCGTCCATGCGCCCGGCCGCGACCTCGTGCAGCAATGGCTTCCACAGGTGCGTGGCATTCTGGTCGACCAGCGTGATGTCCGCGCGCCCGCGCCGACCGAAGCGCTCGCCCAGCCGCGTCGCCAGCGGCAGGCCGCCGGCGCCACCGCCGACGACGACGACGCGATGCGGCCTGCTGCCTGAAGCAGCGGCATCCGGTTATGCGCGCGCTCGGACGTGTCGACGGGACGCAGCGGCGGGACGCTTGTCGCGTCGTTTTCCATGCCCGATCTTAGCGGTTCCGCATTTCGCCCGCCAACATCGGTACGATCGCCTGCCCGTCAGTCGCCCCGGACCACGCCTTCGCGGCGCGGGTCGGCGCCGCCGATCCAGCCATCCTTCGTGCGCGCGATCACCTGCAACCCGCTGGTCTGCTCGGTCACCCAGACGGATGCGCCGAGCGCTCGCAACTTCGGCTCCAGCGCAGCCACCGACGAGTTTCGCTCGAGTTCCGTCGGTCCGTTGCGGCTGCCGAAATTGGGCAGCGCGATCGCTGCCTGCGGATCGAGGTCCCAATCGATGATGCCGACGAGCGTCTTCGCGACGTAATTGATGATCGCGCTGCCGCCCGGCGATCCGGCCACGATCGCGACGCGACCGGCCTTGTCGTAGACGATCGTCGGCGACATCGCCGACCGCGGCCGCTTGCCGCCCTCGACGCGATTGGCGACCGGCTTGCCGTGGTCGGTCGGCGCGAACGAGAAGTCGGTGAGCTCGTTGTTCAGCAGAAAGCCGCCGCGCGTCATCAGCCGGCTGCCGAAGCCATCCTCGATCGTCGTGGTCATCGCCACCGCGTTGCCGTATTTGTCGACGATCGAGATGTGTGACGTCGACGGAAATTCGAGCGCCGACCCGCGGCCCAGCGCGACCTTCTTCTCCGCCGGCCGGCGTTCCGGTGGATTGCCCGGCGCCGCCGACTTCATGCTCGAATCGGCCTTGATCAATCGCGGATCGCGCACGCAGATAGGCCGGATCGAGCAGTCCGGAAGGCGGCGTGTAGAAAGCCGGATCGGCTTCGTAGACGTCGCGGTCGGCAAAGGCCAGACGTCCCGCTTCGCTGAAAAAATGCACGCTCCAGAACGACGCCGGACCCATCGCGCGCAGGTCATAGGGCTCCAGCATCTTCGAGCATCTGCAACACGGTCACGCCGCCGGACGACGGCAGCGGCATGCCGCAGACGCGGTAGCCGCGATACGTGTCGCAGACCGCCGTGCGGACCTAGCACGCGGTAGCCGGCGAGGTCGGCAAGCGTGAGATCGCCGGGATTGCGTCCGATGCGAATTCGCCGTGTCCACGACGTCGCGCGCGATTTCGCCGCGATAGAACGCGTCGGCACCGCCCGCGGCGATTGCTGCGCAACGTTTCCGCGTAGGCGGGATTCTTCAACACGGTTCCCACCGGCAACGGCTTGCCGTCGGCGCCGAAGAAATACGCGCGCGCGCGCGGTTGCGTGATATGTCCTGTCCGCCGCCAGCAACGCGTGCAGGCGCGGCGAAATCGGCAAACCCCTGCTCGGCCAGCGCAATGGCCGGCGCGAACAGTTCGGCCCACCGCATCCGTCCGTGCTGCTTGTGAACGCGTCTCGAGAAGGCGCACCGTCCCGGGCACGCCGACGGACCTGCCTCCGATGACGGCGTCGTGAAAGGCGATCGGTTCGCCATTCTTCATGAAACGATCCGGCTTCGCAGCCGCAGGCGCGGTCTCGCGGCCATCGTAGGCGATGAGCCGGTTGCGCCTTGCCGTCGTGCAGCAGCATGAATGCACCGCCGCCTAGGCCCGAGGACTGCGGTTCCACCAGGCCCAGCACCAGTTGCACGGCGATCGCGGCATCCACCGCGTTGCCGCCGCGCTGCAGGATTCGATACCCCGCTTCGACGGCATGCGGATTGGCGGCTCCTACCATCCAGTGCCTGGCAGTGACGGGGGCCTTGTCGGTCCAGCCGGAGCTTCGCTCGGGAGCCTGATCCTGCGCGAAGGCACCCGGGCAAAAATACGCCAGGGAAAGAAGGACGAAATACCGTTTCACGCGTCGACGCCGACGGGTCAATCCCGATACCTGTGCATCGCTTCACGCAGGAATCGCATCTGCTGCTGGAAGCGCGTGCACGCTTCGCAGGCAGCCAGGTGCAGCCGCAACGCCCAGCGGGAGAAAACACCTAGTTCGCGTTCCTGCAATTGCGACACCAGATGCGTTGCATCCTTGCAGGAAAGGATGTGTCCGAGCGCGCGCTTCAGCAGCTTCATGATGTAATAAGTGTGGTGGCGGCAGCTGGTTCTAGGCCCTCGCTCCACCCTCCTTGAACCAGTTCTGCTCCAGGCACTCGCGCAGCGACATCCGGGCACGGTACAGGATCACCCAGAGGTTATTCGCGGTGATCGCCAATTCCTTACAGATCTCGTCGCTTTCCAGCCCCATGACCTCCCGCATCATGAACACACGGGCGGTGTTGGGCGGCAGCTTGTCGAGGCAAAAGTCCATGACGTCGAAGAACTGGCGGCGATTGAGCGCCTGCTCCGGGTCGCCCCAGTCGGCGGGCGGCGAGTCCCATGCGCCATACGGCGCCTTGAACAGGCCGTCGAGGTCTTCGATGTCACACTCATCGTCGAACGTGCTCGCCAGCAGCGGCTCGCGCTGCTTGCGCCGTATCGCATCGATGATCTTGTGCTTGAGGATGCCGGTGAGCCACGTCTTGAGGCTCGACTTGCCGGAAAAGGTGCTTCCTGAAAGTGCGGCAAGGAGCGTTTCCTGAACGACGTCCTCGGCCAGCGTATCGTCGCGCAACTGCAACCGGGCGACGCGCAACAGATAGCCCCGGTGGGCGTCCAGTTGGGCGGCAATGTCGGCGGCGGGCATCGGGCGCGGGTGCGTGCAATACGCCGCATGGTACCGCGAAGCGATGCTGGAAAGCTGACGCCGAGCGTTTCAACTCGCGCACCCTCGGGGCTTACCCGTCGCGCATGAAAAAGGGCAGCGAACCGTTCGCTGCCCTTTCTCCAACTGCAAATGCAAATGCTATGGCAACAGCGTGATTTCCACTCGCCGCGCTTCCGCGTTGTCGCCGGAGCCCTGCGTCAACTCGGGCTTGGCCAGCTCGACCTTGTCCTCGGCCACACCGGCGGCCTTGAGCTGATCGCGCACGGCGATCGCGCGCTGCTTGGCGAGCTCCTGGTTTGCGGCCAGGTCGCCGGTGGCATCGTGATACCCGGAGATCTTCACCTTCTTGCCACTTGCCTTGGCCTTGTCGGCCAGCGGAGCGAGCTTGGCTGCGGCATCCGCGGGCAGGTCGGTCTTGCCGGTGACGAAATAGAGCTTCACCACATCGACGACGATCGCTGCCGGCGCCGCCGCGGGTCGCGGGCGCGGGTGTGGCCGGGGCAGCAGCCGTCGCTGCGGGCGCCGCAGCGACGACGGCCGGAGGCGTCGACGAGATGGACATATTCGCCGGCGACTTCTGGCCCATGACGCCCCACGTTGCGAGCAGCGGCACGATCATCAGCGCGACGATGTTGATGATCTTGATCAGCGGGTTCACCGCGGGGCCGGCCGTGTCCTTGTACGGATCGCCGACCGTGTCGCCGGTCACTGCCGCCTTGTGCGCGTCGGAACCCTTGCCGCCGTGATGGCCGTCCTCGATGTACTTCTTGGCGTTGTCCCACGCGCCGCCGCCGGTCGTCATCGAGATCGCGACGAAGAGGCCGGTGACGATGGTGCCCATCAGCAGGCCGCCCAGCGCCTGCGGGCCGAGCACGAGGCCGACGACGACCGGAACGAGCACGGGAAGCAGCGACGGCACGATCATTTCGCGGATCGCCGCCTTGGTCAGCATGTCGACCGCCACGCCGTATTCCGGCTTGGCCGTGCCTTCCATGATGCCCTTGATCTCCTTGAACTGGCGGCGCACTTCGACCACCACGGCGCCGGCCGCGCGGCCGACGGCTTCCATCGCCATCGCGCCGAACAGGTAAGGAATGAGTCCGCCGATGAAGAGTCCGACGATCACCATCGGATTCGACAGGTCGAATGACTGGCTGATGCCCGCGGTGTCCAGCGCGTGCGTGTAGTCGGCGAACAGCACCAGCGCCGCGAGGCCCGCCGAGCCGATCGCATAACCCTTGGTCACGGCCTTGGTCGTGTTGCCCACGGCGTCGAGCGGATCGGTGATTGCGCGCACCGAATCCGGCAGGTCCGCCATTTCCGCGATGCCGCCCGCGTTGTCGGTGATCGGACCGTACGCGTCGAGCGCGACGATGATGCCCGTCATCGACAGCATGGCCGTCGCGGCGATCGCGATGCCGTACAGGCCCGCCAGCGCATAGGACGCCAGGATGGCCGCGCACACCGCGAGCACCGGCCATGCCGTCGAACGCATCGACACGCCGAGGCCGGCGATGATGTTGGTCGCGTGCCCGGTCGTCGATGCCTGCGCGACGTGCTTGACCGGCTTGAAGTCGGTGCCGGTGTAGTACTCGGTGATGATCACCATCGCCGCGGTCAGCACGAGGCCGATCAGCGACGCGCCGAACAGACCCATCGTCGACAGCGTCGGATCGGCCGCGGCGATGCCGCCCATCATGCGGTCGGTGATGAACCAGAAGCCGATCGCGGAGAGGATGCCGGCGACGGCCAGTCCCTTGTACAGCGCGTTCATGATCTTGCCGCCCGGCACCGCCTTGACGAAGTAGCAGCCGACGATCGACGCCAGGATCGAGAAGCCGCCCAGCACCAGCGGATAGGTCACCGCCGTTTCGGCCATCGACGGCAGCAGCAGCGCGCCCAGCAGCATCGTCGCGATGATCGTGACCGCGTAGGTTTCAAAGAGGTCGGCCGCCATGCCGGCGCAGTCGCCGACGTTGTCGCCGACGTTGTCGGCGATCACCGCCGGATTGCGCGGGTCGTCTTCGGGAATGCCGGCCTCGACCTTGCCCACGAGATCGGCGCCGACGTCGGCACCCTTGGTGAAGATGCCGCCGCCCAGCCGCGCGAAGATCGAGATCAGCGAACCGCCGAACGCAAGGCCGACGAGCGGCTCGAATCGTGTGATGCAGCCCCTGGCCCATCTGGTTGGGCGCCCAGTGCGCGGAGCCCGTCAGGAACCAGTAGAAACCCGCCACGCCCAGCAGCGCCAGGCCGACGACCAGCATGCCGGTGATCGCGCCGCCGCGGAACGCAACCGCGAGCGCCGGTGCGAGGCCGCTGCGCGCGGCTTCCGCCGTGCGCACGTTGGCGCGCACCGACACGTTCATGCCGATGTAGCCGGTGAGCCCGGACAGGATCGCGCCGAGCGCGAAGCCGCCCGCGGTGCGCGCACCCAGCGCCCACCAGATGATGATGAACAGGACGACGCCGACGATGCCGATCGTCGTGTACTGGCGGTTGAGGTACGCCTTGGCGCCGGCCTGGATGGCGGCGGCGATTTCCTGCATGCGTGGATTGCCGGCGGGCTTGGCGAGGATCCAGTTGATCCAGACGACGCCGAAGACGATCGCCACCACCGCGCAGACGAGCGCGAAGATGAGGCCTGTGGTCATGGCTTGGTACTCCCTAAGAAATGTGAACTGCAGTGGAACGCCGCGGCCCTCGCGGGGCCGCATTTATTCAATTACGCATTCCGCGACTCGCGCCCCGACATGCAGTGACGCGCGAACCGATCCCCTCGCAAAAATCGGCCGGCCCATGCCTTGGAACTCATTTGAACTGAGCCGACCGTCGAAAACACGCTATTTTGCCAGTTTGCGGTCGAGGAAGTCGAGCCGGTCCTGTCCCCAGAACAGTTCGCCGGCCACGACGTAGGTCGGCGCGCCGAACACGCCCAGTGCGATCGCCTCCTGCGTGAGCGCGGCATATTTCTCCGCGATTTCCGGGGCTTGCGCACGCTTGTCCAAGTCGGCCGGGAGCCCGCACTCCGCGGCAATCGCCTCCATCGTGCGCCGCATCGGCGATGTCGCGCTCCTGCTCCCAGATCGCGCGTCCCACGGCGCCGGCCAGGTCGAGGCCGCGCGTCCCGCCCAATTCGCTCGCGGCGAGGATCCAGTACGCGGCAAGGTCGCCGTTCACGGGAAAGAATTTCGGCTGGATGTGCATCGGCTTGTCCCAGGAATCGGGACCAGCGCGACAACTCCACGAGCCGATACGCCTGCCGCTGCGGGCGCGCGCTTCGACAGCGGCAAGCCGCCGGACACCGGAAAGACCTCCCCCAGATTGATCGGCTTCACCGCGACCGTCGCGCCGTGCTTTTTCGCGATCGCGGCGAAGCGGTCGTGCCCGAGATAGGCATACGGGGAAACGGTGGCGAAGTAGTAGTCGACGATCTTGGTCATGGCATCTCCTCGCGCGGGTCAGACCGCGAATCCGGTCGTGAGCTTCTTCGCCACCGCGACGTTCTTCAGGCGTGCGAACTGCGGCAGGCCATCCTTGAACGGCGGCGGGTCCTCGCCTCTCATCAGCGGACCCAGATAGGCGCGCGCCTTGGCCGTGATGCCGAGGCCGTCCGCGCGTGATGAATGCGCGCGGCAGCTTCTTCTCGACGTTGGCCACGTCGGTCAGCGGCGCGACGGCGATCTTCCAGCGATACGGCTTGTCCGACGTGCGCTCGATCGCCGGCATCACCGCGTTGCGTCCCGCCAGCGCCAATTCCACGGCCGCCTTGCCCACCGCATACGATTGCAGCGACATCGGTCTTCGACGCGATGTGCCGCGCGGAGCGCTGCAGGTAGTCGGCGACCGCCCAGTGATACTTGTAATGGAGACGGTCGCGGACGATGCTCGCGATCAGCGGACCCACGCCTCCCAATTGCGCGTGGCCGAACGCATCCTTCGGTGCCCGGCTTCGGCCATCAGCTTGCCGTCGGCATTGCGCAATCCTTCCGACACGCCGATGCAGCAATAGCCGAAGCGCTTCACCTTGGCCTCGACGGCGCGCCAGGACCGCCGCTTCGTCGAACGCGACCTCCGGAAACAGCAGCACCAGCGGAATCGGCGTGTCCTTGCTGTCCGCCATGCCCACCGCCGCGGTGATCCAGCCCGGCGTTGCGGCCCATCACCTCCAGCACGAAGACCTTGGTCGACGTCTTCGCCATCGACGCCACGTCGAACGCGGCTTCGCGCATCGATGTCGCGACATATTTCGCCACCGAGCCGAATCCCGGACAGTTGTCGGTGATCGGCAGGTCGTTGTCGACGGTCTTGGGCACGTGCACGGCGATCAGCGGATAGCCGAGCTTCGCTGCGATCTGCGACACCTTGAGGCACGTGTCGGCCGAATCGTTGCCGCCGTTGTAGAAGAAGTAGCCGATGTCGTGCGCGCGGAACACGTCGATCAGGCGCTCGTACTGCGCGCGGTTCTCGTCGATGCCCTTCAGCTTGTAGCGGCACGACCCGAACGCGCCACCGGGCGTGTAGCGCAGCGCGGCGATCGCTTTCGCGGACTCGCGGCTGGTGTCGATCAGGTCTTCGGTCAGCGCGCCGATGATGCCGTTGCGGCCGGCATATACGTGGCCGATCCGGTCGCGGTGCTTGCGCGCGGTCTCGATCACGCCCGCCGCGCTGACGTTGATGACGGCGGTCACGCCACCGGATTGCGCATAGAACGCGTTGCGCCTGGTCATGGGCGGCTCAAGTCCTGAGCGCCGCGAGCGCAGCGTCGCGTATGGCCTCGACACTGCCCATCCCGTCGACCTTGCGGTATTTGGGCGCGCGCGCGTCGCCCGCCGCGGCCCATTGCGCGTAGTAGGCGACGAGCGGCTCGGTCTGCGCGTGGTAGACGGCGAGGCGATTCAGCACCGTCGCCTCCTTGTCGTCGTCGCGCTGGATCAGGTCCTCGCCGGTGACGTCGTCCTTGCCCGCTACCTTCGGCGGATTGAACTTGATGTGATAGGTGCGTCCGGACGCCACGTGCACGCGACGACCGCTCATGCGTTCGACGATGGCGCTGTCGGGAACGTCGATCTCGAGCACGTAGTCGATCGGCACGCTGGCGTCGCGCATCGCGTCCGCCTGCGGAATCGTGCGCGGGAAACCGTCGAAGAGGTAGCCCTTCGCGCAGTCCGCCGCCGTCAGGCGATCCTTGACCAGTCCGATGATGATGTCGTCGGAGACCAGCGCACCGCTGTCCATCACCTTCTTCGCGGCGAGTCCCAGCGGCGTCCCGGCCTTGACGGCGCCGCGCAGCATGTCGCCGGTGGAAATCTGCGGAATCCCGTAGGCTTCCTTGATGAACGTGGCTTGAGTGCCCTTGCCGGCACCCGGCGGGCCCAACAGAATGAGTCGCATGGTCTTGGCTCGAAAGATGGGCGGGTTGCGCACGCGGGGCCCGGTGCTGCGGACTTCGCGATGTTCTGTCCCGCGTCGTTGCCGGATCGCGTGCGATTCTCGCCGTTATCGGCGAGACGGTCAACGCGCGGAGCCTTGATCCTGCGCAAAGATCGCGCGCACGCGCGCCAGATCCTCGGGCGTGTCGATGCCCGGCGCCGGCGTGCCGTGCGTGACCTCGACGACAATCCGGTAGCCATGCCACAGCGCGCGCAATTGCTCGAGCGCCTCGAAGCTTTCGATCGGCGCCGGCGCGAGTCCCGGAAACGCCCGCAGGAAGGAGACGCGATACGCATAGAGACCGTAATGCCGGTACAGCGGCAGTCCGGGCGGAAGCGCTGTTGCGGATTCGCGAAATGCGTCGCGCGCCCAGGGTATGGTGGCGCGGCTGAAATAGAGCGCGTCGCCCGCGGCGTCGAGCACCACCTTGACGACGTTCGGATTGAACGCTTCGGCGACATCGTCGATCGGATGGCAGGCGGTGGCGATCGCCGCATCCGGCCGTGCGGCCAGCAACGCCGCCATGCCGCGGATCAGCGCAGGGTCGAGCAGCGGCTCGTCGCCTTGCACGTTGACGACGATGGCGTCATCCGCCAGACCCAGCTGCTGCGCGGCCTCGGCGAGGCGATCGGTCCCGGTCGCGTGATCGGCGCGCGTCATGCACGCATCGATCCCGTGCGCGACGACTGCATCGCGAACGCGCGTATCGTCCGTCGCCACGACCACCCGCCCGGCGCCGCTCGCGAGCGCGCGTTCCGCGACGCGCACGACCATCGGCTTGCCGGCGATATCCGCCAGCGGCTTGCCCGGCAGGCGCGTCGATGCGTAGCGCGCCGGGATGAGTACGGCGAAAGGGAGCGGGAGCGCCAACGCGCCGCCGCTACGCTGTTCGCGCGGTGCTATTCGTATTCGGCAGGAGTGAGCTTGCGCGCCTCTTCCTCGATCATCACCGGAATGCCGTCGCGCACCGGATAGGCAAGCCGCGCCGACTTCGAGATGAGTTCCTGCTTGTCGCGATCGAAGGTGAGCGGACCCTTGGTCACGGGACAGACGAGCATCTCAAGCAGCTTTGAATCCATGGACTTTCTCCATTGCGTATGCGACGAGCGCCGGGTCGATGATTGCGCGCAGCGGCAGGTACCAGCAGCGCTCATCGGCGAATGCCGAGCATTTTACCGCGTCCTTCTGCGTCATCAGTATGGCGCCGGCGCCCGGAAATGCGATGTCGCCGGCAGTGAATGCGTGATGGTCGGGAAACGCATGGCAGGTCGCGGCAATTCCCAGCGCAGCGATCATGTCGAAGAACCGCTGCGGATTGCCGATGCCGGAAACCGCGTGGACGACCATGCCGCTGCCATTGCGCGGGATTCGAGGCCACGCCCGCGTGCTTCAGGTTGCGCCAAGGCAGCGGCTCGTGCGTCATGACCGTTTCCCGTCCGTTCGATCCCGCGGCAGTCTTGCTCGTCGCGAACGACCAGACGCACCACCGCGTCGACGCTGCGCAGCCGCGACGCCGGCTCGCGCAACGGCCCAGCGGGCAGCATGAGGCCGTTGCCGAATTCGCGCGACGCGTCGACCACTGCGATCTCCATGGCGCGCGCCAGCGCGTAGTGCTGCAGGCCATCGTCCGCCACGATCACGTCGCATGCCGGATGGGTCCGGATCAGCCCGCGCGCGGCTTCCACGCGGTCGTGCCCGATCCACACCGGAAGCCCTGCCTCGGCGAGGAGCGGCGGCTCGTCGCCCACGACGGCGGGATCGTCGCCTCGCAGCACGGCGCGGGGCGCTACGTTGCTGCCACCGTAGCCGCGGCTGACGATCCCCGGTTTGCGTCCGCGCAGCGCCAACTGCTCGGCCAGTGCGCGCGTCAGCGGCGTCTTGCCCACGCCACCTACGTTGATGTTGCCGACGACGATCACCGGGACCGGCTAGCCGGTGCGAGCGCAGGATGCCGGCGCGAAAAAGCGCGCGCCGCGCGGCAACCAGTATTCGATAGAGGAGCGACAGCGGCCACAGCGCGGCGGCCAGCAGCGTGATGCGCGGTTCGTACCAGGTGGCAACGAGACGCTGGGCGAAAGTCACGGCCGCAACGTCGGAATCGCGTCCATTCGCGCGACCGCGCTACTTCGCGGGCGTCTGCGTCGCGAACGTGATGTGGACGAGACCTACCTGGCGCGCGGCCTCCATCACGTGGATGACCGACTGATGCGTGGCATTGGCATCGGCGTTGATGATGACCACCGGATCCTTGGTGTCTCCCGCGGCCTTGCGCAGCATTTCGCCCAGCGCACCGACGTTCGTGAACGTGAACACGTTCTTGTCGATCACGTAGCGGCCCTGCGCATCGATGCCGACATTGACCTCTTTCGGACGCTGCTTGGCCGCGTCGGCGTCGGCTTCCGGCAGCGTGATCTGCAGTTCCGCGACACGCTGATAGGTCGTGGTCACCATCAGGAAAATCAGGATGACCAGCAGGACGTCGATCAGCGGTATGAAGTTGATCTCGGGGTCGTCCCGGTCCCGCAGTCCGCGCAGGTTCATGGCGCCAGCCCCGTCACTTGCGTTCGCCGTGCGCGAAGTCGACCAGCTTGATGGCTTGCTGCTCCATCTCGACCACCAGCCCGTCCACCTTGGAGCGGAAATAGCGATAGAAGATCATCGAAGGGATGGCGACGATGAGCCCCATCGCGGTGTTGTACAGCGCGATCGAAATGCCCTGGGCCAGCTGGATCGGGTTGGATGCCGCGGCGCCCTGCGACCCGAAGATCTCGATCATGCCCACGACGGTGCCGAAGAGCCCCATCAGCGGCGCCATCGCGGCGATCGTGCCGAGAGTGGTCAGGAAGCGTTCGAGGTCGTGCGTGACCACCCGGCCCACTTCCTCGATGGCCTCCTTCATCACCGGCCGTGGCGCCTTCACGTTGGCCAGGCCCGCGGCCAGGATGCGTCCGAGCGGACCCTGCGCCGCCGTCCGAGTCAGAAGTTCGGGAGTCGCCCCGGTTTGCCGGAATTCGACGAGGACCTTGTCCACCATGCCCTCGGGCGCCACGATGGACTGCCGCAGTGACCACAGCCGTTCGAAAATCAATGCGAGCGCCACGACGGACGCGGCGATCAACGGCCATATCGGCCAACCCGCTGCTTGTATCAGAGACCACACGAGATGAGACTCCTTCGCTTAGGACGCTTGAAATGTAGCTTGCCGGTCCGGATTCGGCAAGGCGAGCGAGTCAGGCTGCGTCATTTGCGCGCCCGCCGGCTTCTGCGAGAGTCGCTGCCACGGCCGCGCCGGCGAGCACGATCAGCCAGGTCAGGAATATCCAGAACATCAGCGCCGGAACCGCTGCCAGCGCGCCATAGAGCATCTCGTAGCTCTGAAAGCTCGTCAGATACCACGTGAAGACGCGCTTGGTGATTTCGAAGGCGATGCCCGCGAGCACGCCGCCGGTGATGGCGTAACGCCAGACGACGTGACGCGCAGGCGCAATGCGGTAGAGCAGCGTCAGTCCGACGATGACCAGTATCGTGGGCAATACCTCCCGCACCATGGCGGTCAGCGCCCGCTGCATCGGCGCCGCTGCGACGACTTCCGCAAGTGTCCAGCCGATCAGCGAAATGGTTGCGCCGAGTATCACCGGGCCGACGGTGATGCCGAAGACATAGACGAGCAGACGCCGCGCGATCGGGCGTTTTTTGCGCACTCCCCATATTTCGTTGATCTCCGATTCGATCGTGTCGATCGCCAGCGCTGCCGTGATCGCGACGAATACGATCGATCGGCCGACGACGTTCGCTGCGTCCGCGGCAAGCACCACGACATATTGATGGACGACGGTCGACGCTGACTCCGGAAGCAGGTGGCGCAGCAGGAATCGTTCGAGCACCTGCAGGAAATCCTGGAAGAGCGGGAATTGCGCCACGAACGCAAAAGCGACAGTGGCGAGCGGCACCAGGCCGAGCAGCGTGACGAACGACAGGCTGCCCGCGGCGCGGAACCAGCCGACGCTGTTCAGGCGGGTGACGGTGCGGCGGAAGAAACGGACGGGACCCAAGTAGGCTGGCGCAGGAATTGCCGCAGGCAGAGTGTGGTGTGATTATCGCAGACGTCAGGCAGGCGCACTCTCCGGCGACTGATTTACACGTGAATGCAGGCGATCAGGTCGCGCGCTTGGTAAGCCAGCCGCCAGTGGCGAGACACGCGCCCACCGACCAGAACACCGGCGTCAAACCCACGGTCGCGCCCAACGCGCCGAACACCAGCGGCACCGCGCACGCCATCGACTGCACGAGCGACATCCGCACGCCGGCTGCTTCGCCGGTGCGCCCCGGCGGCGCGTGGATGTGCAGCAGCGACATCACCATCGGCTGACTCATTCCCAGCCCCAGTCCCAGCGTGAACGACATCGCCATCAGCGCGCTGGCCGTGTGAACGAAGGGAAACAGCATGTACACGGCGGCGGCGATGAAGAGCGCCAGCGTGAGGACCTGGTGCGGTGTCGCGTGACGCACGATCCAGCGCATGGAAAAGCGCACGACAAAGGTCGCGGCGGCGAACGACGCCAGCACAAGTCCGATCTGCGACGCGGAAAGTCCGATGCCGGCGCCATAGACGGGGATCACGATCGTGTGCAGGTCCCAGCCCATCGACAGCAGCACGTTGACCGCGAATACCCTGCGCAATTTGCGATGCGTAACCAGTTCGAACACGCTTCCGGCCCTGGCGCCGACGCGTTCCGGATGCGGGCCGGGCAACGCCACCTTGCCTGCCGCCAGCACGGCAATCGGCACCAGCGGGATGGCCGCCAGGATGGCGAACGACGTCGCGAAGCCGGCGTGGTCGATCGTGAACCCGGCAATCAGCGGCCCAAGGAGCCCGGAGATCGAATAACCGACGGCCAGCAGGCTGAAATTGTGGACGCGAAGCGACGCGTCGCCGAGTTCCCCGGTCGCATTCTGCGCCGCGACCTGGAACGTCATGAACGCCACGCCCACCAGCGCCGCGCTCGCGAACAACGCGAACAATCCGGGAACAAGGACCGGTATCAACGCGCCGGCAGCGAGGCCGAGCGAGCCGGCCAGCATGGGCTTGCGCACGCCGACGCGATCGGAAATGCCGTCCCGCCGCAACCGCGCACAGCATCGGCAGGAACGCGTACAGCGCGACCAATGCGCCAACCACCGCGCTGGAATGGCCCTGCTTGATGGCTTCCAGCGTCACCGTGACGCGGTTGCCGGTGAGGACGACGTGGTTGGCTAGCCCAAGCGCTATCAGCGCCGCCAGCGTGGGATTCCGGATTCGCAACAGATTCAAGGCGCGAGCCGCGCAATGCGCCAGGTCGCGTCGCCGGTGTGGCCCTCGCGTCGGTAGATGAGTCGGTCATGCAGTCGGGACGCGCGTCCCTGCCAGAATTCGAACGCCTCCGGGACGACCCGATAACCGCCCCAGTGCGGCGGTCGCGGTACCGCGTCTCCCGGATAGCGGGCTTCGGCGTCCGCGAAGCGCTGCTCCAGCTCCGCGCGATTGCGCAGCGGCTCGCTTTGCGGAGACGCCCACGCACCGATGCGCGACAGACGCGGGCGCGTCACCCAGTAAGCATCCGCGGTGGCGGCGTCGACCTTCTCCACCGCGCCTTCGACGCGGACCTGGCGCTCGAGTTGAGGCCAGAAGAACAGCAGCGCCGCGCGAGAACCCGGCGACAGTTCCCTCGCCTTGCGGCTTGCGTAATTCGTGTAGAAGGTCAGTCCGCGCCCGTCGGCCGCCTTCAACAGCACGATGCGCGCGGAAGGGACACCGGACGGGTCGACCGTCGCCAGCGTCATCGCGTTGGGTTCGGGGACCTGCGAGGCCACAGCCTCGTCGAACCAGCGCGCGAACTGGCGAAACGGATCCGGATCGACGTCGCGTTCGTCGAGCGCCGCGCGCTTGTATTCGACGCGCAGGTCGGCAGGATTCGAGGCGGAGACGGTCATGAAGGCGGGAAAATGAGAGGAGACCGGAAGAAGCGCTGGAACAAAGGACTCGCGGCAACAGCACAGACGCCGTGCTCGACCTCGCGCGCCCAAGCGGCCGTGCGCTCGGCTAGTTTACTCCCGGGTCACCTAGCGCGGCGCCGCGGCGAACAGTCCCGCGGCATTGGTGAACGCGATCCGCCGCGCGATGTCCGCCGGCAGCAACGCGAGCCAGCCGCGATACCAATCCATGATCTCCCCGTACTGGGCCCAGCGCGAGTTCACCCATGTGTCGGAGCCGATCACGAATCGCTCGGGATAGCGTGCGAACAGGCGTTGCCACGCCGGCTCCATCTTGCCGTTCTCCGTGATGTCGTAGCGAAAGGAAAGCTCGCCGACGAGCGTTGGGTGCCGCGCCATGTGCGCGGCAATCGCGTCGGGCCGCGTCGAAAAACCGGAATGCGCCCAGATGACCTTGACCTTCGGGTCATGCGCATACAGCGCTTCCAGCGCCGCTTCGTCGCAGTGGGCATGCAGCCACAGGTCGCGCGCCACGGCCAACGCGACGATCTTTCTGACCTGCGCGGTACTCGCGTCGGCGGCACCGAACACGTGGAATTCGCCTATGCCGCGATAGCCGATGCCACGCGCGAGCTCGGTTTCGATCAGCGCATAGATTTCCGGGTCGTTGAACCAGGTCTGGCGGTCCGCGTGGTTTCGGTAGGGACGGATGAAGGGCACGACGCGCGGCGCCGTTGCCGGAGCGTCGCGCGCGGCGGCCACCAGCGCGCGCGTGCCGTCGTTCGGACGGCTGGTGGCGAGAATCGCGGTGACGCCGTGGCGGCGAAAGATCTGCAGCACCTCGGCCACCGGAAACGCGGCGACCGCCTCGTCGTTGTAATGCAGGTGGGCGTCGAAGAGTTCCTGCGGCGACTGCGCGCGCGACGGCAAGCAGATCGCCAGCGTGAGCATCCACGCGGCGACCCGCAGGCAACGACATCTATGCATGCGGAAAGTCTCCCACGAGGCGCCAATTCGGGCAATTGCGGGTGACCTTGGTTGCCTTGGCTGACCTCAGTTGGGCTCAGTTGCCCTCAGTTGCCTTACACTTCCGGGAAAGCGCCGAATGGGCGGCACGCACGTGAGCCTCGACAACCACCACACGCTGATCCTCGCCATCCTCGTCCTGTTCCTCGGGCGCTGGGTGAACGGCCGCATCCCCTGGCTGCGCGAATACGGCATCCCTGAGCCGGTGACCGGGGGCCTCATCGCCTCCGCCGCAGTCACGCTGCTGGTCATGGCGACCGGCACCGAGGTCAAGTTCGACCTCGCCGCCCGCGACACGCTGCTGATCGTGTTCTTCACGACGGTCGGCCTGTCCGCCAACTTGCGGCTGCTGGCGATGGGCGGCGCGATGCTGGTCGTGCTCACGCTGGTTGCCGTCGTGAATCTGGTCGTGCAGAACGGCGTCAGCGTCGGTCTCGCAGCGCTGATGGGATACCAGCCGGCCGTAGGATTGCTGGCCGGCTCCGCCGCATTGTCGGGCGGGCACGGCACTGTGCTCGCATGGGGGCCGATCATTGGCGAGAAGTTCGGCGTCGCGGCGCCGTCGGCACTCGGCGCGGCGGCGGCGACGTTCGGACTGGTCGCCGGAGGCTTGCTGGGCGGCCCGCTCGGCCACCGGTTGATCGCGCGCCATCGCTTGTCCGGCAAGACCGCGGAGGAGCTCACGGTCGGCGTCAGCTACGACCAGGAGAGAAAGCCAAAGCTCGACGTGAATGGCGTCCTGACCACGCTGCTGGTCATCACGATCGCGATTGCAGTCTCCGACGAGCTCAACGCCGTATTGGAGAAATTCGGCTTGACGCTGCCCAAATTCGTTACCGCGCTGTTCTGCGGGATGGTCCTGTCGAACACGGTACCGCGCCTGTTCCCCAGATTGGGCTGGCCAACGGGATCGCCGCCGCTGGCGCTCGTCGCCGATGTCGCGCTCGGCCTGTTCCTCGCCATGTCCTTGATGACGCTGAACCTTGCGGCGCTCGCGAGCGTCGCCCTGCCGCTGCTGGTCGTCCTCGCCGCACAGACGGTGGTCGCCTGGTTGCTCGTCTCCCACGTCCTGTTCCGCCTGCTCGGAGGCAGCTACGACGCGGCGGTCACGTCATCCGGATACTTCGGGCTGGCCATGGGCGCGACGCCGACAGCCATCGCCATCATGACCGCGACGACCAAGAAATACGGGGCCTCGCCCCGCTCGTTCCTGGTCGTGCCCCTGGTCGGTGCGTTCTTCGTCGACATCGCCAACGCGATCGTCCTCCAGACCTTCGTCAAGCTGCTCGGGGGGTAGACATTCGTCCACGGTGGCTCGTTCGCTTCCGTTTGTGTTTACGCAACAGCGCAGCAGATTCCTCTATGCCAAGCGTTCCCTTCCTCTGAAAATGCGGTATAGTCGCCGCCGATGGAGTGGTATACCGTGACAGGACGGACCGCTTCACACCGAACGGCATCGTCCGCTCGCATCAATCGACAGGAAGGGAAGGAGACCCATGGCAACTGCCAAGAAAGCTGCGAAGAAACCCGCCGCGAAGAAGTCCGCTGCGAAAAAGCCCGCCGCGAAGAAGCCGGCCGCCAAGAAGCCCGCGGCCAAGAAGGCCGCTCCGAAGAAAGCCGCCGCTCCAAAGAAGAAACCCGCCGCTAAGAAGCCCGCTGCAAAGCGCAAGCCCAACGCGGCGTTCATGAAGCCGCTGACGCCGTCGGCGATGCTCGCCATGGTCGTGGGCAGCTCACCGTTGCCGCGCACCGAAGTCACCAAGAAAATCTGGGACTACATCAAGAAGAACAAGCTTCAGGACGCCGTCAACCGGCGCCTGATCAACGCGGACGAAAAGCTCCGCGCCGTCTTCGGCGGCAAGAGCAAGGTGTCGATGTTCGAGATGACGAAGCTCGTCTCGAATCACCTGAAGTAAGAGGACGACACACTCATGCTCGGCGCGGAACATCGCGCCGCGACGGCCGGCCTCACGCGCACCGCGTAATGCCGGCCGTTTCATTTGCTGCCCGCCGCGCGCGGCCGCGTGGCGGATTTGCCGATACGCGGTAGAGTATTGCTTTGCGCACGCCGCGCTGCGACGCCCGCGCCTCGCCCCGGCGTCCCAATCCATGGCCCCATCACCTCCGGTCTTCGCCCCCGCCACGATGCTCGCCCAGTTCGTCCGCTATGCCGGCGCCGGTGTGATCGGAACCGCGGCGCACTACGCCGTGCTCGTGACGCTGGTGCAGGTTGCGCAGACAGGCGCCGTCGCCGCATCGACCGCCGGCGCGATCGTCGGCGCCGGCATCAATTATTTTCTCAACCACCGCTTCACGTTCGCGAGCGAACGAGCGCACCGGCGTGCGCTGCCGCGATTCGCGGCGGTTGCCGCAGCCGGCGTCGTGCTGAACGCGCTGGTTCTTGCTGCCGTGCTGGCGCTGGCCGGCCCTCATTATCTCGTCGCGCAGGTGATCGCGACGCTCGCCGTCCTGCTGGCCGGCTATCTTGCCAATCGGACATGGACGTTCTGAGCGCGCCTGACGTCCGCGTGCCGTGCGCCTGCGGCAGCATCGTCGCTCGCTGTCCGTCGTCGTCCCGGCCTACAACGAAGAGGCCGTGCTGCGGAGTTCCACCGCCGCCTCACCGCTGTGCTCGACACGCTGCCGATGCCGGCCGAAGTCGTCTACGTCAACGACGGCAGCAGCGATGCGACGCGATCGCTGCTCGCGGCCCTGCGCGAGGCCGACGCGCGCGTGGCGGTCATCGATCTCTCGCGCAACTTCGGCAAGGAAATCGCGATGAGCGCCGGCCTGGATCATGCCCACGGCGACGCGGTCGTGGTCATCGACGCGGACCTGCAGGACCCGCCGGAACTGATCCCCGACATGCTGAGTGCCTGGAGGGAAGGATTCGACGTCGTGCTGATGCGCAGGCGCAGCCGTGCGGCCGAAAGCTGGTTCAAGAAAGCAACAGCGCACGGCTTCTATCGCGCAATCGGCCGCATGGGCACCATCGACATTCCGGAGAACGTCGGCGATTTCCGGCTGCTGTCGCGCCGCGCCGTCGCCGCGTTGCGCCGCTTTCCCGAACGCAGCCGGTTCATGAAGGGGCTGTTCGCATGGATCGGCTTCCCCTGCCGCGAACTCGACTACGACCGCGACGGCCGCCATGCCGGCGAGACCAAGTGGAACTACTGGCGGCTCTGGAATTTCGCGCTCGAAGGCATCACGTCGTTCTCCGTCGTGCCGCTCAAGGCCGCCAGCTACGTCGGATTCGCGACGGCGCTGGTCGCATTCGGCGTTTGGCGTGTACGTCGATCGGCAAGACGCTGCTCTACGGCGACCCGGTGCGCGGCTACCCGACGCTGATCGTGGTCGTGCTGTTCCTGGGCGGGCTGCAACTGATGGCACTCGGCATCATCGGCGAATACCTGGCCCGGATGTTCATCGAGGTCAAGCAGCGCCCGTTGTACCTGGTCCAGCAAAGTCTGCCGCCACGGCCAGCCGTTACCGATGCCGGAAGGCGGCGCGTCATCCCCCAGGTGAACGCGGTGCAGCTCACGGCACGCGAGCGCCATCGGATTCTGCTCCTGCTGGTCGTCGTGGTCGTCGTGCGGCTCGCCACGCTTCGCCGCCTATCCGCTGCTCGACCCGACGGAGTCGCGCTACGCCGAAATCGCGCGCAAGATGCTCGAGACGGGCAACTGGCTGGTGCCGCAGGTCGACTACGGCGTTCCGTTCTGGGGCAAGCCGCCGCTGTCGATGTGGTTGTCGGCCGCCGCGATGGCCGTGTTCGGCGTCAATGAATTCGCAGCGCGGTTGCCGTCGTTCCTGCTGCTGGTTGGCTGCGGCGCGCTGGTGTACCGCCTCGCGTCGCAGCGCGCGGGCGCGACGCGGCGCTATGGACGCTGACGGCGTTCGCGACCACCGGTCTCGTGTTCATCAGCGCCGGCGCGGTCATGACCGATCCGGCGCTGGTCTTCGCGACGACGCTTTCGATGGCGGGATTCTGGGAAGCGCTGCACGGTCGCGAATCCTCGCGCCGCGCCGCGGGGCTGGTGTTTTTTGTCGGGCTTGCCGCGGGTCTGCTGGCCAAGGGCCCCGTCGCCGTCGTGCTCACGCTGTTGCCGGTCGGCGCATGGACGCTGTGGACTGCGTCGTGGCGCGCACGTGGCGACGCGCCTGCCGTGGCTGACCGGAACGTTGCTGCTGCTCGCGCTCGCCGTGCCGTGGTACTGGGCTGCCGAGCGGGCGTCGCCGGGATTCCTCGATTACTTCCTGGTCGGCGAACACTGGAAGCGATTCGTGGAACCGGGCTGGCAGGGCGATCTCTACGGCCAGGCGCACGCCCGTCCGCGCGGCACGATATGGCTGTTCTGGATCGCGGCCGCGCTGCCCTGGTCGCCGATTGGCCATTGGCTGGCTTGCGCGCGCACTCGCGAAGCGCAGCGACGACGCCCGCCGCCTGGTGCGCGACCCGTGGTGTTCGTACCTGTTGCTGTGGACGCTGTGCGCCGATGCTGTTCTTCACGGTTTCCGGCAACGTGCTGGTGACCTATGTGCTGCCCGGCATGCCGGCGTTCGCGCTACTGCTGTGTGAATTCTGGCGTCCGGCCACCGCCGATCTGCGCTCGCCGCGCTTCGCGGTGAAACTGATGCTCGGCTGCGGGACCGGCTTGCTGCTGGTCTTCCTTTCGGTCCTGGTCACGCAAAGGCACCGCTTCGAAGTCGAACTCTCGCACCAGGCGCTGGTCCGAACGTACAAGGCGACGCGCGCAAGCGAAGGCGACCAGCTGGTGTACGTCGGCCAGCGCCCGATGTCTGCGGAGTTCTACGCCGGCGGCAAGGCCGTGAAAGTCGAGGGCGCGGATGCGCTGGCGGCTCTACCGGGCCAGCCCCGGCCTCGATTTCTTTGCCGTGCGCGACGGCGACCTGCGCCTGTGGTCCGACGCGCAGCGCGCCGGGCTCGTCGAAATCGGCGCGTACGGCGCGTACCGGCTGTTGCGCGAATCGCCGCATTGACCGCGCGGCGCACAAAAGGAGGAAGACATGGACGCATTGAAGATGATTTTCGCAGTTGCCGCGATCGGGCTGGCCTCGCTGGCGGTCGCGCAGTCAGCAAGCCAGCGCGTTCGTGGCGACGTCGTCGCGCTCGACGGCAACCTGCTGCAGGTCAAGACCCGCACCGGCGAGGCGTTGACAGTGAAGCTCGCCGACAATTACGCCGTCAGCGCAATCGCGCAAAGGAACCTGGCGGCCGTGGTTCCCGGTGCGTTCGTCGGCACAGCAACGATGCCCAATGCCGATGGCACGCTCAGGGCGCTCGAGGTGCTGGTGTTTCCGGAGTCCGCGCGCGGCAGCGGCGAGGGCCATTACCCGTGGGATCTCGAACCGGGGAGCATGATGACCAACGCCACCGTTTCCGACGTCGTCGCCATCGATGCTGCCCGCCGGATGACGCTCAAGTACAAGGATGGCCAACAGGTGGTCCTGGTGCCTCCGGACGTGCCCATCGTGACGTTCGAACCGGGCGATCGCGCCATGCTCGTCCCCGGCGCGCACATCATGTTCGGCGCCACCCGCCAGCCGGACGGAACGCTGACCGCCACGCGCATCAGCGTCGGCAAGGATGGGCTGGTGCCGCCCATGTAGCCAACGCTTCGGCCGACGTTATTTCTTCTTGGGCCAGTCGTCCTCGTCCTCGAGGATGCGAATCACGCGCGTGCGCTTGCCGCCCGCATACTTCTCCATCTGCACGAGCACGGGAAACCGTTGCGCCAGCGCCGCGCGCGCGTCTTCTTCCTTCTCGAACGTGAGCAGCTTGCCGGCGGCGTCGAACACGTCGCTCCAGATGCCCTTGTCGTCTTCGACTTCGATCTTGAACATTTCGCTGTGGCCCAGTCTGGGGGTTAGCCAGGCGTGCGCGACTGCAGCGCCCGGATGCGTTCTTCCATGGGGGGGTGCGTCGAGAATAGCGCCATGATGCCGGCGCGGTCCGTGATGCCGAATCCGGCCATCGTCTTGGGCAATGTGCCGGGCTCGACGCTCGCCGAGGCGCTTCAGCGCATTGACCATCGGCGTCGGCGAACCCAGGTATTGGGCGGAACCCGCATCCGCGCGGAACTCGCGCCGCCGCGAGAACCACGCCACGATGATCGACGCCAGCACGCCGAACACGATCTGGCACACCATGACGGTGATGAAATAGCCGGGGCCCGTGCCGCGCTCGGTGCGAAACACCGTGCGGTCGACGATCGACCCGACGATGCGCGACAGGAACACGACGAACGTGTTCACGACGCCCTGGATCAGCGTCAACGTCACCATGTCGCCGTTCGCGACGTGCGCGACTTCGTGGCCGAGCACCGCCTCGACCTCTTCCCGGTTCATCGACTGCAAGAGGCCCGTGGAAACCGCGACAAGCGCGGAATTCCTGAACGCGCCGGTCGCGAATGCGTTGGCGGCGCCCTCGTAGATCGCCACTTCCGGCATTCCGATTCCCGCCTTCGTCGCCAGCCGGCGGACGGTTTCCACCACCCAAGCTTCCGCTTCGTTCGAAGGCTGCGTGATGACTTGTGCGCCGGTGGACGCCTTGGCCATTGTCTTCGACAGCAGCAGCGAAATGATCGCTCCGCCAAATCCGATGACCGCGGAAAACGCGAGCAGGCCGCCGAAGCTCACCCCGGATTGAGCCGCGTACTGGTCCAGTCCGAATAGACGGAGCACGATTCCCAGCACCACCATGACCGCGATGTTGGTGATCAGAAACAATGCGATGCGCTTCATGACGTATTCCTGACTGGATTGGGCGGCGACATCTTAGCGCGGATGCGCCGGAGCCGAAAATTGAAGAATGTAAAGGTGGACCCCGGCCGGTGGGGAACGCGTCAAGCGGGCTTGGTCCAGGAGTCCCGCAACGTCACGGCGCGATTGAAGACCGGATGGCCGCGCGCGTGATCGATCATGTCAGCGACGAAATAGCCATGCCGCTCGAACTGCACGCGCTCCTCGGGCGCTGCCACTGCCAGCGCCGGCTCGACCCACGCGGTGATCACGCGCTTGCTGTCCGGATTGAGATCGTCCCGATAATCGCGTTCCGCGACTTCCAGCGCATCGTCGTCGTCGCCGGCGACGACGATGTGATGCGAAGGCAACGGAGCCTCCGGCGCAGCCACGTCCGCGCGCGCGCCCCACGGGTTCCTGGCCCCCGGAAACGGCACGTGGAAAAGCCGGTCGTATAGCCTCACTTCCGCCGGCACGGCGTGCGCGGCGGACAGCCAGTGAATGTTGCCCTTGACCTTGCGCGCATCGGCACCGGGCGTGCCGCTGCGAGTATCCGGGTCATACGTGCAGTGCACGACGGTCACGTTGCCTGCGGAATCCTTGTCCGCGCCGATGCATTTCACGATGTAGCCGTAGCGCAGCCGCACCTCGGCGCCAGGGGCCAGCCGGAAATAGCCCTTTGGCGGTGCCTCGGTGTAATCGTCACGCTCGATCCACAACTCGCGGGTGAGCGGCAACGCCCGCCTGCCGAGATCGGGTTGCTGCGGGTGGTTGGGCGCAAAGCAGTCCTCGGCAGCGCCCTCCGGATAGTTGTCGATCACGAGCTTCACCGGGTCGAGCACGGCGATGCGCCGCTGCGCGCGCGTATTGAGGTCATCGCGCATGCAGTCCTCGAGCACGCGCATGTCGATCCAGGAATCGGTCCTGGACACGCCGATGCGTTCGGCGAGCAAACGGAAACCCTCGGGCGTGAAGCCGCGGCGGCGCGCGCCGACGAGCGTGGGCATCCGGGGATCGTCCCATCCGTCGACGTGCCCTCCCTCCACCAACTCCACCAGGCGCCGCTTCGACAGCACGACATACGTGAGGTTTAGCCGGGCGAATTCGTATTGCTGCGGCAGCGGACGCGACAGCTGCCCGCCGTCCGCGAGCTTTTCGATCACCCAGTCGTACAGCGGGCGATGGTCCTGGAACTCGAGCGTGCAGATCGAGTGCGTGATGCGTTCCAGCGCGTCGGAGATCGCGTGCGTGTAATCGTAGAGCGGGTAGATGCACCACTTGTCGCCGGTGCGGTGGTGCGACGCATGGCGAATACGATAGATGGCAGGATCGCGCATGTTCAGATTCGCGCTACCCATGTCGATCTTCAGCCGCAGGATGTGCGCGCCGTCGGGAAATTCGCCGTCGCGCATGCGGCGGAAGAGTTCGAGATTTTCGGCGACCGTCCGGTTGCGGTAGGGACTATCCCGCCCTGGTTGCGTCAGCGTGCCTCGCGTGCCGCGCATTTCCTCGGCGGACTGGCTGTCGACATACGCAAGTCCCTGCTCGATGAACCACTCCGCGAATCCATACAGCGCATCGTAGTAGTCGGACGCGTGATAGCGGTGTCCGCCCCAGTCGTAACCCAGCCACCTCACCGTTTCCGCAATGGTGTCCTCGAACTCGACGTCTTCCTTGAGCGGATTGGTGTCGTCGAAGCGGAGATGACAGGTGCCGGCGTTCTCTGCGGCGAGGCCGAAATTGAGAATGATCGATTTGGCGTGCCCGTAATGCAGGTAGCCATTGGGCTCCGGCGGAAATCGGGTCACAACACGGCCGCCGTACTTGTCGGTGCGATTATCCTCGGCGACGATCACGCGCAGGAAATTGGATGCGAGCGGCGACGCGTCCCGGGCACCAGGATGGGGCGCCTGGACGCGCGCGGCTTCGTTTCGGTCCGTCAGATTCGTTTGTGGCGGTGCAGCATTCATTTGCTTTGTTCATGAACAACTCGGTGCGATTGCACATTCTAACCGGGAGGGGATGCCCCGTCATTGCGCGCGCTACGAGGGGAGTCCGCACGTACCCCCGGAAGCCGCGCCCCGCAAGGCTTTCCAGCGGGGTGGCGTGACGCCGCCGCGCCGTGTTTTCCACAATTCCTGTGGATAGAAGTGTGCATATCTTGTAAATTGGTGTGCTAAGTGGTGCCGGGGCAGGGAAAAAAGTTCCGATGCCTAAAATAGCACCGCTACTTTAGATCGTGTTTTCAAGGGGTTGCTGCTTCGCCACGGCGACCGCGCGGGGTCGGCCGGACACTCGAAAACAGCGGAGATGACAGTGCCATTACAAGGCCGCGCCGACATGTTGTCCATGACAAACCGATTGCTGCGCCTGCGTTGTCCAACCCCGAGCCCCTTACCTAAATGACCGAGACGCCGTTTCCTACAACGCGATCTCCGCGCCACTTCCGCAACCCGCGACCCATCGATCGCGTCGCCGCCAGGTGCGGTAGTGCCGGTCTCGCTGCTGGTTTCCTCCGCGCGACTGCTGATCGAGCGACAACTGGGATTGGTCTGGGTCAGCGGCGAGATTTCCAACTTCATGCGCGCCGCGTCCGGCCACTGCTATTTCAACCTCAAGGACGCGCAGGCGCAGGCGCGCTGCGTGCTGTTCCGGCTAAAGGCGCAGCACGTGGCTTTCACGCTTCGCGACGGTGTACAGGTCGAGGTGCGCGCAACGCCGTCGATTTACGAGGCACGCGGCGAATTCCAGCTCAACGTCGAAACCGTCCGCCTGGCCGGCGTCGGCGCGCTGTATGAAAAATTTGCGCAATTGAAAGCGAAGCTCGAGGCTGCCGGCTGGTTCGCCCAAGCGCGCAAGCGCGCGCTGCCGCTGTATCCGCGCGCCATCGGCATCGTGACCTCCACGCGGGCCGCGGCCCTGCACGACGTCCTGACCACATTGTGCCGCCGCTGGCCCGCCGCACGCGTGGTCCTGTATCCGGCGCCGGTCCAAGGCGACGGAGCCGCCGCGGAAATCGCACGGGCGATACGCGCGGCGAACGCGCGCGCCGAAGTCGACGTGCTGATCGTCGCGCGTGGCGGCGGCTCCATCGAGGACCTGTGGGCCTTCAACGAGCAAGCCGTCGCGCAGGCAGTGTTCGATTCCCTGCTGCCGGTCGTGTCCGGTGTCGGTCACGAAACCGATTTCACGATTTGCGACTTCGTCGCGGACTTGCGCGCGCCGACGCCCACCGCGGCGGCGGCGGCCGTCACGCCCGACCGGATCGCGATCGCGCACCGCGTGGAACAACTGGCGCGTCGGCTTTCCCGATCGGCGCAGCACGTGTTGGCGGTGCGGATGCAACGTGTCGACGCCGCCACGCGGCTGTCTGGTGCACCCTGCCGCGCGCATCGCGCAGGAGCGAGAGCTTCTGCGGGAGTCCGCGCGGCGAATTCGCCACGCGTGGCGCGCGGATTTCGCGCGGAACGCCATCGCTGCGTCGACGCTGCAGGCGAGGCTGCTACGCGAATTGAGGGCCCCACTGCACCCGGTACTGCGTGTGGAACATGCGCTCGCGCGGTGGCAACGCGCGGCGCACGACCGTGTATCGCGCACGTCGGAACGCCTGAGCGGGTTGGCGCAAAACCTCGCCCATTTGAACCCGGAGGCTGTGCTCGAGCGGGGCTACGCCATCGTCGCGGCCAGCGATGGCTCCATCGTGCAGGATGCGCGCCAGGTAAGCCAAGGCGATGCCGTCGCGCTCACGTTTGCGCGCGGCGGCGCGGATGCGACGATCACGCGACGTCGCGGTCCCGTCGGGTCCTAGGCCTCGTCCGGATCCGGATCGTCGACAGGCGATGCGCGCTCGTATCGCTTCGCGACGTCGGCAGGCGCCTGCGCCGCAATGCGCGGCGTATCAGTCCGAACGTCAGCGTTCTGCGCCCGATGGCGAAGGGCATGGTCCATCAGCACGAGCGCCAGCATGGCCTCCGCGATCGGCGTCGCGCGAATGCCCACGCAGGGGTCGTGCCGGCCGTGCGTGTTCACCGTCACCGCCCGGCCCGCCTTGTCGATCGAGTGCCGGTCCAGGCGAATCGACGACGTCGGTTTCACGGCGATCGCGACGGTCACGTCCTGTCCGGTGGAAATGCCGCCGAGAATCCCGCCCGCGTTATTGGAGAGGAAACCTTCCGGTGTCATCTCGTCGGAATGTTCGGTGCCGCGCTGGGCAACGGCAGCGAATCCTGCGCCGATCTCGACGCCCTTGACCGCGTTGATGCTCATCATCGCGGCCGCGAGGTCGGAATCGAGCTTGCCGTAGACCGGCTCGCCCCAGCCAACCGGAACCCCGCTGGCGACCACTTCGATGCGCGCGCCGCAGGAATCCCCGGACTTGCGCAGGCGGTCCATGAACGCCTCGAGTTCGGGCACGACGGTGGCGTTGGCGACGAAAAACGGATTGCCGGCAACGTGCTCCCAGCCTTCGAACGCGACGACGTTGGGTCCTAATTGCGTCAGGTGGCCGCGAATGCGGACGCCGTAGCGTTCGGACAGCCACTTCCTGGCGATGGCGCCGGCCGCGACACGCACTGCCGTCTCGCGCGCCGATTGCCGGCCGCCGCCGCGATAATCGCGGATGCCGTACTTCTGCCAGTACGTATAGTCGGCGTGGCCGGGACGGAACGTGTCGGCAATGTTCGCGTAGTCCTTGCTGCGCTGGTCCTCGTTGCGGATCAACAGCGCGATCGGCGTGCCGGTGGTGCGCCCTTCGAACACGCCGGACAGTATTTCCACGGTGTCCGGCTCGCGCCGCTGCGTGACGTGCCGCGATGTGCCCGGACGCCGGCGATCGAGTTCACGCTGGATATCGGACTCGGCCAGCGCAAGTCCCGGGGGACAGCCGTCGACGACGCAGCCGATCGCGGGACCGTGCGATTCGCCGAAAGAGGTGACGCAGAACAGCGTGCCGAAAGTGTTGCCCGACATGACCTGTTGATGACCAGAGGCCGCGATGAATTACCGCGTCGAGTCTAGCACGCGACTTGCGGCAATTCGGGGCTTAGCAGGGGTATCGGATGCCCGTCAGCGGGCCTCGCCGCGCAGCGCCAGCACTTCGGAGTGCAATGCCTCGGGAGTCGCGCCCGATGGCGGGACCGGCGGCGCGACCACGATGGCGATGCGCGAGAACATGCCCCGCCACCGGCGCATCGCCTTGCCGTCATAGGACCGGCTGAAGAAGCTGCCCCAAAGGCCGCGCAATGCCATCGGCACCACCGGCACCGGCGTGTCCTTCACCATCCGCTCGATGCCCGCCCGGAACGGATACATTTCACCGTTGTCAGTGAGCTTGCCTTCCGGAAAGATGCCGACGATCTCGCCATCGCGCAGCGCGGCGGCGGCCGACGCGAATGCGGCCTCCTTGACGGCCGCATCCTCCCTGCCCGAGGCAACCGGTATCGCGTTCATCGTGCGGAACACCCAGTTGAGCAAGGGCACGCGGAAAATCCGGTGATCCATGATGAAGCGCACCGGCCGGCGCACGCATGCGGCAATCACGATGGCGTCGACGTAGCTCACGTGATTGCACACGAGGATGCAGGCGCCGCGCTCGGGCACGTTCTGCAGCCCTTCCTTCCGCACGCGGTACATCGTGTGTATGAGCAGCCACGCGAGAAACCGCATCAGGAACTCGGGTACGAGCCGGTAGATGTACAACGCGACGAAAGCGTTGAGGATGCCGGTCGCGAGGAACAGGCCGGGGATCGACACGTTCATGGCCAGCAACGCGATGGCCAGGCCCGCCGAGACGACCATGAACAGCGCGTTGAGGATGTTGTTGGCGGCGATGATCCGCGACCGGTGTGTGTTCTCAGAACGTTCCTGGATCAACGCGTACAGCGGCACGATGTAGAAACCGCCGAAGAGCCCGACCAGCACCAGGTCCGCCGTCACGCGCCAGTGCGCCGGCTGCGCGAGAAATGCGCCCACGCCGGCCAGCCCCGTGGCGTGCATGGCGTGCGTTGCGAACCACAGGTCGACGGCGAACAGCGTGAGGCCGATCGAACCGAATGGCACCAGCCCCAACTCGACGCGTCCCCCGGACAACCGCTCACACAGCAGCGAGCCTGCGCCGATGCCGATCGAGAAGCTCGCCAGCAGGAACGTGACGACATGTTCGTCTCCGCCCAGAACGTCCTTGGCGAAATTGGGAAACTGCGTGAGAAACGTCGCGCCGTAGAACCAGAACCACGAGATGCCGAGCATCGACAGCCATACAACGCGATTGCCTTGCGCGAACTTGAGGTTCTTCCAGGTTTCGGTAAATGGGTTCCAATTGATCTTGAGGTCCGGGGCCGCTGCGGGCGTGTGGGGAATCGCGCGGCTCGCGAGCCACCCCGCGACCGCAACGATGACCGCGGCCACTCCGGCCAGAACCGGGCCGTTTGGCTCTACTGCTACCAGCAGGCCGCCGACGATCGTGCCGATCAGGATCGCCACGAACGTGCCCATTTCGACCAGGCCATTGCCGCCGACCAGCTCTTCGAGCCTGAGGTGCTGCGGCAGGATCGCGTACTTGACCGGGCCGAACAGCGTCGAGTGCAGTCCCATCAACGCCAGCGCGGCGAACAGCAGCGTCAAACTGCGCTGCCAGAATCCGACGAGGCCGATCATCATGATCGCGATTTCCAACACCTTGATGTAGCGGATCAGGCGCGATTTCTCGAACTTGTCGGCGACCTGGCCGGACGTGGCCGAGAACAACACGAACGGCGCGATGAAGATCGCCGCCGCCAGGTTGACCAGCGTGTTCGCGTCGATCGACGTCAGGCTCGCCGCCTTGTAGGCGACGAAGATGACCAGCGCGTTCTTGTAGATGTTGTCGTTGCCTGCACCCAGCGCCTGTGTCCAGAAGAACGGCGCGAAGCGGCGCTGCTTGAGGAGATCGAACTGGTTAGGCTCGTGCATGGTCAGGCGGTCCGGTTGCCGGCGTGACGGAGGGGCAAGCGGCAGGATACCCGCAAAGCCGGCCAAGTCGGCGCCGCTTAATCCCGCTTCTGGCGCTCCGCTACAATGCACCGAGCCGCGCAACTACCCGTTTCCGAACCTCGCAAACACGTCGTCGATGCAGCCCTACCTCGATTTCATGCGCCATGTGCGCGAACACGGCAACCGCAAGGATGACCGCACCGGCACAGGCACGTTGTCCGTATTCGGCTACCAGATGCGCTTCGACCTGGCGCGCGGCTTTCCGCTGCTCACGACGAAAAAGGTCCACACCAAGTCGATCATTCACGAGTTGCTGTGGTTTCTCGCCGGCGACACGAATACTGCCTATCTCAAGGCCAATGGCGTGTCGATCTGGGACGAATGGGCCGATGCCAATGGCGATTTGGGCCCGGTCTACGGATACCAGTGGCGATCGTGGCCGGCCCCCGACGGCACGCACATCGACCAGATGGCCAATCTGCTCGCCGAGATCCGCCGCAATCCGGACTCGCGACGTTTGATCGTGTCGGCCTGGAACGTCGCGGAAATCCCGCGCATGAAGCTGCCACCGTGCCACCTGCTGTTCCAGTTCTATGTTGCCGGCGGACGCCTGTCGTGCCAGATGTACCAGCGCAGTGCGGATATCTTCCTGGGGGTGCCGTTCAATATCGCTTCGTACGCGCTGTTGACGCACATGATTGCGCAGCAATGCGACTTGGGCGTGGGCGACTTCGTCTGGACCGGCGGCGACTGCCACCTCTATCTCAACCATCTGGAACAGGTCGACACTCAGCTGGCGCGGTCGCCGTATCCGCTGCCGAAGCTCGTCATCCGGCGCAAGCCGGCGTCGCTGTTCGATTATGTGTACGACGATTTCGAGATCGCCGACTACCAAAGCCATGGAGCGCTGAAGGCCCCCGTCGCGGTGTGAGCGACTCTGCGGCGAGTCGGGACAAAAAGAAGCCCGCCGGGAGGAGGTAGGCGGGCAAGGGGGATTCTGTTGGCCGGAGCAATACCGCTCCGTTGCCGAATTCTGGACTCCGCCGGCGAAACGGCGCCAGCTTTCCGAAAATCTAGATTACGCTGCGCGCGGCGCTGACCTTCTCGGCCAACTCGACCAACGCGGCTTGTTGAGTTGGCGTGTCGAGTGCGCCGAATTCACCATGCGTGACATCGGCATCGCCCGCCTGACCATCGAGCCAGTAGTGGGCGAACTCCGGTGCGAACAAATCCATGGCAGGTCTCGGTGGGTCGGTGGGCGCCCCGGACTATAAGCAATGGCCATGCCAAACATTGGCCGGAAACTACGAGCGGGGGGATTGCAGTCGATTTGTCGGGCTAACCGCGACTATCAGTGCACGCTCGCAGGGTTTGCACTGCAGCAGCTCCCAGGGTCAATTGTCGCGGAAACCAGACACGTAAAATGACAATGGAATGAATGCATTGATTTTACGAGGGAAGCGATGTCGCTCGCTCCCGACAGGGGCCGCCGCACCCGGACGCTTGCGGTCACTCAATCCGGCGCAGGCTCAGTTTTTGGTTTCCTTGAACATCGACGGCTCGAGCCTGTGGCGCTGCAACAGCTTGTAGAACTCCGTGCGGTTACGCTTCGCGAGTTGAGCCGCTTGTGTCACGTTACCGCCGGTGATCTTGAGCAGTCTGACCAGATAGTCGCGTTCAAAGGTCTTGCGAGCCTCTTCGAACGGGATAAGCGCGGCGTCGTCTTCCTTCAACGCGTTCTGCACAAGCGTGGCCGGGATCATCGAAGTCGTGGCCAGCGCCAGCGCCTGTTCCAGCAGATTGAGCAGCTGACGAACGTTGCCGTGCCAGGGCGCCGCCACGAGCAAAGCCATCGCATCCGGCGCCAGCGTGGGGATCGGCTTGTGGTACCGCTCGGCCAGCTTGCGCAGGAAGAAGGCGGCCAGCAACGGTATGTCTTCGCGCCTGTCAGCCAGCGCCGGCAGTCGCAACGAGACGACATTGAGGCGGTAATAGAGGTCCTCGCGAAACAGCCCGGACGACTTCTGCTCGTCCAGATCGCGGTGCGTCGCGGAGATCATCCGCACGTCGACGGGAATCGCCTGCGTTGAACCCACCGGGCGAACTTCGCCTTCCTGCAGCACCCGCAACAGCTTGACCTGCAGCGGCAGCGGCATGTCGCCGATCTCGTCCAGGAACAGCGTCCCCCCGTCGGCGGCCTCGAACAGGCCTTTGTGCGCCTGCACGGCGCCAGTGAAGGCGCCCCGCGCATGGCCGAACAGTTCCGACTCGAGCAGCTCACCGGGGATCGCGCCGCAATTGACGGCGACGAACGGACGGTCCTCGCGCCGGCTGGCCCGATGGATGGCGCGGGCAAGCAATTCCTTGCCCGTCCCCGAACCGCCGTAAATGAGCACGCTTGCGTCGGAATCGGCGACGAGTTTCGCCTGGCGCAGCAAATCCTCCATGCCCGGATTGCGCGTGATGATGCCGTTGCGCCACTCACCGGTGGCGGCATTGCCGGGACCCGCGTCGTCGCCGGACAGCTTGAGCGCGGACGCTACCATCTGCAGCAGTTCGCGGCTGTCGAAGGGCTTGGTCAGGAAGCCGAAGACGCCGCGTTGGGTTGCCGCTACGGCGTCCGGAATGGTCCCGTGCGCGGTGAGGATCAGCACCGGCAGCGCCGGGTGCTGGCGATGAATGGCGTCGAACAGTTGCAGGCCGTCGATGCCCGGCATTCGCAGGTCGGTGACGACTAACGCCGGACGCTGCACCGCGATCGCCCCAAGCGCGGTCTCGCCGCTTTCCGCAGTCCGGATACGATAGCCCGCGGACGAGAGCCGCAGGCTGATCAGCTTGAGCAGGTCGGGATCGTCATCGACCAGAAGGATGTCGCCGGTATTCATTCGCTGTCTCCGCGCCGGGCGTCAACCGCCGCCGCCGCCACCGCCGCCGCCGCCGCCGCCACCACCGCCACCGCCGCCGCCGCCCCCACCGCCGCGCGACCGGTCGCGCATCAAGCTGCGCTCCATCTGCCGCAGCGCCTCCAGCTTCTGCACGGCGGCCTCCGCGCGTTGCTGCTCGTCGCGAACCGCACGCAGGCGCTCCGCGATCTGCGCCTGCAGCACTACGGCCAACTGCTTGATCGAGGCCGATCCGGGATTGCCCTTCACGACGTTGTCGAGAAGCTGCATCGCCCGCTGGTCGTCCTGGGGACTGGAGCGCGACAGTGAATAGAGGACCGCCAGGCGAACCCGGTTGGCGTCACTTCGCTGCCTTGCAAGCGCTTGCGTCGCAACGCCCATTTCGCGCCGGAGCTCGTCCGGCGAAAGGTTGCCGAAGCGCTGCAGATCGCCGAGCAGCGCGATCAATTGCAGGTCGTCGATATTGGCTTCTGGGACCAGGACCGGCGGCGCCACGGACGGCACCGGAGCGGGAATGGCCATGGCCACCGTGCCCTGCCCCGGCGCGGCCGTCGGCGACGTTGCAGCGGCGCTCGGCGACGGTTGCGGCTCGACGGCTTCGATCGGCGGATACTCGACCAGCATTGTCGGCGCGGGCACCACCTCGGGTTCCAACTCTTCCAGCGGCGTGAGGTTCACCTGCGGTCGGGTCGTCGTGGCACACCCCGCAAGCCAGGTTGCCAGACATGCCAGCGCCAATGCACCGCGCACGCTGCCCATCACTTGGGGCCCTCGGTCGCCACTTGCGTCGCGCGCGTTGTTTTCGGCGGCGCATCGCCGATACCGACCGCCAAAGGAAGCCACAAGCGGCATCGCGTGCCGCGCTCCCCGTCGGCGCGGTCCAGCATTTCGACGCGGCCGCCGTGCGCCAGTGCATATTCGCGCGCGATGGCCAGGCCCAGGCCGGATCCCTTGACCTTGCCGTCGGCCGGCGGCTTGCCCGTGTAGAAGGACTCGAACACGCGTTCCCGGTCGGCGGCGGGAATTCCCGGGCCATGATCGACCACGTCCAGCACTGCGTGGCCCGATTGGGGACCGAGCGTGATTTCGATGACCCCGGCACGCGGTGAGTACTTGATCGCGTTGGACACGAGGTTGTCCACCACCGTCCGGATCTTCTCGCCGTCGCCGACGACGACCACAGGCTTCAGGTTGACATCAAAGGTGATGATCCGCGCGAGCGCCGCGAGCTTCTGTTCCTTGACGACGCGGCGAATGACTTCGGGCAGCGCCACCGGCCCCAGCGTGGCCGGCTCCATGCCGCCGGTCTGGTGATACTTGAGCAGATCCTCGATCAGCCGCTGCAGCGACAGCGTGTTTTCACGCACGATGCGAACGATTTCCTGCTGCTCAGGCGCCAGGCGCCCGCCGACGTTGTCGCGCAGCAGTTCGGCGCCCTCGCGCACGGCGGTGAGTGGCGTCTTCAGCTCGTGCGACACGTGACGCAGGAACCGGTTCTGCTGTTCTTCGAGTTCGCGCAGTCGGCCGCGCAGCCACTCCAGTCGCTGCCCGACATAGCGCAGATCCTGCGGCCCGTTAACCTCGATCGCATGGGTGAAGTCCGCCGTGCCCATGCGCCGGATGGCCTGGTCGAGCTGGCGGATCGGGCGCGCAATGAGAACGGCGAAGAAGATGGCGAGCGCCAGCGCAATGCCTGCCGTGGCCAGCGTCAGGTAGAGCCATTTTTCGCGGCCCTGGTCGGCCGTCTCCTGCAGTCGTTCGATTGCCCTTTGCGTGAGCTGGTTCGTCGCCGTGAGCATGCCCTGCGCGCGTTCCACGAGCTGCGCATAACCGTCGGCCAACGTACGGATCGTCTCCGGGGTGCGCGTTGGCGACACCAACATGTCGTGCAAATGAGTTTCGTTGTCACCCAGATTCGCCAGCGCCGCGACCTGTGCGCTTTCCAGCGGCAGTTGCGCAAGCTGGCTCGTCGTGCCACGGAATTCCTGACGCACCCGAGCGTAGTCTTCGAGCAGCGCCGGATCCTCGAGTATCAGCTGCTGCCGCGCCAGCCGCTCGAGCGTGGTCGCCTGCTCGAACAGCAGCCGGCTGGAACGCCCGGCCTGCGCGGCCTGCAGCACCTCCTGGCGGCTTTCCGTCGCCAGACGGTCGAGCGAATAGATCAGTTCGCCAAGCGCATAGAGCAAAGGCAGGCTGACGAGCAGAAAGCCCAGCAGGATGAACTTGAGAAAGGAGCGTGGGTAATACACGCGTATCAGGGCACCGGAATGGCGCCCGCGAAGGCGACCGTTATAATTCGCCGCATTATGACAGCACTAGCGCTGATCGCCGCCGTGGCAAGCAATGGCGTCATCGGTGAAGGCAACGCACTTCCCTGGCGCCTGCCCGCGGACATGCAGCGCTTCCGTGCGTTGACGACGGGCCACTCGGTGATCATGGGGCGCAAGACATGGGAATCGATCGGCCGTCCGCTGCCGGGCAGGCAGAATATCGTCGTGACCCGGCAGCGGAATTTTGTCGCCGATGGGGCGCTGGTGGCTTCGTCGCTGGACGAGGCGCTGCGCTCGGCCACGATGCCATCGCCGGTGTTCTGCATCGGCGGCGGCGAACTGTATGCTCTCGCGCTGTCCCGTGCGACAACGCTGCATTGCACGGAAATCGATCGCGAATTTGCAGGCGACACGCGTTTCCCCGACATCGACCCTTCGGAGTGGCTCGAGACCGCGCGCGACCAGCATTCGGCCCCTGAAGGTTTCAATTACGCTTTCGTGACCTACGAGCGGCGCTGACGCCAGCGCGCGCTCACGAATCCAACCCAACCCTAGAGGAATCGGACATGTCGGAAGGTTTCCACGTGCACGGCCCGCACGACCACGAAGTGGAGCACAAGGCGCATTCGGGCGAGCCGATGGCCGCGCGCGTAGCCGTCATGACTGCGATACTCGCCACCATCGGCGCGCTGATCAGCTACCAGGGCGGCGCCACGCAGAATTCCGCGCTGTTGTACAAGAACGAGGCTGCGATCAAGAAAACCGAGGCATCCGATCAGTGGAGTTTTTACCAGGCCAAGAGCAACAAGCAGAACCTGGCGGAACTGGGCGCGACACTCGCCACCGGCAAGGCGTCCGACGACTACCGTGCCGAGGTCGAGCGTTACAAGAACGAAAAGGAAAAGATCATGGCGGACGCCAAGGCGCTGGAACGGGCCAGCCGCGACGCCGACGCGAAGAGCGAGGAATCGATGCACCTCCACCATCGCTGGGCACAATCGATGGCGCTGATCCAGATTGCCATCGCGCTTGCGGCGATTACGCTGCTGACGCGGCAGAAGTGGCTGCAGTGGATGGCCTACGGCGCCGGCATCGGCAGCCTGGCGGTCGGCGCACTGGCGTTCGCGCATGTATGAGGCGCGCAACCCGCGCCTGAGCAATCTGTTGCTGCGGAGAGGGCGCGTTTCGAAGGATAATGCGCCCTTGGATGCGCGGATGCGGTGCAGGTTGCGGCACCGCGCCCCGTGCACGCCGCCCGGATGGCGAAATTGGTAGACGCAAGGGACTCAAAATCCCTCGGCCGCAAGGTCATGTCGGTTCGATTCCGACTCCGGGCACCAAGCGACGGTAAACGTCCCGCGGAGTGCATTGCCGTGCGTCTTCGCGCGCGCCGCGACCTGTCCACCCCCGCCTCCGCCGGTGCACATGCCTACGTACACGCTCGCCGACTTCGCGTTCGACCTGCCGCCGGAACTGATCGCTCAGGTGCCGGCACCGTCACGGACGGGCAGCCGGCTGCTGCACGTCGACGGAGCGCGAATCGAGGATTTCCAGTTCACCGACCTGCCCCGCCTGCTGCGTGCCGGCGACCTGCTGGTCTTCAACGATACGCGCGTGATCAAAGCGCGAGTCTTCGCGCGCAAGTCCACCGGCGGCAAGGTCGAAATGCTGGTGGAGCGAGTCGAGGGAAGCGACGAAGCGTGGGTGCAATTGCGAGCCAGCCGATCACCGGCAGTCGGCAGCGTGCTCGACCTGCCGGGCGACGCCCGCGCGACGGTCATCGACCGCGACGACCGGTTCTGGCGGCTGCGGTTCGCCGGCACGGGTCCACTCGTGACGTGGCTCGATACGCACGGTGATGTACCTCTGCCGCCTTATATCGCACGCCGCCCCGGGGAGGCCGACAGCGCCCGCTACCAGACGGTATACGCGCGCGCGCCGGGGGCCGTCGCCGCGCCAACGGCCGGCCTGCACTTCGATGCTGCGATTCTGGCGGAACTTGCCGCGTGCGGCATCGGTCAGGCGTTCGTCACGCTGCATGTCGGTGCGGGCACCTTCCATCCAGTGCAGACAAGCGATCTCTCGCTGCACCGGATGCATCGCGAGTGGTACCGGATCCCCCAGGAGACTTCCGACGCAGTAGCCGCGACGATCGCTCGGGGCGGACGCGTCGTCGCCGTCGGCACCACCAGCCTGCGCGCGCTGGAGTCCGCGGTCACCGACGATGGGCTGAGGGTGGGGTCGGCGGAGACCGACACTCTTTGTGACGCCCGGGTTTCGTTTCCGCGTGGTCGATCGCGCTTCTCACCAATTTCCACCTACCGAAGTCGACGCTGTTGATGCTCGTTGCGGCGTTTGCCGGGTACGAACCACATCCGCGCAGCATATGCGCATGCCATCGCCGCCCGATACCGGTTCTTCAGCTATGGCGATGCCATGCTGCTGGAACGAGAACCCGGCGCAGCGCCCGAGTGACGTCAAATCCCGACACATACGCAGCTTAAGCGTCGCTGTTTGGCGACAATCCGGGGCAAGTCCGTTACTAGTGCAACATTTCCGATGGGCGGAAGCTCTTCCCGGCGCCGGTTTGTGTTGGCAACATCGAGCTAACGCGCTACTCTCACAGCAACCGAATTCGTAGCGGAAATCGGCCCGACTTTCAATCCGGGACACGAAATCCGTATTTCCATGAAATCTGCCTGTTCCCGTCTCATCGCGGCTTGTGGAATGTTCGCCGTCGTGATGGTGGCACTGACCGCATCGCCCGCCGACGCCGCGCGGGTCGGCTTGCTGTCCAACAACAATGCCGCGGTCACGGCCGCCGACTTCGCGGCCAAGATGCCTGGCCACACCTTCGCCGGCGTCGACACGTCTGGCGCCGTGCCGACCCTCGCGTCGCTGCAAGGCTCGTTCGATGTACTGCTCGTCTTCGAGGACGGCCGATATCCCAATGCGACAGCCGTCGGCGACGTCGCCGCGGCGTTTGCCAATGCCGGCCGGACCGTGATCCTGGGGACCTTCTACGACCAGGATCGCAGCGATTCGGTCAACCCTGCGCTGCTCGTTCCGAGCCATGGGTGGGGCGCTCTCGAAGCGATCGACCCGAATACGACGGATGGGATGGGCGTCAGCACCGACGGTACCGGTTTGCCCAATCTTTCCCGCGTGCTGAACGCCGGGAGCATCGTGGCGCATCCGCTCACCCAGGGCGTGACGGCGCTAAGCGCGGTGTCAGGTTTCGCCGGCGGCAACCAGGCCAAGGCTGGAACGGTCGTCCTCGCCAACTGGACCGAGCCCAATGCCCGCGGACTGGCCGATCCGGCCATCGCCTATCGCGTGACAGGCGCCGCATGCGTCATCCAGATCGGTATCGCCCCTGATTACGCGGTCGGCGTCGGCACCGGTTACGGCAACTTCACCGGTGATTTCTATCGGGTGTGGTCCAACGCGTTCGATTTCGCGGCCAATTCGTGCGGGGTGTCGAGTGCGAGGGAGACTAGGCCCGGCATTCCGGCGCTGTCCGACGGCGGGCTCGCGCTGAGCGCGCTGCTGATCGTCGCGCTCGCGTTTTCGCAGCGGCGCCGCCTCTTCGCCGGCCGCTAGTCGGCAAGGTCGCCCGCAATTCGCGGGATCGCGTCGCGTAGCCCTCCCATGCGCTTTACCGTCACTCGGAACGTCGGGCCTCGCCCGCCGCGGCCGGCTGGAACTGACGCACGGCGTCGTCGAGACTCCCGTGTTCATGCCCGTCGGCACCTACGGCACGGTCAAGGCCATGGCGCCGCGTGAATTGGTCGAGCTCGGCGCCCAGATCGTCCTGGGCAACACGTTCCATCTCTGGCTGCGCCCAGGCCAGGAAGTCGTCGCCGCACACGGCGGCCTGCACCGGTTCATGGGCTGGGACCGGCCGATTCTCACCGACTCGGGCGGGTTCCAGGTGTGGAGCCTGGGTCCGCTGCGCAAGGTCGCCGAGGAAGGCGTAGCGTTCGCGTCGCCGGTGAACGGGGACAAGCTGTTCCTGACGCCCGAGCTGTCGATGCAGATCCAGCGCACGCTCGATTCCGACGTCGTGATGGTGTTCGACGAGTGCACGCCGCACCCGGCCACCCGCGACGAGGCGGCCGATTCGATGCAGCTGTCGCTGCGCTGGGCGCGGCGTTCCCGCAGCGAGTTCAACGCCGGCGGCAATGCGAACGCACTTTTCGGCATCGTCCAGGGCGGCATGTACGAGGACCTGCGCGACGAGTCGTTGGCTGGGCTTGCGGAAATCGGCTTCGACGGCTTCGCGATCGGCGGGTTGTCGGTCGGCGAGCCGAAAGAGGAAATGCTGCGGGTGCTGGCTCACGTGGCGCCGCGGCTGCCGGCGGACCGGCCGCGCTACCTGATGGGCGTCGGAACGCCCGAAGACCTGGTCGCCGGCGTCGTCGCGGGCGTCGACATGTTCGACTGCGTGATGCCGACCCGCAACGCGCGCAACGGCTGGCTGTTCACGCGCTTCGGCGACATCAAGATCCGCAATGCCCGGTACAAGACAGACACGCAACCGCTGGACGAGACCTGCGGGTGCCACGCGTGCCGCAATTTCACCCGCGGCTACCTGCATCACCTCAACCGGGTCAACGAGATCCTCGGCGCCCGCCTGGCGACCATTCACAACCTGTTCTACTACCACCAGCTGATGGCGGATTTGCGCGACGCCATCGCGGCGGATGCCCTTTCTGCCTGCGTCCAGCGCTTTAAGGCGGAACGGAGCCGCATGGTAGAATCATGAGCTTTACGCAAGCCTGACTTAGCTAGCGGCGGCGACTCAACGGCCAGGACCGTTGCGCGGATTCCCGGGACACGCCGCCCGAGGCTCAAAACACCAGTCCGCTGCCGCCGCTGGCGAAGCGCGGCGCACGCTACCCAGGAGGAACTTCCGTGTTCATCACCAACGCCTACGCACAAGCCCCCGGCGGATTTCCCGGCGGCGATCTGATGACGTTCCTGCCGATGATCGCCATCTTCGTCGTGTTCTATTTCCTGCTGATTCGGCCGCAGCAGAAGCGCGCCAAGGAAACCCGCGCGATGCTCGAAGCGCTGCAAAAGGGCGACGAGGTCGTCACCGCGGGCGGCCTCGTGGGCAAGATCGGCAAGCTGACCGAGCAGTACGCGGCGGTCGAAATTGCGCCGAACGTCGAGATCACCGTGCAGCGCGCAGCCATCTCGCAGTTGCTGCCGAAGGGCACGATCAAGGCGCTGTAAGCCGGCGGCTAGCCGGCCGCCGACCGCATCTTGAGCCGGATTCCAGCGTCGCCGCCCGACCCGTCCAGAACCAAAGGCGCTCCCGCCAACCCCGCATCCCATTCCGGCCGTCCGCCATGAATCGTTATACGCCCTGGAAATACATCGTGATCGCCGTCGCATTGGTCGTCGGCATCCTGTACACGCTGCCCAACTTCTTTCCCGAAGTGCCGGCGGTGCAGGTCAGCTCGCCCAAGGTGAAGGCCGACACGGCACTGCTGGGCACGGTCGAGGACGCGCTCAAGGCCGGCAACATTCCGTTCCGCGGCGCCGCGCTCGATGCCACCGGCGTCAAGGTGCGCTTTGCCGACACCGACACGCAGTTGAAGGCGAGGGACGTCATCCAGGCGAAGGTCGGCGACAGCTACATCGTCGCGCTCAACCTGCTGTCGTCGTCGCCGCAATGGCTGACGTCGGTCGGCGCGTTGCCGATGTATCTGGGCCTGGACCTGCGCGGCGGCGTGCATTTCCTGCTGCAGGTCGACATGAAGGCCGCGCTGGACAAGGCCGGAGACCGCTACACGACGGACATCCGTTCGCTGCTGCGCAACGAGAAGGTCCAGTACGGCGGCATCGTCCGCGACGGCGCCAACGTCGTGATGCGCTTCAAGGACGGAGGCGAGCGGACGAAGGCGCGCACCGTCATCGAGAAGAACTATCCGGACCTGGCGCTGCGCGAATCCGACGGTCCCGGCGGCGACCTGCGGCTCATCGCCGGCCTGAAACCCGAGGCGCAGAAGCGCATCCAGGAAGGCGCGGTGCAGCAGAACATCCAGATCCTGCGCAACCGCGTCAACGAACTGGGCGTGGCCGAGCCGATCATCCAGCAGCAGGGCGCCGAACGCGTCGTCGTGCAGCTTCCCGGCGTGCAGGACACCGCGCGCGCCAAGGACATCCTGGGCCGCACCGCGTCGCTCGAGATCCGGATGGTCAACGAGGAGCCGGGCGCGATGGAAGCGGCGCTCGGACGGCAGCGTGCCGTTCGGCAGCGACCTCTTCGTCGAGCGCGGCGGGAACAAGGTCCTGGTCAAGCGCCAGGTGGTCCTGACCGGCGATCGCATCAACGACGCGCAGCCGGGCTTCGACCAGCGCAACAACGAACCTGCGGTGCACATGAACCTGGACGGCAGCGGCGCGCGGATCTTCAAGGAGCTGACGCGCGACAACGTCGGCAAGCGCATGGCGATCGTTCTGGTGGAAAAAGGCAAGGCGGAAGTCATCACGGCGCCGGTCATCCGCGAGGAAATCGGCGGCGGCCGCGTACAGATCAGCGGCCGCATGACCACGCGCGAGGCGAACGACGTCGCGCTGCTGATGCGCGCGGGCGCGCTGGCGGCGCCGCTGGAAATCATCGAGGAGCGCACGGTCGGTCCGTCGCTCGGACAGGAGAACATCGACAAGGGCTTCAACTCGGTGAAATACGGATTCATCGTCCTGGCCATCTTCATGTGCGCCTATTACATGCTGATGGGCCTCATCTCGACGATCGCGCTTTCGTTCAACCTGCTGCTGCTGGTCGCGATCCTGTCGATGCTGCAGGCGACGCTGACGTTGCCGGGCATCGCGGCCATCGCGCTGGCGCTGGGCATGGCGATCGACTCCAACGTGCTGATCAACGAGCGCATCCGCGAAGAGTTGCGCTGGGGCGCCACGCCGCATGCCGCGCTGCAGGCGGGCTATGAGCGCGCCTGGGGAACCATCCTCGACTCGAACGTGACGACGCTGATCGCCGGCATCGCGCTGCTGATCTTCGGCAGCGGGCCCGTCCGCGGTTTCGCCGTCGTGCATTGCCTGGGCATCCTGACGTCGATGTTCTCCGCCGTGTTCGTTTCGCGCGGCATCGTCGCGCTGATCTATGGCAATCGCAAGAAGCTCGACAAGATCTCGATCGGTCAGGTGTGGCGGCCGGACGCCGCGGCACTGCCGAGCAGCTGAGCGCCGCGACCCCGATTTTCGGACCGGCGCATCAAGGAAAAAGGCTAAACGATGGAATTCTTCAGGATCAGGCGCGACATCCCGTTCATGCGGCACGCGCTCACGTTCAACGTGATCTCGCTGGTGACGTTCCTGCTGGCCGTGTTCTTCCTGGCCACCAAGGGCTTGAACCTCGGCGTCGACTTCCGCGGCGGCACGATCATCGAGGTCACCTACGGCCACGCCGTGGACTTCGGCCGCCTCCGCGCGGCGCTGGACAAGCTCAACCTCGGCGAATATTCGGCGCAGAGCTTCGGGCGTTCCGACACGGCGCTCATCCGGCTGCCGCTGAAGGAAGGCGTCTCCAGCGCACAGCTTTCCGAGCGCGTCCTGGGCGAGCTGCGGTTGGACGACCCTTCCGCGACGCAACAGCGGGTCGAGTTCGTCGGGCCCCAGGTCGGCCGCGAGCTGTACGAGAACGGCGCGCTCGCGCTGCTGCTGGTGTCGCTGGGCATCGTCGCGTATCTGGCGCTGCGTTTCGAATGGCGCTTCGCGATCGCGGCGATCGTCGCCAACCTGCACGACGTGATCATCATCCTGGGCTTCTTCGCGCTGTTCCAGTGGGAGTTCTCGCTGCCGGTGCTGGCGGCCATCCTCGCCGTGCTGGGCTACTCGGTGAACGAGTCCGTCGTGATCGCCGACCGGATCCGCGAGAATTTCCGCAAGATGCGCAAGGCCACGGTGACGCACGTGATCGACAGCGCGATCACCAGCACCATCTCGCGCACGATCATCACCCACGGCTGTACGCTGATGATGGTGCTGTCGATCCTGTTCTTCGGCGGCGAGACGTTGCATTATTTCGCGCTGGCGCTGACCATCGGCATCTGCTTCGGCATCTACTCGTCGGTGCTGGTGATGGCGCCGCTGGTGATGTGGATGGGCGTCTCGCGCGAGGACCTGGTCAAGCCGGAGAAGAAGGCCGGCATCGGCGGCGAGAAGATACTGCCGTAGCGGATCCGCCGCGCACGCTGACCGCCGGTTTCGGGGCCGCCCATGCTGACGACGCTGCTCTACTCGCTGTTCGCGCTCGACCAGACGCTCACGAACCTGGCCGGGCAGTACGGCGCATGGATCTACGCGCTGCTGTTCGTCGTGATCTTCGCGGAGACGGGACTGGTCGTGTTCCCGTTCCTGCCCGGCGACTCGATTCTGTTCATCGCCGGCACCGTGGTCGCGACGGCCGGCCTCGACGTGCACCTGCTGGTCGGGCTGCTGATCGCCGCGGCAGTCCTGGGCGACTCGCTGAACTACGCCATCGGCCACTACATCGGCCCCAAGCGTCTACGATCGGCCCGATTCGCGGTGGTTCAAGCAGGCGCACCTGCGAAGGACGCAGGCGTTCTACGACAAGTACGGCGGCGTGACCATCATCATCGGGCGCTTCATTCCGATCATCCGCACGTTCGCGCCGTTCCTGGCGGGCGTGGCCGGCATGTCCTATCGCCGGTTTCTTTCGTACAACGTCATCGGCGGCGTGCTGTGGATCAGCCTGCTGGTCTACGCCGGCTACCTGTTCGGCAACATCCCGTGGGTCAAGGAAAACCTGTCGCTGATCGTCATCGCGATCGTGGTCGTTTCGCTGATCCCCGCGGTCAGCACGTTCGTGCAGGAGCGCCGCCGGCGCGATTGACGCCGGATCAGACGCGCTTGGCCAGGTCGGCAGCCTTGCCGATATACGTCGACGGCGTGAGCGCGAGAAGCCGCGCCTTGGCGTCCGCAGGCAACGCCTGGCCTTCGATGAACGCGTGCAGCGATTCGCGCGTCATGCCGGTCTCGCCGCGCGTCAGCGCCTTCAGCTGCTCGTACGGGTTGGCGATTCCGTAGCGGCGCATGACCGTCTGGATCGGCTCGGCCAGGACTTCCCAGTTGGCGTCCAGGTCGGCGGCCATTCGGCCGCGGTCGACCTCGAGCTTGCGCAATCCCTGCCGCAGCGACGTCCAGCCGAGCAGCGCATAGCCGAGCGCCACGCCCATGTTGCGCAGGACCGTCGAATCGGTGAGGTCGCGCTGCCAGCGCGAAATCGGCAGCTTCTCCGCCAGATGACGCAGCACCGCATTGGCCAGCCCGAGGTTGCCCTCGGAATTCTCGAAGTCGATCGGATTGACCTTGTGCGGCATCGTCGACGAGCCCGACTTCGCCGTCCACGACCCGCTGCCGGAAGTAGCCGAGCGACACGTAGCCCCAGACGTCGCGGTCGAAGTCGATCAGGATGGTGTTGGCACGCGCGATCGCATCGAAGAGTTCGGCCATGTAATCGTGCGGCTCGATCTGCGTCGTGTAGGGATTGAATTCCAGGCCGAGTCCCGCGACAAAGCGGCGCGGAAAGGCGCTCCCAGTCGACGTCCGGATACGCGACCAGGTGCGCGTTGTAGTTGCCCACGGCGCCGTTGGCCTTGCCCTTGATCGGCACGCGCTCGATGGCGGCGATCTGCCGCTCGATCCGCGCATAGACGTTGGCGATTTCCTTGCCGAGCGTGGTCGGCGTGGCCGGCTGGCCATGCGTCCGCGACAGCATCGGCGCGTCGGCGTGCGCGTGCGCCAGCGCGCGCAAGCTTGCCGCGATGTCGCGCAGCGTCGGCAGCAGCACGTCCTTGCGCGCCGCGGCCAGCGCCAGCGCGTGCGCGAGATTGTTGATGTCCTCGGACGTGCACGCGAAGTGAATGAACTCGGCGACCCGCGCCACTTCGGGCACCGACGCGAAGCGCTCCTTCAGCCAGTACTCGACGGCCTTGACGTCGTGATTGGTCTTGCGCTCGATCTCCTTGATGCGCGCCGCATCGGCCGGCGCGAACGACTGCGCCGCTGCGTCGAGCGCCGCCGCGCCGCGGCGGAAAACGGCGGCACTTCGGCGATCGCCGGTTCGTCGGCGAGCGCGATGAGCCATGCAGATTTCGACGCGCACGCGATGGCGGACCAGCCCGAATTCGCTGAAATGGCCGGTCAGCGCGGCGACCTTGCCGGCATAGCGGCCGTCGAGCGGGGACAGCGCGGTCAGGGTGCAAAATGCGCGGGAAGGGGGGCTTCGGCGGTCACGATGCGGCGGTCGGGTGCACGGCAGTCGGATGCAATCGCTCGCGGGAGGCGTTCGCAGTGTAGCACGCAGCGTGCATGCGCTCGGGCATTGCGACACGTCCGGCGGCGGACTGGCTGCGTCGGCACGCGATGCTATAATTTTCCTCCCGCGCTTCCCAAGAAACGCCTGCCCGTGCTCAAGCTGATCGCATCGAAGACGAGTCCCTATGTGCGCAAGGTGCGCATCGCGCTCGCGGAAAAGAAGATCGAGTATCAGATGCTGGAGGTCTCGCCTGGGATCCGGGCAATCCGGTGCACGAGTGGAGTCCGCTGGGCAAGGTGCCGGTGCTGGTGCTCGACGACGGCACCCGCCTGTTCGACTCGCGCGTGATCGTCGAATACATCGACACGGTGAGCCCGGTCTCGCGGCTGATTCCGGAACCCAATCGCCAGCGCATCGAGGTCAAGCGCTGGGAAGCGTTCGCCGACGGCATCTGCGATGCGGCGCAGGCAATCGTGATCGAGTCGCGGCGGCCGGCCAAGCAGCAGAGCAAGGACTGGATCGAACGCCAGCAGCAGAAGGTCGGCGCCGGCCGTGGCCGAACTCTCGCGCGAACTCGAGGAGAAAGCGTGGTGCGACGGCGAGTCCTACACGCTCGCCGACATCGCCACCGGTTGCGCGCTCGGCTACCTCGACCTTCGCTATCCCGAACTCGACTGGCGCCGCGAGTACCCGAACCTCTCCCGGCTCGCGAACAAGCTCGCGAAGCGGCCGACGTTCCAGGAAACCGCGCCGCCCGTCGCTTGACCGGGCGCAGCTAGCCGTAAGCGACCGCCCGTCGTTGCAGCCGGAATCCTTCGGCTCGACGCGTCAGTTGGCCTGCTCCTCAGTTCACCTGCTTCAACTGATCGAGGATCGCCGGATTCTCCAGCGTCGACGTGTCCTGCGTGATCTCCTCGTCCTTGGCGATCGAGCGCAGCAGCCGGCGCATGATCTTGCCGGAGCGCGTCTTCGGCAGGTTTTCGCCGAAGCGGATGTCCTTGGGCTTGGCGATCGGCCCGATTTCCTTCGCCACCCAGTCGCGCAGCACCTTCGCGATGCGGTCGGCTTCGGCACCTTCCGGCCGCGACCTGCTTCAGCACGACGAATGCGCAGACGGCTTCGCCGGTCAGGTCGTCCGGGCGGCCGACGACCGCGGCTTCCGCGACCAGCGGATTGGCGACCAGCGCGGACTCGATTTCCATCGTGCCCAGCCGGTGTCCCGAGACGTTCAGCACGTCGTCGATGCGGCCCATGATGCGGATGTAACCTTCGAGGTCGCGCGACGCGCCGTCGCCCGCAAGGTAATACTTGCCGTGAAAGTCCTCGGGGTAGTAACTGGTCTTGTAGCGGTCGGGATCGCCCCAGATCGTCCGGATCATCCCCGGCCACGGGCGCTTGATGACGAGGATGCCGCCCTTGCCGAACTCGACGGTGTGGCCGGTCTCGTCGACGATGTCGGCGATGATGCCGGGCAGCGGGAACGTGCACGAGCCGGGCTTCAGCGGCGTCGCGCCCGGCAGCGGCGTGATCATGTGGCCGCCGGTCTCCGTCTGCCACCAGGTGTCGACGATCGGGCAGCGCGATCCGCCGACCGTCTGGAAGTACCACATCCACGCTTCCGGATTGATCGGCTCGCCGACGGTGCCCAGGATGCGCAGCGACGACAGGTCGTACTTCTTCGGCAGGTCGCCGCCGGCCTTGATCAGCGAGCGGATCGCCGTCGGCGCCGTGTAGAACACCGTGACCTTGTGGTCCTGGATCATCTTCCAGAAGCGGCCGGCATCGGGATACGTCGGCACGCCTTCGAACACGATCTCGGTCGCGCCGCAGGCGAGCGGCCCGTAGGCGATGTACGTGTGGCCGGTGACCCAGCCCACGTCGGCCGTGCACCAGAAGACGTCGCTCGGCTTGTAGTCGAACGTCCACTTCATCGTCAGGATCGCCTGCAGCAGGTAGCCGCCGGTCGAATGCTGGACGCCCTTCGGCTTGCCGGTCGACCCCGACGTGTAGAGGATGAACAGCGGATGCTCGGCGTTCACCCACGTCGGCTCGCAGGTATCCGGCTGGTTCGCGACGGCGTCGTGCCACCACACGTCGCGCCCCGCCTGCATCGGGATCGCCGACGCCCGTGCGCTTGTAGACGAACACGGTCTTGATGCCCTCGCAGCCGCCCAGCGCCAGCGCCTCGTCGACGACCTTCTTCAGCGGGATCTCGCGTCCGCCGCGAAACTGGCCGTCGGCGGTGATGATCGCCACCGCGCCCGCGTCGACGATGCGTTCCTGGATGCTCTTCGCCGAGAAGCCGCCGAACACCACCGAGTGCGTGGCGCCGATGCGCGCGCACGCCTGCATCGCGACCACCGCCTGGATCGACATCGGCATGTAGACGAGAACGCGGTCGCCTTTCTTGATGCCCTTCGCCTTCAGCGCGTTCGCGAAGCGGCAGACGTCGTGGTAGAGCTCCTTGTAGGTGATCCTGGTGACCGTGCCGTCGTCGGCCTCGAAGATGATCGCGACCTTGTCGGGCTGCGTCGCGAGATGCCGGTCGAGGCAGTTGTACGACGCGTTCAGTTCGCCGTCGTGGAACCACTTGAAGAACGGCGCGTTCGACTCGTCGAGCGTCTTCGTGAACGGCTTGTGCCACAGGAGTTCCGCGCGCGCATGCTTCGCCCAGAAGCCCTCGAAGTCGCGGTCGGCTTCCGCGCACATCGCCTTGTACGCGGGCATTCCGGAGATGTTGGCCTGCTTGACGAACGCCTCGGAAGGCGGGAATACGCGGTTTTCCTGCAGGACCGATTCAATACCGGACGACATGGTGGATTCTCCTCCGCATTTGGCTCTTTGATCTGATGGCGCCGTGCGAGCTTAGCGAGTCTAACCACAGCGCGGGCGGAGACGCAATGACGAAAGGCAAGCCCGTGCGCGCTGCGCGCGGCGCGGATGCGCAGCCCGGCGACGCAAACGCGGCGCGGCGAAGTCCGGCCGCCTGCCGGCCCGGCACGGGCGCTGCCGGCGCGGATGGTAGACTTTTGGGCTTTCCGGACTTCGCGAGGCGGTACTGGCGGCCTCGGCGTCCGGATGCGCACGCCATTCCACTCTTGCAGGAAAACCGATGTCCGCACCCCGCCCGATTCCATCGTTCCGGGAGCAGCCCATTTCCAGGCTGATCTTCATGAGCCGGTGGTTGCAGCTCCCGCTCTACCTGGGCCTCATCGTCGCCCAAGGCGTATACGTCTATTACTTCTGGGTCGAGCTCGTCCACCTGGTGGAGGCCGCGTTCGGCCACAAGGAGGCCCTCGAATCCATCCTGAAGAACGTGACGCCCCCCGGCGCGAACCTCGTTCCGCCGCCGGAAACGGTGGTGATGCTGGTGGTTCTGGGCCTCATCGACGTCGTGATGATCTCGAACCTGCTGATCATGGTCATCGTCGGCGGCTACGAGACATTCGTGTCGCGAATGAACCTGGACGACCATCCCGACCAGCCGGAATGGCTGTCGCACGTCAACGCGTCGGTACTCAAGGTGAAACTGGCCACCGCCATCATCGGCATTTCGTCGATCCACCTGCTCAAGACGTTCATCAACGCGGCCGCGTACGAGGAAAAGACGCTGTTCTACCAGACGGTGATCCACGTCGCGTTCCTGTTCTCGGCGCTGGCGATCGCCGCAGTGGACCGCGTGATGCCTCCCCCGGTCCGGCATTCCGGACCGCCGGGCTCGCACTGAACGAAGACACTGGAGCGACAAGATGACCACGATCCGCCAGCAGGACTTCATCCAGAGCGTCGCCGACGCGCTGCAGTTCATTTCCTACTACCACCCGCAGGATTACATCGAGGCGCTTGGCGCGGCGTACCACGCCGAGGAGTCGCCGGCGGCGAAGGATGCGATAGCGCAGATCCTCACCAATTCGCGGATGTGCGCCGAGGGCCACCGGCCGATCTGCCAGGACACCGGCATCGTCGTCGCGTTCGTGAAAGTCGGCATGGACGTGCGTTGGAGCGGCACGACCATGTCGCTGGCCGACATGGTCAACGAAGGCGTGCGCCTCGCGTACATGGATCCGGACAACCGGCTGCGCGCATCGATCGTCGCCGACCCCGCGGGCGCGCGCAAGAACACGCGCGACAACACGCCTGCCGTCATTCACTTCGACCTCGTGCCCGGCGACACCGTGGAAGTGAAGATCGCGGCCAAGGGCGGCGGTTCGGAGAACAAGTCCAAGTTCGTGATGCTGAATCCCTCGGACTCGATCGTCGACTGGGTGCTGAAGACGCTGCCGACGATGGGCGCGGGCTGGTGTCCGCCGGGCATGCTGGGCATCGGCATCGGCGGTTCGGCCGAGAAGGCGATGGTGCTGGCCAAGGAAGCGCTGATGGAGCCCATCGACATGCACGAGCTGCTGTTGCGCGGCCCGGCGAACGCGACCGAGGAACTGCGCATCGAGCTCTACGAGAAGTGCAACGCGCTCGGCATCGGCGCGCAGGGCTTGGGCGGCCTGTCGACGGTGCTCGACGTGAAGATTCTCGACTATCCGACGCACGCGGCGAGCAAGCCGGTCGGCATGATTCCCAACTGCGCCGCGACGCGCCACGCGCATTTCACGCTCGACGGCTCGGGCGTCGCGAAGTTCGAGCCGCCCGACCTCTCCAGGTGGCCCGACTGTGCACTGGACGCCGTCGCCCGCGGCCAAGCGCGTGAATCTCGACACGCTGACGCGCGAGGAAGTCGCGACATGGAAGCCCGGCGAGACGCTGCTGCTGAACGGCAAGATGCTCACCGGCCGCGATGCCGCGCACAAGCGCATCGCCGATCATTTCGCACGCGGCGAGGCGCTGCCGGACGGCGTCGATTTCACCAACCGCGTCATCTATTACGTCGGTCCGGTCGATCCGGTGCGCGACGAAGTCGTCGGCCCCGCGGGTCCGACGACCGCCACGCGCATGGACAAGTTCACCGAGATGATGCTGGCGAGGACCGGCCTCATCGCGATGATCGGCAAGGCGGAGCGCGGTCCGGTCGCGATCGAGGCCATCCGCAAGCACGGCGCGGCGTATCTGATGGCCGTCGGCGGCGCCGCGTACCTGGTGTCGAAGGCGATCCGCGCGTCACGCGTCGTCGCGTTCGGCGACCTCGGCATGGAAGCCATCTACGAGTTCACGGTCAAGGACATGCCGGTCACCGTCGCCGTCGATGCCAGCGGAACGTCGGTCCACCACACCGGCACCACGCGAGTGGCAGGGCCGGATCGGCAAGATCCCCGTCGCCGTCGAATGACGGGACAGCAGGTGACTGCTATGCGTCTTGAAATCGCCGCTGGCGGCCGGGTCATGAAGTTCGCCTCTCGCCTGCGCCGCCACCTGTCTCCGCTCTCGGGCGACACGGCTCTCCACACTCGACCTGCCGCCGGTGCGGATGGGCCTGCTCACCAAGCTCAACGTGCTCACCGTCGGACTCATTTTCCTGACCGCGGTCGCGCTGTCGATACTTCATTTTGCGCAGCAGTGGCGCGACGACAAGCAGGAGCTGCGCAGCCAGGGCGCCACGCTGCTCGGAGTGATCGCGCAACTCGCCGAGCACGGCATCGTCGCGACCGGACAAGGATTATCTGGAACAGATGCTGGCAAGCGCCAGCAACAATGCCGATGTCGCCTACGCCAGCGTGTTCGACGGCAAGCGCGAGGTGCTGGTGGAGCGCCGCTTCGGGACCGGCCTCGCCAAGGAGGTGCTGCCGCCGCTCGACACGCTCCAGGTACCGCTGGCGCCCGGACACTTCGCGGACCGCGACGTCACGATCGCGCGGCAAGCGTTACATCGAACTCGTCGCGCCGGTCGCGAAGCCCCGTACCGTGGCGCCGCGACAGCGCGCCGCCAACGCACGGGCCGCCGCGGAGCCCGCCGGCTACCTGCGGCTCGGCATGACGCAGGACGTGCAGCGCCGCGTGTTCCGCGAGCAGGTCGTCGGCGCCGTCGCCGTGGTGCTGGGGCTGCTGGTCTTCGCCATCCTCGCCACGCTGCTGCTCACCCGCCGCCTCGTGGCGCCGATGCACCGGCTGATGCGCGCCGCGCGCGCGGTCGGCGCCGGCCGCCTCGACGTGTATGTGCCGGCGAGCTCGTCGGACGAGCTGGGCCTGCTGACCCACACGTTCAATCACATGACGCAAAAGCTCGGGCGAGTCGCAGTCCGAAGTCGCCAATTACCAGCGGACGCTCGAGGACAAGGTCACGCAGCGGACGAAGGAACTCGAGATCGCCACGGCGCACGCCTACAAGCTGGCGCAGCACGACATCCTGACCGGCCTGCCGAACCGGTCGCTGCTCAACCAGCGGCTGAAGCAGATCCTGGCGCTCGCGCAGCGCGACGGCACGCACGTCGGCTGCCTGTTCCTCGACTTCGACCACTTCAAGCGCATCAACGACACGCTGGGTCACGACGCGGGCGACCAGCTGCTGCAGGCGATCGCGCAGCGGCTGATCAGCGCGGTGCGCGAAAGCGACACCGTCGCGCGCCTAGGCGGCGACGAGTTCGTCGTCATCCTGCCCGGACTCGATCCGCCGCAGGCCGCCTTCGAGGTGCTGGCCGTGGTGACGCGGGTCCGCGAGTCGTTCATGGCGCCGTTCCGGCTATCCGACCAGATGCCCACGCTCACGGCGTCGATCGGTGTCGCGATGTACCCGCTGGACGCATCCGATGGCGGCAGCCTGATCAAGCAGGCCGACACGGCGATGTACGCCGCGAAGGACGCCGGCCGCAACGCGTATCGCTTCTACACGGCGGACATGAACGCGCGCGTGCAATTGCGCCTGCAGCTCGAGACCGACATGCGGCGCGGTCTCATGGACGACGAGTTCTTCCTCGTCTACCAGCCGCAGATCGAGATGAAGAGCGGCCGCGCATGCGGCGTCGAGGCGCTGCTGCGCTGGCGCGATCCGGAGCGCGGCGTGATCGCCCCGACCGAGTTCATTCCCGTCGCCGAGGAGTCGGGAATGATCCAGGCGCTCGGTGCGCGCGTGCTGCGTGACGCGTGCCGGCAGGTCATGCAGTGGCATCGTATCGACATGCCGCTGCGCCTCTCGGTCAACCTGTCCGTGCAGCAGCTGCAGCACGACAGCTGGCTGGGCATCGTCGAGGACGCGTTGTCGTCGAGCGGCCTCGCGCCGTCGCACCTCGATCTCGAGATCACCGAGAGCGTGATCATCACGCACCCGGAAAAGGCCGTGGCTACGCTGATGAAGTTAAAGCAGATGGGCGTGTCGATCACGATCGACGACTTCGGCACCGGCTACTCCAGCCTGTCGTATCTCGCTCGGCTGCCCATCCAGGGCGTCAAGATCGACCAGCGCTTCGTGCACGGCCTGGAGAAGAACCGCAACGACGAGGCGATCACGCAGGCGATCATCGCGCTGTCGCATTCGCTCGGGCTGCGCTGCATCGCCGAGGGCGTCGAAACCGCCGCGCAATTCAACTTCCTGCGCTCGCACGGGTGCGAGGAAGCACAGGGTTACCTGATTTCGCGGCCGTTGCCCGAAGCGCAGCTGCGGTCGTGGTGGCGCACCCAGGAAGAGCGGCGACATGGCAGCGACCGCCAGGCCGACCTGTGGCAGCACGAAGCCGACGACTGATCGCTAGGGCCTTGCCAAGTCGGCAGGCGTGTCGACATCGCGCAACACGTTTTCGTCGTCGACCTCGATGAGTTGCACCTGTTCGCGATGTGCCGCAAGGACGGACTTGGCGCCTTCGTCCCCGGTCAGCGCCGCCAGTTCCGCGAAGTGCGACGACGCAAAACCCACCGGATGGCCGCGCACGCCGATGCGCGACGTCGCCACGATACCCGCACCCGCCATCAGCGCGTCGACAACCAGCACCACGGTCGCCGGCGCGATCCACGGCATGTCGGCAAGCGCGACGATCCAGCCGTCGGCGTCCGCCGCGGCGGCAACGCCGTACGCGAGGCTCGTCGCCCATGCCGTCGTTCGCCCGCGCGCATTCGACGACCCGCGCCCCGGCCGAGCGCAGCTGACCGGCCAGGATCGAATCGCCCGGACGCACCACGGCCACGACCTCCGGCAACGCCGACAGCAGATGCAGGCAGGACGCGACACCAATGGCCGTTCCGGCGCCGACGCCGTGGGACGTCGCCGGCAGCGGCGCGAGCAGTTTCGCTCCACCGAAGCGGGCACCCCGTCCCGCCGCGAGCAGGATGCCGGTCACGCGCATGATGCGGCAGGCGACGTATCCATGAGGCTGAACGAATGAGCCAAGGCGCGGACTGCGATGGCGCTGGTCATTCGGCGAGCAGCCGGAACCTGCCGTCCTTGACGACGACGAGCACGCGCGCGCGGTCGTCCATGCCGTTGTGATTGGTGGCCGACATGTTGAACACGCCCTGCGTGCCGACGACCTCGCGTTCTTTTTCCACCGCGTCGCGCAACGCGCTGCGGAACGCTTCCGTGCCGGGCTTGCCGGCCTTGAGCGCGACCGGGATTGCCTGCTCGAGCAGGATGCCGCCGTCCCACGTGTTGGCGCCGAACGTCGCGGGCTTGGCTGCCGAACTGCTTCTCGTACGCGGCGATGTAAGCGAGGGCGACCTTCTTGGTCGGGTTGGTCGCGGGAATTTCGTCGATGACCAGCATCGGTCCCGCGGCAAGGACGGTGCCTTCGACCTTTTCCTTCCCGAGCTTGATGAAATCCTCGGTCGCCACCGCGTGCGTCTGGTAGATGCGCCCCTTGTAGCCCTGATCGAACAGCGTGGCCTGCGGCAGCACGGCGGGGCCGCCGACGGCGGCGATCAGCACGGCATCGGGCTTCGCCGCCATCAGCTTCAGCACTTGCCCGGTCGTGCTCTGATCGTTGCGCGCGTAGCGTTCGTTGGCGACGATGCTGATGCCGGCTTTCTCGGCCATCGGCACGAACACCTTGTACCAGTTCTCGCCATACGGGTCGTTGAAGCCGATGAAGCCGATCGTCTTCACGCCGTTCTTCGTCATGTGCGCCAGCAGCGCGCTGGCGATGAGGTCGTCGTTCTGCGTCGTCTTGAACACCCAGCGCTTCTTTGCGTCGAGCGGCTCGACGACGCTCGACGTGCCCACGGTGGCCATCATCGGCACTTTGGCCTCCGCGATGAAGTCGAGGATCGCCAGCGCGTTCGGCGTGGTCGACGGGCCGATCAGCGCGTCGATGTTGTTCTCCTGGATGAGCTTCTTGATGTTCTGCACGGCGCGCGTGGAGTCTCCGCCGTCCTCGAGCTGCACGTACTCGATCGTCGTGTCGCCGACCTTCCTCGGCAACAGGTCCCCGGTGTTTTTCTGCGGGATGCCGATCGCCGACGTCGGTCCGGTGGCGGAGACCATGAGGCCGACCTTCACCTGTCCGATAGCGGCGAAGGAACAAAGGAGAGCGACGGCGGCGAAGAGAAGACGAACGGACACTGGGAACTCCCGGAGGAATGACGGACTAAACGTGGAATGCTATGCCGAACCGCGGGTCCGGGACAAGTCGCGAAACAGCCGCGAGACGGTGCGCGGGCTGTCTACGCGAATTGCCCGGCGGCGTGTCCCGACGCCCACGCCCATTGGAAGTTGTAGCCGCCGAGCCAGCCGGTGACGTCGACCACTTCGCCGATGAAATAGAGGCCGGGGACGTCCGTCGCGCCCATCGTCTTCGACGACAGGTCGGCTGTGTCGCCACGCCGCCGCAGGTCACTTCCGCCTTCTGGTATCCGAGGGTGCCGGAAGGCAGCACGCGCCAGTCGTGCAGCAGCGCCGCGACCTCGCGCAGCCTCGCTTCGCCCAGTTGCTTCATCGGCATCGCCACGCCGTGCGCCGCGCACCATTGCTGCGCGAAGCGCTTGGGCAGCCGTTGCGGCGAGCAGCGTCGGCAGCAGCGCCTGCGAATTGACATGCGCGCACAGCCATTGCACGGCGTCCTCGCCGGGCAACAGGTCGATCGACAGCGGCGCGCGGCCGTCCCAATACGACGAAATCTGCAGGATCGCCGGGCCGGACAGCCCGCGATGCGTGAACAGCAGGTTCTCGCGAAAGCGCCCGCCGTTGCACGCAACTTCGGCGTCGACGGAAACGCCCGACAGGTCGCCGTAGCGCGCCAGCGCCTCGGGCGCGAACGCGAGTGGCACCAGCGCCGGGGCGCGGCGGCACGACGGGCAGACCGAATTGCTCGGCGATACGATAACCAAACGGCGTCGCGCCGATCTTCGGCACCGACAACCCGCCGGTGGCGATGACGAGCGACGTGCAGCGCGCGCTCCCCTGCGGCGTGACGATTTCGAATCCGTCCGCGCTGCGCTCGACGCGGTCGACGGCGACAAGGCATCCGCCATTGCACGTTGCCGCGGTCGCATTCGTGCCTTCAGCATGCGGATGATGTCCTGCGCGGTGTCGTCGCAGAACAATTGCCCCAGCTTCTTCTCGTGATACGCGATGCCGTATTTCTCGACCAGCGCGATGAAGTGGCGCGGCGTGTAGCGCGCGAGCGCCGAACGGCAGAAGTCCGGATTCTGCGACAGGAAGTTCGCCGCCGTGGCGCCGCTGTTGGTGAAGTTGCAGCGGCCGCCGCCCGAGATGCGGATCTTCTCCCCGAGCAGGTGATAGTGCTCGATCAGCAGCACGCTGCGCCCGCGCTGCCCGGCCTGCGCGGCGCACATCATGCCGGCGGCGCCCGCGCCGATGACGACGACGTCGTGGTCGGACATCAGGGATGCGGCGGCGGACGGGCTGCCGCCCGGGTTCGGACGCGTCAGCGCTGCTCGAGCACCGGCGACGCAATCCTGGCCAGCACGTGCTCGAGGTTGCTCACGCTGCGATTGACGTTGCCGAGTTTGTCCAGGCCGAACAACCCGATGCGAAAACTCTGGAAGTCCGCAGGCTCGTCGCATTGCAGCGGCACGCCGGCCGCGGCCTGCAATCCCTGGTCGAGGAATTTGCTGGCGCTCTGCATGTCCTTGTCATCGGTGTAGCTCACCACGACGGAGGGCGACTGAAAACCTTCGGCCGCGACGCTTGCGAAGCCGTGGCGCGCCAGCAACGCGCGAACCTTCGCGCCCAATTCCCGTTGCGCGGCGCGCATGTTCTCGAATCCCGCCCGCTCGGTTTCCTTCATCGTGTCGCGCAATCGGGCGAGCGAATCGGTTGCCAGCGTCGCGTGATAGGCATGGCCGCCTTTTTCGTACGCTTCCATGATCGCAAGCCACTTGCGCAGATCGCACGCGAAACTGGTGGACGTCGTGCTCTCTATGGCGGTGCGGGCACGCTGGCTCAGCATTACCAGCGCGAAACCGGGCGTGCTGCTCCAGCCCTTTTGCGGCGCGGTGATGAGGACGTCGACGCCGCAGGCCTCCATGTCGACCCACAGCGCACCCGAGGCCACGCAATCGAGGACGAACAGCCCGCCGGTCGCGTGGACGGCATCCGCGACTGCGCGCAGATAACTGTCCGGAAGCAGGATTCCCGACGCCGTCTCGACGTGTGGCGCGAACACGGCATCCGGGCGATTCGCGCGGATCCAATCGACCACTTCGTCGATCGGGGCCGGCGCAAAGGGCGCGTGCTTTGCGTCGCCGATCCGGCGGGCTTTGAGCACGGCTAGCCTCGCCGGGAATCTTGCCTGCGTCGAAGATCTGCGACCAACGGTAGCTGAACCAGCCGTTGCGCAGGACCAGGCACCGCTTGCCGGTGGCGAACTGCCGCGCAACCGCTTCCATGCCAAAGGTTCCACCGCCGGGCACCACGATGGCCGAATGCGCGTTGTAGACGTGCTTGAGAATGCCCGAGATGTCGCACATGACGCGCTGGAAGCGCTGCGACATGTGATTGAGCGACCGGTCCGTGAAAACGACCGAATACTCGAGTAGCCCGTCGGGATCGACGTCTGGGCGAAGGCCGGGCATGGAAGTCCCCTGCGAAAGTTGGCGAGGAAGGCGGCGAACGAAGGTGGCAAATTAGGCGCGAAGACCAGCTTAGCACGACGGGCCGCCGGGACGGACCGGCGCGAAACGCAGCGCCGCCTACGGTCGATTACTGGCCGAAGAAGTCCCTGACCTTGTCGAACCAGCCCTTGGCGCGCGGATTGTGCTTGCCTGGATCTTCGTCGTTGATCGCCTCGAACTCACGCAGCAGTTCCTTCTGCCGCGATGTGAGCTTGACCGGCGTTTCGATCGCCACATGGCAATACAGGTCGCCCTGCACCGAACCACGGACCGGACGAATGCCCTTGTTGCGAAGCCGGAAAGTCTGCGCCGACTGCGTCTCCGGCGGCACCTTGATCGTGGCGTGTCCGTCGAGCGTCGGGATTTCGAGTTCGCCGCCCAATGCGGCCGTCGCGAAGCTGATCGGCATCTCGCAATGCAGGTCCGCGCCATCGCGCTGGAACACCTGGTGCGGCTTCAAGTGCACGACGACGTAGAGATCCCCTGATGGGCCGCCGTTCAATCCCGCCTCGCCTTCACCCGTCAGCCGGATGCGGTCGTCCGTATCCACGCCCGCCGGAATCTTCACCGACAGCGTCTTGTGTTTTTTCACACGGCCCGCGCCGTGGCAGGTCGCGCACGGATCGGGGATGACCTTGCCGGTGCCGTGGCAGGTCGGGCACGTCTGCTGGATCGAGAAGAATCCCTGCGACACGCGAACTTCGCCGCGTCCACCGCAGGTGCCGCATGTCGTCGGCTTGGTTCCGGGCTTGGCGCCCGTGCCGTGGCACGTCTCGCATCCCTCCATGGCCGGGATGCGGATCTTCACTTCGGTTCCGCGCGCGGCGTCCTCCAGCGACAGCTCCAGGTTGTAGCGCAGGTCCGCGCCGCGGTAGACGCCGCTGCCGCCGCCGCGTCCCTGCTGGCCGAAGATCTCGCCGAAGATGTCGCCGAACGCGTCGGCGAATCCGCCAAAGCCTTCGGGGCCGCCGGGCCGGCCGCCGAATCCCGCCGACGGATCCACACCGGCATGCCCGAACTGGTCGTAGGCCGCGCGCTTCTTCGTGTCGGTCAGGACCTCGTAGGCTTCCTTGGCTTCCTTGAATTTCTCTTCCGAGGCCTTGTCGTCCGGATTGCGGTCCGGATGATGCTTCATCGCCATCTTGCGATAGGACTTCTTGATGTCCTCTTCGCTCGCGTCGCGGCTCAATCCCAGTGTCGTGTAGTAATCCCGCTTCGCCATGATCCTCACTGCCCCTTGATCCCGCAAAAGCCCTCACGGGCAATTTCTGGTTAGTACGTTGACGTTTCCACAACGGCAAAGGCCGGATCGAAGGACGCCGCGAGGCGACCACTCCAATCCGGCCAGTCATTCCGTCGCGCTCGACCGCCGCGACTACGCAGTCTTTGTGCGCGACGGAATAACTATTTCTGGTCCTTGACCTCGGTGAACTCCGCGTCGACGACCTTCTCGTCGCCGTGTTGCCCGCCCGCGCCGCCCGCCGCATCCGCGCCCGCTCCGCCGCCCGCGCCCGCGGCACCCGCCGCGTTCGCCGCCTCCTGCGCCTGCGCGTACATGACCTCGCCGAGCTTTTGCGACGTCTTGGCCAGTTCCTCGGCCTTCGCTTCCAGCTCTTCCTTGGTCGCGTCGTTCTTCTTCAGCAGTTCCTCGGCGTCCTTCACCGCGGCCTCGATCTTGGTCTTGTCTTCTTCGCCCGACCTTGTCGCCATATTCGGCGACCGACTTCTTCACGCTGTGCACCAGCGCGTCGAGGCTGTTGCGCGCCTGCACCGTCTCGACCATCTTGCGGTCGTCCTCGGCATGCGCCTCGGCGTCCTTCACCATCTTCTCGATCTCGGCTTCCGACAATCCGGAATTGGCCTTGATCGTGATCTTGTTTTCCTTGCCGGTCGCCTTGTCCTTGGCCGACACGTGCAGGATGCCGTTGGCGTCGATGTCGAACGTGACTTCGATCTGCGGCGTGCCGCGCGGCGCCGGCGGAATGCCCTCGAGGTTGAACTGGCCGAGGCTCTTGTTGCCGCCCGCCACGTCGCGCTCGCCCTGCAGCACGTGGATCGTCACCGCGCCCTGGTTGTCGTCGGCCGTCGAGAACACCTGCTGCGCCTTGGTCGGGATCGTCGTGTTCTTCTTGATGAGCTTGGTCATGACGCTGCCCAGCGTCTCGATGCCCAGCGACAGCGGCGTCACGTCGAGCAGCAGCACGTCCTTCACGTCGCCCTTCAGCACGCCGCCCTGGATGGCCGCGCCGACGGCGACCGCCTCGTCCGGATTCACGTCCTTGCGCGGTTCCTTGCCGAAGAATTCCTTGACCTTGTCCTGCACCTTCGGCATGCGCGTCTGCCCGCCGACCAGGATCACGTCGGAGATGTCGGACAGCTTCACACCGGCGTCCTTGATCGCGACGCTGCACGGCTCGATCGTGCGCTCGATCAATTCCTCGACCAGCGCCTCCAGCTTGGCGCGCGTGATCTTCATCGTCAGGTGCTTCGGGCCCGACTGGTCCGCCGTGATGTAAGGCAGGTTGATCTCGGTCTGCTGCGACGACGACAACTCGATCTTCGCCTTTTCAGCCGAGTCCTTGAGCCGCTGCAACGCCAGCACGTCGTTCTTCAGGTCGACGCCGGATTCCTTCTTGTACTCGGTGACGATGTAGTCGATGAGCCGCTGGTCGAAGTCCTCGCCGCCCAGGAACGTGTCGCCGTTGGTCGACAGGACTTCGAACTGGTGCTCGCCTTCGACATTGGCGATCTCGATGATCGAGATGTCGAACGTTCCGCCACCCAGGTCGTAGACCGCGATCTTGCGGTCGCCTTCCTTCTTGTCCATGCCGAACGCCAGCGCCGCCGCCGTCGGTTCGTTGATGATGCGCTTGACCTCGAGGCCGGCGATCTTGCCCGCGTCCTTGGTCGCCTGTCTCTGCGAGTCGTTGAAATAGGCCGGGACCGTGATGACGGCCTCGGTGACTTCCTCGCCCAGGTAATCCTCGGCGGTCTTCTTCATCTTGCGCAGGATTTCCGCGGAGACCTGCTGCGGCGCGATCTTCTTGCCGCGCACTTCGACCCAGGCGTCGCCGTTGTCCGCCTTGATGATCTTGTAGGGCATCAGGTTGATGTCCTTCTGCACTTCCTTTTCCTCGAACTTGCGGCCGATCAGCCGCTTGATCGCGTAGAGCGTGTTCTTGGGATTGGTGACCGCCTGCCGCTTGGCCGACGCGCCGACCAGGATTTCTCCGTCTTCCTGGTACGCGACGACCGAGGGCGTCGTGCGCGCGCCTTCAGCGTTTTCGATGACCTTGGGCGTGCCGCCCTCCATGATGGACGACGCAACTGTTGGTGGTGCCCAGGTCGATGCCGATGATCTTGCCCATGATGTCCTAGCCTCCGTGATTCGAATGCGAATGAATGTGAAGAACCTGCCCGTCAGATGGGGATTTCGCTCCGGCGAATCAACCCAACCGGGAATCTGGCCGATGCATTTCTAGGTGCTTTCGGTCTTGCCCTTCGCTACCGTCACCAGCGCGGGCCGCAGCACGCGGTCGTTGATGAGGTAGCCCTTCTGGAAGACGTCCACGACGGTGTTCGCCGGCAGGTCGGATTCGACCATCTGCATCGCCTGATGCCGATGCGGGTCGTACTTCTCGCCCACCGGATTGACTTCCAGCGACCTGGGCGCGGTCGAACGACGCCTGCAGCTGCCTTCAGCGTCAACGCCGCGCCGGATCGCAGCGTCTCGAGCGAGACCTCGCCGCCGGCGAGCGTCTGTTCCAGCGCGTCCTTCACAGGCAGCAGGTCTTCGGCGAAGCGCTCCACCGCGTACTTGTGCGCCTTGGCGACGTCGACCTCCGCCTGCTTGCGCACGTTTTCGGTCTCGGCCTTGGCGCGCAGCCAGGCATCCTTGAGTTCGGCGACTTCCGTCTCGACCTTTATGAGTTGCGCGGCAATGTCGTCGGCGACGTCGCCCACTGCAACGGAGTCGGCGCCGGCCTCCGGGCCGGCAGTCGCGTCTTCAGGCGTGTCGACCGGATTGCCTGCTTCCGGTTCGGTTTGGGTTCGTTTCATGCGTTGGGTCCCTGGAATCGTTTTTGCTATCCGCACGCACGTTGGGGTCAATCGGCGCGATTCAAGCCCTTCCCCGCTCGAACAGCGAAAACCGTTTGTAAAACAATCGGTTATTGCTTTGGCAGCGGCACCCGCTGGCCGGACCAGCGTCAGCCGCTTGCGCCCAGCGCCTTGGCGCGCAGCTTGGTCGCCTCGCGGATCGCCGCATCCGGGCGACTCGGCCAGCCAGCCCTCGAGTTCGCGCAACACGAGATCTCGCCAGCGCGGCAATCCACAGCGGATGCTCGTTGAGGCAGGGAATGGCGTTGAATTCCTTGCCGCCGGCCTGGAGGAATGTCGCCCGCGCCTCGATGCCGATTTCCTCCAGCGTTTCCAGGCAGTCGGCGACGAATCCCGGGCAAAACACGTCGACCCGTTCGACGCCCTCTCGGCCAAGCGCCTTCAGCACCTCGGACGTGTAGGGCTTCAGCCATTGGGCGCGGCCGAAGCGGGACTGGAACGCGAGCGTCCATTGTCCGGGATCGAGACCCAGTTCCTGGCGCGAGCAGCCGGCGCCGTGACCAGGCACAGGCAGTGATAGGGGTCGCCACGATCCAGCGTGCGCTGCGGCAGGCCGTGGAACGACATCAGGAGGCGATCCGGGCGGCCGTGCTTGACCCAGAAGTCGTTGACGTTCTGCGCGAGCGCCTTGATGTAGCCGGGATCGGCGTGGAACGTGTCGACGAAGCGCAGGCCGGGGATGCGCCGCATGTGCGCGCAGGTGATCGGCGACGGCGTCGAACGCCGACGCCGTCGTGCTGGCCGCGTATTGCGGGATACAGCGGCACGACGAGAATTCGTTCGCAATTCGCGGCGCGCAGGCGATCGAGCGCCGCGCCGACGCTCGGATTGCCGTAGCGCATCCCGAGTTCCACCGGACACAGGTCGGCAGGCGAACCCCGCGCTCTTGAGGCGCTGCCCGAGATAGCCCAGCAACAGCGACCGCTGCTTCATGCTGTGCACCAGCAGCGGCGAGCCGTCCTTGGTCCAGATCGCGGAGTATTTCCGCGCCGAGGCCGCCGGCCGCACGCAGCAGGATCACGCCATACAGAATCGGCTTCCACAGCGCACGGCGGGATTTCGATGACGCGCGGATCGGACAGGAATTGCGCCAGATACCTGCGCACGGCCGAAGGCGTGGCGCATCGGGCGTGCCGAGGTTGACGAGCAGCACGCCGACGCGCGGCAAGCGGTCGTGCGCGAACGGCGGTTCAGGCGCGTGGGCCATGCGCTGCCATGTGTCTGTACTTCATCGGTCCGTACTTCATCGGCGCGCGCGCGTCGCTGGCGGGTGACTCGCGATCCACGCATCCAGCCCGCGTCGCGCCTGGCGCTGGATCGCGTTGCGCACGAACGGCGTCCATCCGAGCAGCGCGCCCTTGGCGCCGAGCGCCATGCGGCTCCAGCGCCACAGGTCGAAGGTGTCCACGTGGCGCGCGATGCGGCCCGCGCTGAAGGCGAATGTCGGCGTCGATGATGTTGTGCACCGGACGGCCGGTGGCGGAGAACGTATAGCGCGGCCTCCCAGTGCGCGGCGCCTGACGCGTCGTCGGCGCGCACGTCGCGCCATTCCACGCGCAGGTCGCGGCCGCGCTCGCACAGCATCGACCACATGGCGCCGACCTCGCCGCCAGCCAGGTCGAACACCGGATCGGAGAAGCGCGCATCCGGCGCATAGCAGGCGGCCATCGTCGGCGGCGTCCCTCCGGGCAAACGCGGAATAGAACCGCTCGATCAGTGCCGCGTTGGGATGCGTCTCACTCATCGCTCATTCTTCACTCATTCGTTCATTCGAGCTGTGCCGACATCGCGTTGGACAGAAGCTTGGCCGTGACGTCGACGATCGGGATCACCCGCTCGTACGCCATCCGCGTCGGGCCGATCACGCCCAGCGTGCCGATCACCTTGCCGTTGGCCTCGTAGGGCGCGGTGACGACGCTGTATTCATCGAGCGGGGCGAGCCCCGACTCGCCGCCGATGTAGATCTGCACGCCCTGCGCGCGCTGCGAGACGTCGAGGAGGTGCAGGATCGATGTCTTCTGGTCGAACATGTCGAAGAGCCGGCGCAGGCGCTCCATGTTGGATGCCAGGCCGTCGGCGTGCATCAGGTTGCGCTCGCCGGTAACGACCAGCGATTCGCCCTCCGCGTAGGCGCCTTCGCCGGCGTCGACCGCCGCGCTCATCAGGCCCGCGATGTCTTCGCGCAGCGTCCGCAACTCGTCGGTGATCCGGGCGCGGATCGTCGTCGAGCGGCTGCCCGGCGAAATTGTTGTTGAAGAAATTGGTGGCCTCGACCAGTTGCGTCTGCGAGTACGCGCGATCCGTATGCAGGATGCGGTTCTGCACGTCGCCTTCGGCTGTCACGAGGATGAGCAGCACGCGCCGCTCCGACAGGCGCAGGAATTCCAGGTGCCGGAACGCCGCCTCGCGCCGCTTGGGCGTCATCACCACGCCGGCGAATTGCGTCAGCTGCGACAAGAGACCGGCCGCCGCGCTCACCAGTTGCTGCGGCCGGTCGGCGACGAGTTCGCCTTCGAGCCGGTCGATCTCGCTGCGATCGAGCGGCTTGGTCACCATCAGGCTGTCGACGAAGAAGCGGTAACCCTTGGGCGTCGGCACGCGGCCCGCGGACGTATGCGGGCTGCTGATGAAGCCCATCTCCTCCAGGTCCGCCATCACGTTGCGGATCGTCGCCGGCGAAAGCTCGAGGCCGGAGTGCCGCGACAGCGCGCGCGAACCGATCGGCTGCCCGTCGCCGATGTACCGCTCGATCAGCGTCTTGAGGAGGTGCTGCGCGCGCGGTTCAAGCATGGCAACGATTTTACAGCGCTCCATCGTTCCGAGGGGCGGCGCTCCCTGCCGCATTTGCACTTTCGGTCTAGCGTTCCGCGCCTGCGGGCTGTGGTTTAATCGTGCCCATGCCCAAAGCCGCCGCCGCGCCGGTGTTTCCACGCGTTGCCCTTGTCGGCCGCCATGAGAGCCCGGATCTGGCGTCGCCGTTGGCCCGCGTCGCCGAATACCTGACCGCCAAGGGCCATTCCGTCGTGCTGGAAGCAGGAAACCGCGCGCCATTCTCCGTTGGCCGGCTATTCCGTAGCCGCGCAGGAGGATCTGGAGCACGCGGTCGACCTGGCGATCGTGCTGGGTGGCGACGGCACCATGCTTTCGATTGCGCGCCGGCTCGCGCCGTTCGGCGTGCCGCTGATCGGCATCAACCAGGGCCGCCTGGGCTTCCTGACCGACATTCCGTTGACGCGGATGGAATCCACGCTGGACGCCATGCTGGCAGGACGTTATCTCGAGGAACGGCGAACGCTGCTGGCGGCCGCGGTGGTGCGCACCAGCGGCGCGCGCGACGACGCGCTCGCGCTGAACGAGGTCGTCGTCAATCGCGGTTCGCTCGGCAGCATGATCGAGTGCGCGGTGGAGATCGACGGCCGCTTCGTCTACTCGATGCGCGCCGACGGCATCATCGTCGCCACGCCTACAGGTTCGACCGCGTACGCGCTTTCCGCGGGCGGCCCCATCCTCGATCCGCAGCTGGCCTCGTTCCTGCTCGTGCCGGTGGCGCCGCATGCGCTGACGCACCGTCCGATCGCGATCTCCGACGCGGCGCGCATCTCGATCACGGTGCTGAGCGCGCGCGACGCCGGCTTCCACTGCGACGGGCAGGCGACACTACACGCTGGCCGAAGGCGACCGCGTCGAAATATCCCGCGCGCCGCAGGCCGCGCGCTTCCTGCATCCCGAAGGCCACGACTATTTCGCGATGCTGCGCGAGAAGCTGCACTGGAGCGCCACGCCTGAGCGGATGGGCGCAACGAGGAACGACGATCGCGCGGCCGTCCGGAGCAAGGACAGCGCGCCATGAGGGGCGTTGCCGCCACGCGCTAGGCCCCGATGCTGCGCCTTCTCTCGATTCGCAATTTCGTCGTCGTTGCCGCGCTCGACGTCGAGTTCGACCGCGGCCTGACCGTCCTCACGGGCGAAACCGGCGCCGGAAAATCGATCCTCCTCGATGCGCTGTCGCTGTTGCTGGGCGACCGCTTCGAGCTGCGCCAGCTGCGCCCGGGCGCCGAGCGCGCCGAACTCGCCGCGGTCTTCGACACCACCGACACACCGACGGTCGACGCGTGGCTGGCCGAGCAGGAGCTCACCGGCGACGGAGACGAAGTGCTGTTGCGCCGGGTCCTCGATGCGCAGGGGCGAAGCCGGGCGTGGATCAACGGCCGGCCGGCGACACTGGCGCACCTGAAAGACCTGGGTGAGAGGCTGGTCGACCTGCACGGCCAGCACGCGCATCAGTCTCTCGCGCAGGCCGAGTCGCAGCGCGACCTGGTCGACGCTTTCGGCGGCTTCACGACGCTCGCGCAGCGAAGTAGCGGACAGCTATCGCACCTGGCGCGCCGCGATCGAACAATGCGCGGCCGCCGCGCATGTGGCACAGGCGACGTCCACCGAACGCGAGTTCCTCGACGCGCGGCGACGCGAACTCGCCGCGCTCAATATCACGCCAAGCGAATGGGCCGACCTCTCCGCGGCGCAGTCGCGGCTGGCGAACGCGGCCGACCTGATCGCCGCCGCGACGCAGGGCAGCGAAACGCTGGCCGATGGCGACGGCGCGCTCACGCTGCGGCTCGCGCAAGCTGACGCAGCGTCTCAAGGCCGCCGCAGTGAACGATCCGGCGCTTTCGCAGGTCGTCGCGCTGCTCGAGCCCGCGGCTGTCGAGCTCGAAGAAGCTGCCCGCGCGCTGCGCGACTACCTGCGCCGCCTGGACCTCGACCCGCAGGAGCTGCAGCGCGTCGAGGGCCGGCTTTCGGCGATCCACGATCTCGCTCGCCGCCATCGCGTGCGGCCCGAGGCACTGCCCGCCCTGCTTGCCGAAACCGAGGCGCGGCTCGCAGCGCTGGCCGAGTCGGCGGACGCGGAAGGGTTGGCGCGACGGGCTGCCGAGGCGGAAGCGGCGTTCCGCGCGCATGCCGAGCATCTGGCCAAGAAGCGCGCGCTTCGCCGCGACCGAACTCGCGCATCGCGTCACGCAGGCGATGCAGTCGCTGAGCATGGCGGGAGGGCGCCTCGAAGTCGCGCTGGTACCCCTCCCGTCGCCTGCGAGCTATGGCCTGGACGAGGTCGAATTCCTCGTCGCGACGCATCCGAAGCAACCGCTGGGGCCGCTGGCACGCGTCGCGTCGGGTGGCGAACTGTCGCGCATCGCGCTCGCGATCCAGGTGGTCGCGAGCGAGGTCGGCCAGATTCCCACATTGATTTTTGACGAAGTGGACAGCGGCATCGGCGGCGCGGTGGCCGACACCGTCGGGCGGCTGCTGCAAACACTCGGCTCCGACCGGCAGGTGCTGTGCGTCACGCACCTGCCGCAGGTTGCGGCGTGCGCCGACGCACACTTCCGCGTCAGCAAGACGGGCAAAGGCGACGGGGTGACGAGTGAACTGGCGCAGCTTGCGCCCGCGGATCGCGTCGAGGAATTGGCTCGGATGCTGGGCGGCGCTGAGGTCACCGCGAAGACGCGCGCACACGCCAGGGAGATGCTGGAGTCCGGCAGCCGGGCTACTGTCCCGGTGCGCAAACGCGGCGGGCGCGCCGCGCAGCGATAGGTTCGCCGCCGGAATTCAGGTGCGGGACGTCAGGACTTGCGCGCCTTGCTGTTGCTCGCGAGCTTCGGCGCGAAACTGCCTTTGACTGGCTTGGGCTTGGCCTTGCTCGCGGTCGCCCTGGCAACCACCGGCGGCAGCGATTCTCCGGTCTCGAGCCAGTGCTTGACGCGCTGCGCATCGCCCAGGCGCGTGTACTTGCCCAGCGAATCGAGCAGCACGATCACCATCGGGCGGCTGGCGATGGTCGCCAGCATCACCACGCAGCGACCCGCTTCGCGGATGTAGCCGGTCTTCTGCAGCTGGATGTCCCACGCGACGTTCTTGACCAGCGCATTGGAATTGTTGAATCCGAGCGTCTGCCCGGAAGGCTGCACCTCGACGAAGTGCTCCGGCGTCGTCGTGTAGGCGCGGATCAGCGGATATTGCGCGGCCGCGGCGACCATCAGCGCCAGGTCGTTCGCCGTCGATACGTTGTTCGGAGACAGGCCGGTCGGGTCTTCGAAGCGCGTCCGCGTCATGCCCAGTTCGGCCGCCTTGGCGTTCATCGCCACCACGAACGCGAGGTTGCCGCCGGGATAATGGCGCGCCAGCGAAGAGGCCGCGCGGTTTTCCGACGACATGAGCGCCAGCCGCAGCATCTCGTCGCGGGACAGCGTGGCGCCCATCCGCAGGCGCGAATGGCTGCCCTTGATGTAGTCGAAGTCGTCCATGTCCACGGCCACGGGCTCGTCGAGCGAGAGGTTCGCGTCCAGGACGACCATGGCCGTCATCAATTTGGTCAGCGACGCGATGGGCGTCACTGCATCTGCCGCTTTGGCGTACATGCGGCGGCCGTCCTGGGCGTCCAGGACGAGCACGTTGGCCGACGCCAGGCGGAGCTTGCCCGGATCGAGGACCGGCGCCGCCGCTGCCGCCGTCGCGGTGAGCGGTCCAAGGATGCAAGCAAAAACAATGAGTAACGATCGAATCATCAGGCCGGCCTCAAAAATCCAAATGCCTTATCGCACGGCGGGACGCCGCGAGTCAATCCCCTAGATGCATCAAGGACTTAAGTTGCCCGCCCCTGTTGCTTACGGCGCAGCAATCCCCGTGCCCGCGACCTCGGGTCTCCCCGCGAGACGGATTTCGCCCCTTCTGGTACTGCGCCGCGACTCCCTACAACGCCTGCAGGCTGCTTTTCGCTGACTCGGGCGACGATTGCACAGGCGCGCGCCGCTCTTCGTCCTGCTGCAGCCGCCACATCCGCGAGTACACGCCGTTGGCTGCCAGCAGCGTGGCATGCGCCCCCCGCTCCACGATGCGGCCGTGCTCGAGGACGAGGATTTCATCGGCATCGACGACCGTCGAAAGCCGGTGGGCGATCGTCAGCGTGGTGTGGTTCTGCGCGATCGCCGACAATTCGGCCTGGATCGCCTTTTCCGCCTTGGAATCGAGGGCGCTTGTCGCTTCGTCGAAGATCAGCACGTGCGGCGACTTGAGGATTGCGCGGGCAATGGCCACGCGCTGCTTCTCGCCGCCCGAAAGCTTCAGGCCGCGCTCGCCGACCGGCGTCGCATAGCCTTCGGGCAGTCCGGCGACGAAGTTATGGATCTGCGCTGCCTTCGCCGCGGCGACGATCTCGTCGCGCGTGGCGCCGGGCTTGCCATACGCGATGTTGTATTCGATCGAATCGTTGAACAGCACGGTGTCCTGCGGCACGATGCCGATCGCGGCGCGCAAGCTGGTCTGCTGCACGTCGCGAATGTCCTGGCCGTCGATGCTGATGCGCCCGCCGCCGATGTCGTAGAAGCGGTACAAGCAGCCGCGCGAGCGTGGACTTGCCCGAGCCCGAGGGACCGACGATCGCCACCGTCCGGCCCGCCGGAATGGTGAACGACACGTCGAACAGGATCTGGCGGTTGGCCTCGTAGCTGAAATACACGTGCTCGAAGCGGACCTCGGCGCCGCGGATCGCAAGCGCGGGCGCGCCGGGCTTGTCCCGGATCTCCGCGTTCTCCTCGATCAGCGCGAACAGCCGCTCCATGTCGGCCAGCGCCTGCTTGATCTCGCGATAGATGACGCCCAGGAAATTGAGCGGGATGTAGAGCTGGATCATGAAAGCGTTGACGAGGACCAGGTCGCCGATGGTCATCGTGCCGTCCACCACGCCCACCGTCGCGCGCCACATGATCAGCGTCACGGCGACCGCGATGATCGCGCTCTGCCCGACATTGAGCATCGACAGCGACGTCTGGCTCTTGACGGCGGCCGTTTCCCAGCGCTGCAGGCTCTCGTCGTATCGCCGCGCCTCCCACTCCTCGTTGCCGAAGTACTTCACCGTCTCGTAGTTGAGCAGGCTGTCGATCGCGCGGGTGTTGGCCTTGGAATCGAGGTCGTTCATCGTGCGCCGGAAATGCGTGCGCCATTCGGTGATCAGCACGGTGAAGGCGATGTACGCGACCAGCGCGCCGCCGGTGATCGCCATGAACGTCCAGTCGTAACGCGCGATCAGGATCGCCGAGACGAGCGCGATCTCGACCAGCGTCGGCAGGATCGAGAACAGCGTGAACTGGATCAGCGTCGAGATGCCGCGCTGCCCGCGCTCCACGTCGCGCGTGAGTCCGCCCGTGTGCCGCTGCAGGTGGAAGCGCAGCGACAGTGCGTGCAGGTGACGGAACACCTGCAGCGCGATCTTGCGCGTCGCGCGCTGCGTGACCTTGGCGAACAGGAATTCGCGCAGCTCGGTGAACAGCGTCGTGGACAGCCGCAGAATGCCGTACGCGGCCAGCAGTGCCAGCGGAACCACCAGCGGCGCCAATTGCGAGTCGAGACTGTCGACGATCCGCTTGAGCAGCACCGGCACGCCGACGTTGGCGACCTTGGCAAGCACCAGGCAGGCGAGCGCCGCCAGCACCCGCGCCTTGTATTCCCACAGGTAGGGCAGCAGCGTGCCGATCGTGCGCCAGTCGCCGCGCTCCGTGCGCGGCACGTTCTTCTCGACCGGAGCCGGCAAGGGTGTGGAATGCGAATGGCGCATCGGTTTGGGCGGCAGCTGTCAGGGAACGGAACACCGGGCGCGGTCCGGAAATCCGGTAAGGCCGGCCAGGAAACGTCGGGCAACCTGGCATTTTAGCAGGGCGCGAGCCGCCGACTTCAGTCCGCGATGTCCTTGTCGCGCGGAAACCATTCGTTTCCGCCGTAGCCCATCACACCCATCCCGATTCGAACGATGCCGTAGGCTATCCAGGTCAGCGCTTTTTCGATGTTGGTGCGACCGGCCCAGCGCTCAGGGACGACGCGCCTGGCGCCGTCGGCGATCATCCGCAGCAACTCCCCGCGGAGCAGGTCCGCGAAGTGCGGATCGCGCACGAACACGTTGGCCTCGCGCGCCATCAGGAACGAGTAGGGATCGATGTTGGATGAGCCGACCGTGGCCCATTGCTCGTCCACCACGGCGACCTTGGCGTGCAGGAACGACAGGTGATATTCCTCGATCGTCACGCCGGCCTCGAGCAGCTGCCCGTACAGCGCGCGCGACGCGTAGTGCAGCAGCCGGTATTCGACGCGCGCCTGCAGCAGCAGCGTGACTCGAACTCCGCGCAGCGCCGCGGCGGTCAGCGCCCGCCGGAACTGCGTCCCCGGAAAGAAATACGCTGTCGCGATGATGATTTCCTTCTCGGCCGCCAGCAGGGCGGCGAGGTAGGCCGCTTCAATGTCGCTGCGATGGCCCAGGTTGTCGCGAATGGCGAAGGACGCCGCCTGCGTTCCCGCGACGCGGGTCGGGATCGCGACCGGAAACAACGGCACTTCGCTGCGGTCGAACTGCGTCAGTTCAACCAATGCCCACAGCCGCTGCATCGACATGACGATCGACGCGAGCATCGGTCCTTCCACGCGCACCGCGAAGTCCACGCGTGGCGGCTTGTGCCGCGGCGTGTTCATGTCGTCGATCAGGTTGATGCCGCCGACGAAGGCAACGCGACCGTCGACATGGCAGATCTTGCGGTGCAGCCGGCGCAGCCGGTGCAGCCGGAATTGCCACGGCGCAACCTCCGGCCGGTACTTCATCAGGCGCACGCCGCCGGCGGCGAGCAACTTCGCCAGCGACGGCGTGAGGTACTGGCGCGCGCCCCAGCCGTCGACCAGGACCCTGACCGTCACGCCGCGCTGCGCCGCGCGCACCATTGCGGCGGCGACCTCGCGGCCCGACGCGTCGTCGGCGAAGATGTAGGTCTCCAACCAGACTTCGAGCTCGGCCGCATCGATGGCACGCGATCAGCGCCGGGAAGAATTCGGCGCCGTTGCGCAACAATTCGATCCTGTTGCCGGTCGTGAACTGCTCCACCGTCGGGTCCTAAAGCACCGCCCTTTCAGCGGCGCCTGCGCGGTAGCGTGAAGGTCGCGGCGAGCGCCGCATGATCGGAGAGCCGGCCCGATGGAAAGGCGTAATGGACGCGGGCGTCCTTGACGTCGAGCTTGCGGGCATAGATGCGGTCGAGGCGGAACATCGGCAGAACGGACGGAAAGGTTCGCGCCGGCCGACCCTTTACCTCGTCGAACACCTCGTACACGCCCAGTTCGTCGGTGAGTATGCGGTCGCCCTTGCGCCGCCAGTCGTTGAAATCGCCGGCGATGATCAGCGGCGCATCCTTCGGCACCGTGGCGCGAATGCGCTCGGCAAGCGACCGTATCTGCCATTGCCGGCCTCGCTCGAACAGGCCAAGGTGGACGTTGATGCAATGCAGGTTCTGCGCGCCGCCGGCGAGCTTGATCTCGCAATGGAGCAGCCCACGGTTCTCGAACACGTGCGCCGATATGTCCTCGTTCTCCTGCGTGACGATCGGAAAGCGCGACAGGATGGCGTTGCCGTGATGTCCCTGGCGATACACGGCGTTGCGGCCGTAGGCCACCTCTTTCCACACGGTATCCGCGATGAATTCGTGCTGCGGCTTGCCCGGCCAGTCGATGTAGCGGCCGGCGTTGCGGTGGTGGGCGCCTTGCACCTCCTGCAGGAACAGGATGTCGACGGACAGCCCGTGCAGCTTCTCCTTGACCTCATGGATGACCATGCGTCGGGTCAGGTGCGAGAAGCCCTTGTGGATATTGAACGTCGCGACGGTGAAAGTCATCGCGGGGGAGGAAGGCAATGTGGGGTCACTGCCGCAATGTTAGCGGTAAAAGGCGTCCCGTTGGCGCAGGACGCATGCGGAAAGACCTGTCGGCGCGCGTGCATGCCTGCGTTACCATTGGTGACCTGCCCGGGGCGGTCGCCGTCTTCGGCGCGTGCACCAGCGCGGGGCGGCGATCGGGCCAGGTCAGTCCGACACCGCTTGCGCGCTGCGCGTCGATGCGCGTAAGTTTGCGCCGGGTCATTCGACCAACGCATCAGGCAGGCATGCGCCCTGTCGCACGTCGTCCCGTTCCTACAGGAGCTCCGCACCATGAACAAGCAAGCCACGATTCAAGCCGCCATCGCGAGCCTCATCGCCGTCGGATTTGCCGCGACGGTCGTCGCCCAGCCAGTCACGCCCAAGGAATGCACCGAAAAATGCTATCGGCGTCGCCAAGGCCGGGCCAGAACGACTGCGGCACGGCGAAGCATGCCTGCGCGGCCCAGGGCGCCAAGGTGGACAACGATCCGAACGAATGGAAGTACGTCGCCAAGGGCACGTGCGAGAAGATGGGCGGCAAGATGGCGGCGCCGAAATAACCTCTTTCCGTGTTGTTTGGCGCGGCCAGGTGGCAGACAGCCGCCGGCCGCGCCTCTCACGACCCGCATGGATTCGTTCCTGCCCCACTCCGCCGGCATCGGACTGCGCGCGCCGCACGTCGCGCAGGTGCTGGCAGAGCGCCCGCCGGTACCGTGGTTCGAAGTCCACAGCGAAAACTACTTCGCCGACGGCGGGTCCAGCGTTGGCGGCCCTCGACCGGATCCGCGCGGACTATCCTGTTTCGTTGCACGGCGTTGGCCTGTCTCTCGGGTCGACCGACGCTCTCGATGCTGCGCATCTCGCAAAACTTGCGCGCCTCGTCGACCGCGTCGAACCGGCGCAGGTGTCCGAACACCTGTGCTGGAGCAGCGTCAACGACCGGCACTTCAACGACCTGCTGCCGCTGCCTTATACGCGCGAAGCGCTCGATCATGTTTGCGCGCGCGTGTCCGCGGTGCAGGATTTTCTCGGCCGGAGAATCCTGGTCGAGAACGTGTCCAGCTACCTGACGTTTCCGGAGTCCACGATGATGGAATCCGAATTCGTCGCCGAGGTCGCGGTGCGATCCGGGTGCGGCCTGTTGGTCGATGTGAACAACATCTACGTCAACGCGCGCAACCACGGCGGCGACGCCGACGCCTACCTGGCGGCGATTCCGCCCGCGCTGGTGGCGGAGATCCACTTGGCCGGCTTCGACGCGAGCGGCCCGTGCCTCATCGATACGCACGGCGCGCCGGTCGCGCCGGATGTCTGGGCCCTTTATGAGCGAGCGTTGCGTCGATTCGGCCGTGTGCCGACGCTGATCGAATGGGACACCGAGATCCCGGAATTCGCCGTCCTGCAGCGCGAGGCGGCGACCGCGCAATCGTACCTGGAGGCCTGGCTTGCCGTCGCTGCGTGAACGGCAGACCCGCTTCGCCGCGGCGCTTCTGGAGGGCGGCGGAGGCGCGGGTGAGCGCATCGCGATCTATCGCAACACGGTGTCGTCGAACTACCGCAATGCACTCGGCGCGACTTTCGTTGTCGTGAAGCAACTGGTCGGCGCGCCCTTCTTCAATGCCGCCGTCGACGCGTACGCGCTGGCCGTCCCTTCGACTGGCGGCGATCTCAATGTGTATGGCGGCGACTTCCCGCGATTTCCTCGCAAGCTATCCGCACGCCCGTGACCTGCCCTACCTTGCCGACGTGGCCCGGCTCGAGTGGGCGGTCGATGCGGCCGGACGCGCCGCGGACGCCGGCGGATCGCCCGAGTCACTGCTGGCGGCGCTGGCCAATGTCCCCGCCGAACGGGTGGTCACGCAGCGATTCGCGCTCGACCCGTCCTGCCATTTCCTGCTTCTCGGTCTATCCGGTGCTGCGCATCTGGCAGGTTCATCAGCCGGGTTTCACAGGCGACGCCGCAGTCCCGTTCGACGTGGCGGCGGATCATCTGGTCGTGCGGCGCGAGTCGGGCGTCGTGAGTCATCGAGCGATTGCCGCCCGGAGATCACGCGCTGCTGCGCACGCTCAGCGACGGCGGCGACCTGGCGACGGCGTTGGATGCCGCGGTCGCGGCCGACCCGGAATTTCGATCTCGGAACCGCCCTTCGCGCCTGCATCGCCAACCGAACGCTGTCGCAATTGCGCGGCGACTGAAAGCATTGGCGCCGAGCGGCGACTAACTGTCGCCTCCCCCAACTTCCAGGAGCAGCATCCATGCGGTCCGCCGCGATGTCCGTGCCCGAGCGCGCAGCGCACGGGTACTTGAGCCTGACCGCGTTGGTCGACCGCGTGCAGCCGTTCTTCGCTGTGCGCATTGCGCATCTACGTCGCGCGCGTGTTTTTCCTGTCCGGGCTCACCAAGCTGCACGACTGGAACATCACACTGGCGCTGTTTCGCAACGAATACCATGTGCCCGTGCTTCCGCCCGCCCTCGCGGCAGTACTGGGAACCGGCGCGGAACTCGGATTGCCGGTCCTGCTTCTCCTGGGTTGCGGTACGCGCATCGCCGCCGCCGCGCTGTTCGCGTTCAATATCGTCGCCGTGATTTCCTATGCGGGACTCTCGCCCGCAGGCCTCAAGGACCACGTCCTTTGGGGAACGCTGCTGCTCGTCCTCTTCTTCTACGGACCCGGCAAGTGGTCCATCGACCACTGGCTGTTACGAAAAGTCGGCAGCACCGACTGAACGCGGGCATTGCGGCGGTTCCGCCGATCACGCGCGCGCCGAGGATACAATTCGCACTGGTCCCCATTCCGAACCCGGCGCGCCGACGCCTCGCGAAAATACGCATGTCCGACATCCGATGCAAGAATCCGCGCAAGAACAAGACGCCCTCGTCAAGGCTTATAACGACGTCGCCTATACGAGTCATCCGGACTTCGCGACCCACCCCGACCATCTGGCCACGGTAGCCACGCTGCTCGGCCTCGATGTCGCACCTGTCGCGACATGCCGCGTCCTCGAGCTTGCATGCGGCGATGGGACGAACCTGCTGCCGGTCGCAGCGACGCTGCCGAACGCGACGTTCGTCGGTATCGATTTCGCGGCGCGTGCCGTGGCTCGCGCACACGCGCATGGCCAGCGATCTCGGCCTTGCCAATGTCCGCCTGCTGCAGCTCGACCTGCGCGAATTGCCCGCGGACCTGGGAACTTTCGACTATGTCATCGCGCATGGACTCTATTCGTGGGTACCGGCCGACGTGCGTGCCCACGTGTTGCCGCTGATCGCGCGCCATCTGGCGCCCCATGGCGTGGCGTTCGTCAGCTACAACACGCTGCCGGGTTGCCACATGCGCCGTGCCGTGTGGGAAATGCTCCGGTTCCACACGCGCCAAATCGAGGACAAGCGGGCGAAGGTCACCGCCGCGCGTTCGCTGATCGCGCTCGTCGCCGTGCCGGTCGCGGGCGAGGACGCTGGTGTCGCCGCGTTGCGCGCGGAAGTGCGCCACGCCGGCGAGGGCGATGACGGAGCCCTGGCGCACGACGACATGAGCGAGCCGAATGATCCCGTGTACTTCCACGAATTCATGGCCGACGCCTCGCGCGCCGGCCTCGCCTTTCTCGCCGAAGCGCTGCTGGGGAAGATGATGGGCGCCGGCATTGCGCCTGAGGTGCGCCAGGCGCTGAGCCCGGTGGACCGGCTGACCCGCGAGCAATACCTGGACTTCGTATTCTTTCGCCGCTTTCGCGAGACGCTGCTGTGCCACGCCAACGCGCTGTCGCGCTTTGTCGTGCAGCCGCACCGCGCGCTGGGAATGCATGCGTACGCGACACCGGACCTGCGGCGTGCTGCCGCTGGCCCCGCGCTCCTCCGCAGGCAAGGACGCTGATGTGGCGGCCCTTACGTCACGCCTGCTGGCGCATTGGCCCAACTCGATTCCCGTAGTCGACTTGGCGGAATGGCGCAATCACACACTTCCCGCCAACGCGGAACAGCCCCACCGGCCCATCGAGATGCTGCTCGCCGAACTCTATGTCGCCGGTCAGGTGGGACTGCGCACGACGCCGGTGAATGCCGTCGCCACGCCTGGCGAATTCCCGGCCGCGTTTGCGGCCGCGCGCTGGATAAGCCGCGAACAGGAAGTGGTGCCGACGCTCTACCACGAGCCGGTCCGCCTCAACGACGCGGCTGTGCGCAAACTCGTGGGGCTGCTCGACGGAACCCGCACGCGCGACGACCTGATTGCGGCGATGGGAGACACGTTTTCGAGACCGGACGGCCGCGCGCACCTGGATTCGTTGTTGACCAAGCTCGCCAAGGAGGCACTGCTGGTCGGGTGATTTTGCCTCGTGCAGCCGGCCAGGGGGATGAATTGGATGGCATCCGACGCCCGGCACTGCAAGGGCTAGAATCGCCGGATGCGTCGTACGTTCCTCATCATTCTCGCCGTGATTGGTGGCTTGGTGGCGCTGCTGTTCATTGCGATCGCGGTATGGGGCATCGCAGGCGCCGGCGACGGTCGCAGCGAAGCAGCTGGACGTCGAGTTCGCGCTGCTGCCGCTGCTCAGCAGACGCTTCGAAGCGATGCGCGTGGAGCCCATCGAACAAGGCGCTGGGAAAATTGTTCGGACGCTGAATCCGGCCGTCAAAAGTGAACGCTGCCCTTCATGGCGTCCACAGCGCCACTCGCGATTTGGCGTTCGCCACGAACGCGAATTTCTTGATCGTCGAACAATATCGCCAGTGCGAGTAGATACCGCTTCGCACGCCGCCGGGCATAGGTTGCGGCAGCGCAATTTTGGTCAACGTCCACGCGTTCCCGAACGGATTCGTCGCCGGCGGATCGATTCGGTACACATGAGAATTGTCAGGTTCGCCCGCAAACACAAATGCCGCGTCGTGATCCGTCGACCAGTCGACTCCCCATCCCGTGTCGGTGAAGGAGACACGGCGCGCCGGAATGTCGCCAGTCAATTTCAGTTGCCTGAACGGTGCGGCGGGCTCGCCCAATTGAATTGCGGTCAGCGTGAATGCGCACGGCACGTTGTATCCGCCCGTCCATCCCATGACCACCATCAGGTCAAATCCCGGATGACCGAAGGCTACGGGGTCGAAGCCCACGTCTCCCGCACCTGCCGGGACGTATTCAGTAAAGGTTTCCTTCTCTGGATCGTAGGCTGCAACAGAATTTCCGTTCGAGGCCAGGCAGCGCCAAACCATCTTTCGACGCTCGTCATAGATCGAGCAGGCCTGCCGCGCCTTCATGTCCGGACCGTTTGTCGAAGCGCGACGCCACACGCCCGTCGTCAGATTACAGGCATGGGCATATCCGTTGTATGAGCTCGGGCCGGCTCCGTAGGAGGCCGCCGACCCGATAAGCAGCAACTCGTTCTTTCCCGGCACGCAGCGCAAGTGATCATAGGTATGACTTGAACCAGGCGTTCCGTCGCCGTATTCCGCGTACACCTTGTTGAAGCGTGGATCAATCTCCGCATTCGTCCCGTTGAGCGCAAGCGAAGGGTTGTTGATGCGTCGCCACCGATTCGTCGACAGGTCGAAGACATAGACCTCGTTGCCCCAGTAATCGCCATGGCCTCCGCCGGTAAGGACAAGCGAACCGCGCTTTCCCAATTCAGGGGTGAAGGCCATTCCGCTATAGGCCATGACGCCAGCTTGTCCCATGACGGCGGAATAGACGCAGTTGCGCCTTGGACACGGATCCGCATCTGCCAGGGCTGTCGCCGACAAATTCCACGATATTCCGCCCGACCATTGTCGGCGCGGACATCGCAACGACCGGCAGCAGGTGCGGAGCTGCATCCGACCGCGTGGCGCTGCCCTTGCATCGTCACCTTCAGATTCACCCAATTCCAGCTCACGCCAGCCACCTGTAACGATAGTTCGTCTGCGGCACCGTCACGTTCGGCAGTGTGTCGTCGTTGTACATGAAACCGTAAACGATCAGTTCCTGCGTTGGGGGATACCAGATCGCCCTGTTCGGGAACCACGGTCGCGCCTCGGCGTCGTAATTCGGCCAGCGTGGGCCTGCCGAGATTGCGCCCGTATCGACGTTGATCGTCAGGCTCGCTGTGTACGGTCCGACCTGGTGCCACAGCGGCTCCCAGAAAATGACGAGCGATCGGTGCTCGGGAATCCATGCGCTTGCGATCGACGCGGTCAAGCCCATTGCCGCAGTCGTCAGATCGACCACCGGCATTCGCGCAATGAGTTGCACCTTACCTTCTCCCGCCGGATGGCCCGGCAACGTGAAACGCCAGAATTGCGGGAGTGCGCGCGTCCATGAAGAGCAGGCGACGACCCTTTTCATCGACATGGATCGGCCAGTATCCGGTGGCCAGATTGCGATGATCGCCCGATCCTGTCAGATTGTTCGGGCGCACCCGCGGCAAGCGATACATCAACAGCTTTGCCACTTGAGCGGATTAGTGTGGGTGTCGAGCCAGTAGACCCGCAAGGCACCGACGTCCTTGACCGCATAAATGCGATGTGTCAACGAATCGTAGGCGATCTCGTGCACTTGATTGTTCATGTCCCACGGTATCGCTACACCGGCAAGTTCGAACTTCGGCCGTGGCAACTTCGGATCGAAGGTAAAGCACGGCATCTTCGACATGTCCGCTTCCGCGTTGTCGGCGGGATGCACCGTTGCCTTGTGCCCATCCGCCGCCCACTGCTTTGGCATTGACGTATCCGGGGCGCGAGTTACCCCATGCGATGAACAGCCGCTCGAATTCGGTATCCCAGCACATCCCCATGATGTCGGGAGACAAAGGAAGCACATCGCCCGCTTTTCCTCCCGGAGGCGTGAAACCGAGCTTCCAACTGTTGGTGATCGGGTGCCAGTCCCACATGATCGCGCGGCCATTCATGCCGGCGCCGAGCAAGCCCCAGGTCGAGAAGTCGCCGCCGAAGATGCGAATCTTCTGGTCCCACGGGCAATACACTGCCGCGGTATGCTTGGCCGGATTGGCGAGGGCCCGATGGACTCCTGCCACGGGCTGCGGGAATGGGCATCGGGGTCGGCGGCCATTGCCAATGCGTGTCGGCGCAACGCAACTCTGATCCGATCCAGAACGAACGGCTCGGGTTCTCTGCGATTCCCTGTGGATCCGGATCGCGGCCATCGTAGACGAGTTCGCACGTCTTCGCGTCGAACGTCACGCCGACGAGATTCGAGCAGTACGAGTGATATCCCGGCGACGGTGTCGTAAAAGCCGCCTTGGAAGCGTTCGCCTTCTGGAATCAGGTGCTTCACGCTCACGCGCGAAGGCACGCCTTTTGTGAAGGTAATTTCAGCGCTCGTGGGCGGCGGCTGGCGAAGGTTCTTTGAGCCAGTCGCCTGCGATGACTGCGCGTTTGGGCGCGCGGGAGGGGTAGCGGCAGCCGACGGCGGGGCGGCCTTTTCGACCTTGGTCAGGGGCACGTCACTTCCCTTCGCGGGACCTGGTCCATGCAAGCAATTTGAATTGCCCGACCCGCCGGTTCATATTGCGGCGGCACCGAAGTGCCGACTGGCGTGCCAACGATCTCGCAAATTGACGGCCAGATGGGGTGGCTGACGGGACTCGAACCCGCGACAACTGGAATTGCAAACGCGGGAAAGGAGAATGCCACGGCACGCGGGAACACACAACATTACCCCTGTCAGGTAATGTGTTTCCGGTAGGGTGTCCGCGCCAATCTCTCCAATGCGCCCAGCCACTTGCGCGGCTCTACTTGCGCGCAAAGAAATTGACCGCACGGACGTGTCCGGCGCGAGGTCGAGGACGCCATTGGAACTCACGACGTCGACGCTCGCGCCATCCACCGGTAAGTTCGAACATGCCAGGGCGAATCGCGACGATCGCGCCGTGATCAGCTTCGGCGGCAGACGCCTAACGCGAGACATGGGTTGCTTGCTGTCGCTGTCGCGCCTACGACGTATTCAAATCTTCGGACTACCGGATTTCGCCGTTCATGCTGCGCGAGCTGACGTACGAAGCGCGGAACGACCCGGACCCGCCCTGATTGCGAATCCCGATGTTGTTTCCGGACACCGTGTTCCCTCAAGCCAGCTCAAAGTTGCCATGAATTCCACACCTCGGCGTCGATTCGGAGTCCTGTCACGCGATTCCCCGCACACTATTGCAGGCTCGCCGGCGTAAGGAAACCGGTGTTGGTGGTGTTGTCCTGCATGTTGTTGTTGCCCACCGACTTGACCAATGCACCGGCGCCCAACACGTACCAGCCGTTAGAATTGTTTGAAATGATGCTGCCGGTCACCGTGATCGACGACGAGGTGCTGCCAAGGGCGGTTTCGCTGTCGAGGGCGCGTCCGGCGCCCTCGATCGTGGATCAACGAGGCGCGTCGGGGCGGACAGCCATCAAACAGCAATTTCCATACGCTATTGCAGGAGCGCTGGTGTCAGTGCGCCGGAATTATTGGTGTTCTCCTGAATGTGGTTGTTGCCCATGGTCTTGATGACTCCAGACGCATTCGCGAACCACCCGAATCCGTTGTTCGTGATCGAACTGCCATTGATCGTGATCAATGCTCCGGCAATGGCACCGTCGGACCAGACGGCGTACCCTGTCGCGTCGATGGTCGACCGAGTGACGACAATGCGCGCCGTCGAACCTGCGACATCGTTCGCCGCATAGACGCCAACACTGCCGCCGGAAATGACGGAATCGGATACAACTACGGTGGTTGTGCTCGCTGTCGTGTTCTCCACGGCAACATTCAGGTTCGTGTTTTGCAACAGCTTGCTGTTCGAGATCATCACGTTTGCGCCATTTTGGGCAAACACGCCCATATCCGCATTGCCGCGCAAGGTCGATCCCGTGATCTTTACGGAGCCGGCGTTGGTCACGTAGAGGGCGCTGTTGGGCATATTCGCGATCAGGCAGTCTTCGATGGCAAGGTTCGAGCTAGCCGTCATGCGAATGCCATCCTGTATTCCGCCCGATGGCGGTAGCAGGGGAACCATGACCAGGTTGCGCAGCACGATGTTGAGGCCCGGGGCCGTGATGTTGATCGCATTGCCTCCTGTGGCCACAACGCTGCCCAGCGCGCCGGGCACGGAGAGGATGGTGACCGACTTGTTGATGGTCACGGGAGCAGTGTTGTAATTGGCCGAGTCGAGCATCCAGATCTCGCCGCCACTCTGAACGGCCGCCAGCGCCGCAGGGAGCAAACGACAAGGTTGTAGAAGAGTGCACGGATTGGCGTCATTACCGGTAGGCGACAGATAGGAGCGGAAGACAGCCGCGTTGGCTCCCGTGGTCCAAGCAGCAAGAAAAGCGACAGCAAGCAACCCATGTCTCGCGTTAGGCGTCTTCATCATTCGGCGTCTCCCTGGGTGGATGGAACGGACCCGCACCTATTGCTGGATCGCTGGTGTCAGTGGGCCGCTAGAACTGTTGTTTTCCTGAATGTGGTTGTTGCCCATGGTCTTGATGATTCCAGAGCCATCCCGGAACCACCCGACGTCGTTGTTCGTGATCGAACTGGCATTGATCGTGATCAATGCTCCGGCAACGGCACCGTCGGACGCGACGCCGACCACCGTCGCGTCGATGGTCGACCGAGTGACGACAATGCGCGCCGCCGAACCTGCGACACTGTTCACCGCATAGACGCCAACACTGCCGCCGGAAATGACGGAATCGGATAAATCTACGGTGGTCGTGCTCGCTGTCGTGTTCTCCACGGCAACATTCAGGTTCGTGTTTTGCAACAGCTTGCTGTTCGAGATCATCACGTTTGCGCCGTCTTGGGCAAACACGCCCATATCCGCATTGCCGCGCAAGGTCGATCCCGTGATCTTGACGGAGCCGGCGTTGGTCACGTAGAGGGCGCTGTTGGGCATATTCGCGATCAGGCAGTCTTCGATCGCAAGGTTCGAGCTAGCCGTCATGCGAATGCCGTCCTGTATTCCGCCCGATGGCGGTAGCAGGGGAACCATGACCAGGTTGCGCAGCACGATATCGAGGCCCGGGGCCGTGATGTTGATCGCATTGCCTCCTGCGGCCACAACGCTGCCCAGCGCGCCGGGCACGGAGAGGATGGTGACCGACTTGTTGATGGTCACGGGAGCAGTGTTGTAATTGGCCGAGTCGAGCATCCAGATCTCGCCGCCACTCTGAACGGCCGCCAGCGCCGCAGGGAGCAGGCGACAAGGTGCGGACAGCGTGCAGGGATTGGCGTCATTACCCGCCGGCGACAGGTAGGCGCGGAAGACTGCCGCGTTGGCTCCCGTGGCCCAAGCAGCAAGCAAAGCGACAGCAAGCAACCCACGTCTCGCGTTAGGCGTCTTCATCATTCGGCGTCTCCCTGGATGGGATAGGACAGACTGGCGGCCCGACAAGAGCCTGCAAGCAGAAACATAGTACGCCGCCGCAGGCGACAGGCAAGGATGGAGGGGGCGAGCCGACGTAGTGGATTCGCGCCGTGTACGGCTCGCCACCGTAGGGGCAGTCGGAGTTTTCAGTGTCCGCTGTCCGTCTGAAGCGGTCGGACAGTCGGCGTCTGCCCAACGACACTTGATGGCCGAGAAGGGTCAGTCCGAGCAAGCTGAGTCGCCAAGCAGTTGATCGTTTCGCTTGACGTGTCTTTATACCTTCACGAATGCGCGCGGCCGGCGGCCGTGTGTGCAAAGCTGCCCTCGGCCGATTCTGCACATGTCAGATGCGAGGTTGCACTGCGCCGACGCGTAACGCCGCTAATCGTCTAGTCAAGGCCAACCGCGGCGGATGACGCGCCCGGTGATCGCCGTAAAGAAGCGCTCGGCCAGGTTCAGCCACGAGCCTGTAGATGGCGACCCGACGCGCTTCCAGGCTGGCGGCGCTATTCCATTGCGATCACGGTGATGGTTCCGGACTTGTTGGTGTTGTTGTTCCGAACCGCATTGTTGCCGGCAGTTTCCAGGACACCGGTTGTGTTCAAGAGTCCGGTATCGTTATAGCTGATGGTATTCCCGGTTGCCAATACCCTACCGCCCGTGTTGTAGACCACGATTCCGTGACCTTCGTTGTTCGAGATTATGTTGTTGCTGGCCGAGAGCGCGACGGTGCCACCACCACTACCGCCGTTCGCAGCCAAGCCGTTGGATGTGTTTTGCACGATGCGGCTGTCGCGGATGGACATGCTCACTTCTGCGTTCAGGCCAAAGTCAATGTAACCGAGGAGTCCGGCACTGTTTCCGTCAATGGTCGATTCGGCAATGTCGACAGAGGTGAAGGTGCCGGCCGTAGTGACATAGGCAAAGATGCCCTGGGGGCCATTCCCGCGGATCATGGCCCGGGTGATGGTGGCGCGCGCGCCGTTTTGAAGCAAGACACCGACTCCGGCATTACCCCGGATCGTCGTGTCCGTGATCCGCACGGCGACGTCGGCGTTTACGGCGATGCCGTTTCCCGGCATGTTGGCGACGAGACAGTTGTCGACGGTCAGCCCGGCGCCAGCCGACATGCTGATGCCACCTGTGGCGCCCGTGTTCGGCAAGGGCATGATGACGAGGTTCCGAAGCGCCACCTTGACCCCGGCCGTGTTGATCCGGATGGCGGGCCCATTGGTCGCGACAACGCTGCCCAGCGCCCCAGGCACCGCCAGGATCGTCACCGATTTGGTGACATTAACCGTGCTGCTGTTGAAGTTACCGGAATCGAGCATCCAGATCTCGCCGCCATCGATCACCGCCGTGAGCGCGGCCCCAAGCAGGCGACACGGTGCCTGCAACGTGCACGGATTGGCGTCGTTGCCGGTCGGTGCAACATACGACCGGAACAACTGGGCATGGGCCGTTGCCGAGATCAGCAGCCCGAAAGCAACCGCAGCAGTCGTGCGAAGCGTGGCGAGACCGATCATGGCATCCGTTCCTTTTGGTTGGCTGGCCTCGCCGTGTAGCAAGGTGCGCAATGTTGACAGCCTACGGCGCGTAAAGCCAAGTCCGGCGAGGCCGAGGCCGAGAAGCGCGAGCGTGGCTGGTTCGGGTAGTCCCGGGGAAGGTACCGAGTAGTCGTGGCCGCTAGCCCACTGTAGGGAGGCATCCGGCGTCAACACGGTGAAATACGTGTGGGCAGTGTTTAACGCGTCGACATTCGCCGAGCCCGAACCCAGTGCCGGGTTGTATACCTGTGCTTCTGCGTAGAACGAGGACTCCCACACGGAAGAAGTGCCCGCCAACATGGAGACGATAAAGCTGAATTCATTATCGCCAATCACCAACGGGGAGCCGCAATTGACCGATGCCAAACACCAATGCTCGCCGTGGGACGTAAATGCCAGATTCCCAGAAGAAAACATGCTGTCACTTTGAACCTGGTAGAAATCTCCAATGTGTATCAGCATATCCACTCTGATATCTACAATTGTCCCGGCTGCTCCGGCAACCGTGAATTCGTCAATCCAATCACTCCTCGCCTTCGTCAGCAACTGCATCGTCTCTGAATTAAGATCTATCGTGGTATTGGTCGCTGTGGCATACGCAGACACGCCCAGAGCTCCGTAATCGGATCTGGCAGACGCATTGGCCGAATACGTATTGCCACCTACGATCCCCCCGGCAAAAGCAGGCGTTGTGTAGACCTGACCCGGAGATGGAGACATATCTGGCGAAGTGCCGCAGGTGACCTGGGAAATATTCACCCGCAATTCGGAGCAACTCAAATCAACCAAAAGCCCCGCAGACGCTGACGGCACGAGTGAATACGAAGCTGCAACGGCCGCGAAGACTGCAAGCGTCCGCCGCACGATTGATATCTTGAACATGATCTCTCCCCAATAATTTTTATCGACTACGGTGAGCATGCCTGATCGCGATATCTGCGCGCTCTCAAACGGTGTTCCAACGAACCTTCCCGAATGGTTAGCCATCATCGAATGCCGACGCCAATCTGCATCCTATATGCCGTCTCAACACACGCATCCCACATATATGGGATGCCATTTGTCCCCCAAGCTGTTTAGGAACACACTTGCCGCTTCGCTCAAGGGAGTCCACGTTGGATCCGTCCCCGGTACCGGGATCAAGGCAGCGTGATGCGGCTCACCTGTCGGATCTCGTGCATCGCATCTATGACGCCAGCGTCCATCCAGAGCGATGGATCGGCGTCGTGGCGGCAATCGCCATCTCTTTCAACTCGTCCAAAGGCCTGTTGTTCACGCCGTTCCTTCCGCCGCAGCACGGCGGCCTGATCTTTCCAGTGAACATCAGCGAAGGCGCATTGCAGTTATGGGCAACCCGCTACATCGATCAGGATATTTGGGCCCAGCGCGTACAGGCACGGGGGCTTTGGCGCGCGGGCGCGGTGCTGCTCGATCCCGAAATGGTTCCGCGCAAGGAATTTCTTGCATCGCCCTTCTATCGGCAGTTCCTCAGCACAATCGGCATCGGACGCGTTTGCACGGGCATTATTTTTGCCGGGACGCCCGGCTTGCCTGCGACCGCGATCTCGATTTTTCGCGGTGCGCACGAGGCCGCGTTTAATCGGGCGGATGCCCAATGGATGAAGCTGCTGGTCAGCCACGTCTCTCGCGGCCTTGGGCTGATGCAGCGACTCGATACGGCCAAACTACAAATTACCTCGCTGCTGGCCTCCTTCGACCGTCTCAATTTTGGTGTGGTGTTGCTGAATGAGCGTATGCAGGTGCTGCATCTGAACCAGGCCGGCCATGCGGTCATCAGTCGCAGCGACGGAATTTTCATCAGCGCCAATCGGCAGCTCGAGAGTCACCCTGTTGCCAGACAATTACAGACCCTGTCGCGCTGGCTGACGACGCTTAGAGATGTGCCTGCGCTGGAACAAGGGCATTTTCTGAAGGGATGCCGTGTCGTGCGCACCGAAGGAAAGCGGCATTACTCGATCCAGTGTGCTGCCGTGTTGGCGGCCAGCGCCTGGACAGCTGAGAACGAGGCGGTCAGATATGTCGTTTTCATCATTGATCCTTCAGCGTTGCAATTGCCCAGCGTGGCCCGACTGGTCGAGATTTTCGGGCTCACGCAAGCGCAGGCGAGGGTCGCGCGTGAGTTCTCGATCGGCGGATCCTATAAGGAGGTGGCGCGCCGCCTGGGAATTTCCGTGGAAACCGTGCGCTCTCACATCAAAGATATCTACCCCAAGACTCGCGTGAACCGGCAGGCGGATCTGGTGCGACTGATTCTGTCGCTGGGGGAGAGCGCGGTCTGAGGTGTAAACGAAGATCGTCAGCAAGCGGCGCAAACAGGTTCGTCGCACGCTCCGCGAGCGCGTGACGGTGGCCTTCGCGAAAATCGCCGGCGCAGTCGATGCGCGAACGGCGCAACGTAGAACCAAGGACTCTTATCGCTCAAGTGGGGCCGGCTGGACACGTTCCCTGAATTTATCGCGATCCGGCCACGCGTCTGGGTGTGCAATCCCGTCGTAGGTCCGCTTACCGGATCGTTTCGCTGCGACCGCTTCTGGCCGATAGCGGTCATTCGTCAACGACCGCTTCCGACCCAAAGCGGACGCAGCGTCAGTGTTATGCGGGCACCTTGCGGCGCTGAGCGCAGCCCGGGTGAGCCTTTTACCGAATGTAGTAACCCACGCCGAGAACGAACTCGTCCACTCTCTTCAGAATAAGTGCGCTTCCTTTCAACCTTGTTGGTCTCGTAGTTGAGCCACATGTATTCCACCGGAGCACTCTGCTTAGCGGCGACTGCCTTCATGACCAGCTTTCCAAGGGGCTGGCCGGCGGCATCTCTCGTGTTGCGCAACGATGTTCCTATGAGGGTCGGGGCCGCACTGTTCGCAAAGTAGACTCCATCCATGTTGATGGTAAATACATAAAGGGGACCTTGGCGGAAGGCGCCATTGGGGTCGTTGAAAGCGCAGAATGCCCGCGCGGCTCCGTTGCTATCAAAGTAAGCCACAGCTTTGTCGAGAAGGGCCTTGGCTTCTTCGGCGCCTGGGCTCTCCGCGGCAAGGCAAGGCCAACTCACCGCGAACATGAAGACAGTCGCGGCGGCGCTGCAAAACACTGCACGCAGTCTCATGGGAACGTCTCCTTCTCGTTGCAAGACCCCGAGGCCAACCTCGCGCCGGTCCACGAGCTCGTTTCGTCGAGCGCGGCACCCGCCTGCCGGTAAGGTGGACTGCGCGTAATCAGCTGTCTGGGGCAATTTTGGCCTCAACGCCGACCGTCCGCAACTGGCCGTAAGCGGTCAGTCGTCCAAACAAGCCGCGCGCGATAGCGGTTGCTCGCTTCGGCTTTCGGGTGGCGAAATGTCGGCATTCCTCCACGCGATGACCTAGCCAAGCTTGGAACGCCGTAGCGCCGGCAAACTAGAATTTCCCCCGGCCATGCGCACCTACTGGAGGCTTGCCGGCGGCATTTTCTGGCCTTGAGTGTCCCGCCAGTGTCCCACGGCGGAGACTGGGAAGTGCTCACCAATGCGGGAAGGCCAAGCTAAATGGGGTGGCTGACGGGACTCGAACCCGCGACAACTGGAATCACAATCCAGGACTCTACCAACTGAGCTACAGCCACCGTTGAACGTCACGCCGATCGCAGCGCCATGGAATGTCTGCGCAGGCATGCGGGCGTCGTGAACTTCGCTCCCGCAGGCGCTATTTTATCCGACTTTGGCCGATTCCGGATTTGCCCCGAATTCCAGCGCCGGGCGGGCTGCACCACTTCAGGTTCTCCCCAGCAGTTGCTTCGCGATGGCGACAACGTTTTCCGGCTCGAACCCGAAGTGCTGTTGCAGCGCCTTGAGCGGTGCCGACGCGCCGAAAGTGTGCATGCCGACGACGCGGCCCGTCGTGCCCACGTAGCGTTCCCAGCCGAACGTCGACGCCTGCTCGATCGCGACGCGCGCCACGACCGACGGGCGGCAACACGCTGTCGCGATAGTCCTGCGACTGCTGCTCGAAGATGTCCCACGATGGCATCGAGACGACGCGGGAACGAATGCCCGCCGCGAGCAGCGTTTCGTGCGCCTCCACCGCCAGGCTGACCTCGCTGCCGGTCGCGATGAGGATGACTTCGGGATTGCCTCCGGGCGCGTCGCCGAGCACATAGGCGCCGCGCGCGACACCTTCCGCCGATGCGTATTTCGTGCGATCGAGGGTCGGCAGCGGCTGCCGCGACAACACCATGACCGCCGGCCGGTGGCGCAGCTGCATCACGTAGCGGTACGCCTCGACGACCTCGTTCGCGTCGCCCGGGCGCAGCAGCGTGAGTCCGGGAACCGCGCGCAGGCGGCGCAAGCTGCTCGATCGGCTGGTGCGTCGGGTCCGTCCTCGCCGTCACCCATCGCGTCGTGCGTGAACACGAAGATCGTCGGCAGTTCCATCAGCGCGGACAGGCGAATCGCGGGCCGCGCGTAGTCGCTGAAGATGAAGAACGTTCCGCCGAACGGCCGCAGCTTGGAGAGCGACAGGCCGTTCATCACCGCACCCATCGCGTGTTCGCGGATGCCGAAATGCAGGTTCTTGCCGCCGGGCGTGCCGGGCTGAACGTCGCCGGCGCCGTCGTACTTGAGCGTCGTCTTGTTCGACGGGCCCGAGGTCCGCCGAGCCGCCGAGGAACCACGGAATGTTCTGCGCGAGAACGTTCAGCACCTGGCTCGAAGCATCGCGACCGGCGATACCTTTGGCATCGGCGGCGAACACCGGAAGCTTGCGGTCCCACCCGGTCGGCAACTCGCGCCGCTGCATCTGGTCGACCGCATTCGCCAATTGCGGATGCTGCGCGCGATAGGCCGCGAAGAGCTCGTTCCATGCCGCGTGCGCCGCGGCGCCGCGCGCGCCGACGCCGGCGGCAAAGTGTTCGGGCACGCCGTTCGGCACCAGGAACTGCGCATCCTCCGGCCAGCCGTAGGCGCGCTTGGTGAGGCGAACCTCTTCGACGCCCAGCGGCTCGCCGTGCGCGGCCGCCGTGTCCTGGCGGTTGGGCGAGCCATAGCCGATGTGGCTGTCCAGGATGATGAACGTCGGCCGGCCGCGCGTCGCGCGAAATGCCTCCAGCGCGTCTTCGATGCGCTCGATGTCGTTCGCGTCGCCGACGCGCAGCACGTTCCAGCCGTAGCCCTGAAAGCGCGCGGCGACGTCTTCGGTGAACGCGATCTGCGTGCTGCCTTCGATCGTGATGTGATTGTTGTCGTAGATCCAGCACAGGTTGTCGAGACCGAGATGCCCGGCCAGCGACGCCGCTTCGGACCCCACGCCTTCCATCAGGCAGCCGTCGCCGCAGACCGCGTAGATGTCGTAGTCGAAGACGTCGAAGCCGGGCCGGTTGTAATTGGCCTCCAGCCAGCGCTCGCCGATGGCCATGCCCACGCTCATCGCGATGCCCTGCCCCAGCGGACCGGTCGTGGCCTCGACGCCGGACACCAGGTGGTATTCGGGATGGCCGGGCGCCTTGCTGCCGAATTGCCGGAAGTGGCGGATGTCGTCGAGCGTCACCGCGGGTTTGCCGACCGTTTCGTATTCGGCGTTCACCGCCTGGGTGCCGGTCAGGTGCAGCACGGACCACAGCAGCATCGACGCGTGTCCATTGGACAGCACGAACCGGTCGCGATTGGGCCAGATCGGGTCCTTCGGGATCGAAGCGCATCACGCGATTCCACAGCGTGTACACGAGCGGCGCCAGCGCCATCGGCGTGCCCGGGTGACCGGAGTTCGCGGCCTGCACGGCGTCGATCGACAGCGTGCGGATCGTGTTGATGCAAAGCGTGTCGATGTCCTGGGGTGCGGCCATGAGCCCTCCGTCGTTCGACTGTTCAGCGCGCGCGTGCGGCCGCGGCGGCATCGGCGAGGATCACCGCGTGTTCGCTGTTCACGCGACCGGCGGGAATGCTGCGATCGCCGGCCATCAGCCGCATGAGCATCGGCACCTTCTCGGCTCCGGTGACCAGCCACAGCACGCGGCGCGCGCGATCCAGCACCGGATACGTCAGCGTCATTCGCCGGTGACCCTGATATTCCTGCGTTGACCCGACCGAAGCGCCAGTGACGCCAAGACGGGATCGCCGGGCACCAGCGACGCGGTGTGGCCGTCGGGTCCCAGCCCCAGGTGCACGAGGTCGAGTGCCGGCGGCGCGCCGGCAATGGTCTCGAGCTCCCTGCGCGTAGCGTGCGGCGCCCGCAGCAAGATCGGGCGCGTTCACCGGCATCGCGTGCACGTGGTCCGGCGCCAGCGTCACGCGCGACAACAGGCTTTCGGCGATGTGCGTCAGGTTGCGGTCCGGATCGCCCTGCGGCGCCACGCGTTCGTCGACCTGGAACAGATGCGTCCGGTTCCACGGCATCGCGAGCGCGGCGAGCGCGGCCAGCATCTGCCACGGCGTGCGGCCACCGCTCACGGCGAACGCGAACACGCCGCGGGCGGCCACCGCTTCCAGCGCCGCCGCATGAATGAATTCCGCCGCGCGTTGCGCGACAGCATCGGCATCGGCGAGGACTTCGATTTTCATGCGGCCAGCGCGACGGCTCCGCGAACGCGGCGCGATTGCCCCGTCAGCTGCCCACGACCGGATTGTGCCACCCGCCTTCGGGCGACACCAGCTGCACTTCGGGCGGGCCCCAGCGTGCCCTGCGGGTATTCGTGGACCGGCGTTCCGGCGCGCAGCACCGGGTCGACGATGCGCCACGCCTCCTCGACGTAGTCCTCGCGCGCGAAGAGCGTGGCATCGCCGTGCATCGCGTCGCCCAGCACGCGTTCGTAGGCGTCCATCTCGCCGGCGGCAGGACGCCGGCTGGCGATCATTTCGGTGGCAAGCCCCACGCTCTCGTCTTCCGGCGAAAGCGAGTTGACGCCGAGCGCGATCGTGATGTCGGGACTGATGCGAAACCGCATGTGGTTCGGCAACTGATTGGGCAGCGAATAGACGGACGGCGGCTGCCTGAGCCGGACGAAGACTTCGGTGCCGGTGACCGGCAGGCACTTGCCGGCGCGAATGTAGAAAGGCACTCCCTGCCAGCGCCAGGAATTGATCGCCAGGCGCAGAGCACAGAACGTCTCCATCGTCGAATCGGCGGCGACGCCCGGTTCTGCTTTGTAGCCATGGAACTGTCCGCGCACGATGTCGCTCGGGCGTAAGCGTGGCGATCGACTTCAGCACCTTGACCTTTTCGTCGCGGATCGACTCGCTGTCGGTGCGCGCCGGCGGCTCCATCGCCAGGTTGGCCAGCACCTGGAACAGATGGTTCTGGACGACGTCGCGCATCGTCCCGGTCTGGTCGTAGAACGCGCCGCGGCCCTGGATGCCGAAATCCTCGGCCATCGTGATCTGCACGCTCTCGACGTGATTGCGATTCCAGAACGGTTCCAGGAACGCGTTGGCGAAGCGGAAGAACAGCATGTTGTGCACCGGCCCCTTGCCCAGGTAGTGGTCGATGCGAAAGATGTGCGCTTCGTCGAAGTTGCTGTAGAGAATCCGGTTCAGCTCCTGCGCCGAAGCGAGATCGTGGCCGAACGGCTTTTCGACGATGACGCGCGCGCCCGCGGTGCATCCAGCCTTCGCCAGCTGCTCGACGACGGATTCGAACAGGCTGGGCGGGATGGCAAGGTAGTGCGCGGGCCGCCTGGCATCGCCCAATTCCTTGCGCAGCGACGGCGAAGGTCGCCGGGTCGGCGTAGTCGCCGTCGACGTAGCGCAGCAGTCCGAGCGAGCTTGTCGAAGGCCGCGGCATCGAGTCCACCATGCTTCTCGAGGCTGTCGCGAGCGCGGGCGCGGAACTGGTCGAGGTTCCAGCCGGCCTTGGCCACGCCGATGACCGGCACGTCGAGGTGGCCGCGCTTGACCATCGCCTGCAGCGACGGGAAGATCTTCTTGTAGGCCAGGTCGCCCGTGGCGCCGAAGAACACCAGCGCGTCGGAGCGCACGGCATCGGTCGGTCGTCATTGCGCGGCTCACTTGCCGTCCTTCTTCTCGACGTGACCGCCGAACTCGAAGCGCATCGCCGACAGCAGCTTGTCCTGGAACATCCGCCTCGCCGCGCGAACTGAAGCGCTCGTAGAGCGCGGTCGTCAGCACGGGCACCGGCACGGCCTCGTCGATGGCGGCCTTGATCGTCCAGCGGCCTTCGCCGGAATCGGACACGCGGCCGGCGAATTGCGCCAGCGCCGGGTCCTTGACCAGCGCAGACGCCGTCAGGTCGAGCAGCCACGACGCAATCACGCTGCCGCGCCGCCACACCTCGGCGATGTCGCGGCAGGTTGAGATCGTACTGATAGTGCTCCGGATCGCGCAGCGGCGTGGTCTCGGCGTCGATGTCGTGCATGCTGCTTGCCGACGTTGGCGCGCGCGCAGGATGCCCAGGCCTTCGGCATAGGCGGCCATCAGCCCGTACTCGATGCCGTTGTGGACCATCTTGACGAAGTGGCCGGCGCCGTTCGGTCCGCAGTGCAGGTAGCCCTGCTCCGCCGTGCCGCCGATTTCTCCGCGTCCGGGCGTGCGCTCGATGTCGCCGATGCCCGGCGCCAGCGTGGCGAAGATCGGATCGAGATGCTTCACGACGTCCGGCTCGCCGCCGATCATCATGCAGTAGCCGCGTTCCAGCCCCCACACGCCGCCGCTGGTGCCGACGTCGACGTAGTGGATGCCCTTGGGCGCCAAGTTCCTTGGCGCGGCGAATGTCGTCGACGTAGTACGAGTTGCCGCCGTCGATGAGGATGTCGCCGGCTCCAAGCAGCGGCAGCAGATGCCGGCGATCGTCTTGTCCACGACCGCGGCCGGCACCATCAGCCAGATCGCGCGCGGCTTGGCGAGCTTGTTCGACGAAATCCGCGAGCGACGTCGCTCCCGTCGCCTTCTCCTGGACCAGGTCCTGCACGGCTTTCGGCGACATGTCGAAGACCACGCATTGGTGGCCGTGCTTGCATCAGCCGGCGAACCATGTTCGCGCCCATCCGGCCCAGTCCGATCATTCCGAGTTGCATGATGCCTTTCCTTTGGTTTACTTCTGCCGATCCCGGCGGTAACGGCGGATCAGCGCGTTCGTCGAGCTGTCGTGCGCGAGCTCGGGCTCGGCCGCGCTTTCCAGTTCCGGGATGATCCGCTGCGCCAGCACCTTGCCCAGCTCGACGCCCCACTGGTCGAACGAATCGATGTTCCAGATCGTGCCCTGCGTGAACACGCTGTGCTCGTACAGCGCGACCAGCTTGCCGAGCGCGGCCGGCGTCAGCTCGGTCCAGCAGGATCGTGTTGGACGGCCGGTTGCCCTCGAACACGCGATGCGGAACGAGCCAGTCCGGCGTGCCCTCGGCCTTCACTTGCGCGGCCGTCTTGCCGAACGCGAGCGCCTCGGCCTGCGCGAAGACGTTGCTCATCAGCATGTCGTGGTGCCGGCCCAGCGGATTGAGCGTGTTCGCAAATCCGATGAAGTCGCAGGGGATGAGCCGCGTTCCCTGGTGAATCAGCTGATAGAACGAATGCTGGCCGTTGGTGCCCGGCTCGCCCCAGTAGATCGGCCCGGTCTCGTAGTCGACGCGCGCGCCGTCCAGCGTCACGTGCTTGCCGTTGCTCTCCATCGTCAGCTGCTGCAGATACGCGGGAAAGCGCTTCAGGTATTGCTCGTAGGGCAGCACCGCCACCGTCTGCGCGCCGAAGAAATCGGTGTACCAGACGCCGAGCAGGCCGAGCAGCACCGGCAGGTTGCGCTCGAACGGCGCCGTGCGGAAGTGCTCGTCCATCTCGTGGAAGCCGGCGAGCATTGCGCGGAAATTGTCGGGACCGATGGCGAGCATCGTCGACAGGCCGATCGCCGAGTCCATCGAATAGCGGCCGCCCACCCAGTCCCAGAATCCGAACATGTTGGCGGTGTCGATGCCGAACGCCGCCACCTTTTCCGCATTGGTCGAGACCGCGACGAAGTGCTTCGCCACGGCGGCCGCGTCGCCGCCCAGCCCGGCCAGCGACCAGTCGCGCGCCGTGTGCGCGTTGGTCATCGTCTCCAGCGTCGTGAAGGTCTTCGACGAGATGATGAACAGCGTTTCGGCGGCGTCGAGGTCGCGCACCGCCTCGGCGAAGTCGGTGCCGTCGACGTTGGACACGAAGCGGAACGTCATCGCGCGATCGCTGTAGTGCTTCAGCGCCTCGTAGGCCATCACCGGACCGAGGTCGGAGCCGCCGATGCCGATGTTGACCACGTTGCGGATGCGCTTGCCGGTGTGTCCCTTCCACGCGCCGCTGCGGACGCGGTTGGCGAACTCCGCCATCCGGTCGAGCACCGCGTGGACGTCCGGCACCACGTTCCTGCCGTCGAGAACGATCGACTCGCCACGCGGCGCCCGCAGCGCCACATGCAGCACCGCGCGGTTCTCGGTGACGTTGATCTTGTCGCCGCGAAACATGGCGTCGATGTGCGCGCGCAACCCCGATTCCTCGGCCAGCTGCAGCAGCAGCGCGATCGTCTCGTCGGTCACGCGATTCTTCGAGTAATCGAGATAGACCCCGGCCGCCTCCGCGATCAGGCGCTCGCCGCGGCGCGGTTCGTCGGCGAACAGCTGTTTCAGCTCGACGTCCTTGACGGTCGCGTAGTGCGCGGCAAGCGCCTTCCATGCCGGGCGCGATGTCAGCGGCGCGATGCCGGACATTGGGTTGTAAGCCGAGTTGGACGTCGGGGCAGGTCATGCGCGCCGCGCCGCTTTCGGCTTTGCGCCATCCCACATCCGGAATCCGCCGAGAAAGGCGTTTTCGTTGTCGCCCAGCCGGCAGCCCGGCGGCAGTTCCTTGAGATGCCGGTTGTTGCCGCCACCCAGGACGACGTCGTCCGGGCGGAACGCGGCGGTCAGGCGTTCGACGACATCCTCGACCGCCTTGCGCCATTTCTTCTTGCCGAGGCGCTCGATCGCACGCACGCCGACGTAGTCCTCGTAGGTGGCCTTGCGATACGGAAGGTGCGCCAGCTCCATCGGCACGACGACGCCCTCGACGATCAGCGCGGACCCCAGCCCGGTGCCCAGGCCCAGGAACAGCATCGTGCCGCCTCCGTAGCTGCCGAGCGCCTGCATGGCGGCGTCGTTGATGATTTTCACCGGACGGCCGAAGGCCTTCGCGTAGTCGAACTTCACCCACCCGTGGGCGAGATTGTAGGGCTCGGTCGTCGGCTGGTTCTTCTTCACCACGCCCGGATAGCCGATCGAGACGCGATCGTAGGTCCAGCCGGCCGCCGCTTCCTGACGCCCCGGACCATCTGCGCGACGGTCATCGACGGTCCGGATTCGAACTTGCGCGGTTCGCTCTGCCCGCTGGCGAGGATCTTGATACTCGTTCCGCCGACATCGACCACCAGCACCTTCATCGCCTCGCCCTTCGTGACGTAAATGACGCCCTTCGCGGGCGAACCGCGATTGCTATGCCGCCTTCGCGAGCAAGGCGCTCTTCGACGCGATCACCGACATCAGCTCGTTCCACGACTTGACGAACGACTCGGCGCCCTCGTTCTGCAGGCGCGCCGCGAGCGCGTCGATGTCGATGCCCGCTTTCGCGAATTCCGACAGCACCTTCTCGCAATCGCCGCCGTCGGCGGGCGTGGTCGAGGCGACCTCGCCGTGATCCGCGAACGCCAGCAGCGTGTTCTCGGGCATCGTGTTGACGGTGAACGGCGCGGCCAGCGCCTTGATGTAGAGAATGTCGGAGGCCTTCGGATCCTTGGTACCGGTGCTCGCGAGCAGCAGCCGCTGCGGGCGGCCGCCGGCGTTCATCACGCGCCGATAGCGGGGCGACGCAACCAGGTCGCAGTACGCCTTGTAAGTGCGCTGGCCGATCGCGATGCCGAGCGTATTGGCCAGCGGCGCGGGCACCTTGCCGGCGACTGCAGCGTCCCAGCGACTGATGAATACGGACGCCACCGATCCCACGTCGGGATCGAGTCCCGCGGCGATGCGCCGTTCGATGCCGCGCAGGTAGGCCTCGGCGGCGGCGATGTAGTGTTCGCGCGAAAAGAGCAGCGTCACGTTGATCGGCACGCCGGCGAAGATGGCCTCCTCGATCGCCGGCAGCCCCTCCTTCGTGCCGGGTATCTTGATGAAGAGGTTCGGATGACCGGCCTTCGCATGCAGTTCCTTGGCGACCCGGAGCGTCGTGGCCGTGTCGTGCGCGAGCAGCGGCGACACCTCGAGCGAAACCCAGCCGTCGACGCCGCCAGTGCGCTCGAAGACCGGCCGGAAGATATCGGCCGCACGCGTGACGTCCTCGATCGCCAGCTCGAAGAACAGGTCCTCGCCCGACTTGCCGGCCTTCAACTTGCTGCGGATCGCCGGGTCGTAGTCGCTGCTGTTCTTGATGGCGTTGTTGAAGATCGTCGGATTCGACGTGAGACCGGTCACCGACAGCTCGTCGATGTAGCGTTCGAGCGTCCCGCTCTCGAGCAGGTCGCGCGTGATGTTGTCGAGCCAAAGGCTCTGGCCGATATCGTGCAGCTTCCGGGTCGCGTTCATTGGTTCACCTGTAGCTTGTCGAGGGCACATGGCGCCGCCGGGGCCGACTTCGGGCGCCATGCAAGACTCGTCAAATCATACTCCAGAACCTGCGCGTCACGGACCGCGACGGGGCGACCTGGTTCCAGAGGCGGATCACCGGTTCCGAGCGGTCGTGTTCGTAGCCGAGCGCACACAGGGCGGTGGTGCCGAGAACAAACCGTTGTCCCGACGCCGCATCGAGGCCGAGCCAGCGCGCCGCGAGCACGCGCAGGAAATGACCGGAAGAAAACAGCAGGACATTGCCGGGCTCGGCGCGCACGCGTTGCACGACGCGGTCCGCGCGCGCACCGATTTCGCGTCAGTGTTTCGCCGCCGGGGCAGCCGTCGCGAAACAGCGACCATCCGGGCCGGCTCGCCTGTATCTCGCGCGTCGTCCGTCCTTCGTACTCGCCATAGTCCCACTCGACCAGGTCGCGATCGACCTCCGCGCGATCGCCGAAGCCCGCCAGCGCGCAGGTGCGCGAAGCGCGCTGCAACGGACTGGTGAAGATCGCGGAAAATGTCCAGCCGCGAAAGCCGCACGCCCAGTTCGCGCGCGTCCTGTTCGCCGCGCGTCGTCAGCGGCAGATCGGTCAGGCCCGTGTGCCGCCCGGACAGGCTCCATTCCGTTTCGCCGTGCCGCGCAAGATAGGTGATCGGTAGAGATTCGCTCATGGCACAGTAGAGACTTCAGTAGCTGACGTTCAGTTGGGTTCCGAGAAACCACCAGCCGCTGGCGCTGCCGCCGTAGGACGCATAGAGCTCCCTGTATCCGGCCAGCGGCGAGGCATAGGCCGCGAAGGCAGTTCACGTTCACGTTCTTGTTGAGGATGTACGTATAGCTGACGTCGAACTCGCTGGCCAGCGCCTTGGCAGGGACGCCACCGCCGCTGGCCGGCGCGGCGCCGACCGCGGGAATCGTGAGCGGCGAGTTCACCTGGTCCGCCGTGAAGTAGAGGTAGAGCAGCTCGATGATGTTCTTGTCGTTGGGCGTCAGCGTCACCGAAGCGCCGGCCGTACGAAGGTTGGTGTTGTTGAAAATCGACGAGCCGATCTGTCCCTGGTACCAGTTGGGATCGCTGCCCGAGAAATACAGCGGGTCGAAGCCTTCCCAACGCGTGGTACCGGGCCGGTCGCCGGACAACGACGCATAGCGCAGCGAGAAGAGCGGCTTCCACACCGTGTCGAGCGCGTTGTATTGGGCCTGCGCATACCAGCCGTCGGCGGCGACACCGCTCTTGCGCTGCCGCACGTACTCGCCGTCGAGCCAGAAATGGGGCATCGACGGCACCGGATGCACACGCGCTCGAAGATCGTAGATGTTGAGCTGGTCGCGCGTGACGATGTTCGAGTGGGGCACATAGAGGTACATGAAACCCAGCCGCACGGGACCGGCGGGAAGCCATTCGACGTTGATGCCGTTGAAAATCGTGCCGGTCGCTTCGCTGGGTTCTTCGTTGGGTTTCAGATAGAACGCCTGCACGTTGAAATCCTGCCAGGCGGCCTTGAGGATGCCCGCATTGGCCCACGCATTGCGCGGCCCGATCTGGTTGGCGCCGCGGTGCGCGCCGTTGCTGCCCGCGCGACCGAGCAACATCTGGTTGCCGACCGTGTAGTCCTGCTGGCCATACGAGGCATCCAGCGAAAGGCCGCTGTCGGCGTCGCGCCAGCGAATGCCGCCGAACAGCAGCTCGCGGTTCCCGTAGTAGACGTTGTCCGCGCAACAATTGTCCATGCCGCGCGTGCTCGACTCGACGTAGGCAAAGCTGCCGTAGAGCGTCGCCGACGGTCCCAGCCGGTACGTCGCGCTCAATCCCGGCTCGATGAAGAACTCGCCCCACCCCGGGTTCTTCTTGTACCCGGCAGGCGCGAGCGCCGCGGGCGGACCGAAGAGATTCTCCGACATGCCGAACAGCGCGACTGCGCCGTTGAGCAGTCCCGTGACGAGCAGGTCGCCACTGCGATAAAGGCGCGGCCACGATTGCACGTCGCCGGTCTGCAGCACGCCTTGCACGGCATCGCTGTCCGCAATGGGCTCGCGCTGCTGGGCATAAGGAGCGCCGTCCAGAATCGAGCGCGCGGCATGGTCCTGCTTCGGATTGGCGACGGCGCGGTCGTACGCATTGTCGGGCTTCGCGGGGCTCGGCACCGCCGCGAACTGCGCGTACGCGATCGGTGGCGCCTGCGCGAACATCGCCGCGACCAGCGCGATCAAAATCAGGACCGGCCGAAGTCCCGCAGCGGCCATTCCGCTACGGGTTCAGGCCTTCTTGACCCACGCGGTGCACCAGCCCTTGGCGCTGACCAGCTTGCCCTGAAAGATCGTGCAGGGCCCGTCCGCCGCGCCCGCCTTGCCCGAATAGAGACTGCAGGTGGAACAGAAGGCCGTCTTGTCGGTACGCTTGGTGGATTTCGTCGCGTCGACGACATAGCCCAGAGCGGCTGCCGTCGGATCGGACTCTTTCACGGTGTCGACAGCGTGCGCGGTGCCACTCATGAGCGCCGTGGCAAACGGCGCGGCGGCAAGACCCACAGCGGTGATCCGGAAAAAGCGGCGGCGGCTGGCGGAGGACGATTCGTGCGACATGGCGATCTCCTTTGGCTGGCAGTGGAAGTCGGGCGACGACGTGCTGCCGGTTGCGGCAACGGACCGATTATCCATGGCTGTGGCCCCGCGGGGAAGGCTGTCGGGATTTCCGTCCGGTCTCCGCAGTTGTTTGGCGAAACGCGACGGATGCGCCTTCGGCGCCTTGCGCGCGCGGCCCTTCGCGTTCACCATCGGCCACCACGGCACACATAGCGCAGGACATGGCCTCGCAGAAACCGACAGAAGAGCAGGCGCCGCAAGGCACGAGCCCGCCGCCGTTGACCGCCGAAGAACAGCGGCTGACCGCGGCGCGCGAACAGAAAGTGCCGTGGCGGCGCTGGGGACCTTACCTGAGCGAGCGCCAATGGGGCACGGTGCGCGAGGACTACAGTGCGTCCGGATCCGCCTGGGACTACTTTCCCCACGATCACGCGCGCTCGCGCGCCTACCGCTGGGGCGAGGACGGCATCGCGGGCATTTGCGACGACCGCCAGCAGCTCTGCTTCGCGTTGGCGCTGTGGAATGGCCAGGATCCGATCATCAAGGAGCGGATGTTCGGCCTGACCGGGCCCGAGGGCAATCACGGCGAGGACGTGAAGGAGTACTACTTCTACCTCGACAACGTGCCCAGCCACGCGTACATGAAGTACCTGTACAAGTATCCGCAGCGGGCCTTTCCCTATAGCGACCTGGTGGAGGAAAACCGCCGCCGCAACCGCCTGCAACCGGAATACGAGCTGCTCGACACCGGCGTCTTCGACGACGACCGCTACTTCGATGTGCATGGTCGAGTACGCAAAGGCGACGCCCGACGACATCCTGATCCGCATCACCGCCACCAATCGCGGCCCGGATGCGGCGCCGCTGCACCTGCTGCCGACGCTGTGGTTCAAGAACGTGTGGACGTGGTACCCGGACGCGATGGGAATGGTCAAGCCGCGAATCGAGGTCGCGCGAACCGGTTCATCCGTGACCGCGCTCAAGACCACGCACCGATCGCTGCCGGCGTATCTGCTCTACTGCGAGACGCCCGACGAGTTGCTGTTCACCGAGAACGACACGAACACGCAGCGCATCTTGGGCCAGGCCAACGCGCAACCGTACGTGAAGGATGCGTTCGACAACTTCCTCGTGCACGGACGGCGCGACGCGGTCAATCCGGACCAGACCGGCACGAAGGCCGCAGCGCATTACTCGCGCGTCGTCCCCGCCGGGGAATCCACGGTGATTCGGCTGCGCCTGTGCCCGGACGGCGCGCTTGCCGCGCCGTTTTCGCGCGACTTCGACGCCACGTTCATCCAGCGGCAACTCGAGGCCGACGCTTTCTACCACCGCGTCACGCCGTTCCCGCTGTCGGACGACATGCGCAACGTGCAGCGACAGGCCTTCGCCGGCATGCTGTGGAGCAAGCAGTACTACCGCTACATGGTCAATCGCTGGCTCGACGGCGACAAGGCGGGCAGCAAGCCGCCCGAGGAGCGCAAGGAGGGCCGCAACCACACGTGGCGCCATTTCGCCGCCGGCGACGTGCTGTCGATGCCCGACAAATGGGAGTACCCGTGGTTCGCCGCGTGGGACTTGGCGTTCCATTGCGTGCCGCTGGCGATGATCGACCCCGACTTCGCGAAGGACCAGCTGCTGCTGCTGATGCGCGAGTGGTACATGCACCCCAATGGCCAGATCCCGGCCTACGAGTGGGCGTTCAGCGACGTGAACCCGCCCGTCCATGCCTGGGCCGCCATCCGCGTGTATCAGATCGAGCAGAAGATGTACGGGCGCGGCGACCGCAAGTTCCTGGAGAGGGTCTTCCAGAAACTGCTGCTCAACTTCACGTGGTGGGTCAACCGCAAGGACGCCGAAGGCAACAACATTTTCGAAGGCGGCTTCCTTGGGCCTGGACAACATCAGCGCGTTCGACCGGACGTCCGGACTGCCCACAGGGCGGGCAACTGGAGCAGGCCGACGGCACGAGCTGGATGGCGATGTACTGCCTGAATCTGCTCGGCATCGCCCTCGAGCTGGCCAAGGAGGACGACGTCTACGAGGACATCGCCACCAAGTTCTTCGAGCACTTCGTGTACATCGGCGCCGCGGTGAACCAGATGGGCGGCCACCAGGATGGCTTGTGGGACGACAAGGACGGCTATTACTTCGACGTGCTGAAATTCCCCGACGGTCGCTGCTTTCGCATCGACGTCCAGTCGATTGCGGGACTGATCCCGATCTTCGCGATCGGCATCGGCGACCGGCACAAGCCTCGAGGCGTTTCCGGACTTCGGCGAGCGCCTGCGCTGGTTCGCGATGTACCGGCCGGACCTTCTCGACCGGCATCGCGGACCCGACCCATTTGGGTATCGAAGAACGCGTTCGGCTGGGCATCGTCGACTCCGCCAAGCTGCGCCGCATCCTCACCAAAGTGCTGGACGAGCAAGGACTGCTCAGTCCGAACGGCGTGCGCTCGGTGTCGAAGCACCATGCCGCGAATCCGTTCATGCTTGACATCAACGGACAGCACTTTGCGCTCGACTATGCGCCGGCCGAGTCCACGTCGGGACTGTTCGGCGGCAACTCCAACTGGCGCGGCCCCGTGTGGTTCCCGCTCAATTTTCTGCTGATCGAATCGCTGCAGAAACACCACTACTATCTTGGCGACGAGTTCAAGGTGGAGCTGCCCGCGCGGGTCGGGCAAATTGGCCACGCTGTGGGAGGTGACCACCGACCTGTCGTACCGGCTGATCGAACTCTTCCTGCAGGACGATGCGGGGCCGCCGGCCGGTGAACGGCGACCGCACCAAGTTCCAGACCGACCCGCACTGGATGGACCTTATCTCGTTTTACGAATATTTCAACGGCGACACCGGCGAAGGGCTCGGCGCCAGCCACCAGACCGGCTGGACCGGCGTGGTCGCCAAGCTGATCCACCAGTACGCCGAATATGCATTACAGAACAAGCCGCCGGGACTCACGAGCGAAGACAGGCTCGGCACGGTAAAGCTGGAGCGGTGAGTCCCGCGTCGCTGCAGGACGAATGGCTCGAGAGCGACGGCAGCGGCGGCTACGCCTCCGGCACCGTCGCGACATTGCGCACGCGACGCTATCACGCGCTGCTGCTGGTCGCGCGCGCGCCGCCTTCTGACCGTGTAGTCCTGGTCAATGGATTCGAGGCGTGGGTGGATGCGCCCTCGGGCACTTTCCCGTTGAGCACGCAACGCTACGGACCCGACGTCGTGCATCCGCGCGGTATCGACTTCCTCACCGCGTTCGCGCACGAACCGTGGCCGCGCTGGACCTTTCGCGGTTCGGACGGAATCGAGATCGTCCACGAGCTGATCGTCGATCGCCAGGACGGCAGTGTGCTGCTCGCCTGGCGACTCGCCCACGCGACGCCGGGTGTGCAGTTGCGCGTCCGGCCGTTGCTGTCAGGTCGCGACTATCACTCGCTGATGCACGAAAACGCCGCGTTCGCCTTTGCCGCGCGCAGCGTCGGCGGCAACGTCGCTTGGCATACCTACGCGGATTTGCCGGCGGTCACGGCGCTCACCAACGGCAGCTACGTGCACGAGCCCTTGTGGTATCGCAATTTCGACTACGCGGAAGAAGCGGCGCGCGGACTCGACCATAACGAGGATCTGGGCGCGCCCGGCACGTTCCACTTCGACCTGTCGCTGCGCGATGCCGTCATGGTGCTGCGCGCGGACGACCATCTGGCGGTGGATGCCGCAACGGCGGCGGCGCAAGTAAAGGAACGGGAGACGCGACGGCGTCGCTTGCTGGCACCGCTGGATCGTGCGGCCGAGTCGTTCGTCGTCCGGGGCAACCTGGGGCGACACGATCATCGCCGGCTTTCCATGGTTCGCCGACTGGGGCCGCGACACATTCATTGCCATGCGTGGCCTGCTGCTTGTCGCGAGGCCGCCACGATATTGCCGGATCGATCCTGCTGGCGTGGGCGAGCACCGTGTCACAGGGCATGCTGCCCAATCGCTTTCCCGAACACGGCGGCGCGCCGGAGTTCAATTCGGTGGACGCGTCATTGTGGTTCGTGATCGTCGCCCACGAGTTCCTCGCCGTGGCGCAGCCCGACGCATCCGTGCGCACGCGTCTGCTTGCCGCCGCGACGGCGATCCTCGACGGCTACGCGGCGGGGACGCGATTCGGCATCCGGATGGACGACGACGGCCTGCTCGCGTGCGGCGTGGCGGGCGTGCAGCTCACGTGGATGGACGCGCGTGTCGACGGCCACGTGATCACGCCCCGGATCGGCAAGCCGGTGGAAATCCAGGCACTGTGGATCAACGCGTTGCGCTGCATCGGCGGACGCCATGCGGTACTGGCCGACCGCGCGCAGGCGGCGTTCGCCGCGCGCTTCGCCAATGCCGCCACCGGGTGTCTCTACGATGTCGTCGACGTAGATCACGTTCGCGGGCGCGTCGACGGCAGCATCCGCCCCAACCAGATCCTCGCGGCAGGCGGCCTCCCGCACGCAATCATCGACGGCGCGATCGCAAGGGCGGTGGTGTCGGTCGTCGAGCGCGAACTGGTAACGCCGCTGGGCCTGCGCACGCTGGCGCGAAGTGATCCGGCCTACTGCCCTCGCTATAACGGAGGGGTCCCTGCGCGCGATGGGGCCTATCATCAAGGCACGGTCTGGCCCTGGCTGATCGGGCCATTCGTCGATGCGTGGCTGAACGTGAACGGCGACGATGAGGCTCATCGTGCGGAGGCAAGGCGCCGCTTTCTCGCGGCATTGCTCGATCACCTGAACGTCGCGGGACTGGGCCACGTCAGCGAAATTGCCGACGGCGACCCGCCGCACACGCCGCGCGGCTGTCCGTTCCAGGCCTGGTCGCTCGGCGAGCTGATCCGCGCGCTGGCGCGCACCGCGCCGTCGGACTCATGACCCGGAGCCCTCAGTCGGCCAGTCCCATCCTGCATACGAACGCGCGCCAACGTGGATCTTCGCGCAACGAGCGAAGGTCCGGGTCGGCCTTGACGTAGTTGAGTCCCGAATCGCGCTGGATAAACGCCCGTTCGAGCCACTCGAACGCAAGGTCCGCCTCGCCGCGGATTCCATACACCTGCGCGACCTGGTAGGCGGAATCTTCCTGGTAGTTCGCGATGAACTGCTGCAGTGCCGCGTCCGATTCTGCCTTTCGGCCGGCCGCGTTGTGAATGATCGCCATCATCCACAAGCGCACCCACTCGTCAGTTTCCTTCAGGGCGTCGGCCAGGGCTTCCTCGCCGCGGCCCTGGTCGACGAGAGCGAGCGCCAGGTTGGTACGCGATGCAGGACTGCGTGGGGCAAATTCGAGCGCCTTGCGAAACGCCGCTTCCGCTTCGGCGAGTTGGCCGGCCGCATGAAGATGCAGCCCCAGGTTGTTGTACGACGCGGACGAAAGCGGGTCCTGCGCCACCGCCCGGCGATCAAGTTCAATGGCCTCGTCCAGGCGGCCAAGATTTCCGGCGAGCGTGGCCGCGCGGCGCAGCACCGCGGCGCTTCCCGGCGCAAGTTCAAGTGCCCGCTCGAACGAGTGCGTCGCACCACGCCAGTCCCAGTCGTGTGTCGACTGAATCCAGCCCATCGTCGCATGCCCCTCCGCGAGATCCGGCTCCAGTGCGAGGGCACGAGTCACCGCGTCCCTTGCCTGCACGTAACCCTCGGCAAACGGTTCCCAGCCCCAATCCGCCGCGATGGCGTACGCCGCGCCGATTTCCGCCCAGGCCAGCGCGTAGTCCGGGTCCAGCGCCAGCGCTTCCTTCAGATACCCGATTCCCCGCGCCATATCCTCGCCAGTACGGCGGTCGATGAAGTGGCGCGCCTGCAGGAAAAGCCGATGGGCTTCCGGCTGTGTGGCGCGACCACGGACCGCGGCCGCGACCTGCGCCGACACCGCCTCGCTGATCCGGACGTCTGCGGATCCGCCCAGCAGCATGGCCCGCAACTCCTTCACCACCGATTGCGCGATGTCGTCCTGCACGGCAAAGATATCGTCGAGCGCCCGGTCGTAGGACTCGGACCACAGGTGATAACCGTCCGCTACATTCACAAGCTGGACCGCAATTCGCATCCGGTTGCCGGCCTTGCGCACGCTTCCTTCGAGTACTGTCGCGACGTTCAGCGCGCGTCCGGCTTCGGCGACGGTCACATCCTTGCCCTTGAACGTGAACGACGACGAGCGCGCCGCAACCCGTACTTCGCCGATCTTTGCCAGGACGTTGAGCAGCTCGTCCGCGAGACCATCCGAGAAATATTCGTCTTCCGCATCGCTGCTGCGGTTCACAAACGGCAGCACCGCGATCGACGGCGGCAGGCGCCTGGCCGGAAACGCGGTAGCGGCTGCGCGCACGAGCGGTCCGGGTGTTGGGGCACCACTCGAGAGCAGCTGCTGCACGTGCCTGGCAAACGCCTCTCGCGCCGCCGGCCCCGGCACGCGCGTCCACTGCACTTCGCGAAATCGCTCCGGCACGCGCGCGTTCGTCTGGAACGTCGCGTCGATTGCCACCGGCAGCAGGAAGGCCCTGTCGTCGGCCATCTGATAGGAGCGATCGACGGCGAGCTTCCACTCCAGCCGAAAGTAACCCTCAAGACGGTCCTGCGTGCTTGCCGAAATCACAGGCACGAACAACGCACACTCCCTGATCTGCCTGCGTATCGAAGCATCCCACGCGTCGCCGCCGCGCAGTGCGTTCTTGTCGAACCACACCTCGATTCCCAGCTCGCGCAATGCGGCGCAGATTTCGCTCGCGGCGTCCGCGTCCTGCGAGGCATAGCTCAGGAATACGGCTTGGGAGGCGGTACTCATGCAGGATCGAATCGGTCGTCGCGCTGGCTGGCGATTTGGGGTGCGTTGCCGTGCCTCGATCACGACAACCGCGCCGATTGTCACCCGTTTCCGCTCAGACCTGCAATGCTCACCCGCTGTGGGCGTCGGCGACGTCGCGAAATAATCTCGCGTAATGCTTCGCCGATTCAGACCAACCGACGTCCGTACGCATGCCGCGCGTCTGGAGCCGTTTCCATTGCAGTTGATCGCGCCACAACGCATGCGCGCGCTCCAGTGCGCCCTCCAATTGCTCGAGCGTCACGGGAGAAAACTGCACACCGGTGGCGGCGCCGGACGCCAGATTGTCTGCGCTGGCATCGACCACCGAATCGGCCAACCCTCCCACGCGGGCCACCACGGGAAGCGCGCCGTAACGCAGCGCCGCGAGCTGCGTCAACCCGCATGGCTCGAAGCGTGAGGGCACCAGGATCGCATCGGCGCCGCCCTGAACGAGATGCGCAAGTGGCTCGTCATAGCCGATCCACGCGCCCACCCGTCCGGGATACCGGTGCGCGGCCTTGGCGAATTCTCGTTCGAGATCGTGGTCGCCGGAGCCCAGCAACGCAAGCTGCGCCCCGCTGCGCAACAACACCGGCAGAGCCCCGAGCAGCAGATCCATCCCTTTTTGCCAGGTCAGGCGGCTGACGATCCCGATCAGCATGACGGTCGGATCGGCTTCGAGCCCGAACCGATCCTGCAAGGCGGCCTTATTGCCCGCGCGAGCGTCGAGATGGGCAACGGTGAAACGCGATGCGAGATACTCGTCAGTCGCCGGGTTCCACAGCGTCGCGTCGATACCATTGAGGATTCCGGTCAACGCGCCGGCGCGCCGATTCAGGACATGACCCAGTCCCATGCTGCCTTCGGCGGTGAGAATTTCGGCAGCGTAACTCGGCGAAACCGTGGTGACGCGGTCGGCCAGCGCGACGCCGGCCTTGAGATAGCCGATGGCGCCGTAGGATTCGACACCGTCTTGCGTAAAGGACTCGGGCGGAAGACCAAGGGTTTCCAGCATTTCGCGCGGGAACTGTCCCTGGTAAGCCAGATTGTGGATGGTGAACACGGAACGCGCCTTTGCAGCTCCGCCATATCGCAGGTATGCGGGAACAAGTCCCGCGTGCCAATCGTGGGCCTGTACCACGTCCGGAACGAACGCATGCACGCCGCCACGCGCAATGGCTGCCGCTGCGAAGGCAAGCGCCGCGAAGCGCAGACCGTTGTCGGGCCACTCGCCATGCGGTCCACCGTAGGGCCCACCGGGCCTCGAGTAGAGGTGAGGTGCATCGAGTACGAAAAGCCTCAGCCCGGCGGCGTGTCCTGCGAGAACGCGAGCGGGCGCGCCGTGAAGGCTTGCAAAGGAATGGACGCTCGCCAAATCCTGCAGCGCCGACATGACGGCCGGATAGCCGGGCAGCAGCGTGCGCATGTCGACGCCCTCCGCGACAAGGGCGCCCGGCAGCGCGCCGACGACGTCGGCGAGCCCGCCGGTCTTGATCAGCGGAAAAGCCTCCGCCGCGACCGACAGGACGCGCAGCTCAGTGGGCAAGTCGATCGATCATCGGCTGGGTGATGAGGCACACGCCGCGCTCGGTGCGGCGGAAGCGCTCCGCGTCATGCGCGGCGTCTTCGCCGACGACCAGTCCCTGCGGTATGCGCACACCGGCGTCGACGATGACGCGCGACAGTCGCGCGTGCTGGCCGACGTCGACGAACGGCAGCAGGATCGCACGATCGATGTCTCCGTACGAATGCACATGCACGTTGTTGCATAACAGTGAATGCCGCAATGTTGATCCGGAGACGATGCACCCCCCCGAGATCAGCGACGACACGCCGAGTCCGCGCCGGCCCTCGACATCGTGCACGAACTTGGCCGGCGGAGTGATCGCCGAATACGTCCAGATCGGCCAGTCGCGGTCGTAGAGATCAAGGTCCGGCACGACGTCCGTCAGGTCGAGGTTCGCCTCGTAGTAGGCGTCGAGCGTGCCGACGTCGCGCCAGTACACATGGCCCTCGGCGCGCGAGCGTACGCACGAGTCGACAAAACGATGCGCCACGGCCTTGCCGTGCTTGACCAGGTGGGGGATTACGTCGCGGCCGAAGTCGCGCCTGGAGTGCGGGTCGGCCGCGTCGCGCCGCAACTGATCGTGAAGGAACTCGCGCCGGAATGCGTAGATGCCCATGCTGGCCAGCGCGAAGCCTGGACGATCGCGCATTTCGGCCGGATGCTCCGGCTTCTCGTCGAACGCGACGATGCGGTCGCCCTCGCCCACGTGCATGATCCCCAACCCCGCGGCTTCGGCGATCGGCACCTCCACGCAGCCTACGGTGACGTCGGCGCCCTCGTTCACGTGCTGCACCAGCATCCGCTCGTAGTCCATCTTGTAAACGTGGTCGCCGGCGAGCAGCACGATGTACTCGGGCGCGTAGCTGTCGATGATGTCGATGTTCTGAAACACGGCGTCGGCGGTTCCCGCGTACCACTGGTTTTCCGCCACGCGCTGGCTTGCGGGGAGGATGTCGAAGCTCTCGTTGCGCATCGGCTGCAGGAAATTCCAGCCCCGCTGCAGATGCCGGATCAGGCTATGCGCCTTGTACTGCGTTGCCACCGCGATGCGCCGGATGCCGGAGTTGATCGCGTTCGATAGCGCGAAGTCGATGATCCGCGACTTGCCGCCGAAATACACTGCAGGCTTGGTGCGTTTCTCGGTGAGTTCCATGAGACGCGTACCGCGCCCGCCCGCCAGCACATAGGCCATCGTCGAGCGCGAGAGCGGCGTCGAATACGTCACCTTTTCGTTGGGCTGTTCCATGGTCTTCCCATCTCGCGTCGGATCAACGACGCGGTTCATCCGCCATCGTGGAGGAGCCAGACCGTGCTCAGCGGCGGCACGGTGATTTTCGCCGAAAACGCGTAGCCATGGCGGGGCGCCGCCTCCGCCATCACCTCCCCGGCGTTGCCAACGTTCGAGCCTCCGTACAGCGCCGAATCGGTGTTGAGGATTTCGCGCCAGCGACCGGGCAGCGGCAGGCCGATGCAATAATTCAGGTGCGGCGCCGGTGTGAAATTGGACACGATCGCGACCGGGGGCGCGCCGCCCCGGTCCAGGCGCAACCAGGCAAAGACTGCGTGGCGCGCATCATCGACGACGATCCATTGGAATCCCGCGGTGAGGCAATCGCCGTCGTGCAGCGCAGGATGGGAACGATAACCATGGTTGCAGTCGCGCACGACCGCCTGCACGCCGCGGTGCTCCGGTTTTTCGAGTGAGATCCACTGCAGGCCATCCATGAAATCCCATTCGCGTTCCTGCGCGAATTCCTGGCCCATGAACAGCAGCTTTTTGCCCGGATAGGCCCACATGAACGCATAGAACGCGCGCAACGTGGCGAATTGCTGCCACCTGTCGCCATTCATCTTCCGCAGCAACGACAGCTTGCCGTGCACGACCTCGTCATGGGACAGCGCCAGCACGAAATTCTCCGCAAAGGCGTAAGTGATGCCGAAGGTCACGCGATCGTGGCGATTGCGCCGGATTTGCGGCGCGTCGCTCAGATACGCAAGCATGTCGTGCATCCACCCCATGTTCCACTTGAAGCCGAAGCCCAGACCGCCGTCTTGCGTGGAATGCGAGACGCCGCGGCCAGGTCGTCGATTCCTCGGCAATCGTCATCACGCCCGGATGACGCGCACAGACTTCTTCGTTGAGTTTGCGCAGGAACGCCACCGCTTCGAGGTTCTGGTTGCCGCCATGCTGGTTGGGTACCCACTCTCCTTCCTCGCGCGAATAGTCGAGATGCAGCATCGACGCCACCGCATCGACGCGGAAGCCGTCGACGTGATAGCGATCGAGCCAGAACAGCGCGTTCGCAATGAGATAGTCGACGACCTCGGGGCGCCCGAAGTCGAAGATCGCCGTCGTCCAGTCCGGATGCAGGCCCTGACGCGGATCCGCGTGCTCGTATAACGCCGTGCCGTCGAATCGCGCGAGTCCGTGCGGGTCGACGGGGAAATGCGCGGGCACCCAGTCCAGCAGCACGCCGAGCGCCAGCTTGATGGCAGCGGTCGACGAAGCGCGCGAATTGGGCGGGCGTGCCAAAACGCGACGTGGGCGCAAACAAGCCGATCGGCTGGTAGCCCCACGACGGGTCGTGGGGATATTCGCTGACCGGCATCAGCTCGATGTGCGTGAACGCGAGTCCGACGACATACGGGATCAGCGCGTCGGCCAGCTCGTCATAGGTCGAGGCAACTGCCGTCTTCGCCACGCCGCCATGACGCGAGATGCACTTCGTAGATCGACACCGGGGTGCGGCGCGGGTGCTGCGTCGCCCGCCTCGCCATCCAGTCGTCGATCGGACCAGGTAAACGCCGTGGTGTCGCGCACGACCGATGCCGTGGACGGCCGCAGCTCGGCGCCGAAGCCCACGGGATCGGCCTTGTGCGGTAACAGCGTGCCGTCGCTGCTGCGCACCTCGTATTTGTAGAGCGCGCCCTCGGCGACCGCCGGAACGAAGGCCTCCCACACCCCGGAGTTCGTCCGCTTACGCATCGCATGGCGGTTGCCGTCCCAGCCATTGAAATCGCCGACGACGGAGACGCTGCTTGCATTGGGCGCCCACACGGAGAAATGCACACCTGACACGCCGCCTTCGCTCGCCGGCGTGCGCACCGAGCCGGTCGTACAGGCATGAACCGCGGGTGCCGGACGCGGACATGCTCGGAACGATCGCGGAGGATGTCGCGCCGTCGGTCGTCATGGGCTCGGCATTACCCGCCAGATGTCGTCCGCGTATTCACGTATGGCACGGTCGGAGGAGAACCATCCGACGCGGGCCGTGTTGACGACGGCGCCTTCCCACCAATGCATCCGGTTGCACCAGCGCACGTCGACATCGGCCTGGGCCGCCCGGTAGGAATCGAAATCGGCCGTAACCATGAAGTGGTCATGTTCGCGCAGGTCGTGGACAAGGCCGTGGAAGCGCGCCGGGTCGTCCCGCGAGTAAACGCCGGCAGCGAGGGCATCCAGCACGCCAGCGAGGATAGGCGACGACGCAAGCGTTTCGCGGGGTCCCGGGCCGTCGCGCCGCCGCGCGTCGACTTCCGCGGCGGTGAGCCCGAAGAGGAAGAAGTGGTCCGGGCCGACCCGTTCGCGGATCTCGATGTTCGCGCCGTCGAGGGTGCCGATGGTCAGCGCGCCATTGAGCGCCAGCTTCATGTTGCCGGTGCCCGAGGCCTCCATGCCCGCCGTGGAAATCTGTTCGGACAGGTCCGCGGCCGGGATGATCATCTCGGCCAGGCTGACGTTGTAGTTGGGCAGGAACACGACCTTGAGGAGCTCCGGCGACCACCGGGTCCGCGTTGATGGTCCTCGCGACGTCGTTGATGAGCTTGATGATGAGCTTCGCCTGACGGTAGCCGGCCGCCGCCTTGCCCGCGAAGATCTTGACCCGCGGCACCCACGCCTTCGCGGGATCCGCGCGCATGGCCTCGTACAGAGCGATCGTCTCGAGGATGTTGAGCAGCTGCCGCTTGTATTCGTGGATGCGCTTGATGTGGACGTCGAATAGCGCGTCCGGATCGAGGCTCACGCCGGCGCGCTCGACGACCAGCCGCGCGAGCGCCACCTTGTTCGCCCGCCGCACTGCCGCGAAGCGCTCGCGCAATGCAGCGTCCTGCGCCATCGGGGCCAGCGCCTCGAGCGCATTCGCGTCGTCGAGCACCTTCGCGGCCGATCGCCTCGACGATGAGGCGTGTCAGTCCCGGGTTGGCCTGGTGCAGCCAGCGCCGGAACGTGATGCCGTTGGTCTTGTTGACGATGCGCTCGGGATGGAGCGCGTGCAGGTCGCGGAAGACGGTGCGGCGCATGAGGTCGGTGTGCAGCGCCGAGACACCGTTGACGCGGCGCGAACCGACGAATGCGAGATGGCCCATCTTCACGCGTTGGCCATGGCTTTCCTCCACCAGCGAAACGGACGCCAGGAACCCAGGTTCGGCGTGGCCTTCGCGCACGTCCCGCGTCAAGATGACGCGCATTGATTTCGCGAATGATCTGCATGTGCCGCGGCAGCAGGCTTTCGAGCAAGGGCACAGCCCATGTCTCGAGCGCTTCGGGCAGCAGCGTGTGATTTGTGTAGTTGAAGACCGACGTCGTGATCGACCACGCGAGGTCCCACGGCATGCCGTGCAGGTCGACCAACAGTCGCATCAGTTCCGGCACGGCAATCGCCGGATGCGTGTCGTTGAGCTGGATGGCCGCGTGGTCCCCCAGCGATGAAAGCTCTCCGTGCTGCCGCTTGTGCCGCCTGATGAGGTCCTGCAGCGACGCCGAGGCGAAAAAGAACTCCTGGCGCAGACGCAGATCCAGTCCGGCCGGCGTGTCGTCACTCGGATAGAGGACGCGCGAAATCGCCTCGAGCCGGACGCGGTCGGCCAGCGCTCCGACGTGGTCGCCCCGGTTGAAGTCGTCGAGCGAGATCGGGTCGGCGGCTCGCGCCGACCACAACCGCAGCGTGTTCACCTGTCTTCCGCGCCAGCCGGTGACCGGTGTGTCGAATGCCACTGCGGTGACGGATTCGTCCGGATGCCACACGTGGCCCATCGCGCCATCGCGCTGGGGGATATCCAGCACCTTGCCGCCGAAATCCACCGTGTATACGACGCCGGATTGCTCGAATTCCCACGGATTGCCGAACGCCAGCCATTCTTCCGGCAGCTCATGCTGCCATCCGTCTCTGACCACCTGCCGGAAGATCCCGTGGTCGTATCGTATGCCGTAGCCGAATGCCGGGATTTCCAGCGTCGCCATGCTTTCCATGAAGCAGGCCGCGAGCCGACCCAGCCCGCCGTTGCCCAGCGCCGCATCCGGCTCGAGCCTGCATAACCGGTCGAGATCGATACCGAGCAGGTCGAGTGCTTCGCGCACGGTCGACGTGAGGCCGAGGTTGGACATTGCATCGCTCAGCAGGCGGCCGATGAGGAATTCGAGCGAAAAGTAATAGACGCGCTTTCGCCCCTCGCCGGTTCGCCGTGCGCGCGGACTCGAGCCAGCGGTCGACGATGCGGTCGCGAACCGCCAGCGCAGTGGCCATGAACCAGTCGTGATCAAGCGCGTTGCCGCGATCCTTGCCGACCATGTAAGTGAGCTTGCCGAGAATGGCCGCACGCATGGCTTCCGCCGAACCGGGCGCGGTCGCCGGCGCGCGTGCCGTGTCAGCGTGGTGTCGATCGGTTGGCATGCAATCGTGGTCAGGGGGCAACATCGATCTGGAATTCCCGGGGAATGGCCCGATAGCGTAACAGCGGGCTGCGAAGATGTCCGTATCAAAGCGCGTCGTCGCAGACTTACGGTGATGGGGTGGCTCTTTAACGGTAAGCTCCAGATTCCACAACGCCCGTCCGCAGTGTCACTGCGGGCGCCGATCGTCTGCGTCAACAGGAGATCGATCTGTGTTCAGTAACGCATCGTTGACCCGCTGCCTCCGGTCCGCGGCCAAGGTCGCATTCGGGATCGTTGCGTGCATGGTCGCCGCACCGGTCATCGCGCAGCAGACGGCCGTGCAACGCGGCGAATATCTGGCGCGCGCCGGCGACTGCGTCTCCTGTCACACCGCGAACGGCGGGGCGCCGTACTCGGGCGGGTTGCGGCTCGACACGCCTTTCGGCTACATGCTGGCGCCGAACATCACGCCCGACGCGGAGACGGGCATCGGCCGGTGGTCGAGCGCCGACTTCTACCGCGCGCTGCACGACGGCGTGAACAAGCACGGGCAGGACATGTACCCGACCATGCCGTATGACTTCTATACCCGGGTCACGCGCGACGACATCGACGCCATCTACGCGTACCTGCGCACGGTGAAGCCCGTCCGCAACAATGTGACGGTCAATCATCTGCACTTTCCTTTCGACCAGCGCTGGTCGATGGCCGGGTGGCGCGAACTCTACTTCAGCGAAGGCGTGTACCGGCCGGACCCGGCCAGGACGGCTGCATGGAACCGCGGCGCCTACCTGGTCGAGGGCCTCGGGCACTGCAGCGATTGTCATTCGCCGCGCAACCTGCTGGGTGGCATCGAGAAGAGCAAGGACTTCAACGGCGCAGTGATCGACGGCTGGTTCGCGCTCGACCTGACGTCCGACATCGCTACGGGATTGGGCAGCTGGTCGGTCGACGAAATCGCGACCTATCTCAAGACCGGCGTTTACCGTGGCCGGACGACGACGCTGGGGCCGATGGCCGAAGTCATCCGCAACAGTCTCAGTCACCTGACCGACGCCGATCTCAAGGCGATGGCGGAGTATCTCAAGTCCATTCCGCCGGAATCGCGCCTGCGCACCGGACGCAAGGCCGTCGACCCCACGCGCGCGCGCGGCGCCGCTCTCTACATGGACAACTGCGGGGGTTGTCACCAGGCTCTCGGCCGCGGCCTTCCCGGTGTGTTCCCGCCACTTGCGGGCAACGGCGTCGTCGTCGCGAGCGATCCCGCCAACATTCTCAAGGTCGTCGACGCCGGCATTCCGGCCCGCGGCGGATTCATACCGATGCCGGCCTTCAAGGACCAGTTGACCGACCAGCAGGTCGCGGACATCGCCAACTACATCCGTACGAGCTGGGGCAACGCCGCGCAGCCCAATGTGACGCCTGCCATGGTCGCAAACATGCGCGCTGCGAAGAACTAGCGCGTATCCGTGTGGCGCGCGCTCGCCGCGCTCGGCCGCGTCCCTGATCTTGTTTATCCGCTGCACGATGTCGACAAGCACGCTGCCGGACCAGCCGAACGTGAACAGCCCGGACATCGCGATGATCGGCGCCAGCATCCGCCACCCGTCCGGCAGGACGAAGTTGCCGTAGCCGACGGTCGTATAGGTATTGCCCGCGAAAAAGCCCGCGGATCGCCAATCCGCGACGAGGTTCGAATACACCAGCGCCGCGGCCCAGATGACCATTTCCGTCAGGTGCAATGCGAGCAGCATGAACACGACTGCCGCCCATCAGCAGGTCCGCCCGCCACAGCGCCGGCCGCCGCGTGATATCCGCCAAACGCCTGGAGACGTGGCTGATCACCGAGCGCACGCCGGCAGCGTGCACGAGGATGATGAATACGAGCATCGCCCCGCCAAGTATGAGATCGGCGGCAGGCATGACCGCGGACAAGTGCTCGAACAGCGGCAGCTGCGCGATGTCCGCCGCACCGCGCTCGAGCGTTCCTGGGATTTGCTGCAATGCGTCGGTTGAAGGGTCGGCGGCCGTTACAGCAGGCAGCGTGGAATGGGTATCGGGCATCGTGGCCAAGTTCGAACGCCGCGCCGCAACGGCAATCGGCGATAGTCTGCTGTGGTACGCCCGACAGGATTCGAACCTGTTACCCCCGGCTTAGAAGGCCGGTGCTCTATCCAAATGAGCTACGGGCGCGGAATGCGAAATAGTAGCCGAGATTCCCGCCGGCCGGGCCGGCGACACTGACCACGCCGGCACGGTTTTCTGGAGAAAACCGGGCTGGCCGCCGGCATGGAGTGCAGCCTGGTGGCATGTAGCTTGCGGCGTCAGCGCATCTTTGCCTGCGCCGCCAGCCGCCGCCGCTGGATCAGCAGGTAGGCCGCCGGCACCACCAGCATCGACAACAGCGGCGCGGTGATCATGCCGCCGATCATCGGCGCGGCAATGCGCTGGATCACCTCGGCGCCGGTGCCGCTGCTCAGCATGATCGGTATCAGGCCGGCGAGAATCACGGCGACCGTCATCGCCTTGGGACGCACGCGCTGCACGGCGCCCTCTTCGATGGCGGCGTCGAGCGTCGCAGCCGACGCCGGTTCTCCGCGCGCGAGCCGCGCGTCCCAGGCCTGGCCCAGGTAGAGCAGCATCACGACGCCGAATTCGGCCGCCACGCCGGCCAGCGCGATGAAGCCAACTGCGGAAGCGATCGACATGTTGTAGTCGAGCGCGTACATGAGCCAGAACCCGCCGACCAGCGAGAACGGCAGCGTGGCCATGATGAGCGCAGCTTCCGCCACCCGGCGGAACGTGAGGTAGAGCAGGGCGAAAATGATCGCGAGCGTCGCGGGCACGACAATCTCGAGCCGTGCCATCGCGCGCTCGAGAAACTCGAACTGGCCGGACCACGCCACCGAGTATCCCGCCGGAATCTTCACGTCCTTCTGCACCGCCTGCTGCATGTCGCGAACGGCAGAACGCAGGTCGCGGCCGTGTATGTCAACGTAGACCCATCCGGAAAGCCGCGCGTTCTCGCTTTTCAGCATCGGTGGACCATCGGCTACGCGAATGGCTGCGACGTCGCCCAGGCGGATCTGCGCGCCGCGTTCGGTGAGGACCGGCAGGTTGCGCAATTTCTCGACCGAGTCGCGCACCTCGCGCGGATACCGGACGTTGATCGGGAAGCGCTGCAGACCCTCGACGGTTTCGCCGACGTTGTCGCCGCCGATTGCCGCGCCGACGATGCTCTGCACGTCGGATACGTTCATTCCGTAGCGCGATGCGACGTCCCGATTGATGTCGACGTCGATGTAGCGGCCGCCGGTCAGGCGCTCCGCGAACGCCGACGTCACGCCCGCCACCGGCTTCACCGCGCGTTCGATGTCGGCGGTGATGCGGTCGATCTCCGCGAGGCTCGTCCCCGCAACCTTCACGCCGACCGGGCTCTTGATTCCGGTGGCCAGCATGTCGATGCGGTTGCGGATCGGCGGAACCCAGATGTTGGACAGGCCCGGCACCTTGACGATCCGGTCGAGTTCCTGGATCAGCTTTCCGGTCGTCATGCCGGCCCGCCACTCTTCCTTCGGCTTGAACTGGATGGTCGTCTCGAACATTTCCAGCGGCGCCGGATCGGTCGCGGTTTCCGCACGCCCAGCCTTGCCGAAGACGCGCGCTACCTCGGGAACGGTCCTGATCATCCGGTCCGTCTGCTGCAATAGTTCGCTGGCCTTGCCCGACGAAATGCCCGGCAGCGCCGATGGCATGTACAGAAGATCACCCTCGTCGAGCGGCGGCATGAACTCGCCGCCAAGCTGGCTCGCCGGCCAGACCGTCGCCACGGCGACGAGCACCGCCACGGCCAGCACGGTCTTTGGCGCGCGCAACGCGCCTTCCAGCAGCGGCCGGTAAAGCGCGATGAGAACGCGGATGAGCGGATTCTTCCGCTCCTCGGGAATGCGCCCGCGGATGAGGTAGCCCATCAGCACGGGCACCAGCGTCACGGCGAGCCCGGCAGCGGCGGCCATCGCGTAGGTCTTGGTGAACGCCAGCGGCGAGAACATCCGTCCTTCCTGCGCTTCGAGCGTGAACACCGGCACGAACGACAGCGTGATGATCAGCAACGAAAAGAACAGCGCCGGCCCGACCTGCGCCGCGGCGTCGCCGATCACGCGCCAATGCTCCGCGCCAGCAAGCTTTTCGCCCGGATGTTCCGCGCCCCAGGCCTCGATGTGCTTGTGCGCGTTCTCGATCATCACGACGGCCGCGTCGACCATCGCGCCGATGGCGATCGCGATGCCGCCCAACGACATGATGTTTGCGTTCACGCCCTGGTAGTACATGACGACGAACGCCGTCAGGATGCCCAGCGGCAGCGACACGATGGCGACGAGTGACGAGCGGAGGTGGAACAGAAAGAGGAGGCACACCAGCGCGACGACGATGAACTCTTCGACGAGCTTCTGGCTTAAGTTTGCGATGGCGCGCTTGATGAGGCTGGACCGGTCGTACGTCGTGACGATCTCCACGCCCGGTGGCAGGCCGGCCTTCAGGCTTTCGAGCTTGGCCTTGACCGCGTCGATGGTCGCCAGCGCGTTCTTGCCCGAGCGCATGACGATGATGCCGCCCGCGACCTCGCCTTCGCCGTCCAGTTCAGCGATGCCCCGGCGCATTTCCGGACCCACCTGCACGCGCGCGACATCGGACAGGCGCACCGCGACACCGGCGTCGGTCGTGCTCAATGGAATCTTGCGGAAATCGTCGAGGGATCGCAGGTAGCCCGACGCGCGAACCATGTACTCAGCCTCGCCCAGCTCGAGGACCGAGCCTCCCGTTTCCTGGTTGGCTTTTTGCACTGCATCGATGACTTTGGCGTGCGGAATGTTGAACGCGCGCAGCCGTTCGGGGTCGAGCACGATCTGGTATTGACGCACCATGCCGCCGACGCTCGCTACCTCCGCGACATCGGGGACCGTCTTCAGCTCGTACTTCAGGAACCAGTCCTGCAGCGCGCGCAGTTGCGACAGGTCCATCTTCCCGCTGCGATCGACCAATGCGTATTCGTAGACCCAGCCCACGCCCGTCGCGTCGGGCCCGAGCGCCGTCCTGGCCGCGGCCGGCAGGCGCGACTGCACCTGGTTCAGGTATTCCAGCACGCGCGAACGCGCCCAATATTGATCGGTGCCATCCTCGAAAAGGATGTAGACGAACGAATCTCCAAACGTCGAAAAGCCGCGAACCGCCTTGGCGCCCGGAACCGACAGCATCGTGGTCGCAAGCGGATAGGTCACCTGATTCTCGACGATCTGCGGCGCCTGCCCGGGCAAAGTGGTGCGAATGATCACCTGCACGTCGGACAGGTCGGGAATGGCGTCGAGCGGCGTTCGCGACATCGCCCACAGCCCCCACGCCGTGAGAATGAGCGTGGCCAGCAGCACCAGGAAACGGTTGGCGATCGACCAGCGGATGAGCCGGGCGATCACGGCTTCGCCTTTTCCACTTGCTGTGGTCGTGCTCAATGGCAGGTGCAGGTACCGCGGGTGTCGCTTTCTCCATCTTGCCGTGGTCATGTACGGCGGCATCGGCGGGCGCCGCGGGATTCACCGGAGCGGGCGCCGTGCCCATGCGTGATGCCACGCCTTTCAGGCTCGCCTCCGAGTCGATCAGGAACTGCCCGGAGATCACGACTTGTTGTCCGGCCTCGAGACCCTTGCGGATTTCCGTCTGCCCGTTGGATTCCATGCCGATCTCCACGTCTACGGGCGCGAACTTGCCTTCGCCCTGGGCGACGATCACGACGTTGCGCTTGCCGGTCGTGATCACGGCTTCGCTCGGAACCTGGAGGATCTCCATGCGCGACATCGGCTTGAACGTGACGTTGGCGAACATGCCGGGTACGAGGGCGCCCGCGGGATTGGCGAGTTCAACGCGCACCTTCAGCGTGCGCGTCGCGGGATTGACCTCGGGGAGGATGGCGGTGACCTTGCCTTTGAAAGTCGTCCCGGCCAGCGCCGGCGCGCGCGCCTCCACGGCGCTTCCCGGCCGCACCTGCGCGGCCAGGCTCTCCGGCACTTCGGCGTTGACCCAGACCGTCGAAAGACCGTTGATGCGAAACAGCGGCGTGCCGGCCGCGACCGTCATGCCGTCCCGCGCGCCAAGTTCGGCCACCACGCCGCCGATTGGCGCCGTCAGCGTGAATCGCGGCTGCACTTTGCCGCTGGCCGCCACGGATTGGATCTGCGCGTCGGTCATGCCGACCAGGCGCATGCGCTGGCGCGCGCCATCGATGAGCGCACCCGCGCCAGTCATGCGCGCGACGGACAGGTATTCCTCCTGCGCCGCTACCCAGTCCGGAACGTACAGTTCCGCGAGCGGCTGGCCCTGCCTTACCGGATCCAACGGCGCCCGCACGAACAGCCGCTCGATGAATCCTCCATTGCGGGCCTGGATGACTGCGACGTCGCGGTCGTTGTACGCGACCGTTCCCACCGCTTCCACGGTCGTCGCCAGCGCATTGCGCGTGACCGCCGCGGTGCGCACGCCAAGGTTCTGCTGCATGCGCGCACTGATGGCGACATTACCCTCGTCGGCACCCGCCTCGGCATAGACCGGCACCAGGTCCATGTCCATGAACGGCGATTTCCCGGGCTTGTCGAACTTCTGGCCCGGCACCATCGGGTCGTGCCAGTAGAGAATCTTTCTGCGCGTCGCAGAGTCGAGGCCGCCCGGCGCCGGCGCGCCGATGGGCGTCGGCGCTGCCGACGTTGCCGCGTGGTTTGCGACGCTCGCTTGCATGCCCCGGTCGAGCCCGAGCCGATAGAGTCCGTAACCGCCGCCGCCGATGGCCAGTGCGACCGCGATCGCGATCGCGATGGCAGGTCTGTTCGTTTTCATTGGGAATCCTTGGTATGCGAAGCGGCCCCGTTCAGCACGGCACCGCGCTCGGGATACAGAAAATTCAGTTGCGCCCACAGGCGCGCGGTTTCCATTTCGATTTGCAGCGCAGCGAGCCGCACGTCGATCTCGCCGCGTCGCGCCAGGAGGACGTCCATCAGGCTCGATCTCGCACCGCGATACGCGGCCAGTGTCGCCTCGGTCCTCTGTGTTGCCAGCGGCAGCAGTTCGCGCTCGTACCGTGCCTGGCGCTCGCGCCCGTTTTCCCATTCCGCAAGCATCTGGCGGACCTCGGCTGCGTGCATGCGGACGCGGTCTTCGCGCTCCGCGCGCGCCTGCTCCAGCAGCGCCAGCTTCGCCGAGACCTCGCGATCCTGGCGGTTCGCCTGGTCCCATTGCAGCGGCACCGATACGTTCAGCGAGATCATGTTCGAATACGCGGACCCGCGCTGCTGGTACATCAGTGCGACGCTCCAGTCGGGCTCGCGGTTGGCCTGCGCCACCCGGACTTCGGCTGCCGCCAGATCCTCCTGCCGCGTGAGCATGGCCAGTTCCGGGTGGTGCAGGAGTTCCGTGTCGAGCACCTTCGCGTCGATCGCGAGGGAATCGATCGCTGGCCGGCCCGCCAGCGGCGCGTCGGCGCGGTCGCCCACCCAGCGCGCCAACGCGATGCGCGCCGCGCGCACCTTGCGCCCGAATTCACTCGCGCGATCGTCGAGCAGGACCAGTGCGCTGCGCGCGGCCAGGATGTCGGCCAGGTTGCCGCGGCCGGCGCGATACGCGGCCTCGGCCCCCTCAACCTCGGCGCGAGCCTGCCGGCTCTGTTCGCCAACCACCGTGAGCATCGCCTCCGCGTAATAGCGGTCGAGCCACGCGGTCGCCGCGCTTCGCTGCAGCGTGGCCACACCCGCGGCTCGTTCCGCGACCGCCTTGTCGGCTTCCCGCCGGAAGCGATCGGCGCGCGCCTCGCGTTTGTCCTTGCGCGTGAACTCCTGCATCACGCCGACGCTCGCCATCGTCATGAAGTCGCGCGTCAGGCTCCACGCATCCTGGCCGTTGACCGGCAGGTTGTTGATGCCCATCGTCGCGACCGGATCGGGCAACTGCGCCGCGGCCACGGCCATTTCCCTTGACGCCTGGGCCGCATAATCGGCGCCGCTCAACGCCGACGAACGTGTCTCGGCAAGTGACAGTGCCTCCGCGAACGACAATGCCCCGTTCGCGTGCGCTCCCGTTGCAGCCGCGCAGAGTGCGGCTACGGCGGCGATTCGCCGGGATCCGCCGAAGCGAAGCGCGCAGCGCGAGGCACGCCAAGACGACCTGAAATGGATGAATGCAAACACGTTAACCTCCGTTGCCGATGGGCAAAGCAAACACAGCGCGCGGTCCTCAAGGACACGCGCGATGCAACGGAAGCGAGCTAGATCCTGAGCCGCGAGCTCAGGAGCAACGGCGGTGGAGAGTTGTTGCGGTGCTGCAGCTGCGGAGGCGACCAACTGTTCGCGATTTGCGCGAACGCGGCCAGTTTCAACGGCGAGAGCAGCGACCGACATTGGGGCCGGCGCATCTGTCGTGGCAACGGATCCGGTGACCTCCTTGCCCTTGGTGCAGTGCTCGAGGCACAGCCCGGGCTCCTGCGGACTGGCCTTCCCGGCCATCGTCGCGCAATGGCTCGAGACCGGCGCGGAAGCCGCGTCCGGCGTCAGCCGGCCGGTCGGGTCCAGCGTCAACGCGCATGCGTGCGCAGCCAATGCCCACTGCATCCCGAACATTCCGAGCAGTGTCATCGCGGCCACCCAACGGCGTGAAGTTCGACGCATGGCGAAATTAAAGCACATTCCTTCAGGCAGTTGCGCGACGAGCAAGCGCGAAAGCGGGCCTCGGGGCCTTCGGGTTGAGCCAAATCAAGCGTTTTCCGTCGTGGGCTGACGAAATTCGGCCTTTGGCCCTAAACTGGCGGGTCCCAAAGACAATCACAATCGGGGCAGTCCATGAAGATTCTTGTCGCGACCGACGGTTCAAAGCATGCGCTTCACGCGGTCGATTACGCAGCCAAGCTTCGTCCGCCTCCTCCGTTCGGCGGCGAATCCCATCACCCTCATCAGCGTTCACGACGACATCGGACTGCGTTCCGCAAAGTCGTTCGTCGGGACCGCGAAGGTGGCGGACTATCTGCGCGAACTGAGCGAAAAGGAACTGAAGCCGGCGCGAAAACTGCTCGATGCCGCCGGCGTCAAGCACAACATCGTCATACGCACCGGACGTGTCGCGCAGGAGATCGTCGCCTGCGCGAACGAGGGCAAGTTCGATCTCATCGCCATGGGCGCCAAGGGCCGCAGCGCAATCGCCGACTTGTTGCTGGGTTCGGTGGCGCAGCGCGTTCTTGCGACGGCGAAGCAGCCGGTGGTGCTGGTCAAGTAGCGCCGTCACCGGCGCATTCCAGCTCCGCTATTCGCCGTCCGAGCCGCGACTGAGCATCAGGCCAAGCGCAATTCCGGCAAAAGCCCCTATCGCTACGGACTGCCACGGATTGGCTCGGACGTAGGCGTCGGTCGCACGGCCGGCCGCCCGCGCTTTCGCCACTGCGTCGGCCTGAAGCTCGGCAATGCGGACCTTGGCCACCTGCAACGATTCCTCGGCCTTCGCGCGGACTTGCGCGACGCGCTCACCCGTCTGACTCGCGGTGAGTTTCAGCAGTTGCTCCACGTCGATCACCAGGATTCGAAGGTCCGCTATCAGCTTGTCAGCCGTGACCGGAGCGCCCGCATAACTTGTCACCGATTCATTCTCGATCATCATTTGTTCCCTCGCATTGCCGCAATGCCGCGTTCTCACCTATCCAACTCGTCTCGAGCCGGTCGTCACGGACGCCTGCTGCCGCGTGTGAAGCATGGCGTCCGAGCAGCCACAGGATACGCACTTCCGTCGCCAACTATAGACCATTCCACTCACCATTGGCTTCCGTGTTTGCGGAATGACCGCGGCTTCATCGCCGGTCATGCAGCCGAGCACGCCGTCGCGCTTAGACGGCAACCTTCATGAAGCGGTCGCAGCGGCCGCCTGCTCGTCCGGGATATCGTCCGGGAGAAATCCGCCGGACTGATGCTTCCAAAGTTTCGCGTAGTGACCGTCGAGGCGCAGCAGCTCTTCGTGCGTTCCCTGCTCGACGATGCGGCCCTGTTCGAGCACGATGAGGCGATTCATGCGCGCGATGGTCGACAGGCGGTGCGCGATGGCGATGACGGTCTTGCCTTCCATCAGCCCGAGCAACTGGTCCTGGATGGCGAGCTCTACTTCACTGTCCAGCGCCGAAGTCGCTTCGTCCAGCACCAGGATGGGGGCGTTCTTCAGGATCACGCGAGCGATGGCGATGCGCTGCCGCTGTCCGCCCGAAAGCTTGACGCCGCGCTCGCCGACGTGCGCGTCATAGCCAGTACGGTGGCGCCAATCCTGCAGGTCGAGGATGAACTCGTGCGCGTGAGCCTTGCGTGCCGCGGACTCGATTTCGGCGGCGGTCGCCGCTGGCCGACCGTAGCCGATATTGGCGGCGATCGAGCGATGCAGCAGCGACGTATCCTGCGTGACCATGCCAATCGCCGCGCGCAGGCTTTCCTGCGTCACGTGACTGACGTCCTGGCCATCGATGCGGATGCTGCCCCGCTCTATTTCGTGAAAACGCAGCAGCAGGTTCACGAGCGTGGATTTGCCCGCTCCCGAGCGCCCCACCAGCCCGACCCGCTCGCCCGGCCGAACGACCAGATTCAGGTTGTCCAACACGACCTTGCCGTCGGTCCTGCCGTACGTGAAAGTCAGGCGCTCGAAGCGGATCTCGCCATGGGGAACCTCGAGCTCGCGCGCGTCGGGCCGGTCGACCAGCGTGTGCGGCACGGCGATCGTGTCCATGCCCTCCTGCACGACGCCGATGTTCTCGAAGATGCCGGTCACTTCCCAGCTTACCCAGCCGGCCACGTTCGCAATCTGCCACGCCAGCGGAAGCGCCGTCGCGACGACGCCGGCGCTGACGTAGCCCTGCCCCCAAAGCGTGATACCGATGCCGGCCGTTCCGACCAGCAGCAGCGCATTCATCGTCGACAGCACGAACATGAAGCGCGTAATCAGCCGCATGTGCGCTCCGATCGCCATGGTGTGATCGTCGATCACTTCGCGCACATACGCATCCTCGTCGCGCGCGCGGGCGAACAGCTTGACCGTGAGGATGTTGGTATAGCTGTCTACGACGCGGCCCATCACCAATGACCGCAGTTCCGAGCTGGTGCGGGCGAGGTCGCGCATTCGCGGCACGAAGTGGCGCAGGAAGAATATATAGCCGGCGAACCACAGCACCGTAGGGATTGCCAGTCGCGGGTCCGCGATGGCCATCAGGACCAGCGCGCTGACGCCGTAGATCACGATGTACCAGATCGCGCGGATGCTCGATACGACGGACTCGCGCAGCGCGTTGCTCGTCTGCATGACCCGATTGGCAATGCGTCCTGCGAAGTCGTTCTGGAAGAAAGGCCAGCTCTGGCGAACGACGTGCCAATGGCTCTGCCACCGGATAAGGCTGGTGACGCCAGGCACGACGGCGTTGTTGCGCATCAGGCTGTCGGCAAGCAGCGTCAGCGGGCGGCCGATCAGCACGACCAGCGCCATGGTGACCAGCACAGGCATGGCGGCGCTGAAGGCGGCGGCACGATCGCTCGCCTGCATCAACGTCACCAGCTTGCCGATGAACACAGGTATCGACGTGTCGATCAGCGCGACCGCGAGGCCTGTCGCGAACATGGCAGCGTACAAGCCCTTGGTCTGCCGCACGAAGTGCCAGTAAAAGGCGAGCAGGCCGACCGGCGGCGAGGAATGCGGCAGCTCGGTGGGCCTCACCCTGGATTCGAAGAACGCGAACATGGACACAACCGATGCGCCGCACGGCGCGCTTAACAAGCGCTCAGGCGGCATGGACGAAGGTGCCCATCTTAGCAAACCGGCTGGACGCCACGCCGCTTCGGTTGCTTGCGGGCGATGTACAGCGCGCCCGGTTTGGCCCGGTCGCAACTCAGGACGGCGTATCGCGATCGCCGGCGGGCAGCGTACGCAGCATCGACTTGAACTTGCGGCTGACCGCCGTTTCGGTGTCGCGCTCCAGCGCGCGATAGCGGCGCACCAATTCGATGCCCAATGGCGTCAGGACCGTGCCACCGCCCTTGTCGCCTCCGGCAACGGTCGCCACCGCCGGGCGGACGAGGCAGCGATTCGTTGCGTCCACAAGAAGCCAGGCGCGGCGATACGACATGCCGAGCTGCTTCGCGGCCGAGGTGATGGATCCGGTCCGCGCGATCGCCTCCAGCAAGGCGATCTTTCCCGGCCCGATCGCAAGTTCGGTCTCGCTGCGCGCGATCGCGAATGTGAAATCGGACACCGGCTTTCATAGTGATCAGTCAGGCGTCGCCCGCGTCCCGTGGTTCGAAGGATATCGACTTGACCAGCGCATACAGTTTCTGCCCGACATGGATGTCCAATTGCCGGAACGACCGGCTCGTTATTCTCGCGTTGAGCGTCGCGCCGCCCACGGCAAGCTGGATATCGGCGTTGGAACCGCGCTGCGCCTGCATTGTTGTGACTCTTCCCGACAGGACGTTGAGGATGCTGATTCCAGCGGGCCGCTCGGTGGCCAACGAGACATCGCGCGCCCGGATGCGGGCGCGCACCCGACTCCCGATTGCGGCGTCGACCTGCGGCACGATGAGCTCACCGCCATCGAAGACCAGCGTGGTCAAGTGGTCATCGAGGTCCTGCGCGGCGACGCGGGTTTCAATCAGCGACCCCGCCTCATAGCGTCCGGTTGTCGGCCGGAGATCGAGGCGCCCCATCACGTCGTCGACATCGCCAACGGCGAGGCACTTGCCCTCCGCCAGCAGCACCACCGTGTCGGCGAGCCGGGAAATTTCCGCGACCGAGTGGCTGACATAGATGATCGGGATACGGAACTCGTCGCGCAGGCGTTCGATGTAGTCGAGGATCTCGGCCCTCCGCGGCATATCCAGTGCCGCCAGCGGCTCGTCCATCAGCAGGATGCGCGGCTGCGCGAGCAGCGCACGCCCGATCGCGACCCTCTGCTTTTCTCCTCCCGACAGCATCTTGGGCCTTCGCCGCAGCAACGCGTCCAGGCCAAGCAGTTCCACGACCCGCTTTTCGTCGATGAAACGGTCGCGCCGCCCGCGGAGTTTCTGTCCGTACAGCAGGTTCGCTTCCACGTCCATGTGCGGAAACAGCAGCGCATCCTGGAACACATATCCGATTCGTCGCCGTTCGGGCACGACGTCGATGCCTTTTGCGGCATCGAACAAGGCGATCTCGTTTATCCGGATATGGCCCCGCGACGGCGTTGCGACGCCGGCGATAGCATTGATCACGCTCGTCTTTCCTGCACCGGACCGGCCGAAGAGTCCGACGATCGGCGCCTCGGCGACGAACTTCACGTCGAGATGAAATGCGCCGAACTGCTGCTCGATGTCAACGTCGATCATCGGTGTGCATTCGTCTTGCGCGACGTGTGAGAAACTCGGAGGCCATCAATGCGGCGATCGAAAGGATCACGGCGATGATGGACAGCCGCAGCGCCTGCGCGTCGCCACCGGGAACCTGAGTGAACGTGTAGATCGCAAGCGGCAACGTTTGCGTCTCGCCGGGAATGTTCGACACAAAAGTAATGGTGGCGCCGAACTCCCCCAATCCGCGCGCGAACGACAGCAATGTGCCGGTGATGATGCCGGGTATCGCGAGCGGCAGCGTGATCGACGCGAACACCCAGGACCGGGACCCGCCCAGCGTCCGCGCCGCTACCTCGAGCCGCTGGTCAATCGCTTCCAGCGACAGCCGGATCGCGCGGACCATCAGCGGGAAGCCCATCAGCGCAGAGGCCAGCGCCGCGCCAGTCCAGCGAAACGCGAACACGATCCCGAACCATTCATCGAGCAAGCCGCCGATCGGACCGCGTTTGCCGAACAGCACGAGCAGTGCGAAGCCGACGACGACCGGCGGCAAGACCAACGGCAAGTGAACGATAGCGTCGATCAGCGTCTTGCCCGGAAATGAATAGCGCGCGAGGCCGTAGGCCACCAGGATTGCCAGCGGCAGACTGCAGATGACGCTGACCAAAGCAACGCGAAGGCTGAGCTCGAGAATGCCGACCTCGTCCGGGCTGAGTCCGAACATCGCTACGGCACCGTTCCGAAGCCGAACTTCTCCCACGCCGCTCGCGCCGCGGCAGAGCGCAAGTAGTCCAGCAGGGGTTGTCCGGCAGGCGACTTGCTGGTTGCCAGCAGCGCCGCCGGATAGATGACGCGTGGATAACTGTTCGGCGGAAAGGTGTCCACGACGCGCACGCCCTTGTCGGACAGCGCATCCGTCGAATACACGATGCCGAAAGGCGCCTCGCCCCGCGACACGAGCGCCATTGCTGCCCGCACGTTCTCGGCGCGGGCGACCTTTCTCTCCACTGCCGGCCACACGCCGAGCTTCTCCAAAGCAGCCTTGCCATACTTTCCGGCGGGCACGCTGTCCGGATTGGCCATCGCAAGTTTTTCGTTGCCAAGCGCAGCCGCGAGGCCGAAATTCGGTGCGATCGCAAGTGCGGCCTTGCTCGACGCTGGCGCGATCAGCACCAGCGTATTGCGCACCAGGTTGACCCTGGTGTCGGGCATCAGCAGCCGGCGCTGATCGACGTAGTCCATCCAGTCCAGGTCGGCCGAGATGAACACGTCGGCGGGCGCACCGGCCTCGATCTGCCTGGCCAGCGCGTTGCTCGCGCCGTAGGAAATCACCACCTTGTTTCCGCTTGCCGCGCCGAATTGCCGCGACTGCTCGTCCAGCGCTTCCTTCAAGCTTGCCGCGGCAAAGACCGTCACGTCCACCGCCGAGACCGGAGATGCCCACGGCAAAGCGAACAGCACGACTGGCAGCAACCGAGGCAGCAGAGCGTGCCAGCGCATGTAAAGCTCCCGAGAGTCCGTTCGGTAATATACCGTGAAATACAGCGGTTGCGGAATTTGCGTACGCCACAGTCCCAGTTGAATGCTAACGGGGCTCGATTTGCCAACGACTGCTCTTGCCGTGCCACGAATGCCCTAAAATCAGATGATGTCCGATATCGGGTCTCCGGCACACGACGTGCGCATGCATGGCTTCGCGAAGCGCAGCGAGGTCCCCGCCGTGCTCGCATGGATCGACGAGCACGCCGCACGTCTCCCCGCGGAGAGTATCGCGCTGGAAGACGCGGTCGGCCGAACGCTGGCTGCCGACGTCATCGCGCCGCTGAACGTTCCCGGATTCGACCGGGCCGCCATGGATGGCTACGCGCTGCGCGGAGCGGCGACTGCGGGAGCGGGTGAATACAATCCGATCGCCTTTGCCGTTCACGGACAAGCGATGCCCGGGCAGCCGTTCGAAGGCGTCATTCCTGCCGATGCGGCGCTGCGCATCATGACGGGTGCGCCGATGCCGAATGGCGTCGACGCCGTGGTGCCCGCCGAATATGCGCAGGAAAGCGACGGAAAGATCGTGATCACGCGACCCGTCGCACCGGGCCAGTACGTCGGACACACGGGCGAGGACATCCGCGAAGGCACGCCCGCGTTGAGCGCGGGCAGGCGACTGCGCGCGCAGGATGTCGGACTCGCCGGGTCGCTGGGTCTGGCCAGGCTCACCGTGGTCAGGCAGCCGCGCGTGCGAATCCTGGTCACCGGGAACGAGGTGCGGACGCCAGGCACGCCGAAAGACAAGTATCAGGTGTACGACGCGAATTCGTACATGCTGCGCGGTCTCGTCGCCCGCGACGGTGGCGTACTCGAAGCCACGTGCCGGCTCGGCGACTTTCCCGACCAGATTCGCGAGGCGCTGCTCGTTCCCGGCGCCGACGTGATCCTGGTGTCCGGCGGTTCCAGCGTCGGACGCGAGGACTATGCGCCGCAGCTCGTGGCCGAGCTGGGAGAACTGGCCGTTCACGGCGTCGCGATGCGGCCATCGAGTCCCGCGGGATTGGGACGCATCGGAGAGACGCTCGTCTTCCTGTTGCCTGGGCAATCCCGTGGCCTGCCTGTGCGCTTACGATTTCTTCGCCGGCCGCGCCATTCGACTGCGCGGCGGACGACCACCCGACTGGCCGCATCGCACACGGCAAGGCATCGTCGCGCGCAAGATCGCTTCGGCCGTGGGTCGGGTCGACTATTGCCGCGTGCGACTGGTGGACGGGCAGGTCGAACCCATCGCGCTCAGCGGCGCCTCGATCCTCTCGTCGACCACCCGCGCTGACGGTTTCGTGCTCGTGCCCGCCGAAAGCGAGGGCTACGGTCCCGGCAGCGAAGTCACCGTGTTCCTGTACGAATAGCCTCGGCGTCACATGTCCAAGCCCAATCAACCGCGGAACCGCGCGGAAGCGAATTCCGGCCAGACCCAGTTCCTCAACGTCGTCACGCGCGACGAGGCTACCGCACGATTCCGCGAGCACCTGCGGCTGGCGCCCCTGGGCAAGGAGGTCGTGCCGCTCACGCAAGCGTTGCGCCGCGTGCTGGCCGACGATGTCGTGGCGGAAGTGGACGTGCCCGGCTTCGACCGTTCCAATGTCGACGGATTCGCATTGCAGGCACAGGACACGTTCGGCGCCATGGAGGAAACGCCGCGCAGCGCGCGCACCAACGCGGAAGTTCTCGCGCCGGGCATCGTGCCTGCCATCGACGTGGTCGGCGGATTCGCAACGCCGATCGCCACGGGCGGCATGTTGCCGCGCGGCGCCGACGCGGTCCTCATGGTCGAGCATTCCGAGCTGCGTCGAATCGGACTCCGGCCAGCGCGTGCAGATCGGGCGCCCGCTCACCGCTGGTGAAAACGTGAGTTACGCGGGCACGGACATCGCGCGCGGCGAAACGGTGCTGCGCGCCGGACAGCAACTGACGTCGCGCGAAATCGGCGTGCTGGCGGCGCTCGGGCTCGCGACGATCAGTGTGTTCAGGCAGCCTCGCGTAGCGATCTTCTCGACCGGCAACGAGATCGTCGCACCCGGCGACCCGTTGCGTTCCGGCGCCGTCTACGATTCCAATGCCGCGATCATCGGCGCGGCCGTCGAGGAATTGGGCGGAGTTGCCCGTGCATCTGGGCGTCATCCCCGACGACGAAGCAGCGCTTGCGCGCGCGCTGGCGAAGGGACTGCAGTCGGACGTGGTCGTTTTCTCGGGAGGCACGTCCAAAGGAGCCGGCGATCTTTCCTACCGCGCCGTCCACGGGCTGCGCAATCCCGGCGTCGTAGCTCACGGCGTGGCGCTCAAGCCCGGCAAGCCGATTTGCCTCGCGGTCACGGAAGGCAAGCCCGTCGTCGTCCTGCCGGGATTTCCCACGTCGGCCATTTTCACGTTTCACGAGTTCGTGGCTCCGGTCCTGCGCGCCTACGCGGGCCTGCCCGCGGAACGACGGCAAACCGTCGCCGCCACGTTGCCGATGCGCGTGAACTCCGAACGCGGGCGAACCGAATACCTGCTGGTCGGCCTGGTGCAGGGACAGCAGGGGTTCGCGGCCTATCCAATGGGAAAAGGTTCCGGGTCCGTCACCACGTTCAGCGGCGCGGACGGCTTCATCACGATCGATCAGCACACGGAGATCCTGGATTCGGGGAGTGCGGTGTCGGTGCAGTTGCTGGGTCAGGGCCTCGAGCCCGCCGACCTGGTCATCATCGGCAGCCACTGCGTGGGCATCGACTTGCTGATCGGCAAATTGATGCGCGGCGGCTTTCGTGTGAAGTCGCTTTACGTCGGAAGCATGGGCGGGCTGGCGGCGGCCAAGCGCGAGGAATGCGACATTGCCGGTGTTCATCTCATGGATCCCGCGACTGGCGAATACAACCGTCCGTTGCTGACCGGCACGCTATCGCTGGTTACCGGATATGGCCGCATGCAGGGAATCGTCCATCGCCGCAACGATGCGCGCTTCGAAGGCAAGCCGCTGGACGAAGTCGTCACGCTTGTGCAGCAGGAGGCGGATTACGTGATGGTCAATCGCAACGCGGGAAGCGGCACGCGAGTACTCATCGACAAACTGCTGGGCGCGCGTCGTCCACCGGGTCACGGCACGCAAACGAAGTCCCACAATGCGGTCGCCGCGTCCGTGGCACAAGGGCGCGCGGACTGGGGCGTGGCGATAGACACCGTGGCCGCGCGATACGGACTGGGCTTCATTGCGTTGCAGGAAGAACAATATGACTTCATCGTTCCCACAAGCCGACTCGAGCGTCCGGCCGTTCGCGCGTTCCGCGCATTGCTCGACGACACGCAAGTGCGCGCGGAGCTGGCGGCGCTGGGCTTTCGCCTGATGCGCGAAGAGCGTCCCGACCCTTTGGGCCGCCCGCTCGCTGCAACCGCCAATCGGTTCGCAGTCCGCTGAACCCTGTTCTGAGCGGGCATATCGCGCTCGAAGGGGGCGGAGACTCCGTCCGGATTTCCCGGCGCCGGCCGGATTAATTTCCGCGGTGCTCTTGTTTGCCTGTGTAGCGCAAGCGGCAGCTCGGCCGCGTCGAGCGCTGCCGTTCGGTCATCGCACCTAGAACAAGAACATCCACGTCGTTGCCGCGGCTTTGGCTCAGTGCCCATCCAATTCGCACCGCGATGCGCGGCGTGCTGCGCGCGACCGCGTGCGGGAGCAACCCCCTAACCCGAGGAACACATCATGAATCGACTTCGCACCTTGCTGCTAGCCGGGGTGTCGGCTTCGCTACTGGCAGCCGGCACCCAATCATCACTCGCCGACTCGACGCGTTATGAGCAAAAGAACCTGGTCTCCGACGGCACGATTCCCGCCGCCCACGTGGACTCCCATCTCGTCAACGCCTGGGGCATCGCGTTCAATCCCACGGGATTCGTCTGGGTCAACGCCGCTGACGGCGGCGTTTCCGTCCTCTACGATGGTGCAGGCAATCCGGCGCCGGTCGGAAACCCGCTCGTGGTGCAAATTCCTTCGGCCAACAACGTCTACGATCCGCTGGGCAATCCGACGGGAATCGTGTTCAGCGCGTCGAACAACGAATTCCTGGTCGCCCCCGGCGCGCCCGCGCGGTTCATATTCGCGAGCGAGCAAGGCATCATCTCCGCCTGGGCGCCTGCAGTCGACGCAACGCACGCGATCTTCATGCGGCAAACGCCCGGCGCGGTCTACAAGGGCCTCGCGCTCACCGGCAACGGCACCGGAAACTTTCTTTATGCCGCTGATTTTCTTGGCGGCAAGATCGACGTGTTCGACAATGCGTTCAACCCCGTGGATGCGACCGGCCGCTTCGTTGACCCGCATCTGCCTCGCAACTTCTCGCCGTTCAACATCCAGGCGATTCAAGGCGATCTGTACGTCACGTACGCGTTCCACGAGCCTGGGGACGACGAGGAAACGCCGGGACCCGGCCTTGGCGTTGTCAACGTGTTCGATGCCAACGGTCAGCTGATCCGCCGCGTCGCGTCACGGGGCAAGCTCAATGCGCCGTGGGGCGTCGCACTGGCGCCCGCGTCGTTCGGCCGCTTCGCCAACGACCTGCTCGTCGGCAATTTCGGCGACGGTGCGATCAATGCCTACGATGCCCACAGTGGAGCGTTCAAGGGCCAGCTACGCGATCCGGGCGGCAGGCCGATCAAAATCGACGGGCTGTGGGGCCTTGCGTTCGGTAACGGCGTCGCGGGGCAGCTCACCAGCACACTCTATTTCACAGCCGGCCCCGACGACGAGTCTCACGGGCTCTACGGGTCGATTACCGCAGTAGCAGGACCGAAGGGCGGCAAAGACGACGACGAAGATTGATCGCGCAGGGGACGCCAAACTCGGGCAGACCGCGGCGCCGGCCTTTAGAGGCGCCGGCGAGCGCGGGCTGTCCGGCGTGGCTGAATGGCCCCCGGTGCATATGACGTGGCTCCTACAACCGGATCAGACGCCGACCGATGCATGCGGTCCGCACGCAATGATATTTTCTGCGCTGTCGTCCGTATGGCGCGGAATCTGCGCGATCTAATATACATAAGGAGGTTGCCATGAGAACAACAATTGTCATCCTTGCATTGCTGGCCGCCGGTTGCGCGTCTCTTGCGGGCGTCGACTACCAACCCTACGCGGGAAAGACGAACGTATATCAAGGTGAAGGCGGAAAAAAAGTAACCGTTGACAATGTTGATCTCTGGGCCGACGGAACCCCTCCCAGTAAATTCTCGATCCTCGGCGTCGCGAGCATTGCGGTCGGCGCCGGCTCGACTAACGAAGAAGCCGTTCGTTCCGCGGTTGCCGCGAAAGTAAAGGAAATGGGCGGAAACGCCGCGATCCAGATCAACAACAACACCTCGTTCTCCGGCGTCGTTCGTTCATCGCCCAGCGTACTGTTGACCAACGAATCGCGGCAGTTGAAGTTCGCGGTCGTCAAGTACGCCTGAGGAACTGGCAACGCACAACGGGCTGGCACTAGCAACGCCGGCCCGTTACGATCGTCCGACAGGACGCGTTTCGCAATGGGTGAGGAGCCCATTGCAGCGGTACAATGAAAAGCCGCGGAGTAAGCCACCCTCGGACCATTGCAACCCGAGAGTTCCCCGCCTCATCTCTCGCGGGCATCGTCAAGGAGACCGCGCCATGGGTATCTTCGATCGCTTCCGCCCCGTCGACGAAACGCGAGGCCGCACCTACGAGGGGCAGCGAATGGAACCGTCCGTGGACGAGCAGGCACTCGCCCGATACCGGTACATGCTGAAAACGGCGCCTCCGGAGTCTATCGAACAGGCGCACGCCGAGGCCTTCGCCAGACTCACGCCGCAGCAACGCCGGATGTTGCTCGAGCAATTGCGCGTCGAAATGCCTGACGCGGAGCGCGCGTACGCAACGGAGGATCCGCAGGCGCTCGCGCGCCTCGCGACGCGCGCGGAGGTGCGCCAGCCCGGCACGATGGAGCGGCTCTTCGGCGGCATTCCCGTTGCGGGCAGCGGCTTCGGCGGCATGCTAACCAGCAGCCTGTTGGGAAGCATTGCCGGCACGGTGCTCGGCACGATGATCGCGCAGAATTTTCTAGCCAACCACGGTTTGGCGGGCCTCGATTCGGGCGACGGACACGCGGCGGACTCAGTCAACGGCATGGACCACGCCCACGACGCCGGGTCGGGCACCGATGACATGGCTGGCGGTTTCGACGATATCGATTCCGGTTTCGACGGCGGCTCTATCGACGTCTGACCGGAAACGAAACACAGCCGCTTAAAGGGTTAAAGGCCTATTCGATTCCCGATAAAGGCCTGGGGCGGCTGACCGCGCATAGGCAATCAAACGGCTTGTCATCAGGTGGGATTGGTCGGGGTGAGAGGATTTGAACCTCCGACATCTTGCTCCCAAAGCAAGCGCGCTACCGGGCTGCGCTACACCCCGACTTGCCACGGATTATGCCATTTCGGGCATCGATCCTACAAAAGCAAGGTACGGACTGCGACTTGAGCGCCCTGAGCGCCGGGCGATACAATTGATTAGCTTTCCGCCACCGAGACGTCGGGGACTCTGTTCAGCGTCTCCAACGGATGGCGAATTCTTCGCGCGACCGGCATCGAAAGGACAGTCATGAGCACTTCCCGCAATGTCGCCGTCGTCGTCGGCAGCCTCCGCAAGGAGTCGCTTCAATCGCAAGATGGCCAACGCACTGATCGCGATGGCGCCGCAGCCACTCGCGTTGAACGATCGTCGAAATCAGCCAGCTTCCCCTCTACAACCAGGACCTCGAAGCGGATCCCACTCCGGAGGTCGCGGCGTTCAAGGAAAGCATTGCGGCGTCGGACGCTGTGCTGTTCGTCACGCCCGAATACAATCGCTCGATGCCGGGCGTGCTGAAGAATGCGATCGACGTCGGCTCGCGACCGCACGGCAAGAACTCGTGGGGCGGCAAGCCCGGCGCCGTCGTCAGCGTTTCTCCCGGCAAGCTCTGCGCATTCGGCGCGAATCACGCGCTGCGGCAGTCGCTGATGGCCGTCAATGTTCCGACCATGCCGCAGCCCGAGGCCTACGTCGGCAATGCCGCGAAGCTGTTCGACGACCAGGGCATGCTGGTGGACGAATCGACGCGCGAGTTCATGCAGAAATTCCTGGACGCGTTTGCGAAATGGATCGAGCGCTTCGCAGCGCGCTGACGTGAGCCGACGTCCGCCGCGAAGCGCCGATTCAGCGGGCGAACTTGCGGATCACCGTCAGCGCCTCGTCGATCGCGCGCTCGCCGTCGCCCGATTTGACGGCGTGCTGCACGCAGCCGTGCAGATGGTGCTCGAGCAACTGCAGCGCCAGCGCGTCGAGCGCCGCCTGCACGGCGCTGACCTGCGTCAGGATGTCGATGCAGTAGCGGTCGTCGGCGATCATCTTGCCGATGCCGCGGACCTGGCCCTCGATGCGGTTGAGCCGCTTGGTCAGCGCGTCGCCGATCCGTTGCGCGCAATCACCGGATGCGCAAGCGCCGACCCCGGTCTTGGCTGCCACCTTACGCGACGACGTCAAAGCCCGCACCTTCGATCGCCGCGCGCAGCGCCGGCGCTTGGGTGCGGGCGGGATCGAACGTCACCTTGGCCACACCGGGCTGCAGCGTCACCGCGACGTCAGCTGACGCCGGGAACCGCCTTCAGTACTCGCGTGACGCTCGCGACGCACCCGCCGCACGTCATGCCCTGCACGTTCAATGTGATCGTTTTCCATCAGTGGCTCCTTCGATACGATTCATGGACCGGGCCGCCACCGCTTGAGCAGCAACGCGTTGCCGACGACGGATACGGAACTTGCCGCCATCGCCGCACCGGCAATCACCGGATTCAGCAGGCCCGCCGCCGCCAGCGGAATGCCGAGCACGTTGTAGGCGAACGCAAAGAACAGGTTCTGGCGGATCTTCGCCAGCGTCGCGCGCGACAGCATGATTGCGTCGACCACCGCGCCCAGATCGTTGCGGATCAGCGTGACGTCGGCAGCTTCGATGGCGATGTCCGCGCCCGCGCCGATCGCGAAGCTCACGTCCGCCGCCGCCAGCGCCGGCGCATCGTTCACGCCGTCGCCGACCATGCCGGTCACCACGCCCCGCGCCTTCAACGCGCGCACGGCTTCGGCCTTGCCCGCCGGCAGGACGCCAGCGCGAAAGTCGACGATGCCGACCGCCGCGCGCGACCGCCTGCGCCGTCGCGACGTTGTCGCCGGTCAGCATGATGACATCGATGTCCGGCAGCCTCGCAGACGCGCGACGGCGTGCCGCGACGACGGACGCACCGCATCGGCACAGCGCGAGCATGCCGAGCATTCGCCCGCCGGTCGCGACGCCGATCAGCGTCTTGCCGTCGGACTGCACGCCGCTGTGATTCCGCGCGCGAAACGATCGACACCGTTGTCGGCCAGATAGTCGAGCGAACCCGAGCATGCGAGACGTTCGTCGGCTCGTGCCAATGCTCCCTCGACGCCCTTGCCCGGGATCGACACGAAATGAGTCAACGGCGCGGGAGCGATGCCTTCCGCGCTCGCCGCAGCCGAGAACAGCGCCTTGGCGAGCGGATGGGTCGATCCTTGCTCGAGCGCTCGCCGCCGTGCGCAGCAATTCCGCGCGCGACGCACCGTCGAATGCCAACGACGTCGGTCACTACCGGCCGGCCTTCGGTCAGCGTGCCGGTCTTGTCGACGATCAGCGTCTGCAGCCGGCCCGCCTGCTCGAGCGCCGACGCGTTGCGGATCAGGATGCCGGACTGCGCACCGCGGCCGGTGCCCACCATGATCGCCGTCGGCGTGGCGAGGCCCAGCGCGCACGGGCAGGCGATGACGAGCACCGCAACCGCTTGCACCAGCGCGCGCGTCGCGTCGCCGACGCGCCACCAGGTCAGCGCGAACGTCAGCACGGCGATCACGACCACCACCGGCACGAAGATGCCGGAGACCTGGTCCGCCAGGCGCTGGATCGGCGCCTTCGACCCCTGCGCCTCCGCGACCAGCCGCACGATGCCGGCCAGCAGCGTCGCAGTTGCCGACGCCGGTGGCCTCGCACGTCAACATGCCGTCCTGGTTCAGCGTGCCGGCGAACACTTTCGCGCCGGCGCTCTTTGGCACCGCGCGACTCTCGCCGGTCAGCATGCTCTCGTCGACGCTCGATGTGCCGTCGCGCACGACGCCGTCGACCGGAATGCTTTCCCCGGCGCGAACGACGAAGCGATCGCCGATCGACGACCTGCGCCAGCGGAACGTCGACTCGTCGCGCCGTCGCGCAGCAGGTGCGCGATCTTGGGCTGCAGGCGCAGCAGACCCTCGAGCGCCGCCGACGTGCCGGCCTTGGCGCGCGCTTCGAGCAGCTTGCCCAGCAGGACCAGCGTGATCACCGCGGCGCCGGCCTCGAAATACACGTGCTGGTTCGAGCCCGAGCAGCGTGACCGCCGCGCTGAACGCCCACGCCATCGTCGTGCCGAGGACCACCAGGACGTCCATGTTGGCGCCGCCGCCGCGCAGCGCGTGCCACGCGCCGACATAGAAGCGACGGCCGATCCAGAATTGCACCGGCGTTGCGAGCACCAATTGCCAGCCGCGCGGAATGAGTTCGGCGTGCGCCGCATCGCATCGAACCAGCCGCCCGACGCCAGCATCGGCACCATCTGCGCCAGCAGCGGCAGCGTCAGGATCGCCGGAGACGACGAAATCCCGCTGCAGCGCCTCGATATTCGCGCTTCTTGCGCGCCTTGTCCGTCTGCGCGCTCGCGCATCCGAATCGCGGCGCACGCTCGCGCCGTAACCCGCGCGCGTCGACCGCCTCGATCAACTGCGCCGGCAGTGCCGTCGCCGGGTCGAATTCCGACGGTCGCAACTTCGGTGGCGAAGTTAACCGCGGCGTCCACGCCGGGAACGCGATTGAGGACTTTCTCGATGCGCGCCGCGCAGGCCGCGCAGGTCATGCCGGTCAGGCCGAGTTCGATACGGTCCGTGGCGGTCCGCGGTGGAGCGTCCGCGGTCGGGACGATCGGCCATGCGCATCCATCGACTCCAACCTATACCCATGGGGCGTATAAGTCAAGACACCCGCCGATCGGACACGGCGCTGGCCGGCTCAGAACGGTATCCGGCCCGTGAGCATGTCCTTGAACATCGACGAAATCACCGCGAAGGCTGTAGAGCGGATGGGCGAAGGTCGCCGGCCGGTTGTGTTCGAAGAACAGGTGGCCGATCCACGCGAAACCATACCCGGCCAACCGGCGCCGCGGCCAACCACCACGCGTTGCCCGTGGCGAACGCGGCGACGATGCAGCCAAGCGACCAGCGACGTGCCGACGAAATGCAGCCGCCGGCACGTCCGGTTGGCATGCTCGGACAGGTAGAACGGGTAGAACTCGGCGAACGTGGCGAAACGACTTGCTCCATGATGCTCGCCGGTCAGGATTCCCGCTTCAGCTGCGGAAACAGGATGACGTCGCGGATCGACGGAGAGTTGGTCAGCAGCATCACGAGGCGATCGATGCCGATGCCCTCGCCTGCGGTCGGCGGCAATCCGTATTCCATCGCGCGCAGGTAGTCCGCGTCGAAGTACATCGCCTCTTCGTCCCCCGCCTCCCGCGCATCGACCTGCGCCTGCAGGCGCGCGGCCTGGTCTTCCGGGTCGTTCAGTTCCGAAAACCCATTGGCCAGTTCGCGGCCCGTGATGAAGAGCTCGAACCGGTCGGTCACCGATGGATCGGCGTCGTTGGCACGCGCAAGCGGCGACACGTCGGTCAGGTACTGGACGATGAACGTCGGCTGGATGAGCTTGGCTTCGGTCGTTTCCTCGAAGAGCTTCAGCTGCAACAGGCCGACGCCATCCGTGGAGAAGACGTCGACCTTGAACGGCGCCAGCGCCGACGCAAGGAATTCGCGCCGGTCGAGGTCCGCCAGCAGGTACTGCGGGTTGTACTTGTGGATCGCCTGCGCCATCGTCAGCCGATCGAACGGTTTGCCCAGTTCGATCGTCGCGCCCTGGTAATCGATCGTCGTCGTGCCCAGCACCTTCTGCGCGAGTTCGCGCAGCAGCTCCTCGGTCAGGTCCATCAGGTAGTTGTAGTCCTGATAGGCCTCGTAGAACTCGAGCATCGTGAACTCGGGATTGTGCCGCGTCGAGATGCCCTCGTTGCGGAAATTGCGGTTGATCTCGAACACGCGCTCGAGCCCGCCGACGACGAGACGCTTGAGGTAGAGCTCCGGCGCGATGCGCAGGAACAGTTGCATGTCCAGCGCGTTGTGATGCGTGACGAACGGCCGTGCCGTGGCGCCACCCGGGATCGGATGCATCATCGGCGTCTCGACCTCGAGATAGCCTCGGCGCACGAAGAACTCGCGCATGCCCTGCACGATCTGCGAACGCTTGACGAACACGTCGCGCGCCGCCGCGTTGGTGATGAGATCGACGTAGCGCTGGCGGTAACGCTGTTCCTGGTCGGTCATGCCGTGGAACTTCTCCGGCAACGGACGCAGCGCCTTCGCCAGCAGGCGGACGGAGGCAACCTTGACGGAAAGTTCGCCGGTCTTGGTCTTGAACAGCTGACCTGTCGCACCGACGATGTCGCCTAAGTCCCAGTGCTTGAAGTCGTCGAGCGCCTCCGCGCCCAGCGCGTCGAGCGTCACGTAGAGCTGGATGCGGCCGGACATATCCTGGACCGTCGCGAAACACGCCTTGCCCATCACGCGCTTCAGCATCATGCGGCCGGCGACGGTGACGGTCTGGGCGAGCGACTCCAGCTCTTCGTTCGACTTCTCGTCGTGCGCCGCGTGCAGGTCCGCTGCGAGCGCATCGCGCCGGAAATCGTTCGGATACGCCTGACCCTTCGCGCGCAGCGCGGCGAGCTTGCCCCGGCGCTCGGCGATGATCTGGTTTTCGTCGGAAGGAGGTGCCGTTGCATCGGTCATCATGAGACTTTCTCGAATCAAGGAATTGTCCAGGTACCGGTCCATGCTGTGCCAGTCCAGGCGAATGTTGCGCGGCGCATGTCGTCGGCGCCGACCCAAAGCCAGTCGAGGTCGTCGACGTGCACTTCAATGACGACGAAATTCTCGCGGCCATCTTGTTCCGCACTGAGGGGAATTGCGTCAAATCGCGTCGGGCCGGAAAGGTGTGCGCCCGGAGCTTCCGCGCTGCGCGAGGCAAGGCGGCGCAGTGCCGACACCTCCGCCCAAGCGTGGTCAGCGACCGCGTCCCCGCGGCGCAGAACCGCCTGACCGGTGAAGCGCGCTTCGATGCCATCTGTCGGGTCCCAGAACACGACGCACACGCGCGGATCCGCGGCAATTTCGCGCGACTTTTGCGACCGGGCGTCGCCATGGAATGTGAACGTACGTGTCGCCACATCGGCCGCTCGCAACGCGAGGATTCGCGCGCGTGGGCCGCTCGCTGCGACGGTAGCCAGCGTCGGCAGGCTCCATGGCGGCCATTGTCCGTCGAGGCCGCGCACGATACGCAGCCATACGTCGTCTACCAGCGCGTCCAGACGGCCGGACGCGGGCAGCGGTGACTCGGCGAGCGGCGTGATGCGCATGGAGGCTATACGCCCTGCTTCAGGCTCGCGGCGATGAAATCGTCGAGATCGCCGTCAAGAATGGCTTGCGTATTCCCGACTTCGTAGTTGGTGCGCAGGTCCTTGATTCGCGACTGGTCGAGCACATAGGAGCGGATCTGGTGGCCCCAGCCGATGTCGGTCTTCGAGTCCTCGAGCTTCTGCTGCTCGGCCTGGCGCTTGCGCAATTCGTGCTCGTAGAGCTTGGACTTGAGCATGGCCATCGCTTCGGCGCGGTTGCGGTGCTGGGAGCGGTCGTTCTGGCACTGCACGACGATGTTCGTGGGCAGATGCGTGATGCGCACCGCCGAATCCGTCTTGTTGACGTGCTGGCCGCCGGCGCCCGACGCGCGATAGGTGTCGATGCGCAGGTCGGCGGGATTGATGTCGACGACGATCGAATCGTCGACTTCCGGATACACGAAGACGCTTGCGAAGGACGTGTGGCGCCGCGCGTTGGAGTCGAACGGGCTCTTGCGAACCAGGCGGTGCACGCCGACCTCGGTGCGCAGGAAACCGTACGCGTAATCGCCCTCGACCTTGATGGACGCGCTTTTGATGCCCGCGACCTCGCCGTCGGACTCTTCCAGCACATCGGTGCGGTAGCCCTTGCGCTCGCAATAGCGCAGGTACATGCGCATCAGCATCGACGCCCAGTCCTGCGCCTCGGTGCCGCCGCTGCCCGCCTGGATATCGATGAAACAGTTGGCCGGGTCGAGCGGCTGGTTGAACATCCGCCGGAATTCGAGGTCGTCGACGACCTTGGCAATCTTCCCGACATCACCCTGGATGGAGCGTACCGTCGCGTCGTCGCCCTCAGCCCGCGCGAGCCCGAACAACTCGGTGCTGTCGGACAGGTCCGCGGCCAGCTGCGTCAGCGAGTGAACCACGACCTCCAGCTGTTTCTTTTCCCGACCTAGTTCCTGCGCGCGCGCCGGGTCGTCCCAGACCTTCGGGTCTTCCAGTTCCTTCGATACGGCGCCTAGCCGCTCCGCTTTGACGTCGAAGTCAAAGATACCTCCGCAGTTCACGCGTGCGCGTGGACAGGTCGGCCAGCGTGTTGGCGAGGGCGTTGAGCTGCTCGGCTTCCATGGCGAAATCCTTTGGCGAAACAGTGACATTATACGCGAGGCGCCGGGGTTGGTCCTGCCCCCAAACCCGCGTCCAGATGAAATCGCCCGCCAGGGTTGTTTCGCGCGCACGATATTTGCATGCCGGTATTGAGGGCGCATGATGTCGCTGCCAAGCCAGGCAGGGAAATGCGCTCGCGCGGGCGTTTTTGCGGACCTGGGGAGAATAACGGATGAAATCAATGCTCAACGGCTTGGCCTTCTGCGCCTTGGCCGCGGCCGCCGCGGTCGCGCAAGCGGAAACGGGCGTCACCGCCACGACGATCGTCATCGGACAGTCGGCGGCCTTCTCGGGCCCGGCACAGGCACTCGGCAACGAAATGCGCGCCGGAGCGCAGGCCTACTTCCAGGCGATCAACGCGGCAGGCGGCATCAATGGCCGCAAGATCGAGCTGCGCTCGCTGGACGACGGCTATGAGCCGGACCGTGCCGCAGCCAACACCAAGAAGCTGATCGACGAAGGTGTCTTCCTGCTGTTCGGCTACGTCGGCACGCCGACGTCCAACGCGGCGAAGCCGATTTTCACTGCCGCGAAGGTGCCATTCGTGGGCCCGTTCACCGGCGCCGAGTCGTTGCGTAATCCGGTCAATCGTTACATCTTCAATGTCCGCGCCAGCTATTTCGACGAGACCGAGAAGATCGTCAACCAGCTGGGCGGGCAGACGCTCGACCGGATTGCCGTGTTTTACCAGAACGACGACTACGGCAAGGCCGGACTGGCAGGCGTGGAGCGCGCGATGCTGAAGCGCAACCTGAAGATCGTCGCGACCGGCACCGTCGAGCGCAACACCGTCGACGTCGCCGCCGCGGTGGCGGCGATCGGCAAGTCCGACGCGCAGGCCGTCGTGATGATCTCGGCGTACAAGTCGGTGGCCGCGTTCATCAAGGCGATGCGCGCGGGCGGCTACAATCCGCAATTCATGAATGTCTCGTTCGTCGGCAGCAAGGCGTTGGCAGCGGAAGCCGGTCCCGAGGGCCGCGGCGTGGGCATAACGCAAGTCGTGCCGTTCCCGTGGAACGTCGCCACACCGGTCGTCAAGGACTACCAGGCGCTGTACACCGCGTCGACCAAGAAGGAAGACTACTCGTTCACCAGCCTCGAAGGATTCATATCGGCGAAGGTGCTGGTGGAGGGCTTGCGCCGCACCGGTCCGGACCTCACCCGTGAAAAGTTCATCGCGGCGATGGAGACGATGCGCGACGTCGACGTCGGCGGTTACCTCATCACGTTCACACCCACCAGCCGCAGTGGCTCGCGCTTCGTCGAGCTCACGGTGATTGGCAAGGACGAGCGCTTCCTGCGCTGACGATGCATACACCGGCCGGCTTCACGCCGCTCCACGTCATGCCCGCGGCGATCGGAGCCGTGTCGCATGCCTTCGCCTACCGCGACGGCAAGATACTCGTCGGCGGCACGGACGACGCGCCGGTGATCCCCTCGCTCGCGATGCTGGACTCGGCCGGACTGGCCGGGACCCCGCATTTCCTGGGGCACCTGGGCGATGCCGCGTGCATCGCCGTGGTGCTCTCGGACGACGCATTGGAGCCTGCTGGAATGCGCTACGTCGGGCTGCGTTCGCTGTTCCTGCGCATCCCGGAATCCCTGCTTGCGTTGGCCGCTCGCGCATTCCAGGTGGTGGAATGGGACCGTACACATCGCTTCTGCGGCCGCTGCGGCACGCCGACGCACAACAAGGCCGATGAACGCGCCAAGGAATGCCCGGCATGCGGATACGTCGCCTATCCGCGTGTGTCACCGGCGATGATGGCGCTGGTCACGCGTGGGCGCGAGCTGCTGCTGGCGCGCTCGCATCGCTTCGTGAACGGTATCTACAGTGCGCTCGCCGGCTTTGTCGAACCAGGCGAAACCATCGAGGACTGCGTGCGCCGCGAGGTGCGCGAAGAGGTCGGCGTCGAAGTCGATGGCATCACCTACTTCGCCAGCCAATCCTGGGCATTCCCGCATTCGCTGATGATCGCGTATACCGCCGAGTACGCGGGAGGTGAAATTCGCCTCGAGGACGCCGAGATCGCCGACGCGCGCTGGTTTGCGCTCGACGCGCTGCCGCCGTTGCCGCCCAACGTCTCGATCGCGCGGCGCCTCATCGACGCCACGGTGGCCCGCCTGCGCGGTTGAGCCCGGCCCGGGCGCCACCGGAGCGGGCTGCTAGAATCCACGTTTTACCGCGCGCTCGCGCGAACTCTCGTCCGGATCTCCATTCTGCGCATGCGTCCTGCTTCCCTTCTGTTCGCCATCGTCGTGGCGTCGTGCTCGCAATGGGTAGCGGCGCAATCGCCTCCGGTCTCCGATCCGCGGGAGATGTCCGACGCCGCGCGCAAGGCCTATGCGAAGGGGCTGAAGGATGCGCGGGGCCTCATTGCCGAGAAAAATTATGCCGAGGCCATTGCGATCCTCGACACGCTGTCCGCAGAGCGGCCGCGCGAGCCGCAGGCGCGGTTCATGAAAGGCGTGGCCCTCGCGGATTCCGGACAGACCGACGCCGCGATCAGCCTGTACCTGGCGCTGCTCGCAGACTTTCCCGAATTGCCCGAAGTTCGCAATAATCTCGCCGTTCTCTACGCGCAGAAGGGCAACTACGCCGGCGCGCGTGACGAGCTGGAAGCGGCTCTGCTGGCGGCGCCGGATTACACCATCGCCTACGAGAACCTCGGCGACGTGTATGCGCGGCTGGCCGGCGTGAACTACGAAAAGGCCATCGCGCGCGACGCGAAGAACCGAACCGCGCCCCCGAAGCTGAACCTCGTGCGCGACGTGCTGGGAATGCGCGCCGCACCGCCGGCATCGACGCCAGGCAAACCGGAGGCAACGGCACCGGCCACAACCCCGACCGCGCCCGCCGCAGCAGCGGACGCGCCGAAGTAGACCCTCCCTCACTGAAATCCACAGGAGCCAATCCATGTTGCATCGACTGTTCGTAGCCACCGCCGCATTCGCCCTTGCCGCGACGACGGCGCTTGCCGCCAACCCGCAAGTGGAGCTCGACACGTCAGCCGGCGTCATCAAGATCGAGTTGTACCCTGACGCCGCGCCCAAGACCGTCGCCAACTTCACCCAATACGTGAAGGACAAGTTCTACGACGGCACGCAGTTCCACCGCGTCATCGACGGCTTCATGATCCAGGGCGGCGGGTTCACGCCCGAGTTTTCGCAGAAGCCGACCCGTCCGCCGGTGCCCATCGAAGCCGAGTCGTCGAGCAAGGCGGGACTGCTGAACGTGCCGGGCACCGTCTCGATGGCGCGCACCAGCGATCCCAACTCGGCGACGTCGCAGTTCTTCATCAACGTCAACGACAACAAGTCGCTCAACTATTCGCCGACCAATCCCGGCTACACCGTATTCGGCAAGGTCGTCTCCGGCATGGATGTGGTGACCAAGATCGCCAAGTCCGCGACTGGAAGCGGCGGCCAATTTCCGAAGGACGTCCCGGTCGAGAAAGTCATCATCAAGTCGGCCAAATTGATCATGCCCTAATCCCGGAGCCAGACCATGCCAGTAGTCCTGCACACCAATCACGGCGACATCACGCTGGAGCTCGACGCCGAGAACGCGCCGGCCTCCACCGCCAACTTCCTGCAATACGTACGCGAAGGTCACTACGACAACACGCTGTTCCATCGCGTCATCCCCGGATTCATGATCCAGGGCGGCGGGATGGAGCCCGGGATGAAACAGAAGCCCACGCGCAAGCCAGTCGCCAATGAGGCCACCAACGGCGTCAAGAACAAGAACTACACGGTTGCGATGGCGCGCACGTCGGAACCGCATTCGGCCACGGCGCAATTTTTCATCAATGTCGCCGACAACGATTTCCTCGATTACACGGCGCCCAGCGCCAATGGCTGGGGCTATTGCGTGTTCGGCAAGGTCACCGGGGGACGCGACATCGTGGACAAGATCAAAGCGGTGCCGACGGCCACCAGCGGCTTTCACCAGAATGTGCCGCAGCAGGATGTCGTGATCCTGAAGGCCGAGGAAGTCGCCGGCTAAGGGCAATGGCGGAATCGGGGTCCCCGCGACCAACGCTGTTCCTCTCGGACCTTCACCTGTCCCCCGACCGGCCCGCGGCGGTCGCGGCATTTCACGCGTTCGCGCGTGGTCCGGCGCGCGCGGCTTCGGCGGTCTACATCCTGGGCGATCTTTTCGACTGGTGGATCGGCGACGACCAGCTGCGCGAGCCGTTCATAGCGCCTATCGTGAAGTCGATGCGCGAGCTCGCTGACTCCGGCGTCGCGTTGTTCGTGGGCCGCGGCAACCGCGATTTCATGCTGGGGGCAACGTTCGCGGAGGCATCGGGCGCGACGCTGCTGCCCGAGCAGGTGCGCCTCGACCTTCATGGCGTGCCGACGCTGCTTTCTCACGGCGACGAATTGTGTACCGACGATGCCGAATACCAGGCCTATCGCGCGCGCGTACGCACGCCCGAGGCGATGCGCCGGTTGCTGCGCCTTCCTTATTTCGTGCGCCGTCTGATGGCCGTCGTGGCTTCGCCGCAAGAGCAGCAGTGACAAATCCCTGAAGCCCGAATACATCATGGACGTCAATGCCGAAGCCGTCGCGGACGCGTTTCGTCGCCACGGTGCGCAGCGCATGATCCATGGCCACACGCATCGGCCCAACCGCCACCGTCACGACGTCGACGGCGCATCGCGTGAGCGCTGGGTGATGGCGGACTGGCACGACCGAGGGCACTACCTCGAGGTCGACGCCAATGGTGTTCACGAACGGGAGATCGCCGGATGACCCCGGAACTGTTTACCCCGGCCTGGTTCTCCGCGCTGGGGGCGATCATCCTCATCGACCTCGTGCTGGCCGGCGATAACGCCCTCGTCATCGGCCTGGCCGCGCGCAACGTGCCGCCGGAAATGCAACGCAAAGTCGTGCTGTGGGGCACGTTTGGTGCAATCGCCATTCGTGCTCTGCTCACCGCCGTCGTTGTGTACCTGCTCAAGATTCCGGGCTTCCTCGTCATCGGTGGCATCGCGCTGATTTATATCGGCTGGAGGCTGACGCAGGACAATTCCGGCAGCCACGAAATCGCGCCGGCCACGTCCGTCCGCGGAGCGGTGCGAACAATCATCATCGCCGACGCGGTGATGGGCGTCGACAATGTGCTCGCCGTCGGCGGCGCCGCGCAGGGGTCGATGCTGCTCGTGCTGGTTGGGCTGGCCGTTTCCGTTCCGATCGTGGTCTGGGGATCGACGCTGGTTTTGCGCTGGGTCGAGCGCTTTCCCGCCATCATCTGGCTGGGCGCAGGGGTGCTGGGCTGGACGGCGGTGAAAATGATCGTGACCGAACCGCTGCTGGCGCCGTGGCTGTCCGCAAATCCGTCGCTGCGGCCGTTGCTGCAGATCGTCATCGTGGGCGGACTCGTCGCCGTTCCACTTTGGCGATCGCTATTGCCTCATCACCGCGCATTCATCGTCCTGCCGATCGTCGCGGTGCCTTGGATCGTGGCCTTAGGCTGGGCCGAGCAGCGCTACGGCATGCATTTCGACCTCGTCGAGGTGTGGCACTGGGACGACGACCTCCTGGACCTCGTGCGCTGGGCCGGCTGGATCCCTCCGGCCCTGTGGTTGCGACGTCGCGTGCTTGCGCACTTTGCGACCCGGGCACACAGCGACAACCGCACCGGCTAGCGATCGCGCAAGACGTTGCCGTCAGGGCAGCGCCTGCCGGAAGTCGGCGATGAGGTCGTTGCCGTCCTCGATCCCGACCGAGATGCGGATCAGCGAATCCGCAATCCCCATGGCGGCCCGGCGCTCGGCACCCATCTCGTAGAAGATGGTGTGCGCCACGGGAATCGCGAGGGTGCGGTTGTCTCCCAGGTTCGACGACAGGACGACGACCTTCAGGCGATCGAGGAAATCGAACGGGTCGACGCCTCCGGCCAGCTCGAATGACAACAGGCCGCCGTAGGCGCGGAACAATTCACCGGCGAGTTCATGCTGCGGATGGCCGCCGAGCCCGGGATAGTGGACGGCATGCACCTGCGGCTGGTCCTGCAGCCACTCGGCCAGCGCCTGCGCGTTGGCGCAGATCCGCTCCATGCGCAAGGCAAGCGTTTCCGCGCCGACGGCGATGTGATGCGCCTGTTCCGCCGCCAATGTCCCTCCCCAGTCGCGCAGCCCTTTCTTGCGCAGCTGCTGCAGTCCCCACATTGCGGGAGGCTGCGTCTTGTAGGCCTCCGCGATGTTCGGAAATGTCTTCCAGTCGAACAGACCCGTGTCGGTGACGCTGCCCGCGAGCGCGTTGCCGTGACCCCCGATGTATTTGGTCAGCGCGTTGACTATGAGACCCGCGCCGACATCCTTCGGCTGGAACAGCCACGGTGACGTCATCGTGTTGTCGACGATGTAGAGAATGCCGCGCGCCCGGCACAGGTCGCCGATCTTCTTCAGGTCTGCCACCTGCGTGCGCGGATTGGCGATCGTCTCGACGAATACAACGCGCGTGGCGGGCGTAATGGCGGCCTCGACATGGCGCGCTTCCGTCGCATCGACGAACGTCACCGGGTGCCCGTGCGCTTCAAGGGTCAGCAACGCGCTGGTGGTGTTGCCGAACACGAACTGGCTGGCAACGATGTGGTCGTCGCGTTTCAGCAACGCGAGAAAGATCGCGCCTATGGCGGCCATGCCGGTGGCGAAGGTTATCGTTCCGACGCCGCCTTCCATCGCGTTGACCTTGGCTTCCAGCGCAGTCGACGTCGGATTTCCTTGGCGACCGTAGACGTAGCCCTTGGACCGACCCTGGAATACGGCGGCGAGTTCTCGCGAATCCTTGTAGCCGTAAGCCACCGAAAGATGCAGCGGCTTGTGCAACGCGCCGTGCTCGATCGCGTCGTCGCGGTCCGAATGCAGGATTGCGGTCGTGAATCCTCGTTTAGGCTTGCCGTTGCTCATTGCGTCACCTTCGAGCCCTTGGCCATATGACCTGGGCAAAACAAAAAACCCGTCAGGCGGGCCGCCTAACGGGTTTTTGTGCCCCGCCACGATGTTGAGTCACCCATCTCTTGGCTGAGGCTAACCTCGCTTTAGCGGAATTTATTATGCGCCCGCAAGCTGAAGCTTCAAATCGGCGCAGTCGCCAGTCTACATTTGCCGAAATTTTTCGTCAATTCGAGAGGCATCGACGCGGCGTCTAAAGCCAACGCGCGCGGATCCAGTTGTCGACGATCTCGCCGGCCACCGGCGCCTCGACGGATGCCTAACCCGCCTGCTTTTCCTCTTCCAGCAGGTCCGCGTCGGCCTGGCCGCGCTGTTCGTCGCGTTCGACGGCGAGTTGCGACAGGTAATCGGCCGTGATGTCGCCGGTGATGTACTTGCCGTCGAAACACGAGGCCTCGAAATTCCTGAGCGCGGGATTGGCGGCGCGCACCGCCCGCTTCAGCGCCTCGAGATCCTGATAGACCAACAGGTCCGCGCCGATTTCACGCGCGATCTCGGCATCGGTGCGGCCGGTGGCGACGAGTTCGCTCTGGTTCGGCATGTCGATGCCGTAGACGTTCGGGAAGCGCACCGGGGGACTGGCCGACGCAAAGTAGACCTTCCTTGCTCCAGCTTCGCGCGCCATCATCACGATCTCGCGCGACGTGGTGCCGCGCACGATGGAGTCGTCCACCAGCAGCACTACCTTGTCCTTGAACTCGATGCCGACGGGATTCAGCTTCTGGCGCACGCTCTTCTTGCGCATGGCCTGGCCGGGCATGATGAACGTGCGGCCGATGTAGCGGTTCTTGACGAAGCCTTCGCGGTACTTGATGCCCAGCTGGTTGGCGAGCTCCAGCGCCGACGGCCGGCTCGAATCGGGGATCGGGATCACCACGTCGATGTCCTGCGCCTCCGGCATGCCGCGGATCTTCTTGGCAAGTTCGCCGCCCATGTTGAGGCGGGTTTCGTAGACGGACGTGCCATCGATCACCGAGTCCGGCCTCGCCAGGTAGACGAATTCGAAGATGCACGGATTGAGCGTCGGATTCTCCGCGCACTGCCGCGAGTGAAATACGCCCGCGTTGTCGACGAAGATCGCCTCGCCGGGCGCCACATCGCGCAGCACATGAAAGCCCAGCGGCTCGATCGCGACCGATTCCGACGCGGCGATATATTCGGTGCCGCCCATTGCCTCGTTCTTCCCGACGATGAGGGGGCGGATGCCGAAGGGATCGCGAAACGCCAGCATTCCGTAACCCGCGATCATGGCCACCACGGCGTACGCGCCCTTGCAACGCTTGTGCACGCCGGCGACTGCGCGAAATATCGCGTCCGGATCCAGCCGATGGTGCTGCGCCGCGCGCTCGAGTTCGAGCGCCAATACATTGAGCAGCACCTCGCTGTCCGAATTTGTATTGACGTGGCGAAAGTCCAGCTGGAAGAGTTCGCGCTTCAGTTCCTCGCTGTTGGTGAGGTTGCCGTTGTGGCCCAGCGTCACGCCGAACGGCGAATTCACATAGAAGGGCTGGGACTCGAGGTCCGAGAACGCGGAGCCCGCGGTCGGGTAGCGGCAGTGCCCGATTCCCGCAAAACCCATCAGGTCGCGCATGTTGCGCGTGCGGAAGACGTTCTGCACCAGGCCCGGTCCCTTGTACATGTGGAAGATCGGGCCCTCGCTCGTGACGATGCCTGCCGCGTCCTGACCGCGATGCTGCAGAAGCAGCAGGCTGTCATACAGCATCTGGTTCACGGCGGTATGAGCGACGACGCCGACGATTCCGCACATGGCAGGTTCTAAGCCTTTCGTTCCACCGGTGCCGCCGGCGCCGCGCGACCCGCGCGGGAGTAATCGAGACGTCCGGCCCACTCCGGCGGCAGCCACGGCTTCAATCCCAGCGCGGCCACCGTTAGCGGCGGGACAAGGGCGGCATTCTGCCACCAATCGAGGCGCGGCAGTGTGGTCAATCCGGCGACCAGAACAAATGCCATTACCAGGACCATCGCCGCGCGCGGCGCCGAATACGCCGCCCAGGAAGCGGTCGACGAACCCCAGTCCGGCCTTGTGGATGACGCTCGCGAGGGGCCACGCGATCAGCGCGCCAAGCAGCAGGCAGCCGATGAACACGATGCAGAACGCAAGCAAGTAACGGAACACGGGATTGCCGCCAAATTCGGGCAGCATCCCGCCAAGCAGCGGCGTCAATGCGACCGCGGCGACGAATCCAAGCACCCAGGCGACCAGCGCGATCAACTCGCGCGTCACACCGCGAAAGAACGCGAACAGCATCGACAGTCCAACCACCGCGATGAGTGTCCAGTCGAAGGCGTTCATCGCTACTTCGCCGCCGCGACGATGCCGCTGTAACCCTCGCTCTTGAGTTTGTCGCGGACGTCGATGGCCGAGTCGCGCGAGGGATAAGGGCCGACACGCACGCGCCACAGCGTCCCCTTGCTCGTCGTCAGCGGTTCCGTGTACGCGGGGTAATCCGCCCTTTTCAGCTTGTTGGCCAGCGCGTTGGCGCCCTTGTCGTCGGCGAACGCGGCGAGCTGCACCGAAAAGCCCTCCGTCGTCGGCGGCTTCGCGGTGTCGACCGGCGCCGGCATCGCCGCGCTTCCTGTCGATGCGGAAGGCGCGGCGGGCATCGCGGCCGGCGCCGGCGCCGAGGCGGCGCTCGGCGCGGCAGGAGGAGTGGTGCCCACAGGCTTGGACGACCCACCCAGCATCTTCTGTTCCGCCGTCGCGATGGAACTTTTCGGGGGCGGCAGATTGGAGACACCTGCTTTCGGCTCCGGTGAAGTGTCCTGCGCGAGCGTCGCGTCGGCCTTGGACGGCGCCTTCACCGGTTCGCTGTTCGCCGCAGGCGTGCCAGAGCCGGCCTTGGCGCTCTTGTCCGACAGGCGATTGACGAATTTGTCGTTGTCCTGCTGGGGGATCTTCACCGACACGTCTTCGCCGAGCGGCTTCGGGTCGCTTTCCAGCAGCATCGGTACCACCACCGCGGCGGCGAGCGCCAGCACGATGGCGCCGATGAGGCGCCGCCGCGCACGGCGCCGCAACTCGTCGACATTGATATCGGGGGCTTCGGCCATGGAGATATTCCGTGGATTCGTCAGCGTTTCGTAGCCGCGAGCACCGCGGCGACCGTGAGGAACGAGCCGAAAACCACGATTCTATCAGCCTCGCCGGCATTCTCCCGCGCGGCGGCGTATGCAGAGGCGATATCGGAAAAGATGCGGACTGCGCTTGCCGTCACGCCGGACGCCAACAAGAGTTCCCGCAGCACATCGGCGCCGGCCCCGCGCGGGCCCGGAAGCGACGCCACGAACCATCGGTCGATGCGCGGTTTCATCGCGGCTACGACGCCGGCGACATCCTTGTCCGCGAACATTCCGAACACGGCCGTCGTGTTCGCGGAAAAGCCCATGGCCCCGAGTTCATTCGCCAGCACACCCGCCGCGTGCGGATTGTGCGCGACGTCCAGCACTATCGTCGGGCGTCCCGGCAGCACCTGGAGACGCCCCGGCAACTCCACGGTCAGCAGGCCTTCGCGCAATGCGCCGCCACGCACCGGCAGCACGTCCCGCAGCAGATCGATCACCGCGAACACCGTTGCAGCATTGCCTAGCTGGTACGCCCCACGTAACGCGGGGAACGGCAAGCCGAAGCGTTCTCCTCCCGGACCCCAATACTTCCACTGCGTACCTTCGTTCACGAAGCCATAATCGCGACCAATGCGCAGGAGCCGGGCGCCGATCTCCTCGGCGCGGGCGACGACGCTTGCGGGCGGGTGCGCATCGGCGCAGACCGCCGCGCGTCCGGGGCGAAAGATACCTGCCTTTTCGCGGCCGATGTCCTCGCGCGTCGAGCCCAGGTAGTCGGTGTGATCGATGGCGACACTCGTCAGCACTGATACCGTTGCGTCGACTATGTTCACCGCGTCGAGCCGCCCGCCCAAGCCCACCTCGAGTACCAGCGCGTCGAGTTCGGCGCGTGCGAACAGCCACAACGCGGCCAGCGTCCCGAATTCGAAATAGGTGAGCAGCGTCGGCGTGGCGCCGTTACCCGGCGTGGCGACGCGTGCGTCCTCGACGGCATTGAAAGCGGCGAGCAGTTCGGCATCGGTGGCCTCGCGCCCCCGGATGCGCACGCGTTCGTTGTAGTGCGTGAGATGCGGCGACGTATACAACCCGCACGCATACCCTGCGCAGCGCAGAACGGAATCGAGCATCGCACACGTCGAGCCTTTGCCATTTGTCCCGGCAACCGTCACGACAGGACAGCTGATGCGCGCATCCAGCCGGGTCATGACGGCCCGTACGCGATCGAGACCCATCGCGATGGCCTTCGGGTGCAGCGTTTCGAGGTACGCGAGCCAGGCGTCGAGAGTGGCCGGGCGGCTCATGAGGTCACGCGCGGACTCGCGCACGCGAAGGGATTGGGACGCGAATCAGTTCGTCGGCGCGGGCTGGCGCGTGAGCAGCGCCAGCAGGCCGGCGAGCTCGTCGCGCAACTGGCGGCGATCCACGATCAAGTCGAGCGCGCCTTTTTCCACCAGGAATTCAGCGCGCTGAAAACCCTCCGGCAGCTTCTCGCGCACCGTCTGCTCGATGACTCGGGGGCCTGCGAAGCCGATCAGCGCACCCGGCTCCGCAATCACCACGTCGGCGACGAAAGCAAACGACGCCGAAACGCCGCCCATCGTGGGATCGGTAAGGATCGAAATGAACGGCAACCGCGCCTTGGTCAGTTCCTGCAGCACCGCCGTCGTCTTGGCCATCTGGAACAGCGAACTCACGCCCTCCTGCATCCGTGCGCCGCCAGACGCAGAGATGCAGACGTACGGAATACGGTTCTCATAGGCGACGCGAACGCCGCGCACGAAGCGCTCGCCGACGACAGAACCCATCGAACCGCCCATGAAGCCAAACTCGAACGCGGCGAGGACCAGCGGCACGCTCTTGACGCTGCCCTGCATCACCACCAGCGCATCGGTCTCGCCGGTTTCCTCCAGCGCCGCCGCGAGCCGGTCGGGATACTTCTTCTGGTCGCGGAACTTGAGGCTGTCGATCGGCATGACCTCCAGGCCAATCTCGAAACGCCCTTCGGGGTCCAGCAACTGGTCGATGCGTTCGCGCGCGCCCACCCGCGAGTGGTACGCGCACTTCGGGCATACATTCAGGTTTTTTTCGAGGTCGGTCCGATAGAGAACGGCCTCGCACGACGGGCACTTGACCCACAGTCCTTCCGGCACCGGCGTCCTGCGGTCTCCCGGCGAGCTCTTGATTCGCGGAGGAAGCAGTTTCTGCAGCCAGCTCATCGGGCGATGCCCCCCAAAATCAGCGCCAAGTGTACTGCAACCCCTGCGTGTCTACGCCGCACGCTTGTCGGCCATGGCGTCGAGCGCCCGACGTATGGTTTGCAACCATGTGCCGGCGCGCGCCGCGGCTTCCGCCGGCGCTCCGGTCTCTATTTCCTGGATGATACGCGAGCCGATGACCACCGCATCGGCGTGTGCCGCGATGGCCCGCGCGCTGGCTGCGTCGCGTATTCCGAAACCAACGCCCACGGGCAGGCTGACCTGCTTGCGGATCCGCGCCAGCTGTGCCGCGACATCGGCCGCATCGATGTGCGCGGCGCCGGTTACGCCTTTCAACGACACATAATAGACATAGCCGCGCGCCACTTTGGCGACGGCAGCGATGCGCGCGTCCGTCGTCGTCGGTGCAAGCAGGAAGATCGCCGCGATATCGCGCGCAGCGAGCAGCTGCGCGAAATCGGCGGCCTCTTCCGGCGGGTAGTCGACGACCAGCACGCCGTCTACACCGGACGCCTTCGCGCGATCCGCGAATGCCGTCACGCCCATCGCTTCGATTGGATTGGCGTAGCCCATGAGCACGATCGGCGTTTCGGCATTGGACCCGCGGAAATCGCGCACGATGTCGAGAACGTCCGTGAGGCCGACCCCCTGCGCCAACGCGCGCTCTCCCGCGCGCTGGATCACCGGGCCGTCAGCCATCGGGTCGGAAAACGGCACACCCAGTTCGATGACATCCGCGCCCGCCGCCACGAGTGCGTCCATGATGGCGTGCGTGGCGACGAGTGACGGGTCGCCCGTCATCACGTACGGAATGAGGCCCGTGCGTCCGGCGGCCTTGAGCTTCGCGAAGGTTGCGTCGATGCGGTTCAACTCAGCGCGCCGCCCGAGCGCTCGGCCACCGTGTTCATGTCCTTGTCGCCGCGGCCGGAAAGATTGACCAGCAGGATCCTGTCCTTGGGGAGCGTGGGCGCCAGTCGCGTCGCGTAAGCCAGCGCGTGCGCCGATTCCAATGCCGGAATGATGCCTTCGATGCGGCAGCACTGGTGGAATGCCGCGAGCGCCTCGTCGTCGTCGACGACCTCGTAGCGCGCGCGTGCGGAATCCTTGAGCCATGCATGCTCGGGGCCGACGCCGGGATAGTCGAGGCCCGCCGAAATCGAATGGGTTTCGGTGATCTGGCCGTTGGCGTCCTGCAAAAGATAGGTGCGGTTGCCGTGCAGCACCCCCGGGCGTCCCGCGGTCAGCGATGCCGAGTGCTTGCCGGAGGCTATGCCCTCGCCGCCTGCTTCGACGCCGATCAATTGCACGTTCGCGAACGGAATATACGGATAGAAGATGCCCATCGCGTTGCTGCCGCCGCCCACGCAGGCGATGACGATGTCGGGCTGGCGGCCGGCGAACTCCGGCATCTGGACCACGCACTCGTCGCCGATCACGCGCTGGAAATCGCGCACCATCATCGGATAAGGATGCGGTCCGGCCACCGTGCCTATGATGTAGAACGTGTTCTCGATATTGGTGACCCAGTCGCGCATCGCCTCGTTCAACGCGTCCTTCAGCGTCCTCGAGCCGGATTCGACTGGAACGACCTTGGCGCCGAGCAGGTTCATCCGGAACACATTCTGCGCCTGGCGCTTGATGTCCTCCGACCCCATGTACACGACGCATTCCATGCCGTAGCGCGCGGCGATGGTCGCGGTGGCGACCCCGTGCTGGCCCGCGCCGGTTTCGGCGATGACGCGAGGCTTGCCCATCCGCCGGGCAAGCAGCGCCTGTCCGATCACGTTGTTGATCTTGTGCGCGCCGGTGTGATTGAGATCCTCGCGCTTCAGCCAGATTTGCGCCCCGCCCAGCTCACGCGACCAGCGCTCCGCGTGGTACACCGGCGAGGGCCGGCCAACGTAATGCTTCAGTTCACGCTCGAATTCGGCGCGGAAGACGGGATCCTTCTGATAGCGTGCGTACTGCGCCTTCAGATCGTCGAGCGCGCGGATCAGCGTTTCCGCGACGAACACGCCGCCGTAGGGGCCGAAGTGGCCACGCGCGTCCGGAAGATCAAGCGCCGGCAATTTTTCCATCCGCATCACGCACTCCCTTGACGAATGCCGCAATGCGCGCGGCATCCTTGATTCCCTTGCGGGGCCTTCCCTCGGGACCGCGCTCCTCGACGCCGCTCGACACATCGACCGCCCAAGGCCGCACGGCGCGAATCGCGTCGCCCACATTTTCCGGATCGAGGCCCCCCGACAGGACCAACGGCGCCGGCAAGGCTGCGCGCATCGACGGGGACAACCGCGACCAGTCAAACTTGTGTCCGGTGCCGCCGGGAAGGTCGCCCGCCCGGAACGTGTCGAACAGGAGGCCGGCCGCGTCGCCGTAACGCCCTGCGTATTCTAGCAAATCGACGCCCGCCTTCACGTGCACGGCCTTGAGGTACGGCCGCCCGAACGCGCTGCACAGTTCGCGCGGCTCATCTCCGTGAAATTGCAGCGCGTCGATGGGCACGGCGTCGAGCGCCGACCGCACTTCGGCGGGATCCGGATCCACGAATAGCGCGACGCGGGTCACGAAGGGAGGCAGCGCATCGACGATCGCGCGCGCGACCGCGGTCTCGACAAATCGTGGCGTGCCGCGCCAGAACACCAGGCCGATCGCGTCCGCTCCGGCGTCTGACGCTGCGACGCCGTCGGCTATCCGCGTGATGCCGCAGATCTTGACCCGCGTGCGCAGCGTGCTCATTGGGGAACGACGGCGCCTGCGAGCGTCACGGCTCGCACCGTGGGCGGAAGCCCGAAACGCGCATCGTAGTCCGCTCCGGCGAGATACAACCCTTCGGCAGCGAAGGTAGGCGCGGCGCGGGTGCGGTCGCGGCCTGCCAGCACGGCCGCGAGCCACTCCGCATTGTCCTTGCCCGCCCCCACGCGAACGAGCGCGCCGACAATGTTGCGCACCATGTGATGCAGGAAAGCGTTGGCGGAGAATTCGAAGCGCACGAAAGGTCCCTGTTGCGTCACATCGATGCGCGTCAGCGTCTTGACCGGCGTCTTCGCCTGGCACTCGGCTGCGCGGAATGCCGAGAAATCGTGCGTGCCCAGCAACTGGCGTGCGGCGGCATCCATCGCAGCGACGTCGAGTGGACGATGGTACCAGCCGGCAAGACCGGCGAGCAGCGCGGGCCGTTCCGCGCGCGACCAGCAGCAGATAGGTGTAGTGGCGGGCCGTCGCGGCGAAGCGGGCGTGAAAATCCTCCGGGACGGCGTGCGCCCACAGCACCGCGACCGAGGCCGGCAGGTGCGCGTTGACGCCACGGACCCAGGCTGATTCCGGCCGTTGCGCGTCCGTTTCGAAATGGACGATTTGCGATGCGGCGTGCACGCCGGCGTCGGTTCTGCCGGCGGCAATCACCGTGACGCGCATGCCCGGCGATTTCGCCGACCGCGCGCTCGAGCGCGTCCTGCACGCCGCAACCGGACGGCTGCGACTGGAAACCGCAGAACGCGTGGCCTGCATACTCGACTGCAAGAGCGAAGCGCATGGCGGAAATCGCAATTTCAGGAATCGCCGATCGGAAAAAACTTCGGGCGGCGGATCATCCGACCCGCCGCCCGTGGATGTTACTTGAGGAGTCGCGTCAGGCCAGCTTCGCGAGCAGCGTCTTGGCTTCGGTCTTCTGCTGGTCGTCGCCCTCGTGAAGCACTTCCTGCAGGATCTCGCGCGCGCCTTCGACGTCGCCCATTTCCTGATACGCCTTGGCCAGGTCGAGCTTGGTCGCGGCATCGTGCCACTGGCCGTCCAGGACCGACGGCGTCGGATCCTCGAACGTGGAGCGATCGGGGTCGAAGGAAAGGTCGAGCTTGTCCAGTTCCAGCGCCGCCGCCGGCCGCGTCAATTGCGGCGCCATTCCACTCGCCGGACCTTCAGCCGAGCTGCCGACCAGTTCGGGCTCGGCGCGATGCTTGCCCATTGGCGAAGGCTTGTCGGCGTCGTCGAGCTTGAAATCGAGATCGAATTTCGGACCATCGCCGAAGCTTTCCCGCGCGGCCTCTACCTTTTCGGCAAGGCTTTCCGCGCGAGCTTCCGCGGCGGACTTGCCCGCGCCCACCGCGCCCGCCATCGCAGCACCCACCGCAGCGGCGCCGACTGCCATCGTGGCGCCCGTGTGCTTGGCCGTCTTTTCGAGTTCGCTCTCCGCGCCAGCGAGAATATCGGCAGGAGTCTTGGGCATGGCACCCGATGTCGGCGAGATCGAGATTTCCTCGTCCATCTGGAATTCCAGGCTGTCTGCGGCTGCCTTCTTTGCCGCCGGTGCCGCGCTTTCGGTCCATCGCGAGAGGATGCACATCCGCGGCCGGGGCACCGCCTTCGGCGAACATCGGATTGTTGGGGTCGAGCTGGCGTCCCAGCGCGACGGCCTTGTGCCATGTCTCGCCCTGGCCGTTGCACACCGCGTACAGCTCGGACGCAACCGTCTCGAACGCCGACGGCTTGTTGTGCTGCGCGTGGATCTCGAGCAGCTTGAGATAGATTTCCTGCCGCTGCGGATCCTTCTTCAGCGCGTCCTTCAGGATTTCCTCGGCCTGCGCGTCGCGACCGTAGGCCAGGTAGACCTCGGCTTCGGCGATCGGGTCGACTTCGTCCGTGTCGATGTTGCCCAGGCCCTCGCGGCTGAAGTCGCTCGCCAGCGAGTTATCGCCCGTATTCACGACGCCGCCGCCTGTGGAGCCGAACACCGTGTTCGTCTTGATGTCCGTGCCCGAGATGATGCTGTCCTCGAACTTGGTTGTCTTGCGGCGGCGCGACGCGATCAACGCGCCCAGGCCTGCAAGGATGACCAGCGCGCCTCCGCCGATCGCCCACGACGGCGTATTGGCGAGGAAGTCATCGAACATTCCCGGCGCTTCCTTCGGCGCGGCCTTGGCAGCTGCCTTTGCCGGCGGCAGCCTTGGTTTCGGGCGGCTTCACTTCCTGCACGGGAGGCGCCACGACGGGCGCAGCGGCCTTGGTATCCGGCGTCGCCTTGGCATCCGCCGCAGCCTTGGCGTCTGCCGCAGACTTGGCATCCGCCGCGGCCTTGGCATCTGCCGCAGTCTTCGCATCCGACGCGGCCTTCGCATCTGCAGCGGCTTTTGAATCCGCCGCGGCCTTCGCATCTTGCGCAGCCTTTGCGTCCGCTGCAGCCTTGGCATCTTGCGCGGCCTTCGCGTCTGCCGCTGTCTTCGCATCAGCACTCGTCGCGGCCGGCGCCGTCGGCGCCGTATATGTTGGCGCGACCGCGGGCGCCTTGCCCTTGGCTGGCGTCGGATTGCGTTTGCAATTGCGCCATCGTCTGGTTCTTGAGATCGACCGCGCGTTGCAGGTCCTTCAGCGTCTTCTCGAGATCGGCGATTCGGCTTTGCGCTTCCTTGAGTGCCGCGGCCTGCGCGACCGACGACTCCGCTGCGCCCGCGCCCTTGCCGACGCCGGCGTCCTTGGACACCTTCAGCTGGTCGCTGCCCGGACGGACCGCCGGCGTCTTGTCCTCCACCGTCGTGCCGATCTTTCCGCCGGCAACGCGACCGCCGGCCTCGTCGGCCATGGGTGCGGCGCCAGCGACGCGGTCACGGTAAGCGCGCCAGTCCGAGGACTGCACCTTGACGATCTGCGTGGCCTCGCCGGCCTGCGTCGACGACGTGTCCACCGCGCTGGGGATCGTGATGATCGCGCCTGAACGCAGCCGGTTCATGTTGGCGCCTTCGAACGCGCCCTGGTTGCTCTTGAACAGCGCGACCAGCATCTGGTCGATCGTCACCGTTTCCGGCTTGTAGTCCTTGGCGATCTTGGACAGCGTGTCGCCACGCTTGACCGTGTATGCGTCTCCGGTGGCGCGAGGCGCGGCAGGCGCCATGGGCGCAGCAGCGGTGGCGGCGGGTTGCGTGCGCGACGCAGCAGTTCCGGCGCGCGATGGGGTAATCGGTTCGACTTGCGCCACATCCGTCGGCGTACCCGGCGGGTCGAGCAGGAACGTGTAATCGCGCACCACGCGACCCGACGACCAGTTCACCTCGACCATCAGATCGAGATACGGCTCGATCATCAGCGCTGGCGACGAGACGCGCAGATAGGCTTCGCCATTGGCGCCGCGCTCCATCGTGATGCGTGCGCGCGAAAGTGCGGCCTGATACTGCAGGTTGTTTTGTCGATACAGCGCCGGGTCGGCGACTTTGGCGACGACGGAATCGAGTTCCTCTTTGGAACTAGGCAAAAGCTCGATTTTGGCCGAAAGCGGCTGTCCCAGCGCGGACTCGACGGTCAGTTTGCCTAAGCCGAGCGCATGGGCCGTCAGGGGCAGCAAAAGCGTGCCCGCAACCAGGCCGTACGTGACGATTGGTTTTACTCGCATGCCGACCCCTTCGGGAATGCTGTTTGGCTCAAGCTAACATAACATCATGGATTTAGCGGTGCAAGCTAAACCTCAGTATTAGCTTGGATTTTCCCTCGCGTGCCGACCCGGATTCACACGAGATTCATGCCACTGTTCTAACGGGGAGCGCTAGCGCTAGCGTACTGCAGATGCCGACGCTACAAGATGTAGTGGCACTGCGCTGCATGCCGTCGTGTTGCGTTCCTGCCGCCTTCCTTAGCGACCGACACTTGCGCGAAGCCCCAACTACACTGCATGAAGCTTCGCAAAAGGCGGCGCCTGTCGCGGGTTCACCACGCTTGCGTCGCTTGCGGCAAGTCGCGGTCCGGTTTCCCGCGCCAGATGGCGTTATCCAGTCTCCTTCGAGAGCAAGATTCGCACCATCCGTCGTAGCGGCTCGGCGGCCCCCCACAGCAACTGGTCTCCCACCGTGAATGCGCCCAGGTAGTCGGGACCCATGGCGAGCTTGCGCAGGCGTCCGATCGGGATCGAAAGGTTTCCCGTGACGGCGGCCGGCGTCAACTCGCGGACGCTCTCTTCGCGGCGGTTGGGAATCACCCTTACCCATTCGTTGGCGCCGTCCAGCAGCGTCTCGATTTCGGCGAGCGGCACGTCGCGCCTCAGCTTGATCGTCAGCGCCTGGCTGTGGCAACGCATGGCGCCGATGCGCACGCACAGGGAATCCACCGGGATCGCATCCTGCGCTCCCCGCCCCAAGATCTTGTTGGTCTCGGCCCCGCCCTTCCACTCCTCCAGGCTCATTCCGTTGCCCATGTCCTTGTCGATCCAGGGTATGAGTGAGCCCGCCAGCGGCACCCCGAAGTGCTGCGTGGGGAAGCTGTCGTCGCGCAGGATGCCTGCGACTTCGCGGTCGATGTCGAGGATCGCGGAATTCGGGTCGTCCAGGAGACTCTTGGCCGCCAGGTGTGCGTCGCCCATCTGATGCAGCAGTTCCCGCATGTTCTGCGCGCCCGCGCCCGATGCGGCCTGGTAGGTCATGCACGTCATCCACTCGATCAGGTCGCGCTGCAGCAGGCCCGCCAGAGCCATCATCATCAGGCTGACCGTGCAGTTGCCGCCGATGTAGTTACGGATGCCTCCGGCGATCGCGGCATCGATAACCGGCCGGTTCACCGGGTCCAGGATGATCACCGCGTCATCTTTCATACGCAGCGTCTTGGCGGCATCGATCCAGTACCCGCTCCATCCGCTGTCCCGGAGCTTGGGGTACATCGCCGTGGTCCAGTCGCCACCCTGGCAGGTGACGATCGCGTCCAGGCCCGCGAAGGCCCGGGCATCGTTGGCGTCCTTGAGCGGGCCCACGTCCCGGCCGATGGCGGGACCCGCGCCTCCCGTGTTCGACGCCGAAAAGAACACCGGTTCGATCAAATCGAAGTCCCGTTCTTCACGCATTCGCTGCATGAGGACCGAACCCACCATTCCCCGCCAACCTACGAATCCGACTCGCATGATGTCTTCCATTCCAGAAAATTGGGCCGCAATACCTGCGCAAAAATGCGTCAGGACGGGCGTTTTCGCTTGTTCTTGCTTGCCATTGCCTTCGGCGTGGCCCGGCCAACGGCGCGATGCGCGCCATCGTGTACGCATCGATGTAGCGGCCGCCGCGAAAGGCGTAGGACTTGAGCGTGCCTTCGATCTCGAATCCGAACTTGCGGTACAGCGCAAGCGCGACGTCGTTGTCCGTGTAGACGGTCAATTCGATCCGCGTGTAGTTGAGCCAGTTGTCGGCCAGGTCGATCGCCGCGGCAAGCAACGCGGTGCCGACGCCACGGCCATGCCAATCGTCGCGCACGGACATGCCGAGTCCGGCCGCGTGGCGGCGCCGCGGCGATTTCGACGTCGCGTGCAAACCCAGGTTGCCGACGACCTCGCCCGCGACTTCGGCCACGAGGACGTAGTCATCGGCAGGTGAATCGGCCAGCCACTTGCGCCACTTCTCCAGCGACGGGAATGGCACCTGCAGCGTGCCGGCCATCGCCTTCGGCGAGGCGAAGGTCGCCTGGATCGCTTCCGCGTCGCTGACGGCCGCGCGGCGGATCGTGATCGCGGGACGACGCGGCGCCATCATGCCGCCCGCAAGGCCGCGACGACGGCGTCGCCCATCGCGTGCGTGCCGATGATCTTCTCGCCCGGCATGGCGATGTCGCCGGTGCGATGGCCCTGCCGCAGAACGCCGCGCACCGCGCCTTCGATGCGCGCGGCGACGTCGGGCAGCGCGAACGTGTAGCGGAACATCATGGCCAGCGACAGGATCGTCGCCAGCGGATTGGCCTTGTCCTGTCCGGCGATGTCCGGCGCCGAGCCGTGAATCGGTTCGTAGAGGCCCTTTTGCTGCGCGTCGAGCGAGGCCGACGGCAGCATGCCGATCGAACCCGCGAGCATCGACGCCTCGTCGGACAGGATGTCGCCGAACATGTTGCCGGTGACGATCACGTCGAACTGCTTCGGATTCCGGACGAGCTGCATGGCCGCGTTGTCGACGTACATGTGCGTAAGCGTCACGTCGGGATAGTCGGCCGCCACCGCGCTCACCACCTCGCGCCACAGGATGCTCGTGTCCAGCACGTTGGCCTTGTCGACCGAGCACAACTTGCGGCCGCGCCTGCGCGCTGTTTCGAAACCCACGCGAGCGATGCGCTGCACTTCGGGCACGCTGTAGTGCATCGTGTCGAAGCCTTCGTCGTCGCCGGCGGCCGTCTCGCGCCGGCCGCGCGGCGGCCGAAGTAGATGTCGCCGGTCAGTTCGCGAATGATCATGAGATCGAGGCCCGCCACGACCTCGGCCTTCAACGTCGACGCCGCCGCCAGTTCCGGATAGAGAAGCGCAGGCCGAAGGTTGGCGAACAGCGACAGCGCCTTGCGGATCCGCAGAAGGCCCTGCTCGGGCCGCAGCTCGCGCGGCAGCGTGTCGTACGCCGGACCGCCGACGGCGCCCATGAGGATCGCGTCCGACGCTTGCGCGAGCGCGAGCGTCGCCGGCGGCAGCGGGTCCTTGGCCGCGTCGTAGCCCGCGCCGCCCATTGGCGCCGTCTCCGTCTCGATCGGCAACCCGTCGCCGCGCAGCACGTCGAGCACGCGCTGCGCCTGAACCACGATTTCGGGTCCGATGCCGTCACCGGGCAGGATTGCGATCTTCATGCGTTTTCCACATCCATAAAAGAAAAAGGCGGCGCCGATTTACCCTGGCGCCGCTTCTCGTGGAGAAGTTTTATCGAGCCAGGGTTGTTCCGCCAGTCGTTTCGTCTCGAACGCACGAATCGCGTCCGCGTGCTGCAACGTCAGTCCAATCTCGTCCAGGCCGTTCAGCAGGCATTCCTTGCGGAACGGCTCGATGTCGAATGCGAACATCAGCGAACCATCCGCTGTCGACACCATCTGCCGCGTCCAGGTCGATCGTCAGCTGGAACCCCGGGAAGGCCAGCGTATCGGCGAAGAGCCGATCGACCTGCGATTCCGGCAAGACGATGGGCAGCAGGCCGTTCTTGAAACAGTTGTTGAAGAAGATGTCGCCGAACGACGGCGCGATGAACGCACGGAAACCGAAATCGGCCAGCGCCCACGGCGCATGCTCGCGCGAACTGCCGCAGCCGAAATTGCGGCGGGCGAGCAGGATGGACGCGCCCTGGTATCGCGGCTCATTCAGCACGAAGTTCGGATTGCGCGGCCGCCGCGTGTGGTCCTGCCCGGGCTCGCCGTGGTCGAGATACCTCCACTCGTCGAACAGGTTCACGCCGAATCCCGAGCGCTTGATCGACTTCAGGAACTGCTTCGGGATGATGGCATCGGTGTCGACGTTGGCGCGGTCGAGCGGCGCGACGAGGCCGGTGTGGATGCGGAAGGGTTGCATGGCAGCTGGTCTCGGGACTAGAACAGCCGCCGGACATCGACGAAATGTCCGGCGATCGCGGCGCCCGCCGCCATGGCCGGACTCACGAGGTGCGTGCGACCGCCGTTGCCCTGGCGGCCTTCGAAATTCCGATTGGACGTCGACGCGCAGCGCTCGCCGGGCTCGAGCTTGTCGTCGTTCATCGCGAGGCACATCGAGCATCCGGGCTCGCGCCATTCGAATCCCGCGTCGCGGAAGACCCGGTCGAGGCCCTCGGCTTCCGCCTGCGCCTTCACGAGGCCCGAACCCGGAACGACCATCGCCAGCTTTACGTTCTTGGCCACCCGGCGCCCGCGCGCGACGGCCGCGGCTTGCCGCAGGTCCTCGATGCGCGAATTGGTGCAGGAGCCGATGAACACCTTGTCGATGTTGATCTGGGTCATCGGCGTATTCGGCTGCAGCCCCATATAGGACAGCGCGCGTTCCATGCCGTCGCGCCGCGTCGCATCGCGCTCGCGATCCGGGTCCGGCACGCGGTCCTCGATGCTGACCACCATCTCGGGCGACGTGCCCCACGTGACCTGCGGCCGGATTGCCGCGGCATCGAACACGTGCGTCGTGTCGAACCGGGCGCCGTCGTCGCTGCGCAGATCGCGCCATTGCGCCAGCGCGCGATCCCACTGTTCGCCGGACGGCGCGAACGCGCGGCCCTTGATGTAATCGAACGTACGCTCGTCGGCCGCGACCATGCCGGCGCGGGCGCCGGCCTCGATGGCCATGTTGCACATCGTCATTCGCGCTTCCATCGACAGCGCGCGCACCGCCTCGCCGGCGAACTCGATGGCATGACCGCTGCCGCCCGCGGTGCCGATGCGGCCGATGATCGCGAGCACCAGGTCCTTGGACGTGACGCCCTGCGCCAGTCGACCGTCGACGCGAACCAGCATCGACTTCGACTTCCTGGTGAGCAGGCATTGCGTGGCGAGCACGTGCTCGACCTCTGAGGTCCCGATGCCGAACGCGAGTGCCGCGAACGCGCCGTGCGTGCTCGTGTGCGAATCGCCGCAGACGACGGTCATTCCGGGCAATGTCGCGCCCTGCTCCGGCCCGATCACGTGGACGATGCCCTGCCGGCGGTCGAGAAACGGAAAATACGCCTTGGCGCCGTGCTCCGCGATGTTCCTGTCGAGCGTTTCCACCTGCGTGCGCGACGTCGGATCCTGGATGCCGCGGTCCCAGTCCTTGGTCGGCGTGTTGTGGTCGGCGGTCGCCACGACCGATTGCATCCGCCACGGCTTGCGGCCGGCCAGCTTCAGGCCCTCGAAGGCCTGCGGGCTGGTCACCTCGTGGACCAGGTGGCGGTCGATGTAGAGCAGCGCCGTGCCGTCCGCTTCTTCGCGGATCACGTGGCTGTCCCACAGCTTGTCGTAGAGTGTGCGTGCCGTCATGGTTGTGGCGTCTCGCCATTGCGGAAGTTCGCTCTGGCGAAGTGCGATTATTGCACAGCAGCACGGCCGTTTCGGCGGAAAGTCCGGCGGAAAGGGCTCAGCCAGTCATTCTGGCGGAGCGCTCCTCGGACGAAAGCCGCCACGGTGTCGGCAAGATCCGGCCGCGCACTGTCGAAGACCGTCGCCGGCGTCGTGCGCAGCCACGTGAGCTGCCGCTTCGCAAGCTGGCGCGTTGCGGCGATTCCCGTGGCGCGCAGCTGCGCCAGATCGATGGCACCATCCAGGTATTGCCATGCCTGGCGATACCCGACGCAGCGCATCGAGGGCAGCGCCGGATCGAGCGCGAAGCGTTGCCGCAAGCGCGCGCAATTCGTCGACGAGGCCCGCGTCGAGCATGGCCTCGAAGCGCCGCGCGATGTCCGCGTGGAGTCGCGCGCGGTCGGCGGGGACGAGTGCCAACGCAATGCTGGGGCCAAGCGCCGCTGGCGAATCGCGCCGGCCCTGCAGCGACGAAATGGGCTGCCCGCTCAACCGGTGCACTTCGAGCGCGCGCTGGATTCGCTGACCGTCGGTGGGTGCCAGGCGCGCGGCCGTCAGCGGATCGACCTTGGCGAGTTCGGCATGCAGCGCGGGCCAGCCTTCGTTCGCGGCTCGCCGGTCGAGTTCCGCGCGCACGGCGGCATCGGCGCGAGGCAGCGCGGACAATCCCTCGGTGAGGGCCCTGAAGTAGAGCATGGTGCCGCCGCAGAGGAGCGGCGTGCGACCGCGCGCACGAATGTCAGTCACCGCGGCCAACGCATCGCGCACGAACGCCGCCGCCGAATAGGCCATCGTCGGATCGATGATGTCGAGCAGGTGATGCGGCACGCGCGTCCGGTCGGCAGCGGTCGGCTTGGCGGTGCCCACGTCCATCCCGCGATACACCTGCGCCGAATCGACGGCGACGATTTCGCCGCTGAGCCGCCCCGCCAGGTCAAGCGCGAGCGCGCTCTTGCCCGATGCCGTCGGACCCATCAGCAGGATGGCCGGGATCACGCGAAGCGTCAGTGCCGAAAGTCGGGCGCGCGGCGGTCCGCGTTCACCGACCGCGCATGAAAAGGCGGTCGAGATCGGGCATCGACAACTGGTACCACGTCGGACGGCCATGATTGCACTGGCCCGACCGTTCGGTGGCTTCCATCTCGCGCAGCAGCGCGTTCATCTCGGTCGGGGTCAGGCTGCGGTTCGCGCGCACCGAGCCGTGGCAGGCCATCGTCGACAGCAGTTCGTCGCGGCGCGCGGTCAACACCTGCGTGCTGCCGAATTCGCGGATCTCGTGCAGGACCGCGCGCGCCAGCGCCGCGGGATCGGCATCGCGCAACGGCGCCGGCACGCCGCGCACGGCCAGCGTCGCGGGGCCCAGCGCCGACATCGCAAAACCCAGCGTGTCGAGCGCCTCCGCGTTCTCCTCGGCTGTCGCGACTTCCAGCGGCTCGGCGGCAAAGGTCGCGGGAACCAGCAGCGGCTGCACCGGCATGCGCGTATGCGACGCAGCCTTCAGGCGCTCGTAGACGATGCGCTCATGCGCGGCGTGCATGTCGACCAGCACGAGGCCGGCGCGATTCTGCGCAAGGATATATACGCCATGCAATTGCGCCAGCGCGAACCCCAGCGGGTGCGGGTCATCGGCAGGCAGCGCCGGCTGCCCGGCATTGCCTTCCTCGCGCGCGCCGAACAGGCGGGCGTAGAACGGCGGAAGGTTCCGCGACTTCCAGACCGAGAGGCGACTGGGACTGCTGCCAGGAAACTTCGGCGGACGCTCCCGCGACCCGGACACCGAACGCGTCGCGATCGGTTGCGTGCAACGGCACGAGCGGCGGCAGGTGAGCCGCAGCGATGCCCAGGCGTTCGACGGCGGATACGGCAGGCTGTTCCGCAGCGCTGGCCGCGAGCGCGCGCTCCACCGCGTGCCGCACGAATTGATGGACGGCGCCCGAGTCGCGAAAGCGCACCTCGGTCTTTTGCGGATGGACGTTGACGTCGACGCGCCGCGGATCGAGCTCGAGCCACAACGCGAACGCCGGCTGGCGGTCGTGGTGCAGCACGTCGCGATACGCTTCGCGCAGCGCGTGCTGCAGCATGCGGTCGCGAACGTAGCGGCCGTTGACGAACAGGTATTGCCCGCCCCGTTGCGCCGCGTAGGCCGGCCTCACGGCCAGCCCCGCTATCTGGATGCCCGGCGCGTCGGCGGCGACGGCTGCAGCATGCGCGACGAAATCGTCACCCAGCAACTGCTCGACGCGGACGCGGCGTCCCGCGCCAATGAGCCGATGCACGACGCGCGCGTTGTGCGCGAGCGTGAAACCGGTCGCCGGATGGGCGAGCGCGACACGGCGAAACGCCTCCTCGCAATGCGCCCATTCCGTGGGCTCGGCGCGCAGGAACTTGCGCCGCGCCGGCGTATTGAAAAACAGTTCCTCGACGGTGACGCTGGTGCCGGCAGCCAGCGCGGCCGGTGCAATCGGGCTCACGGTGCCGCCGTCGACTTCGACGCGCCAGGCGTGCGGCTTTTCCCGTGCGCGCGATGCGAGCCCCAGGCGCGACACCGACGCGATCGACGCCAGTGCCTCGCCGCGGAAACCCAGCGAGGCGATCGCCTCGAGGTCGAGCACCGACTGGATCTTCGACGTGGCGTGGCGCGCAACGGCCAGCGCAAGGTCCTCGCGCGCAATGCCGCTGCCGTTGTCGGACACGCGGATGCGCTTGGTGCCGCCCGCGGCGAGTTCGACGTCGATTTGCGTCGCGCCCGCGTCGAGCGCGTTCTCGAGCAGTTCCTTCAGCGCTGCCGCCGGCCGCTCGACAACTTCGCCAGCGGCAATCTGGTTGATCAGAAGGTCGGGCAGCGCCCGGATCGCCGCCATCAGCGCTTGAGCCCCTGCGACCAGCGCGCATATACGCCATCGGCGACCTGGTTCAGCGCGGCGATGCGCGCGGGCAGGTCGGCGAGCAGGTCCGCTGCGGTCTGCAGGTGCGCATTGGAGCGCACCGGCAGCTCCGCAGTGCTGCTGGCGCACCACGTCTCGACCAGTTCGCGCGTCATCTCGATGTGGCACTGGAAACCGATGTGCCGGTCGTCGATGATGAAACCCTGGTCCGCGTTGAACGCATTGGTGAGCACGCGCGTGGCCATCGGCGGCAGCTCGAACTGGTCGTAGTGCCACTCGAAGGCCGCAAATCGTGGCAGGCCGCCGAACCACTCGCGGCGCGCGCCACGATCGCACACGTCGACGTGCAGCCAGCCGATTTCGGGCGTCTGCGTTTTTGAAACCCGGGCACCGAGCGCCTTCGCCATCAGTTGCCCGCCCAGGCAGTGCCCGATCACGGGCACGCCATCGCCGATGGCGTCGCGCAACAGGCCGCACATCGGCGCGATCCAGGGAAGCGGGTCGTTGACGAACATCGACCCGCCCATCATGCCGATGCCGGAGTAGCCGCCAAGGTCCGGCGGTACGGCGGCGCCTTGATCGAGCTTGATGAGCTCCATCGGAATCGCCTGCTCGGACAGCCATTCACCGAAACGGCCGGGGCCTTCGGTGGGCGAGAAACGAAAAACGGCGACAGGGCGCATGGTGATCGCTGTTTGCGCGCCGGCAGCTGGGAACCGGCGCCCTTTTGCTGATTTTAACAGCCGCGCACCGAAAGCTGCGTAACGCCGCCCGCGAACGCAATTCGAGCTCAGGTATGTTCGGCCAACCCGCATGCGCGCGCTAAGGGCACACGCCTTGACGCCGCGGCTTCGCCGGCGTGCGCTACATCTGTTTGAAGAGATGCGTGAACTGGCGGGAGATGGGCAGCCTCTCCTGGCGGCTCTTGAGCAGGATGAACTGGCGCTCGGCGTCCTCGCGCAATACACCGGAGACCGCGTCCAGGTTGACGATCGTTCCCCGGTGCACCTGCCAGAATTTTTCCGGATCGAGTTCGGCCAGCAGTTCCTTCAATGGCGTGCGGATCAGCGCTTCGCCGCTGACGAGCACCACGCGCGTGTACTTGGTGTCGGCCTGGAAGTAGACGACGTCGGTGACCGGGATCAGTTTGACTTGCTTGCCTACTGCAGCCCTGATCCATTGCATGCGGGCTGCCCGCGGACTGACTTTTGCGCGCAACTCGGCCAGCAGCGCGGAAAGATCGGCGGGCGGCGAGCCCAGCTTCCGGCGGATTCTCTCCACAGTGGCGGCCAGCCGGTCGCTTTCCACCGGCTTCAACAGATAGTCGACCGCGCCGGCGTCGAAGGCCTTCAGCGCGTACTGGTCATAGGCCGTAATGAACACGACGTGACAATCACCGCCGATCTCGGCCGCGACATCGAGTCCGCTCACGCCCGGCATCCGGATGTCGAGGAAGACAACCTGCGGCTGCCAATCCGCGAACAACGCGATCGCCTGGTGGCCGTCGGCCGCTTCCGCGACGACGTCGAGTTCGGGCCATGCCTCCGCCGAGCTTTTCCTTCAGCCGGTCGCGCATCAGCGATTCGTCCTCGGCGATCAATGCGGTCGGGCGGGTCATCGGAGGACGTCTTCCATCAGCGGTTCCGGCGTTGCACCGCCGGATGCTGCGCCGAGCGGGAGGACGAGGCGCGCGACGAAACCGCGCGGATGGTTGGCGTCGGTTTCCAGCGCGGCGCGCTCACCGTGCTGCAGCGCGAGCCGCTCGCGAATATTCGCAAGGCCGATGCCGTTGACGCCCGGCGGGCCGGACAAACCGATACCGGTATCCGCCACCGACAGCACGACGCGTGCGCCGTCCGCGTGCGATCTCCTGCGTCGCGGTCACGTCGATGCGCCCTCCTTCCGGCTGCGGTTCGATGCCGTGCTTGATCGCATTCTCGACGAGCGTGATGAGCATGCCGGGCGGGATGACCACGTCTTCGAGGCTCTCCGGAATGGTCACCGTCCAATTGAGCCTGCCCCCCAAGCGCGTCTGCATGATGCGCAAATACGCGCGGACCATCAGCGCATCCTGGCGGATGGTCGTCGCGTCGTCGCGCAGCGTCGGCGTCGTCGCGCGCAGGAACCGGATCAGGTCGCTGATCAGCCGCGCGGCGTCAGGCGCGGCCTTCTCGGCCAGTTGCTGGGCACTGCCAAGCGTGTTGAACAGGAAATGCGGCTCGATCTGCAGCTGCAGCAGTTTCAGCTTCGATTCGGCCAGCTGCCGCGACAGTTCGCTCTGCCGCGCTTCGGCCTCGAGATTGGCGGCGAGCGCGCGATATTCGCGGTTGCGCAGATTCGCGATGAGCGCGACCAATATCGTGTACACGAACCCCAGCACCAGCGCACCGGTGACGATGTGCCGCAGCGTCGCGCTGTCGTGCAGCCAGTCGAAGGGGTTGACCCCCTTGATGAGTCCGGCAATGCTGGCGCCGAGGAACGCGCCGAGCAGCGCGAGCAGCGGACTCAGCACCACCATCCGGAACGCCTTGCCGCTGTACCTGCGGTAACCGAACCACGCCGACAGGCCCGCGAAGAGCGTGACGAAGACAAAGGCGTTGAACAGGACCGCCGCTTCGAGGAATGACATGTTCCACGGCAGACGCGATGCGATCCACGCCGTGCCCGTCGTCACCACGACCGTACCGGCCAGCCAGTTCCATCCGCCGCCCTGGTACAACCACTGGTCGAATGTGCGCACTTCGCGCCGCTCGATTTCGGAGAGCGAGGCGAGGATGCGTTCGGCGAACGCGTCGTAGCGGGCTTTCAGCGAGCGTGGCATGCGGTGCGGGCGCGTAGGTTCCCGGGACAGGGCCGCGGGTCACCGCGCATTGTAGTCGCGGTGCCGTCGGGCGACGTCTTAAGGTCGGACGAGCAGCGACGGGGACGGACGAAACGCCAGGCCGGCGCGACGAGCGACGACTACATGCCGCGCGCGATATGCGCGTACGCGCTGTGATTGTGGATCGACTCGAAGTTCTCGGCTTCGACGCGAAAGGCGTCGAAGCGCGGGTCGGCGGAGAGCCGCGCCGCGACGCCGCGCACGAGGTCCTCGACAAAGCGCGGGTTGTCGTAGGCGCGCTCGGTGACGTATTTCTCGTCGGCGCGCTTGAGGATGCCATACAGCTCGCAGGACGCCTCTTCCTCCGCGATGCGCAGGAGCTCGTGGACGAACACCGCCTGCGTCGGCCGCACCGTGATGGTGATGGTGGAACGTTGATTGTGCGCGCCGTAGTCCGAAATTTCCTTGGATGCCGGGCATAGCGACATGACCGGCGCGGCCACGGCGATGGTTATCGTGTATCGCCCGTCTTTCAGTTCGCCGACGAGCCTCACTTCGTAGTCCATCGTGCTGGCAATACCCGACACGGGCGCGATCTTGCGCACGAAGTACGGAAAGGCGAGCTCGATCCGCCCTGCGGGCGCATCGAGGCGGACGACAAGGTCGTCGAGCATCGCGCGCAACCCGGCCACCGACAGCGGCGCCGCACCCGCCCGTTCCTCGAGCAGCATGACCAGCCGCGACATGTGCGTGCCCTTGCGGTCCTCGGCCAATGCGACGTACACGTTGCACAGCGCCACCGTGGGCTGCGCAACGCCATCCTTGTCGGCAAATGCCAGCGGGAACCTGATGCCTTTGATGCCGACCTGATCGATCGCCAGGTGACGTTCGTCCGTCTCCGATTGCACGTCGGCAATCGGCATCAGCAGGTCGGGCTGTTCGGGGCGGTTCATCGTGCGGGCATTGTAACGGCTTGCGCTAGGCAGCCGGCTTGACGCGGGGTTCGGCCTTGTGCTGACCGAAATGCGCTTCGATCGAGGCGGCGATGCCCTTGCCGTCCAGCCCGACCTGCGCGAGCAGCATCGCCGGGTCGCCGTGATCGATGAACCGGTCCGGCAGCCCGAGGTGCAGCATCGGCACCGCGATGCCATCGGCCGCGAGCACTTCCGACACGCCGCTGCCGGCGCCGCCGGCGACGACGTTCTCCTCGACCGTGACCAGCACGTCGTGTTCGCGCGCCAGCTTCAGGATGAGTTCCGCGTCGAGCGGCTTGACGAAGCGCATGTTGGCGACAGTGGCATCCAGCGTCTCCGCCGCCGCCAGCGCCGGATGCAGCATCGAACCGAACGCGAGGATCGCGATGCGGTGCGGCCTGCGCTTGCCCTCGCGCCGCAACTCGCCGCGACCGATGGGAAGCGCGCGCATCTCGGCTTCGATGACGGCGCCCGGCCCGCTGCCGCGAGGATAGCGAATGGCGGACGGAGAATCGAGCGTGCAGCCGGTGTAGAGCATCTGGCGACATTCGTTCTCGTCGGACGGCGCCATCACCGTCATGTTCGGCAGGCACCGCAGGTAGGACAGGTCGAACGCGCCAATGTGCGTTGCGCCGTCCGCGCCGACGACGCCGGCCCGGTCGATCGCGAAGACCACCGGCAGGTTCTGCAGCGCGATGTCGTGAATCGTCTGGTCGTAGGCGCGCTGCAGGAACGTCGAGTAGATGGCCACGACGGGCTTCATGCCTTCGCACGCCAGGCCGCCGGCGAACGTCACCGCATGCTGCTCCGCGATGCCGACGTCGAAGTAGCGCTTCGGAAACTCCTGCGAAAAGCGGACCAGCCCCGAGCCTTCGCGCATCGCGGGGGTGATGCCGACGATGCGGGAGTCCTTCGCCGCCATGTCGCACAGCCAGTCGCCGAATACCTGCGTGTAGCTCGGCTTGGACGAAGGCTTGAGGTTGTAGCCGACGGCCGGGTCGAACTTCGCCACGCCGTGATAGAGGATCGGATCCTCCTCCGCTTTCGGATAGCCATAGCCCTTGCGCGTGACGACATGCAGGAATTGCGGCCCTTTGAGTTCGCGGACGTTGGCGAGCGTCTTCACCAGCGCGTCCACGTCGTGGCCGTCGATCGGGCCGATGTAGTTGAAGCCGAACTCCTCGAACAGCGTGCCGGGAAGCACCATCCCCTTGACGTGCTCTTCCGCGCGCCGGGCGATTTCGTGCACCGGCGACGGCAGCTTGGCCAGCATCTCCTTGCCGCTGCGTCGCACCGTGTTGTACAGCCGCGACGACAAGACCTTTGCGAGATACTGATCGAGCGCGCCAACCGGCTCGCTGATGGACATGTCGTTGTCGTTCAGGATCACCAGCAGGTCGGTGCCGCTGATGCCGGCGTTATTGAGCGCCTCGAACGCCATGCCCGCGCTCATTGCACCGTCGCCGATCACGGCAATCGCGCGCCGGTCCTCGCCTTTGAGCCTCGCCGCGACCGCCATCCCCAGTGCCGCGGAAATCGACGTCGACGAATGCGCGGTGCCGAACGTGTCGTATTCGCTTTCCACGCGGCGCGGAAAGCCCGACGGGCCGTCCGCCTGGCGCAGTTTCGCCATGGCCAGGCGACGGCCGGTCAGGATCTTGTGCGCGTAGGTCTGGTGGCCGACGTCCCACACGATGCGGTCGTCGCGGCGTGTTGAACGTGTAATGCAGTGCCACCGTCAGCTCGACCGTGCCCAGGTTCGACGACAGATGCCCGCCGGTCTGCGCGACGCTGGCGAGCAGGAAGGCTCGCAGCTCCCGCGACAGGTCGCGCAGTTCGCCCCGGTCAAGGGCGCGCAGGTCGGCGGGTTTGTTGATGCGTTCGAGCAACGGATACATGGAAGTCAGCATCAATGGTTGCGCAACACGATCCAGTCGGCAAGTTCCAGCAGGCGGCGGGCGCTGCCGCGAAACGGCGCCAGAGCGCCAGCGGCTTCAGCGCGCAACGCTTCAGCGTGCTGTCTTGGCCGGCTCCAATCCCAGCAGCGACACGTAGGTCGGTTTCTGCTGCGCTGCGTCCTTTCCCGCGGTCTTGCCCAGCGCGGCGTCCGTACCCTCGACATCGAGGACGTCGTCGACGACCTGAAACGCGAGGCCCGCCGCACGCGCGTAAACGTCCAGCGCCGACGATTCCTCGTGCGTCAACGGCCGTCCGCACGCGGCGCCCAGCTGCACCGCCGCGCGTATCAGCGCGCCCGTCTTCATTCGATGCATCGTCTGCAGCTCCGGCAACGCCAGCGCGGTGCCTGAGCTTGCGAGGTCGATCGCCTGGCCACCCGCCATTCCGGGCGCGCCTGCCGCAGTCGCGAGCATCGCGCACGCGGCGCCGGACGAGCGCATCGCGCCTGCGCCGAGCAGACCGAACGCGAGCGCTTGCAGCGCGTCGCCGGCAAGTAATGCGAAGGCTTCGCCGAACGCGACGTGGCAGGTCGGCTTGCCGCGCCGCAGCGTGTCGTTGTCCATGCATGGCAGGTCGTCGTGGACGAGCGAGTAGGCGTGAATCAGCTCGACGGCGGCGGCCGGCGCATCGACGACGGCCGGATCGGCGTCCGCGAACTCGCCGGCGGCATAGGCCAGCAACGGGCGAATGCGCTTGCCTCCACCGAGCACGGCGTAGCGCATGGCCTCGTGCAGGCGGACAGGCAGCTCATCGGCGCGCGGCAGCGCGCGGTCGAGGACATCCTCGATACGGCGTTGCCGCTCGCCCGTCCAGACCGGAAACGCGAGGTCAGGATGCATCGGCATCGCCTTCCGTCGCGAACGCCTTCAGCACGCCCTGCTCGAGAACTTCGACCTGCGCTTGCGCGTCCTTCAGCGATGCCTGGCAAAGCGTCAGCAACTCGGCGCCTCGCTTGTACGCCGTCAGCGACTCCTTGAGTGGAAGCTGGCCGCTTTCCATCCGGGCGACGATTTCCTCGAGCTCGGCGAGCGCGGCTTCGAAGGTCTGGGGCGAGTCGGCAGGCGTGGGCATGGTTTTAAGCGCCGCGGAAAACGCGCTAAGGTCTTGACCTGTTTACGTAAAGCACAATATACTAACATCTTTTGACGACGCGGCCAGAGCGAATTCACCTTTCGCGCGGCCGACTTAGCAAAGCGGTCCGGGGCGGCTTTTTCAGTGAAGCCCGCAGTTTCACGAAAGCCGTCGTCCCGGGTTGTTGGGTTGGGTTGGTTGCTAGCAACCGAATTTCGCGAAAGGGTTGGCCCGTATGTCGGACCTCGCAACGGCCGGACGCTTGCGTCAGGCCAGCACGCAGTTCCCCGTTTCCTGGTATTGCGATCCCCGTGTGCTGGAAATCGAGCAGCGGCTTCTGCTCGCCCGCGGGCCAGGCTATGTGGGCCACGAGTTCATGGTGCCGAATGTCGGCGACTTCCAGGCGCTCGCCGCGCGAGGCGAGGCGCAGATGCTCGTGCGCAACGCCGAAGGCGTTGAACTGCTGTCCAATATCTGCCGGCATCGCCAGGCGCTCATGTACAACGGGCGCGGCAACACGCGCAACATCGTGTGTCCGCTGCACCGCTGGACGTACGACCTGAAGGGCGAGCTGCTGGGCGCGCCGCACTTCGCCGACAAGCCCTGCCTGAACTTAGGCCGCACGCCGCTGCAGCACTGGAACGGCCTGCTGTTCGACGGTCCGCGCAACGTCGCGCAGGACTTGGCCGCGCTGGGCGTCAAGCACTTCGACTTCTCGGGCTACATGCTCGACCGGGTCGAAATGCACCAATGCAACTACAACTGGAAATCCTTCATCGAGGTCTATCTCGAGGACTACCACGTCGGACCGTTCCATCCCGGTCTGGGCCAGTTCGTCACCTGCGATGACCTGAAGTGGGAATTCGGCGACTGGTACTCGGTACAGACGGTCGGTATCAACAACAGCCTGTCCAAGCCCGGGTCGCGGACCTACGAGCGCTGGCACAAGGCGGTGCTGGATTTCTATCGCGGCGAGATTCCGCAGCACGGCGCGGTCTGGCTCACGTACTATCCGAACATCATGCTGGAGTGGTATCCGCATGTGCTCGTCATCAGCACGCTGATCCCGCAAGGCGTGGACAAGACGATGAACGTCGTCGAGTTCTACTATCCCGAGGAGATCGCGCTGTTCGAGCGTGAATTCGTCGAGGCCGAACAGGCCGCCTACATGGAGACGGCGAAGGAAGACGACGAGATTGCCGAACGGATGGATGCGGGGCGGCTCGCGCTGTACCGGTCCGGCAGAAGCGAGATCGGTCCCTATCAGTCGCCGATGGAAGACGGCATGCAGCACTTCCACGAATTCTACCGCCGTGAAATGGAAGCGCACATCGCGCATCTGTAACTTCGCTGCGCGCCAATGCGCGGGTGACCAGAGGATTCGCACTTGTTCACCACGCTGATTTCCACCGCCGAGCTGGCCGACGCCATCGCTCGGCCGGACATCGTCGTCTGCGACGTTCGCCACGACCTGGTGCAGCAGGACACCTGGGGCGAGGCCGAATACGCGAAGGCGCACGTCCCCGGCGCGCAGTTCGTCCATCTCGAGCGCGAATTGTCCGGACCCAAGACCGGTCGCAACGGTCGCCATCCTCTGCCCACGCCCGAAGCGGCCGCGGCGCTCTTTTCGCGTCTTGGCATCGACGAGACGAAACAGGTCGTCGCCTACGACCAGGCCAACGGCATGTACGCGGCACGGCTGTGGTGGATGCTGCGCTGGCTGGGGCACGAGGCCGTCGCCGTTCTCGACGGCGGCTTCGCCAAGTGGGTGAAAGAGGGCCGCGCGGTGAACGCCGACGTGCCGGAAGCGCACCCGTCGAATTTCGGTATTCGTCGCGTAACACCCACGGTGAACGCGTCGGGCGTGCGCGCAAGCCTGCATCGCCACACGCTGTTCTTGATCGATGCCCGATCGCCGGAGCGTTTTCGCGGCGAGGTCGAGCCCTTCGGTCCCGTCGCCGGCCACATTCCCGGCGCACACAACCGTCCATTCACGCTGAACTTCGACGCTGACGGCACGTTCAAGCATCCGTCATTCCTGCGCGCCGAATTCACGGCGTTGCTCGACGGCGCGTCGCACGAGAGCGTCGTGCATAGCTGCGGCTCGGGCGTTTCCGCCTGTCACAATATTCTCGCGATGGAGCTGGCCGGGTTGCCAGGCACGCGCCTGTATCCGGGATCCTGGAGCGAATGGTCGGCCGATCCGGCGCTGCCGGTCGAACGCGGGGCCTAGCCTGCTGCCCTGCGCTAGCGAGACCTAGCGCGCCGCCAGTTCCCAGGAAGCCAGGTCGCGGTAGATCGGGCCCGTCCGCCCGCAATTCCGAACCGACCAGGTGCAGCTTGTCCGCGTGCCAGACGATCGGCGCGCTGCGCGCGCGCGGCAAAGGCTGCAGACAGCGGCGTGCCAGCGTGACATGCGGCCGGAATGGCCTTGTCTCGAGCGCGAAACCGGCGTCCGCCAGAGACTTGGCGAGCGCGGCGTGCAGCCGCTGCAACGCCGGAGGCAAGACGGACGGCGCGATCCACGCGACTCCCGAGGCCCGCCACGCGCCAAGGGAATCGAAATTCACGTCGAATCCGGACTTGGGCACGCCGTCCCCGACGCTTTGCAGCACCGGCAATGCGGATTTGTCGATGTCGCCGATGAAGGCTAGGGTCAGGTGCGCATTCTCCGGAGACACGGCCCTTCCCCTGCAGCGGCGCGCGACGTCACGGCCGAGCGCCGCCAGGGATTCGCGGACTTCGGCGTCGGGTGAAAGCGCGAAGAACGCGCGAACGCCGCGCGGGGCGTCCGTGTTTTCCGGCGTACGCGGGTCGGACGATGCGATGGTTGCCATGTTGTATCCGACCGGCTTGGGCCACGGTAGTTCGCTCGGCCGGGGAGTCTGGCACAAAGGTGCCGCGTGTTCGGTCCTAATGGAAAAGCGCCGCGGCACCCCGGACGGGATGGCGCGGCGCAATTGCAGCGGTGTTGCGGAAGGTCGTCTAGCCGTTGGCGACGTGCAGCTCCGTCTTCGGCTTCTCGAAGAACTGCTCGTCCTCGGTCGAGTTCTTGAGCGCTGTGGTCGACGCCTGGCTGCCCTGGATCGTCGTGGTCACCGCGTCGAAGTAGCTCGTGCCGACTTCACGCTGGTGCTTGATGGCCGTGAAGCCCTTGCTCATCGCCGCGAACTCGGCCTCCTGCAACTCGACGAACGCCGTCATCTGCTCGTGCGCGTAGCCGTGTGCAAGGTTGAACATCGAGTAGTTGAGGCTGTGGAAGCCGGCCAGCGTGATGAACTGGAACTTGTAGCCCATCGCGCCCAGCTCGCGCTGGAACTTGGCGACGGTCGCGTCGTCGAGGTTCTTCTTCCAGTTGAACGACGGCGAGCAGTTGTATGCAAGCATCTTGCCCGGGTACTTGGCCTGGATGGCTTCGGCGAATGCCTTCGCGAAATCGAGGTCGGGCTTGCCCGTTTCGCACCAGATCAGGTCGGCGTAGGCCGCGTACGCCAGGCCACGCGAAACCGCCTGGTCGAGTCCGTTGCGAGTCTTGTAGAAGCCCTCGATGGTCCGCTCGCCGGTGAGGAACGGCTTGTCGTTGTCGTCGATGTCCGACGTGACGAGGTCGGCCGCCTCGGCATCGGTGCGCGCCAGCAGGATCGTCGGCACGCCCATGCAGTCGGCTGCGAGCCGCGCCGCGACCAGCTTGTCGACCGCCTCGCGCGTCGGAACGAGCACCTTGCCGCCCATGTGGCCGCACTTCTTGACCGACGCCAGCTGGTCCTCGAAGTGCACGCCGGCGGCGCCGGCTTCGATCATCGCCTTCATCAGCTCGAACGCATTGAGCACGCCGCCGAAACCGGCCTCGGCGTCGGCGACGATCGGCGCGAAGAAATCGATGTCGCCGGTGCCTTCCATGTGCTGGATCTGGTCGGCGCGCGCAAACGTGTTGTTGATGCGCTTGACGACGTTCGGCACCGAGTTGACCGGATACAGCGACTGGTCCGGGTACATTTCGCCGGCGATGTTCGCGTCGGCGGCGACCTGCCATCCGGAGAGGTAGATGGCCTTCAGGCCGGCCTTCACCTGCTGCATCGCCTGGTTGCCGGTCATGGCACCCAGCGAATTGACGAACGGTTCCTCGTTGACGAGCTTCCACAGCTTCTCCGCGCCGCGGCGCGCCAGCGTGTGCTCGATGTGCACCGATCCGCGCAGCCGCACGACGTCTTCCGCCGAAAATCCGCGCTTGATGCCCTTCCAGCGGGGATTTTCCGCCCAGTCCTTCTTAAGCCTAGCTGCTTCGAGGTCGTAGTTCATGCGTGCTCCCATCTCGTGTCGGCCACGCCGTCGCAAACGCGACGGCACGTTGGTCAGCGGCACCGCGCGCATCGCGCGAGGCACCTGCGTTGCAAAGACCTCCGGCGACCATTGCCGCAAGAAGCCTCGCTGCACGGACCGGAGAGGATCGCTCTGCCGGTCGGGCGGGCGTGGATGGGTGAACCACACCCCTCTTCGCCGCGTCCCGCCTGATGCTGCGGATCGCGACTCGTGACGACTTCACGTTAGCAAAGTGACGAGCAGGTTTCAAGCAGAATTTGCGCAACGCATCATACTATTTCGTCCTATTTATCAGTCACTTAAAAACTCTTTCCGTCTGGCGGAACAAATCGGTCGATTTTTCCGGCGTATGTTGCTGCGTTGCACTTGATCAGCGCGCCGGGATTGGCGACGCATCGTGCCAAAATAGACCACAACTCGTTGATGTAACTAGCTATTTTTCTGATGACTACGAAACTGGCCGACGCCATCACGGCCACAGCCGGCTGAAAACGGTTTCCAATTTCGCAACTCGGGCGCGGGGACGATCTAAGCCCGGACACCGAAACGAGGCGACTGAACGCTTCGAGTTGATCCCCGCGCGCCGATGCGCCCCATGACCGCGCAGAACTCATTTTTCCTAAAGCGAGCGGCGCGCCATAATGAAACCTGGAGAACCGTCACACGCGGCTTCATGCGGTGCGCTCCGCGCAGTCGTTCACCCGTCGCATCAAGGAGGATCCATCATGCGCATGTTGCCTATCGGCTTGGCCGCATTGACGGCGCTCGCCGTCGTCGCCGCCGCGGCGCAGAGCCCCGATCCCAATCTCGCTCGCAATCTCGCCGCGACCTGCGCGAACTGTCATGGCACCGGAGGCGTCAGCCAGGGCGGCACCGAACCCCTTGCCGGCATGGCGAAGGCAACGATGATCAGCAAGTTGCAGGAATTCAAGAGCGGAGCCAAGCCCGCGTCGATCATGCACCAGCTGTCCAAGGGCTATACGGACGAGCAGCTCGCACTCATCGCCGGCTGGTTCTCGGAACAGAAGGCCCCGAAATGAGCCGCGTTCGCGGAAGTTCGACGATGACATGGGAGCGTCGGGATTTCCTGAAGATGGCGGCCGCAGGCTGCAGCAGCGCGGCGGCGCTCGCGTTGTCCGGCTGCGCGACGACGAGCGGCAGCACGTCGGGAAAAGTTGTCGTTGTCGGCGGCGGCTACGGCGGCGCGACCGCGGCCAAATACATCCGAATGTGGAGCAACGGCGGCATCGATGTCACGGTCGTCGAACCGGCTCCGGAATTCATTTCGTGTCCGATGTCGAACCTCGTCCTGGGCGGCAGCAAGGACATGGCGTACCTCACCGTAAGCTATGACAACCTCACGCGACGACATGGCGTGAAAGTCGTTCGCGATATGGCAATAGCCGTCGACGCCGACAAGCGCACGGTCAAGCTCGCGGGCGGCGGCGACCTCTCCTACGACCGCCTGATCCTGTCCCCGGGGATCGACTTCATGTGGGACAAGGTTCCGGCACTCAATAACGCCGACGCGCAATCGAAGGTGCTGCATGCATGGAAGGCCGGAGCGCAAACCCTGGCGTTGCGCAGGCAGCTCGAAGCGATGCCGGATGGCGGCGTCTATGTGCTGTCGATACCGGTTGCACCGTACCGCTGTCCGCCCGGTCCTTACGAGCGTGCATGCCAGGTCGCGTGGTATTTCAAGCGTGCGAAGCCCAGGTCGAAGGTGCTGGTCCTGGATGGCAATGGCGACGTGACGTCGAAAGGACCGCTGTTCAAGAAGGCGTGGGCTGACGAGTACAAGGGCATCGTCGAGTATCGGGCGAATCACGTGCTCACCGATGTCGACGTCGCGTCCCGAACCGCGAAGTTCGAAGTCAACGACGACGTGAGAGCCGACGTGTTGAACGTCCTGCCGCCGCAGCGCGCGAGCGCGATCGCGCGGTCGGCGGGCGTGGTGACCGCCAACGATCGCTGGTGCGACGTCGACTTCCAGACCTTCGAATCGGTGAAGGTCAGGAACATCCACGTCCTCGGCGACGCGATACAGGTCGCGACGGGGATGCCCAAGTCCGGCCACATGGCGAACCAGCATGCCAAGGTCTGCGCCGCGGCGGTTATCGCGCTGCTGGCCGGACAGCCGCCGAATCCGACTCCGGTGCTCAACAACACCTGCTACAGCATGGTCACCGACAAGGATTCCATCCACGTGTGTTCGGTGCACCAATGGGACAAGGACAAGAAGACTGTGGTCCCGGTAGCCGGCGCCGGCGGCGTCTCGACGGCGATGAGCGAACTCGAGGGGAGCTACGCGTTCGCGTGGGCACGCAACATCTGGGCCGATACATTGGCTTGAACGCAGGGAACCGAGACGCCCGTAGCCGTCGGGCGTCCCTTTGCCGGATGTCCACACTCATATGTTGGATACCGAACAGACGATCCGAGCGCTGAGCGCGCAGAGTCATACTTGGCCGGCCTGTATGACACGGAGCGTATAGAACCAAAGGAGCGAACATGTCCCATCAGCCCCCGAAGACTAGCAAGAAGAAGCCACAGCACACGCCCAAGGAAAAGAAGACGCTCAAGCAACAGAAAAAACACGCGACCGACACGGTGCCTTTCATCAAGCACTGAGAGTACGGTCGGCCGTGCGCCGCGTTTTCCAGGTCGTGGAACAAAAACGGCGCCCATGAGGCGCCGTTTTCGAACTTCGGTTTTTCGTCGCCGTTAAACGACGGGAGCCTCCTCCGGCGTCTCCTCGAACACGAGCTTGACCTTGTCGTCGGAACCGATGTCGATCGTCACCTTGCCCCCGCCGGTCAGTCGGCCGAACAGCAGCTCTTCCGCCAAGGCCTTGCGAATGGTGTCCTGAATCAGGCGGGCCATCGGTCGCGCGCCCATGTGCGGATCGAAGCCCTTCTTGGCCAGGAACTCCTTCAACTCCGGCGTGAACGACGCGTCGACCTTTTTCTCGTGCAGCTGGGCCTCGAGCTCGAGCAGGAACTTGTCGACCACGCGCAGGATGACGTCGTGGTCGAGCGACCCGAACGAGATCGTCGCATCCAGCCGGTTGCGGAACTCCGGCGTGAACATGCGCTTGATCTCTGCCGACTCGTCGCCCGCCTGTTTCGTCTGCGTGAAGCCGATCGAGCCCTTGGCCAGTTCGCTTGCGCCCGCGTTGGTCGTCATGATGACGATCACGTTGCGGAAATCGGCCTTGCGCCCGTTGTTGTCCGTCAGCGTGCCGTGGTCCATCACCTGCAGCAGGATGTTGAATACATCCGGGTGCGCCTTCTCTATCTCGTCGAGCAGCACCACGCTGTAGGGATGCTTGGTGACGGCTTCCGTGAGTTGCCCGCCCTGATCGAAGCCTATGTAGCCCGGGGGCGCGCCGATCAACCGCGACACCGCGTGGCGCTCCATGTATTCGGACATGTCATAGCGAAGCAGCTCGACGCCCAGGCAATAGGCGAGTTGGCGCGCGACCTCGGTTTTGCCCACACCCGTCGGCCCGCTGAACAGGAAGTTACCGATCGGCTTGCGCGGGTTGCCCAGTCCCGACCGCGCCATGCGAATGGCCGACACCAGCGCGTCGATGGCCTTGTTCTGGCCGAACACGACGTTCTTCAGGTCGCGGTCGAGCGTCTTCAGCGCATTGCGGTCGTCCGACGAAACGTTCCTCGCCGGGATGCGCGCGATCTTGGCGACGATCTCCTCGACCTCCGCCTTGCCGATCACCTTCTTCTGTTTCGACTTGGGCAGGATCTTCTGCGCGGCGCCCGCCTCGTCGATCACGTCGATCGCCTTGTCGGGCAGATGCCGGTCGTTGATGAAGCGTGCGGCCAGTTCCGCTGCGCTGGTGAGCGCCGCGGGTGCGTACTTGACGCCGTGGTGCTGCTCGAAACGGGTCTTCAGGCCCTTCAGGATCTCGATGGTCTCGGCGATCGACGGCTCGGGCACGTCGACTTTCTGGAATCGCCGCGACAGCGCGTGGTCCTTTTCGAAAATCTGCCGATACTCGCCATACGTCGTGGCGCCGATGCATTTCAACGCGCCCGTCGACAACGCCGGTTTGAGCAGGTTCGACGCGTCGAGCGTGCCGCCCGACGCAGCGCCGGCGCCGATGATCGTGTGGATTTCGTCGATGAAAAGAATCGACTTGGGATTGTCGGCAAGCTGCTTGAGAACAGCCTTCAGCCGCTGCTCGAAGTCGCCGCGATATTTGGTGCCGGCCAGCAGCGCGCCCATGTCGAGCGAATAGACCTGGTACTCCTTGAGCAGCTCGGGCACGTCGCCTTCGTTGATGCGGCGGGCGAGCCCTTCCGCGATCGCGGTCTTGCCCACGCCCGCCTCGCCGACCAACAGCGGATTGTTCTTGCGCCGGCGGCACAGCACCTGGATGACGCGCTCCAGCTCGTGCTCGCGGCCGATCAGCGGATCGATTTTCCCCGACTTGGCCAGCGCGATCAGGTTGACCGTGTAGGCGTCGAGCGCACCCTGGGCTTCACCGCCGTTTTCCTCGTCGGCGCCCTTTTGCTCCTGTTTGTCCTGCTTCTGCTGCGGCGTCTTGGTGATGCCGTGCGCGATGTAGTTGACGACGTCCAGCCGGGTGACGCCGCGCTGATTCAGGAAATAGACGGCGTGCGATTCCTTTTCGCCGAAGATCGCGACCAGCACGTTGGCACCGGTGACTTCCTTCTTGCCCGAAGACTGGACGTGCAGGATCGCGCGCTGGATCACGCGCTGGAAGCCTTGCGTGGGCTGCGTGTCGGCGTCGGAGTGCGGCGCTAAGCGCGGCGTGTGTTCCTGGATGAAGTCGGACAGGACGCCGCGGAGTTCGTCCAGGTCCACGCCGCAGGCCTTCAGGACCTCGGCCGCGGACGGGTTGTCCAGCATCGCGAGCAGCAGGTGCTCGACGGTGATGAACTCGTGCTGCTTCTGCCTGGCCTCGACAAAGGCCATGTGGAGGGAGACTTCCAGTTCCTGCGCAATCATCGACCTTCCTTCACGCCATTCGATCTCAGCCGGGACGATTCCCGGCCCTGAACGACCACTTAACGCTTATGCCTCCTCCATCGTGCACTGCAATGGATGCTGGTGCTTGCGCGCGATGTTGACCACCTGTTCGACTTTCGCGGTGGCCACTTCGCGCGTGTAGGTGCCGCAGACGCCCATCCCCTCCCGATGTACCTGCAGCATCACTTGCGTGGCCTTTTCCCGACTCATGGCAAATACAGTTTGCAGGACGACGACCACGAAGTCCATTGGCGTGTAGTCGTCGTTTAGCAACAACACCTTGAACAGCGGTGGCGGCTTGACCTTGACGTTCAGCGCCTCGAGTACGGTGCCGTGCTGTTCCTGGTTGGACATGTCCTTCTACGATACTCCGGATCAATTTGGGGTCAATGTTTGACGAATGCAACGGTTTTATCAAGTAGTGACCCCTTAGATGTGGAGATGACTTGACCGAATGCAAAGCGGGGTTCGACAATCGATGGATTGCCCCTACATTGTGCGGGGATGTTTGCCGTGTCGGCAGCGACCGCTCGTCGGTTACCCGATAAGCAAAAAGCCCGCCGGTCGGCGGGCTTTTTTGCAACAGCTCGCGCCGTCCTACATCCGGTCGATCATCGCCTGGCCAAATCCGGAACACGACACCTGCGTGGCGCCGGGCATCAGGCGCGCAAAGTCGTAGGTCACAACCTTGTCGAGGATTGATTTTTCGAGACTCACCTCGATCAGCGCCGCGGCTTCCTTCCAGCCCATGTGCACCAGCATCATCTGCGCGGACAGGATTTCCGAACCCGGGTTCACGTAGTCCTTGCCGGCATACTTCGGCGCCGTTCCGTGCGTGGCCTCGAACATCGCGACGGTGTCGGAAAGATTCGCGCCCGGCGCGATGCCGATGCCGCCAACCTGCGCCGCCAGGGCATCGGAAACATAATCGCCGTTGAGGTTCAGCGTCGCGATCACGTCGTACTCGGCCGGCCGCAGCAGGATCTGCTGCAGGAAGGCGTCGGCGATCACGTCCTTGACCACGATCTCGCGGCCGGTCTTCGGATTCTTGAACGAGCACCACGGACCGCCGTCGACCAGCTTGGCGCCGAATTCCTTCTGCGCAAGTGCGTAGGCCCAGTCGCGGAAGCCGCCTTCGGTGAACTTCATGATGTTGCCCTTGTGCACGATCGACACCGACTTGCGGTCGTTGTCGATCGCGTACTGGACCGCCTTGCGCATCAGGCGCTCGGTGCCTTCGCGCGACACCGGCTTGACGCCGATGCCGGACGTGTCCGGGAAGCGGATCTTCTTCACGCCCATCTCCTTGATCAGGAAGTCGATGAGCTTTTTCGCCTGCGGGGATTCCGCCTCCCATTCGATGCCGGCGTAGATGTCCTCCGAATTCTCGCGGAAGATGACCATGTCGGTCTTCTCGGGCTCCTTCACCGGCGACGGCACGCCCTTGAAATAACGGACCGGACGCAGGCAGACGTAGAGATCGAGCTGCTGCCGGAGCGCCACGTTGAGCGAGCGGATGCCGCCGCCGACCGGTGTGGTCAGCGGCCCCTTGATGGACACTACATAGTCCTTGAGGATCGTCAGCGTCTCGTCCGGCAGCCAGACGTCAGGGCCGTACACCTTCGTCGATTTCTCGCCGGCATAGATCTCCATCCAGTGGATCTTCCGCTTGCCGCCGTAGGCCTTGGCCACCGCGGCGTCCACCACCTTGAGCATCACCGGCGTGATGTCGAAGCCCGTGCCATCGCCCTCGATGTAGGGGATGATCGGGTTGTCCGGTACCGTGAGACTGAAATCCTTGTTGACGGTGATCTTCTGGCCGCCGGCGGGGACCTTGACGTGCTGAAACGTGGGCATGGGGACTCCGGAATAGGTGCTGCTAGGTGTCTGCGACCGGAGGCGGCCCCCGGTTTCGCCAAACCTATAATTATCCGTGAAACCGACAAATCCTGCCACGCGCGCGCATCCCCGGGATTGGCCTGCATCAAACCCGGGCGTCATCCTCCTCAACAAGCCGTACGGCGTGTTGTGCCAGTTCACCGGCGACGGCGCGCGCCCGACGCTGAAGGATTTTGTCGACGTGCCACACGTCTACCCCGCCGGGCGGCTGGATACCGACAGCGAGGGCCTGGTCGTGCTGACCGCGGACGGTGCGTTGCAGGCGCGCATTGCGCATCCGAAGCATAAGCTCGCGAAGACCTACTGGGTCGAGGTGGAAGGCATTCCCTCCGACACGCAGCTCGCAACGACTGGCGCGAGGCGTGGACATCGACGGCGTGCCGACTCGCCCCGCGTCGGCGCGGGCCATCGCCGAACCACCGGGACTGTGGCCGCGCAACCCGCCGATACGCGTGCGCAAGGCGATCCCCACCGCATGGCTCGAACTCGTCCTCGCCGAGGGCCGCAATCGCCAGGTGCGGAGGATGACCGCTGCCGTGGGCCTGCCGACGCTGCGCCTCGTCCGCTGGGCCGTGGGTCCGTGGACGCTCGAGGGCATCGCACCGGGGGCTTGGCGGGACGCGGCGATCACACCCGGCATGCTATGATCGCGCGCTTTCCGCAAGTGGCTTCGCGACGCATTTTCCGACCCGCCTTGGCCTTCCGCCGCCGCGTACTTTTGCCAGCGTCGATGACCTTTCCCACCCGATGATCCGCCGCCTGTTCGCCCGCCTTATCCCCGGCAGGACGACGCGCGGCCCGAAAATCTATCGGGCCGATGCCCATGCAGTGCGGCGCGACCAGGTGCCGCGCGGCGCCCGCGCGGTCACCGAGAAATTGCAGGAAGCCGGCTTCATGGCATTCGTGGTCGGCGGGGCCGTGCGCGACCTGCTGCTGGGATTGACGCCGAAGGATTTCGACATCGCGACCAACGCGACGCCGGAACAGGTGAAGCCGCTGTTTCGCCGCGCGTTCATCATCGGCCGCCGTTTCCGGCTGGTCCACGTGCACGTCGGCGCGGAAGTCCTTGAGGTCTCGACGTTCCGCGCGGCGCAAACCGGCGAGGACGCCACCGACGAGCACGGCCGACTGCTGTCGGACAACGTATATGGTTCGCAGGCGCAGGATGCGGCGCGCCGCGATTTCACGATCAACGCGCTCTACTTCGATCCGGCCACCGAGGAAATCTGGGACTACGTCGGCGGCGTGCCGGATGTGCGCGCGCGGCGTCTGAAGCTGATCGGTCCGCCGGTGACGCGTTTCCGGGAAGACCCGGTGCGGATGCTGCGCGCCGTCCGGCTCGCCGCCAAGGTCGGCGTCGCCATCGACGCCAAGACCGCCGCGCCGATTCCCAAGCTCGCCGGCCTTATCCAGAACGTGCCGCCCGCGCGGCTGTTCGACGAAATGCAGAAGCTGCTGCTGTCCGGTCACGCGGCGGAAACACTGAAGAGCCTGCGCGCGCACGGCCTGTCGCACGGACTGCTGCCTCTGCTCGACGTAATCCTGGAACAACCGCTCGGCCCGAAGTTCATCGACGCCGCGCTCGCCGGAACCGACCGGCGCGTGCGCGATGGCAAGCCCGTGTCGCCCGCGTTCCTGTTCGCGACGCTGTTGTGGCACGAGGTGCTGCAAACGTGGAACGGTGCCAAGGGTCGCGGCGAAAAGCCGTTGCCGGCGTTGTTCGATGCGATGGACAACGTGCTGGAGCAGCAGGCGCAGCGCATCTCGATACCACGCCGCTTCGAGGCCGCGATCAAGGAGATCTGGTCGCTGCAGCCGCGCTTCGAACAGCGCGCCGGCGCGCGTCCCTACCGCCTGCTCGAGCATCCGCGCTTTCGCGCCGCGTACGACTTCCTGGAACTGCGCGGCATTTCCGGCGAGGTGCCGATGGCGCTGGTCGACTGGTGGACGAAGTTCCAGGACGCGAGCGACTACGAGCGCGAGGCGATGCTCAAGCCGGACGAAGCGCCCAAGAAAGGCCGCCGCTCGCGGGGTCGCGGGCGCAAGCACCGCGCTGACGCACACGCGGGCGAGGGACCGCCCGCCGCGGAACCGGCCGACAGCGATTAGGACCGGGGAAGCTCTCGCGCAATGTCGACCGTCGCGTTCATCGGGATGGGCAGCAACCTTGCGCACCCCCGCCGCCAGATCGCGCGCGCCGTCGCGGCACTGAAGCGCGTGCCGGCGACGCGCGTCGTTGCGCTGTCACCCAACTATGCGACGGCCCCGCTTGCCTGCGACGTCAACCAGCCCGACTACGTCAACGCCGTCGTCGCGCTGCGCACGTCGCTTGCGCCAAAATCGTTGCTCATGCATCTGCAGGCCATCGAGCGCGCGCAGGGACGCGAACGCGGCATCGATGTGCCGCGCAATTCGCCACGGACGCTCGACCTCGATTTGCTACTATACGGACGCCGTGTCGTGCGTCTGCAGCAGTTGACGGTGCCGCACCCGCGCATGCACGAGCGGGCGTTCGCATTGAAGCCCCTTCTCGACATCGCTCCGGCGGTCACGGTCCCGGGCCGCGGCCTGGCGCGGCGGCTGAAACAGGCGGTGCGAGGGCAGCGCATCGTGCGCACGCGCAGTCATGTCCTGCACTGAATCCACCCTCTTGCGCGCGCCCCCATGGAACTAGAGAAGTGCCGGTACATCGTCGTCGAAGGGCCGATCGGCGCCGGCAAGACCAGCCTCGCGCGCCAGTTGGCGTCCCGCCTCGACGCGGAAATGCTGCTCGAGCAGCCGGAGGACAATCCGTTCCTGTCGCGCTTCTACGAAGACATGCCGCGCTTCGCGCTGCCTACGCAGCTCACGTTCCTGTTCCAGCGCGCCGACCAGTTGCGCGGGCTGTCGCAGCTGGATTTGTTCCGCAGCCCGACGGTGGCGGATTTCCTGCTCGACAAGGATCCGCTGTTCGCCCGCCTCAACCTCTCCGAAGACGAGTACGCGCTGTACGAAAAGGTTTATGGCCATCTGAAGCCGCAAACGCCGACGCCCGACCTCGTCATTTACCTGCAGGCACCCGTCGACACGCTGGTTCACCGCGTGCAGATGCGCGGCGCCGATTACGAGCGGTCGATTCCGGACGAATACCTGGCGCGGCTGGCCGACGCCTATTCGCGCTTCTTCTACCAGTATGACGAAGCGCCGTGCCTCATCATCAACAGCGAGCGGCTGAATTTCGTCGACGTCCCGGCCCATCTCGACCTGTTGCTGGCGCGCGTGTCGAGCATGCGGGCTCGCCGCGAATTCTTCAATCTGGGCGGGGGAGGATGACGTGATGAAGAACTTTGTCCGCTGGCTGGCCATTGTGGCGGCCGCGCTGCTGGCATGGACGGCAAGCGCCCAGGAATCCTATCCGGCGAAACCCATTCGGCTGATCGTGCCGTTCCCGCCAGGCGCGGGCACCGACACGGTCGCGCGCTACGTCGCGCAGAAGCTCGGCGAATCGATGCAGGCCACTATCCTGATCGACAACAAGACGGGCGCCGGCGGCGCGATCGGCGCCAGCGAAGCCGCGCGTGCCGACCCCGACGGCTACACGCTGCTGTTCGTCGCCGGACCGTTCACGACCGTCGCAGCCTCGTCGAAGAACCCGGGCTACGATCCGGTGAAGCAATTCGTACCCGTCGCGCCTATCGCGGCGGGACCGCTGGCGTTCGTCGTCGGCAACGACGTGCCCGCCAACACGATGCGTGAATTCATCGCGCTCGCGAAGCAGAAACCGGGCACGCTCAACTATGGCTCGGCGGGCACCGGCAGCATCAACCATCTCGCGCTCGAGCTCCTGAATGCGCGGGCGGGAATCAACGTCGTGCACGTTCCTTACCGCGGTATCGCCGACGCCACCAAGGACCTGCTGGCCGGCAACATCCAGGCCATGACGGCGTCGATTCCGGCGACACTGCCCCAGGTCTTCGCGAAGAAAATGAAGGTGCTCGCCGTGACCGGGACCAAGCGCATCCCGCAACTTCCCGACGTGCCGAGCTGGCAGGAGGAAGGCGTGCCGAACGCCAACGTGATCAATTACTGGGGCATCGTCGCGCCCGTCGGTACGCCCGCGGCGATCGTCGCGAGGCTCAACGCGGAAACACGCAAGATCCTGGCGCAGTCCGACGTGCGCGAACGGCTCGAGCGCGAAGGCGCCGAAATCGTCTCGGGCCCGCCGGAACGACTCGGCACCCTGATCGAAACGGACCTCGCGAGCTGGAAGAAGCTGATCGTCGACGCGAAGATCACGCTGGAGTGACGTCCTAGGTGACGTCCTTGTTGACATTGTCTGCCGCTGGCTTCGCCGGCCGCAGCGCGAGCCAGATCCCGTAGGCAACTAACACCACGCCGACCGCGGCGGGCCAGTCCCAGCGGTAACCCTCGAACAGCGTGGACAGCGTCATCGCGATGATCGGCGTGGAGACGGTGGTGTACGAAGCCGGACCCGCGCCCACGCGGTTGAGCAGCGTGAAGTAGACGGCAAACGCGATCACGCTGCCGAACAGCGACAAGTAGAGCAGTGACAGCACGTAGGGCGTCCGCGCGTCGAACGTCCATGGCGTCCCCTGCATAACCACGGTCGTGGCTGCCAGCAGCGCGCCATAGCCGAGTCCCCACGCGGTAGCCGGCAGCGTCGGAAATCCGGCACGATGATTCCGTATGGCGATCAGGTTGCCGATTGCGGCCGACGCGGTCGCCGCCAGCGTCAGTGCAATGCCGAGGGCAACGGCGCCACCCTGCTGTGCCTCCCGCAATTCCGGCAGGAAGAGGAGCGCCACGCCGGTTACGCCGAACGTCGCCGCGACAAACGTCCGGACCCGCAGCGGCGTACCGAAAGCCAGCCGCATCGCGACCGGGCTCATGAACACAAGCGTCGAGAACAATACGGCGACGAGACCGGACGTGATGAGCTGTTCGGCACGGTAGATCCAGATGTAGTTGAAACCCATCATCAGCACGCCCAGCCCCGCCAGGTAGGCGTGATCGCGCAGACGGAAACGCAGCGACCGGCCGGTGGCCAGGCACCCGGCCGCGAGCACCACCGAGGCCAGCGCGAACCGGTAGCACACGGACACTTCCGGGGGCACGGTGCCCAACTGGAAAGTGATCGCGAGCCACGTCGAGCCCCAGATCAGCGTCGGCACCAGGAACAGCATCGGTATGCTCATCGTCATGCGAGCGTGATCGCCAAATCGGTGGCCCCGATCGAAGTCGCGAGCGCCGCGACCTCCGAATCCAGCGCGCGGCGGAACGTGGCGCCACGCGGACGGGACTTCGCAAAGCCTACGTTCACGTGCAGCGTCCCTTCGACATTCGCGGCGTTGGCCCAGCCGATCACGTCCTCGCGCCACAGCATCGGCAGTGCGTAGTACCCGAAGCGGCGCTTCGAAGGCGGGGTGTACGCTTCGAAGCGGTAATCCCAGCCCCAGAACAGCTCGAAACGGCGCCGGTCCCAGACGAGCGGATCGAACGGCGCCAGCAAGGCCACGCGATCCTCGCTTCGCGCATCGAGCGCCTCGCCGGCCGGAATGACGAAGTTGGCCCCGCCGGCCGCGACGCGCCGAACCGTTGGACCTGCGAGCATGCGCGCCATGGCCTGCGCCGCCAGGTCCTCCGGAATCGAAATGCCGCTGACCATGTACGCGAGTTTGCGCAGGCTCCCCTCGGGCAGCGGCGCGTACAGGCGCAGCAACAGCGCCAGCACCTCGGCCGCCCGTGTGGCCGCTGCGCGCGCGCGCGGCCGCGCGTCGGCAAGCGCGTAGAGGCGGATGCCGGCTTCGCGTCCGGCCACGCGCAGCTTGCCGCGGTACTGCAGCGACTCGAGCATACGTGTCGTCGCAGCCGAATTGCCGCCCCAGCCGTTGCGGATGCTGGCCTTGCCCAGCGTCGCGTGCAGGTCGCGCGGATGGGTGATGCCGTGCCTGCGAACGTGATCGAGGATGCGCGCGGCCATGCGCGGATGCTCCTGTTCGACATGCCAGGCACCGGGCACCCGCGGATGCAGCAGGTGCTGCGTGCTCGCCGGCATCACGCCATAGACGTGGACATAATCCTCGGCCAGCGGCAGTTCCGGGTAGGCGCGATCGAGATCGCCGGCGCGATAGCCGGCGACACGATGGCGCAGGATGAGATCCGCGGCACGCGCGGGAGCGCGAATCGGATCGAGCTGCACGAAACCCAGCGCGTCGATCGCCACCGGCAATGACGCAGGCGCGAACAGCGTGCGCCGCACCGCATGCGCGCGCAGCGCCTTCAACGGCACGGATTCGATCATGCCGCGCGCAGCGCGTCGACGATCTTCATCCGCGCCGCGCGCGCCGCCGGCAGGAACCCGCCGACGAAACCCATGATCAGCGCAAAGGCGATCGACGCGGCGATGATGCCGGGCGTCAGCGTGAAGCCGAAGGCGATCTCGGCAAACGTCTGGAAATTCATCGTGGAAATCGAAAATGCCTGCATGAACGCCGCGCCGACGAGCCCGATCAGGCCGCCGACCAGACCCAGAAGCAGCGCCTCGCCGAGGAACGCCACCATGATGGATACGCGCGAGAAGCCCAACGCGCGCAGTGTGCCTATCTCGTTGGTGCGCGACGCCACGCTCGCATACATGGTGATCATCGCGCCGATGATCGCGCCGACGGAAAATATCACGGAAATGGTGATGCCCAGGTAGGAGATGAACTTGGACAGCGCCGCGGACTGATCGGCATAGAACAGCGTCTCGCGCTTGGCCTCCAGCTGCAGTCGCGGATCGCTCTCGATCTGCTCCTTGACCGCATCGAAGCGACTGTCGTCCGCGAGCTTGAAGATGGCCGCCGAGAATGCGACGCGGCGAAACGCCTGCAGCAACTGCTCCGCATCTCCCCAGATTTCGGAATTGAAACCGGTGCGGCCGGCGTCGAACACGCCGACCACCGTCCAGTCGCGTTGCGCGAATCGCAGCGTTTCGCCCAGCGCCGCGCCGCGAAAGCCGTTGGCGATCGACCTGCCGGCGACGATCTCCGACGTCCCGGGCTGAAACATCCGCCCTTCGACGATTCTCACCTGAGGCCGCAGCTCGAGGCCGGCTTGCGTGGTACCGCGGATCACGACGTTGGACGCCTTGCCCGAATCGCGCTTCGGAAGGCTGATCAGGACCACCGGCTCCTTCGAGATGAGCTTCCTGCCGTCGGCACCGGTGGCGATGTCCGGCAGCGACTCGACGATCGCCGCGGAGGCCCGATCGACACCGCTTTGCACTTCCGTCTGCGAGCTGCGGCGGATGACGATCACGTTGTCCGGCTGTCCGGTCGCCACAAGCGTTTCCTCGAGCCCGGCCGACAGCATCAGCACGGTGGCGAACACGTACACGACCAGCGCCATGCCGCCCGCGGTCAGCGCCGTCGTCAACTTGCGCGCGGTGAGATTGCGCGCGATGTAGCTCAAGGGGACGTTGCTCATCAGGCAATCGCGCGCAGGCCGTCGACGATGCGCACCCGCGCCGCGCGCCATGCCGGCACGCCGGCTGCCACGACGCCGATCACCAGCGACGCGGCCAGTTGCATGAGCACCGTCTCGCGGCTGACGAAGAAGACCGGGAACAGCGTCCCCATGGCGCCGGCAAAGGTATTGGCGAGCGGAAACGTGAGCAGGATGCCCAGCGCGCCGCCGGCCAGCGCGATGCCGATGGACTCTGCGAACACGAGCAGCGCCACGAAGCCCTGGCCGAAGCCCAGCGCTTTCATCGTCGCGTATTCGCTGTAGCGCTCCCGCGCGGTCATCGCCATCGTGTTGGCCATCACCGCCATGATGATGACGATCACGACGAACGACACCGCCTGCACGGCCACCAGGATCGCCTCGGTCATCGCCACGAACCCGAGCTGGAACGCCTTTTCGGTCTCGGTAAGCGTCTCTGCGAGCGAATTCTTGAACGTCGCGTCGATGTCCTGCGAAATGGCGGCGGCCTGCGTCGGGTCGCGGATCTCGACGACGTAGACGCCGATCTGGTCGCCTCGCCTGGGGAATCGCGCCTTCACCGTCTCGTTAAGAAATTGCCAGTGGAAGAAGAACTGCGTCTCGTCGGTCTTGGCGTCGACGCCGTCGTAAATGGCCCGCAACGTGAACGTCCATGTCCCGGGAAAAATGGTCCCGCGCAGCGGAATCTGGTCGCCCAGCTTCCAGCCATACTGGTCGGCCAGCTTGCGCCCGACGACGGCGCCGCGGCGGTCGACCAGGAACGCCTTTCTTTCCTCCGGCTTCAACACGAACTCCGGATACATGTCGAGGTACGTCGCTGCGTCGACGGCGAACTGCGGGAAGAAGTTGCGTTCGGTGATGTAGACGCCGCCGAACCAGTTGGCCCAGGACACGCCGGTCACGCCTGGTACCTGCCGGATTTTCTGCGCGTAGGTGAGGGGCATCGAAAAGACCAGCGAAATCGCGTTCCGCGTGACCAGTCGCGCCGACGAGGTCGCCTCCGCGCCCGCGTACCACGCATCGACGATCGTGCGCAGCAGGCCGAAGGCCGTGATGGCGACGACGATGCCGACGACCGTCAGCGATGTGCGCAGCTTGTGGCGGAACGCATTCTTGAGGACCATCATCGGGACGAACATGGCACGAGCTCTTTCGTCAACCGACCAACACGCCTTTTTCCAGCTGCACGATCTTGCGCGCGTGGCTGGCGGCTTTCGGGTCGTGCGTCACCATGATGATGGTCTTGCCCAACTCGGCGTTTAGGCGCTCGAGCAGGCCAAGCACTTCTTCCGCCGTCGTGCGGTCGAGATCGCCGGTGGGCTCGTCGGCGACGATCAACGTCGGGTCGGTGATCAACGCGCGTGCGATCGCAACGCGCTGTTGCTGCCCGCCGGACAGTTCGTTCGGATAGTGGTCCATGCGGTCCTCCAGTCCGACCAGCGCCAGCGCCGTCCCGACGCGCTCGCGCCGCTCCGCGCGTGCCAGCGAAGTAAGCTGGAGCGGCAACTCCACGTTCTGGAACGCCGTGAGCACCGGCATCAGGTTGTAGAACTGGAAGATGAATCCGACGTGCGCGGCGCGCCACGCAGCCAGGTCGCCGTCCGACAACCCGGCGATATCGACGCCCGCGACGCGTATTTCGCCCGACGTCGGCTTGTCGATGCCGGCGATCAGGTTGAGCAGCGTGGACTTGCCCGAGCCCGACGGTCCCATCAGCGCAATGTAGTCGCCCGCCATGACGTCGAAGTTGATGTCGACCAGCACCGGGATGACCTGCTCGCCTCGCGTGTAGTACTTGGTGAGGCTGCGGATCGCGACCAGCGGCGCGTCGGCACGTGTGACGGCGTCGGGCACCGCCTGGGACGACTCGATCTGCATCGCGGTATTTTCCGCGCTATTTCGCGGGCTTTACCAGCGTGCCCGACGAGAGATTCTCTGGCGGCTTCGACACGACCTTGTCGCCGCTCCTGACGTCGCCGGCGATGCCTGTCAGGTCGCCCACTTTTTTTCCCGTCGTTACAGGCACGGCCGTGGCCACGCCATCCTTGATGGCGAAGACGACTGTGCGACCGTCGCGCTGGACGAGCGCATCGGCGGCCACCGCGAGCATCGGCTTCTGCTGTTCCGCGGTCACCTCCTGCGACAGAAAGCTCACCTTGGCGCTCATTTCCGGCAGGATGCGCGGGTCGATCGCGTCGAACTTCACTTTGGTCATGACGGTGGCCTTGGCGCGGTCGACGGTCGGCACGATGCGGCTGATGCGGCCGCGAAAGCGCGTATCCGGAAGCGCGTCGAGCAGAATCTCCGCGGGCTGACCTACGGCGACCTTGGACAGGCTGGACTCGGCGACGTCGGCCTCGACCTCGAGCGTGCTCATGTCGGCCATCGACACGACGGCGCCTTTGGAATCGGCGGCGTTGGAAAAGGGCGTGACCAGGTCGCCCACGTTGGCGCTCTTGGACAGGATGACGCCGTCGAAAGGCGCGCGGATCACCGTGTAGTCGACGGCGACTTGAGCATTGCGCGACGAGGCTTCGGTGACGTTGATCGTGGCCCGCGCGTTGGCAACACCCGCCGTCGCCTTTTCCGCGCGCGCACGGGCGGTGTCCACGGCGGCAGCCGACACGAAGCCCTTGGCCAGCAGGTCCTGGTTGCGCTTCAACTGCGCCACGGCATCGCGCTCCTCTGCCAACGCCTGTTCCAGGGCCGCCCGGGACGCCTTGACGCTGGCCTGCGCGCCTTCGCCCTGCGCCACCACGTCCCGCGCGTCGATGCGCGCGATGATGTCACCGGCCTTCACGCGCGAACCTTCCGCTACGCCGAGCCACTCGAGGCGTCCGGTAGCCTTCGACGAGATCGCGGCCTTGCGTTGCGCGACGACGTAACCCGTCGCGTTGAGCAGCACGAACTGCTGCGACGGGTAGGTCGTGACCACCGGGGCCGTCTGCACTGTCACCGCCCGCGGCTGCAGCGCGAACCAGCCACCGACCACCGCCACGACGAGCAGGATGCCACCCCACCATAGCCAGCGCCGGCGGCGGCGCGTAACCACCGGGGCCAAGGTGCGATCGATGCGAAGTTTGGAAAGGTCGGGCGGCGCTGCTTGCGTCATGGCGGGCGGCAGGAAAAATTGCGCCGGCATGCGATCCGGCGGACCGTCATTCTACCGGTTCGCCCTGTGCGCCCCGCATGGACGGCCGGTACGGCGGCGCCGGCCGCCCGCAGGTCCCGATCCGACCGCCGGCCGGGTCAGATCAGGCCGCTTGCGTTTCCCCTAAAACGCATTCATAATGCGAATCATTCGTATTAGCGTACCGCCTGAGGCTGCGGAGTTCGTTGCCGCCAAGCCGATCGAAGGAGACCGCACCATATGCTGGCCACGCTGCTCGTGACATTGCGCGAAGGCATCGAAGCCTTCCTGATCGTAGCCATCACGCTGGCGTACCTGCGCAAGACTCATCGTGTCGCGCTGGGCGTCAGCCGTGCTGTGGGGCACCGGCGTCGGTGTAGCGTTGTCGGTACTGGCAGGATACTTCTTCGGTCAAGCCGAGAACAAGCCGCTGTGGGAGGGCTTCCTTGCCTTGGCGGCCGGCCTCATGGTGCTGTCGATGGTGTTCTACATGCTGAAGGCGTCCAAGCGGATGCGCAGCGACATCGCCGCCAAGGTCGAGGCGGCGGCGCAGAAGTCGACCACCGGCGCGTGGATTGGCATATTCGCATTCGTACTGGTCATGATCGTCCGCGAAGGAATGGAAACGGCGCTGATCCTGACCACGCTGTTGTTCGAGCAAGGCTCGCGCGACCTGCTGGCCGGCGCCACCTTCGGACTCATTCTGGCTGCGCTTGTCGCGTGGGCGTGGTCGCGCTATGGACAGCGCGTCAACTTGAAGCGCTTCTTCCAGGTCACCTCGGTCTTCCTGATTCTTTTCACCATTCAGCTCTTCATCTACGCGTTCCACGAATTCAGCGAAGCCGGCGTCGTCCCAGGCATCGACAACGAGTTCTGGCATGCCGCGACCGAGCCCTACGGCCCTGAGGGCCGGTACGGAGAATGGCTGACGTACCTGATGGTACTGATCCCGGCCGGCTGGCTGGCAGTTGCCTGGTGGCGCGACCGCGGCACGCCGCCGCCCGCGACGCGCGCGGCATAGGTAGACGCCGCGATGTACGTATGCGTCTGCAATGCAGTCACCGACGGCGAAATCCGCAGCGCGGTCAAGCTCGGCGTGCGCTCGATGAATGACCTGTCCGCAACGCTGGGCGTGGCCACGTGCTGCGGCCGCTGCACCGATTGCGCACGTTCGGTGCTTGCCGAATCGCTGGCCGCCCATTGTCCCTACGCCGTCGCGGTCGCCGGCGCCGGCGACGACTAGCTTCACCCGCCTGACCCGCCAATGACCGCCGTTGCGCGCGTGCGCGGCGCGGTTCATCATGCACGTCTCGCACTAGCGACACGCTTGTGACATTCCCCCGGAGATAGGCATGAAGGGTGACAAGACCGTCCTGCAGCACCTGAATTCGGTGCTCACCAACGAACTCACCGCGGTCAATCAGTATTTTCTGCACGCGCGCATGTTCCGCAACTGGGGCTTCAACCGCCTGGGCGACCACGAATACCACGAGTCGATCGACGAGATGAAGCATGCCGACAAACTGGTCGAGCGCATCCTTTTCCTCGAGGGCCTGCCGAACCTGCAGGACCTGAACAAGCTGATGATCGGCGAGAGCGTGCCGGAGGCCCTGGCGTGCGACCTGAAGCTGGAGCGTGCCGCGCATCCGGTGCTCAAGGCCGCCATCGCCCACTGTGAAACCGTCGGCGACTACATCAGCCGCGAACTGTTCGAGGACATCATGGAGTCCGAGGAGGAGCACATCGACTTCCTCGAGACACAGATCGGCCTGATCGAGAAGGTCGGCCTGGAAAACTACCTGCAGTCGCAGATGGGCGACACCGCTTCGTCCTGAACCAACGCCGCCCGCACGGGGTCGGTGGATGCGTTCGCCCACTCCGCTCGGCGATGCTGATACGTCGTGTCAGCCTTCCGCGGGAAACGCGACGACATGATCGACAGCCAGGCGAATGCCGATGCGCTCGCCGATCGCGTGATCGTGATGCGACGGCACCAGCGACAGCACACGGGTGCCTGAATCCAGTTGCAGCGTGTACAGGAACTCGGCGCCGCGAAACGCCTTGGCGGTGACCTCCGCTCGCCATGGGCTGGCATCGTCGTGAAGGATGTCGTCGGGACGCAGCAACAGGTCGAGCGCGGCGCCAAGCAACACGTCGCTACGTGAATCGCCTTCGAGCTCGCCCAATTCCGTGCGCATCCGGCCGTGGACATCCGCGACGCCGCGCACGAACACGCCTTGGCCGATGAAGTCCGCCACGAACCGGGTGCGTGGCCGGTGATACAGGTTATAGGCCGTATCCCACTGTTCGATTCGGCCATCGTTCATGATGCCGATTTCATCGGCCAGCGCGAAGGCCTCGTGCTGGTCGTGAGTAACCAGGATCGCCGTCGTGCCGGCACTCTTCAATATCGCGCGGACTTCGAGCGAAAGGCGCTCGCGCAAATCAACGTCGAGATTGGAAAACGGCTCGTCGAGAAGAAGAAGCCCCGGCCCCGGGGCCAGCGCCCGCGCCAGCGCGACGCGCTGCTGCTGTCCGCCGGAGAGCTCGTGCGGATAGACATCGGCCAATTCGACCAAGCCGACCAACTCGAGCATGCTGGCCGTGCGCGACTGCGCCGCGGCTTCGGTCAGCCGCTTGAGTCCGAACGCTACATTTCCGGCGACGCTCAAGTGCGGGAACAGGGCATAGTCCTGGAACACCATGCCGACGCCCCGCAATTCGGGAGGGATCTGCATTCCCGGCCTCGACGCCACCTTGCCGGAAAGGATGATCTCGCCTTCCTCCACCGGTTCGAAGCCGGCGATGCAGCGCAGGACCGTGGTCTTGCCGCACCCGGAAGGCCCGAGCAGGCAACCGATCACACCGGGTTCGAGCGTGAAGCCCAGCCCACGCACGACCCGATGCGTGCCGTAGGCATGGACGAGTTCGCGGACGGTGACGGATGCGGCCATGCGCGCCATTCTACGTCGGGAAAGCGACGCGACGATCGCGCTCGGATGACTGCGCAATCGTCACGCGCATTGCGCGCACCCCTTCTATAATGCGGCGATGCGGCAACCCCGGATGATCCACCGCGCGGCGTGTCCGGCGCAGAAGGCATGTGAGCGTGCGCGGTAATCCGCGTTGGCTGCCAGCGCTGGCGATGGTGTTCGCCGCGTGCGCGGCACTACCGATTTTGGCTATCGTCACGCGCGGGCTCGTCCCGGGAACGGGCGCCACCTGGATCCACCTGGCGAACACCGTGCTGCCCGGTTACGTCGCGAACACGCTGGCGCTGGTGGTGCTGGTGGCGCTGGGTGCGGCGGTGGGCGGCACCATCTCGGGCTGGCTCATCGCCCGGCGTCGCTTTCCGGGCAGCAGTTTCCTGGAATGGGCATTGATGTTGCCGCTGGCCATGCCTTCGTATGTCATGGCATACGCGTACACCGATTTCCTGCAGTATGCGGGCCCGCTGCAATCTGCATTGCGCGAGATGTTCGGCTGGTCGCGGCAGGAGTACTGGTTTCCCGACGTGCGCTCGCTGGGCGGCGCGGCGACCATGTTCGTGTTCGCGCTGTATCCGTATGTATACCTGCTGGCTCGAACCGCATTCATCGAGGGCCCGCCCGCGCTGATGGAGGCCGCGCGTACGCTGGGACTCGATCGCCGGCAAGCTTTCTGGCGCGTCGAACTTCCGCTGGCGCGTCCGGCCATCGCCGCCGGCACCGCGCTGGTGCTGATGGAGACACTGGCCGACTATGGAACGGTGGCGTATTTCGGCGTCGACACGTTCACTACGGGCATCTATCGCGCGTGGTTCTCGCTCGGCGATCGTGCCGCCGCCGCGCAGCTTGCCACCGCGCTGCTGGCCTTCGTAATCCTCGCTGTCGCCCTTGAGCGGGCATCCCGCGGCGCGCGACGCTCAACCGGCGGCCCGCGCGGCAGGCAGACATCGCGCTATGCGCCAGCGCGACTGACCGGCGTGCGCGGCTGGGGCGCGACGCTCATCTGCGCCATTCCTCTGCTGGTCGGCTTTGTCATTCCGGGTCTGCTGCTGCTGCGCCTGTTGTTCGCCGATGCGCAGGTGGTGCTGACCGATCGATTTCTGGGTTGGGCATGGAACAGCCTGCGGGTGGCGCTGCTGGCCGCAGCGCTCGCGGTCGTCGTTGCCACGCTCGTCGCCTACGCGGCAAGGCTCGGGCCGGGCGCGGTCACGCGCATCGGCAGCCGCGTGCTGACGCTGGGCTACGCGGTGCCGGGTACCGTGCTTGCCGTCGGCGTGCTACTGCCGCTGGGGGCACTCGACAATTGGCTGGCTGACGTCCTTCAAGACCAGGGGGCGCAGCGCCCGGGCCTGCTGCTGACAGGCACCGTGTTCGCGCTGATCTATGCCTATCTGGTCCGCTATTTCGCCGTGGCATGGAACAGCATCGAACCAGGCTTTGCGCGCATCACGCCGGCCATGGACGCCGCAGCACGCGGTCTGGGTGCAGGCGTCATCGGCACGCTTACGCGCGTCCACGCACCGCTTCTCGGGCGCAGCGCCGCGGCGGCACTGCTTCTGGTATTCGTCGACGTCATGAAGGAATTGCCCGCGACGCTCGTGCTGCGCCCATTCAATTTCGACACGCTGGCGACGCAGGCGTACATGCTGGCGAAGGACGAGCGCCTTGCGGAAGCCGCGCTGCCCTCGCTGGCGATCGTCGTCGTGGGACTGGTGCCGCTGTTGACGCTCGCGCGCATGTCCCGGCGCAGTCCACCCGTGCGCGCCGGTTGATACGGCCGGCGGCCGGATTACGTCGTCACTTCCATCCCGCGCGGTCGGCGACGCGCTGCGCCTCCGTCGTGTTCTTGCCGAGTGTGGCGATCGGCAGCGGATCGATCTTGAACTTGCCGAATGCGTCCAGCGCGGGATTGGCAACCGTCACCGACGCGACGATCGGCCACTCGTTGTTGCCGTCGGCAAAGTAGCGCTGGGCATCGTTGCCCGCCAGGTATTCGAGAAATTTCACCGCGTTGTCGCGATGCGGTGCGTTCTTCATCACGCCGGCGCCGGAAATGTTGACGTGGGTGCCCTTGCCTGCCTGGTCGGGGAAGACGACGGCGGTCTTCGCGACGACCTCGCGGTCGGCCGGCTGCGTGGAACGCAGCAGCCGCGCGTAGTAATACGTGTTGCTGAGCGCGACGCCGCATTCCCCCGCGGCCACCGCCTTGATCTGGTCGGTATCGCCGCCTTTGGGCGCGCGAGCCATGTTCGCCGTGACACCCTTGGCCCATGCTTCCGCCTTCGCTTCACCCAGGTCGGCGATTTCCGATCCGATCAGCGACAGGTTGTACGGATGGCTGCCCGAACGCGTGCAGACCTTGCCCTTGTTTTTCGGATCGGCCAGCGACTCGTAGGTCGCGACGTCCGACGCGTTCACTGCGGCCTTGTTGTAGACGATGACGCGAGCGCGATACGAAAAACCAAACCAGTTGCCGGCCGGATCGCGGAATTTCGCCGGGATCCTGTCGTCGAGAACGCCGGACTTGACGGGCTGGAACAGCCCGAGCTGCTGCGCCTGCCACAGGCGCGCGGCATCGACGATCAGCAGGATGTCCGCCGGGCTGTTGGCGCCTTCGGATTTGAGGCGTTCAAGCAACTGCTCGTCGCTGGCCTCGATCCGGTTGATCTTGATGCCGGTGGCCTTGGTGAAGTTGTCGTACAGCGCTTCGTCGGTCTGATAGTGGCGGGCGGAATAGAGGTTCAAGACCGGCTCGTCCGCGGCGTACGAAGGGGACATCGTCGCGGCAGCCAGCGCGACGGCGGCGGAAAATCGAATCAGCGAATGCATGATGGGAATGCTTCCTTCAAAGGGGAAGCAAGGAGCATACAAAGCATCGCGTTCACGGTCAATACGAATGCGAACAATTCGCGTTACGTTGATCTGCGTCAATGCTGTGGCGATTCGCAATACGGCGTTTGCTCCCGCGACTATCCGCCCTCCAGCGGCGTCGGCTCGGTGACGGCCTGCCCGCTGCGGCGGTTGCCGAACCACGCGTCGATGGAAATGATCGCGAGGCCGATACCGATGCAGCCGATGCCGATCCATTCGCCGCGGCTGAGGCGTTCTCCGAAGACGGCCATCGACGACAGCAGCGCAATGACCGGAATGGCGAACATGTTGAGCGACGCGGTGCCCGCCGGCAGCCAGCGCAATATTGCCATCCACAGCAGAAACCCCAGTGCCGTCGACACCGCGCCGACCTGGAACAGCAGCAGGATGAAGGTGCCGCTCCATTGCGTGGCGGGCAACTCGAACAGGAACGGCAGCAGCGTCAGCGGCAGTACGCCGACGAGCATTTGCCACGCGATGAAGTTGAGCGCATCGAAGCGATGTCCGCGCTGGAAATACTTGGTGGCGACCGTGCCGGCCGCCCAGCCGAACCCCGACAGCACGGCCCAGAGCTTGGGCGCGAAGTCCCCGTGCCACTGCCACGGCTCGACCAGCAGGACCATGCCGAACAATGCGCAGGCGACCGCGAGCCACTGATAGCCCTTGATGCGTTCGCGCAGGACCGCCCACGCCAACAGCAGCGTCCAGAACGGCATCGTGAACACCAGCACCGACGCGCGCCCGGCACCGCCGCCGGCCACGGCCATCGTCGTCGACGCGAAATTGATCGTCGTCTGGAACAAGCCGGTCACGATGACCGCGATCCACGACTCGGGCAGCAGCGGACCCGCGCCGCCAGAACAGCACGGCGAACAGGACCAGCGGTGGCGAGCCATGTTCGCTGCACGTTGAAGATGACGGGATTCGCGGACTGCAGCGCGAGCTTCATGAAGATCCAGTTGCTGCCCCAGATCAGCGTGAGCAGCGCGAGCGCCGCGTAAGCGCCGCGCCGCGACTGCACGGCAAGGCTCGGCGCCATCAGGCGAGGAACGACTCGAGTTCGCGCGCGACCGCTTCCGGCTGGTCATGGTGCAGCATGTGCCCGGCGTCGCGCGATCGTCACCAGGCGTGCGCCGGGAACGTGGGCCATCCGGCGCGCGATCTCGGCCTGCGGATCGCCACCGCCGGCGAGCCAGCGCGGAATGCTGGAATCGTCCGCCGCGACCCACAGCGCGGGCACGGCGATCCGCTGCCAGATCGCGAAGACTTCCTCCAGCCGGTACACGTTCGGGAAAGGAAGCTTGTGGCGCGGATCGGCACGCAGCCGCACCGTGCCATCGGCCAGCGTCTCTCCCCAATGCGAAGCCAGGAACTCCGCGTGCTCGCGCGGCAGCCGGCGATTGTTCTTCTGCAGGCGATCCGCGACGGCGGCCAGATCGCGATACGGTGCCAGTGCCGGGGAATCCTCCAGCGCGTCCAGCCAAGCCGCGAACTTCTTCGGCGCGACCTCCGGTCCCTCGCCGGGAATGCCGAAGCCGTCGAGCGACACGACTTTGCGCACCCGTCCGGGCCGCAAGCCCGCGTACAGCAACGCGACATTGCCACCGAGACTGTGGCCGGCGATGTCGACAGGGCCATCCGGAGCCAGCGCTCGCACCAATCCGTCGAGATCGGCCACGTAATCGTTGAACCAATAGCCGTCGCGCGGCCATTCGCTCAAGCCGAAGCCGCGCCAGTCGGGTGCGAGCACCTGCCAATCACCTGACAGCGCGTCGACCAGGAACTGGAACGACGCCGATACGTCCATCCAGCCGTGCAACAGCACGAGCTTGCGCGCACCCGGTTCGCCCCACGTCCGCACGTGATAGCGCAGACCGCGCACGGCAACGAACTGCGACGTGGAACGCCTCATGGGTACAACTTCAACGAGGTTTCACCGCGACGCGCTATTTCTTCTTGCACTGCGCGACGCCGTCCTGCCAGCCAGTGCGATAGTTGCCGTCTGCGCCGAAGCGGGCGGCGTCCTTTTGCTCGGTCCCGCGGGCGGTCGCACAGCCATCGCCGAAGCCCAGCCGGTAGGTCGGAGGAAATCCCTGCAGGTTCACCGGCGGCGGCGGCGGTTCGACGTAGGGCTTGGGCGCCGCACGGCGCGGCGGGCGAAGGCGTGCCCCGGCGCCGGTGGCGAAACCGTCGCACAGCCCGACAGCGCGACGAACAGCAGAGCAACAGCGAAGCGAATCAAGGACATCGTGAAGGATTCCGGTTGGAACTTCGCGGAGCGCCGACGCGAAGGCCAGGCGCGTGAACAGAGTAGAATTCTACCAGTCCAGCACATCTCCGAAATGACCGTTCCGTCCTTCGTCCACCTGCGCCTGCACAGCGAATACTCGGTCGTCGACAGCACGGTCCGGATCGACGACGCGGTGGCCGCGGCGGTGCGCGACGGGATGCCCGCGCTCGCTCTTACCGATCTGGCCAACGCGTTCGGCCTCATCAAGTTCTACAAGGCGGCGCGCGGCGCCGGCCTGAAGCCCATCGCCGGCTGCGACGTGTGGATCACGCACGACTCGGAACGCGATCGTCCGTTTCGCGCCATCCTTCTGGCGGCCTCCCGCGACGGCTACCTCAAACTGTGCGCCTGGTTGTCGCGCGCCTATCGCGCCAACCAGCATCGCGGGCGTGCCGAGCTGCGGCGCGAGTGGTTCGGCGAAGGGACCGACGGCCTGATCGCGCTGTCCGGCGCGCGCGACGGTGACGTCGGGCAACGCGCTGCTGCAGGGCAATCCCGCCGCCGCGGCACGCGCGGCACGCGAATGGTCGGCCTGGTTTCCGCAGCGCTACTACCTCGAGGTGCAACGTGCCGGTCATGCGGACGACGATGCGCTGGTCGCAGCCACCGTCGCGCTCGCCGGAGAGCTCGCCTTGCCGGTCGTGGCCACGCATCCGACGCAATTTCTCGCGCGCGAGCGACTTTCGCTCGCACGAGGCGCGCGTTTGCATCGCCGAAGGGTCCATCCTGTCCGACGCGCGCCGACCGAGACGCTTCACGCCCGAGCAGTATTTCGCGACGCACGGCCGACATGGTCGCGAAATTCGCCGACCTGCCCGAAGCACTCGCCAACTCGGTGGCGATCGCGCAACGCTGCAACCTGACGATTTCGCTGGGCCAGAATCACTTGCCGGAGTTCCCGACGCCGGCCGGCGTGACGATCGACGAGCACCTGCGCGACGAAGCCATCGCGGGACTCGAGCGGCGCTTGCTCCAGCTCTACCCCGATGCCGCCGCGCGCGACGCCAAGCGTCCCGAATACATGGCCCGCCTCGAATTCGAGACCAAGACCATCGTGCAGATGGGCTTTGCCGGCTACTTCCTGATCGTCGCCGATTTCATCAACTGGGCGAAACGCAACCAGGTGCCCGTGGGTCCGGGCCGCGGCTCCGGCGCGGGATCGCTCGTCGCGTATTCGCTCGGCGTCACCGACCTCGACCCCATTCGCTACGCGCTGCTGTTCGAGCGCTTCCTCAATCCGGAGCGCGTGTCGATGCCCGATTTCGACATCGACTTCTGCCAGAACGGCCGTGACCGCGTCATCGATTACGTCAAGGCGAAGTATGGCGCGGACTCGGTGTCGCAGATCGCGACGTTCGGCACGCTGGCGGCGCGCGCGGCGGTGCGCGATGTCGGCCGCGTGCTCGACATGCCGTACCTGTTCGTCGACGGCATCGCGAAGCTGATTCCCTTCGCGCCCGGCAAGCAGGTGCTGCTGAAGCGGCCGCCGGCACGCAAGGAGGATCGCGACAACAACGCCATCTACGCGCGCGAGGCGGAGCCGCAATTGGTCGAGCGCGAGGCGGCCGAGGAGGAAGTGCGCCAGCTGCTCGAACTCGCGGAGCAGCTGGAAGGGTTGCCGCGCAACGTCGGCATGCACGCCGGCGGCGTGCTGATCGCGCCGGGCAAGCTGACCGATTTCTGTCCGCTGTACGTCCAGCCCGGCGCCGACGCGATCCTGTCCCAGTTCGACAAGGACGATGTCGAGGCCGTCGGGCTGGTGAAGTTCGACTTCCTTGGCCTCACGACACTGACGATCCTCGACTGGACGCTCAAGTACATTCGCCTGCTCGATCCTGCGGCCGACATCGCGCTCGACGCGCTGCCGCTGGACGACCGCGCCGCCTACGACATCTTCAAGACCGGCAATACGGTCGCGGTGTTCCAGTTCGAATCACGCGGCATGCGCGACCTGCTGAAGCAGGCGCCGCCGACCCGCTTCGAGGACATCATCGCGCTGGTCGCGCTCTACCGGCCCGGGCCGATGGCGCTGATTCCGGACTACATCGCGCGCAAATCCGGCCGCGAACGCGTGCCGATGCCCGACCCGCGGCTGGAGCCGATCCTGGAGCCCACGTACGGCGTGATGGTGTACCAGGAACAGGTGATGCAGATCGCGCAGGTGATCGGCGGATATTCGCTGGGCGGCGCCGATCTCCTCCGCCGCGCGATGGGCAAGAAGAAGCCGGAGGAGATGGCCACGCACCGGACGATCTTCGTCGAAGGCGCAGTCAAGAACAAGGTGTCGGAAGGCCGCGCGACGCTGCTCTTCAACGACATGGAAAAGTTCGCCGGCTACGGCTTCAACCGCTCGCATGCCGCCGCCTACGCGCTCATTGCCTACCAGACGGCGTGGTTCAAGGCCCATCATCCCGCCGCGTTCATGGCGGCCAACCTTGTCGCTGGTCATGGACGACACCGACAAGGTGCGGCACTTCCGCGACGACGCGATCGCGCTCGGGCTCGCGGATGTTGCCGCCGGATGTCAACGCGTCGAACTACCGTTTCGAACCGGTGGACGCAAAGCAGATCCGCTACGGCCTGGGCGGCGTCAAGGGCACCGGCGCAGTCGGCGATCGAGGCCGTCGATCGCCGCGCGCGTCGCGGGCGGGCCGTTCCGCGATCTCTTCGATTTCTGCCGCCGCGTGGACAAACGCGCCGTCAACCGGCGCGCGGTGGAGGCGCTGGTGCGCGCCGGCGCGTTCGACGCGATCGAACCGCGCCGCGCGGCGTTGCTGGCGTCGGTCGGCATGGCGCTCGAGGCCGCCGAGCGCGCCGAAGCCAACGCGGCGCAGGTATCGCTGTTCGGCGAGGAGGCGGCGGAACGCACGATGGGCCTGGTTGCGACGCGCGACTGGTCCGACGCCGAACGGCTGCAGAACGAGAAATCCGCCGTCGGCTTTTACCTGTCCGGGCATCCCTTCAACGGCTACGCCGCGGAATTGGCGCCCGTGGTGCGCACCGCGCTGTCGGACTTGGCGCCCAGGAACGATCGCGTGCTGGTCGCCGGCATCGTCACGCAGATGCGCGTGCAGAGCGGCCGACGCGGGAGGATGGCCTTCGTCACGCTCGACGATGGCCGCGGTTCGACCGAGATCATGGTCTACAACGAGACTCTACGACAGCGTGCGCAACCTGCTGCGCGACGACCAGCTGGTTATCGCCGAGGTGAAGGTCAGCCAGCGCATGACCGACGACGGCGAGATACGCGGGCCTGCGCATCATCGCCGAGAACGTCTACGACCTGGCGGCGGTACGCAGGAAGTTCGCCAAGGGACTCAAGCTGGCGTGCAACGGCAACGCGTCGGCCGCCAAGCTCGCGGAGATACTGCAGCCGTTCCGACCGGGCGACAAGCCGGTGACCATCTCCTATCGCAACGAGCGCGTCGGCGGCGACGTGGCGCTGCCCGAGGCGTGGCGCGTCAACCTCGACGACGCGCTGCTCGACCCGTCTTCGCGAGTGGCTGCAGCCCGAGAACGTGCAGGTGTTGTATTGACCCAAGGGTGCGGTTAGCGCGCCTCAAGGCGGTTGATGTGCGTCAGGCGCGGCTGATCCGGCGCGGCGGACTCTGGCGGCATCGCGATTTCCTGCTGTTGTGGAGCGCGCAGGGCATCTCCGCCGTCGGCTCGCGCATTACGCGCACCGCGCTGCCGATGGCGGCCATCCTGGTCATCGACGCGACGGCCTACGAGCTCGGGCTTGCTGGCCGTCGCGCTGTCGCTTCCCGGCGTGCTGGTGGCCTGGGTCGGCCGGCGGATGGGTGGACCGCCATCGCCGCCGTCCGCTGCTCATCGCGACCGACGTGATCCGCGCAGTGGCGCTCCCGCCATTCCGCTCGCGGCGCTTGCCCACGTGCTGTCGCTGCCCGTCCTGTACTGCGTCGCCGCGATCACCGGCATCTGCACGGTGCTCTTCAATCTCGCCGATCACGTCTACATCACCGATCTCGTGTCGCGCAAGCGCCTGCTCGACGCCAACGGCAAGCGCAGCGCGGTCGACTCCGTCGCCGAAATCTCCGGACCGGCGCTGGGCGGCGCGCTGGTTGCGCTGTGGACGGCGCCGATCGCAATCGCGGCCGACGCCGCGACATTCGTGGCCTCGGCGGTCCTGATCGCACGCATTCGCAAGCCCGAAACGCATCCGCACCCGGCTCGCGCACACATCGTTCGTCGACGACGTGCGCACCGGCATACGTGTCGTGTGGAGCACGCCGCCGATCCGCACGCTGTTCCTGGCGATGACGCTGTTCACGCTGTGCGGAAGCTTCATGGCATCGCTGTATACGCTGTTCGCGTTGCGCGACCTGGGGCTGTCGCCCGCGCAGCTGGGCATTGGCGATCGGCTGCGGCGGCATCGGCGGACTTGATCGGCGCCGCGCTGGCCGCGCCCGCGGCTGCGCGCTGGGGCACACGGCGCACGCTGATGGCGTCGCTGGCGTTGACTGCGATCATGCAGGTGTTCATTCCGCTGGCGCCCGCCGTGCCCTGGATCGCGATGCTGTTCCTCGTCGCGCAACAGATCGTCGGCGACGGCGCGATGACGGTGTACCTCGTCAACGAGACGACGCTGCGCCAGCGTCTGCTGCCGCAGGAGGCGCTGGGACGCTCGGCCGCGACGTGGCAGGTCGCGACCGGCCTGCTGACGCCGGCCGGCGCGTTGCTCGGCGCGGTGCTTGCCGAGAGCGTTCGGCCTGCGCCCGACGCTCTGGGTACTGGCCGCGGGTTTCGCGGCGGCGTTCGTGCTGCTCGTCGTCGCGCGCGGCACGCTGCCGGGACGTGACGCCGATGTGCCGCTTCCACTGCTTGTAGAATCGCGATGACGGCCACCTGAAGGCCCGCCAGGAACTGCCGCCATGCCGCTGCCGAACACCATGCGTTACATCGCCGTGCGCGAACCCGGTCCTCCCGATGTGCTGGTGGACGGCCGACGGCCCGTTGCCGCAGCCAAAACCGGGCGAGGTCCTGATCGAAGTTGCGTACGCGGGTGTCAACCGTCCCGATTGCCTGCAGCGGTCCGGCGCCTATCCGCCGCCGGCGGATGCCTCGCCGATCATCGGCCTCGAGGTCGCCGGACGCATCGCGGCATTGGGCGAGGGCGTCACGACGTGGAAGATCGGCGATGCGGTCTGCGCGCTCACGCCCGGCGGCGGCTATGCCGAATATTGCGCGACGCCCGCGGGGTTCTGCTTGCCCGTCCCCGCCGGACTGTCGTTGCGCGAGGCCGCGGGGATTCCCGAAAATTATTTCACCGTCTGGTACAACGTTTTCGACCGCGTGCATCTTGCCGCGGGCGAATCGATCCTGATCCACGGCGGCACCAGCGGCATCGGGCTCACCGCGATTCAACTCGCCAAGGCCTTCGGTGCGATCGTCTTCACGACCGCGGGCAGCGCGGAGAAGGTGGCGTTCTGCACGGCGATGGGCGCCGATCACGCCATCGACTACAAGGCGCAGGATTTCGTCGCCGAAGTGTCGCGGCATCACCGCGAAGCGCGGCGTCGACGTCGTGCTCGACATGGTCGGCGGCGACTACGTCGACAAGAATCTGAAATGCCTGGCGCGTCGAAGGCCGGCTTGTCGCAGATCGGCCTGCTGAATGGCAGCCGCGCCGACATCGGCATGCATCACGTCATGGTCAAGCGGCTGACCGTCACCGGCTCGACGCTCCGGGCCAGCCCGGTGGCGCGCAAGGTCGCGCTCGCAAACTCGCTGCGCGACAAGGTGTGGCCGCTGTTCGAGCAACGGCGACTGAAGGTCGTGATCCAGGAAACGCTTCCACTCGCTCGCGCCGGCGACGCGCACGCGCTGATGGAGTCCGGCAGGCTGATCGGGAAAGTGATCCTGGAGGTCTCCCCGTAGAGGCGACGTCCGGTCGCGTCCTCGGCGCCCCTGCGTGCCTCGCCTCAATTTTCCTAGTAGGTCGCGCGACCGCCGGAGAGGTCGAACACCGCGCCTGTGGAAAACGAGCAATCCTCGCTCGCGAGCCAGCACACCATCGCAGCGACCTCGTCGACGGTGCCGAAGCGGCCCAACGGTATCTTCGACAGCATGAAGTCGATGTGCTGCTGCGACATCTGGTCGAAGATCGCCGTGCGCACGGCGGCGGGCGTGACGCAATTGGCGCGGATGCCGGTCTTGGCCAGTTCCTTCCCCAGCGATTTGGTGAGTCCGATGACCGCCGCCTTCGACGCGCTGTATGCTGACGCGTTCGGGTTGCCTTCCTTGCCGGCCACCGACGCGATGTTCACAATTCGGCCGTAGTCGTTCTTCAGCATGACCGGAACGACGGCGCGGTTGCACAGGAACACGCCGTGGACGTTGACGTCGAACACCTGTTTCCAGGCGTCGACCGGATAATCGGCCAGCGGCACGTTGGGCCCGGTGATGCCCGCCGAGCAGATCAGCGCGTCGATGCTACCGAAAGCCGCTGCCGTGGTCTCGGTCGCGCGCGCGACCGCGTCCGCATCGCCCACGTCAAGGGCGACACACAACGCGTCCCCGCCGATCTGCGCCTTGGCCTCGGCCAGCGCTTTCGGATCCCGGTCCCACAGCGCGACGTGCGCCCCGCTCGCGACCATGCGCCGCGCAACGGCGAGTCCGATGCCGGCCGCACCACCGGTGATGGCCGCCGTTCTGCCCTTGAAATCGAGTTGGTTCATCGTCCGGCTCCGTCGGCCTGTTGCATGGAAAAATGCCGCGGCGCGTTAACAGCGCCTACGCACGCTGGAAGAGTACCAGTCCTATGACCAGCGCAGCGATCGCGAGCACGCCGAGAATGCCGATCAGCGCAAATAGCGTGTGCTTGGTCTCGCTATGAAAGACCAGCAGGTCGTCGAGGAGCTCCGCGACCTGAGCGTTCGTCGCTGCTCGCGACTCCGGGACTGCATCCGGCATGGCCGCGTCGTCGCCGCCCGGTTCCGGGACATCGATGGGAAGGATAAACGAAAAATTCGTGACCAGCAGCGTGCGATGCGCGATTGTGTCCCAATATTTGGTGCGTTGGCCGGCGCGCATTTCGTAACCCATACCCGGGGCCTCGGCGCGGGATATGCGTTCTCCGGCATCGACGAAGAACTTGGTCGGCAGACGCCCCGACAACGCGATCCGCACCAGCGTGTCGAACTTGGCGCCCGACATCGCAATGTTGATTTGATATTTCGCAGGAGAGCGGTCGGCGGCCAGCTCCGATTCGGCAATGAAGACCAGCGACCCGAAATCCTTGGCGCCGTTGCGCGCGCCGTTGTCCTTGCTGCGGATGCGCAACACACCGTCGAGTTGCTCCAGCAGCTCGCCCGTCCCGAGCTTGACCGAATCGCCGGGGTGGACGACGACCTTCATCACCAGGACGCTGGCCTTGTTGTCCTCGATGATGAGCCGAGCTTTGGTCGGCCTGAAACCCACGAGCGGCATGCGTTGAATCCGTTGTTCTTTCGACCGCAATATGGGTCACGGCGCCTGCGCCGATTCTAAGGCAGGCCCTCCGCCCTTATATACCTATCCGACCGGCGGGAACCGTCGTGTTCACTACAGGGTGAGGACATCTCTGCCGCATCATATAATCACGCCGCGACATCGCATGCCACGGCTGGTTTTCCTGGCGCCAAGAAACGCAACCGGCTCCGAATGAACAAGAACCTCCAGACTCCGTTCGACATCGCGATTGTCATGGCGACCGTCGTGCGCCCGACGCTGGCGCAGGCCATCCGCTCGGTGTACGCCCAGCGCTTCGGCGGACGCATCCAGATCCTGATCGGCATCGATCGCTGGCAAGGCGAGCGCGCCATGCTCGACGCGCTGGTCGCAGAATGCCCGTCACACGTGGTCGTCACTCAGCTGGATTTGGGTTATTCCACGTCGCAGCGCCACGGCGGCCTTTATCCCAGTCATTACGGCGGGGCGCTCAAGACGCTGCTGAGCTACGCCGCGAACAGCCGCCACGTCGCCTACCTCGACGACGACAACTGGTATGCGCCGGACCACGTCGCGACGATGCTGGACGCGGTTCAGGGCAAGGCCTGGGCGTTCGCGCTTCGCAATTTCATCGAAAGGCGAAGCGACGATTTCCTGTGCCCCGACACATGGGAGTCGCTGGGGCCTCAGCGCGGCGTCTATGCGAAGGCTCAAGGGGGGTTCGTCGACACCAATTGCTACGTCATCGATACCCAGCAATGCAGCGACGTGTTCCCCGAGTGGGCAATGACGCGGTTTGCCGGCGGCACCGGAGGTGATCGCCAGGTTTTGCAGCGATTGCTCGACCGGCCCTGCGCAACGAACGGCGCGCACACAGTCAATTACCGCCAGGGCCTCAACGGCACGCACCCGTATCTGCTTTGGCATTTCCAGAGGGCCGGCGTCGACCTCACGCGATACCTTCCCGCGCATTCCATTCCGGGAGCCTTGGCCGGGCAGGAATTTGCCAATTTCGAACGCGGCCAAGGGCAGGCGCCTTCGGCGGCTCCCCCCGCCGCCCCGCTAGGACGAACCCAACCGTGAACGGATTCATTCGACCGTTCCAGCGGGGCATGTCCGTTCGCGCCATCGTCGACCTCGTGCCCGGCCCATCCATTGTGGGCGACCCGGAGCGGATCGTCCGCGGCGTGGGGGCGTTGTCGCCGGGACAGGGCGGTGCCCTGGCGTTCTGCGACGCGCGCGACGCAGCGGAGCGCGTCGCGACATCGGCGGCATCCATCATCGCAGTAGCGTTTCCAATGCAACCGGGACCGGCGCAGACGCTCTTGGTGGTAGACGATCCGCGCGCGTGGTTCATACGTGCTGTTGCCGCACTGCTTCCGGAGTCATGCAGACCCGGCGAGCCTGCAATCGGCATCCACCCGACGGCTCGCGTGCATACCGATGCCGTCGTCTCTCCGGCCGCGGCGATTGGCGAACACGTGACGATCGGCGCGGGAACGCGCGTGGGTTCCGGCGCCGTGATCTATGCGGGATGCTCGATTGGCGCCGGATGCAGCATCGGTCCAGGCGCCGTCATCGGCTGGGTCGGGCTCGCGTACCACCAGTGCAAGGATGGCCGGCGCGTTTTCTTTCCCCACTTGGGCCAAGTTCGCATTGGCGACTGGGTGGACATCGGCGCCAACAGCTGCGTCTGCCGCGGCATGCTGTCGGACACGATCATCGGCAACTCCGCGAAGATCGGGAGCCTCGTCTATCTCAGCCATGGCACGACAATCGGCGACAACGCCTGGGTATCGGCGTCCGCGGCCGTTGCGGGTCATTCGGCGTTGGGCGACAACACGGTACTCGGCATCGGCGCTGTTTTGGTCGACAACGTCGCGCTGGAGCCCGGCGTCATCGTCGGCGCCGGCGCAGTCGTCACGCGCGCAGGAAAGGCAGGAGACAGACTGGTCGGCGTGCCGGCGCGTCACGCGCCGGACCTGCGCCGCTTCGGACCTACGCCCAGGGACGACTAGCGGGATTCCGCCAGCGCCTGCTCGACTTCGGCGAACGTCCGCGCAAGTTCCGGGATGTGCAGAGGAACGCCCAACTGCCGCGCTATCTGCGATGCGGAGAATATCCCGCGGATCGAGACTTCGGACGGCCCGCGAATCTCGGCGACGAGGCCGTGCTGGCGGCCCGCCTGGGTAAGAGATGCAACGATGTGCCCGACCTTCGCGGCGCGGACATCCTCGAGCTTCATCGCGGCGACGGCGTGGATCGGCGTCATCAGGTCCGTCACCTGAAGGTCGTTGCGTCCGACGCCGCGTGCGTGGCTCTCGCGCACCGGGCGTTCGCCCAGCAAGTCGGCCGCGGTGATCAACCCCAGCACGTGCCCGTTGGCCGCAGTAACGAACAGCGAACGAACCCCGCGCGCAATCATGTAGTCGTTGGCGGTGACCAGCGACACCGACGCCTCGATGGTCACGGCGGCCACCAGCGCGAGATCGGTCATCACGTCGACCGCCGGAGAGTCCAGCGTCACCGGGTTAGGCGCCGGATGCGCCAGCGTGGATGACGCATAAGGTGCCAGCGAGAATTCGGCGAGCGGAACGTATTGACGCAACATGGCAGCCACCTCTCTATCGCGGTCTGCGTCCGGCAAGATCGGAGAGATGCGCGATCAGCGCGGCCAGCAGCCAGGTCGCGATCCACGGCCAGCGCTCGCCAACCAGCGCGCAGCGCAACGCGAGCAGCAGGAACACCCCGGCCAGCATGCCGCTGGCGACTTCGCGCAGGCGCACACCGCGCCCGGTCTTGCCGCGATGGACGGCGATGAAAACGGCTTCGAAGAACACGAACACGAGGATCAGGTCGACCACTCGGCCACTGGTGAAGAACGCGATCATTGAAGGCTAAGTCCGGGACAGGGGAAATCGATCGGGGATGGACTTCGGGGGATGGACTGCGTAGCAGCTTCCATTTTAACCGCGTGCGCCGCCACTGTGTCGGACCAGCACCGGAACAATCGGACGGGGATGAGTCTTGGACCAGCGGTTGAACCCGGGTGGTTGCGCTAATTTGTACTTGCTAGCCTATGTCGTTCCATATTTTGATTATCCAACAAGCGGAGCCTGGTCTCAAGGAGTCCGAGCCGGTCGAATCGGGCGATGCGGCTGCGGCGGGTTGGCTTGCAGCGCAGCGGCCCGCGGAGCGGCACGGGTGTTCAGGTACACCGAATAAAGCGACGTCGTGCCGCAAATGAACAGCCGATTGAGCTTCGCTCCGCCGAAGCACACGTTCGCGACGGATTCCGGGATCAGTATCCTGCCCAGCAGCGTACCGTCGGGTGCATGGCAGCGCACGCCATCGCCTGCCGACAGCCACAGGTTGCCGTCGACATCGACGCGGAAGCCGTCGAAGAGACCGACCGGACAGGTGGCGAAAACCTCCCCACCCGAGACGGCATTGCCGTCGGCCGACACGCTGAATTTCCGCACGTGGTGCGGGCCGTCCGGCTCGTGGGTGAGTCCGGTGTCGGCAACGTACAGCACGGATTCATCCGGGGAAAACGCGAGGCCGTTCGGCTGCACGAAGTCCGAGGCCACGATTCCGACCCGGCCGCTCGCCGGGTCGACACGATACACGTTGCGGGCACCGATCTCGCTCGGCGCCGCGTCGCCCTCGTAGTCCGAGTCGATGCCGTAGCTCGGATCCGAAAACCAGATGCTTCCGTCGCCCTTGACCACCACGTCATTGGGCGAATTGAGGCGTTTGCCGTCGTAGCGGTCGGCCAGCACGGTGCGCGAGCCGTCGAATTCGGTACGTGACACGCAGCGGCTCTTGTGTTCGCAGGAAACCAGCCTGCCTTGAAGGTCGACGGTGTTGCCGTTGCTGTTCATGGACGGTTGGCGGAATACCGACACCGAACCGTCGGTTTCGTCGAAACGCATCATGCGGTCGTTCGGTATGTCGGACCAGATGAGATAGCGTCCAGCCGCGAACCAGGCCGGACCTTCGGCCCATCGGCAACCCGTGTACAGCTTCTCGACGTGGACGTACGGCAGCGCGAGCATGCTGAATCGCGGGTCGACAACTTCGAAGCTGGACGTGAGTTTGAGCGCCATCTTGTCGTGCTCCGTTCATTTCTATTCCGAATGCCGCGGGCCGCGGCCGTAGATAAGCAGCATCGCGATGATCACGACACCGTAGATCACGTGACGTCCGAACTCCTCCATCTGCATCACCGACAGGATCGATTGCAGCAGCGTAATGAGGATGACGCCGGCGACCGTACCAAGGTAATTGCCCCGGCCGCCCAGGATCGACGTGCCGCCCAAGACAACCGCAGCGATCGCCGGCAGCAGATAAGGGTCGCCCATCGCCTGGGCTGCCTTGCTGGCATAACCTGCGAGCAGCACGCCGCCGAATGCGGAGAGGCCGCCGGAGATTGCGAACGCCGCCATGACGACCAGGCGCGTACGCGCGCCCGACAGGTAAGCCGCGCGCTCGCGGTTGCCAATCGCATAGACGGTCCGGCCGAATGTCGTGCGCGTCAATAGAAAAGCGGCGCCGGTGCCAACGGCAGCCCACGCGAGCAGCGCATTGGGAATGCCCAGCAGGCTGTGCCCGGTGGCGATGAAACGCATCGCCGGCGACGATGAGTCTTGCGGCGAGAAGCCTCCGGTGTGCACGACCATCAAGCCTTGCGCGACGGCATTCACCGCGAGCGTGACGACCATCGAAGGGATACGAAGGAACGCGACTCCGCAACCGTTGACCAAGCCGAGCGCCACGCCGCAGCCAATGCCTACCGGGATGGCAAACGTCTCGCCGAGCGCCCCCCAGCCGGTGGCGGCCGTTGCCATCATGCCGCCGACGGCGACCACCCACGGCACGGAAAGGTCGATCTGGCCCAGCAATATCACGATCATCATGCCGGTCGCGATGACTCCCAGGAATGACGCGACCTTGAGTTGCTGCAGCAGGTAATCCAGCGACAGGAAGCTGCTCGAATAGAGGCTTCCAATCAGCAGCACGACGACGATGCAGCCGAATGCCGACGCGATGGCCGGATCGGTGTGCCGACGGATGACGGCGACCGCGTTGTCGAGCGCCGTGGCGAAGCGGTTTCCGCGAGTCCGCGCGTCATCCATACAGGTCGAGCCGGTTGCGGATGCGGAGCAGCCGCAGTGAACCCACGCATACGGCCGCGAGCAGCACGATGCCCTGGAACAACGGCTGCCACAGGGGTTCGACGTTGAACACGAATAGCAGATCGCCAATCGTGCGGAACATCAGCGCGCCGAAGATCGCGCCCACGGCACTGCCCGATCCGCCGAACAGCGAGACCCCGCCCAACACCACCGCCGCGATCGAATACAGCGTGTAGGTGCTGCCATTGGCGGCCGACGCTTCACCCGAGTAGGTAATGCACGTGAGGAACAGCCCGGCCACCGACGCGAGCAGTCCCGAGAGCGTGTATGCGACGAACTTGGCGCGGCGTATGGGGACGCCCGACATGTAGGCCGCGACCTCGGATGATCCGACGGCGTACGCCGCACGCCCGACGCTCGAGCGCCGGAACGGTAGCCAGACAATCAGCACCAACGCCAGCAGCAGCACGACGCTTGCCGGTACGCCGCCCGGCAACTGGCCCGTCAGCGCATCGGCCAGCGTGGCATCGATGTCGCCGCCGGGAACTCGCCGCAACGCAAGCGCCGCGCCATAGTAGATCGCGCCGGTGGCGATGGTCGTGACGATGGGCTGCAGACGCCCGTAGATCACGATGAGTCCGTTGATCGCCCCACACAGCGCGCCGACCAGCAGCACGCCCGCGACGCCGAGTGCCGTCATCAACGGCGTACCGACAACGATCGTCGAGGCCAGGCAATTGGCTAGCACCATCACCATGCCGACGGACAAGTCGATCCCGGACGTGATCACCACGAGCGTCTGCGCGATGGCGACAATCGCAAGCAGCACGCCCTTGTTGGCGGCGGTCGTCGCGACATTGGCGTTGAGTCCAGCCGGGTGGTTGGCGGCGTAGATCGTGAACATCGCGACAAAGGCCGCGAACGCCATCAACGTACCCTTGTGCTCGCGCAGGCGATGGGGCCAGTCACTGCCAAGGCCCTCCTGCTGCGCCGCGCTCAAGACGAGTACTCCCGGCGTCGCGCCGACGTGGCGGCCCTCGGCACCGATATTCAGCGCATTGCTGACCAGCGCGCGCTCGGTTATCTCGGCTCCGACCAATTCGCGGATGACTGCACCGTCGTACATCACGAGCACGCGGTCGCAGCAGCCGACGAGTTCGTCGTAGTCAGTCGAATAGAAGAGTATTGCGGCGCCCGCACCCGCCAGTTCGCGCAACAGCCGATACATCTCCTGCTTGGTTCCGACGTCGATCCCGCGCGTCGGATCGTTGAGCAGAAGAATCCGCGGCGCCAGCAACAGCCACTTGCCGATGACGAGCTTCTGCTGGTTGCCTCCCGAAAGGGATCCAGCAGGTACGCCGGTGCCGTCACAGCGCACCGCAAGCAGCTGCACGATGCGCTCCACTGCAGCGCGCTCGGCGCTTGCGTTCACGATGCCCCAGCGCGACAACGTGTCGAGCGCGGCAAAGGACAGGTTGTCGCGGATCGACATGGGCAGCATCAGGCCTTCGGTCTTGCGATCTTCGGGGATCAGCGCCATGCCGATCGCCCTGCGCTTGGCGGCGTGCGGCCCCGCGATGCTTACCGGCCTGCCGTCGACTCGTACTTCGCCCGACGTTCCACGCAGCACGCCGAACAACGCCAGCAGCAACTCGCGCTGCCCTTGTCCGTCGAGCCCGCCCAGGCCGATCACCTCGCCGGCGTGCAACGCCAGCGACACGTCGTTCAACCTGTCCGACCAACATAGTCCCCGCACGTCGAGTACGGGTGTCGACTGGGTTTCCACGCGCGCACTTCTTGGCGGAAACACGGCGCTGTACTCGCGACCGATCATCAGTTCGACGACCTCGTTGTCGGTCTTCGTCCCCGCGGCATAGCTCGCGACCTGTGGCCGTTGCAGAATACCGTGCATTCGTCGGCCAGCTCGGCAATCTCGTGCATCCGGTGCGAGATGTAGACGAGCGCGAGCCCTTCCGCGCGCAGGCGCTTCAGGACGGCATAGATTTTCGTCACGTCGGCGGCGGTCAACGCCGACGTGGCTTCGTCGAGGATAAGGATGCGCGGATTGCGGGCAAGCGCCTTGGCGATCTCGACCATCTGCCGCCGCGACAACGACAGGTCCTTGACCAACGCCAGCGGATGGATCCCCTCGGCGCCGGCACGCGCCAGCGCCTCCTCGGCAATCCTGCGCTGTGCCTTGCGGTCGATCAGACCAAAGCGCCGCGGCGGGTCGCTGATGCCGATGTTGTCGGCTACCGAAAGATCGGGGATCAGCGACAATTCCTGGAAGATGCACGCGATGCCGGCTGCCTGGGCCGCGGCCGGCGAGTCGAAATGAACCGGGTTCCCGTCGAGCAGCATGCTGCCCTCGTCGGGTTGGACCACACCCGACATGATCTTGATCAGCGTCGACTTGCCGGCGCCGTTCTCGCCCAGGACGGCGTGGATGCGGCCCGCCTCAACGGCGAGTTCGGCATTCTCCAGCGCGCGCACGCCTCCGTAGCGTTTGGAGACGCCGTGCATTGCGAAAAGGGGCATGTTCGCGCGCGAAGGCGCGGGGGCGTTCACCCCCGCGCGTCCGCGTTCACTTCACGTTCGCTTCGGTTTGCCCCATGATTTCCTGCGCGGTGAAGTTGATGCCGCAGGTGGGAAACGAATTGCCGACGAAGAAGTTGTCGCTCTGCGCCGGGTAAAAATCGGCGCCTTCCTTCATGTTCGGATATTCGGCGCGGGCGAGCGGAAGTTTGACCGATTGCGGGACGACCTTGCCTTCGAGCGCCGCGATCGCCGTCTTGATCGCCACGGCCACCTGGGCCGGGCCCGTTCCCGCCGACGCGCACTTCAGGCCCTGCGCGCCATATTTGCCGCAGAACTTGCGGAAGCCGTTCTCCGTTTCGCCGCCGAACGGCACGAACGGATGCTTGGCATCGATCATTGCCTGCACGACGCCGGTGTCGCCGCCCTGTGCGGTGATGGCGTCGAACTTCTTGTGCACGGCGATCGCGTCGGCCGTCACCTTCTGTGCGGTCGGGTCGTCCCACTTGCCGATCACCTCGACGGTGTCCCACTTCTTGCCCGAAGCTTTGAATACTTCCTGGATGCCGTCGTGCCGATCACGGTCGACCGAGGTCCCCGAGACGCCGCGAACTTCGAGCACCTTTCCGCCGTTCGGGACGTTCTTCACCAGCCATTCGGCCCAGTACTTGCCAAGACCCTTCTGGTCGACGTTGACGTTGATCGCCTCCTCGGTGTCGAGGATGTTGTCGAACGCAACGAGCACGACGCCCGCATCGTTGGCGCGCTTGATCACCGGCTTGAACGCCGCGGGATTCTGCGCGTTGACCACGATCGCGTCGTAGCCGGAGTCGATGAAGTTGTTGATCGCGGCGATCTGCGCGGCGACGTCTTCCCCGGTGGACACGACCTTGAACTCTTTGAGCTTCGCTGCCACCTCCGGCTGCGCGGCATACGCCTTGGCCGTCTTGATCATCTGAATACGCCATGTGTTGGCGATGTAGCCGTTGGCCAGCGCGATGCGGTACGGCCCTTTCTTCGCCGGATACTGGAACAACTTGGTCGTGGCGGCCCACGGCGCGAAGCACACGGGGTCGGAGTTGGCCAGCGTGACTACTTTGGGCGGCGCGGCAGTCGCCAACCCGGCGGCAAGCAAGACGATAGCGGCGGAAATCGGTGTGCGATAGAACATCGTGGCCTCCGTGATTGTCTGGGATTTGCGCATCGCCCGTGGGACTGGCAGACCGCGCAACCGGCGCCTTATCGTGTTGACCGCGCGCCCGGTGCCGAAGCGAACTTCGGCAGCATACATTTGGACGCGCGATCCCACAAACCGGGGGGCCATTTCTTCGGCGCCGGCAGGCATGACGAAGCGCAGCTGAGTGAGGACCGGAAGGCGGGAGCGGCTGCGACAGTCGGCTGATACGGAGAACTGTCGGCTCGACGCAATTCTGGTGTCAGGTACGAACACGTTGCAAGCAGGTCCGGTAGCGACCTTCGACACGATTGGCGAACCAGTCGGTCGTGAGGTTGCGCGTGATTTTCGGGCTGTGCAGCGCAATCTGCGGCAGCACCGCGCGCGGTGCCGGCCCTGCCATGAGCTGATCGGCAAGTCCGAAGACTCCGACATACAGTCGCGTCTGCTCGAAGCTCTGCGCTTTCCCGCGTTCGAGATCGCGGCGAATCTCCTCGTTGCTCAAGTCGATGCGACGGGCTAGCACGCGCGTCGCAAGTTCCGTGCTGCTCGGCTCGTGGGCGGGCTGATCATGGTCGTAACGAAGAAGGTCGCCATCGAGCTGAAGCGGTATCCCTGACACTTGGGTTACCGCATTCTGGAACGCCGCATTGCGGCTCGCGTATCGCCCCGCGTTGAAGTCGGCGAAGCGATAGAGCATCCGCGTGTAGGGGGCCGGATATGCGAGCAGGTGAGCGATTCCGAAGTACAAGCCCCCGCGGCGGGTGAACACCTCCTGTCGAATCGTTCCCGACACCGGATAGGGGTAAGGCGCCGCAGCGAAGCCCTGCGCGAACGCAATACTGACCTGCATCGGGCCGCCGGTGCGAATCGGGTTGCGATCGGCCAACAACGATTTTCCGAACGGCACCCGGCCGATGAATTCCTCGTACACGTCGCTGAGCTGCTGTTCGGTCTTCACGGCGTCCAGTCGCTCGCCATAGCTCTTGCCGTTGGCCGAGGGGAGCGCCAGCGCGGCGTCCAGGGCGAACTTGGGAATGCCGGCGCTTTCGCGGCGCTTGTCGATCTCATTGCGCGCGATGCCCGCCAGCCCCGGCACTACCGGGTCAACCTGGAATCCCGACTCCTGTCCAGTCACGGCGATGGCGGCACAGAGGTTCTCCGGTGTCGGCGGGAGATCGAGCGCAGCGAAGGCCGCGTAGATATCTGTCGCCCAACCCGCACGATCCTTGACGCCCTCTGGCAGTAGGCGGGTGACCAAGGCACGACCCTCCGATGCGCTAATCGGCCTGTAGCCGGGCGTGGGTGTCGGCCCCTCGATTGCTGCGCAGCCCGCCAGCAACGCGATCAGCGCGATGGCCATCGATTTCTGGTTCCCCCAACCCATTGTCATTCAAATGTGCCGAAGGCTGGGTGCCTCCATAACGAGTTGCCTGAGCACGATCACGTGCCCTCCTGCTCCCCAACAGGTTCGATGGCGGTAGCTAAATATCCCCACTTGAGGGTGCCATGAAAATTGAGGTAGAGCGGCTTCTCTTCCTTGAGGAGTAAAAGAAGATCGAACCGACTCGCGTCGAAGTCGCGCACGTTGGGTTCGCGGGTGAAGCAAGGTTCCTCACGGGCACTTTCCCGGATTCAGGAAGCAGGTGGACGGTAGGTTCTTCATCGCTTGCGCTTCCGCAGTCGCGAAATCGGGAGCCGTGACGGTGATGGTTTTGTCCGGCCCAAAACCTGGGCAGCTCTGGCAGAAAAAGAACGTCTGGTCGCCGGCGGGAGGCTGAATCGCATCTTTCTTCGTAGTGAACTGGAATATGGCGGACCATGCCGAAGGAACTGCGTTGCCAGGGTGATACGCGCGTACCTGCCAGAAGTACATCGTATCGGGCTTGAGTATCCCGGGCGGAACCCCGACCGTCGTAACGGAAACGGGGAGATTCGGGGCAAACACCAGGTCCGCGGGTGCCATACCTTTGGTTTTGGCCACACGAATATCAAACTTGTCGGCTTGGTTGCATGGCAAGCCACCCGTATCGGACCAGATAAGCGCGGGTGTGAGCAAAGTGTTCGTCGCGTGATCCGCGGGAGAGGAAAGTTTGGGTGGAAACGGCGCAGCAGCCTGCACAATGGTTGTCGCCGGGCTGCTCCAGTCAGCCTGCCCTCCGCAAAGATTCTGACGCACAGTGATCTGCGCGCCTGGCGCCAACACTGGCGCGCCCGGCTGACCCAGGGAGAATGGAAACGGATGCTGCGGCGCCGGAGCTCCGAATAGGAGAGTAACCGGGTTGCCCGGCGTGTTCACGGTTATCTCCACCAGCGCGTTCAGCTCCAAGCCGCCGAGGATGATTTCCGGCGTATTCGAGCAGATCGTATTCACAATCAAGGGCGCAGCGGTTGGGCCCGGGTCGACAGTCAACTTGACTTTATTGCCGACCGGCTTCCCGCACGCCTTCAGGGCGGTCTCGACCACCAGTACTTCATTGCCCTCGAACCGCTTGAAGCCCCACATCGTAAAAGGAGCTACCGGGATACAACCTAGATCCAACACAGAAGACGGCCCGCCCACAGGCGTGCGCGTCAACGTCAATGTTGTGCCGTCCATCACCTTTTCAAAATAGAGCGCCGTGGAGCACCTCTTCACAGGATGTATCTGGGTTTGCGGCAAGGTGATTCCGTCGAGCGGGACAGGACGACCGCCGAGAATAGGCGATGCAGATGTGACTGGCCCTCCGACGGTGGCGCAGGCCGTCTGAATCGCGCTAAGGTCATCGCCAACCTTCATTGGACGCTTCAGGCGCACTTCTGCTTGTCCGTCGGGGCGAACGACATCCTGGCCGATCACTTCTGTTCCATGACTAAGTACGGTGACGTCGGCTCCGGCAAAAAGACCGGATAACCACACGCACTCGCCGCATTCAAACAAAGGTTTGGCGAACGATCCGGTGGCCAGGTTGGCAGGCGTCGGATGTCCGTCCACGTGGACGGCTGAAGAACGCAGGCCGTCCTCAAACGAGGTGAACTGGACTGCTTCGACGTCCGTGCCAGCCTTCAGGTGAATACCGGAATGGAACTCGAAGGCTTCTTCGGCATTGGTGACTAGCCAATGGTCGATCACTTTGCCCTGTTTGGTCTGGAGTCGGACCGTGAGGGTGCGGAAGAGCATTTTGAGCTGTATCCCGCGCGAGCATTCCGAAAGCAGTCCCACAATCTGCGGCGCACCAAACATGATCGTCTCCAGTTTCCGCTCTAAGGGGCGGCCACCAGAATAGCCCATTGATTTGTCAATTGCACGAGCGCCTGCTCCAACGTCTTCCGCGTGCGAATCAGGGGGTATCGTTGCGCTTGAACAGTCGGTTGAACCAGCCCCCTATGCGTGAATAGTTATCGGTATCGACCTTGCCGCTCTCAACATCGTGGGCAGCCCGAACGATTCTAGACCGCGGATCGACGCGCTCGTCAGGTGTCTCGTCACGTTCGTGCGGTAACAGCAAATCTCCGCGCACTTTCGGCGAACTACCCTTTAGGCGCACTACAGGTGCCCTTCCCACGCTCATACCTCTTCTGGTTTCGGATGCGGCCAGCGCCACACTGAAGGCGAGTCTGGAACGTACGACACTTTCCGGGAACGGTGCGGCCACCGTTTTTTGGTGTAAGCGGCTGCTTACAAGGGGCCGTGGGCTTGGAAGTGGTATCGGGCTAATGCAGGGCCGCGTGGCGGAAATTGCCGCGCGCTATGAGGCATCGGAGATCGTCGGGACGCCTGAGATTCGGCGACCTGCCGGCGCGCTGTTCAGTCTTGGCTTTAGCCAGGAGAGATACGCGGCGTTGACTCCGCGCCGGTTACTTGTTTCGTTAGGGCGCATTGCATGGAAACTTCTGGCGTTTCGGCGCAATTGGAACCAGTGTCACCGGTGCGTTTCTAACGCTGGCCGCCAATGGCGCCGGTCCGATTGGCCTAGACGCTCGCGCGCGCCCGCTCAATTCGCTTCCATGAAGCTGGGCAAGTTATCCGCGATGTCCGCGAACTCCGCTGCGGTAAGCGGTACGTCCTTGCGGAACTGAGCTGCCGCCTTGGCTGGGGTAAGGGTGGTCGGTCCCACCGCATCGGATCCGAACAGGATACGGTTCGGCCCGATGCGACGTATTGCCTGGGCTATGGCCTGCACAACCTCGGGGCGGCCGTCGGCGACAAGCGCCGCTTCCGCGACATCGAAATACAGATTTTTCAGTCGCGGTTTTCCACTCGCGATCGCATCCGCATAGACCGCGAGCGGCTCGCTCGCAAACGGACCGCCTCCCCAAAGATGCGCGATGACGACGGGTACCTCGGGCGCGGCCGCGATCAATTCATTCAAGATCAGTTTGCGCGGCTTTGCCGTCGTAACCGTCCTTGGTCTGCGCATGTACCAGGATCGGGAACCGGAGCTTGTTCGCCTCGGCAAAAATGCGCCGTGCCTTCTGCACATCGCCCGGGTTGCCGAGGTCGACCTCGGACATCTGCAGGTGAAGCTTCAGGCCTTTGAACTTTCCGCCTCTCGCGCAACGCTCCAGTTCCCGGATGGCATAGGTCTTAAGTGGGTTGAAGCTGCAAAACGCCACGAGCCGCCCTCGGGACAAAGCCGCTTGCTCGGCAGTCCAGTCGTTTTCGGAACGAACCTGCGCGTAGAGTTCCGCGTCGGACTGTCCGGGCGCGATCATGGATGGAGAGTCGAACCAGTAGGCGTCCGAGAGAAGGACCGCCCGGCCGATATGGGCTTCGTCGAGCATGGCGACGAGTTGCTCTCCCGAAATCGTCTCCTGGTATTGCGGTTTCGGCTGGAAGGTGCGCGTCTCGGCGGCGATCCGCCAGGTCGAATCGTCATCCTGCACCAACTCAAGTAACACGTAGGCAAAGTGGCGTTCTTTCGCACCCTCCCCCCGGGTGAAATACCCGGCCATCCGCGCGACACGGCCATCGGACTGGAACGCGATCGGCGTGATGCGATAGGGGCTGCCAAACAAGGTGCCGACATATTGGCTCGACTCGTTCCGACCGCGTGCCCACCCGGGCCGTGTTGCGCCCATGTTCGAAAGCACAAGGGCATCTTGGGTGTACAAGGGTGCAAGCGCCGCCGGTTCGTTCCAATGCCGGGCCATCTCCTCGATCACTTTCGATATCTCGGGAGGCAATGCCACGACTGGCGGATAGCGGTTGAGAAGCGCTACTCCGGCCGGACTGGCGAGATGCTGGTGGTAATCGACCAGCGGAGAAAATTGCGGCGGTGGTCGATCAGTCTCCAAGCCGGCGTCGCGGCCAGCAGCGCGCGCGCTGGACAGGGCCAGGAGCGCCGGAAAAAGCACGGCTGCGAGCGACAATCCCCGCAAGCTTCGACACGTTTGATTGCGGCGGGTGGATAACGCTTTGAATGGTTGCATGGTGGGTCCTTCTTAGGCGTGACCGGATTCCGACGTACGACCACTCTACTGGGGATTGATGGGCTGCAATATAAGAAAACGGCCTCACGTGGAGGCCGCCATTCTTGAGTTTGGTGCAGGCAGTAGGAATTGAACCAGGCAATTCGCGGGGTACAGGGCCAGTCACCCGGTTCCGTTTCCGCCCTTACCTCTCAAAGCGAAGAGAAGCACAGGGGGCGGCGTGTAACCGCCCCTGAGATACAACTCTACGCAGCTGATACTTCCGTCAAACGGCACCGGGCCTTTGGGTAGTCTGGGGACCCTGCGCTTGCGAGCCAGCGGGCGACGTGGACTCCCCGGCGACCTTATCCGCCACCTGCTGAACCTTATCGACGACGTCGCTTGCGACTGCTTGAGCCTTGTCGATAAATGTGTCGCGGGCCTCACCCATCCACTTGTGTTCCTTCTGCGTTTCAGGAATTACCAGCCCAACCGCGGTGCCGATGGCTAAAGCTGCTGCACCCACAGCCAACGGGTTGTCCTGCATGGCGGAATTAAACCGGTCCTCGACGCGAGCGGCCTGGTACTGGGCTTGCTGTGCGACTTGCCCGGCTGCCTCCTGCGCCTGCCCGATGACCCCCGAAACGCGTTCCCTGGCTTTGCCGGCAAGGTCACTGGCGCTTTCGCCGGCCTGATCCATGGCGTCACCGACCGCCGCCTTGGCTCGTCCCAGGATGCCTCGGCTCGGCTCCCCTTCGCGCGTCCATGACTCGTCGTCGCTTCGCCGGGACCTGGACGATGACGCAAAGCGGCGGCCGAATCCTTCCTGCCGACGCGAGTCGCCCCATGCGCCGTCGCGCGACCGGTAACCGCCGTCTTGGTCGCTGCGCCGATTCATCCATAGCCAAGCGAGTCCGATCGCAACGAGCGCCGAGGGAATTGGGTTCGCGCTCACGGTTTCCACCATGCCGCGCCGGGTTTCGTAAATACTGTCACCAAAACGTTCGACCATATGTTCAACCTTTCCGATGGTGGCTTCTCGAATCGAATCTTTAGCGTGCTCGTACTGTTCGATGACTTGCTCCTTGACCTGCTCTTTGATGTAGGACGGACTAAGCCGCTCCTGCAACTCATCGATCGTCGCGCTCATGTCTGCGCGGGTGTGTTCAATGCTCTCGCGAATTTCGCCCACTTCGTCGTCTCCGTCCGCCGCACCTTCGTAGCTTTGCGGCGTGCCGGAGAAGGCTGCGTCATCCGCGGCGTTCATGCGTTCCTGTTCCGGGTTCATCGCATCTGCTCCTTCATCCATTCCTTGTCTTCACGCAGCGTCTCTACCGTCGCCTTCGGCGTGGGGTCGACCTGCTTCAGTTGACCCAACTGTTGACGCGCCAGAAAGACCCCTAGCGCCAAGGTCGCGACGCCGATGGCCAAGGCGGAAGCCCATAGCGCAATGTGCTCGCCAACCAGCAGAATGATGGCGGCGACGATCGCCATGAATCCCGTGTAAGCAATCCCGCCTCCAACCGCCACCAGTCCCGCGTGCTTCCCGGCTTTCGCGGCCTTCTGTCCCAGCTCCACCTTCGCCAAACGAATCTCCTGTCGCACGAGATTGGTGGTGTCGTTCGCCAGCCTGGAGAACAACTCGCCAATCGATCGCTCCTCTTTCGCGTCCGCCATTGCGACCTCCGAATGTGTCCTTGAGCCTGTCATCGACAGTTTCCTGTCTGAAGTTTTCAAAAGCACGCCTTCCGCCTTGCTCGGTTGACGAGCCAAACCTCGACGGTGCGTAGGAGTCGTTGCGATACCCGTCACGCGAGCCACGGGAATCTTCGGCGCGTGACGGCGGTACGTGACTGGCTGGTACTTTTCAGGAAGCGGGCTCCAATCAGGCCGAGCACGAACGCCCCGCCGACGAACAACGCTGGCTGCTGTCGCGCGAACCGTTCGACACCACCGACGAGCTCCCGCGTGTTGGTCGAGCGCAGGTAGTCGGAGAAGCGTTCGACTTGGTTCGCAGCAGACGCCACGTACTCGTGAATGCCGCTACCCGTGTCTTCGTTGCGCATTTGATCGCTCGTTTGCCGCAGAGCCTGCGCGACGCTTCCCAGGCCTTCGGCGGTCCGATCTTTTTGGACGTCCAGGCGGGACGCCACTTTCGCGCCCGCCTGCTTGGCGGCATCGGCGACCTGATCCTTTACCTGAGCTGCAGCGCTGGCGAGCCTATCCTGGTCGGCCGCGCCTCCGGAACTGCCGGTAGCCAACCTGTTTTGCGAGTTCGAAGCGAACGACTCTGCCTTGGTGCCGTTACCCGATCTGGGCGCAGCGCCAGGAGTCTTGCCTGGTGAAGCTTCTACCTTGTCTTGCATGTCGATCCTCCAGTGAGTGGGCGACTATTGAGCAGTGACGAACGACCATTGTTCGCGACAACGCTGGGCCGATTCTGCGTCGATCATCGTTGCTGGCGGCTCCAGTGCTCTTTTTAGGCCGGTCGCCCAATCAGGTCTGTAGGCGGCGAAGAGTCTATGTGTAGGGCCGCGGCAATAGCGCGGTCCTACAACGTTATGTCAGCCGCCCAACTCCGTCCTTGTCCCTACTGCGGAAACGAGAAACCGACACTCGTCCCAATGGCGCCGACATAGAGCGCGTTAGCGTGGTGTGTACAGAATGCGGCGCAGCCGGGCCGGCGGTGGCGGCCGACGATCCGCCGGGTCACGCCGAGCGTCTGTTACCAGTCGAGATGTTCGCTAGCGCCAAGTAGTTGGGCAGATCGATTCTGCCGGACGGACAAGGATATTGTTACCGGCAACCCGCTGCCGCCAGCGTCTGCCAAGCTTGGCCTCGGTGCGAGGGACTTGGAGTGCTTCGATCGCGTTCTCCGCGAATTGAATTTCGGAGGCACGCTCCCAGAAAGCTACACCGTACGCTTCGCAAGGGCCCAGTCGATTCGGTGAACATCACTCGTGGACGACGGCCGCCTACGACCCATTCCGGACCGTCACATTGTCAGAGACGCGGATCAGGGTAGAAGCCCCGACTCACTCAATCACGTCGTCGACCGATGCAAGAAAGTCTGGTGGAATTGTGAGGCCCAGGCGCCTTGCAGTCTTGCGGTTCAGAACGAGCTCGAAGCGGACCGACTGCACGACCGGCATGGTCGCCGGTTTCGCCCCCTTTAATATCTGACCAATATAGCCGCCCGCCTGGCGGTACATCCAACCGATGTCGGGGCCGTAGCTCATCAGCAGGCCCGCCACTGCGAGCGGGCGCGTGAACGAGATCGAAGGAAGCGCATTGCGCTCGGCAAGCGCCGCGACCTGCTCACGGCGGTCGAGCAGGACTGGATCCGTCGCCGCGACCACGGCGTCGATCTTGGCGCGCCCGAATTCGGCGAATGCGGCATCGATCTCGGCAGCGCCGCGCGCATTCTGGACAACGATCTGCAGCTTGAGCTTGGCCGCACCCTCGTTCGAGTCGGCGAGCTCCGCCGCCACGTTGGGATTGTCCGGGTTCATCAACAGCCCGATCCGCATAGCCTTGGGCGCAACCTGATGCAACAGCTGCACGCGCTTGGCACCTAGCTGGTTCGGTACGAAGGCAATGCCCGTGATATTGCCGCCAGGCCGATTGAAACTCTCTACCAGGCGGAAGCGCACAGGGTCGCCGCCGATGGTGAAGACGATGGGAACGATAGCGCTCGCGCTCTGGGCGGCCTGTGCCGAGGCCACATCTCCCGTCGCCGCGATGGCGACGACGCCTTTCGCAACGAGTTCCTTTGCGAGTGCCGGAAGCATGCTGTAGTCGCCGTTCGCCCAGAGCTCCACGACATGCACGTTGCGGCCCTCGACGAAGCCGGCTTGCGCCAGTCCCTCCCGAAACGCATCGGCCATGAAACGGTACGTGACGGGTGACGCGCTGTTAAGGAAGCCGACAAGCGGTACGTTCGATGGCTGCGGGGCAGTAACCCCCGTCTGTGCTCTGATGCCGAGCGGCAGCGCTGACACCGCCACGCCCAGTGCCGTCATAAAGTCCCGCCGCCTCATGTGCCCCTCCCCCTAGGCCCAACAGGCTCGAAGGGCAAATACAGCGTACCACGATGGGGATGTGTGACTTGAAAGCCGCGGCCGTGCTCGCGGAGCGATTGCGGCTTTCCGGCAACCTGGCCGTGCAAGCGTGTCTCCATATCGGGCTACCCAGACGTCCGCACCTGCGAAAGCGGTCGGCCAACAACGACCGCTAAACACACGTTCCTGTCTTTCGACTTTGCGGGAAGCGGTCGTTCAAACGGCTCGCCCGTTGAGTGCGCACGGCATTAACACTTATGTTCATCGGAAGTTAAAACCCCTCTTGCTTTCCTGTCATCATTGCGCAGGAGCTGACCACCATGCGTTCTCCCCGACAGTCCATTCGCTTCTGCACGAGCCATGACGGCACGCGCATCGCGTTCGCCGAATCGGGCGACGGACCGCCGCTCATCAAGGCTGCGAATTGGCTAAGCCATCTTGAGTTCGACTGGGACAGTCCCGTGTGGCGGCACTGGCTGGTCGAACTGTCGCGCACCCATCACCTCGTCCGCTACGACGAGCGTGGATGCGGCCTTTCCGACTGGAACGTCGAAGACCTGAGCTTCGAGGCGTGGTTGCGCGATCTTGAGCTTGTCGTCGACGCGACAGGCTTCCAGCGGTTTGCGCTTCTCGGCATCTCGCAGGGCGCGTCGATCGCGATAGCCTATGCAGTTAAGTATCCGGAACGCGTGTCGCATCTCGTCTTGCATGGCGGTTACGCGCGCGGCCGCGCCCTGCGCTCAGGGAGCGACGCGCAACGCGCAAGCGCGGAGTTAATGCTGAAACTCATGGAAATGGGCTGGGGCGGAGAAAACCCGGCGTTCCGCCAGTTCTTCACGTCGCATTTCATTCCCGACGCTTCCCTCGAGCAGCAGCACTGGTTCAACGAGCTGCAGCGCATCTCGACTTCGCCGGCGAACGCCGTGCGCTTTATGAAAGTGCTGACCGAAATCGACGTCGAGGCGCTGCTACCCAAGGTGGCGTGCCCGACCTTGATTCTGCATGCGACGCATGACGCGGCGGTGGCGTTCGAAGAGGGACGACTCATCGCCAGCCGCATTCCCGGCGCGCGCTTCGTGCCGCTCGAGAGCGCCAATCATCTCCTGCTCGAATCGGAGCCGGCCTGGCGCCGCTTCACAGAGGAATTTGGAGCGTTCCTGCCGGGCGCAACGAGCGGAGGGTCGACCTTTGCCGAGCTGACGCCGCGCGAGCGAGACCTGGTCGAGTTGATCGCGCAAGGCCGCGACAACGCCCAGATCGCGGCCAAGCTGGCGCTCAGCGAGAAGACCGTGCGCAATCACATCACGCACATTTTCGCCAAGCTAGAGGTGGAGAATCGCGCCCAAGCGATCGTGCTGGCGCGAAACGCGGGTTTCGGCCGATCGTAGCGGGGCCCGGGGCGGGAGTCCCATGCGTTTGCGCCGTCCATGTGGCGCCCCTGGGACGTACGCCTCATGCGGCGACGGCTGCGCGTGACGACAATGCATCTCATCGCGGAATTGACCGCGTTCATCGAGGAGACGCCATGGAAGTCATCGATCGCACGAACGCTAAAAGCGCTATGCCAAGTGTATCGAGGTATCGAAGCGCATTCGTTGGGACATCCATCGCGACGTCATTCCCGCAACAGTCGCTCTCCTCCGGTCGACACTATAAGGTAGGCATCATGAGACACGAATCGGCAAGAACAACCAGGACCAGAGGGTCGGGTGCCGTGACAACCGCTGTCATGGGCAGAGGCGACACGGTCAGCGTAACGGATGGCGAAGCCACGACCATTCGCATCGATCGCGGCTGCGTGTGGATCACCGAGGAAGGAAGCATTATCGACCACATTCTGGAAGCGGGTCAGCGGTACACGTTCGATCGTCCGGGGGTGGCGCTCGTTTCAGCACAAAACGATGTGCGCGTGACGTTCCTCGCACCTCGGGTCGGTCCTCGACCAGCACGCATCGCGTGCGGGAAGGCGACGCTGTACTTTCGGCCGCTGTGGTGGGACGTGATCGCTGCGATGTGGCCGGCGTCCATGCGGCGCGCTTCGCGCCCGAGCTTCGCGTAGCCGTCATCGCGTGTCGGGGATATGCTTGAGTTTGGTGCCGGCAGTAGGAATTGAACCCACGACCAACGGTTTACAAAACCGCTGCTCTACCCCTGAGCTATGCCGGCAAGATTCGTGATTTTAACGCGGTCCAAGGCTTCGGCGGCCGGTTTGCCGAGATTCGCGTAACCGCAGCGAACGGCCGACGTTTGCGCGCAACCGTCCCATTACCGAAGGGAAGTTACTTGATGATCTGCAGATGCGACGGGCGGGCCTTCGATTTGCCTGGCTCCTTGACCGCGTCAGGCTCGACCGGCTCGGGGTCCCGCGGCGCCGTCGCCGCCACCAGGGACGCGACGGGGTCCTGCGCGCTGGAGAAGGAAAATCCGTAGCCCGTCTCCTTCGCGAATATGCCGGTCACTGCGATCATCGGCACCGCGACTTCCTGCGACGCGCCGTTGAAGCGCGCCGTGAACTGCACCCACTCGTTGTCGATCGTAAGCTTGCGCGTCGCGGTGGAACTCACGTTGAGAACTATTTCGCCGTTCTTGACAAAGCTCATCGGCACACGCGTTTGTGCGTTCACCTTGACCGCGAGGTAGGGCGACAGCGCGTTGTCCGCGCACCATTCGCAGATGGCGCGGATCAGGTACGGCTTGGCGGATTGCTCGGACATGGGGGGAAGATATTACGCGCGCCGGCGGCCGGGTCAAGTGGGGCCGGCGCCCGCGACAGCGGTCATTTGCGCATCCCGCGCTCGGCCGACGTCAGCGCCTCGGAAAAGGCAGGACGCGAGAACAGCCGCTCGGCATACTTCATCAGCGGCGCCGCCTGCTTGCCCATCTGGATACCGTAGTAGTCGAGGCGCCACAAGAGCGGCGTGATCGCCACGTCGAGCATCGAATATTCCTCGCCCAGCATGTGCTTGTGCTTGGCGAACACCGGAGTGATCTGCAGCAGCGAATCGCGGACCAGGCCGCGCGCCTTGTCGGCATTCTTCTGGTTGTTGCCTTCCAGTGCGTCGATGTGCACGAACAGTTCCTTCTCGAAGCGGTGCAGGAACAGCCGCGCCCGCGCGCGCATCACCGGGTCGGCAGGCATCAGCTGCGGATGCGGAAAGCGCTCGTCGATGTACTCGTTGATGATGTTCGACTCGTGCAGCACGAGATCCCGTTCGACCAGCACCGGCACCTGGTTGTACGGGTTCATCACGGCGAGATCCTCGGGCTTGTGGTCCAGGTCGACGTCGATGATCTGGAAATCCATGCCCTTTTCGTGAAGCACGATGCGGCAACGCTGGCTGAACGGGTCGGTGGTCCCGGAATAAAGGGTCATCATGGTCTTGTCCTTCTCTCGCGGCAGGATGCGCGCGGTCGTGTACGTCGGTTGCGATTCGGATGCCAGTTGCCGTTGGTAGCGTGCGACGCCGTCGCCGCAATGCAACAGGGCACGAGTGCTGCCCGTGCCCCGCGCAGGCGTCAGGTGCCAGGACGCTAAGCTAGTGAAGGTCCTTCCAGTACGAGCGTTTCAGCGCGTAGGCAAACGCGAAAAGCACGCCAAGGTAGATGAGTACGATGATGCCCAGGCTGATCCGCTTGTTCTTGTCGGGTTCGGCCATGTAATTGAGATAGTTGACGAGATCCGCAACCCACAACTGGTACTGGACCGGAGTCATCGTGCCGGGCGCGTCGGGATCGGACTCGATCGCGAGCATGATCCACTTGCCGTCCTTGCCCGGTTCGAGCTTGGCCAGCCCCTTGCGGGCGATCACGCCGGCGATCGCCTTTTCGTGGCTCTCGAATTCCGTCTCCACCAGCTTGCCCGTGCCGGAGAGGTGCCATGCGACGTGCGGCATCGCGACATTCGGGAATACGAGGTTGTTCCAGCCGCTGGCGCTCTTGTCGTCGCGGTAGAAACCGAGGAAATAGTTGTACAGCCAGTCGCTGCCGCGCACATGCGATATGACCGACAGGTCCGGCGGCGGAGTGCCGAACCACGCCTTGGCATCGGCGGGCGTCATCGCCGCGTTCATCGTGTCGCCGATTTTGGTCGAAGCGAACATCAGGTTGTCCTGGACCATCGCCGTATCGACGCCTATGTCGGTCAGGCGCGCATAGCGCATGTACTTGGCGCTGTGGCAATTGAGGCAGTAGTTCACGAAATTGCGGGCGCCGCGCTGCAGCGACGCGGCGTCGAGGCGGTTGATCGGCGCGGGTTCCATGCGCAGGTCGGCGCCGCCGGACGCCAGCGCGGCACCGGAACCAGCGAGCAACGTTGCAGCGAGCAGAAAGGCGAGCTTGTTCATTTCCAGATCACCCTTTCCGGAACCGGCTTCGTCTTGTCGCGCGCGGTGTACCAGGGCATCAGGAGGAAGAACAGGAAATAGACCAGGGTCAGCACGCGCGCGACCACGGTGGCCTTGTCGGCGCCGCCTAGATATCGGAAGGCTTTCGCTGAACTGGCCCCACACGGTGACCGGCACGACGCCCAGGTAACCCAGGACCAGGAACGCGATCACGAACGCGGCCAGCCATGACTTGTACAGCGTGCCGCGATAACGGATCGACTTGACCTTGCCGCGATCGAGCCACGGTAGCGCGAAAAAGATCATCACCGCGCGCGCCCATCGCCATGACGCCGTAGAACTGCGTAGCCGGCAGGAACGGCAGGATCTTGGACGGCACGGCGCGCAGGATCGCGTAGTACGGCGTGAAGTACCACACCGGCGCAATGTGCTCGGGCGTCTGCAGCGGATTGGCCGGAATGTAGTTGTTGGCCTCGAGGAAGTAGCCGCCCATGTCCGGCACGAAGAACACGATGATCGAGAACACGGCGAGGAACACGATGACGCCGACGATGTCCTTGTACGTGTAATACGGGTGGCTGTAGATGCCATCCAGCGGCAGGCCCGTGTTCGGGTCCTTCGGCTGCTGCTTGATCTCGATGCCGTCCGGATTGTTGGATCCGGTCTCGTGCAGCGCCATCAGATGCGCGGCAACCAGGCCGATCAGCAGCAGCGGGAACGCGGCGACGTGGAACGCGAAGAAGCGGTTGAGCGTGATGTCGGAGATCGTGTAGTCGCCACGAATCCATTGCGACAGGCCTTCGCCGATGAACGGAACGGTCGCGAACAGGTTCACGATCACCTGCGCGCCCCAGTACGACATCTGGCCCCACGGCAGCAGGTAGCCGAAGAATGCCTCGCCCATCAGGCACAGGTAGATGAGGCAGCCGAAGATCCACGTGAGCTCGCGCGGCTTGCGGTAGCTGCCGTACATGAGGCCGCGGAACATGTGCAGGTAGACGACGACGAAGAACATCGACGCGCCGGTGGAGTGCATGTAGCGGATGAGCCAGCCCCACTCCACGTCGCGCATGATGTATTCGACGGACTCGAATGCGCGCGCGGCGTCGGGCTTGTAGTTCATCGTCAGGACGATGCCGGTGACGATCTGCAGCACCAGCACGAATGCCGCCAGCGAGCCGAAGTAGTACCAGAAGTTGAAGTTCTTCGGCGCGACGTACTTGCCCCACTGCGACTCCCAGAGGGCAGTCAGCGGAAAGCGCGCATCGATCCAGTTCATTATCTTCTGCATCGTCGCTCCGTCAGGCTTCCTTGCCGTCTTCGCCGATGCCGATCACGATGCGCGTATCGGACAAGTACTTGTGCAGGCGGTATGACGAGGTTCGTCGGCGCCGGCACGCCCTTGAAGACACGTCCGGCGAGGTCGAATTTCGATTGGTGGCAGGGACAGAAGAATCCACCAAGCCAGTCGGCACCCAGGTCGGCAGGACGCCACTTCCGGGCGGAACGTCGGCGAGCACCCCAGGTGCGTGCAGATGCCCACGGCAACCCACATCGCTTCCTTGATCGACCGGTGCTCGTTCTTGCAGTTGGCGGGCTGCTGCGGGACGTCGGAATTGGGGTCGGCAAGCGACGCGTCCAGCTTCGGCAGCGTATCGAGCATGGGCTTGGTGCGATTCACGAGCCAGCACACCTTGCCGCGCCATTCCACGTCGATCTTCTGGCCCGCCTCGATCTTGCTGATGTCGACCTCGATGGGCGCACCGGCGGCTTTCGCCCGCGCGGACGGCCAGAACGACATCACGAACGGCACGGCCGCCGCGGCGACACCGACGCCGCCGACCACTCCTGTACCGATCAGCAGGCGGCGACGCGACCGGTCCACTGCCCCGCCAGCCTTGTTGTCCAGTGTCGCTTCAGCCATCCCCATACCCCACTAAGTGCTGCAATCGAACGCGGCCCGCCCCACGGGCAAGGCACCACTTCTTTTGCGTTGTCGATATTGCGTTTCCGCGCGACGTTCCCGCACAACCGCCGGATTATACGGGATTTGCCCCGCTTGCCGGAAGCCTCGACACGGAAATCGTCTGAAATGTGCCGACGAATCAGGCGCTTGGACGCCCACCTGACCTTCGCTACGGCCCATGGCCGCCACCGTTCACGCAGCACACTATACTTTCGCCATGCTCCGCAAAATCTGGCTCTTCTTCGCGCAGGCCTGCACGCTCTGCGTAGCCGCACTGTTCGTCGTCTCCGACGTTGCGGCCGGACCTGCTGCCGCGTCCCGCCGCGGTCCAACCCGGCAACGTCATCGTCACACAGGAGACGACCACGCCGGTGGTCACGGCCAGGGTGGCGTCGTATGCCGATGCAGCGAAGAAGGCGATGCCCGCCGTGGTCGCCATCGTCACCAGCAAGCAGGTGCGCTCGCGCGTCCCGCTCGCCGACGACCCGCTGTTCCGCCGCTATTTCCCCGACCTCGACCGCCAGGGGCCGCAGCGGCAGACCAGCCTGGGTCGGGCGTCATCGTATCGCCGGAAGGCTACGTCATCACCAACCACCACGTGATCGAGGGCGCCGACGACATCCAGCTCGTGCTGAGCGACGGCCGTCGCATTTCCGCGCAAGTGCGCGGAACCGATATCGAAATCGGATCTCGCCGTGCTCAAGGCCGACGCGGACAACCTGCCGGCGATCACGCTGGGCCACGCGGAGGACCTGCAGGTCGGCGACGTGGTGCTGGCGATCGGCAACCCGTTCGGCTTCGGCAACACGGTGACGTCGGGCATCGTGAGCGCGCTGGGTCGAAATTACCTCGGCCTCAACCGCTTCGAGGATTTCATCCAGACCGACGCCGCGATCAATCCGGGCAATTCCGGCGGCGCGCTGATCGACACCGCCGGCAACCTGATCGGCATCAACAGCACGATCTTTTCGCAGTCGGGCGCGTCGAACGGCATCGGCGTTCTCGATCCCGGTCTCGCTGGCGCGCAACGTGTTCGAGCAGATCATCCGCGACGGCGAGGTAACGCGCGGCTGGTTCGGTATCGAACCCGCAGCCGTTCACCGCCGGACGTAGCGCAGGCAGTTGGCGGTCTCCCCGGCCGACGGCGTGCTGATCGCGGAATCCAGCGCGGGACGCCCGGCGGAGCGCGCGGGCGTCCAGGTCCGCGACGTGTTCCTCGAGGTCGGCGGCAAGCCCGACGCACAGCGTACCGCAACTGCTGGCGCGCATCGCCGAATTGCCGCCGGGATCGAACGCCCACGTGCGGCTGGTGCGCGACGGCAAGCCGGTCGACGTCGACGTGATGGTGGGCAAGCGTCCGAAGCCCACGGAGTAGCGCCGGGCCAGACTCCCGGCGCCGGCTGGTGCGTCAGTGCACCCAGCGTGGATCTTGCGGCCCCGCTACTTGGCGACGGCTTCTTCCTCGCTGCGTCGGGCTGGGCACGTTGACGAAGCGCGCGAGCACCAAGCCCGAGTTCGTACAGCAGCCACAACGGCACGGCCAGCATCAGTTGCGAAACCACGTCCGGCGGCGTGAAGATCGCGCCGACGACGAACGCGCCGACGATGACGTACGGGCGGATCGCGCGCAGTTTCTCGAGGCTGACCACGCGCATCCGCACCAGCACGACGACGATCACGGGCACTTCGAACGTGATGCCGAACGCGACGAACATCGTCAGCACGAACGACAGGTATTTCTCGATGTCGGTCATCATCGTCACGCCGGCCGGCGTATAGCCCGCGAAGAACGCTGAACATGACCGGAAACACGAAGAAATACGCGAAGGCCATGCCGATCATGAAGAACACGACGGAGGATGCGATCACCGGCAGCGCCAGCCGCTTCTCGTTGTGATAGAGCCCCGGGGCGACGAAGGCCCACGCCTGCCACAGCACGTAGGGCAGCGCGATCAGGAACGCCGCCATCAGCGTCACCTTGAGCGGCACCAGGAACGTGCCGGTGACGTCGGTGGCGATCATTTGCGCGCCGCTCGGCAGCGCGTTGCAGCATCGGCTCGCGCCAGCAGCGCGTAGATCTCCTTCGACCACGGGAACAGCACGACGAAGACGACGAGCACGGCGACGATGGAGTGCACCAGGCGCGAGCGCAGTTCGACCAGATGCGACAGGAACGTGTCCTGCACGGCGGACTCGGGCGAGTCGGGAGTTGGATCGGCCATCCGGAATTGCGGCTAGATCTTGTCGAATCCGGGCAGCGACGGCTGCCGCGGCGGCGTCGGCCCCGGCCGACGTCGGCGCGCCTGCAAGGCATCTGCGTTCGCCCGGATGGCGCGGCCGAATCCAGGGCGGAATTCGTCGCCGGTCGCCCGACGTCGCCTCCGCGGCAGTCGCGTTCAGCTGGTCCTCGACACCGCGCACTTCCGCGTGCACGTCTTGCGCCGCCGATTCGACCGACGACTTGAATTCCTGGGCGGCGCCCTGCACCTGCTTTTGCAGCTTGCGCAGTTCGTCGAGTTCCATTTCGCGGTTGATGTCGGCCTTGACGTCGCCGACATAGCGCTGCAGGCGGCCGAACAACAGGCCCATCGTGCGCGCCGCCTTGGGCAGGCGCTCGGGACCGATCACGATCAGCGCCACGACGCGCGATGACGATGATTTCGGAAAAACCTATGTCGAACATGCGCCGATGAACTTCCTGGATGGACGAAGCAGGCGCGGCGCGTCTCGCGCCACCCCTGGCCCGCGGTGATCTCACACTACGACCGCGTGGTTTCCTTCTTGACCTCGGCGTCGATGGTCTTGCCCGGGATCTGCTGCGCCGGCGTCGCGTCGGCCGCCGGTCGGAGCCGGTCGCGCCGTCGGTTTCGGTTCTTCATGCCTTCCTTGAATCCCTTCACCGCGCCACCCAGGTCTTGCCCGATGTTGCGCAACTTCTTCGTTCCGAATATCAGCACGACGACGACCAGTACGATCAGCCAGTGCCAGATGCTCAAGCCACCCATGATGGTTCTCCTTTTTCCTTAAGCCTGCTTCGCCCGCCGGATCATCGAACCCAGCGGGTCCGGGCCGGCGATCACGTGGATGTGTACATGCTGGACTTCCTGTTGCCCGACGCGTCCTGTGTTGACGATCGTGCGGAATCCGTCCGCGCGCGCCTTGTTCCTTCGCCAGCGTTCCCGCCAGCGCCAGCATCCGGCCCAGCACCGGCGCGTCGTCCAGCGTGGCCTCGTACAGGTTGGCGATGTGCTTCTTGGGCACCAGCATGAAATGCACGGGCGCGATCGGCTGGATATCGTGGAACGCCAGCACGTCGGCGTCCTCGTAGACCTTTTTGCCCGGTATCTCGCCGCGCACGATCTTGCAAAAAATGCAGTTCGGATCCGTTGTGTGCATCGTTCAGGCCGTCGTTTCGGGCGCTCGCTGCGCCAATCGCGCGTCGATCGCCGCCTTCAGCCGTTCCGCCTCGTCGCTGCCGATCATGACCGGCCGCTCCGTCGTCATCTCGAGCCTGACCGCGGCCCGTCCGGAGACATTGTATAGCCACCCGGAGGGAGTCCAGTGGATGCCCCAACCCCACCAGGACGGGGTGCGGACCACTTCGCAACGCACGATGTCCTTGAGCGGTATCGATTTCCGGATGAACCCGATGCCGAATCGCGCGCGAACTTCCTCCGAATCGACATCGACCGTCAGCGTCGCGTAGGTGACAAGCCCCAGCGCCAGCAGACCGAACAGCGCCACGACCAGCCAGGGCACCGCGGCCAGCGTCGCCGCCGACAGCGACATCGTCACCAGCAGCGCCAAGCCCAGTCCGGCGACCGAGCCCGCGATCACGGCCCAGCCCCATCTGCACGTGATGGTAGGTCATCCGGCCGGGGATCAGCGCGGGACGCCTTTTCCCGATGTCCGGACGTCCCTTCGCGCCGCGCCAGTTCCGCCAGCACGTCGGCGGGACCCAAGCCGTGCCGGGAAAGCAGCACCAGGCAGTGGAACCACAGGTCGGCGATTTCGGCCGTGATGCGGATTTTATCACCGTCCTTCGCCGCCATGACCGTTTCGGTCGCCTCTTCGCCGATCTTCTTCAGCATGGCGTCGTCGCCTTTCGCGAACAGCGCGGACACGTAGGACGATCGCCGGATCGGCGCCCTTGCGCGCTTCGATCGTCGCGGCGACGCGCGCGAGCACGTCCTGGTCGTTGCGGACGTCAGCCATCGCCGTAAATCGCCTTGGGATCCTTGAGCACGGGCTCGACATCATGCCATGCGCCGTTTTCGAGCCGCTGGAAGAAGCAGCGCTCGTGACCGGTGTGGCAACTGATGCCGCCCGCCTGCTCGACGACGAGCAGGATAGCGTCGCTGTCGCAGTCGAGCCGGATCTCGCGGACACGCTGCACATGTCCCGGACGACTCGCCCTTGCGCCAGAGCTTCGCGCGCGACCGCGACCAGTAGTGCGCTTCGCGCGTCGCGGCCGTGCGCTCCAGTGCTTCGCGATTCATCCACGCCAGCGTGAGCACCCGCCGCGAGCCGCGTCCTGCGCGATCGCCGGCACCAGGCCGTGTTCGTTCCAGCGCACGTCGTCCAGCCAGGCCATCAGTCCATCCTCATTTCGAGTCCCGCCGCCGCCATCGCCATCTTGGCCTGCGCGATCGTGAATTCGCCAAAGTGGAAGATGCTGGCGGCCAGCACCGCGTCCGCGCCGCCGACCTTGATGCCGTCGACGAGATCCTGGAGCGTTCCCACGCCGCCGGATGCGATCACCGGCACGTCGACCTCCTCCACGACCATGCGCGTCAGCTCGAGATCGAAACCGGTTCGCGCACCGTCGCGGTCCATGCTCGTCAGCAGGATTTCGCCCGCGCCCAGGGCGGTCACTTCCCGTGCCCATTCGAGCACGTCGATGCCGGTCGGCGTGCGTCCGCCGTGGATGTACACCTGCCACGCGTCGACCGCGCACTTCTTCGCATCGATCGCGGCCACGATGCATTGCGCGCCGAAGTGCGCCGACGCCTCGCCGAACAGCTCCGGATTGGCGACGCCGGCGGTGTTGATGCTGACCTTGTCGGCGCCGGCGTTGAGCAGCGCGCGGATATCCTGGACCGTGGACACGCCGCCGCCCACGGTCAGCGGAATGAAGACCTGCGACGCGACCGCCTCGATCATGTCGTACAGCAGTCCGCGATTCTCGATGCTGGCGCGAATGTCCAGGAACGCGAGTTCGTCGGCGCCCTGCTCGTCGTAGCGCCGCGCGACCTCGACCGGATCGCCGGCGTCGCGCAAATTGACGAAGTTGACGCCCTTGACGACGCGGCCGTCCGCGATGTCGAGGCAGGGAATGATGCGTTTGGCTAGGCCCATCGTCGTTGCGGCGTCATGTCCTGCTGGCGGGCAACGGCTCCGGCGTCAGCCGTTCACGCCGCCGTCATTTGCCTGCAGCAGCCTTGAGCGCATCCTTGAAGTTGAGCGTGCCATCGTAGATCGCGCGGCCGGCGATGGCGCCGACGATGCCGTCGGCCTCGTGCTGGACGAGGCGCTCGATGTCGGCGATGGACGACAGCCCGCCGGAGGCGATGACCGGCACCTTGATCTCGCGCGCCAGCTTGACGGTGGCCTCGATGTTGACGCCCGATAGCATGCCGTCGCGGCCGATGTCGGTGTAGATGATTCCTTCGACGCCGTACTCCTCGAACTTGCGCGCGAGATCGACGACGTCGTGGCCGGTCATCTTCGACCAGCCGTCGGTGGCGACCTTGCCGTCGCGCGCATCGAGCCCGACCAGGATGTGCCCGGGAAACGCGGAACACGCTTCGTGCAGCAGGCCCGGATTCTTGACCGCGGCGGTGCCGATGACGACATAGCTGATGCCGTCGTCCAGATAGCGCTCGATCGTGTCCATGTCGCGGATGCCGCCGCCCAACTGCACCGGAATTTCCTCGCCGATGACGCTGACGATTTCGCGGATGGCGAGTTCGTTCACGGGCTTGCCGGCGACGGCGCCGTTCAGGTCGACCAGGTGCAGCCGCTGCGCGCCCAGTTCCAGCCAGTGCTGGGCCATGGCCGCGGGGTCTTCGGAGAACACGGTGACCGATTGCATATCGCCCTGCTTCAGGCGCACGCAATGACCGTCCTTGATGTCGATGGCGGGGATGATCTGCATGGCGGAGCAGTGTGGAAGCTTTCGAGGAAGCGGCGAAGCGGCGGGCGATAGGGGGATGGACGGGGAAGGCGATTCCGGACGTGCCGTCAGGCGCGCCCGTCCCAGGCGACGAAATTGGCCAGGAGCAAAAGTCCGGCGCGTTGGCTCTTTTCCGGATGGAATTGGGTAGCGAAGATATTAGCCCGCGCAATCGCGCAAGTAAACGGCGTTGGATAGTGCGGTGGTCGCCGCTGTCAGCGCAGGATCGTCCGGCACCGGATGGAAACTGTGGGCGAAATAGAACCGGGCGTCCTGCTCGATGCCGTTCCAGAGCGGATGCGCCCGCGCCTGGTGCACGGGGCTCCAGCCCATATGGGGGACCTTCAGCCGTTCGCCGCGCAGGTCGATCATCCCGGCTTGGCGAAAGCGCTCCACGCGGCCGGGCAGCAGCGCGAGCCCGAGGGTCGGCCCCTCCTCGCTCATGTCGAACAGCATCTGCAGCCCAAGGCAGATACCGAGGAACGGGCGGTCCGAAGCGACCTCCAGCACGGTGGAGCGCAGGCCGCTCTCGTTCGAGCCCCTTCATGCAGTCGGGCATGGCGCTCTGGCCGGGCAGCACGACGCGGCGCGCGGACCGGATGACCTCCGCGTCCGACGTGACGACCACCTGCCGGTCGGGAGCGACGTGCGCCAGGGCCTTGGCAACCGAGCGCAGGTTGCCCATGCCGTAGTCGATGACCGCGATGTCCGGCATGTACGGCTAGAGGGCGCCTTTGGTCGACGGCAGCACGCCGGGCGCGCGCGGATCGCGCGTGCACGCCATCCGCAGCGCGCGGGCAAAGGCCTTGAACACCGTCTCCGCCTGGTGATGCGCGTTGTCGCCGCGCAGGTTGTCGACGTGCAGCGTGACCTGCGCGTGATTGGTGAATCCCTGGAAGAATTCGTGCGCCAGGTCGACGTCGAACGTGCCGATCATCGCCCGCGTGAAGGGCACGTGGAATTCGAGCCCCGGCCGGCCGGAGAGGTCGATCACGACGCGCGACAGCGCCTCGTCGAGCGGAACGTAGGCATACCCGTAGCGGACGATGCCCTTCTTGTCGCCGACGGCCGCCTTGAACGCCTGGCCAAACGTGATGCCGATGTCCTCGACGGTGTGATGGCCGTCGATGTGCAGGTCGCCCTTGGCGCGCACCGTCAGGTCGAGCATGCCGTGGCGCGCGACCTGGTCCAGCATGTGGTCGAGGAACGGCACGCCGGTCGCGAGTTCGGCGCGACCGGTGCCGTCGAGGTTCAGGTCGACGCCGATCTGCGTCTCGTTGGTGTTGCGCTCGACACTGGCGGTGCGGTTGGCAGAGCTTGGCAACGGGGTCGGCAACTGAGTCGGCAGCTGCGTTGGAAACTGAGTTGGCAGATGAGTTCATTGGTAGCGTGACAGCGCGGCAAGCAGCGCGTCGTTTTCGGCGGGCGTGCCGATGGTGATGCGCAGGCAATTGGCCAGCAATGGATGCATGGCCGACACATTCTTCACCAGTATGCCCGCATCGCGCAATGTCGCAAACCAGTGCTGCGCATCCGGAACCCGGACGAGGACGAAATTGGCCTGCGTCGGAAACACGGTGACCCGGCGCAGCGCGGCCAGCGCGGCGGCAACGCGCTCGCGTTCGCGGCGCGTCGCGGCGGCCTGCTCGGCCAGCAGCGTCGCCGTGTTCGAGCAGCACCGGCACCACCGCCTGCGTCAGCGCGTTGACGTTGTAGGGCGGCCGGACCTTCTCGATCTCGGCGATCCACGCCGGATGCGCGACCGCATAGCCCAGCCGCACGCCCGCCATGCCGATCTTCGACACCGTGCGCACGACGATCAGGTTGGGAAACTCGAGCACGCGCGGCAGGAACGAGCTGTCGGCGATACGCGTAGTACGCCTCGTCCACGGCGACGACCCCCGGCGCCGCGCGGATGATCTGCTCGACGTCGGACGCGGAAAACAGGTTGCCGGTCGGGTTGTTCGGATAGGCGAGCCACACCAGCGCCGGCTTCTGCGCTCGCGATCGTCTCCAGCATCGCGTCGATGTCGAGCGTGAAGTCGGCGCGCAGCGGCACGCCGACAAAGCGCACATTGGCGTAGAGCGCGAACAACCGGTACATCACGAACGACGGATCGGGCGCCAGCACGACGGCGCCCGGTCTCGCGATCAGCGTCGTCAGCAGTCTGCAGCAGTTCGTCCGATCCGTTGCCCAGGACCAGTCCGGCCGCGTCGGGCAGCGCAAGCGAGCGTCGCAACGCGGCCTTGACTGCGTCGCCGCCGCCGTCCGGATATCGGTTGAGCGGCGCGTTGGCGACCGCGGCCGCGACTCAGCGCGCGGAGCTGCGCCGGTCAGGCCGTACGGATTCTCCATCGCGTCGAGCTTGATCAGTCCCTCGGCCTTGGCCACCGGATACGCGGCCAGCGCGCGAATTTCTTCGCGCACCGTCGCCGCGATCCGCGCGGCGACATCCGCGGGATCGGCGACCGCAACGGGACGTAGCGGAGCGTTCATCGCGCGAGCTTTCCATTCCGGGCATCAGATCGCTTCGGAATCGGCCATCAGGATTTCGACGCCGCCGGTCGCGAAATTGGCGATGTCCGCGACAGTGGCCTGTCCCTGGGCGGAGGCCAGCGCCGCCTGGATCGCCGCCATCGAATCGAACGTCAGCATGGCGACCAGGTAGAAAGGCGCGGGACCGGCGGGCGTCATGACGGGCCCGCACGTGACCTCGTATCCCTTGAGGCCCGGAACGGCCTTCGCCAGTTTGACGTGCGGTCCGAAGTAGTAGCGGTCGAACGCCGCGGGATCGTCGGGCGTCTTGTACATCGCGATGATCTTGGCCATGTGTCGTTTCCTCCCGGTTCAGAGCTTGTCGATCCGTGCCTCGGCCGAACGGGCGTGCGCGATCAGTCCTTCGCCGCGCGCCAGCGTCGCCGCCACCGGACCCAGCTTCTGCGCCGCTGCGCGCGAGATCCGCAGCACGCTCGAACGCTTCTCGAAATCGTGCACCGAAAGCGGCGAACTGAAGCGCGCCGTGCGTCCGGTGGGCAGCACGTGGTTCGGGCCGGCGCAGTAGTCGCCCAGCACTTCCGATGCGTAGTGGCCGATGAATATTGCGCCCGCGTGGCGAATGCGGGGCAGCAGCGCCTCCGGATCGGCGACCGCGAGTTCCAGGTGCTCCGGCGCGACGCGATTGGCGATGGCGCAGGCCTCGGCCAGGTCGCGCGTCCTGATCAGCGCACCGCGGCGCGCGAACGATTCCGCGATGATGCGCGCGCGCGGCATGTCCGCGATCAACCGCTGCGCGCTCGCGGCGACGCGCTCGACCAGTTCCGCGTCGGGCGTCACCAGGAGCGCCTGCGCCATTTCGTCGTGTTCGGCCTGGGCAAAGAGGTCGAGCGCGATCCAGTCCGGATTGGCCGTCGCATCGGCGATGATCAGGATTTCCGAAACGCCGGCGACCATGTCGATGCCGACGGCGCCGAACACGCGGCGCTTGGCCGCCGCGACATAGGCGTTGCCGGGACCGCAGATCTTGTCGACGGCGGGAATCGTCTGCGGTGCCATAGGCCAGCGCGGCGATCGCCTGCGCGCCGCCGATCGTGAACGCGCGCGTCACGCCGGCCAGATGCGCCGCGGCCAGCACCAGCGGGTTGCGCACGCCATCGGGCGTGGGCACGACCATGACGATTTCGCGTACACCGGCGACGTGCGCGGGAATGACGTTCATCAGCACCGACGACGGATATGCGGCCTTGCCGCCGGGCACATAGACGCCGACCCGGTCGAGCGGAGTCACGCGCTGGCCCAGTTCCGTCCCGTCGGCCTCGGTGAAGCTCCAGTCGCGTCCCTTCTGCAGCTCGTGGTACCGGCGGATGCGCGCCGCGGCAGTGCCGAGCGCGTCGCTTTGGGCGGCCGGCAGCGACGCATACGCGCTCTGCATCTCCGCCGCGCGTGATTTCCAGCGCCGCCACCGTTGGCATGTCCAGGCGGTCGAAGCGCCGCGTGTACTCCAGCAGCGCGGCGTCGCCGCGCGCGCGCACGTCCGCGACGATTTGCGCGACCGCAGCATCGATCGCGGGGTCCTGGTTGGACTCGAACGCGATCAGCGCGGCGAGGTCGGCGTCGAATCCGGCCGCCGCAGAGTCGAGGCGCCGCAACGCGAGCAGCGAGTTCACGCCGCCCCTGCTTGCGTGACCTTGGCGAGCACGTCGAGCAACGGCTGCACGACGTCGCGCTTCATCTTCAACGCGCCCGGATTGACGACCAGCCGCGCACTGATCGGCATGATGTCCTCGACCGCGACCAGGTCGTTGGCTTTCAGCGTGTTGCCGGTGGACACGAGGTCGACGATGGCGTCCGCCAACCCGACCAGCGGCGCCAATTCCATCGAGCCGTAGAGCTTGATGAGGTCGACGTGCATGCCTTTGGCCGCGAAATGCTCACGCGCCGTCTTCACGTATTTGGTCGCGACGCGGATCCGCGCACCGCGCTGCACCGTGCCTTTCCAGTCGTAGCGAGCGCTTGACGGCGACCACGAGCCGGCAGCGGCCGATCCCCAGGTCGAGCGGCTGGAAAAGTCCGTCGCCGCCGTGTTCCAGCAGCACGTCCTTGCCCGCGACCCCGACGTCGGCGGCGCCGTACTGCACGTAGGTCGGCACGTCGGTGGCACGCAGCGATGACCAGCGACACGCCGGGCCGGTTCGTGGGCAGGATCAGCTTGCGCGATGTCTCCGGATGCTCGGCCGGCACGATGCCCGCCAGCGCCAGCAGCGGCAGCGTTTCGTCGAGGATGCGGCCCTTGGACAGGGCGATGGTCAGCGTGGGCACGGCGGCGATCCAGGCTCGGGTACCGGTCGAACCCACGATTCTACTGGAGCGACGCATCCCGCGAGGGCGGCCCGCGTCGCCACACCGCAATCACTGCCGTGCCGTGCGCATGTTCAGCGGAATCGCCACGCCGGCATTGGTGCGAAACGGATTGATGTCGACGCCACCGCGCCGCGTGAAGCGCGCGTACACCGACAGCGAGTCGCAGCGGCATCTCGCCATGACGTCGACGCAGATGCGCTCGACGCAATGCTCGTGGAATCCCGGATGACCGCGGAACGACACGAGATAGCGCAGCAGCGACCGCGCGATCGATCGCCGGCCCGCGATAGGCGATCTGCACGGATGCGAAGTCGGGCTGCAGCGTGATCGGGCACAGCGAACGGAAGAGATCGGTCTTCAGTGTCTCTTCAACCTCGGGGCCCCCGGCGCCGAGAAGGTCCGGCGCGGGTTGGTAGCGCTGAATCGTCACCGCCAGGCCGTCGAGCGCTTCGCCGTCCAGGTCGGCGCAGCGCGCGGTCAGGAACATCGCCGGCGCGTCCAGCGCCACCTGCACGGGTCCGCCCGTCGCCAGCGCCAGGTCCCGCTCCATCGTCTCGCGGACCTCCGCGGTGCCGTCGAAGCGCGTTTGCGCGAACGATCCCAGGTACAGCTTCACCGACTTCGACTCGACGATCGACGGCGACGTGGCCGGCACCACCAGCGTGGCGATCGCGACCTGCGGCTTGCCGTGAGGATCGAGCCAGGTCAGCTCGAAAGCCGTCCAGATATCAGCGCCGGTGAACGGCAACGCTCCGGACAGGCCGAGTTCGGCGCGTTGCGGTCCCCTTGGAACCGGGAACAGCAACGCCGCGTCGTACGCGTCCGGATAGGTTGTCGCATGCCCGAGCGGCGCGCCTTTCAGTTCATCGCGGATTCCCGACATGGCGACGTTCCGATTGGGACGCTACCCGACGCGCGAGATGCGCGCCCCCAGCGCCGAAAGTTTTTCCTCGATCCGCTCGTAACCGCGATCGAGGTGGTAGATGCGGTCGATCGTGGTCTGGCCTTCCGCGATCAGCCCGGCGATCACGAGGCACGCGGACGCGCGAAGATCCGTGGCCATCACGTCGGCGCCCGTGAGTTTCGCCACGCCCTTGACGATCGCCGTGCTGCCTTCCACTTCGATGTCGGCGCCCAGACGCTTCAGTTCCTGCACGTGCATCATCCGGTTCTCGAAGATCGTCTCGGTGACGACCGACGTGCCTTGCGCGCGCGTGGCCAGCGCCATGAACTGCGCCTGCATGTCGGTCGGAAACCCGGGATGCGGCGCCGTGCGCAGATTGACCGCGCGTGAGCGGACCATCGCGGCGGACGCGCATCACGTCGCCGCTCGCGTCGATGCTGCGCCCCGGCCTCGCGCAGCTTGTCGAGTACGGCTTCGAGCGAATCGGCCTGCACGCCGCGCACCGCCACGTCGCCGCCGGCGGCCGCGACGGCGGCAAGAAAGGTGCCGGTCTCGATCCGGTCCGGCATCACCGCGTGCGTCGCTCCGTGCAGGCTCGCCACGCCCTCTACCGTGATCCGGTCGCTTCCCGCGCCGGATATGCGCGCACCCATCGCGACAAGGCAGCGCGCGAGGTCGACGACTTCCGGTTCGCGCGCGGCGTTCTCGAGAATCGTCGTGCCCGTCGGCGAGCGTGGCCGCCATCAGCAGGTTTTCGGTACCCGTGACAGTCACCATGTCGAACGACGATGGTCGCGCCGCGAAGGCGGCCATGCGCGTTGATGTAGCCGTGGGCCAGGTCGATGGTCGCGCCCATCGCCTCGAGACCCTTCACATGCTGGTCGACGGGCCGCAATCCGATCGCGCAGCCGCCCGGCAGCGAGACGCGCGCCTCGCCGCAGCGCGCCAGCAACGGGCCGAGCGCCAGGATCGACGCCCGCATCGTCTTCACCAGTTCATACGGCGCCAGCGGCCAGTCGATCCGTCTGGCATCGAGCTTCACCACACCCGGCGTTCCCGCGTCCAGCGCGACGCCCATTTGCGTCAGCAGTCGCTCCATCGTGTCCACGTCGTTCAGGCGAGGCACGTTCGTGAGCATCAGCGGCTCGGCCGATAGGAGCGACGCGCACAGGATCGGCAGCGCCGCATTCTTGGCGCCCGACACGACCACTTCGCCGGCGAGAGGCTGCCCGCCCTCGATGAGCAGCTTATCCATTCCGGCGCGCATCCCACTGCGCGGGCGTCAGCGTCTGCATCGACAGCGCATGAACCTCTTCGCGCATGCGATCGCCGAGCGCCGCGTAAACCAGCTGATGCTGCCTGACGCGGGACAGGCCTTCGAAAGCCGGGGAGACGATGACCGCTTCCCAATGCTGGCCGTCGCCGGCGACCTCGACATGGTGGCAGTCCAGGCCGGCGACGATCGATTGCTTGATGGATTCAGGAGTGACCATGGCCGTTTTCCTCGCTGATCGGCTTCAAAGACGGAGTTTCCAGCCGCGCCGGAGCAGCGCGAGCGCCACAACCGATAGCACGATGCAGGACACCGCAACCATGGTGAAGCTGGCCCACGGAGACACGTCCGACACGCCGAAGAATCCGTAGCGGAAGCCGTCGATCATATAAAAGAAAGGATTCCAGCGCGACAGCGCCTGCCAGAACGGCGGCAGCGAATGGATCGAATAGAAGACGCCGGACAGGAACGTCAGCGGCACGATCAGGAAATTCTGGAACGCCGACAACTGGTCGAACTTGTCGGCCCAGATGCCGGCGATCAGGCCCAGGATGCCGAGGATCGCGCTGCCGAGCAGCGCGAAGGCGATGGCCCACAGCGGATGCGGCATGGCCAGCAGCGCCGGATTGAACCACACGCGTGACGGCGAACACGCCGAGGCCCACGACGAGGCCGCGCACCATCGCGCCGAGCACGTAGGCCGCGAAGAGATCGCCCGCCGACAGCGGCGTCAGCAGCACGAAGATGAGATTGCCGGAGATCTTCGATTGGATCAGCGACGACGACGAATTCGCGAACGAATTCTGCAGCACCGCCATCATCACCAGCCCCGGGACGAGGAACGCCGTATAGGTGACGCGACCTTCGAAGACCGACACCCGCCCCTCGAGCACGTGGGAAAAGATGAGCAGGTACAGGAGCGCGCTCAGGATCGGCGCGGCGACCGTCTGCAGGCTCACCTTGCGGAATCGCAGCACCTCCTTGTACAGCAGCGTGAGCCAGCCGTGGCCCACGCATGCGCGCGCCACTGCGCTCGCGCCTCGCACGGCCCTGCGGCGCTGACGTCTGTCCCCGTCGGCGGGATTCTTCATGATGCGCAGGAACACCTGCTCGAGATCGGTCTCGGCCAATCCCAGCTCGGCGATCGCGATGTCCTCCTGCCGCAGCGCGCCCAGCAGCGTTTCCAGTTCCGGCGTACGCGTCGAGGCGGATGTGGAAGACGCCGGAGTCCTGACGCAGGATCCGCGGTTGCCACGCGACCGGCACACGCGCCGCGACCAGCCGCACCGTCAGGCCCGCGAACTGCGCCAGGAGATTGTGCGTGGTGTCGAGCGCGACGACACGGCCTGCCTTGAGCATCGCGATGCGCCCGCACAGCGCTTCGGCCTCCTCGAGATAGTGTGTCGTCAGTATGATCGTGTGGCCATCGCGATTCAGCTTGCGGATGAACCCCCACAGGCTCTGCCGCAACTCGACGTCGACGCCCGCCGTCGGCTCGTCCAGCACGATCACCGGCGGCTTGTGCACCAGCGCCTGCCCGACCAGCACGCGGCGCTTCATGCCGCCGGACAGCGAGCGCATGTTGGCGTTCGCCTTTCCCGTCAGGTCCAGGTGGTGCAGGATTTCGTCGATCCACGCGCCGTTCCCGCGCAGGCCGAAATAGCCGGATTGCATTTCCAGCGTTTCGCGCACGCTGAAGAACGGATCGAACACCAGTTCCTGCGGAACGACGCCCAGGTTGCGCCGCGCAAGGCGAAAATCGGCGGTGACGTCGTGCCCGAGGATGCGCGCGCTGCCGCGATCGGCCCGGGTGAGGCCGGCGAGGATCGAGATGAGTGTCGTCTTGCCGGCGCCGTTCGGACCCAGCAGGCCGAAGAACTCGCCCTCCTCGACGGCCAGGTCGACGCCGTCCAGGGCCTGCACGCTGCCGAAGCGGCGCGCGACATCCTTCACGTCGACGGCGAGCATGGGGTCAAGGGTGGAGGAATGGGCGGGCCGGACAGTCGCAACGGGCGCAAGAAACCGCGCGGCAATGCGCTCAACCGGCCAGCAATTCCTCGATCCCGTAGACGTGGGCAAGCGCGTGAATGCCGGGAGGAATGGACGTGAAGGACAGCTTTGCGCCTTCGGCATGGGCGCGCCGCTTCAGCGCCACCATCACCGCGAGCGCCGAGGAATCCGCGTGCACCAATCCGGCGAGGTCGACGACGCCATTTTCCGGCAGCGCGAGGCCCCGCGACGCGCCGAACACTGCGGCGGCATCGGCAAATGTCAGCGTTCCGTTGAACGTCCAGCCCGCGGCCGTCGCCGCGAAGCCGCCGTCGCTGGCGACGGGTGCGCAGTCCATCATGACTTGCCCGATGCTCCTGCGTTCTTTTGCGCGAGCGTCTTGATGAGGCCGTCGACGCCGCCTGCCTTGATCTGCTCGTTGAATTCGTCGCGGTAATTGGTGACGAGCGACACGCCGCCGACGATGACGTCGTACGCCTTCCAGCCGGAGGCCGTCTTGGTCATGCCGTAATCGATCTGCACCGGCGCCTGGCCCGCCCGCACGACTTCCGAGCGCACGATGACGTCCGTGGCGGCCGGATCGGCGCGCAGCGGCTTGAAGTCGATCGTCTGGTCCTTGTATTGCGTCAGCGCACCCGAATAGGTCCGGACGAGCAGCGTGCGGAATTGCTCGATCAGCTGCTTCTGCTGCTCGGGCGTGGCCTTGCTCCAGTTGCGGCCCATCGCCAGCGAGGTCATGCGCTCGAAATCGAAGTTGGGCAGCAGCATGGTCTCGACCACTTCGCGGACGCGCTGCTTGTCGCCGGCCGCCACCTTGGGATCGGTGCGCACGACCTGCAGCACTTCGCCGGACACGCGCTTGACCAGCACGTCGGGCGCCTCCTGGGCGATCGCGGGAAATGCAACGGCGGCGAGAACCAGCATCGCAGGCGTGGCGGAAAAAATTCGGGATTGTCATCGTTCAGTCGTCCTTTTCTGGCGGCGGGCTGCCGTCGTAGACCATGTATTCGCGGCGCTGCAGGTACGCGCGCCGGACGAATGTGTAGGGATCGAGCGATGCCTGGTCGATCATCGAACTCGCGCCCAGCGCGCTGGCGCGCAGGTCGACCGCGCCGATGCCGTAGATGATGTTGCGCAGCGGCACGTACGGAAGGTAGCCGACCGGACCGTACCAGACCCGGATCAAGGTGCCGGTGCCGTCACGCACCGTGGTCGGCCCCCACAACGGAACGAACAGGTACGGCCCCTGCGGGATGCCCCAGTAGCCGAAGGTCTGCCCGAAGTCCTCGTTGCCCTTCGGTATGCCCAGGTCGCTGGCGATGTCGATCAGCCCGCCCAAGCCCCACGAGTTGACCAGCACGCGCCCGAAATCGTTGCCGGCTTTTTCGGTCTTGCCCTGCAGCAGGCCGTTGATCCCCGAGAACAGGTCGTCGATGTTGCCGAACACGTTCGACACGCCCAGGCGGATGAGCCTCGGCACATAGTCGACGTAGGCCTGCGCGATGGGCCGCATCACGTGGTCGTCGATCGGCTGGTTGATCGCATACATCGCGCGATTCATCGGCTCGAGCGGGTCCTCGGGACGCCCCGGCGTACCGGCGCACGCCGACAGCAGCAACGCCATCGCGCACACACGACGCGACACGCACATTCATTTGCTGCCCCCCGGAGCTGTGCCTTGTCGAACATGAACTGGCCGATCAACTTTTCCAGGACGACCGCCGACTGGGTCTTGGCGATCGTCGCGCCGTCGGCGAGCATGACGGTGTCGCCGCCGGCGTCGAGTCCGATGTAGACCTCGCCCAGCAGCCCGGACGTGAGAATCGAGGCAATCGAGTCCTTGGTGAACTGGTATCCGTTTTCGATCTTGAGCCCGACCACGGCTTCGTACGTCTTGGGGTCGAGCCGGATGCGGTCGACGCGGCCGACGACCACGCCCGCGGCCTTGACCGGCGCGCGCATTTTCAGGCCGCCGATATTGTCGAAGCGCGCATCGAGCCTGTAGCTCGGGACCGTGTTCAGCGAAGTCAGGTTCCCGACCTTCAGCGCCAGGAAAACGATCGCGGCCAGCCCGATCGTCACGAAAATGCCGACCCACAGGTCGATCGCGGTGCGATTCATGCGCCTATCCCTCTGAACATGAACACGGTAAGGATGAAGTCGAGCGCGAGGATTGCGAGCGAGGCGCCGACCACCGTGCGGGTCGTCGCCGAGGACACGCCCTCGGCGGTCGGCTTGGCGTCGTAGCCCTCGAACACCGCGATCAGGCTGACCGCGATGCCGAACACGAAACTCTTGATGATGCCGTTGGTGACGTCCGGCCAGAATTCGATGGCCGCCCGCATGTTGCCCCAGAACGCGCCGTTGTCCAGTCCGATCAGGCGGACGCCGACCAGCCACGCGCCGAAAATGCCCATCATCGAGAACAGCGCGGCGAGCAGCGGCATCGAGATCGACACCGCCCCAGAATCGCGGCGCGACGATGCGCGCCAGCGGATCCACGGCCATCATTTCCATCGCGGACAGCTGCTCGGTCGTCTTCATGAGGCCGATCTCCGCCGTGATCGCGCTGCCGGCGCGGCTCGCGAACAGCAGGCCGGCGACGACCGGCCCCAACTCGCGCACGAGCGAGAGCCCGACGAAGATGCCCAGCGAGTCGCCCGCGCCGTACTTGTTCAGCGAGTCGTAGCCCTGCAGGCCCAGCACCATGCCGACGAACAATCCCGACACCATGATGATCACCAGCGACAGCACGCCGGCGAAATAGATTTCGCGCAACGTAAGGCGCATGCGCTTGAGCGCCGCCGGCGAGTGGATCAGCACGACGGCGAAAAAGCGCGCCGCGAACCCGAGCCGCGAAATGGCGTTGATCGCGCCCGCGCCGACGCGGCGCAGGCCGTTGGCGAAGGCTTCAGCGGGCATGGACGGCGAGCTCGTCGGCGTACTTGCGGCGCCGGATAGTGGAACGGCACGGGTCCGTCGGGCGCGCCGTCGACGAACTGGCGCACGAACGGGATCCGCCGATGCGCGCACTTGCGTCCGGCGTTCCCTGCGCGATGATGCGTCCCTCGGACACGAAATAGAGGTAGTCGACGATCTTCAGCGATTCGTAGACGTCGTGCGTGACCACCACCGACGTGATTCCCAGCGCATCGTTCAACTCCCGGATCAGCTGTCCGACCACGCCCAGCGAGATCGGATCGAGCCCGGCGAACGGCTCGTCGTAGAGCACGAGCATCGGGTCCAGCGCGATCGCGCGCGCAAGCGCGACGCGGCGCGCCATGCCGCCGGACAGCTCCGAGGGCTGCAATTGCGCCGTACCGCGCAAGCCGACGGCGTTGAGCTTCATCAGCACCAGGTCGCGAATGAGTTCGTCCGGAAGATTCGTGTGTTCGCGCAACGTGAAGGCGATGTTCTCGAATACGTCGAGATCGGTGAACAGCGCGCCGAACTGGAACAGCATGCCGATCTTGCGCCGCATCGCGTACAGCGCGTCGCTGTCCATGTCCGGCACCGACTGGCCCGCGACGAGCACGCGCCCGGCCTGGGGCCGCAATTGGCCGCCGATGAGGCGCAGGATCGTGGTCTTGCCGCAGCCCGAGCCGCCCATGATCGCGACGACCTTGCCGCGGGGAATCGTCATGTCGATGCCGCGCAGAACCGGCCGACGGGGGTCGTAACCGTACGTCACGCCGGCAAGTACGACGGCGTTCTCGGTAGGACAGGCAGGCGTGGAGGCTTGCGGACTTGCTGCGGCGGTCACGCGGACAATCCACATCGATGGCGGATGCGGATTGTAGCCTTTGCGTCGCAACCGCCGCAATGACTCACGGTCAGTTACGCGGTTTGTCCAATCCCGAAGGGACCGGGGCGGACCGCGTTCCGATCCCGCTTCAGAAGGCGCTGTTCGGCCAGCAGCAGGCTTTCCGGCCGGCCGAGCAGCACGACGACGTCCCCTGCCTCGAAGCGGAAATTCTCGTCCGGGCGCTGCGAGCGCACGCCGCGCCGGCGAACGCCGGACACTTCGACCAAGGGTCCCAAGTCCACCTCGAGCAGCGTCATGCCGACTGCGCGGGCCCGGTTGGACAGCACGACCGAGTGCAGCCTCGGCTGCACGTTGTCGGCGGCGTCGGCAGCGTCGGTCGCTCCATGGAAGAAGCCGCGAAAGAGGCCATAGCGCTCCTCGCGGATCGTACGGATGCGCTTCAACACGCGGTTCAGCGGCACGCCGAGCAGCAGCAGCGAATGCGAGGCCAGCATGAGGCTGCCCTCGAGCACTTCGGGCACCACCTCGGCCGCGCCCGCATCCATGCAGCTTCGGCAGTTCGCTGTCGTCGACCGTGCGCACGATCACCGGCAATTCCGGCCGCAGTTCCTGGACGATGTGCAGGATCTTGAGCGCGATGCGGAATGTCCGCGAAGGTGATCACCACCGCCTTGGCCTTGAACAGTCCCGCCGAGGTCAGCGCCTCGCGCCGGCTCGCGTCGCCGTAGACGACGACGCCGCCGTCCGCAGCCGCCACGCGCACGCGCTCCGGATCGGAATCGAGCGCGAGGTAGGGAATGTCCTCCGCCTCGAGCAGGCGCGCCAGATTCTGGCCGCTGCGGCCATAGCCGCAGATGATGATGTGATCCTGCCGCGACATGGTCTTGGCGGCGATCTGCGTCACCTGCGCCGCGCGCGCCAGCCAGTCGTTGGCCGTCAGCTTGCGCACGATCGGCTCGGCATACTGGATGATGAGCGGCGCCGACAGCATCGACAGGATCATCGCGGCCAGGACCGGCTGCGCGAGCTCCCTGCGGAATCAGCCGGTTGTGCGTGGCCAGCGCCAGCATCACCAGCGCGAGTTCGCCTGCCTGCGCCAGGTAGAAGCCGGTGCGCAATGCCGTCGACAGCGGCGAGCCGAACCGCGCGGGCCAGCGCGACGATGAGCAGCGAACTTGGCGAGGACCGGTATCAGCAGCAACAGCGCAACCAGGCTCAGATTCGCCGTGACGACCTCGAGGTCGAGCACCATGCCGACCGTGACGAAGAAAAGACCGAGCAGCACGTCGCGGAACGGCTTGATGTCGTCCTCGACCTGGTAGCGGTACTCGGTCTCCGCGATCAGCATGCCGGCGACGAAAGCGCCCAGCGCCAGCGACAGCCCGAGCAGTTGCGGTCAGCGCACCGAGGCCCAGCGTGACCAGCAGGACGTTGAGCACGAACAGCTCCGGACGATCGTTGCCGCGCCACGATGTTGAACCACGCGCGCATCGGCTTCTGACCAAAGTAAAGGATGAGGGTCAGCGCGGCGAAGGCCTTGACGACGGCAATGCCGAGTTCCATCGCCATCTCGCTCGCCATGCTTGCCCAGCGACGGGATGACGATCAGGAACGCGACCACGGCCAGGTCCTGGAACAGCAGTATCGCCATGCTGTCGCGGCCGTGCGGCGTGGCAGAGCTCCATGCGCTCGGCGAGCATCTTGGACACGATGGCGGTGGAACTCATCGCCAGCGCGCCGCCCAGCACGAGGCCGGCCTTCCAGCCGTAGCCCACGAAATACAGTACAGCCATGGCCGCGGCGGTCGTGATCGTCGACCTGCGCCAATCCCGAGCCCGAACACCGCGCGATGCATCGAGCGCAGGTGCGGAAGGCTGAATTCGAGGCCGATCGAGAACATCATGAATACGATGCCGAACTCGGCGAGTTCGCGCGTATCCGTGTCGTCGGGCACCCATGCGAATCCGTGCGGACCCACGGCGATGCCGACAAGCAGGTAGCCCAGGATGGCGGGCAGCCGGACCAACCGGCACACGACGACGACGACGACGGCGGCTGCGAGCAGGACGAGGATCAGTTTGAGTGTGTTGGGCATGTGCGCATTCGACGCAAAGTTTCGCGAGCCGCATTGCGGCTCGCACGATACTTTGCGTCGTTGAGTTTCAAAATTACCACGAACGGCTCGGGGCGGCCCTTCGCCATTCGAGTCGAAATTCACTGGAAAGACTCACCCCGAGCGAGCTCGCGTAGCGGAAAGCTATACTTGGCCGGTGAACGCCCGTACAGACCCGCAGTCGGCGCCGGCAGCGCTTGCCGTCGATCCATCGCGCGCGCTTGCGCTCGCCCGCAGTGTGCTCGCCACGGAGGCCAAGGCGATCACGGCCCTGTCGGCGCGGCTCGGCGCGCCGTTCGTCGCCGCGCGTGGAAATGGTTCTCAATTGCCGCGGCCGGATCGTCGTTTCCGGAATTGGCAAGTCGGGCCACATCGGCCGCAAGCTCGCGGCGACACTCGCCTCCACCGGGACGCCCGCGTTCTTCGTGCATCCCGCCGATGCGTCGCACGGCGATCTCGGGATGATCACGCCTGACGATATCGTGCTGATGCTGTCCAATTCCGGCGAGACCGACGAGCTGGTCGCGCTGACGCCGCATTTGAAGCGCGAAGGGCGCGCGCCTCATTGCCCTCACCGGCAACGAGCACAGTTCGCTGGCGCAGGCCGCGGACGTGCATCTGGACGCCGCGGTCGACGAGGAAGCGTGTCCGCTCGGTCTCGCGCCCACGGCGAGCACCACCGCGGCGCTGGCGCTGGGTGACGCGCTGGCGCTGGCTTTGCTGGATGCGCGCGGGTTCTCCGCGGAGGATTTCGCGCGGTCGCATCCGGGTGGAGCGCTGGGACGGCGATTGCTCACGCGCGTCGCCGACGTGATGCGCACGGGTGCGCAACTGCCGGTGTCGCCGCTGACCGCGACGCTGGCGGAAGCCATCGTCGAGATGAGCCGCAAGGGCATGGGCATGACCGCCGTGGTCGATGACCAGGGCCGCGTCGCCGGAATCTTCACCGATGGTGACCTGCGCCGGTGCCTGGAGCGCATCCGCGACGTCGCGGCCGTCACGGTGGCGGAAGTGATGACGCCATCGCCGCGCACGATCACCGCGGACCGGCTTGCCGTGGACTGCGTGGACACGATGGAAGCGGCGCCCAAGGTTTCGCAATTGCTGGTCGTCGACGCCGGGCACCGATTGGTCGGCGCGCTGCATCTGCACGACCTCTTCCGCGCGAGGATCGTCTGATGACGACGGACGCGCTGGTCCGCGCGCGCCGCGTGCGGCTGCTGACCTGCGACGTCGACGGCGTGCTCACCGACGGCCGCATCTACGTCGACGACGATGGTCGCGAAACAAAGGCATTTTCCGCGCTCGACGGCGTGGGCATCAATCTGTTGCAGCGCGCGGGCATCACGGTCGCATGGATCACCGGCAGTACCGCGCCGGCTGTCATGCATCGCGCCCGCCGCCTGAATGTCGCGCACGTCGTGCTCGGCGCCTCGGACAAGCGCGCGCCCTGGGAGACGTTGCGCGCGCAGCTCGGCATTGCCGCGCACGACTGCGCGCACATCGGCGACGACCTGCCGGACCTCGCGATCTTCCGTGCCTGCGGCTTCGCGGTCACGGTGCCGCATGCGCCGGCTTCCGTGCGCGAGCACGCGCAATTCGTCACGGCGCGCGACGGCGGCGCCGGCGCCGTGCGGGAACTGGCCGAACTCATCCTCGCGGCGCAGGGCAAGCACGTCGACCATTCGCTGCTGCCGCTGCGGTCCGCGTAGGCGACTGCGATGACCGACAATCGTCCCACCCGAAGCTGGATCGACCGCGCCACCGCATGGTCGCCGGTCCTGCTGCTGGGCGGCCTCGCCGCGCTGACGTATTGGCTCGACGCGCAGGTGCAGCCGCCGGTGCCGCGACGCGACGGGTCGGCGCGCCACGACCCCGATATCGTCGCCGAAGGCGTGCGCGTGCTGAAGCTCGATCCCGAAGGCCGGCCGCTGCAGTTGCTGTCGGCGCGCCGCGCCGAGCACTTCGCGGACGACCAGACCACCGACTTCACGGACATCACGCTCGCGGAGACGCGGCAAGGCCGGCCTCCCTTCAAGATAACGGCGAGCCTGGCGACGCTCACCGGCGATCGCGAGAACGTCTACTTCAAGGGACACGTCCGCGCCATACGCGAAGCAACGCCCGCGACGGCCAAGGAGCCGGCGTCCGGACCGCTGACGATTTCCACGGAATATCCTGCACGTGCTGCCCAGCAAGGAAATCGTGCGCACCGACAAGGCGGTGACGATCACGGACCCCCGTGGGATAATCAATGCGACCGGCATGGAGGCCGACAACAAGGCCAAGACCATCAAGTTCAAATCCGGCGTCAGCGGACACATGGAACCCAGGAAATAGCCGATGACGCGCAGTTCATCCCTTCGCATCCGCTTTGGTGTGTGGCCCATCGCGCTATTGGGCGTCGCGCTTTGCTGCGCGCCCGCGGCCCACGCGGAGAAGGCCGATCGCGAAAAGAACATCGAGTTCCAGGGCGACACCGGCGGCGGAAACGCGGAAACCAAGACGGGCGAACTGGTCGGCCACGTGATCATCACGCAGGGCACGATGACGATCCAGGCCGACCGCGTGACGTTCAAGCAGAATGCCGACAACTCGTTGTCCGCGACGGCCTACGGCAATCCCGTCCGCTTTCGCGAGAAGCGCGACGGCGCCGATGACTATTACGAGGGCTACGCGCAGCGCATCGTCTACGACGGCGAGAAGCGCTTCGTCGAGCTCTTCGAGAATGCGCTGTTGAAGAAGGCCGGCGACGAGATCCGCAGCAACTACATCTCCTACAGCGCCGCGACGGAGAATTTCTCGGCGGAAGGTCGGCCGGACGCCAAGCCGCCGGGGGCCGGCGATGCGCCGCTGGGCGCCCGCGTGCGCGGAACGTTCCAGCCCAGGAGCGACGAGAAGCAGGACAAACCTGCCGCCAAGGATAAGGGTGGCGCCACGCCGGACAAGGACAAGGCCCCCGCGGCGAAGGACAAGGGTGCGGCGGCCAAGACCGCGGCGCCGTTGACGCTCAAGCCATCCGGAGATTTGGCGCCAGCGAAATGAGCAAGCTGTCGGCTGAGCAACTTCGCAAGCGCTACAAGGCGCGCACCGTCGTCCACGACGTTTCGCTCGACGTCGCGAGCGGCGAGGTGGTGGGTCTGCTCGGCCCCAACGGCGCCGGCAAGACCACGTGCTTCTACATGATCGTGGGTCTGATCGCGGCCGACGGAGGCCGCATCGAGCTGGACGGCGAAAACCTGTCCCGCCTGCCCATCCACCGCCGCGCACGCCGCGGGCTGTCCTATCTGCCGCAGGAAGCGTCGATCTTCCGCAAACTCACGGTCGCGGAGAATGTCCGCGCCATCCTCGAGTTGCAGGATCTCGACGCGGACACGCTGTCCAACCGGCTCGACGCGCTGCTGGAGGATCTGTCGATCTCGCACCTCGCGGACGCGCCGGCCATCTCGCTGTCGGGCGGAGAGCGGCGGCGGTGCGAGATCGCCCGCGCGCTCGCCACGCGGCCGCGGTTCATACTGCTGGACGAGCCGTTCGCCGGGGTGGACCCGATTGCCGTGCTCGACATCCAGAAGATCATCGGTTTCCTGAAGGAGCGAGGGATCGGCGTGCTGATCACCGACCATAACGTCCGCGAAACGCTGGGAATCTGCGACCGCGCCTACATCATCAACGAGGGCCGGGTGCTGGCCTCGGGCGCGCCGGGCGAGATTGTCTATAATGAGGACGTTCGCAAGGTTTACCTGGGCGAACACTTCCGGCTCTGATGTGAGCAGCGGATCAAGGCGCAATGAAGCAGACGCTCCAGCTCAAGCTCACGCAACACCTGACGCTGACCCCGCAGTTGCAGCAGTCCATACGGCTGCTCCAACTGTCGACGCTCGAGCTCAACGCCGAGGTCGACCGGATGCTCCAGGAAAACCCGTTGCTCGAGCGCGAGGACGGCGACGATGACGCCCCGCCTGCGGAGTTCCCGCTGGCCGGCACCGCGCCGGGCCCGGTGACCAGCGAGCGCGTCACCCGCGACGATGGCGATGGCGACGGCGATGGTGACGGCATGCAGGGGGCTGATGCGGCGCCGACCCGCGACGACTTGCCGGATGTGACGGATTTCTCCGACTACGGCGGTGGCGGCACCGACGGAGACTGGGGCGGCGGCAGCGGAAACTCCAACGAGGACGACGATTTTTCGCCGCAGCAGGTCGCGACCAGCTCGCTGCGCGACCACCTGATGAGCCAGCTGGCTCTGCTCAATCTGCCGCTGCGCGACCGCCAGGTCGTCGCCGCGCTGATCGACGCGCTCGATGACGACGGCTATCTCGCGTCGTCGCTCGAGGAGATCGCCGAAATGTTCTCCGAGCACGACGCGCTGGAGCCTGAGGAACTGACGATCGGCCTCAAGTACCTGCAGAGCATGGAGCCCGCCGGCGTCGGCGCCCGCAATCCGGCCGAATGCCTGATGCTGCAGTTGAAGCTGCTGCCGGCGTCCACTCCTCTCCGCGCCGAGGCGCTGAAGGTCGTGGAAGGACACCTGCCCCTGCTGGCCAGCCGGGACTTCACCAAGCTGAAGCGCGTGCTGCATTGCGACGACGCCTGCGTCAAGTCGATGCGCGAGCTGATTCGCAGCCTGACGCCGCGCCCGGGCGCCATGTTCGCCAAGGACGAGGCCAATTACGTCATTCCCGACGTGCTCGTGCGCAAGATCCGCGGGCAGTGGGTCGCGACGCTCAACGAGGCGGCGATGCCCAAGCTGCGCCTCAACCGGATCTATGCCGACATCCTGACGCGCAACCGCGAATCCTCGAATCAGCAGCTGACCGCGCAGTTGCAGGAGGCCAAATGGCTGATCCGCAACGTGCAGCAGCGCTTCGACACGATCCTGCGCGTGGCCAAGGCCATCGTCGAGCGCCAGCGCCGCTTCTTCGACCACGGCGAGGTGGCGATGCGCCCGATGGTGCTGCGCGAAATCGCCGACATGCTCACGCTGCACGAGTCGACGATCTCGCGAGTCACCACGCAGAAGTACATGCTGACGCCGCGCGGCACGTTCGAGCTCAAGTATTTCTTCGGCAGCCACGTCGCGACCGACTCGGGAGGCGCCGCTTCGGCCACCGCCATCCGCGCGCTGATCAAGCAGCTGGTCGGCGCCGAGGACCCGAAATCGCCGCTGACCGACAGCCGGATTGCCGATGTCCTCGGAGAACAGGGCATCATTGTGGCGCGACGCACCATCGCCAAGTACCGGGAGGCGCTGTCGATTCCTCCCATCAACCTGCGCAAGGTCCCGTAGCCGGGTCGTGCGCACCCGCCTTCGAGCACTACTCGAAAGGAGAGCTTGATGAATTTGAACCTCACCGGCATTCACCTGGATATCACGCCCGCGATCCGCGCCTATGTGGTGGCGAAGATGGACCGCGTGACGCGACACTTCGATCACCTGATCGACGTGAACGTGGTGCTGTCGGTGGACAAGCTGCGACAGACGGTCGAGGCGAACGTGCACGTGCGGGGCAAGGAAATCCATGCGGAATCGACCGACGCCGACATGTACGCCGCGATCGATTCGCTCGCGGACAAGCTCGACCGTCAGGTTGTGAGGCACAAGGAAAAGCTCTCCGCGCATCGGACGGATCGGGGATCGATCGAACGCTCGCTCGGTTCCGCGGAGCCCGGAATCGCGCCGGCCGATTGACGCGTCCCGCTGGCATGACCTTCGTCCGATGAACCGGATCGCCGAACTGCTGCCCGCGGCCAACATCGCGCTGGATCTCGACGTGCCCACCAAGCCGCGCCTGTTCGAGGCGGCTGGCAAGCTGTTCGCGGCGGATGGCGCGCTGGACGCGCAAAGCATCGCCGGCAGCCTCGCCGCCCGGGAAAAACTGGGCTCGACCGGATTGGGACAGGGAATCGCGATCCCGCATGGACGCATTCGCGGCCTTACGGATGCGCGCGGAGCGTTCGCCCGGCTCAAGACGGCTATTCCCTTCGATGCTCCCGACGGCAAGCCGGTGTCGCAGGTGTTCGTGCTGCTCGTGCCGGAGAAGGCAACCGACCTGCACTTGCAACTGTTGTCCGAATTGGCGCAGATGTTTTCGGAACGGACCTTTCGCGACCAGCTCGCCGCCGCGGGCAGCGCCGACGAACTCGCCTCGCTGTTCCGGAACTGGCAGCCGTCATGATCAGCGCCGGCGCGGTGGTCCGCCAGGTCAGCGTGGATCGGCTGCTCGCGGACAACCGCGAACGGCTGGGCCTCGTCTGGCGCGGTGGGAAACAGGGCGGCAGCCGCGTGCTGACCGGCGATTCGGCGTTGAAGCCCACCGTCGGCCAGGTCGGACACATGAATTTCATCCACCCGTTCCGCATCCAGATCCTGGGCGCCGCCGAGGCCGCCTACCTGCGCAGCCTGCCCCAGGACGAGCAGGACAGGTCGCTCAATCGCCTGTTCACGTCGGAACTCGTGGCCATCGTCGTCGCCAACGACGAGCCGATGCCGCAGAACCTGCTCGACCGGTGCAATGCGCATCACATCGCGCTGTTCACGTCGCCGCAGCCGTCGCCGCACATCGTCGACGTGTTCCGGCTGTACCTCGCACGGGTGCTGGCGGAATCGACGACGTTGCACGGCGTGTTCCTCGACGTGCTGGAGATGGGCGTGCTGATCACGGGCGCGTCGGCGATCGGCAAGAGCGAATTGGCGCTCGAGCTCATTTCGCGCGGCAACGGGCTCGTCGCCGACGACATCGTCGAGCTGTTTCGCATCTCGCCCGACACGATCGAGGGCCGCTGTCCCGCCGTACTGCGCGATTTCCTCGAGGTGCGCGGAATCGGCGTGCTCAATATCCGCACGATCTTCGGCGAGACCGCAGTCCGCCCGCGCAAGCTGCTGAAGCTGCTGGTCCACCTCGAGGACCACGGCCACGAAGCGTTCACCGAACTCGACCGGCTGCAGGTCAACGCGACGTACCAGGACGTGCTGTCCGTTCCCATCCGCAAGGTCACGATTCCCGTCGCGGCCGGCCGCAACCTCGCGGTGCTGGTCGAAGCGGCGGTGCGCAATTTCGTGCTCAATCAGCGCGGCATCGACAGCACCAAGGAATTCATCGAGCGGCAGCAGAAGCTGATGGAAGATGGCGACTGAGCGGCACTGGCCGATGGGCATTGAGCACCGCGGGCACGAATCCGCATGGACCTGCTGCTGATCGGCGGTGTTTCCGGGTCCGGCAAGAGCGTGGCGCTCGCTGCGCTCGAGGATTCGGGCTATTACTCGGTCAACAACCTTCCGCCGTCGCTGCTCGCTGAGACCGCGGAGTACCTTGCGCGCAGCGGGCAGCAGCGCGTCGCCGTCGCGCTCGACGTCAAGACCGGACCAGGACTGCCGCTGTTGGGCGAGGCGATCACCGCGATCCGGAACTCCGGATGGACAGTGCGTTTTCTCTATCTCGACGCCAAGACCGACACGCTGGTCAAGCGGTTTTCGGAGACGCGCCGCCGACACCCGTTTTCGAGCAACGAACGCACGCTCACCGAGGCCATCGAGTACGAGCGCGCGCTGCTCGCCGATGCGCGCCAGCAGGGCTTCACCTTCGACACCAGCGATCTTTCCGCGGCGGCACTGCGTGGCTGGATCAAGGATTTCATTTCGGTCGACCCGTCGCGGCTCACGCTGCTGTTCGAGTCGTTCGGGTTCAAGCACGGCGTCCCGCTGGATGCCGACAACGTCTTCGACGTGCGTTGCCTGCCCAACCCGTATTACGAGCCGGCACTCGCGCCTTTGACCGGCCGCGACGGGCCAGTGGTGCAATTCCTGGAGAGCTATCCCGAAGTCGAGCGGATGTACGCGGACATCTATCATTTTGTCGCCAGCTGGCTTCCCGACTATGCGCGCGACAATCGCAACTACCTCACCGTCGCCATCGGCTGCACCGGCGGGCGTCACCGTTCCGTCTACCTCGTGGAACGCCTGGCGCGCGCATTCTCGCCTCGCTACCAGGTGCTGACACGCCATCGCGAGCTGCATGCGGGTCCGGAGTCGATGATTCGCGGCGCTACAATCCCCGGATGAATCCGCCCCAGACAATCACGCTGGCCTTCACGGGCGCCTCGGGCATGCCGTACGGCCTGCGCCTGCTCGAGTGCCTGTTGGCGGCGCGGTGCCGCGTTTACCTGCTCTATTCGTCCGCGGCGCAGGTCGTCGCGAAGCATGAATGCGATCTCGTCCTTCCGGCGCAGCCGCGCGAGGCCGCGCGCTTGTTCAGCGAGCGCTTCGGCGCACGCGAGGGTCAACTCACGGTATTCGCGCGCGAGGACTGGCTCGCGCCGGTCGCGTCCGGCTCGAATCCCGCCGACGCGATGGCGGTGTGCCCGTGCAGCATGGGCACGCTGGCCGCGATCGCGCACGGCCTGGCCGACAACCTGATCGAACGCGCCGCCGACGTCATGTTGAAGGAACGCCGTCCGCTCGTGCTGGTGCCGCGCGAGACGCCGCTGTCGTCGATACACCTCGACAACATGAGCAAGCTCGCGCATGCGGGCGCGGTGATCCTGCCGCCCGCGCCGGGCTTCTACACGCGGCCACGCAGCGTTGCCGACATCGTCGACTTCGTCGTCGCGCGCGTCCTGGACCAGTTGCGCGTGCCGCATGAACTGGTGCCGCGCTGGGGAGACGATCGCGCCGCAACGCCCGCGCCGGCTTCGCGATCCGTGTGATGTGGCCGTTCGGCAAGGCCGTCGCGGAGCGGCAGCCGGTCGTGCTGCCGTTGTTTCCGCTGTCGACTGTCCTGTTTCCCGGCGGCCTGCTGCCGCTCAAGATCTTCGAGCAGCGCTACATCGCGATGGCCAAGGCCTGCATCAGGGACGGCAGCGCGTTCGGCGTGTGCCTGATCACGCAGGGCGACGAAGTCGCGTCGACCCGCGGCGCCACGCCCGAATTCGCGAAAGTCGGCACCTGCGCGCGAATCGTCGATTTCGACATGCCGCAGGTTGGCATCCTCCATGTCGCCACCCGGGGCGAAGCGCGGTTCCAGGTGCATGGCCATGCCGTCGCCGCTTCCGGGCTGATCCAAGGCGACGTGACGACCCTCGTCCCGGAACCGCCGCTGGCGCTGGCCGAGGAATTCGCCCCGCTTGCCAAACTGCTCGAGTTGATCGCCAGCCGTGTCGGTCCGCAGAATTTCCCGGCGGAGCGCGACTTCGGCGACGCCTCCTGGGTCGGTTACCGGCTGGCCGAACTTCTGCCGTTGCCGCTCTCGATCAAGCAGAGCATGCTTGAAATCAACGATGCCGAGGTGCGCCTCAAGGTGCTGCGGCAATTCCTGTCCCAGCAAGGCCTGATCTAGCGGATATAATTCGACTTTCCATTCCGGAAACGGCGCGGGCAACCGCCGCACATCATGGCCGGGCACAGCAAGTGGGCGAACATCAAGCACAAGAAGGCCGCGACCGACGCCAAGCGCGGCAAGATCTTCACGCGCCTCATCAAGGAAATCACGGTCGCGGCACGCTTGGGAGGCGCCGACCCGTCGATGAATCCGCGGCTGCGCCTGGCCATCGACAAGGCCTACAGCCAGAACATGCCGAAGGACACGATCGAGCGCGCGGCCAAGCGCGGGGCGGGTGATCTCGAAGGCGTGAACTACGAGGAAATCCGCTACGAAGGGTACGGCATCAACGGCGCCGCGGTGATCGTCGACTGCATGACCGACAACAAGACGCGCACCGTCGCCGACGTGCGGCATGCGTTCTCCAAATTCGGCGGCAACCTGGGCACCGACGGTTCGGTCGCGTTTCTGTTCAAGCACTGCGGCCAGTTGCTTTTTGCGCCCGGCACCAGCGAAGACAAGCTGATGGAGGCCGCATTGGATGTCGGCGCCGAGGACATCGTCAACCACGACGACGGCAGCATCGAGGTGGTCACGGGTCCGTACGATTTCGTGACGATCAAGGACGCCCTCGCCAAGGCTGGCTTCACGCCTGCGTTCGCCGAAGTCACGATGAAGCCCGCGACGGAGATCGAAATGGCGGGCGATGACGCAGCGAAGATGCAAAAGCTGCTCGACGCGCTCGAGTCACTCGACGACGTGCAGGAGGTCTACACGTCGGCGCTGATCGCCGAGGCATAGCACGCGCGCCGTGACCACGGTCGCGCCAGCGCGACGCATTCTCGGGATCGATCCCGGGCTGCGGGTCACGGGCTTCGGCATCATCATCCAGCAGGGCCAAACGCTGACTTACGTGACCAGCGGTTGCATCCGTGCGAGCGGCGACAGCCTGTCGGTGCGGCTCGGGATCATCGCGCGCGATCTCGGGCATCTGATCGCGAGTGAATCCCCCGTTGAGGTCGCGGTGGAGAAAGTGTTCGTCAACATCAATCCCAACTCGACATTGCTGTTGGGGCAGGCGCGCGGCGCCGCCATCGCTGCAGCCGTGCTGGCGGGCCTGCCTGTGCACGAATACACGGCGGGCCAGGTCAAGCAGGCGGTGGTCGGCAAAGGGCGCGCTGCGAAGACGCAGGTGCAGGAAATGGTACGGCGGCTGCTGCAGCTGTCCGGAACCCCGTCGCCCGACGCCGCCGACGCGCTGGCCTGCGCGATTTGCCATGCGCACGGCAGTGTCGGCGCCGGCCTGCTGCGCGGTGCCGGCGGGTCGATGCGCAGAGGGCGCGTCGCCCGATGAAAGCGCGCCGCCCGTCGACGCGGCCGGTTGCCGTGATCTTCGACATGGACGGGCTGATGCTCGACACCGAATCGCTGGGTCCGCGGACCTGGCGCGACGCCGCAGCCACCGTTGGCGTCGACTTCGACCTCGGCCTGCTGCCGTCGATGATCGGACGCAACTACCGGGATTGCCGCGAAATGCTGCGTCAGCATTACGGCCCGTCCTATCCGGTCGAGCAACTGACGGCGGCGTGCCTCACCGTATTCGACGCCATCGTTGCGCGCGACGGCGTCGCGCAAAAGGCAGGCCTGCGCGAGTTGCTCGATTGGCTGGAACAGAGCGATGTCGTGCGCGCGGTCGCGACGTCCACGCGCCGGGACCGGGCCGAGGCGCAGCTCACGCAGCAAGGGCTCCTGCAGCGCTTTGCGACGCTGGTCGGCGGCAACGAAGTCGAGCGGGGCAAGCCCGAGCCGGACATCTTTCTGCTCGCGGCCTCGCGCCTTTGCGTCGCACCCGAAGATTGCGTCGTGCTCGAGGATTCCGAGCCTGGTGTGCGCGCAGCTCTCGCCGCGGGGATGATGCCGATCATGGTGCCCGATCTGCATGCGCCGTCACCGAGTCTTCTCGCGCGGGCGCCGCTGGTGCTGCCGTCGCTGCATGCCGTACGCGAACATCTGGCGCTGCTGCCTCTGTGATTCCGCGTGTTGCGGTGGCCTCGTGTTCATCGCAGCGGTCGGGGCCGCGCCCATGCCCGGAGGTCGCAAGCGCCAACCTGCGGGTTCCCGGCGCGTCGGCGCTCGTCAACACACGACTTCGCTTGCCGCGCCACCCGCGACGGCCGGCGCGACCTACGGGCATGGGCGCGGCTCCGGCCACTGCGATGCGGGGCGTCGCGAGAACGCCACGAGTGCCACCGCGGCACGGAACGGGCAGTCCGGTGCGGGCGAATCTGCCGCCGTCGGCGCGGTGCGTGCGTCGCGCAGCGGGTAGTCGTGTGTTGACTGCCCGCTGCGCGGCGAATCACGCACACGACGACATGGTTGGCGGCAGCTGAGCACGAGGCGGACTGCCCGCTCCGCGCTACCGCGATCGTCAGGCAATCCGAACGTTGGCGTGTGCGGCCCGCGCCCATGCAATAATCGCGCACCATGATCGGTCGTCTGTCCGGCATCCTCCTCGAGAAGAATCCTCCGCAACTGCTGCTCGATGTGCAGGGCGTGGCGTACGAGGTCGACGTCCCGATGAGCACGTTCTACAACCTGCCTGGCACCGGCGAACGCGTGACGCTGTGGACGCACTTGGTGGTCCGCGAGGACGCGCATCTGTTGTTCGGCTTCGGCAGCGACAGCGAGCGCCGCGCATTCCGGCAGCTGCTGAAGATCACGGGCGTCGGCGCACGCACAGCGCTGTCGGTGTTGTCGGGCTTGTCGGTGGCCGAGCTGGCGCAGGCGGTGACGATGCAGGACAGCGGGCGCCTCATCAAGATCCCGGGCATCGGCAAGAAGACGGCGGAACGGCTGCTGCTGGAATTGAAGGACAAGCTGGGCGTCGACCTGACGACCACGGTCGGCGTGTTCCGGGCGCCTCCCGCATCGAGCGACATCCTGCACGCACTGCTGGCGCTCGGCTACAGCGATCGGGAGGCGATCGCCGCGGTCAAGAAATTGCCCGATGGCGTAGCCGTGGGCGACGGCATTCGCCAGGCGCTCAAGTTGCTGGCCAAGTCCTAGAGCGCCGCGCGATTCAAGCACTAGCCAGTTCAGCGCGCGCCTGCGCTGGAACAATGGCGCTGCCACATCGAAGGAAACGCCGTTTCCAGATCACACGTGAATCGCGCCGGGTCGCAGACCGGAGATTCGGCGAAGCGGTGGCTTCCAGTTGCGCGCAGGAATCCTGCGCCTGCCGCTTTGCGGTAGCATGCATCATTGTCGCTTTTCTTCCGCCCACTGCGCGCCCCGAATCCCATTCCATGATCGAAAACGACGAACTCAATCGCGTCATCGGCGCCAAGGTCGCCGGTGTCGCACGAGGAGGTCATCGAACGGGCGCTGCGGCCGCGCGGCCTCGCGGAGTACGTCGGGCAGGAGAAAATCCGCGAACAGCTCGCGATCTTCATCGCGGCGACGAAAAAACGCAACGAAGCGCTGGACCACGTGCTGCTGTTCGGGCCGCCGGGCCTGGGCAAGACCACGCTGTCGCACATCATCGCGCACGAGCTCGGCGTCAATCTGCGCCAGACCTCCGGCCCGGTGCTGGAGCGCCCGGGCGATCTCGCCGCGTTGCTGACCAATCTCGAGCCGCACGACGTCCTGTTCATCGACGAGATCCACCGCCTGTCGCCGATTGTCGAGGAAATACTGTATCCGGCGCTCGAGGACTTCCAGATCGACATCATGATAGGGGAAGGCCCGGCCGCGCGCAGCGTCAAGCTCGACCTGCCTCCATTCACGCTGGTCGGCGCAACCACGCGGGCCGGCATGCTCACCAATCCGCTGCGCGACCGGTTCGGCATCGTGGCGCGACTCGAATTCTATTCGGCGGAGGAGCTGACGCGCATCGTGAAGCGATCGGCGACACTGCTCGACATCGTGCTCGATCCGGAGGGCGCGCTCGAGATCGCGCGCCGCTCGCGCGGCACGCCGCGCATCGTCAATCGCCTGCTGCGGCGCGTGCGCGATTTCGCGGAAGTGAAGGCGGACGGCGAAATCACGCGAACCGTCGCCGACGCCGCACTGTCGATGCTCGACGTCGACGGCGCTGGTCTGGACGTCATGGACCGCAAGCTTCTCCAGACGGTGTTGCAGAAATTCGCCGGCGGCCCCGTGGGCGTGGACAACCTCTCCGCTGCCATCGGCGAGGAGCGCGATACCATCGAGGACGTGCTGGAGCCGTTCCTGATCCAGCAGGGTTACCTGCAGCGGACGTCGCGCGGCCGCGTCGCGACCGCGCTGTCGTACCGTCACTTCGGCCTTTCGCCGCCGACTCCCGGTGCGGCTGGGGAACTCTTCACCGAATGATGGCCGGAATGAGCGCTGCAGCGTCGATCGCGGCAGGTCAGCAACCCTTCCGCTTCCCCGTCCGCGTTTATTACGAGGACACCGACGCCGCCGGCGTCGTCTACTACGCGAACTATTTGAAGTTCATGGAACGCGCCCGCACCGAATGGCTTGCGGCGCTGGGATTTCCGCTCGCCGCGTTCGAGCGGGAGCACGGAGTCGTGTTCGTCGTTCATCGCTGCGAAATCGACTTCCACTTGCCGGCGCGATTGAACGATGCGCTCGACGTCACGGTCGAAACCGCCAAGGTCGGGGCATCGACCCTCAAGGCGCGGCAGCAGGTGCTTCGCGGCGCCGACGTCCTGACTTCGGCGCTGATCACACTGGCGTGCCTCGATGCGGCGCGCTGGCGCCCCGTGCGCATGCCCGCAGCCCTCGCGCAGCACCCGGAGATAGCCGCTTGAACCTGCATACCGACCTCTCATTCATCACGCTGGTGACCCAGGCCTCGTTCGTCGTGCAGGCCGTGCTGGCGCTGCTGGTGTTCCTGTCGCTGTGGTCGTGGTGGCAGATTTTCCTCAAGATGTTCCAGCTGCGCCGCGCGGCGCGCGATACGGATGTGTTCGAGGACGAATTCTGGAAAGGTGGCGACCTCACGGATCTCTATCAACGCATGGCGCAGGCGCGAACCGGCAGCGGCATGGAGCACATCTTCAGCGCCGGATTCCGGGAATTTTCCAAGCATCGCAAGCAGGGCAGCGCATCGATCACCACGCTCGACAGTGCGCGGCGCGCGATGCGCGCGGCGTATCAGCGCGAAATCGACGCGCTCGAAGGACATTTGGCCGGGCTCGCCACCGTCGGCTCCGTTTCGCCCTACATCGGGCTGTTCGGCACCGTATGGGGCATCATGAACGCGTTTCGCGGTCTGGCGAACGTCAGCCAGGCCACGCTGGCCAACGTCGCGCCCGGCATCGCCGAGGCGCTGATCGCCACGGCCATCGGCCTGTTCGCGGCCATTCCGGCGGTCGTCGCGTACAACCGCTACACGCACGACGTCGATCGCCTCGCCGTCCGCTACGAGTCGTTCATCGAGGAATTCTCGAATATCCTGCAACGTCAAAGCTGAGATGAACGACCCCCACGCTCACCATGTTCGCTGCCCCCAAGGGGGCGCACGTGCCCTTCGGGCGGCCGTGCGGGCACTGGACGACCCCCACGCTCACTACGTCCGCTGCCCCATGGGGGCGCACAGTGCCCTTCGGGCGGCCGTGCGGGCACTGAACAGGACCGTCACTGACATGCGCCGCGCCCGCAAGTCGATCAACCAGATCAACGTCGTGCCCTACATCGACGTGATGCTCGTCCTGCTCGTGATCTTCATGGTCACCGCACCTCTGATTACCCCCGGCGAGATCGAATTGCCATCGGTGGGCAGCAAGCTCGCGACGCCGGCGCAGCCATTCGAAGTTACGCTGCGCAGTGACCAGTCGCTGATGCTGCGCGACCAGGCGATCGCGAACGCTCCCGCCGTCCGGATCACCCGCGAGGACCTCGTCGCGCGCATCGTCGCCAGGCAAGCGAAGCAGGAGCAGCCGGTGGTCATCGCTGCCGACAAAGGCGCACGCTACGAAGACGTGCTCGGCGTCCTTGACCTCCTGCAACGCAACGGCGTGAAGAAGGTCGGCCTCCTCGCCCGTCCGACCGGAAGCTAGCTGCCGGTGCCTAAATCCGATCGGCCGCGCACGCCCCGCGAGGTCAGCGGCAAGTGGCTGGCGCTGGCGCTGGCACTGCTGGTGCAGGGAGCGTTCGTCGCCGTGCTGGTCTTTTCGGTCCGCTGGCAGAACCGGAAGCCCGAGCCGGTCACGGCCGAACTCTATGCGCCGCCGACAAGGGCGCAGACGACCCAGGCACCGCCGCAGCCTCCGCCCGCGCCAATCCCGCAGCCGCCGCCTGCGCCGGTCCCGCAGCCGGAGCCCAAACTGTCGCCGCAACCCGTTCCCGCCAAGCCACCCGTCGTCACGCCGCCGGAGCCCAAGGTCGAAAAGCCCGATCCCGCGGCCGACATCGCGCGCAAGGCGCGTGCCGAGGAGGAGCTGAAGAAGAAAGCCGAAGCCCTCCGCCGCGAAGAGGAAACGAAGAGCCGCGCGCAACAGGAAGCGCTGGAACGTCAGAAGGCCGAAGAGAAAAGGAAGCTCGACGCCAAGCAGCAGGAGACGCGGGCGCGCCAACAACGCGAGACCGAGGCCATGCGCGCGCAGGCGGAAACCGAAGCCGACGCGCGCGCCAAAGCCGAACGCGACGCGCAGTCCCGCGCGCAGCAATCAACGCAGCGCGCGAAAGCAGAAGCCGACTGGATCCGCAGCATCCAGGCCAAGGTCCGGGGCAACGTCATCGTGCCGCCGGACATGAATGGCAACCCGGAGGCGATTTTCGAGGTCGTGCAGTTGCCGACGGGAGAAATCATCGACGCGCAGTTGAGGAAGTCGAGCGGCGTGCGCGCCTACGACGACGCCGTGCAGCGGGCGATCCTCAAGTCGTCGCCGCTGCCGCGACCGGAGCGCGCGGACCTCTTCCAGCGTTCGCTGACGCTCAAGTTCCGCCCAACCGATTAGACGGCGAGCCTTTCAGCGGTTCGTTGCCCACTGGCGCGTCGGACGCCTGGCCCCGAACAGCCGCCCCGCTTTAGCCCCGGAACCTATCGCGCGCTTGCGGTCGGATTCGCGCGGGTACGCGCGAGCCTCGTTTGCGCCACCGCGCGCGCCACGTCGCGACCTCCAGCATGCTGAGATATACGAAGGGGCCCTGTGGTGGCCTTGCCGTCGAAGGCAAGCCATTGATGATTATCCCAGTCGTAGAGTTTGCAGCGTCGCGTGGTGTCCAGCAGCCAACGAATACCAAATTTGCTGACGACGGCCGCGGCGCCAAGCCGCGCGTCCAGTAGTCGCTGTGCCTTGTAGGCGTGGTAGCAAGGTATCTTCGGGTGCAGATGGTGCACGGGATGCGCGAACGTGTCGTGGTAGAACTGCCCGATAAATCGCGGCACTTCCATATGCACCGACAGGAGCTCGGAACGTCCTTCAGCACTGCGATCGACGTCGTCCTTGAACCAGGGGATTCTTGGATCGGTGTGCTGAACGTAGAGTGCGAAGCCGTCGTGGATCTCGAACACCAGAAAGGGCAATGCGAAGCCGAGGAGAAGCGCGGAGGTTGAAGTCAGGTTTACAGCGTAATGCGGCGCAGCGATCAGCAATGCGAAGAACGCCGCGGCATAGACCGCGAGCAGTGCCGTGTTCCAGTAGGCGGCAGGTCGCAATCGCGGCGGGACATACGCCGGTGGATAAATCTTTGTCGAGAAGTGTCGCTCAACGAGGTAGTAGATGCCCCATCCGATTAGCGTGGGCGCACGGTAGAAACGTTCCAGTGCGCGTCGCCACGCCGGCAGCGCGTCAAATTCATGCTTGCTGTAAGGCGTGTACGCATCAGACTTCGTGTCATTCGGAAATGGATGATGCAGCGTATGGTGTTCGTATACCCAGAGCCGATAGTTGTAGAAAATCGGCGTGAACAGGACAATCGCCATAAACCGATTGAGCCTCTGGCCGCAAACGATGTTTTCGTGGGCGGCATTGTGCGCGAGCGAAAATATCCGTCCGAGGACCATGCCGGCAAAGACGCTGCTCGCGACCTTCGCCCACAGTGCCGGCAGGAATAGAACACCTGCTATCGCCGCAGCGTAGAGACCGAGGTCCAGCAGAAACAGCGCAATGCCTCGCGCTGTATCTGCTTTCGCGTAAACGTGAACCTCCCGAATCAGTTCGCGGCGCGAGGGGATGGACGTGACCGCTTCTGAACTCATGTCCGGGAACGTCGATCAGTCACACATTGCCTCCTTCCGCAACACGCTCGGGACAGCGTGTCCGATGAGCCGTTCGGGGGACAACCGCTATAATCCAGGCACTCGCGAAGTTCCTGCGAGCGACATCGTAAGCTCCCTGTGTAGGCGTCAAGGGGCCGGTTCCACCGGTGTGCCCACAAGAGGCCGAATGCAAGGCACGAATTCTACCGGAACCGTCGACGAGCGACCCGTCGAGTTCACTGCGGATGACGGAGTTCGCCTTCGAGGGATGTGGTTCGAACCTGCGCGCGGCCAAACGACGCCATCAACGGCGGTCCTGATTGTATGCGGCGCAGGCATTCCCGCGCGGTTCTACTATGGCCTCGCGCGTTCTCTCGCCGTCCGCGGCGCGGCGGTACTGACTTTCGATTACCGGGGCATTGCCACATCGCGCGTCGGTAGCCTGCGCGGAATGGCAAGCGGAATGGACGACTGGGCCGTTCACGATATTGGCGCTGCATTGGCGGCGGCCGGTGATGCCTATCCTGATCAACCGTTATCCGTGGTAGCTCATAGCGTCGGCACTTTGATGATTGGGGCGGCACCCGGCGCGACGCGGCTCGCGCGAGCCGTGTTTCTGGGCGCGCACACGGGGTACTGGCGCGATTACCACACCCGGTGGCGCTGGCTCCTATTCCTGGTGTGGCACGCGTTCATGCCCGCGATAACCCGGATTGTCGGATTTTTTCCCGGACGGATGTTTAGCCTGGGCGAAGACCTGCCGCGTCAAGTCGCATTCGATTGGGCGGGACGGCTGCAGCCATCGCTCGTGCGAACGGCACAAGACGCACACCGTTTCGGGCCGCACCTCCACCGTTATTCGGAATTCCGGGCAGACACGCTCGCGCTTTCGATAAGCGACGACGCGTTCGCGCCACCACAAGCCGCCGAACGGCTTCTTGCGATGTATCCCAACCTTGTTGCCGTGCGTGAAACGGTGACGCCTGCCAGCCTGGGCCATCGCCGCCTCGGTCATTTCGGGTTCCTGCGCAGGCGGCCGGGTAGATATATCTGGCCGCGAATTGCCGAATGGCTACTGAAAGATGCGTCTGCGCTCTCGATCAAACGCGCCGACACGCGTAGCGAACATCCCGGCCAGTAAAGCGGCCCGTTGGAATCCCCGGTCAGACGCGGGACTTCTTCTCGACGATCTGGATCGCGGCCCAGCTCCATTCGGCGCGCTGTTCCACCAGATGCCGGAGCGCGACCGTGTAGACGGAACGGCCGGTGGTCAGGATGACGTTGCGGCCCTCGCTGTATTCCTGCGTGGGAATGATCAGCGTTTTCACCGAGAGGGGCTTGTCCGGCCGCGACGGCGGCGGCAGGTAGAGCCCGTGGAAGCGCGCGCCCATCGTCGAAATGTCGATGCCGTCGACGATGAATCCCATGTCGTCCTTGGCTTGTCGTACTGCATGCAGCGTGACCGGCACGAGGCGGTCGGCGATGATCGACATGCCGGCCTCGACCTCGTCGTTGCTGACCTTGCTCATGCGGCGCACGACGCCCAAGACCCAGTCGCTCAAGTCCGATTGCTTGACGGCGACGAGAGCGCCCAGCGCGAGACTTTGCCCAATGCCGCCGGACGCCGCGATGCGCAAGCCCGCGACGCTGCGGTCCCTGACCTGCCACATCGGGTCGGAAAACGAGGAAAGACTCATCGCGAGCGAGTCGTGCTCGTCCGGCACGCGCCGTTGCGCGCGCGAGCCGTCGTTGACGGCGAAAACCTCGATCTGCTCGTGCGTGCTGGCGGCGTCGGGAAGGGAGATGCCGGTGTCCTTCTGCGACAGCTCCTGGCATATCCGCGAGAGCCCGATGCGTACTTTCGCCGTGATCGCGCATTCGATGCGCCGGTCGCGGCGCATCTCCGCGTTGAGGTTCGGCGCCAGCGCCGGGGCGACCTTTTCGAGGATGGCAATGCGCTGCTGGTTGATCTGCGCTGCGGGACCCTGGTCCGTTGCCTCGACCTGGCGCAGCGCCGCGATCGCGCGGTCGAGCTGCTCGGACAGCGGCGTCGTGTCGATGTAACGCAACATCGAACCCGAGTCGTTGCCGGTGCGCCGGCCAAGGCCCGACCGGCCGGCGATGTCGACGAAGAATCCTTCGAGCGAGCGCGGCACCGCATCGATCTGCAGGCGCCGGCTCCACGCACGCAACTGCGCGGTGGCCCAGTCGAGCTGGGGCGGCGACATGTTTCCCGTGTTCAGCTGATGGATCAGCAGGACATAGACGTATTCCTGCTCGATGGTCCACGGCGTGGTGTTCTGCCCGCCGCTGCCCAGCGTCGCTGCCACGCGATCGAGCCCCAGTTCAGCGGCGCGCAGGTACACGCGGTGCAGCTCCACCCACTTGCCGGGGATCCAGCGCTCGAAGCGGAACACGCGAAGCTTGGCATCGGTGCCGTAGTAGTGCGTCAGGCGCGCGAACAGCAGCGGCGCAAGGCTTTTCCAACGCGCATTGGCGGACTGTCGCAGCGCTTCCTCCAGCGCGGCCTGATAGGCATAGATGAAGCCCTGCGAAAGATCGTAGATCGATTGCCAGATGCGCTCTGCGAGCTTGGGCGCACTGTCATAGTTCTCGACGTATTGCTTGGTGAGCTGACGACGATCGGCCCCCAATGCCGCGTCGAGGTATTCGATGGCCTGGACCCGCGAGATGTCGCACGGCTTGCGCGACGCCTTCATCGCTTCGAACGCGCGCATCACCTGTTGCTGGCGACCGATGACGTCGAGCGCCGGCAGTTGTCGCAGCCACGCCGCAACCGCCTTCGGCGATGCCAGAGGATCGATCGATTCCTTCGTTCCAGGGGTCAAAAAGCCGAACATGGGGATATGCAGTGCATCCTTGCGTATTTAATGCAATGGTACTGGAGCGACAGTCGCGTAGGGGCTCATCGGAACCTGCGTATGATTCGGTAGCAGGACCGGCATTTATAGACCAATTCTCCCGGCCGCGCAAAACGTAGACAGCGGTCGGCTACAATTCGTTGGATTGGCCCTGATGCGGGATGTTCCCCGGCCGACTTTTCGATTACTTATTTGGCAAAGGACCCTTTCATGTCGAGACGTGTCGCTGTATCCGGTGTTTCCGCGTGTCCTACATTCGCGCGGAGCACATTCGCCTTCGCGGTATTGGCAACGCTCGCTCTGGGAGCCGCTTTGATTCCCTCGGCACGCGCCCAAACCACGACGCCACCTACGTCTTCCCAAGGAGCAAGCAAGTTGGATGCCATGCCTACAGAATTGCAAAAAATAGATGTAAAACAAGGAACTGGAGCGGAAGCCACGGCAGGAAAAGTAGTGGTCGTGCATTACACCGGGTGGCTTTATGACCCTTCCAAACCCGACAAGAAGGGAAGCAAGTTCGACAGCTCCCGCGACGCCGGCAAGCCGTTCGAATTCCCGTTGGGCGGAGGCCGCGTCATCAAAGGTTGGGATCAGGGCGTGGCGGGCATGAAGGTCGGCGGGCAACGCACGCTGATCATCCCGCCCGACATGGGCTATGGCGCTCGCGGCGCGGGCGGCGTGATTCCGCCCAATGCGACGCTCATGTTCGACGTCGAATTGCTCGAGGTGAAATAGGCCATCGGGCTTAAGCCAGCGAACCACGCTGCCATGCTGCCCCGTGACGGCGGCGCCCTCGTCAGGCGCCGCCTCGACTATCGTCCTCCGGCGTTCCTCGTGGATGCGCTGGACCTGACGTTCGACCTGGACGCTGGCAATACGCGTGTTACCGCCAAGCTCACATTCAGGCGCAATCCCGACGCCGCACCTGAAGACGCCGACGCGGCGCTCGTTCTCGACGGCGAACAGCAGCAGGCTGTCCGCGTCGAACTCGCGGGCGAGACACTTGCGGCGGACCGGATCCGACTGGACGCGCGCACGCTGACGCTGCGCGATCCGCCACAATCGGGAACGCTGATCGTGCATTCCCAAATCGCGCCGGCCGCCAATGTCGCTCTGGAAGGGCTGTACCTGTCGTCGGGCGTGTTCTGTACTCAGTGCGAGCCCGAGGGCTTCCGACGCATCACGTATTTCCCGGATCGACCCGATGTCCTCGCGCGCTACACGGTGACCATCCGAGCCGATCGCGCCCGATACCCGGTGCTGCTGTCCAACGGCAATCGGGTGGCCCAGGGAGACCTTGACCACGGCCGCCACTTCGCGCAATGGCACGACCCGTTCCCGAAGCCGTCGTACCTGTTCGCGCTCGTCGCCGGCGACCTGGCGTCGCTCGACGCCACCTTCACTTCGAAGTCCGGTCGCCACATCGAGCTGAGGATATTTTCCACCGCAGAGAACCTGCCGCGCTGCCATCACGCAATGGCGTCGCTGAAGCGCGCGTTCGCGTGGGACGAGCAGCGCTTTGGTCTCGAATACGATCTCGACACGTTCATGATCTTCTGCGCCGACGATTTCAACATGGGGGCCATGGAAAACAAGGGCCTCAACATATTCAACAGCCGTCTGGTGCTGGCCAATCCCGCGACGGCGACCGACGACGACTATGCGGCGATCGAAGGCGTGATCGGCCATGAGTACTTCCACAACTGGACCGGCAACCGCGTGACCTGCCGCGACTGGTTCCAGTTATCGCTGAAGGAGGGACTCACCGTATTCCGGGACCAGGAATTCTCGAGCGACCTCAACTCGCGCGCGGTCGAGCGCATCGCTGCGATCGACTACCTGCGGCGCGAGCAGTTCCCCGAGGACGCCGGTCCCATGGCGCACAACGTGCGCCCGGACGAGTATCTCGAGATCAACAATTTCTATTCGTCGACGGTGTACGAAAAGGGCGCCGAGGTGATCCGCATGCAGCACACGCTGCTGGGGCCGGAGCGATTCCGGCGCGGCATCGATATCTATTTCCAGCGGCACGACGGATGCGCAGTGACTTGCGACGATTTCATCCAGGCGATGCAGGATGCGTCGAGCGTGGACCTCGACCAGTTCAGGCTCTGGTACAGCCAGGCGGGAACGCCGGTGGTCACGGCGACCGGTCAATTCGACGCAACAACTTCGACTTACTCGCTGAAGGTCTCGCAACGGACGCCGCCGACGCCCGGGCAGCCCGTCAAGCTGCCGTTGCACATTCCCCTCGCCGTGGGCCTGGTGGGGCCCGACGGCCGCGACCTGCCGCTGCGGCTCGAAGGCGAGGCCGCCGCAACGGGCGCCACCTGCATCCTGCATTTGCGCCAGCCGTCACAAACCTTCCGCTTCGTCGACGTTCCGGCGCTGCCGGTGCCGTCGCTGCTGCGCGGTTTCTCCGCCCCGGTGATGCTCGACTATGACTACACCGACGCGGATCTCGCGTTTCTCGCCGCCCACGACAGCGATCCGGTGAACCGCTGGGATGCCGCGCAGCGCAGTTTCGTTCGCGCAATGCTCTCGCTCGCGGAGGATTACCGCAACAAGCGCGCGCTCGCCGTACCGCCCGCGCTTTCGCAAGTCGTGCGTTCGCTTCTCGCCGATCGCGACCACGATCCGGCGCTCATCGGACTCGCGCTTTCGCTTCCGGACGCGGCCTATGTCGCCGCAATGACGGAAACGATCGACGTCGACGGAATCGTCGCGGCGCGCGATTTTCTCGTGGCGGCATTGGCGCGCACGCTGCGCGCGGAATTCGCCGACGCCTACGCTCGCCACCGCGTCCGCGTGCCGTATGCGCCAACGACGGAACAGGCGGGACAGCGCAAGCTCGCCAACGTGTGCCTGGGCTACCTGTGCGCGGTCGATGACCACGAGGCACGCGCCATGGCGGTCGCCCATTTCGACGCCGCGGACAATATGACCGACGCCGTCGCCGCCCTTGCCGCACTGAGGAATGACGACACGCCGGAGCGACGTGCGCTGTTCGATCGCTTCGAGGCGCGGTGGCGCGACGAACCTCTCGTGCTCGACAAGTGGTTCGCCCTCGAAGCCACGTCGGCGCGCGCGGACACGCTGGACCGGGTGAGGCGCCTGCTCGCGCATCCCCGCTTCAACGCGCAGGAATCCCAATCGCGTGCGTTCGCTCGTCGGCGCGTTCACGCTGCGCAATTTTGCCCGCTTCCACGATCGCGACGGCCGCGGTTACGCCTTTGCCGCGGACGAGGTGCTGGCGCTCGATTCGACCAACCCGCAACTGGCGGCCGCCATCGCCGGGAGCGTTCAACCTGTGGAAGCGCTTTCCGGAGCCGCGCCGCGGGCTGATGCAGGCCGCGCTGCAGCGAATCGCCATCGCACCGGGCCTGTCGCCGGACGTCACCGAAGTCGTGACGCGAACTCTGAGCGATTGAACGAAGACCCGCTTCCGCGCCAAACCGCGCGCCTCGCTTCTGAGGCGATTCGCAGATGCCGATCTGCTCCCGTTCCAGCGCGTATCGCCGCGATCCGGAGGTCGGCCGCTACCAGGGCTGGTCGGCGCTCGACGACAATGCCGCCGCAGCATTCATCGCCTGCATGGCAACGGCGGCGTTCGCTGTGCCGGGCGAGTGGTTCCAGATCGCGGTGGCGGACAGGTCAACCGACCGGCTTGTCGGCGACATCGGCATCTGCCTGCGTGACGACGTGACGCGGACCGCGGAGATCGGCTTTTCGATGGCGCCGGCCGCGCAACGGCGAGGACTCGGCGCCGAGGCGGTCAGCGCGGCGCTCGCGCTGCTCTTCGAGCTGGAATGTGTCGAGCGTATCGAGGGCATCACCGATGCGCGCAACATGCCGTCGATCCGGCTGCTCGAACGCGTCGGCATGCGCCTCGACGGAACGCGGGAAGCATTGTTCAAGGGCGAGACATGCACCGAATACGTATACGCGCTGCTTCGCTCCAAGTGGCGCGAATCCGCCGCTCCCGCGAACTCACCAGTAAGTCTCCACGGTCACGTGGCCAGGCTCCTTCCGCCGATGCCGCCGCATCCCGCGCGTCTCGAGCAACTTTTGCGTATCCTCGACCATCGCCGGATTGCCGCAGAGCATCGCGTGGGAATTCTCGGGCGTCAGCGCAATGCCGGTCCGTGCCTCCAGCCTGCCATCGGCAATGGCTGCTGGGATGCGCCCCGCGAGCGCAGTCGGATGCGCTTCCCGGCTCACGAATGGCACGAACGTGAACGCGCCCGCGTGCGCGGTGCCGATTTCGGCGATTTCATCGCGGTAGGTGAGTTCGTCTGCGTTGCGCACCGCATGCACCAGCACGACGCGTTCGAATTTCGTCCAGGGATCGTCCGTGCGCAGCATGGACAGGAACGGACCAATGCCGGTCCCGGTCGAAAGGCACCACAGGATGTCGGCTTGCGCCACTTCGCTGATGGAGAAAAACCCGTTGGCGCGGGGGCTCAGCCAGACCGGATCGCCGACATTCAGCGCCGCCAGTCTGGGCGTGAGCGGGCCGCCGGGCAGGACGATGAAGTAGAACTCGTGCGGCTGCCGCTGCGGCGGATTGACGAACGAATAGGGCCGTCCCAGCATCGGGTCCTTCTCTCCGGGAGGCGACGGCAACGCCAGGCGCCCGAATTGCCCCGCGTTGAAAGTTACCTCGGGGGCGTCCACCTGCAGAGAAAACAAGCTCTGCGTCCAGTGGCGCTTGCCCGCGACCCGCCCTTCCACCCATGCCGCCATGAAGAGTTGCCCTGACTGGTAACGTAAACTGTCGATTATGCCCAAGCGCGCGCCCGCAGCGACAATTACCGGCGTCAATGTGTACCTTCGGCCACCTCGACTGTCGGATGCCGTGGCTTTCCAGAGCGGCGGTTCGCGCAAGCACCGCCCTGCACCGCGGCTGGACCAGCGCCCCGGGCACGCCCACGCGTTTTGCCGGATTCGTGCACCGATACGCCGGCCCGCGGCAAGCAGCCGACGCACGCAGGATTTCTTGTCTTCCGCCGCAACGACGACGCGTTGGTCGGTGTCTTCAATTTCTCGGAAATTGCCCGCGGCGCTTTCCAGAGCGCGTTCCTTGGTTACTTCGCCTTCACGCCGATGGCGGGCACGGGCCTGATGTCCGAGGGCCTGGCGGCAGCGCTCGACATCGCCTTCCGGCAGCTGAAGCTGCATCGCGTCGAGGTGAACATCCAGCCGAACAATGTTCGTTCGCTCGCACTCGCGACCCGCATGGGATTCACCCACGAGGGCTTCTCCCGCCGGTACGTGAAGATCGGCGGCCGCTGGCGCGACCATGTCCGGTTCGCGATGCTCGCGGAGGATTGGCGCGTGCTGCGCAGAAAATCAGCGCTTCGCGCCCCAGGCAGCCGCCCGATGACGCCTGGTTTCGCCGCGCGCAGCGCCGCCTGCGACTGCGCGCTCGCGCTCGCGCTTGTGGTGTCCGCGTGCGCGAGCGAGACGGTTCTCCCCGGCACGCCGCGCGAGGTCACGGAGAAGAAGATCAATCCCTTCGAGCTGCATGAAGAGTGCTTGCAGCTGATTCCAGGCGACTGGCTCGTCTATCGCTTCACGGCGCAGCGGCCCGTGGATTTCAACATCCACTATCAGGAAGGCAAGTCGGTGATCGTGCCGCTGTTGCGCGACAGGACCACCGGGGACGATGACACTTTCCGTCCGCTCTTGGCGCGGGACTACTGCCTGACGTGGCAGGCCGGGCGCGAGGGCGCGATCATCGAATACCGCATCCTGCTGAACCGGAGCCAGCGCTAGGTGGGGGAAACGCCGCGCACGCTGCTCTTCGACCTTGACGGGACGCTGACCGACAATTTCGAAGGCATCGCCAATTGCATCCGCTACGCGCTGACGCAGATGGGCGTGCCTCATCCCGACGTCGCGGCATTGCGCGCATGTGTCGGTCCGCCACTGCGGGAGACGCTGCCGCGCCTCATCGGCAATGCCGATCCCGCGACGACGGAACGCGCAATCGCGCTCTATCGCGAGCGATTCTCGGAACTGGGCTGGCGAGAAAATGTGGTCTATGCGGGCGTTCCCGACATGCTGGCCGGAGCGACGCGGTCTGGTCCGAGCGCGTTCCTGTGCACGTCGAAGCCGCAGCGCTATGCCGAGAAGATCGTGGCGCATTTCGGGCTGGCACCGTTCCTCACCGGCGTGTACGGCACGGCCCTCGACGGCAAGCTCGACGACAAGGCGGACCTGCTCGCCCACCTGCTGGCGCGCGAGAACCTGGATGGCGCGCGCTGCCTGATGATCGGCGACCGCAAGCACGACATCCGTGCCGCGCGCTGCAACGGCGCCCGGTCGATCGGCGTACTGTGGGGCTACGGCTCGCGGGCTGAACTCGCGGAGGCAGGCGCGGACGCTCTGATTGACACGCCGGCGGACTTCCCGCTCGGACTGGCCCAGCTTCAGGCGGCGAGTTCCTGATACGAGTATGTCCGCCCGTGCTCGACCGGAGCGTCGACCACTTTGGCGACGATGACGGATGCGGTGGTGTCGGGCGGAACGAGCTGACCGCTCGTGTGGAATCCTTCGAACAGCGCCACCCCGGGCAGGACTTCCTTTGGCTGCGAGCGCATGAACTCCTGCATCCCCGTGGCGATGATGCCCGGACGGACGGTGATGGCGCGAAAATTCTCGCCGTGCCTTTCGGACGCAAGCGCGCGCGTCAGCATTTCCAGCCCCGCCTTGGCAACGCAATAGCTGGACATGGCGGGCATGGCGTTGCTCGCGGCGCCGGATGAGACATTGACGATCCGGCGCTCGACGGAATCGTCCGCGAAGACGCGGCAGAAGAGATTGCACAGCGCCGCCGGCGCCGCCAGGTTGACGGCGAGGGATGCCGCGATGTCTCCGGACGCCATCGTGCCGTGAACGCCCACCGGCGTGCCCACAGCGGCGTTGTTGATCAGGCACACGTAGCTGGGCCGCGCCGCGGCGAGTTCGGCAAACGACGCTTCGAGCGCCGCGTCGATGCCGGATGCCTGCGCAAGGTCCGCCTTCGCAAGCCGGTAATTCGGGCCTTGCAGCCTGCTGCTGCTCGCACGACCGACTCCGACGACGCGATAGCCCCTCTGGAGCAGCGCGTGAGCGAGGGCCTCGCCCAAGCCCTGCGATACGCCGGTGACAATGGCGGCGCGCACCTTCTAGGCACCCGTCGCGTTCGCCCGCGCAACGAGAAATCCGGCAAGCACACCAGCGCCCACCAAAGCGAGTCCGTAGAACGGCTTGTACAGGTAGATGACGGCGGATGATTGCGAATGCGGCAGGACGAAAACCGTGAAATAGGCGTAGAGGTCCAGCGCAAGCAGGATGCAGGCGATGGCCAACAGCGTGCGCGTGAACGGCGTCAGCAGCGAGAGGACGAGCAACAACGCCCAAGGGCCTGCTTCGAAGACGAATAGCGCGAATGAACGGTCGACATCGGAGGCGCGAGTGGTTCCGTATTCGACGAATGCGGCAAAGGCGATGCCAAGGAAGGCCAGGAACAGGGCCAGGGGCCGCGCGCGCATGGATTTCAGCGTAACACGGGCGGACGGAACACCGATAGGTCGTCAAACAACCGTTCGTCTAAATCTTCGGAATCCCAACCCGGCAGCGCGGCGACGGGCAGCGGCGCGAGTACTGCGCGGTCGAAGCCGGCCGACGCGATGATAGCCGCCGCCTCCGCGTCCAGCATCGCGGTCAGTTCCGCCTCCGTTTGAAGCGAAGGCGGATCCAGTCGCGCCTGCGGCATGTTCAGCACGAGCGCATGCGCAGTGAGCGCGCGATACGGCGCCAGAAGCTTCACCGCCAGGCCATGCCCAACGACCAGAGGTCGAAATGCGTTGGCAACGTCGTCTCGGCGCGTCCAGAACAGTTCGCGCCAGGCGTGGGCACGCAGAAGCACCTCGAGCGCCGGATCCGTGCAGGCGAGTAACAGACCGGATTCATCGATCAGCGTCGCCGCATCGCGCGCGCGATCGCGCGCGTTGGCCGTCGGCGCCTTCACGGCACAGCATGCACGGCATTGAGCGCCGCCTTGGTGCGCGGAAACCGCAACCAGGCCAGCGCATTGAATGCATCGTGCAGGTTTCCGTCGCGCGTCGCGATCTCGCCGCGCGCGGCGATCGCGCGTTCGTAGTCCAAAGCGCACTGTCGCGAACGTGGCGCAATGAACGCGAGCGGCTTGCCGTCGGGCAGCGCCAGCTGCTGTTCACGCGCGAAGCGGTTCAGCGTTGCGAGATCAGGACAGCGCCCGCCGGCGAGCCACCCGGCATAGGGCGCGAGACCCGGATGCAGGCCGCCGGGCCATGCGTGCGCGCTCAGCGCCCGCTGCCCAGTGAAAGCACGATGATGATGCCGATGATGACGGCCAGCACGAGGAACGCGATTTTCCACGGGCTCTTCGGATATTCGCCCTGAATGGCTCCTGTCACGCCGTTCTGCACACACTGGAAGGTCTTTGCGCCGTACGTGTAACTCATGAGCCATACCGGCGCGAGGATGTGCTTGAACGTTTGCCGCGAGTGCGCGATGCGGACGTCGAGATTGCGATACGTGTCGCCAGGGACTTGCTGCGCGCACATCGCCCGCACCTTGGATTCCATCGCCGCACGCGACGCAAGTGCGGCGCCGACCAGGTCAAGCTGGTAGCGCTCGACGATCCAGCCGGCGACGAAGCCGGGATCGTAGGGTTTCAGCGTCTGCGTCGGAAACGGCTCGATGCCGCGCAGCAACGCCGGGTGCACACCCACCGATGCGCAGACGAGGTCGTCGTCGAAGAAATGCGACAGCTGCCCGGCCGCCGGTTCCCAGCGCACGTGCTGCACCTGCCGCGTCTGCGTGCGACCGCCTTCGCTGTAGGTCTCAGTCGTGTAGTAGTAGTGGCCGGCCTCCGCTGTCCACTGCGCGTCCAACTGTGCGTCGAACGTCCAGTACGGCAGGTACAGGCCCTTCACCGTGTCGGTCAGCGCACGGCGTTTCAGCGCCCCGGGGGCGAGCCACAGCTTGCCGTACCACTGTCTGATTCGATCACGCGCGCTTGCCTCACTGACGACGAACGGCAGCACGCTCTCCGGGCGGAACGCGGGTTTGGTTTCTTCGTACGGGACAAGCTGCGCCGAGCCGCAGAATTCGCAGTTCTGCGCCTGCCGTTTCGGGTCGAACACTGAAATGGCGTTGCAGCTCTGGCACTTGACCTGCCGCACCGCGGCTTTCCAGCCGCGCGTATCGTCCGCGAGACCGCGCAGCGCCGCGGCGAGATCGTGCTCGACGATGCCGCCGGTCGTGACGTCGAGCTTGGCGGGCGACTCCGTGCCGCAGAATGGGCAGATCAGCTTTTGCTTGGCCGGATTCCAGACGGCCTGTCCGCCGCACGCCGGACAGGCGAATTTGGAGATGGCCGCGGTTTCACTCATCGCTTCGACGGCGGCAGCGCTCCCGGCGCGCCGCGCCCGACCGCGTGCCGCGGCATCTTCAGCCCTTGATGAAGGCGTCGACGGCGGCGCGGGTCACGCGCCACTGCGTGCCGATCTTGCGACCCTTGAGGTCTCCCGCGTCGAGACTCGACATCACATCGGACTCGGCAACGCCGAGCAACTGCGCCACCTGCGCCGGCGTCATCAGATCCGGCGCTGCCGGCGCTGGCGGGGGCCGGCGCCGGGATGCCGGGCGTGGTCTGCGCCATCAGCCCGCCGGTCTGGTTCATCATTTGCTGCGCCATGGCCATGCCCATCGCGAGTTCCGCGCCGGCGCCGCCGATGCCGCCACCACCGCCGGGCTGCCCCAGTCCTTGCGCCATCTGGAACTTGACGTAGTCGTTGAGGTTGCCGACCGCCGCCATGCTCGAGCGCTTGTCGATCGCCTGCTCCACTTCCGGCGGAACCGACACGTTCTCGACCAGGAACGTCGTCATCTCGAGCCCGTACTTCTCTCCTATCGCCGGATTGATGAGCGGCAGCAGCGCGCCGCCCAATTCGCCATACCGCGCGGCCACGTCAAGCGCGGGAATCTTCGAGCTGGCCAACGCCTCCGAGAACACGCTGACAATGCGCGAGCGCATCGTGTCGTTGAATTCGTCGAGGCGAAAGTGGTCGTCCGTGCCGGCTACTTCCTTCAGGAATTTCTTGACGTCGACGATGCGGAAATCGTAGGTGCCGTAAGCGCGCAGCCGGACGATGCCGAAATCCGCGTCGCGCATCATCACGGGGTTGGACGTGCCCCACTTGTTGCCGGTGAACAGGCGCGTAACGACGTAATAGACGTCGGCCTTGAACGGGCTCTCCAGCGCGTACTTCCAGCTCTTGAGGTTGGTCAGGACCGGGATGTTGTCCGTCGTCAGCGAATACTTGCCCGGGCCGAACGTGTCGCCGAACTGCCCCAGGTACACGAACTGCGCGGCCTGCGATTCGCGCACGATGAGCTGCGCGCCGTTCTTGATCTCCTTATCCTCATCCGGGAAGCGGTAGGACAGCGTGTCGCGCGAGTCATCGGTCCATTCGATGATGTCGATGAACTGTTTCTTGATGAAATCCATCAGTGGCCATCGCAGGTCCTTTCGTCGCGCGGCTTGGAATGCCGAATTGGCAACGGCACCGAAGTTACTTGCCGGCCGCGCCAGGTTTCTTCGCGTCCGCCGCCGCGTTCTTGAACTCCGCTTCCATCTGTTCCGGGGGAATGGCGCCCGGCACCACCGATCCGTTGGCGAAGATCAGCGTCGGCGTCGCCTGCACCCTCAATTTCTGGCCAAGGACATTCGTCTTTTCCACCGGATTATCGCAATCGCCGGCGTTGTCGGGCAGCGTGCCGCTCGCGAAGAATGCGTCCCACGCCTTCACCTTGTCGGGCGCGCACCAGATCATCCGCGACTTGCGCGCCGAATCCGGGTGCAGCTGGTCGATCGGGAACAGGAACGTGTAGATCGTGACGTTGTCGACCTGCTTCAACTCGTTCTCGAGCTTGGCGCAGAAAGGGCAATCGGCATCGGAGAACACGATGAGCTTGCGCTCGCCGTTGCCCTTGACGCGCTTGAAGGCCAGGTCGAGCGGCAGGCTGGCAACGTCGACGCGGTTCAGCTTGCGCAGCCGCTGCTCGGTCAGGTTGACCTTGCCTTCGACTTCGTAGACCGATCCGACGATCACGTATTTCGCCTTGGCATCGGTGTAGATCATCTGGTTGTCGAACTGCACTTCGAACAATCCAAAATAGGGGCTCTTGGCGATTGCGCCGACCTGCGCGCCCGGGAATTTCGCCTCGAGTTGCTTCTTGATCGCAGCCGCCTCGGGCGGCGGCGCCGTGGCGACGTCGGCCGACGTCGCCGCGAGGACCGGTACCGCGGACCAGACGAACGCCATCGCCGACACGGCGACCGCGGCCGCGATTCGCGTTCGGAACAGGAAAATTGTCTTATAGATCATGATTGCTCCAATGATAGGCCGGCCTTGGACAGTCTAATTCAGCGCAGGTTGCGCGAGTGCTCGTTTCAACAGGGGAATGCGGTCCACCAGGGTCAGGCCGGTGTTGCGCAACATGCTGAGCCAGGGATCGCTTGGCCCGAACAGCCGCACCAGCCCGTCGGTGACCGTCTGCATGGCCAGTACGGGACCGGCGCGACGGCGGGCAAATCGCTCGAGCAGAACCGACGCGCCCGGATCGGTCGCGGGACCGCGTTCGGCGAGGACTGCTGCCAGCGCTTCCACGTCGCCGAATCCCAGGTTGACGCCTTGCCCGGCCAGCGGATGAACGCCATGCGCGGCGTCGCCGACAAGCGCCACCCGGCGGCCGATGGTTGCCGGAAGCTTGAGGAAGGCCAGCGGGAACGCCGCGGCGGCCGTAACAAGCGTCAGCTCGCCCAGCGCGTGGCCCCCGGCCGCGGCTACACGCGTGGCCAGCGCCGGAGCATCGAGCGCCATCAACTGCGACGCCATGGCATCGGGTGCCGACCAGACCATCGAGATGCGGCGTCCCGGCAGCGGCAGCCAGGCCAGTATGCTGCCGTCGGCGCTGAACCATTGCCGCGCGACACCATGGTGCGCGCGCTCGCATTCGAAATTGGCGACCACCCCGGATTGCCCATAGGACTTGGGTTCCGCCGTCAGTCCCGCCGCCTGCCGGACCCACGATCTCGCGCCATCGGCTCCAACGACCAGTTTCGCCGCCAGCACGCGCGTGGATCCGGTCTGTTCGGTCAACGCGAGCGAGCGCGCCTTCGGGCGTGCAGTCCAAGGATGCCAACGTGACGCTGTCGATGACGTCGACGCCGGACGCGAAGACCAGCGGCAGCAGTGCCGCGCGCAACGCACGCTCCTCGACGATCCAGGCCAGCGCGCGCTCGCCCATTTCGTACGCGGAAAATTCGATCGTTGCGCCTGCGTCGCCGGCGACATGCATGGCTTCGATCGCTTCGATGCGCTCGGGTGGAAGCATCTGCCACGCGCCGAGGGAACGCAGAAACGTGGCGCTGCCAGGACTGATTGCATACACGCGCGCGTCCCAGGTATCAGCGTCGAACTCGGGTGCCGCCACCGGCCCGCGGTCGATCAGCGCCACCTTGAGGCCCGCGCGCGCGAGCGCCGGGGCCAGCGCCATGCCGACCAGACCGGCCCCCGCGACAATGACGTCGACGTCGTCGCGAGTCATGTGGACTGGGATCCGGGCAGCACTTCGATCACATGCTGCTGATTCGTGTAAATGCACAGGTCGCCGGCGATCACCAGCGACTGCTTGACGATCTGCTCGGCGGAAAGCGCCGAATGCTCCAGCAACGCGCGGGCGGCCGCCTGCGCATAGGGACCGCCAGAGCCGATGGCGACGATCCCCAATTCCGGCTCGAGCACATCGCCCGTTCCGGTGATGACCAGCGACGTCGTCGCGTCGGCCACGGCCAGCATCGCCTCCAGGCGCCGCAGGACGCGGTCCGAGCGCCAATCCTTGGCGAGTTCGACGGCCGAGCGCGTCAAGTGTCCCTGGTGCTTTTCCAGCTTCGCCTCGAAGCGCTCGAACAGCGTGAACGCGTCCGCTGTAGCGCCGGCGAATCCCGCCAGCACGCGTTCGTGATAAATCCTGCGCACCTTGCGCGCGCTGGCCTTGATGACGATGGTGCCGAGCGTGACCTGTCCGTCGCCGCCCAGCGCCACGGCACCGTCGCGCCGCACAGAAAGTATGGTCGTTCCGTGAAACTGTTCCATGGCAGAAAAATCTCGGCACAAAAGGACGCTTGGCAGGGCAGCCTAGCGCATCAAAGCTCGGGGTTAAGTCCATTCGGACGTTCTGCGAGCGAAGTTACGGGCCTCAGTTGGCAACTGCGCGAACTTCGCTCGGAGGCATGACGTGAAACGGACCAAAGTAGGGGTTCACTTTGGTCCGCCGCGGCTATGTTGCCCGCTTCAGGAAATGCCGGGGAGAAATTCCGATGAGCAGCAGCAATGCCCGGATGATTGGCGACGCCCCGATGATCTGGACGGCCTTGCGCTGGGATTCGATACGGTTGATGGCGTTGAGCAATGACCCCGCGCACACAAAATCGATGCGGTCGACGGCGGTCATGTCGATCGGCACGATCGGTTTGCGCTGCGCGAATTCAGACATGCTCGCGAGTTGCGCGTTCGTCGAACCGGCGAGCACGCCGCTGAACATGAGATGTTCGGCGTCGCCGTCATCGACAACGCGCAATTTGTCGTCCAGCGGCGCGTCGGCCGGCAGCGCGTCGCCGGCCTGCGCCACAAGCTCGGGCATCGGCGGCGGCTCCCATGACGGGGGCGACTGCTCGAACGCAATTGCGTATTCGATGGAACGTTCGTCGAAGGCGTCGTGATTGTTCGCGAACTGAAGAAGTTCGAGCGACAGCAGCCACGCGCCTTCGCCGCCGTCCCGGCCGCGCTTGACTGCGGCGGTCACGGCGACTTCGAGCTTTTCCGGACGCTGCAGCGTCAGCGGGAAGCGGTGCTTACGCGCATAGGCCAGCGCGTCGGCGAGCAGGCGTGCACCTGCGTCGTCGAAACCTGCGACCGAGGCCAGGTCCAGGCGGGCGTGCGGCACCTTCTTTTCGATCGCCCGCTTCAAGCCTTCGACCTGCGCCGCGCTCGCCGCCGTAAGCTTGCCGGTGACCGGAATGTAGCCGCCGGCGATGACCTTCGGCCCGACAGTCGTCGTCAACCCTTCCTCCCACGCCGGCGCCGAACGCTCGAACTGCACGACATATTGGAGCGCAGTTTGCTCGAATGCGGCGCGATCGTTCGCCCGCTGGAGTACGTCAAAGAGCGCCAGCCAGGCAAGGGGGGACGTCTTGGCGTCGTCGTCCGTGCGTACACCCTGCTCGAGCAGCGTGCGTGACGCATCCAACTGACCGCCGGCGAAGAGCAGCGCGGCGTTCTCGAGCACGCTGCACAACCCCGGATTGGTCTGCAACACCTCGATCGACGAGTTCGACGGCGACCACTCCATCAGGCTGGCGCCCGCCCACGCTGATTTCGCCGGCCGGCTCGATGCCGGGCCATTCCGCGACACCCTTTTTCCCGCGCGCGTCGTGGGCGACCTCGCGCGCCGATACCGGACGCTCACCCGAACGCGACGGCGTGCGGGCCGTCATCGGCGCTCCCGATTTAGGCTCGAGTTTCAGCGGTTCGGGCTTTTTCGAGGGTGGTTTGGAGAACAAAGCCATCGCATGGTCAGACTGGACGTAAGGCGCTGATTATGTTCCTGTCATAGGCTTCCCACAAGCCGGCGGTACCGCACCGACCGGGCGGCAATGGGAATCCGAAACTTCGCGATCGACGTGGTCGTGGCTGCAACCGCTTGCTAGAATGAACCGGCAAAAAATACGTCAATCCATTCGCCGATCTGGCGGTAATGCAAGGTACACCACGTCGATCACGTACCTCCGCGCTTGGGTCAACCGGGCGTCAACAACGCAAAAAAGGGCTAACGATGAAAAATCCGCTGGACTCCCTATGGGGAACCATAATCGCCGGGGTCATCCTCACCGCGATCCTGTACGCCGTAGTCAAGAACGTACTGAACTGACGGAGACTCGACAATGGATCTCGTTCCGATTTTTGCTAGGTGGCTGCATTTTCTGGCCGGCGTGATGTGGATCGGCCTTTTGTACTACTTCAATTTCGTGCAAGTCCCGGCGCTGAAGGCCGCCGCGGCCGACAACACCGCGGCCGGCATCACCAAGCACGTTGCCCCACGCGCGCTGTTCTACTTCCGCTGGGCCGTCGCTGGTGACATGGCTCGCCGGCGCCGCGCTGCTCGGCGGTCAGTTCGTGAACGCCTTCACGTTGTCGAAGGGCATGGCCGGAATCGGTGTAGGCGCCTGGCTGGGAACAATCATGCTGTTCAACGTCTGGGGCCTCATCTGGCCCAACCAGCAAAAGATCCTCGGCATGAAACCGGCCACCGACGAGGAAAAGAACAAGGCGCGCCGGATAGCCTTTCTCGCTTCCCGTACCAACGTCATGCTGTCGATTCCGATGCTGTTCTTCATGGCCGGTGGATGGTCCCACCGGGGCACGTTCGGACTTTGACACGGTCGACGGTCGACCAAGGCAACCTCATCGGTCGGTCCCGGCCGTGCAAAAGGCCCGCACAATTGCGGGCCTTTTGTATTCCGGGTGGGAACGCCGAGTTCGCTTTAGTCCCCGTACAGTTTCTGCACACGCTCGCGACGTTCCTGCGCCTCGAGCGAAAGCGTGGCCGTGGGTCGCGCGATGAGCCGCGGCACGCCGATCGGCTCGCCGGTCTCCTCGCACCAACCGTAGGATCCGTCCTCGATCATGCGCAGCGACTTCTCGACCTTCTTCAAGAGCTTGCGCTCGCGATCGCGCGTGCGCAGTTCAAGCGTGTATTCCTCTTCCAGCGTCGCGCGGTCGGACGGGTCGGTGGTCACTTCGTTCTCGCGCAGGTGCTCGCCGGTGTCGTCGGCGTTCTGCAGCAGCTGGCCGCGCAGCTCGAGCAGCATCTTCTTGAAGAACAGGAGCTGCGCTTCATTCATGTAGTCCTTTTCGGGCGCCTTGAGGATTTCCTCTTCGGTCAGCTCGCGGACTTTCTTGACGGCGGTTGCGGTTTTGACTGCCATGCTTCATTCACCTAATTTTTCACTTTGATGATGCTCGATTGGCCGCGGCAATCGTCCGCGGCTCACGATAACGTAGGGCCTCTCGGCTGCGGCCTCAATGGCTCCCGTTTGCGGGGGCCGCACGAAATTTCACATTATAGCCCGCGCCCGCCCCTCAGGCCACCCTCGTTTCCCGACCCTGTTGGCTGGCGGCTATCAAGCTGGCCCGATGCGCTGAGCACCGTATAATCCTACGAAAACAAGGCTTTCCGATGACTTTGACCCCGGCCAAGACCTCACCCACGCCTCTAGCGGCAACCCGCACCCTGCGGAGGCCCGACGATTGGCACCTGCACCTGCGCGACGGGCCCGGGCTGGCTGCGGTCGCGGGCCATACGGCCGCCGTCTTCGGGCGTGCAATCGTCATGCCAAACCTGAAGCCGCCGGTGACGACCGTCGCCGCCGCGCGCGCGTACCGGGACCGGATACTGGCCGTACTGCCTGCCGGCACCCGATTCGAGCCGCTGATGACGCTGTACCTGACCGATAACATGCCTCCTGCGCAGGTCGCGGAAGCCAAGGCTTCGGGCGTTGTCCACGCGGTCAAGTATTACCCGGCCGGCGCAACCACCAATTCGGATTCCGGCGTGACCTCGCTCGACCGTGTCTACCCCGTGCTGGAGGCCATGGAAAGAAGCGGGGTCATCCTGTCGCTGCATGGCGAAGTCACGGCGCCCGACGATCGACGTGTTCGACCGTGAACGGGTCTTCGTGGACACGCTGGCCACGCGTATCGTGCGCGACTTTCCCGGTCTCAAGGTGGTTCTCGAACACATCACCACGTCTGAAGCTGCGGCGTTCGTGCTGGGCCATCCGAGGAACATCGCCGCGACGATCACGCCTCAGCATCTGCTGTACTCCCGCAATGCCCTTTTCGCCGGCAACTTCCTGCGTCCCCACCTTTACTGCCTGCCCGTACTCAAGCGCGAGGCGCACCGGCAAGCGCTGATCAAGGCCGCCACGTCGGGTGATCCGCGCTTCTTCCTGGGCACGGATTCCGCGCCTCACGCGAAACACCTGAAGGAAAACGCGTGCGGATGCGCCGGATGCTACTCGGCGCCGGCCGCATTGCCGATGTATGCCGAAGCCTTCGAAGACGCCGGCGCGCTGGACCATCTCGAAGGCTTCGCGAGCCGCTTCGGTGCCGATTTCTACGGATTGCCGCCGCACAGCGACACCGTGACGCTCGTGAGGGAAGCATGGACGGTGCCCGCCGAATATGCGTTCGGCGACGGGAACGATCGTCCCGTTGCGCGCGGGCGAAGTCCTGCGCTGGCAGGTCCGCTAAACGTGACGTCGGAGACGACTCGCGCCTAGAACAATCCAACGACCTTGCCGTCGCCGTCGATGTCGATCTTCGCCGCGGACGGCACCGACGGCAATCCCGGCATCGTCATCACATCTCCGCAGACCATCACTACGAATTCGGCGCCGGCCGCGAGCCTTACCTCGCGTACGTTGACGACGTGTCCGGACGGCGCGCCGCGCAGCAGTGGGTCCGTCGAGAACGAGTACTGCGTCTTGGCGACGCACACGGGATAGGATCCGTACCCTTCCGTCTGCAGCTTTCGAATCTGCGCGCGCACCTTGCTGTCGGCAGTGACCTCGGACGCGCCATAGATCGTCTTCGCCACCTTCTCCATCTTGTCCCACAGCGTGTCTGCGTCGTCGTAGACGAGGCGGAAATCCGCCGGCACGCGCTCGATCACGTCCACTACGGTCCGCGCGAGATCTTCTGCGCCCGCACCGCCGTCGGCCCAGTGCCTGGCGACGACGACCGGCGCGTCGTGATGCGCGATCTTCTTCTTCAATAGCGCGATTTCCGCGTCGGTGTCGGATGAAAAGTGGTTGATCGCCACGACACACGGCAGTCCGTAGTGATTGCGCACGTTGTTGATGTGGCGCTCGAGATTCGCGACGCCCTTCTCCAGCGCGGGCAGGTTCTCGCTGGTCAGTTCCCTGGCGTCCGCGCCACCGTGGAATTTGAGTGCCCGGATCGTCGCGACAAGCACCGCCAAGTCCGGCCGCAGCCCCGATTTGCGGCACTTGATGTCGATGAATTTTTCGGCGCCCAGGTCGGCGCCGAATCCTGCCTCGGTGACAACATAGTCAGCGAGCTTCAGCGCCGCCTTGGTCGCGATCACCGAATTGCAGCCGTGCGCGATGTTGCCGAACGGACCGCCGTGGATGAAGGCCGGATTGTTCTCGAGCGTCTGCACGAGATTGGGCTTCAGCGCGTCCTTGAGCAGCACGGTCATCGCGCCATGGGCGTCGAGATCGCCGGCGTGCACGGGTTTCTGGTCACGCGTGTAGCCGACGACGATTTTCGCGAACCGCGACTTCAAGTCGGCCAGCGACTCGGCAAGGCAGAAGATCGCCATCACCTCGGAGGCGACGACGATGTCGAAGCCGTCCTGCCGCGGATAGCCGTTCGCGGGACCTCCAAGAGCCACGGTGATGTCGCGCAGCGCGCGGTCGTTCATGTCCATCACGCGCTTCCACGTGATTCGACGCACGTCGATGCCGAGCGCATTGCCGTGGTGGATGTGGTTGTCGATCAGTGCGGCGAGAAGGTTGTTCGCTACGCCAATCGCGTGGAAGTCTCCGGTGAAATGGAGGTTGATGTCCTCCATCGGAACCACCTGGGCATAGCCGCCGCCCGCTGCGCCGCCTTTCATTCCGAACACAGGCCCCAGCGAGGGTTCGCGCAGGCAGATGGCGGCCTTCTTGCCGATGCGGTTGAGTGCATCGCCGAGGCCGACGGTCGTCGTCGTCTTGCCTTCGCCGGCCGGGGTGGGACTGATCGCCGAGACGAGGATCAGTTTCGACGAGGGCCGGACGGCAAGACCCGCGAGCCAATCCAGCGAGATCTTGGCCTTGGTCCGGCCATAGGGCTCGAGCGCGTCTTCCGGGACGCCCAGACGCGCTGCAATTTCGCCGATAGGCAGCAGCTTCGCGTGCTGCGCGATGTCGATATCGGTCTGCATGTGTTTGTTCCTGTAGGTGCGGCCGCGGTGGCGGCGCCAAGTGTACTGCGCCAGCGGGACGCTCGGCGTTACCTCGGGGGCAAATCGCAGTACACTAGCGGCCCGAAGCCAGCCAGACCGTCGCCGCCCAATCCGTGAAAACGGTGCGGGGGGAGGAAAGTCCGGGCTCCGCAGAGCAGGATGCCGGGTAACGCCCGGACGCTATAAGTCGCCGTTAGCGCGGCCGATGAAGGCGAGGAACAGGGCCACAGAGACGAGTCGCTTCCTGTCAAAGGGAAGCGGGTGAAACGCGGTAACCTCCATCCGGAGCAACACCAAGTAGGCGGACACTGACGCTGCTCGCGTAAGTCCGCGGGTAGGTGGCTCGAGCGCACCGGCAACGATGCGCCTAGAAGAATGACGGTCATAGCGCACGTACAGCGTGCGCCGTAACAGAACCCGGCTTATCGGCTGACTTCGGATTTATTTCAGCGCACGGGAAAAGCTCGCGTGTTGTGTTCGAATCCTTCCCGTCGCTAACCAGCTCAAAACCGCTTTCGCCGCACGTCGCGCAGGATTTCGCGAGCGGCGTTGCGCCCGGGAATGCCGGTGACGCCGCCACCCGGATGCGCGCCGGCGCCGCACAGATACAAGCCGCGCACCGGCATCCTGTAATTGGCATTGCCCAGGACCGGTCGCGCGGCGAACAGCTGGTCGAGCGACAGCGCGCCGTGGAAGATATCGCCGCCGATCAGACCGAAGTCGCGTTCGAGATCGAGCGGCGAAAGTATGCGTCGCCCCAGGACGCTCGCGCGGAAATTGGGTGCGAATCCACTGACCGTGTCGATCATCACGTCGGCGACCTCGTCGCGGACATCGTCCCACGTGCGCCCGGGCAAAGCATCCTCGAGGCGCGGATTGGCGTGCTGGCAGAACAGGCTGGCGACGTGCATGCCGGGAGGCGCCAGCGTGTCGTCGACCGTCGACGGGATCAGGATCTCGACGATCGGCGCCTTCGACCAGCCCAGCGTCTGCGCATCGAAATACGCGCGCTCCATGTACGCGAGCGACGGCGCCATGACGATGCCGCTGCTGTGATGCGGCTGTGCGTTGCCGCCGGGGAGCGCCGTGAAGTCCGGCAGCGCGGACAACGCGACGTTCATCCGGAACGTGCCCGAGCCGCAGCGATACGCCGCGATGCGCGCCCGAAAATCGGCATCCACGTGCTCAGCGTCGACCAGCCGTTCGAACAGGAGCTTCGGATTCACGTTGGCGACGACGCGCGCGCCTTCGATTACCGTGCCGTCTTCCAGTTCGACCCCCGCGGCACGGCCGGCCTTGACGAGAACGCGCGCCACCGGCGCGCGCGTGCGCAACTCGACGCCGCGCGCGGCGCACTCCTTCGCCATGGCCTGCGTGATCGCACCCATGCCGCCGCGGGCGTGGCCCCACTGTCCGCGCTTGCCGTTCACTTCGCCGAAGACATGATGCAGCAGCACATAGGCGGAGCCCGGCGCATACGGACTGGCGAAGTTGCCGACCACCGCATCGAAGCCGAACGCCGCCTTGATGGGCGCGCTTTCGAACCAGCGATCGAGCAGGTCCCCTGCACTCTTCGTGAACAGGTCGAGCAGGTCGCGCCGCTCTGGCAACGACAGCGCGCGAAAGCGCTTGCCGACCTTGAACATATCGACGATGGCCGCGAGGTCCGACGCGTTGCCCGCCCGGATGTTTGGCGGCGTGACGGGGAGCAATTCACGTAGTACGTCGGCGACACGCTCGAGCATCGCATAGTAGCCCGGCAGCGCGTGCGCATCGGCCACGGAGAATTTGGAAATCTCCGACTGTGTCGCGGCGACACCGCCGCCCACCTTCAGGTACCGACCGTCCGGCAGCGGCAGGAAATTGGCGAAGGGCCGCTCGCTGATCGTCAGCCCGTGCCCGGCCAGGTGCAGGTCGCGGATCACCTGCGGGTCGAGCAGGCTTACCGTGTAGCTTGCGGTGGAATTGCGGAACCCGGGATGGAACTCTTCGGTGACCGCCGCGCCGCCAAGCACGTCCCGGCGCTCGACGACGCAGACCGACAAGCCGGCGCCGGCGAGATACGCGGCACATGTCAGACCGTTGTGGCCGCCACCCAGGATGACGGCGTCGAAGCGGCGCGCCGTGCCCATCATGCAGCCGTGCGCGCGGCAAAGGCGCACATTCTGAAGTTACTCCTCGCCGATTGCGGCCGCCACCGTCGAATAGCCGCAGTCGACAAACGTGATCTCACCGGTGACCGCGCTGGCCAGGTCGGACAGCAGGAATGCCGCGACGTTGCCCACCTCGTCCGTCGTCACGTTCCGGCGCAGCGGCGCCGTGCGCTCGACGAAGTTCAGGATCTTCGAGAAACCTCCGATGCCGGCCGCGGCGAGCGTCTTGATCGGGCCGGCCGATATGCCGTTGACGCGGATCTGTTCAGGGCCGAGACACGATGCCAGGTACCGCACGTTGGCCTCGAGACTCGCCTTGGCCAGACCCATTACGTTGTAGTTCTCGAGCACGCGCGTCGAACCCAGATACGTGAGCGTCAGCAATGCGCCCGGATGCCCGCGCATCAACGGCCGCGCGCCCCGCGCCAGTGCAGCGAAGCTGTAGCTCGAGATGTCGTGCGCTGTATGGAATGCGCTGCGCGACATGCCGTCGAGGAAATCGCCGGCGAGCGCCTCGCGCGGCGCGAACGCGATTGAATGCAGCAGGCCGTCGAGCGTCCCCCACTCCGTCTTGAGCGCGGCGAACAACCCGTCGACCTGCTCATCCGACGCGACGTCGCAAGGAAGAACCGGACACGGGCCGAAATCGGCGGCAAGCTTGACGACACGGCTCTTGAGATCGTCGTTGACGTAGGTAAACGCCAGCGTCGCGCCTTCACGCTGGCACGCGCGGGCGACCCCGTACGCAATCGAGCGGTTCGAGAGCACGCCGGTGATGAGGATTTTCTTGTCGGCGAGGAAGCCCATGCGGTCCGTCCCGGAAGATTTGCGAAAGTACGAAGAATACCTGCCCGGCGCGGGGACGTAGTGATCGGATGGATTGTTCGCGGCGATTCGCTGCGGAGGCCTTACTGCGCGATCCGCTGCAAAAAGCCGGGCGTGAGATTCTCGAAGACGCCGCACGCAATGTAGTTGTTCGACGAACCCGGCAGCGGACTATCCACGAAATTGCCTCTATGGAGAACGATGCTGCGGCCGCGTAAACTCGGCTCGCGGTCGATATGGACGCCCGGGATGCGCACCGCGTAGGAAACCATCTCGGTCATCCCGACGTAAATCCCGGGGATGAGTTCTCCGGGTGGCCCGGCCGAATTGGGCGGGGCCCAGACAGGGCCGGAGGACTCGCCATTGGGCGAACTGCAATTGGGATTGGCGTGAAAGGCGAGGCGATAATTGCCCTGCTGCAGATTGGCGGCGTCCAGCGTGAGCGTAACTCCCGTGCCGTTGTCGACGACGACGACCCTGCCGGTCGCGGCGCTGCCCACGCCTCGCAGTCGCGCTTCCATGTTGCCGACCTGGTCCGCCGCGGCTGGACTCGACGGGTTGGGACCGGCGCACGCCGCCAGCAGTGCGGCAGCCGTTGCAACGGTCGCGAGCTTCAATAGCGGGTTCATGCCATCACTTCGCGTCGGGGTTCGCTCTATCATTCGTTGCGTCGTCCGCAATTGCGCGCCGACGCGCTTGAAACTCGCTTCACCGTCACTTCACACTCACTTGACACTCACTTGACACTCATTTGACACTCATTTGACATTCACCCGGATCGTCTCCGCCATCGGCGCGCCGTAGGACACGTGAGCTCCGTTCGCATACTGCAGTGTCAGTCTGTAGGTTCCAGGCGGCAGCTTGACCTCCGTTTCGGTTTGCGCCTTGCCGAAGTGCAGATGCGTGTCATCCACCGGGATGGCATCGCCTGCCTTCATCGCGTCAACGTTGATCAAGAGGTGGTGGTGCCCGGAATTCGCCTTGATGTCGCCGGCGGGCTCGACGGCCATGCCCTTGACGCCGAACACGACCTTGAACGGACTCGCGACGGTCGCGCCATCCTTCGGCTCGATGAAGAACACGGATTGATCGGCCTTTGGCGGCGTCTGGGCACAGCCCATGAGCAAAGTTGCCGCAACGAACGCCAGCGCGAATCGACGCATGATGAATCTCCAGACGGATGGGCGAAAGAGGTGCGCCCAAAAGTTGCAGGCCACCGCTTGCGATGCTCCCATCATAAGGTAAGCGGACCGAGGCGACCAGTTTCATGGTGTGCTCGTGCAATGCGCGGCGGCTGCGTTTGTCTGGCGCGGTACAATTCGCAGCCATCCACTTGAAGCCGTGATTCGTCCCCGCAGCCGCGCGAGCCATCCGATGTCGTCGCAAATGACACCCGAGGAAATCGTCTCCGAACTCGACAAGCACATCGTCGGGCAAGAGGCCGCCAAGCGCGCTGTCGCGATCGCGTTGCGCAATCGCTGGCGGCGGCAGCAGGTGCCCGAGCCGCTGCGCCACGAGATCACGCCGAAGAACATTCTGATGATCGGTCCCACCGGCGTGGGCAAGACGGAAATCGCACGCCGCCTGGCGCGGCTCGCCGATGCGCCGTTCGTCAAGGTCGAGGCGACCAAATTCACCGAGGTCGGCTACGTCGGGCGCGACGTGGACACGATCATCCGCGATCTGGTGGAAGTCGCGGTCAAGGAGACGCGAGAGACCGAAACGCGCAAGGTGCGTGGACACGCGACCGACGCCGCCGAGGAGCGCCTGCTCGATGTCCTGCTGCCGCCGGTGCGCGACGTGAACTTCTCGGACATGAAGCCCGCCGACTCGACCACGCGCCAGAAATTCCGCAAGATGCTGCGCGAAGGCACTCTCGACGAGCGCGAAGTGGAGATCGAGCTTTCCGCGCTTCCGCAGCAGATGGAAATCATGGCGCCGCCTGGCATGGAGGAGTTGACGAGCCAGATCCAGGGCATGTTCCAGCAGATGGGTAGCGGCAGGCGCAAGCACGTCAAGACGACGGTCGCGGACGCGATGAAGCAGCTCACCGACGAGGAGGCGGCGCGGCTGCTCAACGACGACGACGTAAAGGGCAAGGCGCTCGCCGCCGCCGAGCAGAACGGCATCGTGTTCTTAGACGAGATCGACAAGATCGCATCGCGCTCCGACACGCACGGCGCCGATGTCTCGCGGCAGGGCGTGCAACGCGACCTGCTGCCGCTGGTCGAGGGCACGACCGTGTCCACGAAATACGGGATGGTCAAGACCGACCACATCCTGTTCATCGCTTCGGGCGCGTTCCACCTTTCCAAGCCGTCCGACCTCATTCCGGAGCTGCAGGGGCGCTTTCCGATCCGCGTCGAGCTCACGTCGCTGTCGGTGGCGGATTTCGAGCAGATCCTGACGGCAACCGATGCGTGCCTGACTCGCCAATACGCGGCGTTGCTGGGCACGGAGCAGGTGCACCTCGAGTTCCAGCCGGAAGGTGTGCGCCGGCTCGCCGAAATCGCCTTTGCAGTGAACGAGAAGCAGGAGAACATCGGCGCGCGCCGCCTGTACACCGTGATGGAGCGTCTTCTGGACGATGTGTCGTTCCATGCAGCACGCCGGACCGGCGACACGATCGTCATCGACGCTGCGTTCGTCGACGCCACGCTTGCCGGAATCGCCGGCGACGACAACCTCTCGCGCTACATTCTCTAAGTTCTGCTCACGCTATGGGCGGGGCCTAGTGTTTTCCAGGATCCTCGGCATCATCCTGCCGGTGTTCCTGATCGTCCTGGTCGGCTATCTCTATGCACGGCGCGTCAAGCCGGACATGACCATGGTCAACCGGATCAGCATGACGATCCTGGCGCCGGCGCTGATCTTCTCCGCATTGGCGAGCAAGGACTTCAGCATCGCGGACAACGGACCGCTGATGCTGGGCTCCATCGGCATCGTGCTGGGATCCGGCCTGCTCGCGTGGCCGTTTGTCCGGCTGCTGCACGTGGATTACCGCACGTTCGTACCGCCGATGATGTTCAACAATTGCGGCAACATCGGGCTGCCGCTTGCCGCGCTCGCCTATGGCTCTGCCGGATTCTCCGCGATGGTGGCGCTGTTCACGATCTCCAACCTGCTCCATTTCACGCTCGGCACATGGATGATCGATCACCACGCGCGGTTCGGAAGCCTGCTGCGCAGCCCGATGGTGTGGTCGACGTTCCTGGGCTTCGCCTTCGCCGTCGTCGCATCCGCCGATCCCGGAGTGGGGGTCGGTCGCGATCAAGCTGGTCGGCGACGCCATGATCCCGATGATGCTGCTTGTCGCTTGGCGTGCGGCTCTACGAAGTGCGCTGGGACGATTGGCGCCTGGGCGTGGTGGGCGGGCTCGTGTGTCCGCTGACGGGGATCGCGATCGCCGCGCTGCTGGGTTCCGTGCTCAAGCTCGATCCAATGCAGCAGGGACTACTCATCATCTTCGGCTCGCTGCCGCCCGCCGTCCTTAATTTCATGGTCGCGGAGCAGTTCCGTCAGGAGCCGGCAAAAGTGGCGTCGATCGTCCTGATCGGCAACGTGATGTCCGCGGCGTTCATCCCTCTCGGGCTGGCCATCGCGTTGCATTAGCCACGGAGCGGCTCGCCTCCCGGACGATTGTGCGTCCAACGGTACTGAGCGACAATCCTCGCGGCCCGTGCCCCGGGGCCCGTAGATCGAACCCAATCGGGCCGCAATCGCGATTTTCCATTCGACCCCGCATGAGCAGCCCCACCCAAGCCGTTTTTCTGAGCTACGCGTCGCAGGATGCCGTGGCCGCTCGACGCATTTGCGACGCGCTGCGCGCGGTCGGCCTCGACGTCTGGTTCGACCAGAGCGAACTGCGCGGCGGCGATGCGTGGGACGCGTCCATCCGCAAGCAAATCAAGGAGTGCGCACTCTTTGTGCCGGTTATCTCAGCGCACACGCAGGCGCGCGAGGAAGGTTACTTTCGGCGTGAATGGAACCTCGCGTGCAAGCCGCACGCTGGACATGGCCGAGGACAAGGCTTTCCTTCTGCCGGTCGTCATCGATGCCACGCTCGACGCCAAGGCGCGCGTACCGGAAAAATTCCGGGACGTGCAGTGGACGCACCTGCCCGGTGGGGATGCACCGGCGGCATTTGCCGAGCGCGTGCAGCGCCTGCTGTCGGGCGCCGGGGCAAAGGCTGCACCGGGCGAACCGCCGCGCGCGACGGCGTCCACCCAGCCGGCCGCCATCGATGCCGTGAAGGAACCGCCGTCTATCGCCGTGTTGCCGTTCGTCAACATGAGCCGCGACGAGGAGAACGAATATTTTGCCGACGGGCTGTCGGAAGAATTGCTGAACGTGCTGGCAAAAATCCGCGGCCTGCGCGTCGCGTCCCGCACATCGGCGTTCTCGTTCAAAGGCAAGGACATCGACATCCCCGCGATTGCGCAAAGGCTCAACGTGGCGCATGTGCTCGAAGGCAGCGTGCGCAAGTCGGGCAAGCGCGTGCGCATCACCACGCAGCTGATTGAAGTGGCGTCGGATTCGCACCTCTGGTCCGAGACCTACGACCGTGAGCTCGACGACATCTTCGCGGTGCAGGACGACATTGCGCAATCCGTGGTCAAGGAACTGCGCATGGCGCTGTTGGGCGCGCCCTCCGAAGCTTCTGCCAGCACGGCCGCCGCGGCCGATGTGCACAAGGCCGCGCTCGGACGCAGCGACAACGCAGAGGCCTTCCAGCTATACCTTCAGGGAAAATTCTACGGCCAGCGCGTGACGCAGGCGGACACCGACCGGGCCATTGCGCTGTTCAAGCAGGCGCTCACCCTCGACCCAAACTACGCGTTGGCGTGGACCGGCCTTTCGCGCGTGCACAGCACACAGGCGGGGTTCGGGTTCGCGCCGATCGACGAGGGCTTCGAACGCGCACGCGACGCGGCGGAGCGTGCTCTGCGCTTGGCGGCGGACCTGGCCGATGCGCATCTCGCGCTTAGCTTGGTGCAGATCAACCACGACTGGGACTGGGCGGCGGCAGGCGCGTCGCTCGAGCGCGCGCTGGAACTGGCGCCCGGCGAGGCCGATGTGCTGAACGGCGCCTCGAAGCTGGCGAGAATCCTTGGCCAACACGACAGGGCGCTCGATTTGATCGGCGAAGCGCTGGCGCTCGATCCCCTTGCCGCGAAAATCCATCGCGAGGCCGCGCTGGTCTATCTCATGTCGGATCGGTTCGAGGACGCGGCAGTGTCGCTGAAGATGGCGATCGACCTTAATCCGAAAAGCGGTCTCTGCCACGCCTTCCTGGCGATTACCCGGATGCTGCAGGGCCGCTGCGAGGAGGCAATGACGATCGCCAACGAGGAATCGCACGACGTCTTCCGCGTCCTGGCCTTCACGATGATCCACCACGCGCAGGGACATCGCGAGGAATCGGACAATGCGTTGCGCACATTGATCGACCAGTGGGGCTGGACTGCCGCCCAGCAGATCGCCGAAGCCTACGCATATCGTGGCGAAGTGGATAAGGCCTTCGAGTGGCTCGACACCGCATATGCGCAGCGCGACCCCGGCATTGTTCACTCGGCGGTGGACGCATCCCTGCGGCCGCTGCACGGCGATCCGCGCTGGCTGCCTTTCCTGCGGCGCGTACGCCTGGCGTGACTGGCCTAAAGATAGGCGAGCAGGCGCCCGCACGCCACGACGCCAATCCATAGCGCAATCGACAACGCACCTGCGACCTTCGCTGCCAGCGGCGTCGCCGCGTCGATGTCCCAGCCGCGCGTGTCGCGCAGCACGCCGGTGTGCAGGATGCCGGCATTGATTCCGCCCGCCAGGATCAGGCCCATCTTAAGGACGAACACCGGCAGCGTGATGAACTCCGCGACGTGCGCTGTGAACATGAGCAGACCTGTCGTCGCTGCGAGCGCGAAACCGGCGAGCGACCACGGCACGGCGAACCGTGCCAACGCGGACACCGGCAGCCGCCGTCCCAGACCCATCAGGCGCAGGTCTACGATGGCGATCGATCCAAACAGCAGTCCGATGCCGATGATGTGCAACGCCTCGGTGGCCGGATAGGCCCAAAGCGCCTCGCGCATGAAGCGCGCCAGTCCGCTTGCTTCGACGGCGTGGATTGCGGTAGCCATGCCCGACGTTCGCGCTGGGGCTGGCGCTAGCGCAATTCGGTCGTCGTCGGCCCGACGCTAATGCGCTCCGCACGCATTTCCTCGGGCTTGCCGCGATTGGCATACCCCACGACGGTCACCGTCGTCCCAACCTTGAGCATATCCTTCGTCAGCCCGCGGTTGTCCATCCGCGACGGCGGCGCCAGCACGGCGATCCAGGTCTTGGCTGATGTCTTGAGCTTGACGAACCCATGCGGATGTTCGTACCCCATTTCTTCGATCGTCCCGGTGAGCGTCAATACTTGCGTCTGATCGTATTCGCTCCAGCCGTGGTGCGCCGCCGCAGGCAAAGAGACAACAGCTAAGGTGGCGAAAGCCGCGGCGACGGAGAAACGGTTCATGGTGGGTCCCCCAAACGGAAAAATCGTATTATCCCCTGCTCAGTTTGCCGGCGCCGGCGGTTTTCCTTCCGACGTCGGACTCACGTCGATCTTGCTGTCGGCGGGGCGCGACACAGCGAACACCGGACCGCCGTTGTGCGTGAAGTACATGCGCTTCTGGCTATGCGAGACCAGCACGCGATGCGAACGCAGGAAGTCGACGCCCAGCAGCATCTGCTGCGACCCTTCCGCCCTGGTCGGAATGCGGCTGCCGATCGCCGCGTTACCCGCCTCGCGGAAGAGGTCGGAAAACGGGATCCGAACATCCTTGGCAGTTTCCGTACCTATCGTGAAGGATTGGAATGGTGCGCTCCACATCGGGAGGGTCTTGCCCCCCGCCCGGGAACTCTGGCCGATGACCGTCGCGCCCGGGGAATCCGGTGCGGCACCCAGGCGAGACGCGGCGGGCTTGTCCAGCACGGAAGATGCCGCGCCGGAATCGAGCAGTGCGCTGATCGTTTTCCCGTTGATCGCGACATCGAACACGATCTGCGGATTGCTTGCAATGATCGGATCGATGGGCACACTGCCGACGGTCTGTCCTTCACTCGCCCAGTGCGCCAGGTTCTTGCCTTCGCAGTTCTCCGGCTTGAACAGGCGCACGACGTTGTGTTCGAGGTCAAATTCCAAGTCGACCAGCGACAGAAAGTCCTCGCCCAGCAGCACATCCGCACCGACATCGCCTTCGCCGGCGATCACCATGCGCCAAGGGGAGCGCTTGAAGTCCACCACCCGAAATTCGTCCAGAAGGGCGATCTCCACGCTGTCTCGCTTGATATCCCGGCGCGCAGCATCGAGCCGCGTCGCGGTTGCGCGATTGAGCAGCGTGCGTGGTACACCCGTGTCGAGCATGACGCGCGCCGGCTGTCCGTTGAGGGCGCCATCAACAAGCAACCGGTTATTCTCGATACGCACGGGCCACTCGGACAGCATCGCAAGCTTACAGGGGGCGCCCTCGGCCTCCGGTGTTCCGGCGCCAGTAACGACAGCGAACGCAACCGCTGCCACTTGTAGCGCGCGGCCGGGCAATGCTGGACGGTCGATCATTTCCCTCTCCTGTTGGCCCCCGCAGATTCCGCGCTTTGCTGTTACCGTCGCAAAAACATCACGACCCGCCATGATTATTACTCGATTCCCATTGAGTGGGCATCTGCCCGAGGCCACCAGTGGGCGACGGCCTCCGGGCGAAAGCGATGTCCGCCAACGCCCCGGGCATGGCAAGCAGATTGATTCGTCCTCTACAATACACAACCGATGACTGGGCGTTCCAAATCGCGGCTGGGCCCGTTACCCGGGGGAGAGGCGGCCGCAATGGCCGGTTGGTGGTGGCAATGAGTCCCCGCAACGTCTCACAGAAAAGCGCTGGTACAACGAAGGAGGGCCCCGCTGCTCCGCACACAGCACGCGGCGGGCGCAGGCAGCGCATCCGCATGCGGCGTTTCGCGTTCGCAAGCGTGTTCTCGATCTTGTTTGTCGGCGTGCTGTCGCTCTTCTACGCGCAGGACAAGATCGACGGAGACACTCTGGCTCACGCCGCCCTCTTTGTACTCGCTTTCATCGTTGCCTTCTTCTTCATTTTCCGGACTGGAATCAATCTAAAGTTTTCCGATCCGAGCCTGACCGGATGGCAGTTTCTCGCGGCCGTCGTCACGATGCTGTACGTGGTGTACTACGCGCCGGACACCCGCCTCGCCTTCACGCCGTTCTTCTTCGTCGCCGTCATGTTCGGAATGCTTCGTCGTGATAGCAGGAAGATCGCGATTCTCGGCTTCGTCTCGATTAGTGCTGTTTGCGACTATTGTCGGTGCTGCGCTACGCGAGCAATCACGACACGGAAATCTTGCGCCTCGACATTCTTCAATGTCTCGTGATGGTGGTGACACTCCCGTGGATTCTGTTTCTGGGGGGGCATCTGCAGCGGCTTCATCAAGGCTTGGCCGACGTTCGGATGAAGCTCGAAGACATCGAGGAAAAGGCGCGCCGCGACGAACTTACGGGCGTCTACAACCGCCGGGCCCTACTCGCCGCGATGCACGATTCCAAACTGCAAAGCGATGCGACCGGCGAACCCTTCTCAATCTGCGTTATCGACCTCGATCTATTCAAGCGCTACAACGACGAGTTCGATCACTTGACCGGAGACCAGGTCTTGCGCACGTTTGCCCAAGCGGTACAGGACGGCCTTCGCACGACGGATTTCTTCGGGCGTTATGGCGGCGAGGAGTTCGTGCAAATATTGCCGCGAACTCCATTGGCCGGCGCGATAGCGGAAGCCGAGCGATTGCGCAGCCGGATTCGAACCCTGGAACTGCCGGTGACCTCTGTCAACGGGACGATTGACGGTTTCGATCGGTGTAGCGGAGTACGCGCCGAGCGAGTCCATTGAACAGACCTTTGCGCGTGCCGACAGCGCGCTGTACAAGGCAAAGCACCTTGGACGCGATCGTGTGGAAAGCTAAGAGCGATCCCGCTGCCATCGGTCCGCAAATGTCATCACCCGCCGGTTCGGCTGCGTCACGCTTCCGGCTGAGGCGAAGCGCTCTCCGGCAGTGCCTCCGTCTCGACTCCGGCCGGTGGCGAAGCCTCAACCACCGGTTCGCTTGCCGGCTTCCCGAACACGATTTCGTTGAACCAGTTCACGAGCAGCGCCGTGTACGCGCGATGCCATGCCTCGTTCGACAGGCCGTGATCCGCGCCTTCGATCAATCGATAGGTCAACGACTTGGCGCTGCTGCACGCTTCGCGATAGTTGACGATGACCTGGTGCGGAATCACCGTGTCGTGCTCCGACTCGACGATGAGCACGTCGCCGGTGAATTCCCTGCACACGCGCAGCGCGTTGCTCTCATCCGGACTCACCGGCTGCAATCGATAGTTGTCGAGGGCCTGCTCCCTTCGCAGCCGCAGCTTGGGCAGGCGCCATTCCGAGTCCTTGTACAGCGCCGGCACGCGCAGCGAGAGCCACTTGACCGGACGCAGCGCGGTCAGCAGCGCAGCCAGGTAGCCACCGTAGCTGCTGCCCACGACGGCAATCGAGTCCGAATCCACGTTGCGCTGCGCAGCGAGGAAATCGTAGGCGGCCAGGACGTCGCGCATGCTGTCCTCGCGCGAGACCGAATCGAATTGCGCTTGCGTCTGCGCGTGCCCGCGCAAATCGAAGGTCACGCACGCGCAGCCGAGCGCCGATAGCTCGCGCGCGCGGGCAGACGTACTGCTGCTGGTCGCCGCCCCAGCCGTGCACGAACAGCACGCCGGGCATCAGCGTCCCGGGCGTGATCAGGGTGCCGAGGATGTGTTCGTCCTCGACCCGAATGTAGACAGGCTCATCGCGTGTCGGTCATGCGGTTCCGTCCATGCATATTTGGTGAGCGGTCCGACGTGCGGATCGTTGCCGGAAAAATACACCGTGGCATTCGCCGGCAGCGCTGGCGCCTCGCCGTAGACCTCGCGCGACGATCGCACGCACGGTGCGCAGCGAAGGATCGGCGCGAAATGCTTCCAGTGCGCCGATTTCCGCGCCGCTCGCGCCGCCCAGCCGCCACGATTGCTCGAGCACGCCCGACCGACGATGACCTGCCGCGTCCGACGCCCTGCGCCACATCGTAGTTGCGACGCGACGCAAAAAAGCCATCGAAGCATTGCGTCGCTGCATCGTCGTACGCGCGTGCCTGCGCGATCGCGAGCCGGACGTCCTCGGATAGCTTCAAGGCCAGCAGCGCATCGAAATCGCCCCGCACCACGGTGATGTCCGATCCACCGTAGATCTCGACGCCGCGATTGTTCGTCGTCAGGTGTTGCGTGCCGATATAGGTGCAGACGACATCGGCCACGCGCACCTGGCCGACGCTGTAGCGTGGTCACGTCGACCAGGTTCTGCTCGACCACCGCGCCGGATCGCGCCATTTCCTCCGCATCGATCGCATCCAGCGCGCGGGCAAGCTCGGCGGCATCGTCGACGACGAATTGACCCAGCCCGGCGATTCCGGTCGCGAGCTTGACGCGAACCGGACCGACGTTCCAGCAGTCTGCGGCCCGCCACCAAGGCGTCCTCCGTCGCGAACACGCTGAAGCCATCCAGTACGACATCGGCGACGCGGCGGGGAAACTCCGCGGCACCATCCCGCGCGGCGCACGCGATGCCGCGTCGAGCAGAGGATGCGTGATCGTCTTGGTGGCCACGAAACGGATAGGGCACCACGCCGCCGAATAGATCGCGCTCGCTGCGAATGCCGAGGCGCGACGGCCGTTTCGCTCGTCAACGTGTTGCCGGGAACGAAGTAGGGCGGTACGGCGTAGCGGCCGAAGCGGGTCGTATTCGCCTTCGTAGGCGAATGCCCATGAGCGCAGCCAGGCGCCGCGCGATCTCCTTGCGCGTCGACGCTTCGTGTCCATCGGGCCTGTCGGTGGCGCCGAGCGAATACGTGACGACGGCGCCGTGCGGCCGCGGGTGGCGCTGCGGTTCCTGCGGATTCCCGCTGCGCGCACTCCCGTCCCTGGCCGAGGTCGTATTCACAGTCTTGAAGTGAGCTCGCTGCATGCGTCGCGGTCGGAGCATAGTGCCACGATCAGGTGACCGTGGCGACCTGTGCGCGCACGGAACGACCTTGTACACACGAGCAAAGATGAACTCGCGCGAACACTATTGCAGGATGGCGTGCCTTCGTTGTCACTAGATTGGCACGAGACGCCACAGCGACGTGACTTCCGCGGCGCGGGCGGCGTGGAGAGCGTCGGTTTCATCCGCTACCCGTGGATGCTTCGGGCGCACATCGCTGCGGCCCACGACGCTCAGTCCTGCTGCGTCGACCATCGCCAGCAGGTCGGCTCTCGTCCGCAGGCCCAGATGTTCCGCAAGATCGGACATGATCAACCAGCCTTCGCCCCCAGGATGGAGGTGCGCGGCCAGCCCAGCCAGGAATTCCCGCAGCATGCGGCTGTCCGGGTCGTAGATGCCGTGCTCGAGTGGCGAACTCGGCCGCGCCGGGACCCACGGCGGGTTGCATACGACGAGGGCTGCCCGCCCTTCCGGAAAGAGGTTCGCCTGCACGACATCCACCTGCTTCGCGAGCCCAAGGCGCTCGAGATTCTCGCGGGCGCAAGCCAGCGCCCGCGCGTCTTGATCGGTGGCGACTACGCGCTCGACGCCGCGCCGCGCCAGCACGGCGGCCAGCACGCCGGTCCCGGTTCCGATGTCGAACGCGATGCTGGACGACGCAAGCAGCCCCGGCAGCGGCGCTTGGGCGACGAGATCGACGTATTCCCGACGGATCGGCGCGAACACGCCGTAATGCGGATGGATCCGGCCCCCGGTCGCCGGGATTTCGATGCCAGCAAGGCGCCACTCGTGCGCTCCGATCAGGCCCAGGAGTTCGCGTAGCGAGACGACGAGCGGCCCCTGCGCCTGGCCCCATGCTTCGGCGCACGCTTGCCGCACGTCGGGCGCGCGTCGCAGCGGAATGCGATTGTCCGCGTCGAGTGGCAGCAACAGCATTCCCAGCGTGCGCGCACGCTGCGATCGCGCCTGGCGGTGGAGATGGAAGACGTCGGCAACCGAGGCCGGCGCCGCCGTCGGGACGGAATTTTTCTGCTTCCGCGCAGGGCGGTCGGCGCGACTCGCCAGCGCGATCAGCATCTGCCGCGCGTTCTGGAAATCCCCGCGCCACAGCAGCGCAGTACCCTGGCATGCGAGGCCATACGCCGCATCGGCGGTCAGCGTGTCATCGGCGATGACCACGCGCGCAGGCGGGAGCGTCCCGCGCTCGGATTGCCAGCGCGCGGAATGCGCTTCACCATGCTCGGTCCAGTGGACAGTCGCAGTTTCCGGCACGCTACAACTCGGTGTACTTCTTGCTGTTGCCACGCGCCTTGTCTACCGGATATTTGGCGGCGTTCGCGACCAGTTTGCGACTGGCGGCGACGATTGGATCGATCCCCAGCTGGTCGCACAACCGGATCAGGTATAGCAAAACGTCCGCGACCTCGTCGCTCGCCGACGCGAGCACTTCGGCCGGCAAGCGCCGGCTCTGGGCTTCGCTGAGCCACTGAAACGTCTCGAGCAATTCTCCCGCCTCAACCGATAGCGCCATTGCGAGGTTCTTGGGCGAATGAAACTGGTCCCAGTCGCGCGCAGCGGCGAAGACCCTCAACTGTTCGCGCAGACTCTCCAGTTCCGTCACGTTGCTGCTCCCCTCGACTAGTCAAGCGTATTGCGGAACGTGCGCAATCCCAATGCCAGCACGACCAACGTGAACACCAGCAGCGGCCACGCCTCCGGCAGCACCTCGACTAGTCCATTGCCCTTCAGCAGGATACCGCGGACGATGCGCAGGAAGTGCGTCAGCGGCAGGACTTCGCCGATGGCCTGCGCCCAGCCCGGCATGCCGCGGAAAGGAAACATGAATCCGGACAGCAGCATCGACGGCAGGAAGAAGAAGAACGTCATTTGCATAGCCTGCAGCTGGTTGCGCGCGAGCGATGAAAACGTCAGTCCCAGCGTCAGGTTGGTGGCGATGAACAGGAGCACGGCCACAAATAGCAGCACGAAACTGCCCACCATCGGCACGTCGAACAGCACTCTCGCCAGGATCAGGATGATCGAGACCTGGACCAAACCGATCGCCACGTACGGGACGATCTTGCCGGTCATGACCTCCAGCGCCGTCGCGGGGGTGGCGAGCAGGTTCTCCATCGTGCCGCGCTCGCGCTCGCGAGTGATCGCGAGGCCGGTCATCATCACCATCGTCATCGTCAGGATCACGCCCATCAGCCCTGGAACGATGTTGAACTGCGTGATCGCTTCGGGATTATAGAGCGCATGCACGCGAATTTCGAAGGCGGAAGGCTGCGCGGCGAGCGACGCGAGCGGGCCCGTCAGGTCGTGCTCCAGCGCGGATTGCGCGAGCTGGTTCAGTGCCGAAAGCGCATTGGCCGTGGATTGCGGATCGGTGGCGTCGGCTTCCACCAGCAGCGCGGGGCGCTCGCCGCGCACCAGCCGGAGCGAAAAATCCACCGGTATAGACACTACGAATTGCGCGCGGCCCGAAGCGAGCATCCGCCGCGCGTCCGCCTCGTCCGCAGCCTCGCCGACGAACGCGAAATAGTCGCTGTTGCGCATGCTGGCCACGATGCTGCGGGAGAATTCGCTGTGCTCGGCGACCAGCAATGCCGTCGGCAGATGCTTGGGATCCGAGTTGATCGCGTAGCCGAACAGCGTGAGCTGGATCACTGGAATGCCCACGATCATGCCGAACGTCAGGCGATCCCGCTTCAGCTGGATGAATTCCTTGGCGACGATGCCCAGCCACCGCGACCAGGAAAACAGGCTGTTCACGGCGGGGACTTGGCGCCATGCGGCTCCGCCGCATCGCGCATCAGGTGAATGAACACGTCTTCCAGCCCGGGCTCGACTTCAGACCACGTCCATCCGGGCTCCCGCATCAGCGGCGCGAGTTCCGCGCGTAGCCGCTCGCGATCGGAACCGGTGACATGCAGTGCCGTGCCGAACGCCGCCACCTGCTCCACCGCCGGCAATGCACGCAGCCGCGCAGCGAGCGCGGGGAGTCCCTCGCCCGCGACGGACCACGTCGTCAGCGACTGGCTTTCGATCACTTCCCGCGCCGTGCCCTGGACCAGCAGCTTTCCGTTCAGGATGTAGCCGAGCTTGTGGCAGCGCTCCGCCTCATCCATGTAATGCGTGCTCACCAGCACGGTGATGCCCCGCGCGGCCAGCGCATGCAGCTCTTCCCAGAAATCGCGGCGCGCCTTCGGATCGACGCCGGCGGTCGGCTCGTCCAGCAGAAGCAGTTTCGGATCGTGCAGCAGGCAGGCGGCCAGCGCCAATCGCTGTTTCCAGCCGCCCGACAATGCGCCGGCAAGCTGATTCGCGCGCGAAGTGAGGCCCAGTCCGGCAAGGGCCGCATCGACGTTGCGGCGGCGGTCGCTCATGCCGTACATACGCGCGATGAAATTCAGGTTCTCGCGGATAGTGAGGTCTTCCCAGAACGAAAACCTCTGCGTCATGTAGCCGACTTCCCGCTTGATCGACCTGGCCTCGCGCACGATGTCGAAACCCAGACAGTGGCCCTCGCCGCTGTCGGGCGTCAGCAGGCCGCACAGCATCCGGATCGACGTCGTCTTGCCGCTGCCGTTCGGCCCGAGGAAACCGAAGATCTCCCCACGATGCACCGAAAGCGTCAGGTCCTGAACGACGTGATTCTTGCCGAAGAACTTGTTGAGGCCGCGCACGTCGATGACGACATCGGTATTCGCGCGCGGGGTTCAATGACTCCCCCGCGTTTGCCGTCGCGGGCGTGGCGCTCACGAAGTACCCCTCACGCCGGCTCATTGCGGCAGCGTGACGTCGACGGGCTGACCCGGGTTGAGCCGCGCGGCGATGTCGGGTGCGGGCTTCGCCTCTACCAGGAAGACAAGCTTGGCGCGATTCTCCCGGGAATAAAGCACGGGAGGCGTGAATTCCGCGCGGTCGGAAATGAACGCGATCGGCGCGGACATCGGTGGACCGCAGCCATCGCACGAGAACGTGATCGTCTGCCCTGGCTTGATCCGTCCGAGCGCAGGTTCGGGAACGAAAAACCTGACTTTGACATTGGCAGGCGGCAGAAGACTCGCCACCGGAAGCCCGGCAGGGACCCAGTCGCCGGTGACATAGTAGGTGTCATTGACGCGTCCGGTCACCGGCGACGCGATCGCGCGCTGGCTCAAGCGCCAGTCGGCTTGCGCCAGCTCTTCGTGCGCAGCGCGTGCGTCGGCTTCGGCCGCGCGTATTTCGTCGGCCCGCGCCGGCAACTTTGCGGTGGCCACCGACGCCTGCAACTGCGCGACCGCGGCCTCGTCACGCTTGACCTCGGTTCGAGCGGTGTCGAGTCCCGCCGCGCTGACGAAGCCGCTTGAGTAGAGTTTCTGCAGGCGGTTGAGATTGGCGACGGAAAGGTCGCGGGTTGCCATCGCCTGGCGCAGTTGCTCGGCAACGGTCTCCACTTCCGGCGGACGCTTACCCGTGCGCAGATTTTCCAGGCGCGCTTGCGCTGCTTGCAGTTGCTGTTCGGCCTCGCGTCGCAGCGCCACCTCATTTTCGCGTTCCAGCGCAAACAAAGGCGCACCCGCGCTCACCTGCTCGCCGCGCTTGACGGAGAGTTGCGTCAACGCGCCCGCGAAGGGGGCTGCCACACGCACGTACTCGCCTTCGATGTAGCCCTGGATCGGCCGCTCGCCAGATGGGGTACAGCCCGCGGTGCCGAGCGCCAATGCCGCGATCGCGCACCGCCTCCGCGCGATCCAGATCGCGCGCAGTGGAATCCGAAATCGCCTCAACGCGCCCGGCCGCGCATCGCGGCTGGATATCTCGCTGCCGGCAGAATCACGTTCATTGTTATCCGCTCCCGTTGTTGTCCTGCTACTTTACCGTTCCCGACAACAAAAAGGCCAGCCGTCGCGGCTGGCCCTTGCCTGAGGCGACGCTGCCTTTCAGTACTTGACGCTGCAGCCGTACGGCGTGGTGCTCGCGACGGTGACCGGCTTGCCGGCCAACGCTTCGGAAAGCGCCGCGCGCACATAGTTGTTGGCCGACTTCGCGTCGGCGGGATTCGTGGAGCGCCGGTCGTCGATCGCGCCACGGTAGATCACGTCGCCGTCGGGACTGACGACAAACATATGCGGCGTGGTCTTGGCGCCGTAAGCGCGGCCCGTGGCACTCGTGCCGTCGATCAGCGCCGCCTTCGGCGCTGCGTCCTTGGCACGCATCCACTCGCCCATCTGCTGCGGCGATTTATATTCATAGCTCGACTGATTGGTCGAGTTGACCGCGAGCCAGACGACATCGCGTGCGCCCCATTCCTTTTGCAGTCCCTGCATATTGCCGCTGTCGTAATGCTTCCGGACGAACGGACATTCCGGATTGGTCCACTCGAGCACAACGTACTTGCCGCGGTAATCGGACAGCTTCACCGTCTTGCCTGTCGAATCGGTCAACGCGAAGTCAGGAGCGACAGCCGACGGCGCGGCCGCGGCGGCACCGGCGGCGAACGCGAGTACCACGGGCAGGAAACGGAGGGGATGCATCATGGCGGTCTCCTTGGCGGCCGCGCGCGCGGCCCGCAAAAAGTCACTTGAGCGTGACGGTCTGGCTCGGCACGCTGTCGAGAGTAGCGAGCGCGTCGAACACGGTCTGCTTGTTCAGGATTTCCGGCAGCACCAGCGGAGTCTTGCCGGGACGGTACAGGACATAGACGGGAACGCCTTGCCGGCCCAGCGCCGCCAGCGCCTGCGTGATCACGGGATCGCGACGTGTCCAGTCGGCGCGCACCAGTTCAACGCCGCGACGCGCGAACGCGTCACGGACTTCCGCGTTGTTGAGGACGAGGCGCTTGTTGACCTGGCAGGTCACGCACCACGCCGCGGTGAAGTCGATGAAAATCGGGTGGCCGCCGCCGCCCAAGTCGGCCACCGTCGTCGGCGTGAAGGCACGCCACGGTCCGATCGATGAAGAAGTAACCGCGGACGGCGCGTCCATGTCTCCGCCGCGCAGCAGCGGCCAGGCGACCACAAGTGCGGAAACCAGCGCCACGCAAGCGACAGCGGCCCACGCTCGGCCGTGGCCTATCTTGAAGACGCGCCACGCCCACAGCGCCAGCGCGAGCACGACCAGTGCGATCAACAAGCGCACGACGGCATCGTTGTCCAACTGCGCGCCCAACACCCACACCAGCCAGGCTACCGTGGCGTAAAGCGGGAACGCCAGCGCCTGCTTCAGCCGCTCCATCCACGCGCCGGGACGCGGCAACCAACGTCGCCATCCGGGAAACCAGGCGAGGAGCGCGTAGGGAAGCGACATGCCAAGCCCGAGTGCGACGAAAATACCGAGTGTCACGACTGCAGACTGCGCGAACGCAAATCCCATCGCGGCGCCCATGAAGGGCGCGGTGCAGGGCGAAGCGATCACCACGGCAAGCACGCCGGAAAGCGCGGAATCGACATACGGATTCTTCGCAGTCCAGTCGCCAGCCGACGACGGCACAAGCGACGTGAATTCGAATACGCCGGAGAGGTTGAGCGCCAGCACGAAGAACAGCACCGCGAGTCCGATGACCACCGGCGGCGACTGCAGCTGGAAGCCCCAGCCCAGCTGTTCTCCAGCTGCGCGCAGAACCAACAGCAGGCTGGCCAGCGCGACGAACGATGCGACCACGCCCAGCGCAAAGGCAATTCCCTGCAGCCGTTGCACGCGCGCGACGGTGTGGCCTTGTGCCAGATGCAGCGCCTTCAGCGACAGCACCGGGAACACGCATGGCATCAGGTTAAGGATCAAGCCGCCGATCAACGCCAGCAGCAGGGCGGCGGCGAGCGACAGTTCCGAGCCCGATGTGACTGGGACCGCCGCGGCATCGATCGACCCCGGCGCCAACTTGGCGCCCGCGACGACGGCCCCGACCAGAGGCACATCGACGGTTACCGCGGCAACCCGTTCGCCGTCCTCGACGAAGCCTTTGCCCGCCGTGATGACGCCCGCGACGCGCTTGAAATCGGGTGCCAGCTGGATGGCCGCCGGCAGCGTCAACACATACGCCCCCGACGCGTCGCGCGCCAGCACCTGCTTTGCGGAAGGCTCGACACGGCCTTCGTCGTAGGAAAAGAAATAAAGCGGACCCGGGTCGGGCGCGCCGTCGGGCGGAGTCAATGCCAATGCGATGCGCGCGCCGTCACCCCGCGCATTGACCCGCCAGCCCTGCAAAGGCGTCGGCAACGCCGCGCGCACGGCGGCGATGGCGCTGCCCCATTGCGGATACGGATCCGAGTGGTCGGAAACCGGCAACGCAATGTCGAGATCCGCGCCTTCCGGAATGCAGACGTCCTTGCACACCAGCCATTCGGCATGCGCCGAAAACTTGTACGTCGATCCCAGAGGGTGCTTCGCGCGGCACCGTCAACCCGGTCAGCAGCAGGACTTCGCCCTCGTAGCCGTAATTGACCAAGGGACCCGTCGGCAACGTGCGCGGCGCGGGCCACTGGATTGCGCCGACGCCGACGCCTTCTGGAAGCTTCCACGCAATCGTCGTCGGCAAGCCGGAATCGCCAGGATTGCGCCAATAGGTGTGCCAGCCTTCCGCCATCTTGAGGCGCAGCGCCAGCGTGACCGGCTTTCCGGGAACCAGCGCCGTGCGCTCCGAAACGAGCTCGGCCTCGACGTGCTCGGTCTTGACCGGAGACGCAAACGCCGTGGACGCCGTGCCGGATGCGAACGCTACCGCCAGCGCGAAGGCGGAAGTGATGCGAACAATTGTTTTCAAGTAATCCAAGTGGCGATCCAGCCGGAAAGGTCCGATGTTGGGTCCCCCGCCTGTGGAGAGGTTCCCGGCAAAGCTATAATTATCGCTCCGCATCCCCGTCCCGCACAGCATTACCGCCGGACGGCCTATGACAATAGCATAAAACCCGGACAGACGACTTCTCTGCCGTCTCGCCGCCCTACGGATGCCCGAAGCCCTGCTGGTCTCAACCCTCGTCGTCGCGGTCGGCGAACTGGGCGACAAGACGCAATTGCTAACACTCGTGCTGGCCGCGCGATTCCGCAAGCCGTGGCCGATCATCGCGGGCATCCTCGTCGCCACGGTCGCGAACCACACCATTGCCGCGTGGGTCGGCCACTGGGTACGCGACGCAGTCCCGCCCGAGATCCTGCGCTGGGCACTGGCGCTGTCGTTCTTCGTTGTCGCCGCATGGGCGCTCAAGCCCGACCAGTTCGACGCGTCCGATGCCCCGCCCGCGTCCAATCGCAGCGTGTTCGCCGTGACTACCGTCGCCTTCTTCCTGGCCGAAATCGGTGACAAGACGCAGATCGCCACGGCGATCCTGGCCGTGCAGTTCTCGTCGCTGGTCGCCGTGGTCGCGGGCACGACACTCGGCATGCTGCTCGTCGACGCGCCGACGGCGTTCATCGGCGATGCGGCGGCGAAGAGGATTCCGTTTCGCGCCGTGCGCATTGTTGCCGCGGCGCTCTTCGCCGGACTCGGGGCTGTGGGTGCTGGTGGCACCGACCGCCGGGTAGCCGCCCGGTATAATCTTCACTCCCGAATTCATTCATGGCGCGCGCCGCGCCAGGTCCGGTCCGCCCATGACGCCGTTCAATCCCAGGGACATCGAAGCCGCCGCCCAGTCCGCCTGGGTCGCTGCCGATGCGTATCGCGCCGTCGAGCGTACAGACCGCAAGAAATTCTTCTGCGTGTCGATGCTGCCCTACCCTTCGGGCCGCCTGCACATGGGCCACGTGCGCAACTACACGATCAACGACGTCATGTACCGGCACCTGCGGATGAAGGGCTACAACTGCCTGATGCCGATGGGCTGGGACGCGTTCGGGCTGCCGGCGGAGAACGCGGCGATGAAGGCCGGCGTCGCTCCCGCGAAGTGGACGCACGACAACATCGCGTCGATGAAGCGGCAGATGCAAGACGCTGGGGCTCGGCGATCGACTGGTCGCGCGAGTTCGCCGCCTGCGATCCGTCCTATTACCGCTGGAACCAGTGGTTCTTCCTGAAGATGCTGGAAAAGGGAATCGCCTACCGCAAGACGCAGGTGGTCAACTGGGATCCGGTCGACCTGACGGTGCTTGCCAACGAGCAGGTCATCGACGGACGCGGCTGGCGCACCGGCGCGCCCGTCGAGAAACGCGAGATTCCGGGCTACTACCTCAAGATTACCGATTACGCCGACGAACTCCTGGCATTCCTGGACAAGATGCCCGGCTGGCCAGACCGCGTGAAGACGATGCAGGCCAACTGGATTGGCAAGAGCGTCGGCGTCCGTTTCGCGTTCACGCATGAAATCCGCAACGACGGCGGCGCGCTCATCGGCGATGGCACGTATGTACGTGTTCACGACGCGAGCCGACACGATCATGGGCGTCACGTTCTGCGCGGTGGCCGCCGAGCATCCGCTGGCGTTGCAAGCCGCGAAGACCGATCACGCGCTCGCCGAGTTTCTCGACGAGTGCCGCCGCGGCAGCGTCATCGAAGCCGACATGGCCACGATGGAGAAGAAGGGGATGGCGACGGGGCTCTACGTCGCGCACCCGATCACCGGCGAGAGCATCGAGGTCTGGGTCGGCAACTACGTGCTGATGGCCTACGGCGACGGCGCGGTGATGGGCGTTCCTGGGCACGACGAGCGCGATTTCGCGTTCGCGAAAAAATACGGGCTGCCGATCAAGCAGGTCATCGCCGTTCCCGACGAGGAGTTCTCGACCGACGCCTACCAGCCGTGGTACGCCGACAAGGATCGCGGCCGCTGCGTGTTCTCGGGAAAAAAATACGACGGACTTGCCTATGCCGAGGCCGTCGACGCCGTCGCCGCCGACCTGGCCGCCAAGGGCCTGGGTGAGAAGAAGATCACGTTTCGCCTGCGCGACTGGGGCGTATCGCGGCAGCGCTATTGGGGCACGCCGATCCCGATCATCCACTGCGAAGCCTGCGGGGCGGTGCCGGTGCCCGAGGCGGATCTTCCCGTCGTGCTGCCGGAAGACTGCGTTCCGGACGGCGGCGGCAATCCACTCAACAAGCGCCCCGATTTCCTGAACGTCCCGTGTCCGAAGTGCGGCAAACCGGGGCGGCGCGAGACGGATACGTTGGACACGTTCGTGGATTCGTCCTGGTATTACATGCGCTATACGAGTCCCGGCGCCACGACGATGGTCGATGCGCGGAACGACTACTGGATGCCGATGGACCAGTACATCGGCGGCATCGAACACGCGATCCTGCATCTGCTCTACGCCCGGTTCTGGACCAAGGTTATGCGCGACCTGGGACTCGTGAAGATCGACGAGCCCTTCACCCGGCTGTTCACGCAGGGCATGCTGCTCAACCACATCTATTACCGTCGCAACGCGAAAGGCGGCAAGGAATACCATTCACCCGACGTCGTCACACCGACGACCGACGCCGCGGGACACATCACCGGCGGCCGGCTGGCCGACGGCACGCTCGTCGAGTACGGCGGCGTGGGCAAGATGGGCAAGACCGAGCAGAACGGCGTCGAGCCGCAGGATCTGATCGACAAATATGGCGCAGACACGGCGCGGCTCTACGTGATGTTCGCCGGTTCGCCGGACGATTCCGCGATCTGGTCCGACACCGGTGTCGAGGGCGCGCACCGTTTCCTGAAGCGGCTGTGGACCTTCGGCCAGGCGCACGCGGATGCCGTGCGCGGCGCGTCCGGCCGCTTCGACTGGTCCGAAGCCGATGCGGCCGTAAAGGCGGCGCGGCGCGAATTGCACGTAACGCTGAAGCAGGCCAACTACGATTACGAGCGCATCCAGTACAACACCGTCGTTTCCGCAGGCATGAAGATGCTGAACACGCTCGAAGCCGATGGCGGCGGGCCAACGTGGCGGCGAGGCGTTGCAGCGCGAGGGCCTGTCCGTCCTGCTTCGCACGCTTTATCCCGTCGTGCCGCATGTGACGTGGGCGCTGTGGCGTGACCTGGGCCTGGCCGCCGAGTTCGGCGACCTGCTCGACGCCGCGTGGCCCGAAGTCGATGCGTCGGCGCTGGCGCAGGACGAAATCGAGTTGATGCTGCAGGTAAATGGCAAGCTGCGCGGCAAGCTCAGCGTGCCGGTTGCCGCGGACAACGCGGCCATCGAAGTCGTCGCGCGCGCGAGCGCCGAAGTGGCCCGCTATGCCAATGGTGCGCCGGTGAAAAAGGTCGTCATCGTGCCCGGCCGGCTCGTGAACGTGGTCGTGTGATGCACTTCTCCCGCCGCGCCTGGCTCATTGCCTTTACCGCACTGTGGCTGGCGGGTTGCGGCTTTCATCTTCGCGGCGTGGCGACGTTCAGCTTCGATTCGCTCTACCTCAACTCGTCGGGATCGCCACAGTTCAACAACGAGATGCGGCGCGCGCTGATCGGCGCGGGCAGCGCGACGATCAGCGAAAGCGCGGCGGCCGCCCAGGTCGTGCTCGACATTCCGGTCGTCCAGGATGACAAGGAAGTGCTTTCGCTGTCGTCCGCCGGCGCCGTTCGCGAATTCCAGTTGATCAAGCGCGTGTCCTTCCGCCTCCACGACAAGGAAGGCGCCGAATGGATGCCCCCGGGCGAAATCGTGGTCCGGCGCGCCTACACGTTCAACGAGACGCAAGCGCTGGCGCGCGACCTGGAAGAGCAGCGGCTGCAGCGCGACATGCAGACCGATGCCATCGCGCAGATCGTGCGGCGGCTGCAGGCGGCGAAAAAGCCGGCATGAACGACAACCCCTCCGGGACCTGAAATGCCGCAGGTACGCGCTGACGCCCTTGCCGACCAGCTGCGGCGCGGCGTCGCGCCGTTGTACGTGGTCCATGGGGACGAGCCGCTGCTGGCGCTCGAGGCGGGTGATGCGATCCGCGCGGCAGCCCGCGCTGCCGGCGCAACGGAGCGCGAAGTTTTCGTGGCCGAAGCCGGATTTCGCTGGGACGCGTTCCTCGCGGCCAACCTGAATCGCGGCCTGTTCGGCGAACGCAAGCTCGTGGACCTGCGCATCCCGTCGGGCAAGCCCGGCGTCGAAGGCGGCAAGGCGCTTGAAGCGTACGCGGCCAACCCGAGCCCGGACAACGTGACGCTCGTCACGCTGCCGCGCCTCGACCGTGCTGCGCAATCGTCGGCGTGGTTCGAATCACTCGCCGGCGCGGGCGTCACCGTCGCCGTGTATCCGGTCGAGCGCGACGCGCTGCCGGCGTGGATCGCTGCGCGCATGAGGCACCATCGTCAGCGCGCGAGCCCGGAAACGCTGGCGTATCTCGCAGATCGTTGCGAGGGCAACCTCCTCGCCGCGCGCCAGGAGATGGAAAAACTGGCGCTGCTGCTGCCGGAAGGCGAGCTGGCGCAGGAAGCCGTGGAGGCGGCCATCGCCGACGTCGCGCGCTACGATGTATTCCAGCTGTCCGAATCGTGGCTGGCCGGAGACGCGACGCGCGCGTTGCGCATATTGAGCGCGCTGCAGGCGGAGGGCGATGCACCCATTGCCGCGATCTGGCAACTCGTCGAGGACGTGCACGCCATTGCGGCCGTGCATGCCATGGTGCGCGCGGGCACGCCCGTCGCGTCGGCGATTCGCAACGCGCGCGTCTGGGGCAAACGCCAGAATGCGCTGGAACGCGCGGTGAACCGGGTGGCGCCGGCATCCGTTGCGCCGCTCTTGCGTTCGCTGGCGAATCTCGATGCGCTGTCGAAGGGGATTGGCCGCGGCAACACGTGGGACGCGCTCACGGACGCCGCGCTGACGCTGTGCGGCAAGCCGACGGCCGTGCCGGTATAGGCAAAACTGCGCGATACCGCGCAAGGATCCGCCGGCATTCGACGGCGGGATTGGGGGGACCATGTATGCAAGAATTCTCGTCGCGTACGACGGCTCGCCGGAGTCCCGGCTGGCACTCGATGAATGCATTCGCCTGGCGCCGGGGCCAACGACCGCGATCCACCTGGCCGGCGTAGTCCACGACCCGTCGCTGTACGTGCTCGCCGGCGAATACGTTCCGGAAATCGCGCTGGGCGACGACGAGGCTCGCGTCGATGCCGACATCAAGGATGCCGCCGGACAATTCGCCGCACATGGACTGTCCGTTACGCGTCACGTCGTGGTCGGGGAGCCGGTGACCGTGATCGCGCGCCTGGTGGAAGAACTCGAGATCGATTTGCTGATCCTGGGCCATCCCCGCAGCACGTCGTTCGCGCTGCGCTGGTGGCGCGGCTCGACTGACGCGTTGCTGCTGGAACGCGTCCGTTGCAGCATCCTGGTGGCCGCGGACCCCGGCCGATGACGCGAACGCTCAGCGGAAGTCGCCCCACAGCGCGTTGATCGCCGCCAGCGAAGCCAGCGCGGCGGTCTCGGCGCGCAGCACGCGCGGGCCGAGGCGAACGGCGGTCATGCCGCTCTCTTGTGCCAGCGCGATCTCATCCGGCGCGAACCCACCTTCGGGACCGACCAGCAGGTCGAGCGCATTCCGCGGCCGCGGCGAGGCGGCAATAGAGATGTCCGCGGTCGGCGCCATGACGAGCCCTGCCGCCGCAGGATCGCGGCTCTCGAGCCAGCGTTCCAGCGTCACGACCGCGCGTACTTCCGGAACGCGGTTGCGACCGCATTGCTCGCACGCCGCGATCACGATCTGGCGCCAGTGGGCCAGACGCTTCTCACCGCGCTCGCCGTCGGGCGCGCGCGCGCTGCGCGCCGTCAGCACGGGCTGGATCGCCGCCACGCCCAATTCCACCGACCTGCGCACGGCATGATCCATCGCATCGTTCGCAGCGATGCCCTGGGCCAGCGTCACCGCGAGTGAACTCTCGCGTTCCACCGCGGCAAACGAGTCGATGCGCACGAACGCATCGCGCTTGCCCGCTCGCACGAGCGTTGCCGCGAATTCGCCACCGTCGCCGGTAAACAGCGCCATGCGATCGCCGACGGCCAGCCTCAGCACCCGCAGCGCGTGATGCGCAACCGGATCGGGCAACGCATACTCTTTGCCCACTTCGTCCGCAACGAGTTCGCCCGGGCAGTAGAAGCGCGGCACCGTCATGAGCCGCCGGCGTCGACGAAGTCGAAGTGAAACAGGTCCGATTGTGGACGGAAACCGATCCTCGCGTAGATCGCATTGGAAATGGGGTTGGCGAGATCGGTGATCAGGAACAGACTCTGCCGGCCTTGGTCCAGCAACGCCTGCGACAAGGCGGCGACGAGTGCCGTGGCGTAACCGTGCCCGCGCGCCTGTGGCGGCGTATACACCGGCGCGATGCGCGCGGCGTCTGGCGGCGCGTCGGTCCATCCCGCGAATGCGACAGCGCCGGCGTCCTCCCAGATCCAGATCTGGCCCTGCTCGATCCGTCTCGGAATCAGCGCGCGCAATCGCGCGGCGTCGTCTGGCAGACGGACCTCCATGATGAAATCGTGCTGCGCGGCGCCCACCCAGTCGATGTCGGCAGACGTGGCGAGACGCGCGGTACCGGAAGGCCGCGGCACGGCATCGACGCGGGTGAGCTTGTGATTGCGCAACTGGACGCGCATGACGTGGGTCCGGCCGGTGAGCGTGCGCCACCTGTGCGCGAAGGCGTCACAGGCCGGGCGGAGGCCGACGACGCCTCGCGGCATCGACTGCGCCGCCCCGCGCTGCGCGAATACATCGTCGGCAAACGCGGCCGCGGCCGCTACGTCGCTCGCGCCGACCCATAGCCCTCCCAATCCACGCATCACGGCCGCGCCTTGCGAACCGTCCGCTGCGTAGGTCGCCAGGTAGACCGATTCGGAAGCCGTTGGCGGGTTGCGCAGAAGCCCGTTGGCGAAAGCAACGTAGCTGCTCGCGAGCGCCTCGTCGCGCGCCAGTACCGGAGCAGCGGCCGCGAGGAACGTCATCGGATCGACGTGCCTGACGACGTACATCCCCGATGCGTCTGCATTCATGCGCCGATTCTGCCACACCAACAGAATGGATCAGCGCACAAGCGCGCGGTACGTATGCTTAGCGGGATCCCGGCTGGAGAAATGACCGCAATGCGTCGAGCACGGCGTCGGGTTGCTCGGCCATCATCGCGTGGCCGGCGCCCGCTAGCGTCACCACGCGCACGCCCTTCAGCGATTCCAACAACGCGCGTGCGCCCTTGACGGGCGTCATGAGATCGCGCCCGCCCACGACCGCCAGCACAGGACAGCGCACCGCGGCCGCATCGATGAGGCCGTCAACGTAAGACCGACAGGCCTCGAGGTCGCTGCGCAGGACGCCCGGGCGCGTACGTTGCATCAGGCGCAAAGCGCCACCTTTCATCCACATTCCTGGAACCGCGTTGCCGCCCAGCTGCCGCGCGGCGGAAATCGACCAGCCCACGATCATTTCGTACGCCAGTTGCTCATCGCCGCGCGAGGCAGCGAGCAATTCGTCGCTCACGAGCATCGGCGCCGTGGGACCAAGCAGCGCGATGCTGGAGACCCGCTCCGGGTGCCGCGCCGCGCACGCGATCACCGCCAGCGATCCCAGCGAATGCCCGATCAGCGCCGCCTGCGCCACACCCGCGGCACCGAGCAATTGCGGGATCCAGTCGGCAATCGCCTCGACCGTCGCAAATGCCTCCCCGGCGGACCGGCCATGCGCCGGAAGATCCACCGCCAGCACATTGAACCCATGATGGGCAAAATACCGCGACTGCAGCGCCCAGACACTGTGGTCGTGGGCCGCGCCGTGCACGAACACGAGCGTGGGTTGCGCAGCGTCCATCCGACGGGAGCCGGTATAGGCGTAGCACTCGCTGCCATTGACCGCAATGCGCATGACGTGCGTCGTTCTGTCCTCGACGAACCTAGCTCTTTCCCGGCCGCGTGCAATGCCCGGCTCAGGTCCTCGGTCAGATCCTCCGCATCCTCGAGACCGATCGACAGGCGGATGGTGCCCTCGGTGATGCCGGACTTCGCCAGGTCCTCGGCTGACATGCGGAAATGCGTTGTCGACGCCGGATGGATCACGAGTGACTTGGCGTCGCCGACGTTGGCGAGGTGCGAAAAGAGATTCAACGTCTCGATGAACTTGCGTCCCTGCGCCCGCGTTCCGCGCAGGTTGAACGAAAACACCGCGCCGCACCCGCGCGGCAGCAGCGTCTTCGCCAGCACGTGATCGGGATGGCCGGGCAATTCCGGGTAGCCCACGTCCTCCACGAGCGGATGCGCGACCAGGAACGCCACGACCTTGCGCGTGTTTTCCACGTGCCTTTGCATGCGCACCGGCAGCGTCTCGATACCCTGCAGGATCTGGAACGCGGTGAAAGGCGACATGCAGGCGCCGAAATCGCGGATGCCTTCGCGTCGTGCGCGCAGCAGGAAGGCAGCAGTCGTCGACTCCTCGCTGAATACCATGTCGTGAAAGCCGTGGTAGGGCTCGGTCAGCGTCGGAAATTTCCCGCGCGCCGCGCCGGCGTCCCAATCGAAGCGGCCCGAATCCACGAGCACGCCGCCGATGACGACGCCGTGCCCGGAAAGAAACTTGGTCGCGGAATGGAGAACCAGATCCGCGCCGTGGTCGAACGGGCGCATGAGCCAGGGCGTGGTGAACGTCGAGTCGACCAGCAACGGCACGCCGTGCTCGTGCGCCACTTGCGACACGCGCGGAATGTCGAGCACATCCAGCCCGGGATTGCCCAGCGTCTCGCCGAAGAACAGGCGCGTGTTCGGCCGCACCGCCGCGCGCCATGCATCGATGTCGCGCGGATCGACGAAAGTCGTCTCGATGCCGAAGCGCGGCAGCGTGTAGTCGAGCAGATTGTGCGAGCCCCCGTACAGCGACCGGGACGCGACAATGTGCGAGCCCGCGCCCTGCAGCGTTGCGATGGCAAGGTGCAGCGCCGCCTGGCCGCTGGCGGTGCCGAGGGCCCCGACACCCCCCTCCAGCGCGGCCGCCCGCTCCTCGAGCACCGCGACCGTCGGATTGGAAATGCGCGAGTACACGTGGCCCGCGCGTTCCATGTTGAACAGCGCCGCCGCGTGGTCGCTATCGGGAAAGACGAACGACGCGGTCTGGTAGATCGGCGTCGCGCGCGCACCGGTCGCGGCGTCGGGTGCGGAACCCGCGTGCAGCGACAGCGTGTCGAAGCGGTGCGATTTCGGTTTGCTCATGGGCGTTCCTTGCGGTCGCCGATTCTAGTCGCATTGGCAGCAAAGCGTCACGCGCGCAGCGAGTAATATTGACGCATGAAACGCGGCCAACCTCAGGACCCGGAGCAGGAGAAGCCCGCGGCCGATCCGCTGCGGCGTGCGCCGGGCGCGGCGCCCGAACGCGGCCGCGGCGCGACGTTCAATCCGCACAACCGCTTCCGCCGCGAAGGCCGCGAGGCCTACGACGACGGCTGGTCCCCGTCGGCGACAGATTCCGCCGCCGACGAGGATCCGGCGACCGCTCGCTACGCCATTCAAGACGACGGTCACCATCCAGCCGGCGCGGACCATCATCGCGCACAACGCGTCACCCGACATCCCGTTCAACCAGTCCATCAACCCGTACCAGGGTTGCGAGCACGGCTGCATCTACTGCTATGCGCGGCCCACGCATGCCTATCACGACCTGTCGCCGGGACTCGATTTCGAGACGAAGCTCTTTGCCAAGCCGAACGCACCGGCGCTGTTGCGCGCGGAACTGGCGAAGAAAGGCTACCGTTGCGACCCCATTGCGCTGGGCACCAACACCGATCCGTATCAGCCGATCGAGCGCGAGTGGAAGGTCACGCGGCGGCATTCTCGAAGTGCTGTGCGAACTCGAGCATCCGTTCACGATCGTCACCAAGTCGGCGCTGGTCGAGCGCGACCTCGACCTGATCGCGCCGATGGCGGCGAAGAACATGGCGCGCGTCTACATTTCGATCACCACGCTGGACCGCGATCTCGCGCGCTCGCTCGAACCTCGCGCGGCAGCACCGCCCCGGCGCCTGCAGGCGATCAGGGCGTTGAGCGACGCCGGCGTGCCGGTAGGCGTGCTGGCGGCGCCGGTGATCCCGCAACTCAATGACCGCGACCTCGAGGCGATCCTCGAAGCGGCCGCGCACCACGGCGCGCGCCACGCCGGCTGGATCATGCTGCGCTTGCCGCTGGAAGTCGCGCCGCTGTTTCGCGACTGGCTCGATGCCCACTATCCGCTGCGCGCGGACCACGTGATGAGCGTGTTGCGGCAATTGCGCGGCGGGCGCGATTACGATGCGCGTTTCGGCGAGAGGATGCGCGGCACCGGTCCATTCGCGGAACTCATCGAGAAGCGCTTCGCGCTGGCCTGCCAACGCTTGGGGCTCAACCGCGATCGCACGCCGCTCGATATCTCCCGCTTTCGCCCGCCGGCACCTGCCGGGCCGCGCCAGCTCGACCTGCTCTAGCGACGGAGACGAGAGCCGCTTGGGCTCCCGTCCCGACGGAGCGACGCGCTACTTGAACGAATAGGTAAAGCTGCCGTACACGAAGCGCGCGCGCGCATCGTAGTACGACGGGTCGAAACCAACCTGGAACGTATTGTTCTGGTTGGTCAGCGGCGGATCGGTGTCGAACATGTTCTTGGCGCCCAGCGTCAGCGTGATGTTCTTGAACCCCGTGTAGCTGCCCTGGATGTCCCACAGGCTCAGCGTGCCGACGCGGCGCAGGTTGCCGTCCGGGTCCGTCTGCACATCGATGTAGGAGCTCTGGTAGCGAGTTGCCGAGCGTCGCCGTCCATGGCCCGTACGTCCAGTTCAAGCGCCGAATAGCTCTTCCAGCGCGGCGTGATGCCGGTAGCCGGCGCCTGGAACGCGTTCGAGACGAAACCGGCAAAGCTGCCGTCGCCCTGCTGCACCTCGTAACTGATGTAGTAGGTTCCGGTGACCGACGCGCTGAACTGACCGATGTCCGTGACCGGAAACTTGAAACGCGCGTCGATGTCGATGCCCTGGATCTTCGTCTGTCCCAGGTTGATCCAGTGCTGGTAAATCGGAGGTGATCGGACCGGGCAGCGCCGGAAACGTCCGGCTGCACCGGACCGCGCGTCACCAGGTAGCCGTACTGGTCGAGATCGCCGAGGATCGTGGCGATCGGAACGCCCGTCGTGAGCTGGTCCTTGAGCGTCAGGTAGAACCAGTCGAGGCCGACCGACACGCCGGGGACCGGCTCCCACACGCCGCCGATCGTCGTCTGGTTGGACTTCGTCGGCTGCAGGTCGGGGTTGCCGCCGATCGACGTCGTGAACTGCGTGTCGCAGTCGTTCGAGTCGCCGCGTCGGTCGGACAGCGCAGCGGATCCGACACGCCCGGCGGCGTGACGCTCTGGACGGTGGTGTTCCACAACTCATAGAGGGTCGGCGCGAGGAAACCCGTGCCCCACGACGCGCGCATCAGGAACGTCGGCAGCGGCTGCCAGCGCAGGCTCACTTTGGGATTGGTCGTGCTGCCGAAGTCGCTGTAGTGGTCGTAACGGACCGCGATGTTTCCCTCGAGCGATTTGAGGATCGGGATGTTCAGTTCGCCGAAGACCGCCCACACCGTGCGCGAATGCGAGAACGGCGCGAGGTTGCCGCCGAAGCCCGAGACGTCGCCCGTGGCGAGCATCTCCGCCGGGTTCTGCGTCAGCGTCTCCTTGCCCGCCTGCACGCCCAGCGCCAGCGCCAGCGGACCGGCCGGCAGCGTGTAGATCTCGCCCGAGCCCTTGACGTCGATGCCGTAGCCGGTGAGCTTGCCGTTGAACGTCGGTCCGTTGTAGTTCGTGGCAACGATCTGCTGAGTGACCGCGGGCGTGTTCGGCCCGAACAGGTTGACCACGCCGCTGTTCAGCAGCGGCAGGATGCGCGACAGCAGCGGGAAGCCGCCATTCAGCATCTGCTTGGTCGTGTTCTCGCCGTAGTTGAACGAGCGCGTCGAAGTCCCAGTTCCACGCGGTGCCCTTGGCACCCGCCGACGACGTTCCACTGCTGGTTGGTGTCGGTCGTGTCGCGGTTGCCGTTCTCGACGCGCGATAGCGCACGTTGAGCGGCTGGCCGTCGACGCCGGCCTCGATGGCCTGGGCGTGCGGATAGTACGGGCTGGTCGGCGGCAGCAGGATCGTGTTCAGCGGATATTGCGGAAAGATCGGATTGTTCGGCGGTGTCGCGAACTGGTCCGAGAGCGGCACCGGCTGGATCACGTAGCGCGACTCCTGCTTCGCGTAGCTGCCGAACATGTAGGCCTGCCAGTCGTTGTTGATCTGGTAGCGCCCCGAACCGAAGAAGTTCAGCTGCTTGGTGTCCGGTATCTGCTGCACGCCCTGGTACTGCGACGGATCGAAGCGGCAGCGTGCCGATCGGATTCGAAGTTGGGATTGGGGCACGCGGGATACTCGACGAAACTGCCGATGCCACCGGTGGAGACGAATCCCGGGAACGTGTTGCCCGACGACGTGTCCAGGCCGATCGGCAGGTTGTAGCTGTGCGCCGAGAAATTGCGGTCGCGTTGCGTCAGGTTCTTCTGGTCGTCGTAGGAGGCGGTGAGGAACACGTTGTACTTGTCCTTCGCCAGGTCGCCGTACCCCGCGGTCGCCTTGAAGTTGTACTGGTCGCCGCCGCCGGTGCGCGTCGGCGTTCCGTGCCCAGGCCGTCGCCTCGACGCCGGTGAAGTCCTGGCGCATGATGAAGTTGATGACGCCGGCGATCGCGTCGCTGCCGTACACCGCCGAGGCGCCGTCTTTCAGGACCTCGACGCGATCGATCGCCGTGAACGGGATCGACGCCAGGTTCACGCCCTCGGCGCCGTTGATCGCGCCGCCGAACGTTCCCACGCCGCTTGCCGTTGACCAGCACGAGCGTTGCCTGTCCGCCCAGGCCGCGCAGCGACGCGGTCTGGTTGCTGAACGTCGAGCGAGCCGATCACGTTGGAGAGCGAGACATTGCCGGCGCTGTTGTTGGCGGAGATGAGATTCATGATCTCCATCGCGTTCTGCGCGCCGCTGCGGTTGATTTCGTCGCGGCTGATGGTCTGCACGGGCAGCGCGCCCTCGCCTTCGATGCGCTTGATGTTGGAGCCCGTGATCTCGACTTTGATGTCCACGGCCAGCGCGGGACCGGCGCAAAGCGTAAACGCGCCGGCGATCACCCCCGCCAGAAACAGGCGCCGCGATTCGATGTGCTTGTTGTTCATGCGGTGATTCCCCCAATGAGTGGAAACCCGGAACTGCGTTGGACGTGCCGACGTTTCGGCCACTTGCGTATGCAGCGTACCGAGCGGGAATTGGCACTCGCAATCGCTAGTTGGCCAACAGCGAGGCGCGGTGGGTGAAAGGCGGACTGGCAGTGGCGAAGCGTCACGCGTTGCCTGCGCGAATCGCGTTTGCCAAACAGCGGGCAAAAAAATGTCGAAGGGCGCGTTCCTAGGCGACTGGGGGTCCCCGCTGGAAGTGTGGATGCGCCGCTTCGACATGAGCACGCTACCGCAGCGGCTATGCACCGTTGCGGTGATTGGCGAGCGGGAGGGCGGCAGGGGCGAACCGCGCACGGCAGCGGGCAGGCTGTCCGCCCGGACGGCGCGCACTTGCGCTTGCCCGCGTTGCGCGCTATCGTGGCAACCGTATGCATATGCATATATAGCGGTCGTGGCGGCCACAAGCAGGCGACGACAAGTGGAGGTACTCATGGCACAGCGCAAATCCATCGCCGCACAACGGCGCGGAGACGCACTGCTCGAAAGTTATGCGCGGCGCGGCAGCGAATGCGGCTACGCCAACCTGAAGCTCCTCACCCGCGTGGTGACGACGCTGTATGACGAGGCACTGCGCCCGGTGGACCTGTGTGCGGGCCAGCTGGCGCTGCTGTGGGCGATTCTCGCCACCGAACCCGTGGAGATCGGCCGCCTGGGCGTCACCACGCTGACGGACCAGACGACGCTCAGCCGGACGGTGGCCAAGCTCAGGAAAGCGCGCCTGGTCAGCGTCAGCGCGGCGGACGACCGGCGGGTCAAGCTGGTTTCGCTGACGCCCAGCGGCCGGCAGCGCTTCCGCGCCGCCATGCCGCTGTGGGAGGCAGCGCAGCGCAGCGCCAATGCCGTGCTTCCTCTGGCCGATGTGCGCGCGATGGCTCGGCAGGTGCGCAGAGCGGCGCGCGAATCTGCCGCACGTCCGATGGCCGGATAATGACTGTTTCTCGATGCACTGACTTTGTGGAGGTGACATGCGTACACCGCCCGACGGATTTTCCGGCGACGGCCGGCAGGAAGCCAAGGATTCGCGCTACCCGGTAGACGTTTCCTGGCAGAGTGTCGGCGGTGCGCAGCCGGTGCTCACGCGCATCGCCGTCAAGTCGGTCAACCGCATCGTGATCGTCCAGGTCGCCGACATCGTGCGCATCGAGGCCGAGGACAACTACGTCCGGCTGTGGGCCGACCGGCCGTACCTGCACAAGGAAACGCTGACCGGCCTCGTCGCGCGGCTATCGCCGCTTACCTTCCTGCGCGTCCACCGCTCCCACGCCGTCAATGTTCAGTTCGTGCGCGAGTTGCGGCCGCAACTCCACGGGGAATACCTGATCGCGCTGTCCGACGGCACCCAACTTACGTCGGGCCGCGGCTTTCGCGCGTCGATCCAGGCCATGTTCGGCCTCGCCTGAACCGCAACGCCTGGCCGCTCCGGCACTAAGATGCCGGAATGGAATAGCGTCTTGCGTGAGCGGGTGGCGCGAGGCAGACTGCCGGCACACGGCGCGACTCCAAGCGCCGGATCCTTCGAGGGGGTAACCGTGAAATCGACCAACCATGTCGCGGTGGTGCTGGCGGCAATCGTCTTCTTTGCGCTGGGTGCTGCCTGGTACACGCTGCTTGCCGCGCCTTGGGCTGCCGGCATCGGCAAGACGATGGAACAGCTCAAGATGGAAAGCGGCGGCTCCTTCATGCCGATGGTGACCGGTTTCATCGCGATTTTGGTGATGTGCTACGCGCTCAATTCTCTGCTGACCCGGCTGGGGGACACGACCACCGCAAGCGGAGCGAAGGTCGGCGGGTTCGTGGCGCTGGGCTTTGTCGCCGCGAGCCTGGCGCTGCATTACGGCTTCGAAATGCGCAGCGTCTCGCTGTGGACGATCAATGCCGGGTACGTGCTGGTGGGGCTGACGATTGCCGGCGCCATCATCGGCGGCTGGCGCAACAGAACCTGACGCACGCGATGGCCGTCCCGACACTGACCACCCGATTGGCCGCGTGCTACACCGGCGCCGTGCACGACGTGCTGCGCATGATGGGACACGACAACATCGTTCTTCCGCCGGCGATCAAGGCCATCGCGCCGGGAACGCGACTCGCAGGACCGGTGTGGACGGTGTCCGGGCACATCGATCGGACGCGCACGCGTGATGAAACGCTGCTCGGATGGTGCACGCTGCTTTCGCGCGCTCCGTCGGGGCACGTGGTCGTCTGCCAGCCGCACAACCACGAAGTCGCCTTGATGGGCGAACTCTCCGCGCAAACGCTGCAGGCCCGCGGCGTGCTTGGTTACGTCGTGGACGGCGGATCGCGCGACACCGACCTCGTCCTCGAGCAGGGCTTCCCCGTATTCTGTTCGTTCCTCACGCCGTCGGATATCGTCGAGCGCTGGATTCCCGATAGCTACGGCGAACCGGTGACGATCGGCACCGTGACTGTCGCTACCGGTGATTACCTGCTCGGCGATCGCGATGGCGTGGTCATCATTCCCCGCGCGCTGGTCGAAGACGTCATCGTCAGGACCGAGGAAGTGGTGTCGACCGAGACCGAAATGCGCCGGGCGCTGATCGCCGGCATGGATCCGGTCGCCGCGTACGACAAGTATGGAAAGTTCTAGCGGGTTCATGGCACACGCGCGGCAGGGTACGTTGCCGCAGCTCGGACGCTGGCAGCGCGCAGCGAGATGATCTCGGCGCTGATGCAGGCGATCGCCGCGCCGCCTGCCGACGGCATACGCATTGTCGACGTCCCGGGGATACGCGCCGCGCGCAAAAGCGGCTAGGATTCGTTTTAGATGCACTGGCCGCGCCGCGTGCCGACTCCAGTGTTGACCATCGCTGCAGCGGCATGGGAAGGTTGACGGACATCGACAATGCACATTGAAGCGAAGCTTCGCGAACTCGGACTGACGCTGCCCGCGCCCATTATCATTCCGCCCAGGAGCGCGCCTGCCGTTTGCGTTCGTCCGTGTGCGCGGCAATCGCGCTCTCGTGTCGGGACATGCGCCGCAGGACGCCGATGGCGCCGTGGCGCGCCCGCTCGGCAAAGTGGGCCGCGACCTGACGGTGGAACAAGGCTATGCGGCTGCACGCAAGGTGGCGCTGTCCATCCTGGCCAGCCTGCAGCGCGAACTGGGCGACCTCGACCGGATCTCCGCTTGGTTGCGCGTATTCGGGATGGTCAATTCGTCGCCCGGTTTCTCGGCGCAGCCCTCGGTCATCAACGGCTTTTCCGACCTGATCCTCGAACTCTACGGTCCGGAGCGCGGCGCGCATTCGCGCTCCGCCGTCGGCATGGCCGAGCTTCCATTCGAGATCCCGGTGGAAATCGAGGCGGAAGTAGAAATCGACGGCGACATCGGCCGGCCATGACCTTCGACGCCTTTCTCGAAACGGCGTGGAGTGACCACGGGGATCGCCCACAGGAAGTGGCGGACCGGCTGGCGTCCTCGCTGCACGTGGTCGAGGCCGCCGAACACATCCCTCCCTTTGCGCGCCTTGTGACGCATGTCTATGGCGAGCACCTCGGCCGGTGGTCGCAAGGAATCGCATTGCTGGAGGCGATGCGCGCGTTGCCGGGCTTCGATGGCAGCGACGCGGTTGAAGGGGCTCTGAGCCGCAACATCGCAACGCTGCGCTACGCCGGCGGCGATGTCGCCGCATTGACGTCGCTCAACCTCGCGGACCGGACTTTTGTCCTCGCCTCCGCCGCCGCGGCGTTCGCAGGCCGCGGCGAGCACATGCGCGGCATAGCCGCCTATGCGGAGGCGCTGCGGCTGGCTAGCTCTGGATTGCCGTCGGGTTCGGCGGCGATTCGAGCGCTCGCGATCGGCGGCAACAACCTCGCGACTTCGCTCGAGGAAAAGAAGGATCGCGACGCGGCGGAGACCGAAGGCATGCTCGCCGCCGCGACGGGCGGTCTCACCTACTGGAAACAGGCGGGAACGTGGCTGGAGGAAGAACGCGCCGAGTATCGAATGACGCGAAGCCTGTTGCAGGCGGGTCGCGCCAACGACGCGATCGAGAGCGCGCGCCGATGCATCGACGTCTGCGTGCGCAATGACGCGCCGGCGATCGAGACTTTCTTCGGCTGGGTCGTGCTGGCGCTGGCGCAGCGCGCGGACGGCGACGCCAAGGCATTCGCCGCGTCACGGCAACAGGCGCTGGCGCTTCTCGAGCGGGTGCCCGACGACGAGAAGCGGTACTGTCAATCTGATCTGGCGGAGCTCGGCGACTGATTCTGCTTTGCTCCCACCGCGATCTGCTAGTTGTCGCGCGCGATCACCTGGCTCAAACGGGCCACGCTGGCGGCAATTTGGCGTTCGGACAGCGCCGTGTAGCCCAGCAGCAAGCCATTTCGCGGATTCGCTGCGGATGCGTAGCGCGAGAGCGGCATGACATGCAGGCCCGACGCAGCGGCGCGCGCGGCGACCGCCCGGTCCGCCCGCCGCGCCGGCAGATGCAGCGCGACATTCATTCCGCTTGTCGCTGGCCCCAGAACCGCACGTCCGTGGAAGGCATCGGGCGCACGCAGCCAGCAGCGCATCGCGACGCCCATGATAAAGAGCGCGCATCTTGCGCAGATGGGCGCTGAAGTGGCCGCCGTCCATGAAATCCGCCAACACTACTTGCATGGCGCCGTGTGTGTGATCGTCGAGTTGGCGGCGCACGGCCTCGAAAACCGCCACCAGCGACCTCGGGAGCACGACGTACGCCAAGCCGCAGCGAAGGAAATACGCTGTTCGTAAAGGTCCCGACGTAGAGCGTGCGCTCACTGCGATCGAGACCGTAAATGGAAACGAGCGGGCGGCCCGCGTAGGTGAACTCGCTCTGGTAGTCGTCCTCGACGATCCACGCACCCGTTGCAGCCGCATGGCGCAGCAGCGCAAGCCTGCGTTCCAGCGACATCGTCACGCCCGTCGGGTACTGACAGGACGGCGTCACGTAGATTAGCGCCGGCGCCGCGCGGCGCGCACCGGCGTCGATGTCGAGACCGTGCGCATCGACCGGTAGTGGCTCGACACGCGCGCCGGACATTGCCAGGGCCGCGCGCAAATTGGGAAAGCACGGGTCCTCGATCCAGGCGACGTCCGAGCGCTCGAGCAGCACTCGCGCCGCCAGGTCGACTGCCTGCATCGAGCTGTTGAGGATCATGACCTGTCCTGGATCGCAATCGATGCCCCGGGTCGCAACCAGGTGCCGCGCCGTCGCCTCGCGCAAGGATGGATGGCCGAGCGAAGGGAGATAGCCGAGCAGCCCGGCGCCGCTAACGCGAAGGCGCCGAGCGACCAGGCGCCGCCACAGCGCCAGCGGGAACACGTCCAGCGCAGGCATTCCCGCCAGAAACGGCACCGCCTTCGGGACGCTGGACGGAGAATAGGAACTCGTCGCGCTGCGGCCCCACGCCGACACGGACGCGAGCGCCTTGCGACCCAGCACACTGGGCCGCCGCCGCTGCGCGCGAACACTCGGCGCGATGCGCGCCCGCGCAGTGACATAAGTGCCGGCGCCGACGCGGCGAACGAGAAAGCCCTCCGCCTGCAGTCGCGCGATGGCATCGTCGACAGTGTTGCGCGACACGCGCCAGTCCAGTGCCAGCTGCCGCGCCGAAGGCAGGCGCGCCCCGTCCGCGAGGCGGCCCGCGACGATCGCGGCCAGACACGTCTTGTAGATCTGGTCGCGCAGGCTCAAGCCCTCCGTGGCAGGACCGGAAAGGAGCGGGAGCATCGCGGCGGGGGATCGCTCCGGCATCGTGGCCTCATGTGCAGTTGGTCGACCGGCCGCCAGTCACGCACAGCGGCCAAGGGGAAATGGCAAATGCCCAATGGCAAATGGGCAAATGCGCAAATGGCAAATGGCAAATAACAAATGGCCCACAACATTACGCTGAATTGGCTCTTGTGATAAGGCCACTTGGCTTGCACCATGCAGGACACCGGTTGCCGCCGAACACACGGTGCAAGGACTTTGGATGCTTCCCTCTTCAGGATTCGCCATGGCCACTATCGTCGCCTTCGCCTCGGCCGCAGCGCCGGCGCTCGCCCAGGAAGCGCCCACGCCCTCCGCGGCGTCCAAGCCGCCCGCGTGTGCCTCAACTGCCTTTCACCAGTTCGACTTCTGGTTGGGGGATTGGGACGTGCGCGACGCGTCGGGCAAGATGGTCGGCCAGAACCGTATAACGCGGACTGCACAAGGAATGCGTTCTCTTCGAGAACTATCGCGCGGGCGCATTCAGCGGTTCCAGCCTCAACGTCTACGACGCGGACCGCAGCGTCTGGCACCAGACCTGGGTGGACAGCGGAGGCGGCCTGCTGGTCATCGAAGGCGGCCTCGTGGACGGCAAGATGATTCTGTCAGGCGAGACGGTCGATGCGGAAAAGCCTGGCGGCAAGGTCGACAATCGCATCAGCTGGCAGCCGCTCCCCGACGGCCGCGTACGCCAGCTTTGGGAGACCTCGGCGGACAAAGGCAGGACGTGGGCGACGTCGTTCGACGGCTACTACACGCGGCAGAAATAGCCGCCATGCGTGCACCCGGGTCGCGCGAATCGCGGCGCGTCCGGGTTTGCATCAACCCGGCTAGTGGCTGACTTTCCCGACCTTCGACCCCGAACTGCCCACGAGGAAATCGAGGTCGACACCACGGTCGGCCTGCAGCACGGTGTCGCAGTAGAGCTTGACCCAGCCGCGCGTCGCATGCGGCGGCAGCGGCTTCCACTTGGTCTTGCGCCGCGCGAGTTCTTCGTCGGAGACGTGCAGGTGGATCCGGCGCTTGGCGACGTCGAGCTCGATGATGTCGCCGTTGCGCACCAGCGCGAGCGGACCGCCCGCCGCCGCTTCCGGCGCCGTGTGCAGCACCACCGTGCCATAGGCGGTGCCGGACATGCGCGCATCCGAGATGCGGATCATGTCGGTGACGCCCTTCTTCAAAAGCTTGGCGGGCAGCGCGAAGTTGCCGACTTCGGGAAAGCCGGGATAGCCCTTGGGGCCGCAGTTCTTGAGCACCATCACGCAATTCGCATCGACGTCGAGCTTCGGGTCGTCGATGCGCTTGTGCAGGTCGTCGATGTTCTCGAACACGACGGCGCGCCCCTTGTGCTTCAGGAGCTTCGGCGTCGCCGCCGACGGCTTCAGCACGCAGCCGTTCGGCGCGAGGTTGCCGCGCAGCACCGCGATGCCGCCCTTGCGGCTTGAACGGCTTGGCGATGCGGCGTGACGACCTTCTCGTTGTAGTTGACGGCGTCCTTGCAGTTGTCCCAGATCGTCTTGCCGTTGACGGTGAGCGCCTTCTTGTGCAGGAACTTGCCGATTTCGCGGATCACCACCGGCAGGCCGCCGGCATAGTAGAAATCCTCCATCAGGTACTTGCCCGACGGCATCAGGTCGACGAGGCACGGCATGTCGCGCCCGAGGCGGTCCCAGTCGTCGAGCGACAACTTGACGCCGATGCGCGCCGGCGATGGCCAGCAGGTGCACCACCGCGTTGGTCGATCCGCCGATCGCGCCGTTGACCATGATCGCGTTCTCGAACGCTTGCTTGGTGAGGATCTGCGACATCTTCAGGTCCTCGTGCACCATCTCCACGATCCGCCGCCCGCACATCCGCGACAGCAGCCGGCGGCGCGAATCGACGGCGGGTATTGCCGCATTGGTGGGCAAGCCCATGCCCAGCGCCTCGACCATCGACGCCATCGTCGACGCCGTGCCCATCGTCATGCAGTGGCCGGCGGAGCGCGACATGCACGACTCGGCCTCCTCGAGATCGGGCATCTTCATCTCGCCGGTCTTCAGCATCTCCGTGAATTTCCACACGTGCGTGCCGGAGCCGATGTCTTCGCCGCGGAACTTGCCGTTCAGCATCGGACCGCCGGAGATGCCGATCGTCGGCAGGTCGACGGAGGCCGCGCCCATCAGCAGCGCCGGCGTGGTCTTGTCGCAACCCATCATCAGCACCACGCCGTCGAACGGATTGGCGCGAATCGACTCCTCGACGTCCATCGCGGTCTGGTTGCGGAACAGCATCGTCGTGGGCCGCATCAGCGTTTCGCCCAGGCTCATCACCGGAAACTCGATGGGAAAGCCGCCGGCGTCGAGGACGCCGTCACGCACGTGCTGCGCAAGCTCGCGAAAGTGCGCGTTGCACGGCGTGGCCTGCGACCACGTGTTGCAGATGCCGATCACCGGCCGGCCGTCGAACTGGTCGTGCGGCATGCCCTGGTTCTTCATCCACGAGCGGTGGACCATCGCGTCGCGGTCGTGACTGTCGAACCACGTGCGGGACCGCAGCGTGTGTCCCTTCCGGTTTTTTCCTTTGCTCATTGCCTGTTTACCCTTTACGCGGCGAGTCGTGCACCGGTTCCCTGGTCGAATACGTGCACTTTGGCGGGATCGATGGAGAGGCCGATCCGGTCGCCGGGATTCACATTCGGGCGGCCGTGCGTGACCAGGATCAGCTGGTCGTTTCCGGCCTGGATCAGCAGCTCGGTCTCGGCGCCCGTCGGTTCCACCACGACGATTTCCGCGGGCACCGCGTCCGGCGCGTCAGGGCTCGCAAGACGCAGGTCGCCCGGCCGAATGCCGTAGGCGACCGCCTGCCCTTCCGCGCCCGGTCCATGCTGCAGCGGCCAGCGCACGCCGCCGGCGACTTCCACGTGCGCCGGTCCGCCGCTGCGCTTCACGTTGCCGTTCATCACGTTCATTGCGGGTGAGCCGATGAACTGCGCGACGAACAGGTTGTCCGGATGGTCGTACAGGTCGAGCGGTGCGCCGATCTGCTCGATGCGGCCGTCGTGCATCACGACGATGCGATCGGCCATCGTCATCGCCTCGACCTGGTCGTGCGTGACGTAGACGGTCGTTGTCTTGAGCCGCTGATGCAGCGCCTTGATCTCCGCGCGCATCGCGACGCGCAGCTTCGCATCGAGGTTGGACAGCGGCTCGTCGAACAGGAACACTTTCGGGTCGCGCACGATTGCGCGGCCCATCGCGACCCGCTGCCGCTGGCCGCCGGAAAGTTCCCGCGGGAAGCGCGCCAGGTACGGGTCGAGGTTCAGGATCTTGGATGCATGCGCCACGCGATCGGCCATCATCTTCGGATCGGCCTTGCGCAACTTGAGGCTGAACGCCATGTTTTCGCCGACGGTCATGTGCGGGTACAGCGCGTAGCTCTGGAACACCATCGCGATGTCGCGATCCTTGGACTCGATGTCGTTGACCACCTTGTCGTCGATCGCGATGGTGCCGCCGGTGATCTCCTCCAGTCCGGCCAGCATGCGCAGCAACGTCGACTTGCCGCAGCCCGACGGGCCGACGAGCACCATGAACTCGCCTTCCTTGATATCGAAGCTGATGCCCTGGATGACCTTCGTGTGGCCGAAGGACTTCTCGATGTTCTGGAACGATACGGTTGCCATAGTCGGTTCTCGAAGGTCCGAAGTTACGTGTGTCAGGACTTCACGGCGCCGGCGGTGAGTCCGCCGACCATGTAGCGCTTGAACGTGTAGTAGATCGCCGCCGGCGGCATCGCGTAGATGAGGCCGGTCGTCATCAGCAGTTCCCACGGCGAATCGTCGGCAGCCAGGAAGTTGCCGAGCGCCACGCCGAGCGTGATGTCCTTGTCGTTGGACAGCAGCAGGAACGCGTACAGGTATTCGTTCCACGCGAGCAGCAGCGCGTAGGTGCCGATCGCGACCAGCGACGGCGTCATCAGCGGCAGGTACACCAGGCGGAACAACTGCAGCGGCGACGCGCCATCCATCTTCGCCGCTTCGTCCAGTTCCCACGGCAGCTTGTCCGACGCCTGCTTCAGCACCCAGATCGAATACGGCGCGGCGATCGTCGTCATCGCCAGGATCAGCGCCCACTGGTTGTTGAGCAGGCCGTACACGCCCATCGTCTTGTACATCGGCACTGCGAGGAACGCCGCCGGAATGAAGTACGTGAACAGCGCAAGGTTCATCACCGTGCGGCCGCCGCGAACCTTGAGACGGCTGATCGCGAATGCGGCGCGACGTTGCGACGATCAGCGTGAGCAAGCCCACGGTGACGGCGATGAACAGCGAATTCCACATCTGCAGCCAGAAGTGATTGAGGTAGTGGTGCTGCTCGCGAAACACGACCTCGAAGTTGTGCAGCGTCGGATGCTCGGGCCACATCCTGCCGCCCATCGCCTCGTCCTTGGACGAAAACGCGAACAGGCACAGGTGATAGATCGGCAGCATCGTCCAGATGAACAGCGGGATGCCGATCAGCAGCAGCTTCGCCTCGCGTCGCGCTATCATGAGGCCTCCGCGGGCCGCCCGGGAGGCCTGCTCTCGGGGGCAGCGACGTCGTGGTCATTTCGACAGCCTTTTCATCATGAAGTACACCAGCGGCAACACGGCAGGCAGTGCGACGACGATCGCGGCCATCGACATGTCGACTTCGTCGAGCCGCAGATAGCGGATGCCCAGCGTGGCGAGGACGTGCGTGAGGTCGGCGGGCCCGCCGCCGGTCAGCAGGTAGACGCTATTGAAGTCGCCCATCGTCCAGATCATCGACAGGATCGTGCACGTCAGGTACAGCGTGCGCATCGACGGCCATGTGATGTAGCGAAACTTCTGCCAGCTGGTCGCGCCGTCGACCGACGCGGCCTCGTAGTGCTCCGCGGGAATCGCCAGGCGGCCCGCGACGAGGATCAGCGTCCAGAACGGCAGCGATTTCCAGATGTGCATCAGCATGGCGATGCCAAGCGCCAGCGTCGGATCGTTCAGCCAGTTCGGGCCGTCGGCCCCGGTGAAGCGGAAGATCAGCGAATTGATGAGGCCCCATTCCGGATTGAGCATGAAGCGCACCGACAGGATCGTCGGGATCGACGGCACCGCCCACGGCAGGATGAACAGCAGCGACATCCACTTGATCCACGTCCGCGCCGTCACGAAGAAACCGGACAGGACGAGCGCCACGACCATCTTGAGATTGATGCCGATGATGACGAACGCGAGCGTGTTGAACACCGACCGCAGGAAGATCGGATCGTCGAACAGCTTCTCGTAGCTGACCGGATGGCGCGCGAGCCAAAGACCGTACCCGACCGGATAAAGCACGAAGACCAGGAATACGACGACGTACGGCGTGAGGAGGATCAGCCCCCACTTCTGCCATGGGGACATGCCCTTCTTGTCGGGGCTCGGCCGGCAGTCGCTGCACGTCGGGAAGAGCGAGGGTTGACACGGGTTCTCGAACTCCTCTTGCCGGCAGATCCGGAGAATCGGGCGAGGACGAACCCCGCCCGATCCGTGGTCACATCGTGGAACGCGATGCCGGCGAACGTCAGCCGGCGACCTGCTTGATGCGGGCGATCATTTCGTCGGCCGCCTTTTCCACCGTGATGTTGTCGTTGACGACGCGGCTCATCGCCTTCGCCCACACATTCTCGTTGTTGAGGACCGTGAACTTGTAGTTCTTCGTGAATTCGAACGTCACCGTGCCGGCGCCAAACTGGTTGTACACGGCCTTGCGATGCGGGTCGGCCTGCCAGAACGCGCTGGTGATTCCCGACTTGGTCACCGGGAACCAGCGGCCCAGCGAGCCTTCGACGTACGGCTGCAGGTTTTCGTCCTGCGAGTATGAACGCGACGAATTCCTTCGCCCGCTTCTTGTTCTTCGATGCCTCGAAGATCACTCCCGTCTTGACCGCGGCGCGATAGACGAACTTCGATCCGTCCGGCTTGTTGGGGAAACCCGGCCGTGGCGATCAGCTCGTCGTAGTTCTTCTTGGCCTGCGCGCGCTGTTCCGGCGTCAGCGTCTCGTTCTTGGAATCATCGAGCCACTTGGCGGCGATCGAGATCGTCGCGTTGTGCGTCAGCAGGATCGTCTTGTTGTGGAAGGACACGTTGTTGTCCGGGTCCTTCCAGCTCGTCGACGACGGTGGCGTGCAGCCGCGGGTGCGGATCGACGTGTAGTCCCGCAGCGCGTTGATGAGCCCAGCCCGCACCTTCGGATCGTCGACCAGCAGCTTGCCGTCGTCGTCGACCAGCTTCACGTTGTACGCGTCCATGAACGTCAGGAACGAGAAGAACGAGTCGCTGGAATCGACGCCCATCGGCTGGCCGATGGCATAGGTGCGCTTGCCGGTCTTGCTGCGATGCGCGGGTTGCACCTTGTCGCACCAGAAGTCCCAATAGGCCTTCCAGCCGGTCGGGATGTCGGATTCCTTGTAGCCCGCCTCGCCCAGCATGTCCTTCCAGTACTGGATGTGCATCGTCTGCTGCTTCATCGGGAAACGCGTAGTACGCCTTCTTCTTGGTCTTGTCGTTGTACAGGTAGGTCGTCTCGATCGTGTTCTTGAGGAACCCGCCCTTCAGCGGCGTGATGACGTCGGTGATGTCCTCGAGCTTGCCGTCGAACGCCCACTTGCCGGTGACCTGGAAGTCGTAGACGTCGGCATAGGCCACGTCGGGCGGCGTGCCGGCGTCGAGCGCGGCCACCGTCTTCGGGATCATGTCCTGCACCGGGTATTGCGACAGCTCGACCTTGACCTTGGTCTTGTCCTCGAACTTCTTGATCGCGGCGAACAGCGCGTCGTCCTCGGACTTGTAGAAGCCCTTGACCCACCACACCGTGAGCTTTTCCTGCGCCGCGGCCGGGCCGGCGGCGAGCAGGCCGGCCGCGACCAGCGCGGCGGCGAATTTGCTGAACATCTTCATGCGACTCCTCCATGGAAGGGATTGCTGCGTGGCGCGGACTTTGCCGTCTTGTTTTCGCAGCCCGCTTGCAGCCTACGGGCGGCGTGTAATGGTGTCAACTGAGGGTGTCAACTGAGGGGTCAATTGACGTCAACGGAAGGCGGCGAGGCGCCGGCGACCTTACATCACGGCGCCCAGGTACCACGGCACGAATTCGCTTTGTCCGTAGCCATGTTTTTCGCTCTTCGATTTGGCGCCGGACGCCGTGTCGAGCATCAGTTGGAACAGCTTCTCGCCGGTGCCGTCGACCGAGGCCGTGCCGTCGGCGATCTCGCCGCAGTTGAGGTCGATGTCCTCTTCCTGCTTGATCCACAGCGGCGTGTTGGTCGACAGCTTGAGCGACGGCGCGGGCGCGCAGCCGTACGCCGACCCGCGCCCGGTCGTGAACACGATCATGTTGGCGCCGCCCGCCACCTGTCCTGTCGCCGAAACCGGATCGTAGCCCGGCGTGTCCATGTAGACGAATCCCTTGGCGGTCACCGGCTCGGCGTATTCGTAGACGGCGACGAGGTTGGTCGTGCCGCCCTTGGCCACGGCGCCGAGCGACTTCTCGAGGATCGTCGTCAATCCGCCCGCCTTGTTGCCCGGCGACGGATTGTTGTTCATCTCGCCCTTTTCGCGCGTCGTGTAGTCCTCCCACCACTTGATGCGCGAGACGAGCTTTTCGCCGACTTCGCGCGAGACCGCGCGCCGCGTCAGCAGGTGTTCGGCACCGTAGATCTCCGGCGTTTCGGACAGAATCGCCGTGCCGCCATGGCGCACCAGCAGGTCGACCGCCGCGCCGAGCGACGGATTGGCGGTGATGCCCGAGTAGCCGTCGGAGCCGCCGCACTGCAAGCCGACGGTGATGTGCGAGGCCGGCACCGGCTGCCGCGTCACGTCGTTGGCGTGCGGCAGCATCTCCTTGATGAGGCCGATTCCGTAGGCGATGGTCTTGGCGGTGCCGCCGGTGTCCTGGATGCTGAACGTGCGCAGCAGCGGCCCCTCCTTCAGGTTCTCCGCGCCCATCAGCGAGCTGATCTGGTTGGCCTCGCAGCCCAGCCCGATCATCAGCACGCCGGCGAAGTTCGCGTGCCGCGCGTAGCCGCCCAGCGTGCGCCGCAGCAGCTGCATGCCCTCGCCGTGCGTGTCCATGCCGCAGCCGGAGCCGTGCGTCAGCGCGACCACGCCGTCGACGTTGGGAAACTCCGCCAGGCGCTCGCGCGTGAAGTATTCGGCGATGCCGCGCGACACCGTGGCCGAGCAGTTCACCGTGGACAGGATGCCGATGTAGTTGCGCGTGGCGACCCGTGCCGTCCTCGCGCACGATGCCCATGAACGTCGCCGCCGGCGTCACGTACTGCGTCGGCTTCACGTCGGCGCCGAATGCGTAGTCGCGGTCGAACGAGCCCATGACGAGATTGTTGAGATGCACGTGCTCGCCGGGCGCGATGTCGCGGCTGGCGAAGCCGATGATCTGGTTGTAGCGCCGCACCGGTTCGCCTTTCCTGATCGCGCGCGTCGCGATCTTGTGCGCGGGCGGGACGAGCCCGACGACGGTGATCTTTTCGTCGAGCAGCGTCGTGCCGCCGACCAGCTGCGAGCGGGCGATGACGACGTCGTCGTTGGGATGAAGGCGAATGGTGAGTGAGCTGCGGGTCAACATGGAGTTCTCCTTACTGCAGGGTCGCGCGCGCGACGGCGAGCCGGTCGATTGCCGCGAAATCCCAGTCGATGCCGAGCCCCGGCGCGTCGGGCGGGATCGCGATAGCCATCCTGCATTGCCATGCGGGACGTGGTGATTGCGTCGAGTTGCGGAATGTATTCCACCCACGCGCCGTTGGGCACGGCGGCGGACAGCGACACGTGCAGTTCCATCAGGAAATGCGGGCATACGGGAACGTTGAAGGTCTCGGCCAGATGCGCCACCTTGAGCCACGGCGTGATGCCGCCGATGCGGGCGCAATCCACTTGGACCACCGAGCACGCGCCGCGTTCGAGGTACTCGCGGAAATGTGCGGGGTGATACAGCGATTCGCCGACGGCGATGGGCATGCTTGCCTTGGCGGCCAGCTCGACATGGCCGCCAAGGTCCTCCGCCGGCAGCGGCTCCTCGAACCAGCCGAGCATCAGCGTCTCGTAGGCATGGGCGCGGCGGCACGCCTCGGCGACGGTGAACGCCTGGTTCGCGTCGACCATCACCTCGAAGGTGTCGCCGACGGCCGCGCGCACCGCTGACAACCGCGCGACGTCCTCGGCAATCGACGGCTTGCCCACCTTGACCTTGCACCCCTTGAATCCTGCCGCCTTCGCGGCATGCGCTTCGTCGACGAGCTGCTGTTGCGGGTGATGCAGCCAGCCGCCTTCCGTCGTGTAGACGGGGACTCGGGTTTGCGCGCCACCCGCCATCTTCCACAGCGGCTGGCCGGCGCGCCGGCAGCGTAAGTCCCACAGCGCCGTGTCGATCGCCGCAAGCGCGAGGCTCGTGATCGCGCCAACCGCGGTGGCGTGCGTCGCGAAGAAGAGGTCCTTCCAGATCGCCTCGATCTGCGCTGCGTCGCGGCCGATGAGACGCGGCGCGAGATGGTCGCGCAGCAAGCGCCACCACCGACGAGCCGCCGGTGCCGATCGTGTACGTGTAGCCGACGCCCACGGCGCCGTCGTCGCAGGTAATCCGCACCATCGGCGTCTCCTGCGTCACGAAGGACTGGATGGCATCGCTGCGCGGCACCGGAGGCGGCAGGTTGACTTGCAGGATCTCGACGCGAGCGATCAACGCGGTCATGAAACTGCCCGGAGCGTGCGAAGCGCGCTTCTCCCCTGAGCGGTGCAATGCGAACTTGGAGCGGCCCGGCGGTCGCGTCTCGTCATCGGTAGACCAGCTTCGGCAGCCAGAGCGAGATGATCGGGACATAGGTGATCAGGATCAGGCTGCCAAGCAACGGAATGAGCCACGGCACGATCGCCATGGTCGTGCGTTCGAGCGACATTCGCGCGACGCGCGCCAGCACGAACAGCACCATGCCCATCGGCGGATGCAGCAGGCCGATCATCAGGTTCAGCACGACGATAAGGCCGAAATGCACCGGGTCGATGCCCAGTTGCGTGACCACGGGCATCAGCACCGGGACGGCAATCAGGATCGCCGCGGTCGGCTCCAGGAAGCAGCCGACGAACAGCAACAGCAGGTTCACGAGCAGCAGGAACACCCACGGCGTGTGCGTGAAGCTCAGCGTCCACGCCGTGACCATGTCGGTGACCCGCGTCGCCGTGAGCAGCCAGCCGAAGATCGATGCCGCGGCGACGATGAACAGCACCGTGGCGGTGGTCTCGATGGTCTCCATCGAGACCTTGACCAGCATCTTGAAGGTCAGCGTGCGGTACCAGAACAGCCCGAGGAACAGCGCCCAGATGCGATGCCGCGACCGCGCCTTCGGTCGGCGTGAAGATGCCGGTGGTCATGCCGCCGATCAGCAGCACCGGCGTCATGATCGGCAGCACCGCCTCGAATTTCCATTTCCAGTCGGCCACGAACAGCGCGACCATCGCGACGCCGGTCGGCCAGCGCGCGTTGACGCCGGCCTTGACCGCGAGCCAGATCACGAGCGGGAACGCGATGACGACGCCCAGTTCCAGCGCAGCCTTGCCGACGCGGCTCCACAGGAACTTGATGTCCGCGCCCCAGTTGTTCTTGTGCGCGAAGTAGGCGACCGTCAGCATCATCAGCACCGTCATCACGAGGCCGGGCAGGATGCCGGCGAGAAACAGCTGGCCGATCGAGACGTTGGCGACCATGCCGTAGATCACGAACGGCAGCGACGGCGGAATGATCGGCCCGAGCGTCGCCGACGCGGCGGTGACGCCGACCGAGAACTCCTTCGAGTAGCCGTGATCGCGCATCGCCTTGATCTCGATCGTGCCGAGGCCCGCGGCATCGGCGATGGCGGTGCCCGACATGCCCGGCGAAGATCACCGAACCGATGATGTTGACGTGGCCCAGCCCGCCCTTCATCCAGCCGACCAGCGCCAGCGCGAAGTTGTAGATGCGGTTGGTGATGCCGGCGTTGTTCATCAGGTTGCCGGCAAGGATGAAGAACGGCACGGCGAGCAGCGGAAAGCTGTCGAGGCCGCTGATCATCCGGTGCACGACCACCATCGGCGGCGTGCTGCCGGACACCCAGATGTAAATCAGCGACGCGCCGGCCATGGCGATGGCGACCGGGATGCCGGTCACCATCAGCGCAAGGAAGGAACCGAGAAGGCCCCAGTCATCGTGCTCCCCCAAGCGCGTTCGCGCTCCCCGGCGCCGCTCATTCGATGTGCTCCTCGATCGCGTGCTCCGGACGCTCGAGCAGGCTGAAGCCGCGGCGCCAGTTCTCGATCGCGACCTGCACCGAGCGCACGGTGGCTGCCGCGAATCCGATCGCGCAGACGCCGTAGATCAGGTTCATCGGCAGATCGATGATCGTCATCTTGCAGCGCGCTCATCCGCATCATCATCTGGACGGTGAGGCCGACGGCGATCGCGAAGAACACGATCCGCCGATGTCGACCACCGTGGACAGCGCGCGGCCCGCCTTCGCCGGGATCAGCCGATACAGGAAGTCGACATGGATGTGCCGCGTCCGCCGCACCGCGGCGGCAACGCCCATGAACACCGTGCAGATCAGCAGATAGCGGGCGATCTCCTCGGTCCACGCCGCCGAGTCGTTCATCACGTAGCGCGTGAAGAACTGATAGAACACGTTCAGCCCGAGCAGCCAGAAGAACGCGAGCGATGCCCAGTCCTCGATCAGGTACTGCGACAGGTCGATCGGCGCGTCCTCGACGTGGAAGTGGCCTTCCTCGTCGAGGACGTGCGCCGCCGCGTGCGGCGCGCTGTTCGTGTCCGTCATGCCGGTCACTTGATCGCGACGATCCTGTCGTAATCGGACTTGGTGAAGCCCATCGACTCGAGCGGCGTGTTCTTCAGCACGGCGTCGGAGAAGCTCTTGCGGTCGACGGCGACGATCTGCAGGCCCTTCTTCTTGAACTCCTCGGTCAGCTCGGCCTCGCGCGCCTTGATCTTGGCGGATGCGCGCGCGGCGGCTTCCTGCGTGACTTCGGTGAAGATCTTCTTCTCTTCCGGCGTCAGCTTGTTCCACACGTGCGGCGCGACCTGCGTCGTCAGCCCGTCGACGATGTGCGCCGGTCATCATGATCGCCTTCTGCACTTCGTAGAACTTCTTCGCCTCGATCGTCGTCAGCGGATTCTCCTGCGCGTCGACGGTGCCGTTCTGCAAGCGCGAGATAGACCTCGGCGAACGCGATCGGCGTCGGGTTCGCGCCGCAGGCCTTCGGCGTCGCCATGTAGACCGGCACGTCCGGCACGCGGATCTTGAGGCCCTTCATCCCGGCGCAGTCGGTGAACGGCTTCTGCGCCGTGGTCTGCCGCGCGCCGTAGTACGTGTACGCGGTGATCTGGATGCCGGTTTTCTCCCGGTAGCCGTCGACCATCTCCTTGAACACGTCACTCTTCGAGTACGCGAGCAGGTGTTCGCCGTCGCGGAAGATGAACGGGTAGTAGGCGATGCCGAGGCGCGGGTAGCTGCGCGCGGCGAACGACGGCCCGCTGATGATCATGTCGACCGTACCGAGCGACATGCCCTGATTGATGTCGGTCTCCTTGCCGAGCGTGCTGGCGGGAAAGACCTCGATGTCGAACTTGCCGTTGGTGCGCTTCTTGATTTCCGCCGCCGCCCACACCGACTCGGTGTGGTAGGGCTCGGATTGGTTTCGTACACGTGCGCCCACTTCAACTTCTGCTGCGCGAGCGCGGGACCTCCCGCAACAATCGCGCATGCCGCAAAGCCCATGACTGCAAGTTTCGAAATCAAACGCATGACGCCTCCTTGGTGCCTGTTATGAACGGTGGTTCACATCACCACCGAATTGAACCACGTTACGTACAGCCTCGGCCCTTTTTGCCATTCACGCGACATGCACGTCCGCGTCTGGGCCTCGTGTGCCGATTCGCACTTGCTCGACCCGCACGCGCTTCGCGCGCGGGTCCCCGCTCGCTGCTCACGGCACGACCTGAACCTTGGTGCTCTTGTTCTTGTCCGCGGCGGCGTGAAATGCGGCGACCGCGTCCTGCAACGGATATTGACCCGACAGCAACGGGCGGACGTCGACGCGGCGCGACGACAGGTATTCCACCGCCCAGTCGAATTCGATCCCCCAGCGAAACGCGCCGCGCAGGTCGAGTTCCTTGGCCATGATCTCGTTGACGACGAACGGCAGCGGCTCGTGCGGCAGCGTGCCGACCTGCACGACCACGCCGCCGCGCTTGGTCGCCGCGACGCAGCTCTTGAGCGCGTTGAAATTGCCCGAGACTTCGTACGCGACGTCGAACTGCGGCGTGGCCAGCGCCTCGCCGTCGACGGTCGGCGCGCAGCGTGACGTCGGCGCCCACCAGCTTCGCCTGTGCCAGCGGCCGGTCGAGCACGTCCGTGACGGTGATCTTTTTCGCCCCCGCCAGCCGCGCCGCGAGGACCGTGACGCATCCGATCGTGCCCGCGCCGGTGATCAACACCGACTTGCCCAGCAGGTCGCCGCCGCGGTTGACCGCGTGCAACCCCACCGCGAGCGGCTCCGCGAAGGCCAGCTCTCCCAGCGTGATGTCGCCGGCAACCGGATAGCACTGGCGCTCGCCCATCACGAAATATTCCTGGAACATTCCCTGCACGTGCGGAAACAGGCTGGCGCTGCCGAGAAATTTCATCTTCGTGCACAGGTGCTCGCGCCCTTCGCGGCAGTAGTCGCAGCGGCCGCAGGCATGCGACGGCGAGATGGCAACGTTGTCGCCCTTCTTCACGCGCGTGACGCCTGGCCCCACCGCGGCGACGACGCCGGACGCCTCGTGGCCGGGGATCAGCGGCTCGCGCACGACGAAGCTGCCGTTGCGGCCCTCGAAATAGTAGTGGAGATCCGACCCGCAGATGCCGGCGGCGCCCAGGCGCAGCAGCACTTCGCCCGGGCCTGGCGTCGGCGTGTCGGCGGCTTCGATCCGCAGGTCTTCCTTGGCGTGTATTTTGCAGGCCAGCATTTTCGATCCCTTTCGTTCAGGGTTAGGTTCGAGCTCGTCCCGGCTTCGGAACAGGTTCATTCCAGATTCTCTATTTCGTTCCGGTCACACTGTCCCAGCCTGTGGAAAAGCGCTTGTACGCCTGGTTCAGGTGACGCTGCATCGCCGAGCGCGCGCCCGCGGCGTCCTTTGCCGCAATCGCCTTCAGGACGGCGCGATGCTCGGCCATCGCGGATTGCCACAGCGCCGGAGAATCGTAGTGGTGCTCGAGTTGCTTGTACAGCGGCCCGGTGCGGTCCTGCCACAGCATCTCGACCACGGCGACCAGCGCGCCGTTGCCGGTGGCCTCCGCAATGCGCATGTGGAACATCCGGTCGCCATCCAGCGGCTGCTTGTCCTCGTCGAGTTCGTGCTCCATCGTCGCGAGCGTGTCCTCGATCGCCTGGACCTGCGCCTTTCTTCGCCGACTTGGCCGCCAGCGCCGCGGTCTCGCCCTCGATCACATAGCGCGCGCGCAGCAATTCGAACGGACCCGCGGTGGCGCCGCCGTCGTCCGGAGGCGTCCTGCCGGCCCCTTTCGCGAAACCGGTGTTTCCAGGCGCCTGCACGTAGATGCCGGAGCCGATCCGCACTTCGACCAGCCCTTCGACTTCCAGCGCGATCAGCGCTTCCCGCACCGAGGGCCGGGAAACGCCCAGTTGCTTGGCCAGGTCGCGCTCCGGCGGCAACCGCGCGCCGGCGGGAAATTCGCCGCTGCGGATCAGCGTGCGGATCTGGTCGGCGATCTGGCGGTAGAGACGGCGCGGTTCGATGCTCTGGAACGGCATGGCGCTCATGACGCTTCGGAAAAGCGGCGCCATTTGATGGAGGTCGGGTCGGAAGGCTAACCCCCGCCTCAAAACTGGTCAAGTGGTATTACCAATTGCACGACGCTGGAGTAGAATCCCGGAGGCTCGCAAGCCCGCGATTTATCCAGGGGCGGCGCCTTCCCGTCCGACCTTTTCGCCGCCCACCGCACGATGCCCTCCACCACGATCGCCTCCATTCGCGCGACACCCGTGACGGTGCCGCTCGAGGCGCCGCTGCTGCACAGCAACGGCGCGCACTGGGGGCGATTCGTGCGCACCATCGTCGAGGTCGAGACGGCCGACGGTTTTCTGGGACTGGGCGAAATGGGCGGCGGCGGCGAGGACGCGACCCGCGCTTTCGCCGGACTCGAGTCTTACCTGCAGCGGTCACGACGTATTTGCGCTGGAGGCGATGCGCTTCAAGGTCTGCAATCCCGACCGCCAGCCTGTACAACAACCGCACGCAGCTGCACGCCGCCGTCGAATTCGCATGCCTCGACATCATCGGCAAGAAGCTCGGCGTGCCGGTCCATGCGCTGCTCGGCGGCAAGCTCCGCGACACCGTCGATTTCGCCAGCTACCTTTTCTTCCGGTACGCCAATCCGGAGACCGGCAGCGGGGAGGTGCGCACGCCCGAGCAGCTGGTTGCCAACGCCGCCGCGCTCAAGGCGAGCGCATGGATTTACGTCGCACAAATTGAAAGGCGGCGTGTATCCGCCGGCGCACGAGCTCGCGTGCTACCGCGCGCTCGCCGCGTCGCTGCCCGGCGAGCGATTCCGCTACGATCCCAACTCCGCGCTGTCGCTTGCCGATGCGATCGCTTTCGGCAACGGCATCCTGGACATCCGCAACGACTACTTCGAGGACCCTGTCTGGGGCATGCCGCAATTGCAGCGGTTGAAAGAGTTCGTGCCGCTGCCCATCGCCACCAATACGGTCGTCGTCAACTTCGAGCAGCTGGCCTCGAACATCCAGCATGGCGGCGTCGACGTCATCCTGCTCGACACCACGTTCTGGGGCGGCATCCGGCCGTGCATCAAGGCGGCCGGCGTCTGCGAGACGATGGGCTTGGGTGTCGCCGTCCACAGTTCCGGCGAACTCGGCATCCAGCTGGCCACCATGCTGCACATGGGCGCGGTCGTGCCGAACCTGGGCTACGCCGCCGATGCGCACTATCATCATCTGACCGACGACGTGATCGAGGGCGGGTTGATGCGCTACGAGAACGGCGCGATACGCGTGCCGGATGCGCCGGGGCTGGGCGTGTCGCTCGACCGCGACAAGATGCGCCGATATCACGAGCTGTATCGCGAGCTGGGCGGCTATCCTTACGACCGCGACCCGGGGCGTCCGGGTTGGTATGCGCACGTGCCGAATTCGAATTGGGCGGACCCGGAGTTCGCTGTCGCAACCCCGCCAATTTACAAAATCGAGGCGCCGCCCTTTAGAGCGGCGAGCCCCGGGTTCCAGGAGAAGTTTTCTATGAGACTCAGCGGCAAAACAGCGCTCGTCACCGCCGCCGGACAGGGCATCGGGTTTGCCAGCGTCATCCAGATGGCGCGGGAAGGCGCCACCGTCTATGCCACCGACGTGAATCCGAAACTGCTGGTCAACTACTCCGGCATCGGCAACGTGCATCCGCGCATCCTCGACGTGCTCGACGATGCCGCCGTCGCGAAGATGATCGACGAATTGCCGGCGCTCGACGTGCTGTTCAACTGCGCCGGCTTCGTCCATCACGGCTCGATTCTCGAATGCACGACGAAGGACTGGGATTTCAGCTTCAACCTGAACGTGCGCGCGATGTACATCGCGATCAAGGCGGCGCTTCCGAAGATGCTCGACAAGCACCAGAAGACCGGCAGCTGGTCGTCGATCATCAACATGGCCTCGGTCGCCGGGTCGATCAAGGGCATTCCCAATCGGTTCGTCTACGGCGCGAGCAAGGCGGCGGTAGTCGGGCTCACCAAGGCGGTCGCCGCGGATTTCGTGCAAAAGGGCGTGCGCTGCAACGCCATCGCACCCGGCACGGTCGACACTCCGTCGCTGGGCGATCGAATCAACGCCTTCGACGATCCGGTCGAGGCGCGCAAGATGTTCATCGCGCGGCAGCCGATGGGACGCCTCGCGAAGGCCGAGGAAATCGCGCCGATCGTGCTGTTCCTGGCCTCCGACGAATCCACGTTCGCCACCGGGCAGGTTTTTTCTGTCGACGGTGGAATGACGATTCTAACCGCTGCCAATTTAGGAGAAAAGCATGAAACTCGTACGCTACGGTCCCGCCGGCAAGGAAAAGCCCGGCCTCATCGATGCCGACGGCACGCTTGCGCGACCTGTCCAGGAAAGTGAAGGACATCGACGCCGCGACGCTCGCACCTGCCGAAATCGCGAAGCTAAAGAAGCTCGACCCGAAGAAGCTGCCGCTGGTGAAGGGCAAACCACGCCTGGGTCCGTGCGTGGCGACGCCGTCGAAGTTCGTCGCGATCGGCTTGAATTACGTCGACCACGCCAAGGAAACCGGCGCACCTATCCCTGAGAATCCGATCGTGTTCTTCAAGTCGCAGACGTGCATCGTCGGCCCCAACGACAACGTGATGGTCCCCAAGGATTCGACCCAGCTGGATTGGGAAGTCGAGATCGGATTCGTGATCGGCCGCACCGCGCGTCACGTTGCGAAAAAGGACGCGCTCAGGTACGTCGCCGGCTATTGCGTCATCAACGACGTGTCGGAGCGCGAATTCCAGCTGAAGAAGAGTGCGTCGCAATGGAACAAGGGAAAGGGTTGCGACACGTTCGGGCCGCTCGGACCGTGGCTGGTGACGACCGACGAGATCAAGGACGTGCAGAACCTCGACATGTGGCTCGACGTGAACGGCGTGCGCAGGCAGACGGGCAACACGCGCACGATGATCTTCGGAATCGCCGAGCTGGTGGCCGACGTTTCGAAGTACATGACGCTGTTGCCCGGCGACGTGGTCACGACGGGCACGCCGCCGGGTGTCGCTCTGGGCATGAAGCCGCCGGTGTGGCTCAAGGCCGGTGACGTGATCACGCTGGGCATCCAGGGCCTGGGGGAGCAGAAGCAGAAGGTCGTGCCGTTCAAGGGAAAGCGCTAGACCATGCGCGCGCTATTCGATATGCGCATTGCGTTGCTGGCGCTGGCCGCGACGGCGCTCACCGCCGCGTGGCCGGTCGCCGCGCAGCCTTATCCCAACAAGCCCGTGAAGCTGATGGTCGGCGCATCGCCGGGCGGAGGCACCGACATCGTGGCGCGCATGCTCGGCAAGGAGCTGGCCGAGACGATGAAGCAGCCTTTCGTCGTCGAGAACAAGCCCGGCGCATCGAACACGATCGCGGCCGACGTCACCGCCAAGTCGCCCGCCGGATGGCTACACGCTGCTCGTCGCGACCACGACCGGCCAGGCGATCGCTCCGCACCTGATGAAACTGGGTTTCGACCCACTGAAGGACCTGACGCCGGTCGCGTTGGTGATGGTCGTGCCCAATGTGCTTATCGTGGGACCTGCGGTCACCGCCAAGGACGTGAAGGACATGGTCGCGCAGATGAAGGCCAAGCCGGGCACGTTCAACTACGCGTCGTCGGGTTCGGGCAGCACGCAACATCTGGCCGGCGAGGCGTTCAAGAAGCTCGCCGGCGTGCAGATGACGCACATCCCGTACAAGGGCAGCAGCCAGGCGCACCTCGACCTCATCTCCGGCAATGCGCAACTGATGTTCGACACCACGTCGTCCGCGATCGGCCAGATCAAGGGCGGCAAGGTGCGGGCGCTGGCGGTCACGTCGCCGAAGCGTTCGCCGGAATTACCCGACGTCCCGACGCTCGCGGAAGCGGGCTTCCCCGGACTCGAGATGACGACGTGGTATGGCGTGTTCGCGCCGGCCGGCACGCCGAAGGATGTCGTGGCCAGGCTCAATGCCGAGATCATGAAGGCGCTGCAGACGCCGGAGGTGAAGACGCGCATCGCGGGCCTGGCCGGTGAGCCCGGCACACTCACCATCGAGCAGTTCGCCGCGCTGAACCGCTCCGACTCCGAGCGCTACGGCAAGCTCGTGCGCGAGGCCGCAATCAAGCTCGACGAATAGGACTCATTTCGCCGAAATGAAGACACCGACAATCGCGCTGTTCACCGGCGATCCCGCGGGCATCGGTCCGGAACTCGTTGCCAAGGTACTCGCGACGCCCGGCGGCATTGCCGCCCGCGCGCATCGTCGTCATCACGCAAAAGGCGGGGCTTGAGGCCGCTGCGCGGCGATGCCGGTGTCACGCTCGACCTGCCGGCCGTGACCGCGGATGCCGCGCGCGGCGATGGCGCCGGCATCGTCCGGCTGCAATGGGACGGATGGGCCGCGCCGGCTTTCGCGCGTGGCCAGGCCGACGCCGACAACGGCGCGTTCATGCTGGACGCGCTGCGCGTCGCTCTGGACCTTTGGCGTTCGGGCCAGGTCGACGCGGTGTGCTTCGCGCCGCTCAACAAGGCGGCATTGCGCGCCGGCGGCATGACCGAGGAAGACGAGCTGCGCTGGTTTGCGCAGGAACTCGACCATCGCGGCGCGTGCGGCGAATTCAACGTGCTGGAAACATTGTGGACGTCGCGCGTGACGTCGCATGTCGCGCTGCGCGAGGTGGCCGACCTGCTGAGCGCCGAGAAGGTTGCCGAGGCTATCGGCATGCTGGACGCGGCGCTGCGCCGCGCGGGCATCGCCAATCCGCGCGTTGGCGTGTGCGGCCTGAATCCGCACAACGGCGACAACGGCAGCTATGGCCGCGAAGAAATCGACGTCATCACGCCGGGCGTGCGACTGGCCGCGTCCCGTGGCCATGGCGCCGACGGCCCGTATCCGGCCGACACCATCTTCGTGCGCGCGAAAAACGGCGCGTTCGACGGCATCGTCACGATGTATCACGACCAGGGCCAGATCGCGATGAAGCTGATGGGCTTCGAGCGCGGCGTCACCGTGCAGGGCGGGCTGCCGGTGGCGATCACGACGCCCGCGCACGGAACGGCGTACGACATCGCCGGCAAGGGCCTCGCCAATCCACTGGCGTTGACCAACGCGCTCGCCATCGCCGCGCGCATGGGTGCGGCGGCCTGAGGATTCGCCGCGCGATCGTGTCGAGAAATTTTACGATTGTGGTCTACCTTCCGTTCGCGCGTCGAAGGCAATCAGGAAAAACTCCAGCAAAAATAGCCACTTGCGGCCACCGTATCTCGCGGGTGCGCTTCTTGCGTTGTTCGGTACAACGCTGAAGTAACGGCGGGGCATGTTGCTCCCGTCACTTGCCCTTCGGGGCATTCAGCACGTTGCGCCAGCCTGGAGAATGCGAATGGGAAAATCCCTACGGATGTTCATATGTGCCGCGCTCGTTGCCGGATTCGGAATGTTTGGCGCAGGGGCACAGGCAACTCAATATGGCGTCAAATTCGATCCGCCGTTCACCTTCGAAGGCTGATGGTGATCGATGTCGACCCCTCGTGCTTCATCCCCGCCCCAGGCGATAACGCCTGCGCCTTTGATGTCCTGAGCGCCAATTTCGGCGATGGCGCGGGAAATCTTTGGGAGATGGTCGCTCCCGAGCTGGGCATTGGAAATGCCATTCGCGTCGACGCGAGTGCCGTACTCACCGGCGTTGACGTATCCGTCAACAACCTGCAACCGGTCAATAGCGAAGCGACATCCGTTGCGACGGAACATACGCTGAGCTTCACGCTCGATGGCGCCGCGTCGTTCAATTGCGGCGGGCACCAGGACGTGAGCGCGGAAGGAAGAGTGACGTCGATCTTCCTGATTCCGGAACCTGCCACGCTTGCATTGCTCGGCCTCGGCCTGACGGGACTGGCGCTGAGGCGTCGGCGCAAGCCGAATTGATCCTGCACCGTTGACCCAAAAGCCCCGTCCTTGCGACGGGGCTTTTGTTTGGCGAATCGACCCTGCGTCGGAGGCGACTCCAGCGCGCGGATACAGCCACACCCACTCGGTCACGCCACGACGGCCGACCTCGCCGTCAGGTCGAGCGCGTGCTTGATCGCCGCGTCGAGCGTCCACGCTCGCCCCGTCGACCACGCCGCATCGAATGCCGGATCCCCGAGCGCTGCGCGCGCCGCCTTTGAGGCGCGTCTGCATCTCGCTCTCGCGGTGCGGGGACCGCACGAGGGCTCGCGCTTCACGAATCGCAGTGACGGCGGCGCACATCCTGACGGCGTTTTCAACTTCGCCAAGGAGTTGCAGCAGTTCGACGACGTCCTCGAGGCAATCCAGCACTTCGGCGTTCATCTCGAACGCTTGCAGCGCGCACAACGCCTCGGAGAATCTCCTGGCGGACAGGTCGAGTTCCCCTGTCGCGGTATCGGTTCGTCCCAGGCGCCACAGCGCGAGCGCTTCGCCCCGCTTGTCTTCCGCGTCCCGGCACACCTTGAGCGATCGTGCGAAACGCGTTTGCGCGGCCCGGAAGTCGCCTGCCTCGAGCGCAATCTCTCCCAGATTGCGTTCGCAATCGCTTTCGAGTTCCTGGTGCTCGATGGTGCGTGCGATCGCCAGGCATTGCTCGAAGAGCTCACGAGCTCCGCCTGAGCCTTGCTGCACGGAAAGCTCGCCGAGATAGAGCAATCCGATCGCCTCTCCGACACGATCTCCCAGCTCGCGAAATATGCCGAGGGCCTCCTCGTTGTATGCGCGCGCCGTCGCCAGATCGCCCTGCTGCGAGTGAAGCGTCGCCAGATTCGTAAGGGCGGCGGCGATCTCCCGTGGGTTCTGCAGACTTCGGTGAATCGCGAGGCATTCGTTCAGCATCGTCTGCGCTTCCGCGTGGTCGCCCTGGTTGATGGCCAACGCACCGCCGACATAGAGCGCGTGGGCACGGGCAATGTTCGGCTCCAGGACGCCGGGCAGAACCAGCGCCGCGCGTATGTTGTTCCGGGCCTCTCTCGAATAGCCGCGCAGGGTCCGGAAGCGCATCAGCGCGACTTCGAATTTGACCGCCATCACCGGATCCACTCCACCGGCCAGCGCCAACGCGATGGCCGCGCGCAGATTGTCGAGTTCGATCTCCAGTCGCCGCGTCCATTCCGCCTGCTCCGGCCCGGCGAGCCGGTCTCGCGCAGTCTTGGCGAGAACCCAGTAGTAGTCGCAGTGCCGCGTGGCCGTCGCGGCCAGATCGTCCCGGTCGACCAGGCGCTCATGCGCAAAGTCACGGATCGTCCCCAGCATGTCGTAGCGCCTGGTCAGGTGCTCGCGGGCGAATTCGCGAATCGTCTCCAGCAATCCGTAGCGCGAAGCGCCCTCGTCCTGGTCGATCATGACCAGCGATTTCTCGACCAGCGAGCGAAGCAGATCGATCACGTCGTCGGCGACGAGCGGCTCCGCACTGCACACGGCTTCGGCCGCCTGGAGGTCGAAACCGCCGGCGAACACGCTCAGGCGGTCGAGGAGCATCTGCTCTTGTTCCTGCAGCAGGTCGTACGACCAGCTCACCAGCGCGCGCAGCGTTTGCTGCCTCTCGAGCGCGACGCGACTGCCGCCGGTGAGCAGCTTGAAGCGGTCGTGCAGCCGGGTGTTGATCTCCCCGATCGACAGGGATCGCATCCGCGCGGCCGCGAGTTCCAGCGCGAGCGGGATGCCGTCGAGGCGCGCGCAGATTTCGGCGACGGCGGGAGCGTCGCGTTCGGTCAGCGTGAAGTTCGGCCTCTGCAGTTGCGCCCGCTCCACGAACAGTTGCACCGCTTCCGAGCGGAGAAGGACTTCCACGCTCGGCCTTGCGGTCGGGCGCCGCGAGCGGCAGGACCGGATAGGTCTGTTCTCCGGGGATATGCAGCGCCTCGCGACTGGTCGCGATCATCCGGACGCCGGGCGCGCCGAGCAGCAGCGCGTTGGCAAGGCTGGCGCAGGCGCTCACCAGGTGTTCGCAGTTGTCGATGACCAGCAGCAGCTTGTGATCCTTGACGTGCTCGCATAGCGTTTGCGTCAGCGTCTTGCCGGGCTCTTCACGCACGCCCAACACCTGCGCTGCGACGTTGGGAACCAGCGTGGGATCCTTGATCGGAGCCAGGTCGACGAACCAGACGCCATCCGGATGGCTTTCCATCACGTCGGCGGCGACCTGCAGCGACAGGCGCGTCTTGCCGAGGCCCCCCATGCCCAGCAGCGTCAGCAGCCTGGTGGTCTCGAGCAGCCGCTTGATTTCGCCGAGCTCGCGCTCGCGCCCGATGAACGACGTGACCTGCAGCGGAAGATTGTTGGGCGTCGCCTCGAGCGAGCGCAACACCGGGAAATCCTCGCGGAGTCCCGGATACACGAGCTGGTAGACATGCTCGCTCTTCGCCAGGTCCCGCAGCCTGACGCCGCCCAGGTCGCGCAGCGAAACCTGCGGCGGCAGCCGTTGCCCGACCTGGTCAACGACGGCCTGCGACAGCAATACCTGGCCTCCGTGCGCCGCGCTCATGATTCGCGCCGCACGGTTGACCGGGCTGCCGAACAAGTCGCCGTCCCGTTGCTCGACGACGCCCAAATGCAAACCGCAGCGCACCTTGAACGCGATCCCGTTGGTGACCTGCGGATCGCCAAGCGCCAGCTGCAGCGCAAGCGTCGCATTTACCGCGTCCAGCGGATCGGCGAAGGCGGCATAGATGCCGTCGCCGGTCGTCTTCACGATGGTTCCGCGGTTGCTCGCGACGGCCGCGCGCGCCAGCACGTCGTGCCCCGCGAGCGCCCCCGGCATCCGCACGGCTTCCTGCTCCCACAGCCGGGTGCTGCCCTCTATGTCGGTAAAGAGAAGGGTCGTGCCGTCTGGTGACGCTTGCACGCTGATGCCGTCCTTTGCCTGCTGTTAGCTGATTCCTACTTTACCGCCGTGGACGAGCCTTTGCCAATCGGGAATATCCACACTGCAACACGGGAATATTCCGTCCGATTGCGGCAATCGTGGCACCCGTCCGCGTAGGACAGAGCGCCCGATCAAGTCCCGACGACGATAGATCAGGGAGCCGTGTAGGCCGTTTTTACGGTCGTGAAAAATTCGGCCGCGTAGCGTCCCTGTTCACGCGAACCGTAGCTCGATCCCTTGCGGCCGCCAAATGGCACGTGATAGTCCACGCCCGCGGTCGGCACGTTGACCATGACCATGCCCGCCTGCGCGTGGCGCTTGAAATGCGACGCATGCTTCAGCGATGTCGTGACAATGCCCGACGACAGGCCGAATTCGGTGTCGTTGGCGACGGCCAACGCCTCGTCATAGTCCTTGACGCGAATGACGGCGGCGACCGGCCCGAAGATCTCCTCGCGCGCGATGCGCATCGCATTGGTGGCGTCGGTGAACAGCGCCGGCGAAAGATAGTAACCCTCGGTCGCGCGCTGCAACCGCTCGCCGCCCGTGACGAGTGTCGCGCCCTCCGCCTTGCCAATGGCCAGGTATTTTTCGTCCTGGTCCAACTGGCTCGGATCGACGACGGGGCCGATGTCCGTTCCTTGCAGCAGCGCGTTGTCCACTCGCAGCGTTTTCAGTTTTTCGGTGACCGCGGCGACGAAGCGGTCGTGAATGCCGGCAGTGACGATCAGGCGCGACGACGCGGTGCAGCGCTGGCCCGTCGAGAAATAGGAACCCTGCACGGCGACATTGACCGCCGTCGGGAGGTCGGCGTCGTCGAGCACGACCAGCGGATTCTTGCCGCCCATTTCCAGTTGCAGCTTGGCCATCCGCGCGATGCCCTTCGCCGCGATGGCGCGGCCGGTGCCCACGGACCCGGTGAAGCTGATCGCCCGTCGACGTCGGCGTGGTTGACGATCACCTCGCCGACGACCGAACCGCGTCCCATGACCAGGTTGAGCACGCCGGCCGGCAATCCGGCGCGGGCGAGGATTTCCGCGATCGCCCACGCGCAGCCGGGCACCAGGTCGGCCGGCTTGCACACGACAGTGTTGCCGTACGCGAGCGCGGGCGCGATCTTCCATGCCGGAATGGCGATCGGAAAATTCCACGGCGTGATGAGACCGATGACGCCCAAAGGCTCGCGCGTCACTTCCACGTCGACGCCGGGCCGCACCGATGCCAGCTTGTCGCCGGTCATGCGCACGACTTCGCCGGCGAAGAACTTGAAGATCTGGCCGGCGCGCATCGCTTCGCCGATGCCCTCCGGCAACGTCTTGCCTTCTTCCCGCGACAGCAGCGCGCCGAGCTCGTCCTTGCGGGCGATGATCTCGCTGCCGGCGCGATCGAGGATGTTGGCCCGCTCCTGGATCGAACCGGTCGACCACGCGGGAAACGCCTTCTTCGCGGCGGCGACCGCCGTGCGCGCCTGTTCCGCGTCGGCCTGCGCGTACTCGCCGATCACGTCGCTTGTGTCGGAAGGATTGCGGTTCGGTGTCGCGGAGGCGCCGGCGACCCATTCGCCCGCGATGTAATTCTTGAAGAGTTCGGCCATGACGTCTTTCCAGGTTTGCTACAGGAGGCGCCGGCGCGCGAGGTTGCGCATCAGCGCGCCGGTGCCGAAAGTCCACGGTGCGATCCGGTCGGAGTGATTGACGCGATTGACGAGCGCGCCCAGCGTCGGCGTGGCAACCGTGACGACATCGCCGACGACGTGCGTGAAGCCCTTGCCCGGCCCGAGGCGATCCTTGGTCGGGGCGAACATCGTGCCCAGGAAGAGCATCAGCCCGTCCGGATACTGATGGTTGGGGCCGATGGCGTGCTGCACGAGATCGAGCGGATCACGGCTGATCATCGCCATCGAACTGCTGCCGTCCATCGTGAAGCCTTCGGGGCCGTCGACGCGCATCGCGAGTTCACAGCGGCGCACGTCGTCGATGCCGTAGCGTTCGTCGAACAGCCGGATGAACGGACCGATCGCGCAGGAGGCGTTGTTGTCCTTCGCCTTGCCCAGCAGCAACGCGCTGCGTCCCTCGAAATCGCGCAGATTGACGTCGTTGCCGAGCGTGGCACCCACCGTGAGGCCCTTGCCGTTCACCGCCAGGACGATTTCCGGTTCCGGATTGTTCCACTCCGACTTCGGGTGGATGCCGACTTCGGCGCCCAATCCCACGGCCGACATCGGCTGCGACTTGGTGAAGATCTCGGCATCCGGACCGATGCCCACCTCCAGGTACTGCGACCACGCGCCCTGCCGGATCAACGCTTCCTTTACCTTGGCCGCCTCCGGCGAGCCGGGGCGGATCCGCGACAGGTTGTCGCCGATCACGGCGACGATTTCGCGGCGCACGGATTCCGCCTTCGCCGGGTCGCCGCGGGCCTGTTCCTCGATGACCCGTTCCAACGTGCTGGCGACGAACGTCACGCCGGAGGCCTTGAGCGCCTGCAGATCGCACGGCGCCAGGAACCACGGCAGCGACGGGTCGCGCGCATCGTGGGCGGAATTGGCGAGTACGTCGGCGGTAGACGCGAGACGCGGCAACGGGCCCGCGCTGCGGATCGCGGCTGCCGGGTCGTCGCGGGCCAGCAGCTGGCTCGATGTGGCGGCGATGGCCGAGAGATCGTGGATGCCGTCGGCCTGCACGCGCACGAGCACAGGCCCTTCGAGGGCCGCCACGAACACGCGGCCGACCAGCATCGCGTCTTGATGGGCATCGGGCAGGCAGTGGGGAACGGTAAGGCGGTCTCTCATCATCGCGCGCAAGTCGGCAGCCAAACTGCGGCCTGACAGAATACCCGACTTGGGGCGCCATGCGGGACGTTCGCCATGCGCCGCGCTCGGCATTGCATAATCTCCGGTCGAGCCAAAGCTACGGGAGAATGAGCAAATGATCACGCCACAGCAGGAAAGGGCGGCGCAATTCCTTGCCGCCGCACGCAAGGATGGCCGACCCGGCGCACGGCTGCCGGAAGACATCCGGCCCGCGGACCTCGATTCGGCGCTCGTCATCCAGCGCCGGGTCGTCGCGCTGCTGGGACAGCAAATTGGCGGATGGAAATGCTCGGTGCCGTCGGAAGCGCGGGCGCTCAATATCGCGCCGATATTCGCGTCGACGTCGTCGCGCAATTCGCCGTGCACGATCGTGGCGACGGGCACCATCGCCCGCATCGAGCCCGAGGTCGCGTTCGTGATGGCGCACGACCTGCCAAAACGTGGCGCGGCCTACACCGAGGCCGAAATTCGCAGCGCCATCGCCGAGCCGAGGCTGGTGCTGGAACTGCTCGGCACGCGCTACGCCGATCCGGGTGCCGCCAGCTGGCCGGAAATGATGGCCGACTTCGTGCAGAACCAGGGCCTGTTCATCGGACCGGTCGTTCCGGGTGGGCTGACCGCTGCGCTCGAATCCTTTCCCGTCACGATTCGCACGCCGGCCGGCGTGCACTCCACGCATGCGGGTCGCCACGGCGACGGACATCCGTTGCGGCCGCTGTACTGGATCGCCAATTTCCTGGCGGCGCGCGACGAAGGGTTGCGCGCGGGACAGGTCGTCACGACGGGCTCGTACGCCGGCGCGATCGAGGTTCCGATCGGAGTTCCGCTGACCGTCACATTCGGCGATCTCGGCCAGATCGACATCGAACTCCAGCGCGCGCCCTAAAGCGCTGGCAGCGGTCGACAGTCCGTTTTGTTGCATACTTGGCGCGATTCGAATTTCGCGTGCACATTCATGGCCGCCACCGACGCTACCCGATCCCCGTCGTCAGACAGTTCCCTCTTTCGCCGAGATCGAGCCGTACGCGACGGGACGGATTCACACTCGACGCGATCCACGTGATGCAATGGGAGGCCTGCGGCAATCCGAACGGAGTTCCGCTGGTATTCCTGCATGGGGGCCCGGGCGGCGGTTGCCTGCCGCACCATCGCAGGTTCTACGATCCCGGCTTTCTGGAACATTGTCCTCTACGACCAGCGCGGCGCGGGACGCTCGACGCCCGCTGCCGAACTTGCGGACAACACGACGCAGCATCTGGTCGCCGATCTCGAACGCCTGCGCGAGGAGCTTAAGTTCGAGCGCTGGCTGGTCTTCGGCGGATCGTGGGGTTCGACACTGGCGCTCGCGTACGCGCAGGCGCATCCGGACCGCGTACTTGGCCTGGTGTTGCGCGGCATCTTCCTCGCGACCGCCGCCGAAATCGACTGGTTCATGCATGGCATGCGCAATGTCTTCCCCGAAGCGTGGCGCGCGTTCGTGGAAGCGCTTCCGGCGGGAGAGCGCACGGATCTGCTGGCCAGCTATTATCGTCGGCTCACCGATCGCGATCCGGCCAGGCACCTGCCGGCGGCACGCGCGTGGGACCGGTACGAAGGCGCGTGCACGACGCTGTTGCCCGTCGCGGACCCGCTCGGCCGCTTCGACGGCGATGCCGCGGCGCTGGCGATCGCGCGCATCGAAGCGCATTACTTCGTCAACCAGGGCTTTCTCGCGCCGAACCAGTTGCAGCGATGGCGTGGCGAAGATCCGCCACCTTCCCTGCGCGATCGTGCAGGGCCGCTACGACATCGTTTGCCCGCCCGTCACGGCCGACGCGCTGGCGCGCGCGTGGCCGGAAGCCGAGTACGTTGTCGTGCCGGACGCCGGGCATTCGGTGCGCGAACCCGGAATCACGCGGGAACTGGTGGCGGCGGTGAAGCGGATGCAGGCGCGCATCGACCCAAAGTAGCGCGATCCGCGCGCGGCAGCCCGAGTGGTCTCACGGACTTGCCGGCGCCGCAGCCGCGAGCGCTTATTCCTTGACGCCCTCGAACGCGATGACGATGCGGACATCGTCGCTCGCCGCTCCCATCGCGGCCTTCATGCCGAATTCCGAACGCTTGATTGTCGCGGTGGCCTCGCCGCCACACATCGGCTTCTTGTTGAACGGATTGGGCGCGCACTTGAAGCTGGTCAGCTTGAGCGCGACCGGCCGGGTGACACCGAGCATCGTGAATTCGCCGTTGGCGCCAACCACATTTTCGCCATCGAATACGAGATCGGCGGACTTGTAGGTCATCGTCGGAAATTTCTCGACGTTCAGGAAGTCCTCGCCCTTAGCCACTGTCAGCAACGCCGGCGGCATCAGCAGCGATGCGGCGGCGATGGAGACGTCGATCGTGCCCTTCTTCGCCGTCCGGTCGAGCGTCACCTTGCCGGTCGTGTTGCCGAAGATGCCGCGCTGCTGGGAAAAGCCGATATGCGTGACTTCGAACGTCGGAGTCGTGTGCCGCGCATCGAGCACATAGACTTCCTGCGCAGCCACAGGCGCCGCCACCAGAATCGCGCCGAGCGCGACTACAGCCAATTTGCAGCTTCGTTGCATTGATGCCTCCCTTGAAAATAGCGAATGTGCTGATTCGAGACGATGGCGCGGCGATCAGCCCGCGCGCGGTAATACCATGCGCACGCGCACGACCACTTCGTCAGCGACCACGGATGGGTCCGCCCACTGGCCGTCGCCGATCTTGAATTCGAGACGCTTGATGGTGAACTGGCCGGTAGCCACCGAATTGCCAGCGGCGTCTTTCTTGATCTCGATGGGGATGGTCTCATCCCGCGCCGTGCCCTTCATGGTCAGCGTTCCGGCGATTTCGTAGCGTTCGCCGCCCAGGTCCTTCATCCCCGTGGACTGGAACGTCGCGACCGGATACTTGGCCGTGTCGAACCAGCGCGGTCGGCGGATCTCGGTCTCCGATTCCTCGCTGGCCAGGTCGATGCTGCCAAGGTCGATTTCGAGTTCTGCCTTCGACTTTGCCAGGTCCTTGGGCCGGAAATCGACGTTGGCTTTCCATTTGCGGAACCGGCCCTCGACATTGACGCCCATCTGCCGGGAAAGGAAACGGATTTCACTCTTGTCGATGAGAACGCCCTGCGCGCCGGCGCTGGACGACGCCAGCAGCATCATGGCGAGCGAGGGAATGAACGGACGAAAGAGACGCATTGATGGGATTTCCGTGTTGTTATGGGCTGGTAGCTCAGCGCCCGGGAAGCATGCGGGCCAGGACGCCGTCACGGTCAACGAAATGGTGCTTCAATGCCGCCGCGACGTGGACTGAGACCACGGCTGCCAGCGTGTAGTTCAGCGTCCTGTGCAGGATGAGCAGGATTTTGGCGGTTTCCCGGTCCTTGGCGACCAGGTCGGGCAACGCCACGAGTCCCAGGTAGACGACGGAAACGCCGGTCGAGGAGCTGTAGATCCAGCCGGACAGTGGGATGGCCAGCATCAGCGCGTAGAGCGCGGCGTGCGACGCATGGGACGCCCGGACCTGCCATGCCGGCATCGCCGGCGGCAGCGGAGGCGCCGGATGCCCGGCACGCCACGCGAGCCGCGCGGCGGTGAGCAGGAATACGGTGATGCCGATCCACTTGTGCCAGGCGTAGTACCGGAACTTGGCCGGCGAGAATTCGAGGCCGGTCATGAACAGCCCGAGTCCGAAGCCGCAAAAGATCAACAGCGCCGCGAGCCAATGCAGTGCGCGCGCGGTGCTGGTATACCGGGATTGCATCATGCGCCATGTTTAACACGGTTTTGAACGTGCGGGAATCGAGCAGAGGGACCGCTATAATTCGCGAGTTCGCCGGTCAAACGTTGCCCATTGAGTTCCCATTGAGCGCCCTTGCACACTGACACCCTCCGGCGCCGGAACTTGTTGCAGCCAGCGTTTGCTCCGACCCAGTCGATGGCAAACACTCGGCGATGCGTGTTTGTTCCGTGCGCGCCAGTCTTCATGCGGGCCGCGCCCTGCGTCGCATTCGCGCCAAGCAGTCAATCCAGCTTCCATCTCTATCTTGGCCGCCGCTGACCGCACGGACCTGAACGCGCAGTGGCTGGCGCGAAGCCGCGCGGCCGTCTGGCATCCGTGCACGCAGATGAAGGTGCACGAAACGCTGCCGCTGGTTCCGATCGCGCGCGGTGAAGGCGTGTGGCTGTACGACTTCGCCGGCAGGCGCTACCTCGACGCCGTCAGTTCGTGGTGGGTGAACCTGTTCGGCCACGCCAACCCGCGCATCAACGGCGCGCTGGTGGCACAGCTGAACGAACTCGACCACGTCATGCTCGCCGGCTTCACGCACCGTCCGGTGATCGAGTTGTCGGAACGACTGAGCGAACTTGCGCCCGCGGGGCTGGGACACGCGTTCTATGGCTCGGATGGCGCATCGGCGACAGAGATCGCGCTGAAGATGAGTTTTCATTACTGGCGCAACGCGGGCAAGCCGGACAAGCGCGGCTTCGTGAGCCTGGTGGGCGGCTACCATGGCGAGACGCTGGGCGCGCTCGCGCGTCACCGACGTAGCAGTCTTCCGCGACACCTATGCGCCGCTGCTCAATCGCAATTCCGTCGTGCCTTGTCCGGATCCGCGCCGAGGCATCACGCCGGACGCCGCGGCAGCCGCGCTGGAGGCGCATCTATCCGAACACCATGCGTCGATCGCCGCGCTGATTGTCGAGCCGCTGGTGCAAGGCGCGTCGGGCATGGTCGATGTACGACGCGTCCTTCTTGCGCCGTGCCCGCGACCTGTGCACGCGCTTCGGCGTGCACGTGATCGCCGACGAAATCATGACGGGATTCGGCCGCACCGGGACGATGTTCGCGTGGGAGCAGGCAGGCGCGGCGGCCCCGGATTTTCTCTGTCTGTCGAAGGGACTGACCGGCGGCTACCTGCCGCTGTCCTGCGTGCTGTCCACCGAGGACGTGTATCAGGCGTTCTATGCGGATGATGCGGCGCGCGGTTTCCTTCATTCGCATTCGTACACCGGCAATGCGCTCGCGTGCCGCGCTGCGCTCGCGGTGCTCGACATCTTCGACCAGGACGATGTGCTGGCCGCGAACCGGTCCAAGGCGCGGCGCTGGAGCGCGGCTGCTGCACCGATCGGCGCGCACGCCAAGGTCCGCGATTTCCGCCGCAGCGGAATGATCTGGGCGTTCGAAGTCGACTCCGATCGAGCGGACTTCGCGCGATGGTTCTTCGCGGAGGCGTTGGCGCGCGAGCTGCTGCTGCGTCCCATTGGACGCACCGTCTATTTCATGCCGCCGTACATCACGACCGACGAGGAATTCGCGCTGTTGTGCGCGCGTACGATCGACATCCTGGACGCCGCATGACGCGCATCTTCGCGCTGGCGGCGTCATTGCTGCTCGCGTGCGCCGCACATGCCGAACTGCCGCGACCGGTGAGCCAGGCGTTCGTCGACGCCGGCGTGCCGCTGCACAGCGTGGCGATCGTGGTACAGGAAACCGCGGCGGAGCGTCCGCTGTTCGCGCACGATCCGGCCCGGCCGATGAATCCCGCGTCGGTGATGAAGCTGGTCACCACTTTCGCTGCGCTCGAACTGCTCGGACGCAACTATCGCTGGAAGACCGAGGCCTACCTGGGCGGTCCGCTCGACGGCGGCGTGCTGCGCGGCGACCTGATCATCAAGGGCTACGGCGACCCCAAGATCACGATCGAGCAGTGGCAGTCGTTCATGGCCACGCTGCGCGCGAATGGACTCGATCGCGTCGCCGGCGACCTTGCGCTCGACCGCACGTGGTTCAAGCCCGCGAAGCATGATCCGGCGGAATTCGACAAGGAGCCGTTGAAGCCCTACAACGTCGGCCCGGATGCATTGCTGGTCAGCTTCAAATCGGTGCGCTTCGTCTTCGCGCCCAACGCAGCTGGCGATGCGGTGGATCTGCGCGCCGAACCGCCGCTGGCAGAGATCGCGCTCGGCACGCCTCCCGCGGTCGGCAGTGGCGAATGCGGCGACTGGCGCGGCGCGGTCGGCGCGAGGTTCGTCAATCGTGGGGCCACAGCCTCCGCGGCGTTCGCAGGAACCTTCAGCGCCTCCTGCGGCGAACGCGACTGGTACATAGCGCTGCTCGACCACCCGCATTTCGTCTACGGGATGTTCGCCACCTATTTTCGTGACGCGGGCGGGTTGTTCAACGGCGGGCTGCGTGACGTTCATGCCCCGTCAGGCGTGATTCCATTCGCGACGCTGGAATCACCGCCGCTTTACGATATCGTGCGCGACGTCAACAAGTTGTCGAACAACGTGATGGCGCGGCAGATCTTCCTGACGCTGGCCACGACGCGCCATCCGCCGCCGGCCACGCCTGCGCTCGCCGCCGACGTCGTGCAGAGGTTTCTCAAGGAACGCAAGATCGCCATGCCGGGACTGGTCATGGAGAACGGCTCGGGATTGTCGCGCAACGAACGCGTCACCGCCGGCGGCTTGGCGCAGCTGCTCGCCGCCGCCGACCGCGGCAGCGCGCGCGAAGAATTCGCGAGCTCGCTGGCCGTCGCCGCAACCGACGGCACCGTCCAGAATCGGTTCCAGAACGGGACCGTAGCCGGACAGGCGTTGCTCAAGACCGGCACGCTGGACGGCGTCAAGGCACTTGCCGGCTACGTCATCGATGCGCAGGGCCGCCGCTGGATCGTCGTTGCCATCATCAATCATCCCAACGCCGCACGGGGCCAGCCCGCGCTGGACGGCCTCGTGCAATGGGTCTATCGCAGCGCGGGATCCTGGGACCCGAAGTCGCAGCGGTGAGCCCGCGACTAGGCGTCAAACATTCGCGTCGAAGGGCCGCCCCGAGACGCGAATTGCGCCCCCATCGGGGGCAGCGAACGAAGTGAGCGTGGGGGTCCTTTACACTCCCGGGATCGGCTTGCTGTCCTTGAACAGCAGGTAGCCACGGATCACGCGGTAGATGACCCAGATCGCCACGCAGAACCAGATGCCGAACGCGATGGGGATGCCGATCAGGATGAGTCCGAACACGATCAGGATCAGCAAGCCGACCATGTCCCACAGGAACGACCACCAGAACGTGCGGATCAGCCAGGTCAGGTGGGACGCGACCCACGTGTTGCGCGCCTCGTCGCGCTTAACGTAGCAGACAATGACGCCGATGATGCCGAGAACGGTCATCAGCGGAAATGGCGACGCGAGTCCTCGCCCGGCGATCTCCAGGACCGCCGCGATGGCCAAAAGCGCGTAGGCGAGCAGACCGGCGCTGACCGGCGCCGCCGGAGCTTCCGGGAACGGACTGCGGAGGAGGAAAATCGGCCATCTCGGGAACTCCTTGTGGCGTGCCGCGCCGTGCGTCGGCGCCCGTGCCGCGAAAGATGGGGCCGGCGCAGGGTCCCGTCAATAGCGGCGGGATGAATGGTCGCCGTTATGTTCAGTACCGGCGGCCATCCTTGTGCGCGTAGTAGGTTCCGTTCTCGTCTTCGCACAGCATGACATCGTCGTCCGGATAGAACGCGTTGTCTCCGTCGGTCCGGTTGCCGACCTCCAGGTAAATCACAGGCAGCGCGCTGCGATTGATCAGGTGATGCGCGTCACGCGCGCCCGCCGCGTAGCCGGCGCACATCCCCGCGGTCAGCACTTGTTCCCCGGCATTGGTCACCAGGACGGCCTCGCCCTGCAGGACATAGACGAATTCGTCCTCCAGCGTATGCCAGTGGCGCAGCGCCGATTGCCCGCCCGGCGCGAGCGTCACGAGATTGACTCCGAACCGGGTCAATCCACAGGCATCGCCCAGGCGGCGTTTGGCCCGATCGCCCATCCGGGACCGATAGGGCTCCGGATAGCCGGATCTACGATGTTCCGGCACACTGGCCGGATCGAGCGCCGGAAGGGCTGGGTATTTGTGTTCGGGCACGATGCGGGAATTATGCCGCATCGATGCCGGGCTCGCCCGACCCGGGAAGTCGAGGCAGCCAGTTGCCTGGCCGCCCCGTTGGCGTCCGACCCGTCCGCTGCGGCTATAATGGGTTTTCGCAGTCCTGTGTTTCCGTTGTCGATCATCTGGAGGCAAGCCATGACCATCGAACAAACACGCGATCAGATCGTCGATCAGTTCTCGAGCGTTATCAACGAAGCCGAAAACCTTCTCAACAAGGCAACGCACGAGACCGGCGAGAAGGCTCGCGACCTGCGCACGCAGGCCGAGGCGCGCCTGCTGTCGGCGAAGCTCAAGCTGCAGGAGCTGCAGGGCCAGGCGGTGGACCGCGCCAAGGATGCCGCCAAGGCAACCGACGACTACGTCCACGAGAATCCGTGGCAGGCAATCGGGATCGCAGCCGCGGTCGGCTTGGTCGCCGGGTTGCTGATGAGCCGTCGCTAGACAGGTCGTCCGGGGGTCGCGCGATGGACAGCGGCGGCAGCGAGCAATCCGCACCGCGTAACCTGCGTGGCGCCGCCGCGCGTCTCGGCGCCTCGCTGCTCGGTTTGGTGCGGACGCGCCTGGAACTCGCGTCGCTCGAATTGGCGGAGGAACGCGACCGCGTGCAGCAGCAGCTTACGTTGCTGCTCGCGGCGATGGCGATGTTCATGTTCGCGGTGCTGTTCATCGCGGGCTGGGTCATTGCTTACTATTGGGATACCCACCGCCTCACGGCCATCGCCATCGTCGCCGTTGTCTTTGCCGGTGCCGGCGCGGCGTTGCTGGCGTTGCGGTCGCAGGCGGCGGGCGTTGCGCCGACACCGTTCGCCGCTACGATTGCCGAGTTCGAACGCGATCGCGCGCTGCTTGCCGGTCGCGACAATACTCCTCCCGCGGCGCCACCGACGACATGAACCGCGAAGCTCTCGCCCGCCGCAAATCGCTGTTGGTGGCGCAATCCCACCTGCATCGCTTGCAGGCCAGGATGGCGTGGCACGACGTCGGGCAAGTCGTGTCGCCGCCGCACCTCGCACCGCGCGCAGGGAGGGCGTGTGCGTTCGATCGCGGCCACGCTCGTCGCCATCGCCGTGCCCGTATTCGGTATGTCGCGGCTCGGACGCGTCATGCGGACGATATCCATCGGCATGATGGTGATGCGCGTCGTGCGCAGCCTGCGCAGCCGCTTCTAGAGTCGAAGCTCTTTCATCAGCTCGTCGACGCGCGCCTTGACGGCGGCGTCCATCGCGATGGTGCGTCCCCATTCGCGCTGCGTTTCGCCCGGCCACTTGTGCGTGGCGTCGATGCCCATCTTGCTGCCCAGCCCGGCCACCGGCGACGCGAAGTCCAGGTAGTCGATGGGCGTCGACTCGACGATCAGCGTGTCGCGCTTGGGGTCGACGCGCGTGGTCAGCGCCCAGACGACTTCGCGCCATTCGCGGATGTCTATGTCGTCATCGGTGACGATGATGAACTTGGTGTACATGAATTGGCGCAGGAAGCTCCAGACGCCGAACATCACGCGCTTGGCATGCCCGGCATACTGCTTCTTCAGCGACACGACGGCGAGCCGGTACGAGCAGCCTTCCGGCGGCAGGTAGAAGTCGGCGATTTCAGGAAACTGCTTCTGCAAGAGCGGCACGAACACTTCGTTCAGCGCGACGCCCAGCATCGACGGTTCGTCCGGCGGCTTGCCGGTATACGTCGAGTGGTAGATCGGATCGCGGCGCAGCGTGATGCGCTCGATGGTGAGGACCGGAAAGCGCTCGACGTCGTTGTAATAGCCGGTGTGGTCGCCGAACGGTCCTTCGGGCGCCGTCTCGTAGCCGGTAGAGTCTTCCGCGTCGGGCTCGATGAAGCCTTCCAGCACGATTTCCGCCGACGCGGGCACCTGCAGGTCGTGGGACAGGCAGTTCACGATCTCGGTGCGGCCGCCGCGCAGCAAGCCCGCAAATTGATATTCCGACAACGAGTCCGGAACCGGCGTCACCGCGCCCAGGATCGTCGCCGGGTCGGCGCCGAGCGCGACCGCGACCGGGAACCGCTTGCCCTGCGTCTCGAGCGCGTGGTCGCGGAAGTCCAGCGCGCCGCCGCGGTGCGCCAACCAGCGCATGATCACCTTGTTGCGGGCAATGACCTGCTGCCTGTAGATGCCGAGGTTCTGCCGCTTCTTGCGCGGACCGCGCGTGACCGTAAGTCCCCACGTGATCAGCGGCCCGGCATCGCCCGGCCAGCACGTTTGCACCGGAAAGCGCGCGAGGTCGACGTCCGCGCCCTCCCACACGACTTCCTGACAAGGCCCCGTCGTGCGCTCCTTCGGCGCCATGTCGAGCACCTTCATGAACACCGGGCGCGTGTTCTGCCACGCGTCCTTGAGTCCTTTCGGCGGTTCGGGCTCCTTCAAGAAACGCCAGCAGTTTCCCGATTTCGCGCAACGCCGTGCGCCAGTCGTCGCCTTCGACACCCATCGCGCGCGCGACGCGCTGCGGTGTGCCGAACAGGTTGCCCAGCACCGGAATCGCGCTGCCGCCGGGAGAGCGCAGATTTCCTTTGGGATTCTCGAACAGCAGCGCGGGACCACCGGCCTTCAGCACGCGGTCGCACATCTCCGTCATTTCCAGTCTGGGATCGACCGGCAGCGCGATGCGCCGCAGTTCGCCGCGCGATTCCAGCTGGGCAATGAAGTCTCGGAGGTCGCGATAGGCCATGGCGGATAACGTGACGGATGCCGCGCATCATAGCCTTGCGCCACGGCCGCGACCAAATCGGCGCGGCGTGAACCGCGGCTACAATGCCACATGACCGCTGCCGGCGCCCGATCACGCGAGCTTCAGTTCGATCGCACGCGCCTCGCGATCTTCGGCATCCTGCTTGCCGGATTCGTGCTGTCGTTCTTCCACCGCACGGCGCCCGCCGCCATCGCCGGCGAGCTGACCAGCGCGTTCTCGATCAACTCCGCGGTGCTCGGCACGCTTGCGGCGACCTATTTCTTCGTCTACACGCTGTTGCAGATCCCGGTGGGCGTGATGGCCGACACGCTCGGCCCGCGCCTCATCGTGACCATCGGGGCGCTGATCGCGGGCGCCGGTTCGCTGCTGTTCGGCTTGGCGCCTTCGTGGGAGGTCGCGGCGATCGGCCGCACGTTCGTCGGCATCGGCGTCTCGGTCGCGTTCATCTCGTTGTTGAAGATCTCGGCGGTGTGGTTTCCCGCCAATCGCTTCGCGACGCTCGTGGGCGTGGTGCAATTCGCGGGCAATTTGGGCGCCGTCATCGCCGGCGCGCCGCTCGCATGGGTCGTCACTGTCGCGTCGTGGCGCACCGTCTTCGTCGGCCTGGGACTGCTTTCCATCGCCATGGGTATAGCGGCATGGAACATCGTTCGCGACCGGCCCGAGCAGCGCGGCTTTCCGCCGGTGCAGGCAGCACTTCCCGCCGGTACCGTGCGCACGCCGTGGCGGCAGGCGCTGTTCGACGTGCTGGCCAACGCGAAGACGTGGCCGACGTTCTTCGTCAATATCGGCATCGGCGGAAGCTTCCTGGCCTTCGCCGGCCTGTGGGCCGTGCCGTATCTGCAGCAGGTGTACGGCATGCCGCGCAACGTCGCCGCGCAGCACGGCAGCGTGCTGTTGCTGGGTGTCGCGATCGGCTCACTCGTCGTCGGCGCGCTGTCCGACCGGCTGCGCAACCGGCGCGATGTCATGCGGGCGCTACGCATTTCTCTACGCGATGTCGTGGCTGCCGTGGCTGCTGCACTGGCAGCCGTCGCCGCTTGCAAGCTATGCGTGGTTTTTCCTGATGGGCTTGCTTATATCGGGCTTCGTGCTCACGTGGACCGTGGCCAAGGAAGTGAATCGGCCCGAACACTCCGGCATGGCGACATCCGTCGTCAACGTCGGCATTTTCTTAGGCGCCGGTGCGCTGCAGCCGCTGGTTGGCTGGGTGCTCGACCGCGGACGCGCGGCGGGCGACGTGGCGCACGCCTGGGACAACGCGCTGATGTTGCTTGCGGGCACGGCGGCGTTCGGCGCCCTCGCGACGCTGTTCGTCCGCGAGACGGCGAGGACGCGCGTTAGATGACGGCCGCGCTGCCGCCGTCCATCGGAATGATCGCACCGGTGACGTAGCTCGCCGCGTCCGATGCCAGGAACAGCGCGACCTGCGCCACTTCCTCCGGCGACCCCGCGCGGCGCAGCGGAATCTTCGCCTGCTGTCGCGCCAGCAGTTCCGCTTCCGGCGTGCCGGTCATCTTCGCTTCCACCGCCAGGCCTTCCTGCACGCGCCCGGTCAACGTAGTGCCGGGACTGATCGCATTGACGCGCACGCCCCGCGGCCCATAGGCGGCGGCGAGTCCGGCCGTGGCGAGCATCAGCGCGGCGTTGGCAGCGCCTCCCGGCAGATGAATCGGATTGGCGACCTTGCCGCCCATGCCGATGATATTGATGATCGCGCCGCGGCCGCGCGCCGCCATCTGCTTGACGACGATGTCCGGCGGATGCACGTAGCTGAAGAACTTCGCGTCCATCGCGTCGTGCCACGCCTGCGCCGAAAGGTCGTCGGGGGCGGTGCGCTTGGCGGCGCCTGCCGAATTGACGAGGACGTCGATCGGCCCCAATTGCGCCACGACGTCGGCCACCATTCGCGCCGCTTCGTCCGCGCGCGTAAGGTCCGCGACGATCGCGATGGGCGCATGCGTCGATCGCGGCAACTTGGCCAGCGCGGCGTCGAGATTGCCGCGACTGCGCGATACCAGCGCGACCTTGGCGCCCGGCACGCAGGAAACTTGCGGCGCAGGCGAGGCCGATGCCCTTGCTGGCGCCGGTGACGATGACGATCTTGCCTTCGAGATTCGTGTCCACGTTCGATCAGCCTTTCGCCGCGAAGCGCTTTTCGAGCGCACCCATGCACATTGGGCCACGCCTTCTCGAAGTACGCCTTGTTCTTCGCCCAGTCGTCGCCGGTGCCGTAGCCGAAGTTGCGCAGCGTGACCTCGGTGCGGTTGTCGGGGAGCGGCTTGAAGTCCAGGTACACCAGCGTGCGCAGCTTGCGGATCATCGGAATATCGGGTGGCGCATTCCATTCGAACACGAATTGCTCCATCGGCTTCACGCTGTGCACGAGGCAGCCTTCGCTGCCGCGCGAACCTTCCGGAGCGTTGACGCCGAACCAGAGTTCGAATGCGCCACCGGGCATCGGTTCAACCTTCGCCGCTTTCGGCGCCCAGAAGCTCTCGATGCCTTCCGCCGTCGTCCACGCCTTCCATACGTCCGCGACCGGCGCGTTGATGATTCTCGTCACGGTGATATCGGGCGCCAGCGACTGCGCGCACGCCATCGCAGCCGCGGTGCCGGTTGCAAGCGCCAAAAGGATCAGTCGCAGATGCCTAGGAGAAATGCCGAACATTGGGTACTCCCGGATTAGGGCGCTGCGTCGAACGCTGCGCGTCGACGGCAGGTCAAAGAAAGGCGGCGATGGCCCGCCACGCCGCCAGCTTTTCCGCGAACGGCCGCGTGTAGGCCGGGCTGGACGACGGCAGCACGAGTGTAGCGTATCCGGCCTCGCGCCAGCGGCGTTCCGCGCGCGCCGCGGTCCGGCCGTTGAATCCGACGAGTCGAATGCCCGGTGCGCGCCTCTGGATGCGGCTGATCTCGCCGCCCACGGAATCGCGAATCGCGGAATCGAGGCTCCCGTCGCGCGCGCATTCGACAATCGTGTCCCACACGCCGACGCCGCGCGACTTGATGCGCGCGAGCCGCGCAGCGATATGGCAAGCGCCGGCAGCGGTTCGTCCAGCACGCTCGCCAGCAAGCGGCCAGAAGTGATTGCGCGGATGCGCGTAGTACTGCGCGCGCGGCGAGCGAAGCTTCGCCCGGAAAGCTGCCGAGGATCAGCACGCGCGCGTCGGCGGCTACCACCGGCGGCAATCCGCGCAGCCGGTCGCCAGTCAATGCAACGCGGCCACGCGTTCAGCCGGAGCGCATAGTCCAGCGCGATTCCGGCAAACATGGCGAATCCCAGCCAGTGATTGGAAAGGAACGCGCGGAAGCACCGATCGCGTTCGCGGGTGCGAATGAGCCAGAGATGATAGATGGCAAACGCCGCCGCCACCGTGAATCCGATCCAGAAGAGCGGCCCCATGCCGCGCATGGAACCTATCCAGGCAGTGCCGGCGAAATAGACGCCATAGCAGACCGCGACGGCGACGACGTCGAAGCGGCCGAACGTGATCGCGGACGTGCGCAGGCCCAGTCGGATGTCGTCGTCGCGGTCGACCATCGCGTACTCGGTGTCGTAGGCGACCACCCAGAACAGGTTGACGATGAACAAGATCCAACGCCAGCAGCGGCAATGTGCCGTACACCGCGGTGAAGACCATCGGGATGCCGAAGGAAAACGCCAGGCCGAGGAACGCCTGAGGAATGGCGAGGAAGCGCTTGGTGAACGGATAGGCGACGGAGATGGCCACCCCCACCACGGACAGGCGCACCGTCTGCAGGTTGGTTCCGTAAGCCACCAGCAGGAACGCCACCGCGGCCAGCACCGCGGCGACGACGAGCGCCTCCCAGGGTTCGATGTCGAGGCGCGCCAGCGGCCGGTCGGCCGTGCGCTTCACATGCGCGTCGAAATCGCGATCGGCCCAGTCGTTCAACGCGCAGCCGGCGCAGCGCATCAAGATCGTGCCGGCGGTGAAGACGATGATCAGCGTCAGCGCCGGCTGGCCGAACGTCGCCCAGCCACAGCGCCGCGAGCGTCGGCCACAGCAGTAGCAGAATGCCGATCGGCTTGTCGAGCCGCACCAGCCGTTCGTAGGCGTCGATGCGCTGCTTCCATGTGCGCGCCACCGATGCACTGCGCGCGCTCGTCATAGCGGCAACGCGAGCTGTTTCTTGAGGTCGCGCCGCGCGACGTCGCCGAGCAAGGCGTCCGGTGTCGGAAAGCGCAGGCGCACGCGCAGCTCGCGCTTCAGCCGGTCGTTGTCGAGCCTGCGCGACTCGCTCATGAACGAAAGCAGCATGGGCGCGATGCGCTGCTCCGCCTCTTCCCACGTGACGCGCGGCGGCCGCGGCATCTGGTGCGCATCGGCCACGGCGTCGAACCAGTTGCCCATCTTCATTTGCGCGTCGTCGGTCACGTTGTAGGCGCGATTCGGCCGCCCGTGGAACATTGCCGCGACGACTGCCCGCGCGAGGTCGTCGGCGTGGATGTGATTGGTGTAGACGTCGTCCTCCGCCGCGAGCACGGGTGTTCCCTGCCGGATCCGGTCGAGCGGCAAGCCGTGTTTGCGCGTAGATTCCCGGCGCGCGCAGGATCGCCAGTTGCACGCCATAACCACTCGCCCAGGAGCGCAGCCGGTCTTCGGCCGCGACGCGCCGTCGCGCGCGCGGTGTCTGCGCGCGCCGGGCGTGCGTTTCGGTCGACGCGAGCGCCGGCGCAATCGCCATAGACCCCGGACGTGGATACGTAGACGAAGCGCCGCGGTATAATCCGCGCCCTTGCCAGCGCTGCGATGAGTCGTTGCGTGCGTGGATCGTCGCGGCCGTCCGAAGGCGGCGGCGCGAAGTGGAGGACCGCGTAGGGCGCAGTGCGCAGTCGACCAAGCGTTGTATAGTCGTCGAGATCGCCGGTCAGCGGCACGATGCCATGGGCCCGCAGCTTGGGTCCCTCGGCGGCGCGCCGGGTGAGGCCGTAGAGCCGGACCCGGCCGCGCAGCAGCGAGGCCACGCGCAGTGCGACATCACCGCATCCGATCATCAGTACCCTGACCACATCCGTACCCTGATCACTTCCCGGCCCTGACCGCGGTGCAGGCCGCGAATGGCGCAACCTGAACGCTTCAAAATGACGGCAAAGATTACCATAAAGCCCAGCGATCATTCGTTCGCGTGCGAGGACGACGAGACCGTGCTCGCCGCGGCAATGCGCAACGACCTCATGCTGCCCTACGGCTGCCGCAACGGCGCCTGCGGAACGTGCAAGGGGAGGATCCTGGCGGGCGACGTCGACTACGGACCGCACCAGGCGTCGACGCTGACGGACGACGAAAAGCGCACGGGCCTCGCGCTCTTCTGCTGCGCGCGCCCGCTCACCGATCTCGTCATCGAAGTGCGCGAAGTGCGGCGTGCCGGCGACATCCAGATCAAGCGGCTGCCCTGCCGCATCGAGTCGATCGAGAAGGCCGCGCCGGATGTCGCCATCGTGCGCATCAAGCTCCCGGCGAACGAACGCCTGCAGTTTCTCGCGGGCCAGTACATCGACTTTCTGCTAAAGGACGGCAAGCGCCGGAGTTTTTCGCTGGCCACGGCACCGCACGACGACCAGTTGCTCGAACTGCACATCCGGCATGTGCCGAACGGGTTTTTCACCGACCTGTTGTTCGCCCAGTACAAGGGGCGCGAGATCCTTCGCTTCGAAGGTCCGTTGGGCGCTTTCTACCTGCGCGAGGAATCCGACAAGCCGGCGATATTCGTCGCCGGCGGAACCGGCTTTGCGCCGATAAAGGCAATGATCGAGCACGCGTTGCATCACAAGCTCGATCGCGAATTGGTGTTGTATTGGGGCGTGCGTTCGCTGCGCGATCTGTACCTGCCGCACCTGCCGGGCCTATGGCAGTCGCAGCATCGCAACTTCACGTACATCCCCGTGCTTGTCGGATCCGCTTCCCGAGGACGCATGGCCAGGCCGCACCGGATTTGTTCATGCCGCCGTGGCGACGGACTTTCCGGATTTGTCCGGCTACCAGGTCTACGCGTGCGGCGGTCCGCTGATGATCGATGCGGCGCGCGCCGAATTCACGCAGAAGCACGGGTTGCCGGTGGAAGAGTTCTACGCCGACAGTTTTACCTACGCGGCCGAAGCGGAAGCGAGGACTCGCGGATCCTAGCGGGGCCGGCGACTGAGTTCGGCCAGGGCCAGCGACAGCGCGCTGGCCAGATGACTGTTGGCGGCTTCGTCGCGCCCCAGCCTCCCCAGCATTTCGCCCAGCGCCACATGCACACGCCAATGGTCGTCGAGCGCAAGGCTGGCTTCGAAGTACGTCTGCGCTTTGCCCCACAGGCCCTCGCGCTCGCACAGCTTGCCGAGCGCATAGAGAAGAGCCGCATCCTGGCTGTGCTGCAACAGCCAGCGTTCGGCCGTCTCCAGCTGCTTTGTCGGCTCGGGCGTCCGGCAGCGGGCATACAACGTCACGAGTTCCGGATCCCAGCCTCTGTCGAGGCAGCGCACGACGATCTCCGCCGCTTCGCGGTCGCCGCCAAGCACGAGAAAGCTCTCCGCGCCGGCACGCGCCACTTTCGGATTCAGCCGGTCCACATCGGACAGGCGATTCCAGTAGGATCGCAGGCCGGTGGCATCCTGACGCAATGTCGCCAGCGCCTCCGCGTGCGCGCCCGCGCGCAACAGGTCGCCCTGCGCGGCATCATAGACGCGGCGCTTGACCAGCTGATCGACGAGCGGTGGGATTTCCGCCTGCCGGCCGGCCGCTGTGAGCGCGCGCAGCTCGAGCCTGAGCGCCGCGGTGTGCAGTCCCGCGTCGCGCTTCAGTTCGGCCAGTTGGCTCAGCGCGTCGCCCGGGTTGCCCGCGCTCCAGTGCCGTTTCCGCTGTCAGCATTAGGCGCGGCACCGCCAGGCTGCCCACGCCCGCATCGGCTCGCCCGAGATACGTCAGCGCTGCGTCGAAGTCGCGGGAGTCGATCGCTGCGCGTGCGCCGACCAGCGCCGCAATGCCCGAGGAGTTGGGAATGGCCAGCGCTTCATCGGCAATCTGGCACGCCTTGCCGTAACGGCCCTCGAGCAGCGCCACGACCGCCGCATCCTGCTTCGCGCGAGCGCGCTCGACGTTGCGGCGGCGCCGGGCCTCCTGCACTTCGCGCGGCAAGCGCGAGATCCGCGATGACAACCGCAGCAGAAGGTAGGCCAGCGTGAAAGCAACGAAAAGAAAGACGAGCAACGCGTTGAGCGACAACTCGACGCGATAGGGCGGTGCCACGAAGAGCGCGTATCCGGCATTGAGCTTGAACAGCAACGCCGCCAGCACCGCGAGCACGGCGAGCAGCAGGAACGCGAACAGGGTGCGCATGCGGATTCTGCCGCGTCAGCGCGCAGGCGACGGCGCGACCGGGGCCGTCACCGCCCTCACGCCGATGCGCTCACGCGACGCCTTCACCGTACGTAAAGCGGTCAGGCTGGCGTTGATGTCCGGCAGCTCGGCAGGCATCACCGTCGTGCCGATTTGCGTGAGCGTAGCCATCAGCGCCTGCACGGCCTTGACGCGCGTATCGAAGTACTTTTTCAACCAGGCATTGGCCGCCGCGATGTCCGACTTGAAGTTGGCCTCGTCGCGGACGAGCAGCGCGACGCGCGCGGCGAGCAGCCGCAGGCGCAGGTTCTCGCGCAGGAAGTATTGCTGCGTCGGCGCCAGCAGCGGTGGCGCGTCGCGGTCCGACACTTCGATGCGCACGACGCGCCTTGAGTTCGCCCCAGGTGCTGCGCAGGAACGCAAGCCACGCGGGATCATCGCCTCGCGGCGCTACTGGCGGCGGCGCCGGAACACGTTCGTCCTGGGCGAGCGGCAGCGAGTCGATCGCAGCCAGTGCGCGGTCGAGCTTCACCGCAATTCCGGACACGTCGACGCTGGGAACGGCGCGCAGGCGCTCCATGTCCCGGCCGAGCGCGCTGCGCAGCGGCGTCAACTGCGCGCGATTGGTCCCGGCCAGTCTGCCGTCGGCAAGCTGCAGCGCGGCGAGCGCGCCGGGCACGTTAGCGGCCAGCGAGAGTTGCTGGCTCGCGAGCGACAGCATTTGCTCCACTTCGGTGAGCACGACGTCATCGCGCGTCGGCGCGATGTCCTGATACTGCGTTTCGAGCGATGCCTGCTGCGATTGCAACTCGCCCATCCGAGTCTCCAGCAGCGCGAGCTTGGCGTGCGCCTCGCGCAGGTCGCCGGTCTGGTCCGCATCGCGTGCCTTGACCTGGGCCAGCGCGGACTCCTCTTCCGACAAGCGCTTCGCGACGTCGACGCGCAACGAATCGGCGCTGTTGCGCGCTTCGAGCCAGGCCAGGCCCGTGATGCCTGCCAGCACGACGGCGACAATCGCGACGAAGCCGCGCGAGGCCGGCTTGCCCAACGGCGTGGCCGGCCTCGTCACGCGCGACGGCCTCCCAGCCGGACATCGGCTGCGCGCGCTACACCGTCGGCATCGGGAGGAGTGGGGTCCATCGTGGGCGTCCTGCGAGCATCAATTCTAGCAGCCGCCGACAGCGCGACGCTGGCAGCCGAACCCCGCCGTCGCTTACAATTCGCCCTACGGTCGCCAAGCGGGCGGCCCCACGCCAACCTGCACGGGCTTCCCCTTTTTGTGAACGGCCTCACGCTGCTCGTCCTCATCGCGTTCGCGATCGGCGTCTTCATTGCGTACCGCGCGGGCATGCTGCGCGGCCGCCGCGACACGCTGGCCACGCTTCCGTTGCGCGAAGCGGTGAATTCGCCAGCGCCGCCGCCTGCGCCGGAGCCGGCACCTTCCGGGCTTCCTGCGACGGTCGTCCTCGCGCATGCGAGAGCCAAAGGTGGACGAGTGCGGGAACGACGGTCGCTTCTCGGACGAAAAGGCGCGCCTGGTGCGCAGTCTTGCCGCGGAAGGCGACGCGCTGCGGCGCGCGGCCACCACCGCCGAGGCCCTGCGTCTCCAGCTCGCCGACTTCGCTGAAGACAGGCGCCGCCTGCTGCGCGAATGTGCGCAGGCGCAAGCCGATACCGCGCGCTACCGCGAACTCGTCGTCGACCTCGAGAACAACGCGCTGCCGCCGCTGCTCACCGGTCCCAACACGTTCGACGATCTCAAGCTCATCGTCGGGAGTCGGACCGGTGCTGGAACGCATGCTGCACCGGCTGGGCGTGGCGACCTACCGGCAAATCGCGCACTGGAGCGAGCGCGACATCGACGAGATCGACGCCAAGCTGCCCGAATTTCCGGGCCGCATCCGCCGCGACGGCGTGGGTCACGCAGGCGCGTGAATTGCACCAGTCCAAGTACGGCGAGACGCCGGCACGCTAGGCCACGACGATGGGAAAATCACCGGCGCGTGCCGACGCGCATCCGCTGGCGCATGCCATCGTGCCGATCCTGCTGCTGGCGGTCGTGTGGGGATGCAACTGGCCGGTGCTCAAGATCGGCGTCACCGAGGTCGCGCCGCTGACATTCCGCGCGCTCACGCTGCCTGTCGCGGCGCTGGGCATGTTCCTGGTCACCCGCTGGAGCGGCGAGTCCATCCGCATTCCGCGGGCGTGGTGGGGGCGCCTGGCCACGCTCGCGTTTCTCAACATCGCCGGCTGGAACGGCTTCGTGCTGTTCGGCGTGCAGCAGCTTCCCGCGGGACGCAGCGCGATCATCGCCTACACGATGCCGATATGGTCGACGCTGATCGCGATGGCGGTGCTGGACGAGAAGCTCGACCGCCGCAAGGCTATCGGTCTCGTACTGGGCATGTTGGCGATGGCGATACTGCTCGGCGACGACATCCGCCACATCGGATCGGCGCCGACCGGCGCGTTCATGATCCTCGCTGCGGCGGTGCTGTGGGCATTCGGCACGGTGCTGCTGCGCAAGTGGAAGCCGCCGTTCGCGCAGAACGCGCTGTCCGGCTGGATGATGCTGCTCGGTTGGCTCCCGCTGGCGATCCTCGCGCCGTTCCTGGACCCGCACGCTGCGTCGTCGCTGACCACCCTCTCGGGCAAGGCGTGGTTCGCGATCGTCTACAACATGTTCCTCGCCGGAACCATCGCGCACTGGGCGTGGTTCACGCTGGCGCGCACGCTGCCGGTGGCGGTGTCGTCGCTCTCGTCGCTGCCCGTTCCCGTCGTCGGCGTGCTCGCAGGCATGCTCTTCCTGGGCGAGAGGCCGGGCATCGCGGAATTCGTCGCGCTCGCGCTGGTGCTCGCCTCGCTGTTTGCGGTGCTGTTCTCGCCGAAACAGAAAGTGGCGCCGCCGGCGACGGCTTCCGAACCGTCGCCCTAGCGCCTGTCTCAGGCCAATTCGGGGATCAACGTAAGCACCGGCTTGCCGGCGAACCAGGCGTCCAGGTTCGCCTTGCACAGGTCGCCCATTGCCTTGCGCGTCTCGTGCGTCGCGCTGCCGACGTGCGGCAGCAGCACGACGTTGTCCATCTCAAGCAGCGGCGCGGGAATGTGGGGCTCGTCGGCGAAGACATCGAGTCCCGCACCTTTTATGGTTCCAGCCCGTAGCGCGTCAACCAGGGCCGGCTCGTCGATGATCGAGCCGCGCGCGATGTTGACGATCGTCCCCTTCTTGCCCAGTGCCGCGAGCACGCCGGCGTTGACGACGTTTTTCGTCGCGGCGCCTCCCGGGGCACGCCACGACGAGGAAATCCGACTCCGCCGGCAAGGGTCACGAGGTCCGGCACGAAGCGATAGGAAACGTCCTGCGGCTTGCGGCCGGTATAGGAGACGTGCATGCCCAGCGCGCTGACGCGTTCTGCGATGGCCTTGCCGATGCGTCCTAGTCCCAGGATGCCGACGCGCTTGCCGGCAAGCTTGGTCGTGAGTTCAGGTCCCCGCTTTTCCCATTCGCCGGCGTGCACGAAGCGGTTGAGGCGGACGAAGCCACGTCCCGTCATCATGATGAGCGCCAGCGCCACGTCGGCGACGTCCTCGGTGAGCACGTCGGGCGTGTTGGTCACCTTGATTCCGCGCGACCGGCAGTAATCGACCGGCACGCCGTCATAGCCGACGCCGAAAACGGAGATGATTTCGAGCTTCGGCAGCGCGTCGAGCAGCGTCGTCGGCGTCACGGTTCCACCACCTTGCACCAGTCCGCGAATGCGCGGTCCTTCCGCTGCCAGCAATCGCCGGCTTGTCGCCGGCCATCTGGTAGTCGTGGCAGTGGAAATCCGCCTTCAGCGGATCGTAGAGGAACGGCGGCAGCGGTGCGGTGACGATGATGTCGGGTTGGGCCATCGTGTTCTTTCCAGTTAGCGTCAGGTTAGCGGATGCTGCCTGAACCATTCTAGCAATCCATTGATGAGTCCGGCATCGGTGGCGCCGGATTGGATGGCGTCGAAACCCAGCTCGCGCGCGTGCTGCGCAATGCGCGGGTGGGGCGCAAAGGCGGGAAGGCGCCGGAGCAGCTGCGAATCCTCGGCCCCGAGCAACGCGCAGAGATTGTCGAGGCCCTCGCTCGACGTCAATGTCAGCGCATGGGCGCGCGCCTTCGCGCAGCACTTCGCTCAAGCCCGCCGCGCCGGTCGCGGGCATCGCGCGCCGATAGCATTCGGCATAATCGACCTTCGCGCCGCGGCCGCGCAGGACCTCGCCCAGTTCGCCGCGCCCGCCTTCGCCGCGGAAAATGACGACGCGCTTTCCGGCGACGTCGTGCAAATCCGGCAGCGCAAGCAATCCCTCGCTGTCAAAGGTCGTCGCGGGAATCGTCGCGTTAGCGATGCCTGTTGCGGCGAGCGCGGCGGCCGTGCCGGGACCGGGTGCCAGTGTCCGCAACCTCGCGGGCCACGCATCGGGCGCCGGCACGCCGTATTCCGCGGCGTTGGCGGAAACGAAGATCGCGATGTCGTACTGGTCCAGCGCCGCATGCGCCGAGTCGAGCGAAGCGCGATTCGCTGGCGGCAGAATCGTGATCGCGGGAAACACGATCGGCCTGGCGCCGAGCACCGCCAGCTGTTGCGCGATTCCCGCCGCCTGGCGCGCCGGCCGCGTCACGATCACGCCCACACCGGACAGAGGACCCGCCGGCGCGGACACGCCCTGCAGCGCATGCACGTTCAAATTGGCGTTCGCCGCGTCAGGCAGCGATAAAGCGTGCGGCGCCGCGCGCCAGGAAGTCGTCGGCAAGTTCGCGTCCCAAGCTTTCCGCCGCCTCGACGCTTGCGACATCGGACTCGACATCGCCACGCAGGATGTCCTGGCCATCGCGGCCCGCGAGCAGTCCGCGCAGCCACAACGTGCCCTCTTCCCATTCGGCGTACGCAGCCAGCGGCGTGTGGCAATTGCCTCCCAGCGCACGGGAGAACGAACGCTCGGCGGTGGTGGCCAGCGTCGTGCCGAAGTCGGCGAACGGCGCAAGCGCGGCCAGGATGTTCGGGCGATCGCTGCGGCATTCGAGCGCCAACGCGCCCTGGCCGGGCGCGGGCAGGCTGTCTTCCGGTTCCAGGAACGCCGCAATGCGCGATCCGAATCCCAGCCGCTTCAAGCCCGCGGCGGCGAGGATGATCGCCGCGTATTGGTTCTCGTCGAGTTTGCGCAGTCGTGTATTCACGTTGCCGCGCAGCGGTTCGATAGCGACGTGCGGATACCGCTCGCGCAATTGCGCCTCGCGCCGCAGGCTCGACGTCCCGACCACGGCACCCTTCGGCAGTTCCGCGAGCCCGCCGTAGCGATTCGACACGAATGCATCCCTCGGATCTTCGCGAGCCGTGATGCAGGCCAGCGCGAAACCGGGCGGCATCTCCATCGGCACGTCTTTCAACGAGTGCACGGCCATGTCTGCGCGGCCCTCGTCCATCGCGACCTCGAGCTCCTTGATGAAAAGGCCCTTGCCGCCGATCGCGGACAGCGGCTGGTCGAGAATGCGGTCACCTTGCGTGGTCAACCCCAGCAGGTCGACCGTCATGCCCGGATAGTGCGCGACCAGGCGCGCGCGTATGTGCTCCGCCTGCCACATCGCCAGCGCCGATTCGCGCGTGGCGATGCGCAGGCGACGTGGTGCCGGCACTGGAATCATGCCGCTTTGTCATCCATCTGCATCATCCCGAACAGGTTGCCCTCCGTATCCTTGGCATACGCAAGCCAACCAACCGTCGGAATCGGCATCCTGGGCAGTGCGATGGTTCCACCCGCCGCGACAGCCTTGTTGACCATGGCGTCCAAGTCGTCCACGTCGACCGTGCAGACGAAAGCATTGACGGCCGCCATGTCGGCGGGGCCCGGGCCGCGTCGCGGCAACAGTCCGCCGTCGATGCCGGGCGTACCCTTCTCGCCGGTCTTGATCAGCCAGTACGGCTGACCTGCCCATTGCGAGAACGCCCAGCCGAATAGCTTGGTATAGAACGCGATCGCGCGTTCCGTGTTCTCCGCGTGGATCTCGAAATGTATCGGGCGCGACATGGACGTCTCCTGGTTGCACCGGGGCGGCTATGATAGCGCCTTCCCCCGACCAGCGGACCCGATATGCGCATCGTGATCACCGGCGGCGCCGGATTCCTCGGCCAACGCCTGGCCCATCGCCTGCTCGAGCGCGGCTCTTTGACCGATGCGCGCGGCCAGTCCCGCGAGATCGCGCAAATCGTGCTGCTCGACGTCGTGCCGGCCACGTTGCCCGCCGATCCGCGACTCGCGAATGTTGCCGGTGACCTGGCGGATCCGACGATAGTGGAACGTGCCGTGACCCGCGACACCGACACGATTTTTCATCTGGCGGCGGTGGTCAGTGGCCAGGCGGAGGCCGATTTCGACATCGGCATGCGCGTCAATCTCGACGCGACGCGGCTGTTGCTGGAGCGTTGCCGCAGACTGGCGGCGCCGCCCAAGTTCGTGTTCACGAGTTCGCTCGCGGTATTCGGTGGGCCGGTACCCGACCCCGTGACCGATGACGCGCCGGTCACGCCACAGGCATCCTATGGCGCGCAGAAGCTGATCGGCGAGTACCTCGTGTACGACATGACGCGCAAGGGCTTCATCGACGGCCGGAGCCTGCGCCTGCCAACCGTCACCGTGCGGCCGGGCAAGCCGAACAAGGCCGCATCGTCGTTCGCGAGCGGCATCATCCGCGAGCCGCTGGCTGGCGTGGACGCCATCTGTCCGGTCGCGCCCGCGACCAGGATGTGGGTGCAAAGCCCTCGCGCGGTCATCGAGAACCTGATCATCGGTCACGAAGCGCCCGCGGCGTCGTTCGCGCACACGCGTTCGGTCAACGTGCCGGGCATATGCGTTCCGGTCGCGGACATGGTCGCGGCGCTGCGCAAGGTCGCCGGTGACGCCGTCGCCGACCGCGTGAAGTGGATCTACGATCCCGTCATCGACAAGATCGTCGCGACGTGGCCGGCCAATTTCGCGCCAAAGCTGGGACCTAGCCTCGGGATGAAGGCGGATACCGACTTCGAAAGCATCGTGCGCGCGTACGTCGCGGACGACATGCCCGGAAAGTAGCCGGCGCACCATCTGTCTCGCCATGATTCCGGCAGCGATTCGCGCCTTGGCCGTCATCATCGCAGTCGTGTCGCCGGCATCGCTGGCGTCAGCCGGCACGCGCGTCATCCTTGCGCCGTACGTCGCGCCGGTCGACCCATCGAACCTGTATCAGGAACAGTTCGCGCTTCCTCTCCCCGATCAGTTCTACTTGAAGGCCCGCTTTCAGCGTTCGTGGGCCGGCGGCTCGCCCTTCGCCAGCCAGACTTCGTATAACCCCTCCGCCTATACCGGACTCGGACCGCTGCCCTCGCTCAATCAGCGCGGCCCGATCGGCGGCACCACGGATCAATCGACATTCCAGATTTCGGGAAACGAGGTCGGCTTCCTGACGCGGACCGCGGACGGACCCCATCCCTGCGCGGGCGTGTCCGCCATCGCGTGCGAAGGATTCCACAAGCACACCGTGTTCGAGCGCAATTGGACGCGTTTCGAGAGGATCTTCACGGCGAGAAACCCGTCAGGTTCGCTGGACATCGAAGCCGACATCAACGTCGCCCATTTCTCGCAGTGGAACGCGAAAACGGGCGGCAGCCCAGTGGGCATCGTTGCCGGCCAACTCGTGTTCGTCGTCTTTCTCGAAGACAGAAATCATCATCGGATTCAATACGTCGTCTACGCGTTCGACAGCAACGTGCTGACCAACGACGGCAGCGAGCTCGACCCCCGGCTCGAGCCGATCGGACCGGGCGACAACGGTTACTACCTGACTTCATCCTTCAGGAAGCGCCGCATCATGAAGTACACGACCGTCGCCGCCGATTCGGCCGAGTTTGCCTCGGTTCCATGGGGGTCCTACCGCCATTTCAAGTTCCGCATCACGCAGGCCAACCTGGGCAATGCCATCAAGGCCCTCAACGCCAAGGGCGGAAACCTATCGGTCGATGTGATGAACTACGGCATCACGCTCATCGGAGTCAATCAGGAGATCGCTTATCGTGCCAAGTTCGACCGCGGCGCGATCCGCTACGACGACAACGGCGACGAGGCCATCATGGGAAGTTCGGTGAGGAACATCAAGGTGAGCGAGTCGCTCGACGACTCGGCCCGCCGTCGCTGAGCACGCGTCCCCGTCAATCCACGAAGAGCGCGCTCTCCGCCGGCTCGGCTGCGGCGAGCGCCTCCTCGAGCAGCTCCGGGCCGGCGTCGCGAAGACGCACCGAATCCGAAAGGATTTGCCGGTAGCGCCTGCCTCCGGGCCGTCCGTGATACAGGCCAAGGAAATGCCGCGCCATGCCGCGCAGCGGCGTGCCGCGCTGGCGCTGCGCGGCAACGTACGGCATCAGCGCGCGCAGGATGTCGGCACGCGTCGGCGGCGGAGTCTCGATACCGAACAAGCGCCAGTCGACCGGCGCCAGCACGTAGGGATCGTGGTACGCGGCACGACCGAGCATCACGCCGTCGACGTGGTCGAGCTCGCGCTCGATCGCCGGCCAGTCGTTGAGGCCACCATTGAGCACGATCGACAGCTGCGGGAAGTCGCGCTTCAAGCGGTGTACGACGTCGTAGCGAAGACGCGGCACTTCGCGGTTCTCCTTCGGCGACAGGCCTTTCAGCACCGCGTTGCGCGCGTGCACGAGGAAAACCTCGCAGCCCGCTTGCGCGACCGTGCCGACGAAATCGCGGACGAATCCGTAGTCCTCCATCGCATCGAGGCCGATCCGGTGTTTGACCGTGACCGGAACGTCGACCACGTCGCGCATCGCCTTCACGCAATCGGCAACGAGCGGAGGGTCGCCCATCAGGCAGGCGCCAAAGCTGCCTGTCTGCACGCGTTCCGACGGACAACCGCAATTGAGGTTTATCTCGTCGTAGCCCCATTGCGCGCCCAATCGCGCGCCGTGCGCAAGCATCGCGGGATCGCTGCCGCCCAACTGGAGAGCCACCGGGTGCTCCGCGCGATCGAAGTCGAGATGGCGCGGAACGTCGCCATGCAGCAGCGCCGGAGCGGTCACCATTTCCGTGTACAGGCGCGCGTGCCGCGAGATGAGGCGCAGGAAGAACCGGCAGTGCCGATCCGTCCAGTCCATCATGGGTGCCACGCAGAAGCGGTGTGACCGGCGGTTCATCGGGCTGACGCTGTGGGAGGACAGGTTCATCGCCCCGGAAAGCTCTCCTTCAGAATCGCCGCGATGGCGGCCTGGCCCTGCGGTGTCGGATGGAATGGCGCGAGGCTCTGGTCGTTGTAGTACAGCACGGTGATGCCGTAGGTCCAGGGTTCCTTGGTGCAGTACTCATGTCCTTCGACGACGCCGGAGATGTCCGCGACCGACACGCCTTCGATCCCGCTCACGGCGGCGATCAGCGTCTCCTTCAGCTGGTTTTGAAGCGTGATCAGGTAATCGATCTCGTCATCGGAAAGTATGCCCAGGTCCTCGCACGATCTCGATTGCGTCGGCCCCGGCAGCGGCTGGTGGTAGGTGGTGAAGATGATCTGCGGAACCTTGCCGGCCTTCTCGCCGCGCGCCTTGATCGCCGCCACGAGGCTCTTGTAGTTACCTGCGATCTGGCCGCTGTTGATCGGGTCCCAGAACAGGTTCAGGACCGCTGAGCCCGGATTGTCCGCCGTGCAGTACGACGACGTCGCGCGCGGCGCGCGATTCCGCCACGCTTCGATGGTCGGGAATCGCTTCAGGTACGCGGCGCGAAGCTGGCGCGATCGGTCCGGCGCATTGGCGATAGCAGCCGCCTCCGCGGCGTCCGTGATGCCGACCATGCAGAACGTGAAGATATCCGCGAAGCTGACGTCGTCGGCGCCAAGCGTGATGATCACGACATCCGGCATGGCAGCATCGTAGGCGGCGTTGAGGTTCGTCATCCCGAGCCAGTTGCCGAACTGCGCCGGCCGATACAGCACATCGCCGTAGCGCCGGTCGAACGTGATCCCGTTGTCGTAGGTGGACCCGGTGCACGCAAACTTCGTCAGCGTCGCCCCGATCATCGGCGCCAGCACATCGCCGTAGGCATACGCGGAGTCGTGGCAGAGCTGGTAGTCGCCCTGCCATTGCGGATTGACGACGCCGCCCTCCCAGTGCGCCGGAAAAAAGTCGGAGTAGTAGTAGGTGTAGCCGTAGTTGATGCCCTCGCCCGAGGCAATCGAGTCGCCAAGGACGACGACGGAGAGCGGCGGGCGCGCGCCGAGTTCCGGTGGCGCGTCGGATCCGCCGCCGCACAGGCGGCGACAAGCAACGCGACCGCGACGATCGCCTGGAGTGTTTTGAACTTCGGCATGGGCCGAATGGCGTCCGGATTACTCAGGGCGCCGCATGCCCGACCCCTTTATGGCAGTCGATGCACGTCGCCTTGCCCTCGAGCACCGGTGCGTGTATTTGCCGCACCATTTCCTGCTGCTTCGCGAGCATGTCGTTGGAGAATGCGTGGCAGCCGCGGCACGCGCGCGAATCGTTGGCCTTGTATTCCGTCCACACGTGGTGGCCATGCGCATCCGCTCCTTCTCGAACAGTTCCTCCGTGGAGATGATGCCGCGGATCTCGCCAATGACGTCCCGGGTGCCCGCCACCGCCTTGTACCAGAGGAGTTCCGGGTACTCCCGGGGAATGTGGCAGTCGTGGCACGTCGCGACCATGCCGGTGCGACTCGCGCCATGGATGCTCTCCCGATGTTCCTTCGCGACCCATTGCATCGAGTGGCACGCCGCACCGCAGAATTCATCGGTGCCCGTGACATGGACCATCACCTGCGTGCCAATGATCGCGATGGCGCCGACGACGACGCCCAAGGCGACGAGTGCCAGGACCGACCAGCGGGCACTCGGACTGCGCAGTCTGCGCCAGCGCGCGTCAGCAGGCCGCGCCGGCCGCGCGTTCCATACTCCTGCGGATTTCCGGGCACCCTCAGGGCTTCGCCGGAGGCGGGCGGCGGAATGTTGACCACGGGCACCGTCGGCTTGAAGCTCGGGTCACGCAGTGCGATCTGGCCCTGGCGTGCGAAGTCGATCGATTCGCCCAGGATGCGCGCAGCTTCCTGCGGCGCATGGAATCCGGTGGAGTTTTCCGCCTCGACAAAGTCCAGATAGAACTGCGAGCGCCGCTGCAGATAGCGGGCGGCGAGGAGGTCCGCATCCTTGCGCCCCGCGGCCTTCGCCGCCTTAAGGTCGTCGATCAGCGCGACCACGGCCGCCATCGCCTTCTCGCGAAGCGCCCAGTGCCGATCCTGGATCTCGTAGACGCGCGCTTGCAGATCCTTCCGCGGTGACCTTGTCGTCGTGCTTCTTGTGGCATCCAACGCAGGCTGCCTGCACGTTCAACATGGGACTGCGCACCCAGTGATCGGTGAACGACGCAGAAATCGACGGCATGTGGCAATCGGCGCAGGTGACACCCGCGCGTGCGTGCGGGCCCTGGCTCCACGTCTCGAACTCGGGATGCTGCGCCTTGAGCGCGGGAGCGCCGGTATCCTTGTGGGTCCAGTCGCGAAAGCCGATCTCGTCGTAGTACGCGGTGATCTCCTCGATCTTGAGGCCCTTCGACCAAGGATAGACCAGGCGCTTCTCGGGTCCCTTGAAGTAGTACTCGACGTGGCACTGGCCGCACACGTAGGCGCGCATTTCGGCGGACGAGGCCTGTTTGTTCACGTCGTAATCCTTCACGCCCAGCGACGCCTTGTAGGCACGCATGCCTTCGATGAACGCCGGGCGGGTGACTCGCAGTGCGAGTGTCGTGCCGTCGTGGCAGTCGATGCAGGCGACCGGATGGGTCACGAGCTTGGTCGCTTCCGCGTAGGGCATTGCGTTGATCTTCTCGAAGCCCTTGGTGATGTCGCCGTTGCCCGCCTTCTTGTAGGCAAGGTACATCGACGCGTGGCAGTTCACGCACGCGCCCGGCTGCTTGACGACGACCTGGCGCTTCGTCAGCCGCTGGTCCTCGAGCATGTAAGCGTGGCCGCGCTCTTCGCGGAAATCTTCGGAGAAAGCGTAACCCTGCCAGATGGCCTTGAGCCCCTTGTCCTCGTCGCTCTTGGAGCGCGAGACGACCGAGCGCGGATCCGCCTGTGTCGGCGTGTGCGGCACGGCCTCGCTGCCGCCGTGCTTGGTGCGCTGCATGTCGACCGACTTCTTGTAGAGCTCGTAGTGCTTCGGGAACGCCTTGCCCCATTCGGCCGGGTCGTCGATGTTGTCGTTGAAGGGCGGGCCCGCGTCCTTCTTCGCGTCGGTTTGCGGGACGCCGGTCGCGGGAATGAGCAGAAGGATGGCCGCGAACGCGGTAGCGAACGTGCGTCTGAGAACTCGCAGCGGGTAGTGCAACTTGGACGTCATGCGGTCGCTCCTGAGAGTCGTCGAGGCGTGCTGAGGCATTGTATTCCTGCCGTCGGAGGGCGGCGCCGATCATGGCAGTGGAATCCATTCGTGTTCGCCGTCGATCTTGCCCATCCGCTGTGCGGTCCAATCGGCTTTGGCTGTCTCGATTCGCTCCTTGCTCGACGACACGAAATTCCACCAGATGGTGCGCGGCGAATCCAGCGGATCGCCCCCGATCACAACGTAGCGCGCCCCGCGTGGTGCTTCGATCGTCGCCCCGGTGCCCGGAACCAGCACGGCCATGGAAAAAGCTGGCACCGCGTCACCATCGACCTGGAGCGGCTCATCGACGCTGTAGATTGCAAGCTCGGTGCGTGCGTTCTCGGGCGGCGGCAAGGTCAACGTCCGCCCGGCTCGGCCAGCACATCGAGGTATAGCGTTCGGAGTACGTAGCAACGGGCGAGCGCAGCCCGAACACATTGCCCACGAGCACGCGCACCCGAATTCCCGGCGCCGACCACTCGGGGATCGCGCCGGCGGGCGTATGCACGAACTCGGGCGTGGTCTCCTCGTGAGGCCTCGGGTAACGCCGCCCAAAGTTGCAGACCGTGGGCGACATATTCCTTCTGCTTCAAATCGGGAGGCGTACGCTCGGAGTGAACGATCCCGCGCCCGGCCGTCATCCAATTGATGGCACCCGGCTCGATCCGCTGGACGCTGCCCAGGTTGTCGCGATGCATCATCGCGCCTTCGAACAAGTAGGTGACGGTCGCCAGTCCGATATGCGGATGCGGCCGCACGTCGTGGTTGTCGCCCGGGCGGGTCGTGATCGGACCAAAGTGGTCGAAGAACACGAACGGTCCTACGCCTTGTCGCGGACAGACCGAAGGAAGCAGCCGGCGCACCATGAATCCGCCGCCTAAATCTCGGCCGCGTGGCGGAATGACTCTATCGATAGGCATCGGCGATCCTTACGCGCCGGCTGCGTAGTCGGTCGCGATCTCGGTGGTGACCTGCGACATCAGCTTGTGCACCGGACACTTCCCGGCGACGTTGAGCAATTCCTGCCGCTGCTCGGAGGTCAGTTGACCGGTGATTGCGAGCGTCGCGCGGAGCCGGTAGGTGCCGTTGCGCTCGTCCGAGTCGTCGCGCGCGATAGAACACCTCGATGTCCTCGACCGGAATTTGCTTGCGCTTCGCGTACCACAATACGGTCAGCGCCTTGCACGCCCCGAGCGCGGCGTCGTACAGATCGTGCGGCGTCGGCCCGCTGTCCTCGCCGCCGAGGGCTTCTGACTCATCGACCGCGAACGCATGCTGGCGCACGTGCACGATATGCCGCATTTTGCCGGTCATGTCGCGCGTTACCTTGATGTCCATCCCGGCCTCCATCACCTTTCGGATTGCCGCCTATCGTGCATCAACCGTCGAGATTATCCACCGTTGCCCCAATGGTATCCTCGCCCCCGATGTAACATGTGCGCACTCGGCGAACCCGGAACACGAACCAAAGCTGACCATGTCTGAAGCCAACGCCGAACGCGCGGTTCCGTATCTCGCCCGCATTCTCCAGCAGCATCTGATCGACGATCCCGAAGGTCGCAGCTGGACTGCGGAGGGTTCGGCGGTGTTCGCCGATATTTCCGGCTTCACGCAGCTTTCGGAGCAATTGGCAAGGAGAGGCGGCCGCGAAGGCGCGGAACAGATCACCGACACGATCGGCGGCAGTTTCGCGGCGATCCTGAAGGTCGCCTACGAGAAGGGCGCCAGCCTGCTCAAGTTCGGCGGCGACGCGCAACTGCTGTGGTTCCAGGGCGACGGCCACGCGGCGCGCGCCTGCACGGCCGCGGTGCGGATGCGCCGCGAACTCGACGAGGTCGGAAGGATCGAGCTGCCCGGCGCCAAGGTCACGCTGCGGATGTCGCAGGGCGTGCACACGGGACTCTTCCACTTCTTCGCGGTCGGCACGTCGCACCTCGAGATGCTGCCCACCGGCCCCGCGTGGACCCGCACGGTCGCGATGGAGCACGAGGCCAACGCGGGCGAAATTCTCGTCAGCGCGGAGACAGCCGCGCTTCTGCCCAAGGATTGTCTGGGTGAGTCCAGGGCATCGGGCGTCCTGCTTCAGGGCGAGCCTCCCGGCCACGAAGGGTCGATCTCGTACATTCCGCGGCCGAATTCGCCGCCGGACCTGACGCTGCGCTGCCTGTCGCCCGCGATACGCGCCCACGTGGTTGGCGGGGGCGGAGCTTCCGAACATCGCCCGGTCACCATCGCCTTCATCCACTACGAGGGGACGGATGAGCTGATCGAGCAAAGCGGGCCGGCGGCGGCCGCAGACGCGTTGCACCAGCTGGTAAGCGTCGTCGAAGCCGCGACCGAGGAACTGGAGGTCACGTTCCTGGGCTCCGACGTCGACCACGACGGCGGCAAGCTCATCCTTACCGCCGGCGCGCCGAAGGCCACCGGCGACAGCGAAGAACACATGCTGCTCGCGTTGCGCAAGATCGTCGAAAGCAGGTTTTCGTTGCCGATCCGCATCGGCGTGCATCGCGGCTCCGTCTTCGCCGGCGACATCGGCCCGCCCTACCGCCGCACCTATACGGTCATGGGCGACGCGGTCAATCTCGCGGCGCGCGTGATGTCCAAGGCCGAGCCCGGTCAGATCTACGCGACGGGCGACGTGCTCGAACGCTCCAACACGCTGTTCGACACCACGCAGCTCGAGCCGTTTGCGGTGAAAGGCAAGACGGAACCGGTCCAGGCGTGGTCCGTCGGCCGCGCCAGCGGTTCACGAACGCGGCAGGTGACGCTGCAACGACTGCCGCTGACGGGCCGCAACGTCGAACTCGGCGTGATCCGCAAGGCCTTCACGAGCGCGCGCGGGGGCGCCGGCCGCCTGATCGAGGTCGTCGGAGAGGCCGGGCATCGGCAAGACCCGGCTGCTGGAAGCGCTGCGCGACGCAGTCGCCGGATTCCAGAAGCTCCACGCCACCTGCGAAGCCTACACGTCGTCGATTCCGTATGTCGCGTGGCGCGAGTTGCTGCGCGAGATGTACGAATTCGGCCGCGATACGCCCGACGCGGAGATCGAGGAGCGCATCCGCGCCGAGGTGGCGGCCAAGGCTCCCGACCTCGCGCCGTGGCTGCCGCTGCTCGCCGCCGTGTTCGACGTTGAAATTGCCGCCACGCCCGAGGTCCTGGAACTGGCGGAAACGAACCGGCGCACGAAGATGCACGAAACCGTCGCGCGGTTCCTGGAAGCTGTGGTACCCGACAAGCTGCTGGTTGAGATCGACGACGTCCACCACATGGACAAGGCCTCGGCCGAACTCCTGACGCTATCTGACCAGGACGACTCGGCGCGCGAAGCCGTGGCTCTTCGCCATCGGGCGCCGTCCATTGAGCCACCGGATTCGAGGCGGCCGAGTCGCCCGAGGTAGTCCGGATCGACCTGAATCCGATCGCGCCGCAGGATGCGCTGCGCCTGGCCCAGCTTGCGACCGCGCAGAGTCCGCTTCCGGCCGCACGTCCTCGATGTCGTCGCGAAACGGTCCGGCGGCAATCCGCAATTCCTGCGCGACTTGCTGCGCTCGGCGATCGATTCCGGCGGAACGGCGGACCTGCCCGAGTCCGCCGAAGCGGCCACGATGACGCGGATCGACACGCTGGCGCCCGACGACCGGGCGCTGGTCCGTCGCGTCGCGGTGTTCGGCCTGACATTCCATCCGCGGATGCTGCCCTGGCTCTATTCGGAGGAGGATGGTCCGGCGCCCGACGCCGCGGCGCTGTCCCGGCTGCACGAATTGTTCGACGAGGAGCCCGACGGGTACCTGCGCTTTCGCCACACGCTGTTGCGCGACTCGGCCTACGAGGGGCTTGCCGTTCAAACTCCGGCGACAACTTCACGGCGCGGTCGCGGCGCATATCGAAGAGGAAATGGACTTCCCGGAGGAGGCCGGCGGCCACGTTGTCGCTGCACTACTTCGAAGCCGGCGAATTCCGACCGGCGTGGCGCTACGCGACGGCGGCCGCCAAGCGCGCGCGAGGGAGTCTACGCCTACGTCGAAGCCGCCGGGCTGTACGCGCGCGCGCTGGAGGCAGGACGCCAGATTCCGGACCTCGACACCCAGGAGCTTGCGCACACCAATGAAAAGCTCGGAGATGCATGGTACCTCGCGAGGGAGTTTCAAAAGGCTTCCGAAGCGTTCACCGCTGCGCGCACGCTTGTCGCGAGTGACGAGCTCGCCGACGCCAGCATTCTCCTCAAGCTCTCGCAAGGTGGAGGAAAAGCTCGGCAAGTATGCGGAGGCACAGCGCTGGATCGAGCAGGCGCCGCAGTGTCCTTTGAAGCTGCCTGGCGTTGATGCCGCGCGTCAAGCCGCACGGGCCGGTGCGTAGTACGCCATTCTGCTCCAGTACGAGGGCCGAACAAACGAGGCGATTGAGGCGGCGAACCAACGCGGCGGCGGAGGCCGACGCGGCGAAGCATGCGGAGGCCGCTCGGCGAAGCCTACTTCGTCATGGGCTGGGCCTACGGCGACCTCGGCAAGCCAGAAGCGCAGTCGCAAATGGAGCGTTCGCTCAAGGAGTTCGAGCAGTCCGGCAATCTCGTCCGCCAGGCCGACATGCTGCTCAACCTCGGCTGGCTGTGCGGTCAGCGCCAGGAAGGCAAGTGGGACGAGGCGTTGTCCTATTTCGAGCAGGCCGCGCCGCAGCGCTGAAGATCGGCGACACCGTCGCCGCAACGACTGCACGCTAGAACATCGCCGACATCCTGATCGATCGCGGCGAGTGGGCCGAGGCGGAGGCGCTGCTCAAGGAAACGTTGCCGCTGTGGAAGGCATCGCAGTGGCGCTATTACCTGGCCAGCTGCCTCGTAGTATCTCGGGCCGCGTGCAACTATGCCTGGGCGCTTCGACGAGGCGATGGCCCACTTCCAGGAAGCCAAGGCGAACTTCACGCTCGTGGGGCCGAGGAGGCAGTCCCCGATCACGAGCGCGCATCGCGGAATGTCGCTCGCGCAAGGGCGAAGCTCGATGCCGCGCTCGAACTGGTGCGAGGACCTGCTCGGCGCGCGCCGAATCGATCGAGCGTGGTCGCGAAGATGGTGCCGCTGCTCGAGCGCGTGCAGGCACACGCGCTACTGAAGCAGGGCGACCTGTGGGGCGCGCGCGACTCGCTCGACGCGAGTCTCGCGGCGGCACGGGAACGCACGCGACCTATTCGAGGCGACGCTCACCATGCTTTATCGCTGATCGAGCTCGACCGACTGGAAGGCGTCGAGCCTCCGCTGGAAATGGTGAACGAGACACGCACTCTTCTCGCGAGCCGCAAGGTCCGCGCCGTTCCGCCGGTGCCCTTCCACCGCGTTACGGCCCCACAAAAGAGAAGCGGCCCCGCAGGGCCGCTTCGTTATGGCGTCGACCGAGCTGTTGCTATCGGTCCCTTCAACCCTGACGTCGGCCTCGTCGATGATGACGTTCCATGTCTGGATCATCTGGACGCCGTTGCCCGGGGACGTTCCTGCTGTTCCTACCGCTGTCCATCCCTGCTGCGCACCGCAAACGTAGGCCAAGGCGTACGGCTGGTATTGCGCCAGCGTATTGGCGGGCGAATCGTGTAAACGGCGAGACGTTGGGGATCAACGGCAGTATCAACGTCGGCGGCGTCGAGAACAGATCGCTTACGCAGCTCACCAGCGGCGCCCAGTTCGGGAACGTGTGGGAGTTGTCCGGGACCGCGGGCGGCCACGAAACCAGCGGACGATAATCCGACCAGCCGTTCGCCTGCGGCGGCCTCGGTGCCCAGAGGAACAGGTACTTGAACGTCGCCTGCTGCGCGGGAACCACGTTCTTGTCCCACGTGCAGGTGACCATCGTTCGTCGTCGCGTTGGCCGTCATGTCGCAACTGTAGTTCACCTTCACGCACGCTGCGCCATTCTTGTTCGGCCCGCGGCGCAGACCCCATCCCGGCGTGCCGACATACGACGATCCCTGACCGCGAGAGACGACGCCAAATCCGGGTCGTATGCCGCGTCCGACGGACCATTGATGCTGTCATAGTCATTGCAGTCGAGGACGCCCTTGTACACCTTGATCGCCGGCATGGGGATCGACACGTAATCCGCCGCGTTGAACAAAAGACCACAGTCGCCCGATGCCGGCACGCTCGGCACCGTCACCGTAAACTTGGTCGACGTCACCGGCGATCCCGTGGTCGTGGGGCCAGAGATTGTCGCCCCAGCGCAAGTGGTTGAGGAGGATGGGTCGACAGTGACCACCGCACCACCCGGGACGTTACCGACAACGACATCGAACGGCACGCCCGACCGCCGCGCTCGTCGGCGACGAAGTGATACTCAATGCCTTGGACGCCCACTTGGCATAGAACGTCGTGGCGGTCGCGCCCATCGTGTATTGCGAGCCGGCAACGTAAACGGTACCGGTGCCACCGGAATTATCGGTCCACCCGGTGAAATAGTTAAGGCTCTTCACCAGATTGCCCGTGTTGCCCAGCACCGTCACCTGCGCGCCATTCCCGTACAGGTTGCTGTCCGTCGGCACCGTTCCACCCGTGCTGCCGTTGCCGTTGTAAACCACGCCATTGCATGCACCGGCCGTGAAGGCTGTCGTCAGGTTCGACGGAGCTTGCTGGTCAAAGTTCTGGCCGGTGAAAGCTGAACCGTTCCACACCTGAAATTTGCCGCTCTGGAATGTGGTCCAGGCACCGCCGCCGGTGCAAGCTGTGGCCACCGTCATGCTCAGCACGAGGGGTTGGGCGGCGAACGGCTTCAGCGGGAGGTTGATGCTGCTGAGATAGATGGAAGTTCCGTTGTTCTGGATGAGAGCCGTGTAGCCGTTCCCTATGTTCACGGGAACAACAAGGCTGGTCGCAGGCGTCTTGATCGTGATTCCAGCGGGAGCCCACAGCTTGAACGACTTGATGGTCGAATTACCTTGGTCTGGGGATATGTTGTTCATCGTTGCCGTGAGCGGCAACGCCGCTGATCCCGCGGCTAACGAAGAAGTCGACAGGTTGAGCGTGTAGACCTTTTGCGCCGCGGCCGGTAACGCGAATGCCGCGAAAGCCATCAAAATCAAGAATCCGAAGACCTTGCGCGTGCCATTCATCGTAAATCTCCTAACCGTTAAAAGTCTCTTGAGCTATGTTGCCGCGAGTCCAACGCTACCTTGGCAACCCGTCACTTAGGACGAAGCGAGCACCCTTTGTACTCTCTCTCGACTTGAAGTCAAGACACTGACTTCGGCGCTGCGCGGATTTCCCTTTGGGA